>NZ_VWXE01000001.1:0-1360442 GCF_011752675.1 Pantoea sp. Acro-807 | reverse complement strand
GCGATAAATAACGTATCCCCCGGTGCTCGCAGGGGACGCATTAATGCGTCCCTGGCGTCGTTTATGCGCCGTGCCCGGTTGTTACCAGGGCGCCATAAATGGCGCCCCTACAGATTATGTGCGGATGCGATAAATAACGTATCCCCCGGTGCTCGCAGGGACGCATTTATGCGTCCCTGCCGTCATTTATGCGCCATGCCCGGTTATTACCAGGGCGCCATAAATGGCGCCCCTACGGGGGTTTTATCCGAACGCGATAAATAACGTATCCCCCGGTGCTCGCAGGGGACGCATTAATGCGTCCCTGGCGTCGTTTATGCGCCGTGCCCGGTTGTTACCAGGGCGCCATAAATGGCGCCCCTACAGATTATGTGCGGATGCGATAAATAACGTATCCCCTGGTGCTCGCAGGGGACGCATTTATGCGTCCCTGGCGTAATTTATGCGTCCCTGACGTCGTTAATGTACCGTGTCCAATTGTTGCCAGGGCGCCATAAATGGCGCCCCTACAAAGTTGTGTTCGGGCGCAATAAATAACGCATCTCCGGTGCCGCCGTAGGGGACGCATTTATGCGTCCCTGGCGTTGTTTATGCGCTGTGCCCGACTGTCGCCAGGGCGCCATAAATGGCGCCCCTACGGGGGTTTTATCCGAACGCGATAAATAACGTATCCCCCGGTGCTCGTAGGGGACGCATTTATGCGTCCCTGGCGTCGTTTATATGCCCCGGCATTGTCAATACACCGTATCCGACTGTCGCCAGGACGCCATAAATGGCGCCCCTACAAAGTTGTGTTCGGGCGCGATAAATAACGCATCTCCGGTGCCGCCGTAGGGGACGCATTAATGCGTCCCTGGCGTTGTTTATGCGCTGTGCCCGACTGTCGCCAGGGCGCCATAAATGGCGCCCCTACAAAGTTGTGTTCGGGCGCGATAAATAACGCATCCCCGTTGCCGCTGTAGGGGGCGCATTCATGCGCCCCTGACGTCATTAATGCGTCCCTGGCGTCGTTTATGCGCCCCTGACATCATCTATTCACCCCCGCATCCTTTAAATGTCTCGTCTCTCCTCGTACAAACAACCGGTCCAGCTCCCACTTCAATGGATTCTCTGCAATATAACGGCGAACTGCAGACAGCTCCTGTTCCGAGCGGATAACGCGGTCATAAAAGCCACGCTGCCAGACAGGCGTTCCGAGCTGGCGGGAAATACCCGCTTTAAAGTGATTAATAATGGCTGATAAACAACAGATATTACCCGGCTGAAGCCAGATGATGCCGTGCAGGTGATTGGGCATCACAATAAATGTATCGGTTGCCAGCGTGTTATAACGGGCAGAAAGGCGCTCCCACTCTTCGGCAACACAAAGGCCGGACGGCGAAGCGTGCATACTGCCGGACAGGATCTCACCCAGCAGCAGCGCACGCTGTCGGGTGACCAGGGTAACGAAATAAGCGCCGGGCGTACGATAATCAAATTGCGTCAGGCGCGGATTTTTTCGGTTTCGCATTGTGCCTCCTTGCGCCTTTATTCTCTCTTTTCAGCGCAGAAAGGCGAGTCAGCCACGTTAACGATGCGAGATGTCGCGAAAAAGAAAACGGTGCCGGTTGTTACCAGGGCGCCATAAATGGCGCCCCTACAAAGTTGTGTTCGGGCGCGATAAATAACGCATCTCCGGTGCCGGTAGGGGACGCATTTATGCGTCCCTGGATTCGTTTATGTGGACCTAACGTCGTTTATGTGCCGTGCCCGGTTGTTACCAGGGCGCCATAAATGGCGCCCCTACGGGGTTTTATCCTGTCGTTTCCTATACCATTTTTTCAATCTCGGTCAGCGGGACGGCGTGGCTGAACAGATAGCCCTGCAGCTGGTTACAGCCGGCGTTGGCGAGGGCGTGCATCTGTCCTTCGGTTTCTACGCCTTCGGCGGTGACAGTCAGGCCCATGGCGTGCCCCAGCCGAACGACGGATTCAATAATCGCGGTTGAGTTATCTGCCACGCCCAGCGACTGGGTAAAAGAACGGTCGATTTTTATCTTATCGACCGGGAAACTGCTCAGATAGTTAAGGCTGGAGTAGCCGGTGCCAAAATCATCCAGCGCGATACGGAAGCCCGCTTCGCGCAGCGCAATGATAGAGCTGCGGGCCGCATGCTCATCCTCAATCAGCACGCCTTCGGTGATCTCCAGCTCCAGGCGCTGCGGATCGGCGCCTTCGCTCGCAACAATCTCAAGCAGCCGGGAGACAAAGCCGCTGCTGCGAAACTGCACCGGTGAAACGTTCACCGCCACCACCACCTGCGGCAGCTTCAGCGACGTCTTACACGCTTCGCGCAGCACCCACTCGCCCAGCGGCAGGATCAGCCCGGTCTCTTCGGCGATAGCGATAAAGTCAGCCGGTGAGATATCGCCACGGGTCGGATGGTGCCAGCGCAGCAGCGCCTCAACGCCGACAACGCGTTCACCGTTAATCTCCATCAGCGGCTGATACCAGACGGCCAGCCCGGTAAAATTAACCAGCGCCTGACGCAGCTCTGCCGCCAGCTCCTGCCGGGTACGCAGCGACTCATCCATCGCTTTTTCGAACTGGCGAAACTGACCGCGCCCGTGATTTTTGGCGTCATACAGCGCGATATCCGCCTTACGCATCAGCTCCAGCCGGTCCACGCCATCTTTCGGTGCCAGCGCCAGGCCGATACTGACGCCAACCCACAGCTCATTGCCCAGCAGATGATAAGGAGCGCTGAGCGCGCTGATAATGCGCTGCGCCAGCGTATGCACCTGGCCGATAGTCTCCGTATCCGGCATCACGATAATAAACTCATCGCCGCCGATGCGTCCCACGGTATCGCTGGTGCGCACAATCTCGCTCAGGCGCCGCGCCACTTCGCGGATCAGTTCATCGCCGGCGTGATGGCCCCAGGTGTCATTGATATTTTTAAACCGATCAAGATCGAGCAGCAGCAGCGCCACGCGGCGATCGTGCCGCAGCGCCGCGGCCAGCGCCTGGGTCAGGCGATCTTCCACCAGCGCGCGGTTGGGCAGGCCGGTCAGCACGTCATGAAACGCAAGGTGCTGCGCCTGCGCCTCGCTGGCACCCAGCCGGACCAGCGACTGCGACAGGCTGAGCGAGGAGGTCCAGATGCGCCGTACCATAAACAGGCAGAGCAGGGTGATAATCAGCACCGACAGCAGCGTTGAGGGCACGATCGTGCGCAGCATCTGCGCGCCGGGCTTATCGGGTTGCCAGCTCAGATAGCCTACCCGCTGGCCGCTCTGCGATGAGAGGGGCCAGAAAGCCATCTCCTTATCAGTGGGTGGCGCGTTGCTAAAGTGCAGCTGCGCCAGCTGGCTGCGATCGGAAAGGTGACGCAGATAGCCATCGTCAAGAAACGCGACGCTCACCAGGCTAAACCGGTTTGTCGTGTCAGGCGTGCTAATTTCACCCACGGCCAGCGCGGCAGCGCGACCGGCAATGCGCACAAAATCGGCCCGATCTTCTGCGCCAGCCGCGCTGGCTACCAGCGGCGTGGCGAGCAGATCGCGCAGCCACGGACCGACTGCCTGTGGGCTGACCGGCTCACCGTTGCGCCAGGCGGCAACCGGCTGCTGCCTGCTGTCCAGCAGCAGGATCAGCTGATGGGCAAACATCTCATAAAGCCAGCTACCGACGTTCTGATCCAGCCACGCCCGGTCGGCGTCACGCAGCGTCAGGTGGCTGGCGAGCGGCGACCAGCGCGTCAGGCTGCGCAGCTGGCGCAAATGCTCGCTGAGGCTCTGGTCGAATGAGGCGGCAATCATCCGCTGCTGCTGCTCACGCGCTTCACTGTTGGTCACGGATGTCCCCCAGTAAAGTCCGCTGCCGGCCCCGGCAAACGACAGCACCAGAATTGCGATCAGCGGCGCGACCACCTGACGCAAAAAACTGTGCCGGAATTGACGGGATGTTCTGATTGAATTCATTATTTTTTCTTCATATAAACAGGCGGCCGTATTGAATAAGTTAGCAGAAAGACGGGTTTGTGCCTGGCGGAGAGCGGCGCGGCGCGAGATGCACTTATTAATCATCCTGATGCGTTAGCTGCTCATTGGCCGCGGCTGATTCATCGCGCCGTCACGTCATCATCACCGCACTGTCATCTGCTGCGCGCATCCTGAGCGTTCATTAAAACGGGCGGGGCAGCCGGACACGGCGCTGAAAGCGCCCGGCTATTTATTGTTTATTCCGGTATCCGGAGAGGACCCATGACTTTACTGGCCAGTTTTCATTATTCCGTCGCGGATGCTCAGCAGGCGTCCCGTCGCGTACACAAAGCTATAAGCGAGCCAGGCGTTATCGTGTCGCTGCCGCTGATGCCAGGCCAGCGCGAACTCTCCTCTGCTGCCAGCGCGCTGCTGCTGAAGCGGGAAGAGGGGGCAGATACGCTGTGGCTCGATCCGCAGATTGACAGTGCGGCGCTGCGCAGCACGCTGCATTTTTGTACCGGCATGCCGCTTGTCTCCGCCTGCAACGCCTCGCTGGCCCTGAGTCACGCCCGTGCGAATCCCGATCCCGCTACTTTGATGGCCCGGCAGGCTGCCGCCGGGCATAACCGCACGCTGATTATTGAGCTGCCAGGTCTGAACGGCGGCCTGACGCTGCGTCTCAGCGGCGACGGGCTGCGTGAAACGCGCGCGGTTGCACCGCAGCTGCCGCCGGCGGTGCTCGCTTATCTGCGTGAGCATCCGCATCCCGGCCGGCAGCGGTCAGATCTCATTTTTACCTGCGGTGAAACGCTCATGGCGCTGCCGCATACTGTCCGGGTGGCGGTGTGCTGAGCGCAGGCTATCAGCGGGAAAGCGGTGTGGCAGCAGCCTGCCGCGCGCGGTTAAGCCGTGCGCTGCGCTGCCAGGCCCGCTCCAGCGCCTGAACCAGCTGCGCCTGCTGCCACGGCTTCGCCAGCCGTTCACACAGCGGTAACGTCACCTGCGACCGGCGCAGATCCTGCCCGCTGACCAGCAGCGTGGCGAGCTGCGGCCACTGCTGCTGCGCCTGGCGTATCACATCGGCGCCGTTGAGCGCACCGGGCAGCATCAGATCGCTGATCAGCAGATCGATATCGGGTGTCTGCTGCAGCAGCGCCAGCGCGCTGGCACCGTCGGCGCACTCCAGCGTCAGATAGCCAAGCTGATGCAGATGGTCACACAGCGTCTGCCGTACGGCGGGTTCATCATCCAGCACCAGCACCAGCCGATCGCGGCTCGCACCGGGCTGCGCGGGTGGAGGAGCCGCCACCGGCTGTACCGCCTCCGCCGCGCGCGGCAGCAGCAGGCGTACCGTGGTACCCTGGCCCGGTGCGGTCTCCAGCGCAATTTCACCGCCCGACTGCCGCACAAAGCCATACACCATCGATAGCCCCAGACCGCTGCCGCTGCCGGTGGGCTTGGTGGTGAAGAAGGGTTCAAACACCTGCTGACGCACCTCCGCTGACATGCCGCAGCCGCGATCGATCACCTCCACCACGACCCACTCGCGTTTACCCGCCGCGGACGCTTTGCGCTGGTTCCAGACGCGCAGCACTATCTCACCGGGCTGCTGCTGCAGCGCGTCGCGCGCGTTAACCACCAGGTTCATCAGCGCATTTTCAAGCTGACCGGCATCGATCCATGCCGGCCAGCCCGGGCGTGCTGCTTCTGTTACCAGCTGCTGACCGGGCAGCAGGGCGTGCTGCAGCAGCGAATGCAGATCCTCTACCAGATCCACGACCGCGACCGCCCGTGGATAGAGCGCCTGTTTACGGGAAAACGCGAGCAGTCGCTGGGTGAGCTGCGCGGCGCGGTCCGCCGCCTGGCGGGCACGTTCGATACGGGTTGCCAGCGTGCCAGCCGGCAGCTGATCGGCGGTGAGCGCCAGGCTGCCGATGATCACCGCCAGCAGATTATTAAAATCGTGCGCCAGTCCGCCGGTCAGCTGGCCCACCGCTTTCATTTTCTGGCTGTGCAGCAGCGCCTCCTCCAGCGCTTTTCGCGAGGTGCGCTCCAGCACGGTGTTGACCATGCCGCGACGCGGCACCGGACTGAAGCGCAGCTCCAGCGTCCGCCCGTCCGGCAGCCGCACTTCCTGCGCATCCTGCAGGCTGAGCAGCTGCAGATCCAGCCGTGCCAGCAGCTGCTGATAGTGCAGGCCACGCTGCAGCTCATGCGGCGCAATACCGAGCAGTTGCGCATATTGCGCGTTCCAGACCACCAGCTGACCGCTGTTATCAAACAGCGCAAAGCCGTCGCGCATGGCGAGAAAGGTTGACTCCAGCTGGGTGCTTTTCTCTTTCAGCAGTGAAGAGGTGTGCGCCAGTGAGGCGGTGTTGCGGGCAAAAACGTTAAACGCCCGCGCCAGATCGCCCAGTTCGTCGCGCCGCGACTGGCCGGGTACGCTGACGCCTTTCTCCCCCTGCGCCAGCTGCGTCATCGCGTGGGCGATAGCGGTAAGGCCGGAGCCGAGATTGCGGTAGATGTAGTAGCCGGCGTAACCGGTGATCAGCAGCGCCAGCAGCATAAACAGCGCGATAAAACCGATGACCGAGTTGAGTTCACGGTGGGTGCTGGCGCTGCGCGCATCGCTCTGCTGCGCCACCTGCTGTACATAGCGGGTGATATCCTCATTGAGCATCGCCACCAGCGCCTTGATACGGTAGGTCGCGTAGGCGATGCCGGTATCGCTCTCCTCAAGCCCGGCGGCGACCGGCTCCAGCGCACGGAGGGCATGGACAAAGCGCGCCCGCTGCAGCGCCAGCACGCCTTCCAGCGGCAGGGCTGACCAGACCGGAAGAATGGATGAGAGCTGCTGCACCGCAGCCTGCGGCGCGGCAGAGCGGATCGCTACCGCCAGCAGGCTCTCGCTCTGCTGGCGCAGCGGCAGAAAAGCGGCGTCGCTCGCAAGCGCTGAGATCCGGTTCAGCAGCAGCTGCGCCTGCCACAGCCCGCTTAGCATGGTGTTGCGCTGCAGGTGGCGCTGATGCCCCCGCTGCAGCAGCAGCGTGATGCTCTGCTCCAGCATCTGGCTGCGCTCACGAATACGGCTGAGCAGGGCGGGCTGCTGCCTGGCCACGGGGGCCGCCGCCAGCTGCGTCAGCGCCTGCTGCAGCGCCTGCTGCGTCTGCTGCAGGCGGGCCGACTCACTCTGATACTCCAGCGCACCCACCACCTGCGACAGGCGTACCGCCGCCGTCGCCACGTTGGCCGTATCACGCGCCAGCGCCAGGCTGCCATTCATATCGGCCAGCGTCTGCGCCTGCGCCTGTTCCTGAATCGTGCCGGCGTGGCGGAATCCGGTAATCGCCACCAGGCTGACCGCCAGCGTCACGCCGACCACCAGCAGATTAAACAGCAGCAGGCGTCCACGGGCACCGGCATACCACGGCAGAGTCTGACTCATGCGCCACCCCTCGCAATGCGGAACGTCAGCCGAGTATAAAAGTGGCGCGCAGAGGCAATATGACAAATATGAACGGGCGCTGACATTTTCCATTTATGTTGCGCGGCGACACTGCTCAGCACTATCCGGCAGCAGGAGCGCGGCAATGACAGCACCGATACTGGAGATGCGCGGTATTACCCGGCGCTTCGGCAGCTTTTACGCCCTGAAGGGCGTGGATCTCACTATCTGGCCGGGCGAAGTACACGCGCTGATGGGCGAAAACGGGGCCGGTAAGAGCACCCTGATGAAAATCCTGGCCGGTGCCTACAGCGCCAGCAGCGGGGAGATCCTGATTGAGGGCAAGCCGTACGCCATCCGCGGCCCTAAAGAGGCGCTGGCGGCGGGCATTACGCTGATCTATCAGGAGATCAATCTGGCACCCAACCTCACGGTGGCAGAGAACATTTTTCTCGGCAGCGAGATTGCGCGCGGCGGGCTGGTGAAACGCCGGCAGATGGCGGAAGAGGCGCAGCAGGTGATTGCGCGGCTTGGCGCGCGCTTCAGCGCCACCGATCTGGTCGGCCGTCTGAGCATCGCCGAACAGCAGCAGGTGGAGATCGCCCGCGCGCTGCACCGCAACAGCCGCATTCTGGTGATGGATGAACCTACCGCCGCGCTCTCCAGCCGGGAAACAGAGCAGCTGTTTGCGCTGATCAAGCGGCTGCGCAGCGAAGGCATGGCGATTATCTACATCAGTCACCGCATGGCTGAAGTGTATGAGCTGTCAGATCGCGTCAGCGTGCTGCGCGACGGTGAGTATGTCGGCAGCCTGACGCGTGAGCAGCTCAACGCCAGCGAACTGGTGCGCATGATGGTCGGGCGTCCGCTCAGCGATCTGTTTAACAAAGCGCGCGACATTCCGTTTGGTGCTATCCGCCTGGCGGTCAATCACCTGACTGACCGCAACAAGGTCCACCCCAGCAGCCTGGCGGTACGCGCGGGCGAAATTGTCGGCCTCGCCGGCCTGGTGGGCGCCGGACGCAGCGAGCTGGCGCAGCTGATATTTGGCGTGCAGCAGCCCGCCGGCGGCGAAATCTGGATTGACGGAGAAAAAGTGCACATCCGCTCCCCGCGCGAGGCGATCGCGCGCGGCATCGGCTTTCTCACTGAAAACCGCAAAGAGCAGGGGCTGTTTCTGGAACTGGCCGCCCGGGAAAACATTGTGATGGCGACGCTGGAGCGCGACGCCAGCTACGGCCTGCTGAACCGGCGTAAGGGGCAGAAGATCGCCACTGACGCTATCGCCTCGCTCAATATTCGCGTGCCGCATGCGCAGGTTCGCGCGGGCGGGCTATCGGGCGGCAACCAGCAGAAGCTGCTGATCTCCCGCTGGGTATCTATTGCGCCGCGCATTCTGATTCTGGACGAACCGACGCGCGGTGTGGACGTCGGTGCGAAGAGTGAAATTTACCGCATGATGAATCAGCTGGCGCAGCAGGGCGTGGCGATTCTGATGATCTCCAGCGAACTGCCGGAGGTGGTGGGCATGAGCGATCGCGTCTACGTCATGCGTGAAGGCACCATTGCCGGCGAGCTGAGCGGTGACGCCATCAGCCAGGAAAATATCATGACACTGGCCACCGGCGCTCAGCCGGTTACAGCCTGAGGAGAAAGGAATGACCAGCGAAACCGCACGCGTAACCAGCCCGACGCTGAAACGGGCGTTAATGAGCGATCTGCTGCAGACGATCGGGATCCTGCCGATTCTGATCCTGATTGTGGCGGTGTTTGGCTTTATCGCACCTAACTTCTTCACCGAGGCGAACCTGCTGAACATTACCCGGCAGGCCTCTATCAATATCGTGCTGGCGGCGGGGATGACGTTTGTCATTCTGACCGGCGGTATCGATCTGTCTGTGGGCTCCATGCTCGGCACCACGGCAGTGGTCGCGATGGTGGTGTCGCTCGATCCCGCCTTTGCCGGCCTGACGATCCCTGCTGCACTGGGTGCCGGGCTGATCATGGGACTGTTCAACGGCATCCTGGTCGCCTGGGCCGGGCTGCCGCCGTTTATCGTCACGCTTGGCACCTATACCGCCCTGCGCGGGGCCGCCTATCTGCTGGCTGACGGCACAACGGTCATTAACTCCAGCATCAATTTTGAGTGGATAGGCAACGGCTATCTCGGGCCGGTGCCGTGGCTGATCATCATCGCCTTTGCGGTTATCGCGCTCTGCTGGTTCATTCTGCGCCGTACCACTTTAGGCATCCATATCTATGCGGTGGGCGGCAATATGCAGGCGGCCCGTCTGACCGGGATCAAAGTCGGCGCGGTGCTGATTTTTGTCTACGCGATGAGCGGCCTGCTCTCCGGGCTGGGAGGGCTGATGAGCGCCTCACGACTCTACAGCGCCAACGGCAACCTTGGCGTGGGCTATGAGCTGGATGCGATTGCTGCGGTGATCCTCGGCGGCACCAGCTTTGTCGGCGGTATCGGCACCATCACCGGCACGCTGATTGGCGCACTGATTATCGCCACGCTCAACAACGGCATGACGCTGATGGGCGTCTCCTACTTCTGGCAGCTGGTGATCAAAGGCGGCGTGATCATCGTCGCCGTGTTAATCGATAAATACCGTACCCGTCATCACGTCAGCTGAAGGCCGGCAGAACATTTCCAGGTGGCGATCCCGCGGACCGCTGACAATAAAAAAAGCAGGAGAACATCAACTATGCGTTTTAATCCGATTGTAACCGGACTGCTGGCCGCCACGCTGCTGAGCGCGCCGCTGGTACAGGCAAAAGAGCTGAAATCGATAGGGGTGACCGTAGGCGATCTGGCCAACCCGTTCTTTGTGCAGATCACCAAAGGTGCCGAGCTGAAAGCCCGCGAGCTGGCAGGTGACAAGGTCAACGTGACGCTGGTCTCCAGCGGCTACGATCTCGGTCAGCAGGTGGGACAGATCGATAACTTTATCGCCGCCAAAGTCGATATGATCATTCTCAACGCCGCCGACTCCAAAGGCATTGCGCCAGCGGTGAAGCGGGCGCGCGACGCCGGCATCGTCGTGGTGGCGGTGGACGTGGCCGCAGATGGCGCTAACGCCACCATTACCTCGGATAACACCCAGGCAGGCGCGATGGCGTGTAAATATATCTCTGACCGGCTGAAGGCGAAGGGCAACGTGGTGATCATCAACGGACCGCCGGTTTCGGCGGTGCAGAACCGTGTCGAAGGCTGCATGAGCGAGCTGAAGACGCACCCCGATATTAAGCTGCTCTCTTACAACCAGAACGCTAAAGGCAGCCGCGAAGGCGGGCTGGAGGTGATGACCGGTCTGCTCTCCGCTAATCCGAAAATCGACGCCGTGTTTGCTATCAATGATCCGACCGCAATCGGCGCTGACCTGGCGGCCAAACAGGCGCAGCGCAGCGAATTCTTTATTGTAGGGGTCGATGGTTCACCGGACGGGGAAGAGGCGCTGAAGCGTAAAGGCTCGCTGTTTGTGGCGACCCCGGCGCAGGACCCGCAGGTGATGGCGGAGAAAGCGGTGGAAATTGGTTACAACATACTGCAAGGCAAGTCTGCTCCCGACAAACCGGTGCTGATCCCGGTGACGATGATCGATCGCGACAACGTGAGCAGTTACAAAGGCTGGACAGTGAAATAACGCGGCAGATTTTCCGGTCGTCATCCCTTTCCTGCCTGCAGGAGAGGGCTGCGGCGGCAGGTATGTTGCCTGGCCGCCGCAGCCTCCATTACCCCTCACGTGACGGGAGCACTTCATGGCACTGATATCTCTGGCGCAGGGGCTGGCCCATGCGCAGCAGCACGGCTACGCGCTGGGCGCATTTAACGTCCTCGATACCCACTTTCTGCGCGCGCTGTTTCAGGCAGCGGAGCAGCAGCGTTCACCCTTTATCATCAACCTTGCAGAGGTGCACTTTAAGTATGTCAGCCTCGATCACCTGGTCGCGGCGATTCGCTGCGAGGCGGCGCGGCACGCGATTCCGGTGGTGCTCAATCTCGATCATGGTCTGCATTTCGAGGCGGTGGTGCAGGCGGTGCGCCTGGGCTTTACCTCGGTGATGTTTGACGGCTCCGGGCTGAGCTATGACGAGAATGTGCGTCAAACGCAGGAGGTCGTAAAACTCTGTCATGCGGTGGGCGTCTCGGTCGAAGCGGAGCTAGGCGCGGTGGGAGGCGACGAGGGCGGGGCGCTGGCCGGTGAAGCGGACAGCGCAAAATTTACCGATCCGGCGCTGGCGGCTGACTTTGTGCAGAGTACCGGCATCGACTGCCTGGCGGTGGCGATCGGTAACGCACACGGTAAATATAAAGGCGAACCGCGCCTCGATTTTGACCGGCTGGCAGCGATCCGCAGCGCGGCAGGTATTCCGCTGGTGCTGCACGGCGGCTCAGGGATTAGCGACGCCGACTTTCGCCGCGCCATTACGCTCGGCATTCATAAAATCAACTTCTACACCGGCATGTCCCAGGCGGCGCTGGACGCAATAGAAACGCAGATGGATCAGCGCGACGCCCGCTATGACAGCTTTGCTGAGCTGCTTATGGCGGTGGAGCGCAATATCAGCCGCGTGGTCGCGCAGCAGATGCAGATTTTCGGCAGCAGCGGACGCGCCTGAGATGACGGCACGCAGCGGCATTCTGGCCGCCGGTACTCTGCTGGTCGATCATGTCCAGCGCATTACGCACTGGCCGGATCAGGGCTGGCTGACCGAAATCGTGGCGCGCGAGCGCTGCAGCGGCGGCGCGGTGCCGAATGTGCTCCTGACGCTGGCGCGCATGCAGTCAGGTTTACCGCTGGCGGCTGCCGGTATCACGGGCGAGGATGCGGACGGTGACTATCTGCTGCAGCGACTGCGCGAGGAGGGGGTGGATTGCCGCGGCGTAACGCGCACCCGCGCAGCGGCCACTGCCATGACGCAGGTAATGACCGCGCCGGATGGTCAGCGCACCTTTTTTCACGCGCGCGGCGCCAGCGCGCTGCTTGATGTGGCGCATTTCCGCGACCTCACTACTCCGCACCGCATTTTTCACCTCGGCTATCTGCTGCTGCTCGACCAGCTTGACCGGCCCGACGCGCAGTTCGGCACGCGCAGCGCGCGGCTGCTGGCGCAGATGCAGCAGCGCGGCTATCTGACCTCGCTCGATCTGGTCTCGCGCGCCGGCGATCACCGCAGCCTGGTGCTGCCGGCGCTGCGCTGGCTCGACTATTTAATCATTAATGAGCTGGAGGCGGCGGCGCTGACCGGTATCCCGCTGCGGCACGGCGCCGGGCTGGCATCGCCGGAGACGTTTGCTGCCGCGGGCGCGTGGCTGCTGCAGCAGGGGGTGCGTCAGCGCGTGGTGATCCACGCGCCGGAAGGGGCGTGGGGGACAGAAAGGGGCGGAGAGGCGTGCTGGCAGCCGGCGTGGCGGCTGAATGCCAGCGACATTGTCGGCAGCGTGGGAGCGGGTGACGCTTTCTGCGCCGGCGTGCTGTACGCCAGCCACGAGGGCTTTACGCTGTCAGCCACGCTGCAGCTGGCGCACACCTGCGCCTGCTTTAACCTGCGCGCGGCGAACGCGCTGGATGGGATCCGGCCGCTGCCGGAGATGCAGCGCTGGATGGATCAGGCGATCTGCGATACGCGCGCTGCCGGACGCACCACGTCAGCTGAAAATACATAGCCGAGGCCGCGAATGGTGCGGATAAGGTTTGGCTGATGCGGATTAGCTTCGATTTTGCGCCGCAGCCGCATGATCAGCACGTCGATAGTACGGTCAAAGACATCCAGCGTTTCGCTGTGCGTCAGCTCCAGCAGCTGGTCGCGGGTTAACACTTTGCGGGCGTGTGCGACCAGCGCGCGCAGCAGCGTATATTCCCCCTGCGTCAGCGGCACGCTTTCACGCTGCGGATTCAGCAGCTGGCAGCGCACCTCATCCAGCTGCCAGCCGTTGAACTGCCAGCCCGCAGGGATAACAGCGTCTGGTTCATCCTGCCTGCCGCTGCGGCGCAGTGCGGCGCGCGCCCGCGCCACGACCACGCGCGGATTAAAGGGTTTAGCGATATAGTCATCGGCACCCATTTCCAGGCCCACCACCATCTCCGCTTCCGAGCCCATTCCGGTCAGCATGATCACCAGCACATCCGGCCGCTCACGCTGGATCTGCTGCAGAACCAGCAGCCCGTTCGTATCCGGCAGCATCATATCGAGCATCACCAGCGAAATATCCGGATGCTGCGTCAGCAGCGCCTGAACATCGCGCCCGAGGTGGCAGCGATACACGGCGGAAACGTGCTCACTTAAGACATCGTGCAGCAGTTCGCAGATGGCACGATCATCGTCAACGATCAGTATCGCGGGCTTCATGGCGCGGCCTCGTTATCATGCAGAGAGTAAAGGCACTATAACCTGCTGTTTTTAGCCTGCTGAATCGTGCAGCAGAAACGTGAGCGATATCGCCAGGCAGAACGCGAAAGCGTGCGGCACCGCAAAATTATCGCGCTTTATAGGGCAGCAAGGAAAACGATTGCGCAGCAGCGGGGCAATGCACCATAATCGCGCTTCTTTCTGGTTCAGACTTTTCTTAACCGGATGCGCAACGGAAAACGTAAACGATTGCGCAGGAGATGGCACAGCAATTGCTATCAGGACAGGGGAAAGCGGAGGGGACACCTCACGTCCGGCAGGCTCGCTTTCAGCAACAACGATCAGCTGTTAACCACTTTGGCCAGTGAGAACGCGCAGCCGCTGCGTCTCCGCTCATGAGAGAAAATGATGTTAGAGAAACTGTTTAAGCTTAAAGCGCACAACACCACCGTGCGCACGGAGATCGTGGCGGGGATCACCACTTTCCTCGCCATGGCCTATATCCTGTTTGTTAACCCCTCTATTCTGGGCGCGACCGGCATGGATAAAGGGGCGGTGTTTGTGGCGACCTGCCTGGCGGCGGCGATCGGCTCAATTCTGATGGGACTGATTGCTAACTATCCGATTGCGCTGGCACCCGGCATGGGGCTGAACGCGTTCTTTACCTACACCGTGGTGCTGCATATGGGCTACACCTGGCAGATTGCGCTGGGCGCGGTGTTTCTGTCGGCGGTGATCTTCTTTGCGCTCTCGATTTTTAAAATCCGCGAGTGGATTATTGCCAGCATCCCCCTGCCGCTGCGCGCCGGCATCGCCGCCGGTATCGGCCTGTTCCTGGCGCTGATTGCGCTGGAAGGGGCCGGCATTGTGGTGGATAACCCGGCGACGCTGGTCGGGCTGGGCGATCTGACCAAACCAGGGCCACTGCTGGCGCTGCTCGGCTTTTTTATCATCGTGGTACTGGAAGCGCGCCGCGTGACCGGCGCGGTGCTGATTGGCATACTGGTGGTGACCTTTATCTCTATGGGCATCGGCCTGACGCCGTTTGGCGGCGTCTTCTCCGCGCCGCCTTCAATCGCACCGACCTTTATGCAGCTCGATATTGCCGGCGCCTTTAATGTGGGGCTGGTAAGCGTAATTTTTGCCTTTCTGTTTGTTGATGTGTTTGATAATACCGGCACCCTGCTGGGCGTAACTAAGCGCGCAGGTCTGGCGGATGAGCAGGGCAACGTGCCAAAAATGGGACGTGCACTGATTGCTGACAGCGCGGCTGCGCTGTTTGGCTCACTGCTCGGTACCTCAACCACCACCAGCTATGTGGAATCTGCGGCTGGCGTCAGCGCCGGCGGACGCACCGGCCTGACGGCCATTGTGGTGGCCGCGCTGTTTCTGCTGAGCCTGTTCTTCTCGCCGCTGGCGGGTAGCGTACCGGTCTGGGCCACCGCCCCGGCGCTGCTGTTCGTCGCCGTGCTGATGGCATCGGGCCTGGCGGAAATCGACTGGAAAGATGTGACGACGGCGGCACCGGTAACGGTAACGGCGCTGACCATGCCGCTGACCTACTCAATTGCGAACGGCATCGCCTTTGGTTTCATTACCTGGACCGTTGTTAAGCTGCTGAGCGGCCGCGCCCGTGAAGTGAATAGCGCACTGGTGATCCTCTCGCTGCTGTTTGTCATCAAGCTGGGCTGGCTCAGCGCCTGATGAAAAAAGGGAAGCCCGGACGGGCTTCCCTGCTGATAATGGCTGGCCGGTGCGTTAGCGGAACGGCGGCTCATTAAAGGTGCGCAGCTTGCGGGAGTGCAGCTTATCGCCCTCGGCGCGCAGCAGCTCTACCGCACAGATGCCAATCTGCAGATGCTCAGAGATGGCCCCTTCATAAAAGCGATTCGCCTGACCCGGCAGCTTGATCTCACCGTGCAGCGGTTTATCCGATACGCACAGCAGCGTGCCGTAAGGCACGCGGAAGCGGTAGCCCTGCGCCGCGATGGTCGCGCTCTCCATATCCACCGCCACGGCGCGGCTCAGGTTGAAACGCAGCGCGGAAGCGGCGTAGCGCAGCTCCCAGTTACGATCGTCTGTGGTCACCACCGTACCGGTACGCAGCCGCTGTTTAACCTCTTCACCCGGCATGCCGCTCACTGACTTGGTTGCGTCATAGAGCGCACGCTGCACTTCGGCGATGCTGGGTACCGGAATATCCGGCGGCAGCACGCTGTCGAGCACATGGTCATCACGCAGGTAGGCGTGCGCCAGCACATAGTCGCCAATGTTCTGACTTTCGCGCAGGCCGCCGCAGTGGCCAATCATCAGCCAGGCGTGCGGACGCGTTACCGCCAGGTGATCGCAGATCGTTTTGGCATTCGAAGGGCCCACACCAATATTGACCAGCGTAATCCCGCGCCGGTTAGGCGAGGTAAGATGCCAGGCGGGCATCTGGTGCTTTTTCCACGCCAGATCGGACATCATCGCCGCAGGATCGGCCGTTTCCGCCGTGATCACGACATCACCGGCGCAGGCGAGGCTGTCATACGGCGTGGCGGGATCCTGCACCTGTTCTATCGCCCAGCGCACAAACTCATCGACGTACCGGGTGTAGTTGGTAAACAGCACGAAAGGCTGGAAGTGTTCCACTGCCGTACCGGTGTAGTGGCGCAGACGCGCCAGCGAGAAGTCGGTGCGCAGCGCGTCAAAGTGGGAGAGCGGGAAGCGGGCATCGGCGTTGAACAGGCCATCAGCGGTTTCATCGCCAATCTGCGACAGCTCGGTAGTCGGAAAGTGGCGGGCAATACTGGCGCTCATTGAGCGATCCAGCGACAGATCCGAGCCGTCAATCACGTAAGGGTAGGGGATCTCCTGCTGCGACGGCCCCACTTCAATCAGCACCTCATACTCTTTCTCAATCATCTGCAGCTGCTCGCTGAGATAGTGGCGCAGCAGCGCAGGGCGGGTAATCGTCGTGCTGTAGCGGCCGGTATGGGTAAAGCGGCCCCAGGCACGGGTGCGGTTCTGCTGCGGACCCTCTCCCTGCCAGGTCAGGCGCAGCTCCGGATAGACAAACAGCCCCTGCTGCCGCTGCTCTGCGTCAGGCAGCGTGCCTCGTTCAGTGAAGCCGCGGATAGCGTTGCGCAGCGCCTCAACCGCCGCATCGTAGCAGCGCTCCAGTTCATCCAGTGCCTGATGGGCAGTCAATCCGTTCCGTTGTGTTTGCATTGATTCTCCTTCAGGAAAATGGATCAGGTTGAGCAGAGCATAGCGGATAAACCGGCTGATATAATTAAGAATCTGTGACGCTATGCCAGCGTAATTATTGCGTACAGAAATTAACGTGGCTGCGCAAAGCGGGCAGAAATAAAAAGTTTGTAATAATGATTAAATGGCCGCTGCAAAGACTTTGCATAATCGCTGGCCGCCTATCATCATTACCTCTCCTCTCTCATCCAAAGTGATTTGGTACTCTCTTGCAAAATCCCGGTGTGGCAGTAATGCGGGCGGTGCGTAATACGGCGTGGTATCCGCGGCGCCGGATGTACCGCACGCTGTTGTGGCGTGAGATCGCGCCGCTGGCGATCCCTATCTTTATTGAAAACCTCTGCGTAATGCTGATGGGCGTGCTAAGCACGTTTCTGGTCAGCTGGCTGGGCAAAGAGGCGATGGCGGGTGTCGGGCTGGCAGACAGCTTCAACATGGTGATCATCTCCTTTTTTGCCGCTATCGATCTTGGCACCACGGTGGTGGTGGCGTTTAGCCTGGCGCGCCGTAACGGTAAACGCGCCCGCGCCGCCACCCGGCAGTCGCTGGGGCTGATGACCGTGCTGGCGCTGGTACTGGCGCTGGCGATAGAGTTCTGGGGACACCTGATTATCGACGTTATCGCCGGCAGCGCCGATCCGCAGGTCAAACAGCTGGCGCTGAGCTACCTGCAGACCTCCGCCTGGAGCTACCCGGCGGCGGCGATTGCGCTGATCGGCAGCGGCGCCCTGCGCGGGGCGGGCAACACCAAAATCCCGATGCTGATCAACGGCGGCATGAATATCCTGAACATCATGATCAGTAGCGTGCTGATTTATGGCGCGCTGGGCTGGGAAGGGATGGGCTTCGTCGGGGCGGGCCTCGGGCTGACGATTTCGCGCTATATCGGGGCGCTGGCGGTGCTCTATGCGCTCTGGCGCGGTATCAGCCCGGCGCTGAAGCTTACGCTCAGCAGCTACTTCCGCCGCTGGGATCGCGCCATTCTGATGGAGGTGCTGGGCATCGGGGTGCCGGCGAGTATTGAGTCCGTGCTGTTTAACGGCGGTAAGCTGCTGACGCAGATCTTTGTCGCCGGTATGGGCACCAATGAAATCGCCGGCAACTTTATCGCCTTTTCTATCGCCACGCTGATTAACCTGCCGGGCAACGCGCTGGGTTCGGCCTCTACCATTATTACCGGCAAGCGTCTGGGCCGGAATCAGGTGATGCAGGCGGAGCGGCAGATCAGGCATGTGTTCTGGCTGGCGATGATCGGGCTCTGTACGCTGGCGCTGATCACCGTGCCGCTGGCGGGTACGCTGGCGCGCTTCTATACCCGCGACCCGGAAGTGATTGAAGTCACGAAACATCTGATCTGGCTCAACGCCGCGTTTATGCCGATCTGGACCGCCTCCTGGGTGCTGCCTGCCGGACTGAAAGGCGCCCGCGATGCGCGCTATACCATGTTTGTATCAATGTTCAGCATGTGGGGCGCTCGCGTGGTGGCAGGCTACCTGCTGGGCATCGAACTGGGCATGGGGGTGATCGGCGTGTGGCTTGGCATGTTCCTGGACTGGACGGTGCGCGGTCTCTGCTTCTGGTGGCGGCTCAATAGCGGCAAGTGGCTGCATAACTACCGGCGTATGGTGGCAAAAGCGGCTGGCTCAGCACCATAACTCACGCAAAGGCGTCTGCGGCGGAAAATGGTGGGCACACTGCGCCTGCAGCAGCTCGGCACAGCCCAGCGCATCCGTCAGCGCGTTATGGGCCGGGTAGTGCGGCAGATGATAGCGCGCCCGGCTCTCCGGCAGGCAGAGCGAGGGGCGTGACCTGCCGCGCCAGAGTCTCTTCAGCCGGCTGAGCGGCGCGTGCTGACAGAGCAGCCCCTCCAGCGCCAGCGTGTCGATACAGGGGAAAATAATGCCCTCTCCGATGCGCCGCTGCAGCGCCGCGTTCAGAAAATGCTGCTCAATGCCGCGATGGTGCACCACCATGACGCGACCCGCCATCATCGTCAGCAGCTTCAGCAGCCGCTCGCTCAGGTCGGGCGCCTGCGCGACCGTCGCGTGGGTGATGCCGTGGATCACCACTGATTCATGGCGCAAGTCGGCCCGCGGGTTGAGGATCCAGTGTGCGCTTTCACTCAGCCGGATACGCGTCAGGCTGAAAGGGATAAGGCCAATACTGACAATATCGTCGCGCCGGGTATTCAGCCCGGTGGTTTCAAAATCCATTGCCAGCAGCGGCACCTCGCCGATCGGCGTCGCCGCGTCCGGTACGCCCGCCCGGTAGTAGTGCTGCAGCGCCGGATGGCGTGCCGTCGCGGCCTGCTGCGCCAGCAGCGCGGGCCACGCGGGCGCGACTCCCGCATGCGGCGCGGGCGCGGGGGCGGAACGCAGCAGCTGTTTACTGATGTGCAGCATGTTTACCTCACACTTTCCGGCCTGGCTGATAGCGGTATTTGAGAAATTTTTGTGCGTTGCTCAGGATCTGAAACGCATCTTTGAGATTTTTGCGTTCGAACTCAGAAAGATTAAGCGGTTCAATGCGGTTATCCGGCTCCTGACCGCTCTCCACGTCCTGCGCCTGATGGCGGATACGCACCATCGAGATAAACTCCAGCGCATCGCGCAGATCCTGACCGCGTCCGTGCGGCAGCAGGTCGGTTTGCATAATATCCTGCAGCCGATCAAATGAGTTGCGAGCGGCTGAACCGGCCGCCAGCGCGTGCACGCGGATCAGATCCGCCAGCGGCGCGGTGCCGCGCCGTTTCATATCGATAGACTGCGTATGCTGACCGGAAGGCTCCATGACAAAATTTTTAAAGAACCCCAGCGGCGGTTTGCGCAGCAGCGCGTTGCGCGCCATGCAGGCGAGAAAGCGCGAGTTGTGCCGGACTTTATGCGTAATGCGTTTATTCAGCTGCTCGCCCCACGCCAGCTGGCCCCAGACGGCATCAAGATCGAAGAAGATTGCGCTGTCGAGCAATGTCTGCGGGGAAGGGGTGTCGATCCACTCATCAAAGTATCCTTCCCAGACGGCCAGCGGCTGCCGCCAGCGGCCGTTAGTGGCCATGATGTTGCCGCTGCAGTAGTGATAGCCGCACGCCGCCAGGCCGTCACAGACGCGGCGCGCCAGCGCCATAAAATAGGCTTCATGGCGGGATGCATCATACCGGTTGTCGAGGATCAGTGCGTTATCCTGGTCGGTGACCAGCAGCTGCTCCTGGCGCGCCATCGACCCCAGCGTGATAAAGCAGTAGGGCACCGGCGGCGGCCCCAGCTCCGCTTCAGCCAGCGCCAGCAGCCGCTGCGTAAAACTGCGTCCAATCACCGCCATGGCGCGGCCCGTCATCTGCGAATTGGCGTCTTCACGCACGATGCGGCTAAAGCAGGCGCGTACCTCATTTTTCAGCGTGCTCAGCTCACTGATGCTGTTGCAGTGAAAAATGCGGCTGACGAGAAACAGGCTGTTTTGTGACTCATAGCGGATAATATCTGACTGGGAAATCACTCCTACCGGCAGATCCTGCTTCAGCACCGGCAGATGATGTATGTTGTGCTGCATCATGATGAGCATCGCTTCAAACACCAGCTGGTGGTGACTGACGTGGGTCAGCTGCCCGGTCATAATTGTCGCGACTGGCGTATCGAAGCTCAGGCCGCGGGCAATTACCCGGTCGCGCAGATCTTTATCCGTGACGATCCCAGCCAGCGTTTGGGAACGCTCCCCATCCGCCTCCGGGGTCACAATCAGCAGGGATGAGACGCCCTCTTTACTCATTTTCTGTGCGGCTTCACACACCGTGGCGCGGCTGTCGATGGTCACCGGTGGCCGGCTGATTAGCGCCTCGATGCGCGACGTCATCAGGCCGCTCGCCTCTTCGGTACGCGCCACGGTCTGCCGCAGCCGGGTGCGATCTTCCACCTCTACCAGGTCGGCAAACTCTTCATGTTTGCTGAACAGCTCATTAAAAATCGGGGCGGGAATCAGATAGGTCAGCGTATCTTCCAGGGCGGTAACCGGAAAGCGCACGCTGTTCTCGCGCAATAAGCCGAACTCACCAAAATAGCCGCCGGCGCTGAGGCGATTATAGAGGTCGCCGTTGCGGCGATAGATCTCCACTGCGCCGCTGCGGATGAGGTACCAGGCGTCAACCTGCTGACCAAAGGTGAGGATCGGCGTGCCGGCTTTGTAATAGCTCACCTCAAGGGTGGCTGCGATCCGCGCCAGCGCCGTCAGCGGCAGGGTGTTAAACGGCGGGTAGCGCTGAATAAAATCGATGATTTCCTGATGTCCGGCCTGCATAGCGATCTCCCTTCCTGCACCGGCAGCGGCGGATAGCCCGGTCGGCTATCCGCCTGCTTACGTGCTATTGATTGCGCACGGCGGGAGCCGGGCGCGTCGGGCGCGGCTCAGAGAGCAATCCCTTTACAACCGCGACCGACGCGACCAGCAGCACCAGCGCAAAGGGCAATCCGGTGGAGACCACCATTGCCTGCAGGGCATCCAGCCCGCCGCCGAGGATCAGTACGATGGCGACCAGCGCTTCAAACACGCACCAGAATACGCGTTGCGCAGTCGGGGATTCAATTTTACCGCCGGAGGCGATGATATCGATCACCAGCGTGCCGGAGTCAGCTGAGGTGACAAAGAACACCACCACCAGAATGATGGCGACCACGCAGGTGATTTTGGCCAGCGGCAGCGTGTCGAGCATGGTAAAGAGCTGCAGCGGCAGAATGGCATCAGCAATACTCTGATATCCCTCAGTAAAATATTGATGGATAGTGGTGCCGCCCAGTACCGTCATCCACAGTACACACGCCAGTGACGGGACCAGCAGCACGGAGATGATAAACTCCCGTACCGTGCGACCACGTGAAATACGCGCGATAAACATGCCGACAAACGGTGACCAGGAGATCCACCACGCCCAGTAGAAGGAGGTCCAGCCGGCGGCAAAATTGCTGTCTGGACGGGAGACCGGATTGGAGAGCGCGGGCAGGAACTCAATATAGGAGACGAGGTTAGAGAAAAAGCCGCTAAACAGCAGCATGGTCGGGCCGACCACGATAATAAACAGCAGCAGCAGACCGGCGAGGATCATGTTCGCTTCTGATAAGCGCCGCACCCCGGCGTCCAGCCCGGCGACCACAGAAAAGGTGGCAATAGCGGTAATCGCGATCACCAGTACAATCTGCGTGGTTTGTCCCAGCGGTACATCAAACAGGAAATTGAGTCCGGACGCCGCCTGCGAGGCACCCAGCCCGAGCGAGGTAGCGAGGCCAAACAGCGTGGCCAGCACGGCAAGGATATCGATCAGATGACCGGGCCAGCCCCATACGGCGTCACCCAGCAGCGGATAAAAGAGTGACCGGATAGTCAGCGGCAGGCCTTTGTTAAAGGTGAAGAGGGCCAGTCCCAGGGCAAGAACCGCATAGATCGCCCACGGATGGAGCGCCCAGTGGAAAATCGTAGCCGCCATGGCCAGCCGCGTAGCCTCTTCTGCTGATCCACTCGCACCGCCCAGCGGCGCCCAGTCGGTACGCACGCCATTTTCAGTGGCCGTGCCGCCTATCGCGCTGGAGAAATGCGACAGCGGCTCCGAGACGCCGTAAAACATCAGGCCGATGCCCATACCGGCGGCAAACAGCATCGAAAACCAGGTGACATAGTTGTAATCGGGTCGGGCGAGGGTGCCGCCGAGACGCACCTTGCCCAGCGGGGAGAAAACCAGACCCAGGCAGATGATCACGAAGACATTACCGGCAGAAAGAAAGAACCAGTCGAGTTTGCTGGTAAGCCAGTTAAGCATACCTTTAAACAGCGGGGCAACGTCACTCTGAAACACCAGCGTTAATATAACGAATACGATTACGGCAATGCCGGATATCGCAAATACCCGGTTGTGAATATCCAGACCAAAGGGTCCGACGTTCACGATAATATTATCCTGGCCTACCTGATAGTCAGTATCATAGGGCGATACTTCGCCATCAGGCGTCATCGGATCTCTGGAATCCGCCATAGTGATTTCCTCGCGACTTACGTGTTGTTGTTAAAAACCGGCACTGCTATCAGGCCAGGTTCTGTTTTATTTAACGCTGAAGGTCGTGATCAATCCCTGATTACCCTGTTTTCCGCAAAAAGATAAAAGCGTGCAGCCTGCGGGTGCATTGGCTGCACATTTATATTCAACACTGCACCGGCTAACTAAATACCACCGTGCGCTTGCCGCTTAAAAATACGCGTTTCTCGACGTGATAACGCACCGCGTTAAATAGCGTGACGCGTTCAATATCCTGGCCGCGGCTGATAAGATCGTCGGGATAGAGCGCGTGATCCACGCTCTGAATACCCTGCGTAATAATGGGTCCCTCATCCAGATCATTATTAACGTAGTGCGCCGTGGCACCGACCATTTTGACTCCTTTCTCCCACGCCTGATGATAAGGACGCGCGCCTTTAAATCCCGGCAGCAGAGAGTGATGAATATTAATGGCTTTACCGTCGAGCTTTTCACACATCCGCGGTGAAAGAACCTGCATGTAACGTGCCAGAACCACCAGGTCGATATTATATTGTTCCAGCAGCGCGAGAATCTGCGCTTCCTGTTCTGCGCGATTCGCATTATTTACCGGCAGGTGGTACCAGGGGATGCCGTGCCATTCCGCCAGGGAGCAGAGATCGGGATGGTTGGAAATAATCAGCGGCACATCAATAGATAATTGTCCGGTGCGATGCCGGAATAACAGATCGTTCAGGCAGTGATCAAATTTAGAGACCAGAATAGCCACGCGCTCACGATGCTGCGGCGGGGTAAGCTGCCACTGCATCTCAAACGGAGTGACGCGCGGCGTAAAATTATCGCGAAATATATCGGTACTGAAGTGCGCGGCTGGTGAGAAAGCGACGCGGATAAAAAAGTGGTGGCTGACGCGGTCGTCGAACGAATGGATCTCATTAATATAGTGACCCGATTCCGCCATAAACCGGGTCACGACATCCACCGTGCCTAATTTACTCGGGCAGCTGGCGGTAAAAATCCATGAATCGGGCAGCACGCTCATGGGCGACTCCTGATAATAAGGGAAAGGCGTGCCGGCGGACAGAGAGCCGCGCCAGCACGGCCGGATATTACGCGGTGATCTTCAGCCCATATTCGCGGCTGGCATCCCGCAGCCAGAGCCAGATGTACTCTGCAAAGCTGCGGCGGATCACCAGCTCCCAGCTTTCCGGACCGGTGCGGCGGATCAGCGCGCTGCTCTTCGCAAACACCGATCCGGCAACTTTGCCGACGGGAAACTGTGACGGATGCAGGTCAAGCACCGTGCTCTTTTTCAGTACATCGACCGCGTGTTTACCGGAGAGCGCCAGAATGGTCTGTCCGCCGCTGACGTTCACCACCGAAAAGTGACCAGTAATTTCAGCGCGCAGCGCTTTCTCCACCGGGAACAGCTGATCCATCGGCAGTACCACCAGCCACTCATCGGGGCTCAGCCAGCGCACGGAGATATCGCCATCTTCGGCGGAGGTCAGCGGCGCGGTGGGCAGCGGCAGGCCTAATACCGTCAGGCAGCCCTGCATAAAGCTCGCGCTGTTTTGCGAACCGCGCAGCACCAGATGCCCGCGCAGCGCCAGCTCACGCAGTTCAACGCCCGCCTGCTGCGACTGGCTGGCAGTGACGTTACCGCGATCGGCATGGTGCAGCGGCGATTCAGCGCGTACCTGCGGCGCACTCTGGTTCATTACCGCGACCTGTCTGACGGCCTCTGCGGGTTTGGTTTCAGGTAAGAGGGTTTCAGACATGTTGACGTTCTCCTTTCGGATCGATAAAGACCGGGCTGCAGATTTCCGCTTCCACCACGCGGCCATCTGCCAGCGGATAAAACACGGTTTCGCCCATACGCTGCAGTCCGCCTTTGATAAAGCCCATTGCGATACTGCGGTTCAGATTGGCGCTCCAGTAGCTGGAGCTGACGTGGCCCAGCAGATCCATCGGCACCGGCTGCTGCGGATTGGCTACCGCCTGCGCGCCTTCCGGCAGGACCACCAGCGGATCGCGCGTTTTCAGGCCGACCAGCTGTTTACGCTGCTCGCGCACGCAGTCTGCCCGCGCCATACCGCGCTTGCCGATATAGCTGAACGGCTTTGAATCGGCGACGCACCAGCCCATATTGAGATCGTGCGGCGTCACCGAGCCATCCGTATCCTGACCGGCAATAATAAAACCTTTCTCCGCCCGCAGAATGTGCATGGTCTCCGTGCCGTACGGCGTCAGATCATATTTCGCGCCGTGCTCAAACAGCTTCTCCCAGACCGCAAGGCCGTAGTTTGCCTGCACGTTGATCTCAAACGAGAGCTCACCGGTAAACGAGATGCGGAAGATACGCGCCGGTACGCCAGCGACCGTGCCTTCCTGCCAGTCCATGAACTTAAAGGTCTCTTTATCCAGCGACACATCGCTGCAGAGTTCCGCCAGCAGGTTGCGGCTCTCCGGACCGGAAATGGTCATGGTCGCCCAGTGATCGGTTACGCTGGTGAAGAACACCTCCAGTTCCGGCCACTCGGTCTGGTGGTAGAGTTCCAGCCACTCCATAACGTGCGCCGCGCCGCCGGTGGTGGTGGTCATCAGAAAGTGGTTCTCCGCGAGGCAGGAGGTTACGCCGTCATCAAACACCATGCCGCTTTCACCGCACATCAGGCCGTAGCGGCACTTGCCGACGCCGAGTTTAGCCCAGGCGTTGGTATAGACGCGGCTGATGAATTCGCGCGCATCTTTGCCCTGAATATCAATTTTGCCGAGGGTAGAGGCATCAAGGATGCCGACGCCGCTGCGCACCGCGCGGCATTCGCGATCCAGCGACTGCTGCATGGTTTCACCCGGACGCGGGTAGTACCACGGACGCTTCCACTGGCCAACATCTTCAAATTTCGCCCCCTGCTGCACGTGCCACTTATGCATCGCGGTAAAGCGTTTGGGATCGAACAGCTCGCCGCAGTTACGCCCCGCGATAGCGCCAAAAGCGATCGGGGTATAGTTCGGACGGAACACCGTGGTCCCGGTCTCGGGAATGGTTTTGCCCGTTACTTTGGCGGCAATCGCCATACCGTTGATGTTGCCGAGCTTTCCCTGATCGGTACCAAACCCCATCGCCGTATAGCGCTTGATATGCTCAATCGCCTCAAATCCTTCGCGCGTTGCCAGCGCAATGCCGGCCGCTGTGACATCATTCTGATAGTCAACAAACTGCTTTGGCGCGCGGCTGATCGGTTTGGTGTGCGGAATATGAAACAGCGCGGCGGGCGGATGCTCAATCCACTTTTTCACTTCGGGCAGGGCGACCTCAACCGGCGTCAGGCCGAGTTGCAGTACGGCATCCTGACCCGCTTTGATCCCTTCCTGCAGCACATTGTCGAGCGCGTAGCGGCCGTTGATGCCGCCCGCCGTCAGCTGCTGCTGCGCGGTCGGGCCGGGCAGAAAGCCAATCACTTCATTGTTCCAGACCGGACGGCTGCCGGTATGTCCGGCGAGGTGGATCACCGGGCTCCAGCCACCGGAGCTGGCGACGGTATCGCAGGAGAGGGTAAAGGGCTTACCGGTGAGGGCGTCGCCTTTTTTATCGATGGCGGCAATAGTGACGCCGCTGACGCGCTTTTTACCCTGCACGTCGATCACCGCGCTGCCGCTAATTACCCGAATGCCGCGGCGGCGCACGGCGGCGGCCAGCTCGCCTTTGGTGGCGGCGCGGGTATCCACTACGGCCACCACTTCGCGCCCGGCATCGGCCCAGTCCAGCGCGGTCTGATAGGCGCTGTCGTTCGTGGTCATCAGCACCAGCTGATTGCCGGGCACCACGCCGTAGCGGTTGATATAGACGGAGATGGCGGAGGGGATCATGCAGCCGGGCACATCGTTATGGCTGAAGACCAGCGGGCGCTCCTGCGCGCCGGTGGCAAGCACCACCCAGTGCGCCCGCACGCGGTGCATGCGCTGGCGTACCTGTCCGGCTGCCGCGCGGTCGCCGTGGTAATCTGTGCGGTTCTCATTAATGGTTAAGAAGTTATGATCGTGATAGCCGTTCACCGTCGCGCGCATCAGCAGCGTCACTTCCGGCATAGTGGCCAGCTCAGCCACCACCTCAGCCACCCAGTCGGCGGCCGGCTTGCCCTCGATCAGTTCGCGGCTGGCGAGCAGGTGTCCGCCCGGTTCGCTTTGCTCATCCGCGAGGATCACGCGTGCGCCGCTGCGGCCGGCGGTCAGCGCCGCCATCAGGCCCGCCGGCCCGGCACCGACGATCATCACATCGCAGTGCTGATTCATGGCATCGTAGATATCAGGATCTTTTTCGCGCGGCGCGCGTCCCAGCCCGGCGGCCTTACGGATAAATTTCTCGTAAGTCGGCCACATTGACTGCGGATACATAAAGGTTTTGTAGTAAAAGCCGGGCGGCATCACTTTGCCGCCGAGGTTACCCACCAGCCCCATCAGGTCAGATTCCACATTGGGCCAGCCGTTGGTGGCAGAGCAGACCAGGCCCTCATAGAGCGTCTGCTGCGTGGCGCGCACGTTGGGTACCTGAGTCGCTTCCGTTGCACCCAGCTGCAGCACCGCATTCGGCTCTTCCGCGCCCGCGGCAACGATGCCGCGCGGGCGGCTGTATTTAAAACTGCGTCCGACAATATCGATACCGTTGGCGAGCAGGGCAGAGGCGACGGTATCGCCTTCGTAGCCCTGATACTGACGGCCGTTCCAGGTAAAGTTCAGCGTGGTGGAACGGTTGATTCTGCCGCCGGACGGCAGGCGATTTTTCTGGCTCATGCTCTGCGCTCCTTACCCTTGCTCGCCGGCTTCAGGCTGTTCATCGAGTGTATAAACACGTTTGATTTCATACGTCTGTGTGTCACGCGTCAGGTTGAAAAATTTACGGCAGCCGGCGCTATGTACCCAGAGTTCGTTATGCATACCGCGCGGATTTTTGCGGAAATAGAGAAAGGTTCCCCACTCCTCGTCGCTGCAGGCATCCGGATTAGCGGGCCGGGCGATATGCGCCTGACCGCGCGGATGAAACTCTTCTTCTTCGCGATACTCACCACAGTGAGGACAGTAAATGTGCAGCATGCTAAAAGTCCTTAGTGGGCCACGCCCGCAGCGCCATGTTCATCAACCAGGGCCCCGGTGTAAAAACGGGACATTGCAAAAGGTTCAGCGATTGGATGCGGCGTGCCGTGCGCCAGCTGGTGGGCAAACAGGTTGCCGGAGCCGGGGGTGCCTTTGAAGCCGCCGGTGCCCCAGCCGCAGTTGAAAAACAGGTTGCGTACCGGGGTCGCGGAAAGGATGGGGCTGGCGTCAGGGCAGGTATCAACAATGCCGCCCCACTGGCGGTTCATGCGTACGCGGCTGGTGCAGGGGAAGAGCTCAACAATCGCCTGGATCGTGTGCTCAATCACGCTGTAGGATCCGCGCTGGCCATAGCCGACCCAGCCGTCGATGCCGGCGCCAATCACCAGATCGCCTTTATCAGACTGGCTCATGTAGCCGTGTACGTGGTTGGACATCACGACCGTATCGAGAAAGGGTTTAATCGGCTCTGAGACCAGCGCCTGCAGCGGATGCGACTCCACCGGCAGTTCAAAGCCCGCCATTTTCGCCATCACGCCGGAGTTGCCGGCGGTGACGCAGCCCACGCGATCGGCTTTGATCACGCCGTGGTTGCGGGTTTTCACGCCGGTGATCTTGCCGTCGCTGATCTCCATATCGATCACTTCACAGTTCTGGATCAGATCCACGCCCAGGCTGTCGGCGGCGCGGGCATAGCCCCAGGCCACCGCATCGTGGCGGGCGTTGCCGCCGCGGCGCTGCACCGAGGCGCCCAGCACCGGATAGCGCGCATCTTTACTGCAGTCGAGCGCCGGGATCTCGCGCTGCAGCTGGTCGCCATAGACCATTTCGTTATCGATGCCCTGCAGGCGGTTGGCGTTCGCCAGCCGCTCATTGGTGCGCAGATCCTGCAGCGTGTGGCAGGTGTGGTAGACGCCGCGCTGCGAGAACATCTGGTTGTAGTTCAGCTCCTGCGACAGGCCTTCCCACAGCTTCATGGAGTGCTCATAGAGCGCGGCGGACTCATCCCACAGGTAGTTAGAGCGGACAATGGTGGTGTTGCGGCAGATGTTGCCACCGCCGAGGTGGCCCTTTTCCAGCACCGCCACATTGGTGATGCCGTGCTCCTTTGCCAGATAGTAAGCGGTAGCCAGACCGTGACCGCCGCCGCCGATAATAATCACGTCATAGCGTTTCTGCGGTGTCGGATTGCGCCAGACCTTCTGCCAGTTCTCATGAAAGCTCAGACTGTGTCTGAGCAGGCCAAATCCTGAATAGCGTTGCATGTTTATCTACTCCCGTAACGATACCGCGTGTGCGAATGGACAGAGGGTAAGACGGCGCCCCGCGGCAGGCCGGGGGCGTTCTGGCTTAGCGGTAAACCGGGAAATCTGCACACAGCGACAGCACCTGCTGCTTCACCTGCGCAATTTTCACTTCCAGCTGCTCCTCGTTGTGCATGACGTCGAGGATGTCTGCGATCCAGCCTGCCAGCGTGCGGCAGTTCTCCTCGCTAAAGCCGCGCGTGGTGATCACCGGTGCACCGATGCGCAGGCCGGAGGTCACAAACGGCGACTGCGGATCGCCCGGTACAGCATTTTTATTGACGGTGATATTGGCGCGGCCCAGCGCGGCGTCCGCCGCTTTGCCGGTCAGGCCCTGTTTGATCAGGCTCAGCAGAAACAGGTGGTTATCGGTACCGCCCGAGACCACATCGTACTGACGCGCAATAAAGACCTCCGCCATCGCCTGCGCATTTTTCACTACCTGGCGCTGATAGTTTGCGTAGTCAGGCTGCATCGCCTCTTTAAAGGCTACCGCTTTGGCGGCGATAACATGCATCAGCGGACCGCCCTGGCCGCCGGGGAATACGGCGGCATTCAGTTTCTTCTCCAGCTCCGGATTGGCTTTCGCCAGGATCAGACCGCCGCGCGGACCGCGCAGGGTTTTATGCGTGGTGGTGGTGACCACGTCAGCGAACGGCAGCGGATTAGGATAGATACCGGCGGCGACGAGGCCCGCGACGTGTGCCATATCGACAAACAGCCACGCGCCCGTTTTATCGGCGATAGCGCGAAAGCGCGCCCAGTCAACCACGCGTGAATAGGCGGAGAAGCCAGCCACAATCATTTTTGGCTTATGCTCCAGCGCCAGCGCTTCCACCTGGTCGTAGTCGATCTCGCCCGTTGCTTCGTTCAGGCCATACTGCACGGCGTGATAGATCTTGCCGGAGAAATTGACGTGTGCGCCGTGCGTCAGATGGCCGCCGTGCGCCAGGCTCATGCCCAGCACAGTGTCACCCGGCTGGCACAGTGCCATATAGACCGCCGCGTTAGCCTGCGAGCCGGAGTGCGGCTGCACGTTGGCGTAATCGGCCCCGAACAGCGTACAGGCGCGTTCAATCGCCAGTTTCTCCACGATGTCGACATATTCACAGCCGCCGTAGTAGCGTTTGGCCGGATAGCCCTCCGCATATTTATTGGTCAGTACCGTGCCCTGCGCCTGCATAACGCGCGGGCTGGTGTAGTTCTCTGAGGCGATAAGCTCGATGTGCTCTTCCTGACGTACCGCTTCCTGCTCTATTGCCTGCCACAGTTCACTGTCAAAGCTCTGAATGGTGTCGCTTTTCGCAAACATGCTCTCTCCTTGCCCGGATAATCGCGCGGCGCCTGCTCCGGAACTGAGCCATTCAGGGCAGCGGTAAATTGAGTGTGGGTTGATAATACCCAGCGCCACTGCGGCCAGGATGTTTGGTAACGCCGGGGCTATGTCAATTTGCGACATAGGGCGCTACCCGCCACCGTGCGGCAGGGTAAGGCGGCTACGCCGGGCGGAAAATGGCGAGTTCACGGTGAAATGCGTCGTTCTCCGGCATCCATCGATTTTTTACGCCATCGATAATGCGGCAGGTAAACACTACATGGCCGTGAGCCCGGGAGAGCAGAATGAGTATTAGCGTCTTCGATTTATTTAAGGTCGGAATTGGCCCCTCCAGTTCGCACACCGTCGGGCCCATGCGCGCGGCGCAGCGCTTTGTTGAGCAGCTGAGCCAGAGTGCCAGGCGGCAGGCGCTCTGCCGCATTAAAATTGAACTGTTTGGCTCGCTGAGCGCAACCGGACGCGGGCACAGCACGGACAAAGCGGTGCTGCTCGGGCTGATGGGGGCCTCACCGGATACCATCGATCCGCACATCATTGACGCCACGGTACAGGCGATCTGTGAAACCGGTTCAGTGACGCTGCCGTGGGGGGAAAACATTGAATTTGACTGGCATCAGGATCTGCTGTTTGTGGATGACGTGCTCGCTTATCACCCGAACGCCATGCGGCTGAACGCCTATTTCCGCACCGGCGACAGCCTCTCGGTGGTCTATTACTCCATCGGCGGCGGCTTTGTGCTGGATGAAGAGGAGGCCACGGCCACTGCACATCTGGTGCCGCAGTGCACGCTGCCCTATGACTTTAACAGCGGAGCGGAGCTGCTGGCCCACTGCCGCGAAAAGGGGCTGCGTATCAGCGCGCTGATGCTGGAAAATGAAAAGGTATGGCGTGACGAAGCGGCGATCCGCAGCGGGCTGGCGCAGATCTGGCAGGTGATGCAGCAGTGTATCGCTAACGGGCTGGCCCAGGAGGGTATCCTGCCGGGTGGCCTGCAGGTGCGCCGCCGTGCGCCAGCGCTCTATCAGTCTCTGCGCCGCGCCTCAGCGGAGAATGTCATCAGCTCGACGCTCTCCGCTATGGACTGGATCAATCTCTATGCGCTGGCGGTCAACGAAGAGAACGCCGCGGGCGGGCGGATGGTGACGGCACCGACCAACGGCGCCGCCGGCATTGTCCCGGCCGTGCTGATGTACTACATGCAGTTTGAACCCCGCGCGCGCGAAGAGGATGTGGTGGACTTTCTGCTGGCGGCGGCCGCGGTCGGGGCGCTGTGCAAAAAGAATGCGTCTATATCCGGCGCTGAGGTGGGCTGTCAGGGCGAGGTCGGCTCCGCCTGTGCCATGGCGGCGGCTGGCCTCACGGACGTGCTGGGCGGCACGCCGGAACAGGTTGAGAACGCGGCAGAAATTGCGCTGGAACACAATCTTGGCCTGACCTGCGATCCGGTGGGCGGGCTGGTGCAGGTGCCCTGTATTGAACGCAACGCGATTGCGGCAATGAAAGCGATTAATGCCGCGCAGATGGCGCTGCGCGGCGATGGTCAGCACTTTATTTCGCTGGATAAAGTGATCCGTACCATGCGCGATACCGGCCGCGATATGCAGGATAAATATAAAGAGACGTCGAAAGGGGGTCTGGCAGTCAACGCGATTGAATGTTAATTCTGTGTAACTAATTGGTTACGACAGCTTATGCGGATCGCCATACGGACAGGCAGTGGACAGTGATGTAAAAGAGTGCAAAATGCGCTGACTTAACCAAAACGGGTCAGCGTCTGCACTGTTTTGAGGCTAAAGGGAGCAGTTCGTGCAGCAATGATCAAATCTGTGAAGCTGAACAAACATTTGTTTCGCTTATGTTAACTGTGTGTCATTTTCCGCAGGGCCATCCTGGTGACGAATGGCATGTCTGTTGCTTACTCTATAGGTGATGGAAAGCGATTGGGGGAGATGCCCCCGGGTAATGTTTCTGTTTAGCCTAATAGAGGTCAGCGCACATGTTCGACACAGACGCAATTTTGAAAAGTCCCTCTACTGATATTAAAAAGCGCAGCGTAGGCTTTTTACTGGTCAATAATTTCACCATGATGGCTCTGGCAACCGCAGTTGAACCTTTACGCATGGCGAACCAGCTAAGCGGCAAGGAACTGTATAGCTGGTGTACCGTCAGTGAAGAGGGTGCGCCCGTTGTGGCAAGTGATGGTATTTCAATTACGCCCGATCATTCGATGGCTAACGTGGCAGCACTGGATGTGCTGATCGTGGTCGGGGGTGTCAACATTACCCGCAGTTATACCAGCCGTCAGGTGAGCTGGCTGCAGAGCATGGCGCGCCGCAAAATCCTGATTGGCGGCATCTGTACCGGACCCTATCTGCTGGCGGAAGCCGGGCTGCTGGATGGGTATCACTGCAGCGCGCACTGGGAGTGCATTGCGTCCATGCAGGAGGCGTACCCCAAAGTCATCTGTACCAACCAGCTGTTTGTGATTGAGCACGATCGCATGACCAGCAGCGGCGGCACCGTGCCGATGGATATGATGCTGACCATGATCCAGCGCCACTTTGGCCACCAGCTCACCGCCGGCATTTCAGAGATGTTTATCTGCGACCGCGTACGCAATGAATCAGACTATCAGCGTATCCCGCTGCGTCACGTGCTCGGCACGGCGCAGCCAAGCCTGGTGGAGGCAGTATCGCTGATGGAGGCCAACATTGAGGAGGCGATCGATCTGGATGAGCTGGCAGGTTACGTCGGCCTGTCGCGCCGTCAGCTGGAGCGGCTGTTTCAGAAATACCTGCGCTGCTCGCCCTCACGTTACTATCTGAAGCTGCGGCTGTTCCGCGCCCGCCAGCTGCTGAAGCAGACCTCCATGTCGATTATTGAAATCGCCCTGGCGTGCGGCTTTGTCTCTACGCCGCACTTCAGCAAATGCTATCGCGAACATCTTGGCGTGCCGCCGCGCGAAGAGCGGCGGGGCGTACACAGTCAGGGAGGCGGCAAGACGCTGACGCAGTTCTTTATGGCGGAAATGCCCGGCCTGACAAACTGGCAGCAGGAGAGCACGGTATCCGCCTCTCTGCGCATCCTGAATGAGGCGCGCTTTGAGCCAACCTTTGGCTCAGTGGCACTGTCAACGGATCTCTGACGCCACCCGCCGCCTGTGATGCGTGCCGGCTGAAAACGCTGCCTTCAGGGCAGCTTTTTTATGTCCGCTCATCGGTTTAAACCATCCGTTCACTTTCCGGGGCTGCGCCAGCTGTCAGGCAAGTGACGTTTTCAGAACAATTCATCCGCAGCGTAAACCCTATTCTGTTTTCATTCGGCCGCACCCGGTTATGAATCAAACCAGAGAGGAAGATATGAACGCTACTGAATTGCACGATTCTGCGATTGTCATCGATGGGCTGGTAATTGCGAAATGGGACAGAGAGCTGTTTGAGGATATGCGCCGCGGCGGGCTGACGGCTGCCAACTGCACGGTCTCCGTCTGGGAAGGGTTTCAGGGCACGGTTAATAATATCGTGGAAATGAATAACCTGATTGCGCAGAACGCCGATCTGGTCACCAAAGTAACCAACACCCGCGATATCCGGCGCGCCAAAGATGAAGGCAAAACCGGCATCCTGATGGGCTTCCAGAACGCGCACGCGTTTGAAGATCAGCTGGGCTACATTCAGGTGTTCAAAGAGCTGGGCGTGGGCGTGGTGCAGATGGCCTATAACACGCAGAATCTGGTCGGCACCGGCTGCTATGAGCGTGATGGCGGCCTCTCCGGTTATGGTCATGAAGTCGTGGCGGAGATGAACCGCGTCGGCATGCTGTGCGACCTTTCGCACGTGGGCGCGCAGACCTCAAAAGAGGTGATCCTCGCGTCGAAAAAACCGGTCTGTTACTCCCACTGCCTTCCCTCTGGCCTGAAAGATCACCCGCGTAATAAATCTGATGAAGAGCTGAAATTTATTGCGGACCACGGCGGATTTGTGGGCGTCACCATGTTTACCCCGTTCCTGAAAAATGGCATTCACTCCACGATTGAAGATTACGTGGAAGCGATCGACTACATCTTCAACCTGGTGGGTGAAGATCAGATCGGCATCGGCACCGACTTCACGCAGGGCCACGGTCAGGCATTTTTCGAGTGGCTGACGCACGACAAGGGCTACGCCCGCCAGCTCACCGACTTCGGCAAAATCATCAACCCGGAAGGCATTCGCACGCTGGGTGAATTCCCGAACTTAACGGCTGCACTGCTGCGCCACGGCTTTACCGAGAAGCAGGTGCGCAAATTTATGGGCGAGAACTGGCTCAACCTGCTGGCAAATGTCTGGCATGAGTGATCGTCTGGCCTGTTCACACCACTAAGCGAGGTAAACCATGGCACATGCGCCTGAAATGCCAATCAGCGTCGATGATGAAACCGGCGTCTGGACCACCGATGCGTTACCGATGTTGTACGTGCCCCGGCACTTCTTCGTGAACAACCATATGGGCATTGAAGAGGAGATTGGCGCTGAACGCTACGCCGCCATCCTCTACAAAGCGGGCTATAAATCGGCCTGGCACTGGTGCGAAAAAGAGGCTGCGCTGCACGGCCTCTCCGGTGACGCCGTATTTGAGCACTACATGAAACGTCTTTCTCAGCGCGGCTGGGGCTTCTTTTCCACCGAAGCGCTCGATCTGAAACAGGGCACGGCGCGGATCCGACTCGATCACTCTGCGTTTGTCTATCAGTACGGCAAGGTCAACCGCAAGGTGGACTACATGTTTACCGGCTGGTTTGCCGGCGCGATGGATCAGATTGCGCAGAGCCTCGGCTACAGCGTGAAAACCCGGGCGGTGCAGACGCAGAGCGCGGCCGAAGAGGGATGTGAGTACGGCATTTTTACCGTTTCGCCAGTATAAAACCGGGTACGCAGCGCCGGCTGCGTACCCTGCACAACAACTGAACCGCAGGCTGGCGGGCCGGATATCAGAACGGAATTAAGGTGAAGCTATGTCACAGTTTGATCTGCTGTTTGAGCCATTGAAGATAAATAAACTGACTATCCGCAACCGTATTGTCAGCACCGCCCACGCCGAGGTGTATGCCACTGACGGCGGGATGACCACCGATCGCTATGTGCGCTATTACGAAGAGAAAGCCAAAGGCGGCTGCGGACTCTGTATCTGCGGCGGCTCAAGCGTGGTCTCGATCGACAGCCCCCAGAGCTGGTGGAGTTCGGTTAACCTGAGTACCGACCGGATTATTCCCCACTTTCAGAATCTCGCCGATGCCGTGCACCAGCACGGCGGCAAAATCATGATCCAGATCTCCCACATGGGGCGGCGCTCGCGCTGGGATGGCGAGAACTGGCCTAACCTGATGTCACCCTCCGGCATCCGTGAGCCGGTGCACCGCGCCACCTGCAAAACCATTGAGGAAGAGGAGATCTGGCGCGTTATCGGCGACTTCGCTAAAGCGGCGCAGCGCGCCAAAGCGGGTGGTCTCGACGGCGTGGAGCTCTCCGCCGTGCATCAGCATATGATCGACCAGTTCTGGTCACCGCGCGTTAATAAGCGTACCGATGAGTGGGGCGGCAGTTTTGAAAAGCGGATGCGCTTTGGCATTGAGGTGCTGAAAGCGGTGCGTGACGCGGTCGGCCCCGATTTTGTCGTCGGCATGCGCATTACCGGTGATGAGTTTCATCCCGACGGCCTCAGCCATGAAGATATGCGGCAGATCGCCGCGTACTACGATAAAACCGGCATGGTCGATTATTTTGGCGTGGTCGGCTCCGGCTGCGACACCCATAACACGCTGGCGAACGTTATTCCGAATATGAGCTATCCGCCCGAGCCGTTTCTGCATCTGGCGGCGGGTATCAAAGAGGTGGTCACGGTGCCGGTGATCCACGCGCAGAATATTAAAGATCCCAATCAGGCGCAGCGTATCCTCGAAGCGGGCTACGTCGATTTTGTCGGGATGACGCGGGCGCATATCGCCGATCCGCACCTGATCGCCAAGATCAAAATGAATCAGGTCGATCAGATCCGCCAGTGCGTCGGCGCCAACTACTGCATAGACCGGCAATATATGGGGCTGGATGTGCTGTGCATTCAGAACGCGGCCACCTCGCGCGAATATATGGGGCTGCCGCATATCATTACCAAAACCGAAGGGCCGGTGCGCAACGTCGTAGTGATTGGCGGCGGACCGGGCGGGCTGGAGGCAGCGCGCGTGGCGGCAGAGCGCGGGCATAAGGTCACGCTGATTGAGCGCGCCAGCGAGCTGGGCGGGCAGGTTACGATTGCGGCAAAAGCGCCGCAGCGCGATCAGATGGCCGGTATCACGCGCTGGCTGGCGATGGAAACTGAGCGTCTCGGCGTGAAGGTGCTGACTAATACCACGGCGGATATGGCGATGATCCGCGATCTCACCCCCGACGTCTGCATCCTTGCTACCGGCGGAGAGCCCTTCCTGGAGCAGAACCCGGAGTGGGGAGCGGCGGAAGGGCTGGTGGTCTCCAGCTGGGATGTGCTGAACGGCGTGGTGGAGCACGGCAAAAACGTACTGGTGTATGACGCTATCTGTGAGTTCTCCGGTATGTCCGTCTCCGATTTCCTCGCCGCGCGCGGTGCGCTGGTGGAGCTGGTAACCGGCGATATCAAACCCGGCGTGGGCATTGGCGGCACCACCTTCCCGACCTACTATCGCAGCCTGTATGAAAAAGCGGTGGTGATGACCTCCGATCTGGCGCTGGAGAAGGTCTATCGCGAAGGCGAGAAGCTGGTGGCGGTGCTGGAAAATGAATACACCGGGCAGAAAGAGGAGCGGGTGGTGGATCAGATTGTGGTGGAAAACGGTACCCGTCCTAATGAGGAACTCTACTACGCGCTGAAAGCGGAATCGCGCAACAAGGGGCAGATTGACGTGGAAGCGCTGTTTGATATCCGTCCGCAGCCGGTGCTGGCGCAGGCGGGCAGCGGCATGATCCTGTGGCGGCTCGGCGACTGCGTCTCGCAGCGTAACGTTCACGCCGCGATCTACGACGCGCTGCGTCTCTGCAAGGATCTGTAGCTTCGCCGTCGCTGACGTAAAGCGTGCGGTATCCGGAAGCGGTACCGCACGCCGCATCTAACAGAAATTGTCTGGAAAGGGCACATCATGGTACTTGATCGGATACTCCCCTGGTTACTTCTTGGCGCGGTGATTCTGGCCATCGTGGGTATGGTCAGGCGCGTCCTGCTCTGGCGGCGCGGACAACCGGAACAGGTTGCGCTGCTGAGCGGCCTGATGGCGATGCCTCGCCGCTATCTGGTTGACCTGCATCACGTGGTGGCGCGTGATAAATATATGTCGCGCAGCCATGTGGCCACCGCCGGCGGCTTTGTGCTGTCGATGCTGCTGATCCTCGTGGTTCATCTGGCGGGCGTCAGCGGCACGCTGGTGGATGGCGTGCTGGCGGGCGCGCTGCTGGTGATGTTCAGCGGCGCGCTGTTTATCTGGTATCGCCGTCGCAATCCGCCAGCCCGTCTTTCACGCGGGCCGTGGATGCGGTTGCCAAAGAGCCTGCTGGTGTTTGCGGCAACGTTCTTTATCACCACGCTGCCGGTCTCCGATCTGTTTGGCGAGGCGGGGCGCTGGGTGATGGCGGTCCTGCTGCTGGCAGGCATCTGCTGGGGTCTGGGCGAGATGGTGTTTGGCATGGCGTGGGGCGGGCCGATGAAACACGCGTTCGCCGGTGCGCTGCATCTTGCCTTTCATCGTCGTCCCGCCCGCTTTGGCGGCGGCCGATCCGTGGGCCTGAAGCCGGTGGATCTGGCTGCCCCAACGCTCGGCGTTGAAAAACCGGCCGATTTCAAATGGAACCAGCTGCTGGGCTTTGACGCCTGCGTGCAGTGCGGCAAGTGTGAAGCGATGTGCCCGGCGTTTGCGGCGGGTCAGCCGCTCAATCCCAAAAAGCTGATTCAGGATATGGTTATCGGGATGGCGGGCGGCAGCGACGCGCGCTTTGCCGGCAGCCCCTATCCGGGCGTGCCGGTGGGCGAAGCGTGCGGAGCGCCGCATCAGCCGATTGTCGGAGGGCTGATCAAAGAAGAGACGCTCTGGTCCTGCACCACCTGCCGCGCCTGCGTGGAGGAGTGTCCGATGATGATTGAGCATGTTGACGCGATTGTGGACATGCGCCGCTTTATGACGCTGGAGAAGGGGCAAACGCCCGGCAAAGGCGCGGAGGTGCTGGATAACCTCAGCCAGACAGATAATCCTGGCGGCTTTAACCCGCGCAGCCGCACGCACTGGTCAGCCGATCAGAACCTGCCGCTGATGCGGGATGTCGGGCAGGCCGACGTGCTGTTCTGGGTCTCCGACGGGGCGTTTGATATGCGCAGCCAGCGTATTCTGCGCGCGTTTGTCAAAGTGCTCAGGGCCGCCGGCGTAAACTTTGCGGTGCTGGGCGATGAGGAGCTCGATAGCGGAGACGTGGCGCGACGCCTGGGTGATGACGCCACGTTTCAGCGGCTGGCGCGCAGCAATATCGCCACGCTGCAAAAATATCGTTTTAACCGCATCGTGACCACCGATCCGCACGCCTTTCACTGCCTGAAAAATGAGTATCCCGATTTCTACCCGGCAGACACTCAGCCTGACTATGAGGTGCTGCATCACACCACCTTTATTAATGAGCTGGTTAAGGCGCAGCTGCTGGATCTGAAAGATTACAAAGGCGGCAGCGTGACCTGGCACGATCCCTGCTACCTCGGCCGCTACAACGGTGAATATGCATCACCGCGTGAACTGCTGGCGGAGCTGGGGATCAAACTCAGCGAAATGGACCGCTCCGGTTTCCGCTCACGCTGCTGCGGCGGCGGTGGCGGTGCGCCGATTACGGATATTCCGGGGGAGCGGCGCATCGCTGACATGCGGATGGAGGATGCAAAACAGACCGGCGCAGAGCTGATTGCCGTTGGCTGCCAGCAGTGTACCGCGATGCTGGAAGGTGTCGTCGGGCCGCGTCCGGAGGTCAAAGATATCGCTGAACTGGTGGCGGAAGTCCTCAGCGAACCGAAAAAACCGCTGCCGGCGAAGCTGCGCGAGCGCCAAATTGCTGTGGAGGTGATCTGATGAAAACCACTGTACGCCGCGATCCGCGTCTTGAGTGGATTGCCCGCAACCGGCTGCATCCGCAGCATGCAGAGCTGATGCAGCCGGTGCAGGAGAGCCGCGGCCCGTCCGGGCTGCTGCGTAAAAATCCGCACGCCGTCGGCTTTACCGGACCCAACGGACTGAAGCGCATCGATCGCGAGAACGTTAACGCGTTTTCCCAGCTCTCCGGCCGGCGCAGCGCCGGCACGCCGCACGTCGCTGAGCTGCCGCTGCACCGCGTGGCGCAGCCGGATTACTGCGTAGCGGCGGTGCTGGATATGACCGGCGGCCGCCTGACCAGCCACGATCGCGACGTGCTGGGGCAGGCGCACCAGCTGGTGCGTGATGCTGGCGGTGCAGGCGTGGTCGTGGCCGTGGTATTTGGTGAGCATCGTGAAGAGAGTTTTGCCACCGCGGGCGCTGACCGGCTGCTCCACTTCAGCGGCGAACGCTATGAGGGTTACAGCCCGGAGCAGCGCATCCATGCGCTGATGGCGGCAGAAAACGAACTGGCACCGCGCTTCTGGCTGTTTCCGGACAGTGTTGCCGGAGGCTTTGAGCTGGGCTGTCGCTTTGCCGCACGCTGCGGGGAGCGACCCGCCACGCAGGTGTGGCGCATAGAGGGCGACAGCTGTATCAGCCGGGCGGCGGGCGGCAGCGCCGATATTACGCGTCCGGTTGCGCGCGTCATGCTGCTGACCGCAGAGTGCGCCGATCCGGTGGATGAGACCCGCCATGAAGCGCTGCCGGTGAGCGTCGGGCTGCGAAGCATTGGCGCTGCGCGCATTACCGACTGCGGACTGATGCCGGTCGATCCGGCAGCGGTGCCGCTGGGCGAGGCGGAGTTTATTTTGTCTGCCGGTAACGGCGTCAGCGACTGGGCGCAGTTTCACGCTACCGCAGAGAGTCTGGGAGCGACCGAAGGCGCCAGCCGCGTGGCCGTGGATAATGGCCATATGCCGCGTTTCCGGCAGGTGGGTGCTACCGGCACCTGGGTGACGGCGCGGGTCTATCTGGCGGTGGGCATCTCCGGCGCGGTGCAGCATCTGCAGGGGATTGCGCAGTGCGACCGGGTGATCGCCATTAATACCGATCCCGGCTGCGATATGGTCAGCCGCGCGTCGCTGAGCGTGATTGGCGACAGCGATGCGATCCTGGCTGAACTGGCGCGTCTGGCGCGCGCCTGGCGTAATAAGGAGCTTAACCATGCAGCATAAAGCACACCACAGCGGCTGCCGCATTACGGCGCTGATATCCGTCGGACTCCATCCCGAGTCGGGCAGGGCACGCCGCGCCGGGCAGGATGCGCGTGCGGTAGAGATGGGGCTGGCGCTGGCTTCCGGCGATCTGGAGCTTCTTCACGCCGGCGATCCGCACAACGCGGCGCTGCGCAGCTATGCGGGCATGGGCGTTGAGACGCTGCGCGTGCTGCCGATGACGGAGCAGGGCGATGCGGTGGCGGTGCTGAGTCACTATCTTAAGCAGGATCACCCGGATGTGATCCTCACCGGCGGCCGGGCGGAGCGCGGCGAGTCATCCGGTATGCTGCCTTTTCTGCTGGCAGAAGCGCTGGAGATCCCGGTTGTGGTCGGCGTGGCGGAGATTGTCAGCCTGAACGGCACCGATGCTGAAGTGCTGCAGGCGCTGCCGCGCGGTCAGCGGCGTCTGCTGCGTGTGGCGCTGCCGTTTATCGCCAGCGTGGACATGGCCGCCGCCGCGCCGCGCCAGAGCGCGTTTGGCCCGGCAAACCGGGCAGAGATCACCACCGCTGCGGGCGTGGACGTGCCGGATACAGCGATGGCAGCCTGGGAGATAGCGCCGGCGCGTAAGCGGCCGAAGCGCCTGAAAAAAGTAAAAGCGAAAACGGCGGCGGATCGCTTTAAAGCGGCCACGGCGAAGTCACAGAATGAAGGTGGCAAAGTGCTGCAGAATAAACCGGTGAATGAGATGGCGCAGGCGGTCTTTGATCTGCTGCTGGAGGAGGGCGTGATCCGCTAGCTGCGTGCCTGAACGATAAAAAAACCGGCTGGCGGTTAACGACGCCAGCCGGGTTTTCTGTTATCAGGTCAGCCTTTTACGTTTTTAAGCACGGTTTCACTGTACCAGTCGATAAAATTAATCACGCCAAACTCATAGGTTTCAGAATAGGGGCCTGGCTGATAGCCAATGGAGTTGATGCCGCGCTGATTCTCTTCGCCCAGAACGCGATCCTGCTCGTTGGTGGCGTCCCAGACGGTGCGCAGACGCTCCGGATCGTAATCGATACCGGCCACCGCGTCTTTATGCACAAACCATTTTGTCGTTACCATCGTCTCCTGCGCGGAGATTGGCAGCACGCGGAACACGATAAAGTGATCGCTTTGCATATGGTTCCACGAGTTGGGCAGGTGCAGAATACGCATCGATCCCTGATAGTGGCTGGTAAAACGGCCCAGCAGCCGGGTGCAGCCCTCACGACCATCAATGGTCATGACTTTGGTGCCCTCTTTCAGCGGCATACGCACAATCCGGTTGCGCAGACCAAAGCTCTGATGGCGATGCGGAATACCCTGCTCATCCCACAGCGCCGCCTGCTTGTTGTAGTAGTCATGGAAACTTTGTGGTGCGCGTGGATCGTTGGTGTCATCCCACTCCAGCAGGCTGTTCAGCAGTTCCGGATGGCTGCCGGCGCAGTGGTAGCACTCGCGGTTATTCTCCAGCACCAGTTTCCAGTTGGCTTTTTCATACATATGGGACTCTGCCGCCAGCTTGGTGTTGTCCACATCATAGGGTTCCATATACTCCGCCAGCGTGGCCAGAAACTCATCGAAGTCAGACTCCGGCGGCGTCTCTGCGAGGCAGATAAAGATAAACCCGCCGGCGGTTTTACAGTGCGCTTTTTTCAGGCCGTGCTGCTTCATGTCAAATGACTGATTCATCTCTGAACCGGCGAAGAGCAGGTTGCCCTTTAAATCGTACGTCCACTGGTGGTAGGGACAGACCAGATTGGCCACCTTGCCGCGCTCCTTTGAGCAGAGCCGCGAGCCGCGATGGCGACAGGTGTTGTGAAACGCGTTGATGTTGCCCTCTGCATCGCGCAGAACCAGCACCGGGTTCTGTCCGACCTCAAGCGTAAAGTAGTCACCCTTTTTCGGGATTTCGCTGCTCATGCCGGCAAACAGCCACTCTTTCTGAAACACCTCCTCCATATCAATGCGAAACAGAGTCGGGTCATTATAGAGCGCCTGCGGCAGCGAATAGTTGGGCTGGCGTTTTTCGAGCAGATCCTGCATGCGGTCGCTCGCATCGACAAGGCTTGTACAGGTGATATTCAGCAGATCGTTGTGGCTCATAATGTTGCTCTTCTCGCGCAGTTGAAAAGGGAGTGGTTCGCGCCCGACAGGCGCAGCCGGATATCAACAAAACCGGACTTCCGCGTTACCGGAAGCCCATAAGATCGCTACGGATTACAGACATGCTGCACCGGTCCGGCGCCCGTCAATGTTCTGCCAGCGACATAAATCCCCTCTATTAAAGACGCGCGTGCAGAATTTCCTGCGGATGTGGTTTTTTCAGGCATTTCCGTGTCGCGCATAACTAAATGCTGTGGCGGGGTTACACGGAGAATCGCAGTTTCTGGCTCAAAAGCCTGTGGTTATCCATGCGTCGATACAGGCAATTGATCACTCCAATCCTGACGGGAATGAAATGTATGACAGAGAGAAATATCACGGTACTGAATACCAATGCTTTTGAGCCTGTCACCACGCAGACCTGGACCAATGGCCGTCATGCGGTGCGGTGCGTTAAGGTCATACAGGAAACCTGGGACGTGAAAACCTTCTGCTTTATGGCGGAGCAGCCGGTGATGTTCTTCTTTAAGCCGGGGCAGTTTGTCACGCTGGAGCTGATGATTGAGGAGCAGACCGTGTTTCGCTCCTACACCATCTCCAGCTCTCCCTCGGTGCCGTATAGCTTTTCGATCACGGTAAAACAGGTGCCGGGCGGCGTGGTATCTAACTGGCTGCACGCGAATATGCGCGAAGGCATGGATCTGGCGGTGCACGGCCCGGTAGGGCAGTTTAACTGCATCGATTATCCCGGCGATAAGGCGCTGTTTCTCTCCGGCGGCGTTGGCATTACGCCGATGATGTCGATGGCGCGCTGGTATTTTGACACTAACGCTGATGTAGACATGGTGTTTGTGCACAGCGCCCGCACGCCGGAAGATATTATTTTCCGCCGCGATCTGGAGAATATGACGGCGCGTATTCCTAACTTCAAACTGAGCATCATCTGCGAACGCTATGAATCAGGACAATACTGGGCAGGCTTTCGCGGCTTTCTGAACCACGCCATGCTGCAGATGATCGCGCCTGATTTTATGGAGCGGGAGATCTTCTGCTGCGGACCGACGCCCTATATGCGCGCGGTGAAAGCGATTCTGGAAAACGTCGGCTACGATATGGCGCACTACCATGAAGAGTCGTTTGGTGCCACGCCGGAGATGGTACAGGAGCAGGTGGTGCAGGAGGCGGAAGAGGCGGCCGAACTGGCCGACGCACTCTGCAGTTCCGAGCTGCTGACCGTGGCGTTTACGCAGAGTGATAAGAGCGTGAAAATTGCGCCGGGTGAAACCGTTCACGCCGCCGCTGCCAAGCTGGGCCTGCATATCCCGAAAGCGTGCGGCATGGGGATCTGCGGCACCTGCAAGGTGAAGTGCCTGGAAGGTGAGGTTGAGATGAACCACAACGGCGGCATTACCGACGAGGATGCCGAAGAGGGCTATATCCTCTCCTGCTGCAGCGTGCCGAAAGGCAATGTGGTCGTGGAATTCTGACCCGCCGCGCACCGCCGGAAAGCAAAAAGCCAGATGTCAGCTGACATCTGGCTTTTTTAATCTGGCTCCTCTGACTGGACTCGAACCAGTGACATACGGATTAACAGTCCGCCGTTCTACCGACTGAACTACAGAGGAATTGTGTTTCGGCGCGCATAATAATCAACTCTCCTGCGGCTGTCAAAACGTGATTTAGCGCCTGCCGGTTGTTTGCTGCTTCCTGCAGCAACCTGCTGATTTTGTCAGCATCTGCCGCTGCCTGATACCCTGCGAAAAGGCCGTTTTTTTGCAGAAATAGGCTTATCTCTCAAGCCGTTACGCTTATCACTCCGCCTTGCATTCTGGTTATGGCTGCTACACTTAATGCTGTTCACCTGAGCCAGATTACCCTTCGCTGAAAAAGGAACGCGTTATGACCGATCGTCCAGAAAATCCGCAACAGGCGCAGCAGCAGCAGTGGCCCGGCAGCTTTCGCGAGATGCAGCCGGTGCCCGATCACGGCGAAACCAGCTATCAGGGCAGCGGCCGGCTGAAAGGCAAAACCGCGATTATCACCGGCGGCGACTCCGGTATTGGCCGCGCAGTGGCCATCGCTTACGCCCGTGAAGGCGCCGACGTGGTCATCTCCTACCTGGATGAACACGAAGATGCAAAAGATACCGCGCAGCTGGTGGAAGCTGCCGGGCAGCAGGCGCTGCTGATCGCGGGTGATATTATGCAGGCGGAACACTGCCGCAGCATCGTGGCGCAGACGGCGGATCGTTTTGGCAAAATTGATATTGTGGTCAACAACGCCGCTTTCCAGATGACGCGCGACTCGCTGGATGAGATTGATGATGATGAGTTTGACCGCACGATGAAAACCAATCTCTATGCGATGTTCTACATCTGTAAAGCCGCGGTACCGCATATGCCAGCCGGCAGCTCCATTATTAACACCGCGTCAGTCAACGCCGATCAGCCAAAACCAAAACTGATTGCCTACTCGGCCACCAAAGCCGCCATCATTAACTTTTCCGGCAGCCTTGCCGCGCTGCTGGCGGATAAGGGCATTCGTGCCAACGCGGTCGCACCGGGACCTATCTGGACGCCGCTGATCCCGGCCACTATGCCGCCGCAGCAGGTCGAAAGTTTTGGCAGCCAGGTGCCGCTGCAGCGTATGGGGCAGCCCGCTGAGCTGGCCTCTTCTTATGTCATGCTGGCCAGCGACGAAGCCAGCTATATCTCAGGGGCAACCATTGCCGTAACCGGCGGGGTAGCGGTGATTTAACGCCGGCGCAGACAGCAAAAAGCCCGCTCAGGTTTCCCTGAGCGGGCTTTTCTAATTCTGGCTCCTCTGACTGGACTCGAACCAGTGACATACGGATTAACAGTCCGCCGTTCTACCGACTGAACTACAGAGGAATCGTGTGAACGAGGCGAATAGTAGTGGCCCCGGACGAGCCTGTCAACAGCTTAAAACACAATTGCATTCAACTGGCTAGCAAAGATACAGCCCGCGCAGGGATCAGGCAGATTCCGCCGCCAGCGTCGCAAGCCGGGCAGCAGGATCCTGACGGTAAAACAGCTGCAGGTGACGATACATCGCCGGAAAGCGCTGAAGGAGCAGGTCGGGCGCAGTGAAGAAATATTCTGACAGCACAGCAAAACATTCGGCCGGATCGCTGGCTGCGTAGGGATCAAAGGTCGCGGCCTCTTCACCCGCGAGTGCCACTTCATCGTCAATTTCCTGCATCACCTGCAGCAAATCTTTTTCCCAGCCAGCGACCTCGCGCAGCGGAATAGCGGGGATGCCGCTGGTGTAGCCGCTGCCGCGCGCGTCCAGCTTATGCGCCACTTCATGGATCACCAGGTTATAGCCTGAGAGATCGAACGCGTCGGAAATATCCAGCGCGTTGAGCACCACCGGCCCCTGCGTCCAGCTCTGCCCGGCGTGTACAGCGGGCGCCTGATGCACCAGCCCGCTCTCATCTTCCCAGCGATCATCAACCGCAAAGGGTTCAGGATAGATAAGCACGTCGTGAAAGCCATCCAGCCACTCCACGCCCAGCTTCAGCACCGGCAGGCAAAACAGCAGCGCCAGACGGGCGCTGTGCAGCGCATCCAGTTCAGTGCCCTGCAGCAGGACAAATTTTTTCTGCTGCAGAAAGCGCTGCGCCATGCCGATCAGAACGGCGTGCTCGTCATGATTAAGCAGAGAAAACACTGGCTGCCGCAGCGCCTGCGTCCAGGGCAGTTCAGCGACAGCATCGGATTTATGCGCGTTCCGGGACCATTTAAACATCGCAGCGCCTGTAGAAGGAGAGAAGGAGTGCCGACGGGACAGAATGTGCCAGACGTCAAACCCGTTATTCAACCTGTTAGCCGGGACGGTGTCTGTGATTGCGCTTGCAAAGTGAAAAGCAAAAATAAGCGGGGTGGGGCGTAAGCGCCTCTTCCGGTGGGCAGAAGAGGCGCAGGGCGCTCGCTCAGAGCGATCGGCTTTCGCGCAGAACGCGCTCAAATTCAATGACCCAGACCCAGGGGTTAACCTCCCAGCTGGTCGCGCCATACTGTTTTTGCCACGCTTTGCGATACGCCTCTTTGGGCGACTCTGAATTCATATTCATGGTAAAGAAGTTGTTCAGGAAGTGCGAGTCCGTCTGAACGCCCTCTGCCATGATGTCATCCTCGCTGATATCCTGGATTTTTTCAGCCCGGATCGCGGTGATGGTCAGATCGATGCGGCTTGCCCAGCGCGGCATGTGAATGGCCGTCTGCCAGCCAAACTGCTCCGCGTCCTGCAGATCGTCCTCCAGCTGACCAAACTCGTTGCTGTCAGCACGATACTGGCAGAAGTCGGGATGGCGAAACAGCTGGGGATCGCGATCGTACTCTGCCAGCTGCGCTTCCGGCACAATCGGGCCGCGCCAGGTTTCGCGTACCCACAGGCGATCGCCAACCTGCCCGAAGGGACAGTGCGCGCTGATATCGGACATCGACATCAGTTTGTAGCCGTGAAGATGATTCGCACTGACATCAAACGCATGAACGCCTTCATGGTGGTCCTGTCCTGGACCAAATGCCTGCGTTTTCATAATGCGTCGGGTCTGTGTTTGCTGGCCAACCAGCAGGGCGCGAACCCGCTGTTCGGAAAAAAGAATCGGCCGTTCTTTCATTTTTTACCTCTTGTTATATCACGAACCCGGAAAGCGTTGACGTTACATCCTGTACAGGACGAGACCCTTAGCATAAAGGTTTCAAACAAATTTGCTTAATAATTTGTCACCTGATAATCAGGCGTTCCCTTCCTGTTCCGGTATTAAAAAAACATCCAGGCAAAAAGTGGGGTGCAGATCGCTTAACGTACCGGCGAAATGCGGAAATTTCCCCTATACAGTACGTTATAACGGCCAAAATAGAAATATTTTCAGACTATTTCACCTTTTTCTCCGCTAATAACTGGCTATCTGTCAGCGAGGAGTGACCGCTTAAATTCCCCGCGCACTGGCATCGCGGTTAAGCGCGACACATAAACTATGTTAACTAAATCTGACGATAGTGAAACGTCATAAGGAAAAGCTGAAAACAAAAAGGCTACTGGGCAAGCGGGCTTAACAACGCTATAACATGATCAGGATCGCAGATTTTTCCCTCTTACCCCAAAAATGCTGTAAGAAAAGTGTCATGACCTGCCCGCTAAGATAGGGCTGAGTCTGAAGAGCTCCCGCCGCGCACCACATGTCATAACAGGAGAAGCATCATGTCCATTACACACTGGCAACAACGTTATGAGCACTGGCTGCGGCTGAACTGGCAGCATGACGATAAGGCGCACGACACAGGGCATCTGCGTCGGGTCTGGATGAGCGCGGCGCGTATCATGCAGGAGACGCCTGCCGATGCCATGGTGGTACTGACCGCCAGCTACTTTCACGACGTGGTGAATCTGCCGAAGAACCATCCGCAGCGTCATCTTGCCTCTACGTTTGCCGCTGAAGAGACGCGCCGTATTCTGCAGCAGGATTTTCCCGATTTTCCCGCTGAACTTATAGATAGCGTGGCGCACGCGGTGCAGGCGCACAGTTTTAGTGCTGCCATTACGCCGCTGACCGCAGAAGCAAAAATTGTGCAGGATGCCGATCGTCTGGAGTCGCTGGGGGCTATCGGACTGGCACGCGTATTCTATACGGCTGGCGCACTGGGCCGGCCGCTGTTTGACAGTGACGATCCGCTGGGGCGCGATCGCGAGCTCGACGATGTGAAGTGGACGCTGGATCACTTTCAGAAAAAGCTGCTGCGCCTGCCTGAAACCATGCAGACGGCAGCGGGACGTCGTCTGGCTGAATATAACGCCGATTTTCTGGTGCACTATATGGCCAAACTCTGTGCGGAGCTACAGGGGAACCTGGCGGGGGTTGATGAATCCGTGCTGCGCGACTTCTGCTGCACGTTACAAGAATATTAAATTTTTATGACAGGCTGTTAACTGTCCTCATCTTCCGCTACGTTTGTGAAAAAAATAGCAGGGAGTGTGGAAATGACTGAAACCGTGAACATTACGATTAAAATTGATCCGGCACTGAAAGAGGAGATTAAGCAGCTGGCTGCTGACAATCAGCTTTCAATGAGTCAGGAGATTGTTAACCGGCTGCAGGCGAGCCTGCAGAGTGCCCCGCAGCAGGAGACGGCGGTAGATAATCTGCACTCCGATGAGACGCCGGACGACCGGTTAAGCGCTACGGAACTGCGCCAGATCCGTGCGCTACTGAAAAAGAGCAAGAAGAAGAAGTAGTCTCTGCCACCCGCCGCCCGGCGGGTGAGCTATTTCTTATGCGCGATCAGCTATCAGCCTGCTCTGGCGCGTTCAGCCTGTAGTATTCAATCAGCGGCAGCAGTAATTTCGCTACCGCAGCAAATACCGGCACCACCACGGAATTGCCAAACTGACGATAGGCCTGGGTATCGGAGACCGGGATGCGGAACCGCGCTTCACCCGGCGCTTCAAACCCCATCAGGCGCGCGCACTCGCGCGGGCTCAGCCGGCGCGGTCGCCGCGCCATGTTCTCAGCAGCGGTAAAGTTCTGTTCACCCAGCGCGCGATCCCAGCCGCGATCGATCAGGATCTCCGAGCCATCTTTGTAGTAGCGCGCTGAAAGCGTGCGCACGCAGCAGTGCGGATTCTGCGGATCGTTCAGGCCAAAGCCAAAGCCGTTGCCTTTCGCCTTGTGCTTTTGCGCATAGCGATAGAGGTAGTGCCAGAGCGTTGGCGACAGGGTATATTTTTCACCCGGATCTGCGTCCAGCAAACTCTGCAGTGGCGGCACCTGCGGCGGATAGAGCGCCGGCAACGCGCGCAGTGAAAAGGGCTGCTTAACGCCGCTATCGCGCCGGATGCCCACCAGCACAATGCGCTCACGGTGCTGCGGCAGAAAATAGCGCGCGTCGATCACTTTGGCGTCCGGTGTGCCTTTATCATCCGCATCCGCCACGTCATAACCCAGCTCATCCAGCGTTGCCATAATAATGGCGAAGGTGCGGCCCTTATCGTGGCTCTTCAGATTCTTGACATTTTCCAGCACAAAAAACGCGGGCTTTTTAGCCGCGAGAATGCGCGCCACGTCAAAAAACAGCGTGCCCTGCGCCTCACACTCAAAGCCGTGCGCCCGGCCGAGCGCGTTCTTTTTACTGACGCCCGCCAGTGAAAAAGGCTGACAGGGAAAGCCGGCCAGCAGCACCTGGTGATCGGGGATAGCGCGATCGATATGCTGATAGATAGCCGCCTCCTCAGTGAGGCCGGCTGGCTGCGTGACGAGACGAATATCGGTATTGAACCGGTGGCGCAGCGGATCGCAGTAGTGGTTCGCTTTATAGGTGCGGACCGCCTCTTTATTCCATTCGCTGGTAAAAACGCACTCGCCGCCGGCCTGCTCAAAGCCGCGCCGGATGCCGCCGATACCGGCAAAGAGATCGATAAACTGAAAGGCGGGCCTATCATAGTGGGCCGGTCGCGATGGCAGCAGGGCGCGCAGGCTGGCGATCTCAGACGGCAGAAGCATTATCGACGCGGCTTTGCCACTGCGCAGACGGTTCAGCTTCGCCACGCTCCAGTGGCCTGTGCCGGCGGCGTTGAGGGTCTGCATTACATCGCGCGCCGCGTAGATATCCAGTACCTGCAGTAACAGCGCTAAATCATCCTGCGCAGCGGTTAATGAAGAGGGGGTAGCCGGTGCGGCGGGATCGGGAGCGAGCATGCGTTTTTCCTTAACAGTTGAGCGGCTATGCTACCACTCATCTGTCAGGGTTGAAATTAGCGCGTCGTGTGGCGCTGCGCGCCGTGCCGCACTCTTTTACGCCGCCGCTTTCGCTTTTGCCGTAAAACGCTAAAGTTGAATAGGCCCGCAGGAAAAGGAAACGGCATGGCTGACGTTCACTCACAAGAGATCCGCAGTAAAAATATGCGCGCGATCCGCAATCAGGATACGGCGATTGAACAGCGCGTGGCCGCGATATTGAAAGATCGCGGCTTCAGCTTTCGCGTGCAGGATAAAGCGCTGCCGGGGCGGCCCGATTTCGTGCTGCCTGAGCAGCAGGCCATTATCTTTGTGCACGGCTGTTTCTGGCATCGTCATCACTGCTATCTGTTTAAAATGCCCGCCACGCGCACCAGTTTCTGGAACGGCAAAATCAACAGTAACGTTGAGCGTGACCGGCGCTATGTGCAGCAGCTGCAGGAGACCGGCTGGAAGGTTCTGATTGTCTGGGAGTGCGCGCTGCGCGGTAAGCTGCGGCTGAATGACAATCAGCTGATTGAGCGCCTTGAGGAGTGGCTGCTGGCCGCCGGGCAGAGCGCGGAGCTGGATCACCAGGGATTGCATCATTACCAACCACTCTAGCCGGCGATGATTGCTTTTCGCGGCAATAACCGTTTAGATCACGTTTTTCTCTGGGACGCGGAGCACTACCATGAGCAGTATTAAACTGACGGTCAGGCGGCTCTATCAGCTGCGTGACGAGCGGCTGGTGGCGACACAGGCCACGGCACGCATCTGGCTCGACGATCGGCTGATTGCCACAGAGGAGATCAGCGGCATGACCGAAAGTCCGGTGAGTAAATATCTGCACGCAGCGGATACGCAGGGAAAAACGTTACGCGTTGAATGGGACTGTGAGGGCATCGCCGACATGTCGGTGACGTGGGTTGAGCGCTGCCCCTGTTGTCAGGAACACTAACCGGAATAAGGATTACCATTTTGGCAGGAACCAGTTTACTTACGCTTCTGGATGATATTGCAACGCTGCTGGATGACATTTCAGTCATGGGCAAGGTTGCGGCAAAAAAAACCGCTGGCGTGCTGGGCGACGATTTGTCGCTTAATGCGCAGCAGGTCACGGGCGTCAAAGCCAATCGCGAATTGCCGGTGGTCTGGGGCGTTGCGAAAGGCTCATTTCTGAATAAGCTGATCCTGGTGCCGCTGGCGCTGGTGATTTCGGCGTTTGCTCCCTGGCTTATCACGCCGTTGCTGATGCTGGGGGGCGCCTACCTCTGCTATGAAGGGGTGGAAAAGGTGTTACACAGCCTGCAGCACGATAAAGAGGAAAAGAGCCCGGAAGCGCGTCAGCAGCGGCTCGACAGCCTGGCACAGCAGGATCCGCGCGCGTATGAAAAGAGCAAGGTCAAAGGTGCGGTACGCACTGACTTTATTCTTTCAGCGGAGATCGTGGCGATTACGCTGGGCATCGTGTCAGAGGCGCCGCTGCTTAATCAGGTGCTGATCCTCGCCGGTATCGCCATTCTGGTGACCATCGGTGTCTATGGCATTGTGGCGATGATTGTGAAAATCGATGACCTCGGCTACTGGCTGCGGGAAAAGTCCTCTTCACTGGCGCAGGCGGTGGGCGGTTTTCTGCTGGCGATGGCGCCGTGGCTGATGAAAATTCTTACCGTCGTCGGCACGCTGGCGATGTTTCTGGTGGGCGGCGGCATTATTGTGCATGGTATCACGCCGCTGCATCACGCTATCAGCGAATACAGCAGCGGCTTTAACGGTCTGGTTTCCGGCCTGCTGAGTAACGGGGCCAATCTGGTGCTTGGGTTTATTGTCGGCGCGATTGTGCTGCTGGTGGTTAACCTGATCGCTAAAGTTCGCGGTAAGTCGGCATAACAGGCCAGCGCGGCGAGCGGCGCACAAGCCGCTTACCGCTTATCTCTGGCAATGCGATATAACGCGCGGCACACTAATTTTCAGGAGAGTGATGATGAACGACGATATGTTTGAATTTGATATCGATGCCCAGCTGGAACAGGCTGAAGCGAAAGCGGCGGAAAAAGCCAGCGAAGTGCCGGCTGAACTCAGTGATGATGCTGAGTGCGAAGGCTGCAAAATCTGACGGTCGCAGCTAAAAATTTCAAAGCCGGTAATAAACATTACCGGCTTTGTTTATAAACCAGATTTTGCACTGCTTATTCCTCTTTTATCACACTAATAACATTATCCTATAGGCAAATTGTCTGTCCGGCTGCTATACCTTTAAGCGTTCAATCAACGGTAAAAGGGAGGGCGCGGTATGACCTTTGCAGTGAGTGATGAAGTTCAGCACAAACAGGGCGGACCCACGATGGTGGTAACCGGCTATGCCAGCGGAATGGTTGAGTGTCGTTGGTATGATGGCTATAGCGTGCGCCGTGAGGCATTCCATAGTGATGAACTGAGTCACATGACTACGGAATCCCGGCTCGCCAGCTGAATCTGATCGGGACGGTTTCGCCGTCCCGTATCCCGTTACACTTTTCCCTCGTTATCTTCTTCCACCGCCTGATAAATCCGCTGCAGAATATCCGGAAACGCCGACTGAACGCGACTCCAGCTCGGAATAAAGGGCTTATCGTTGGGGCGTTCAATAAACGACTGACCGGCGTCGAGAATGGCCTGGGTAAACATCTCCACCGCCGCTTCCTCTTTGTGCTGATCGAACGACAGGCCGTTCATGGTTGCTTCATGCCGGTAGATCTCCATCATATCCAGCGCGTTACGGTAATAAGTCGCCTTCAGCACGCGAAACGAATCGCTGGTCAGCGGCACGCCCATGGTCGCCAGCTTGCGCAGCAGCGACTGGACAATATCGCTGCTCATGCGCTTCAGCCCCCCGGTACCATCCTCTTCGGCCAGCGGCTGATGCTTGTGGTCATAGTGATCGGCGATCTCGACCTGACAGCTCTGTCGGGTCGTATAGTTGCGATAGATCTCAGACAGCACGCCGATCTCCAGCCCCCAGTCGCCAGGGATCTTAATGCCGTTAAGCACATGGGTGCGCATGGCAAACTCGCCGGAGAGGGGATAGCGAAAGCTGCTGAGGTAGTCGAGATACTCGGAGTGGCCATACACCTGCTGCAGCGAACGCAGCATCGGTCCGACCAGCAGACGGCCGACGCGGCCATTGAGCTTGCCATCCGCGACGCGCGCATAAAACCCTTTGCAAAACTCATACTGAAACGCCGGGTTGGCCAGCGGATAGAGCAGACGCGCCAGCATGCCGCGCTCATAGGTCACAATGTCGCAGTCGTGCAGCGCCACGCACTGGGTGCGATCGGACGCCAGGGTGTAACCGGTACAGAACCAGACGTTGCGTCCTTTGCCCGGCTGGCTGGGTGAGAGACCCTCTTTATCCAGCTCTGCATCAATCGCTTTCAGGCGCGGCCCGTCATTCCACAGAATGCGGTGCCGCTGGGGCAGGCGTGAGAAGAAGTCGCGGGCAAACAGAAACTGATCGCGATCGGCGCGATCGAGACCAATCACAATCTCTTCCAGATAGGGCACCTGCGCCAGTTCATTAACAATATTATCCAGCGCCGGGCCCTCCAGCTCGGAGAACAGCGAGGGCAGGATCAGGCCCATCTTGCGCCGGCGGGCAAACTGCACCATCTCTTTTTCCAGCGACTCCACGCGGCGATGGGTGAGGTTATGGAAATTCGTAATCACGCCATTCTGATAAAAATCACTCATCGTCTCATCCTCTGATTACGGCTTATGGGGGGCCAGAAAGTGTTCTATGCCTTCGCTCCAGCCTTCCGGTCCGGTTTGCGCTGTGCGATAGATATGGTCGCTATCGGTACGGCTGAGTGTAACCGGCGACTTGCTGAAACCTTTGATAATGACCGCGTAGTTCGCCTGCTCCAGCATCGGGATATCATTGGGGCCGTCACCCAGACCCAGCGTTATCCGGCTTACGCCATCCTGCTGCATCAGCTGCTGCTGCAGCTGCGTCAGCGCGATACCTTTGCCGCAGTTTTCCGGCATCACGTGCCAGAAGCGTCCGCCCTGCGTCAGCGCAAGCTGATGCCGGGCCAGCGCGGCGCGAAATGCCTCCAGCTTATCGCTCTCGTCGCGCCACAAAATCACCTCCGAGGCGTCCCGCAGGCGGCTTAGCCGGGCGTCACTCAGCGCCAGACCGGTAAAGCTCGCCACGTCGCTGTCACTGAGATCGTGAAAACCGGTAAAGCGAAATTCCGTTTTCAGCGCGGCCAGCGTGTCGCACAGCGCCAGATAGTCAGCGCCTGGCTCATCATTAACCGTAACGTCGTCGCCAAAGCTGATGCGGGCACCATTTTCAGCGATAAACGGCGCTCCGCCTAAACCCAGGCGCTTCTGCAGCGGGATAATCTCTGCAGCGGTTTTACTGGAGCAGAGCACTACCGGGATCTGGCGTGCGGCAAAATAGTCCAGCCACGGGCGGGCAGCTTCCCAGTTGTAATCGTGGTGATCCAGCAGCGAGCCGTCCAGGTCGGTTACCACCAGCAGGGGGGAATCGGGATCAATCATCGTCATACTCCTTACACCACAGAGGTGAGTAAAGCAGAGAGTAATCAGTATAATAGCGTTATGACGATTACACGTTTTTCCGGCTTACCGAACGCGACAACCAGGAATAATCTTAAAAGGCAGCGCGACGCCGGCTGCCGGTGCGTGAAGTGTGCAGGGTGAAGCGCAGACGGCGCGGCTCTCTGGCCGGTTTAACGCCAGAAGATATGCATATTTCTGCACTTTATATGCACAAATGCCGGTTGCCTTCATACACAGTGAGCGTAATCTGAAACGGCATTACCGTTTCCTGGTGTAACGAATCCATTGATAAATTTAACCCGGCCTGAGCCGGGTTTTTTTTTAAATCACTCTCAGCGATTCGCTTCGCAAAAGCTGCAATCGTGAATATCCACTTCGCACTGTTCAGAAAGGCAGCGCGCCTGATCCACGGTTTTACCCGATGAATCAAACCACTCCGGGTCGCGCTCTTTTTCCTGTTCCGGATTGCCTGCCGGAAGGGAGCGAGGGCGGGTTTCTTCTGCACGCATACGGGGACTCCGTAAAGCCAGGGTGAGTCTTGAGTATAGTGCGGCACGCGCATACGCGCATACGCGCGCAGCGCGACAGGCAAAAAAAAGCCCGCGCTGCGCGGGCAAAAATCCTTGTTACTTTTAGGTTGGCTGCTTCTTTGGGGTTGATGCAGCGAAATGATGATAGGCGTTTTCTCCGTCAGAGTTCTCGCTGCAAAACGTTAAGAGAGTGAAAAAGCGGCTTTTGACAGTTCTTTACCTGACGTCGCTCCTGTTTTTACCAGAAGCAGCTATGCTTAACGCTGTTTGATTATTATTGATAACAAGGAGTTAGTATGGATTTGCTGCGCATTATTATCGCTATTTTGCTGCCACCGCTGGGCGTATTCATGCAGGTAGGTTTTGGCGGAGCGTTCTGGCTGAACATTCTGCTGACGCTGTGTGGCTATATTCCCGGCATCGTCCACGCTGTCTGGGTTATCGCCCGTCGCTGATCGCGATCACTATTTCGCCGCCTGTTTACGGTACACTGGCGCAAAACAGTCGCTGAGAGGTCGCAATGCAGGCAGGTGAACGCGTAACGGTGAAAACAGACGGCGGCCCGCGCCGCGCAGGTAAACTGCTGGCGGTGGAGCCGTTTAACGAAGGGACCATGTATCTGGTGGCGCTGGAGGATTATCCGCTGGGCATCTGGTTTTTTAACGAAAGCGACCACGCCGAAGGCGTATTTGTTGAGCCTGAAAGCACCGGCTGAGCAAACCAAACCGCGCGCCCCGTCTGACGCTTCAGCGGGGCGCGTGCTGTCAGAAGGTCTCCCAGTTATCGCTGCCTGATACCGCCAGTGCCGGACGCACCGTGCGCTGAGCCGCTGGCGCCGCGTTGACCGGCGCCGCAACTTTCGTTGTGGCGTAAGCGCTGTCGCTGAGGCGGAATGCCGCTACCGCCTGCGTCAGTTTACCCGCCTGATCTTCCAGCGAGGCCGCTGCAGAAGAGGCTTCTTCAACCAGCGAGGCGTTTTGCTGCGTCACGTTATCCATCTCCGTCACCGCCAGGCTGACCTGCTGGATACCGCGGCTCTGCTCATCTGAGGCTGCGGCGATCTCTGCCATAATATCGGTAACGCGCCGTACGGCTTCAACGATGTCACTCATGGTGGTTCCCGCTTCGCCCACCTGATGCGATCCGTCACCAATCAGCGCGACCGACTCGGCAATCAGCGTTTCGATCTCTTTCGCCGCCTGAGCGCTGCGCTGTGCCAGGCTGCGTACTTCGCTGGCGACAACGGCGAAACCGCGGCCCTGTTCTCCCGCCCGGGCAGCTTCTACCGCAGCGTTCAGCGCCAGAATATTTGTCTGAAAAGCGATGCTGTTAATCACGTTGGTGATTTCAGCAATTTTTTTCGAGCTGCCGGAGATGTTGTTCATGGTTTTCACTACGCCGCTGACCAGATCGCCACCGTTGCGCGCTTTGTCAGAGGCGTCAGCCGCCAGCTGACTGGCGTGATGGGCATTTTCCGCATTCTGCTTCACCGTCGCGGTGAGCTGCTCCATACTGGCCGCGGTCTGTTCCAGTGCTGATGCCTGCTGCTCGGTGCGGGAAGAGAGGTCGGTGTTCCCGGCGGAGATTTCGCTGGTTCCCTGATAAATAGCCTCCGCCCCTTCGCGCACGCTGCCCACGGTGCGTACCAGCGCCCCCTGCATCAGCTGCAGATTATGCAACAGCATGCCGATTTCGTTACGCCCGCACGGCACATCGGCGGCGGTCAAATCACCCCGGGCAATTCGCTCAATGCGGACGACCGACTGGCGCAGAGGATTAATAATGATCCGCCGCAGAAAAATAAAGGTCAGCCCGACCAGCACTAATGCAGCCGCAAACGCCGCTGCCATGGCGATAAAGCCGAGGCGCGCCTGGTGAGCTGCCCCGGCGTTAATCGCCTCGGCCCGCTCGGTACGGATTTTAATGGCCTTCAGCAGCAGCGCGTTATAGGCGTCATCCAGTTTACGGGTGACATCGGTCTCCTGTGCCACAATGCCTTCGAAGCTACCCTGACGCGCTGACTCAATCATCGGCTTCACGCCTTTATCGATATATTGATTGAAGCTGGCGGTCAGCGGCGCATCCAGGGCCAGATCGGCGGGCGTTTTAACATCGCGCGCCATATAAAGCGTAAATCCTTCACGCGCCTGTTTAATGCGCGTTTCTGTCCGCGCCAGATCGGCGCGATAGCTATCCATCTCGCCAATACGCGTTGCCGCGCCCGCCTGCAGTATATTAAGGCGGGCAGTGCGCAGATGGTTAGAGCTGTTGGAAATGCCCATGCGCACCTGAATCTCTTCGGTGGCATCGTTCAGCGAATTATTACTCTGAATGAGAAAATAGCTGGCGAGACCAATACACAGGGCAAAAAGCAGCAGAATGCCGCCGAATATCACGCTGAATAGCGGCATCAGGCGCAGGTTTTGCCAGAGGCTGAGCTTATTATCTACATCGATCGATGCTGTTTTCATTTCCTTGCTCTCATAGTGGTAAGGGTTCTGAAAGCAAACATCGGCAGGGCAGGGGAAAGGCTTAGGTGAGAATATGGGATCGCGATCGCAAAAGCGTTAAAAAACAACAGGGCTGGTCATTAGACCAGCCCTGTGGCAGCATAAATTATGTAGCAGACAGCTTATCGCACGTTAACATAAATGCCGGAGGTTACATTATCTGTCAGACGTACTACATGATAGATAACCTGTTTATTATGCGTTTTGATTTTACGCTTAATATTGCCTTTATGTGACGAAACGGTTTTCGCCTTAATCTGCATTTTGTCTGAAATCTGAATGGTGTCATGGCCTGACATCCACATTTTCAGCATATTTGATTCGGTCTGGCTCAGCGTCAGTGGATGAATATCCATCCCGGCGGAAATACGCGGTGACGCATTGAGTTTCTTTTGCAGGTAAGTACCCAGCAGTGAATCCAGAGTCGATGTCTTGATCGATTTTGATGTAATAATCAGGTTCTTACGAACGTAGAGATATTCCTCAAAATGGATATTTGAGATCGCCATAAAGATAAAGAAAAGAGTATCCGGGTGCTGTGTGATAATAGCACGAATGCGATCGCTGGAATCGGCTTCGTGAATAAAGCAATCTTCGTTAATAAATACTACGCCAGGTTTTAATTGCTCGCATTTTTGTTGTAGCTGTTCGATATCCGTGGCTGCAGTAATGTTTTTCTTTTTAACTCCTTTTGCCGACATATAGTCCGACAGTCCCAGGCGTGTGTAGTTACATGAATCCATAATAATCGTTGGCATTATAGCGACCCTCACCAATTTGTTATCCGTTTAAATCAACGATGAATACGCGTTTGCGGTACGAGAGAAATTTTCAAAGACACTTTTTTATTCTGCTTTGCAGTCTGGCAAATTATATCCCTGCGCCATCATGACTCTTCCCTGACCCGTTCTGCGAAGTTTTTTGTGTTCCATCCACGTCATTCTTTCCCCGGCGATAGCGGGAATCACCAGGAATTTGCTTTAAGTATACCTTCCGCCCTGTTTTTGAGAGCTGTGTCACTATCGCGCATGTTACAGGCAATTCTGATAGGACAAATCTTAAAAACATTTGTTTCGCGAAAGTGTGACGCTTCAGCGAGTGTTGACAATGCCGGAAAAAGGGAAATTAGACAAGAAAAATCGCTTTTAAATTTTTTTTGTTTAAAAACATACCCTTGAGCATTTTGCCAACCGATTCGTCAGGGAAACCACCTTAAGAATCGTCTGACTAAAATACTCCACGGACCGTTTAATAAGAATGTTTTTCACGATAAATATCGATTTATCAGATTTTCCTCAGTTGATTTCTGAAAAAAATGGTTTGAAAAGTATACGGAATGATTTTGACTGCTTAACTATCACTTCAGAATGGTAACAGTATCGTTAACTAACGTGCAGGGGAAAGTTCTGAGACAAATCGGGCGAGTAAATCAAAGACTTCGCTGAACAGATGTTCGCAGAATGGGGCAAGAAGCGGCATCAGCATACCCATAGAGAGGATACCGACCGTTAAGGTCACAGGAAAGCCGATAGCGAAAACCGACAGTTGAGGTGAAACACGGTTTAACAAACCCAGTGCCAGGTTTAGCGTGAGGAGTAAAATGATTAAGGGCAGCGCTAACATCATGCCATTAAGGAAAATTAGCCCGGCACCTTTGACCAGTCCCATAAAGGCATCAGCACTCAGCGGCTCTGCACTGACGGGCAAGGTCTGAAAACTGTCTGCCAGCAGTGAGATCAGCCACAGATGTCCGTTAAAGGTCAGAAACAGCAGCATCGCCAGCATATCGAGAAAACGCGCCAGCAGCGGCATGTTAACCCGCGTGTTCGGGTCCAGCAGCGTAGCGAAAGATAATCCCATCTGTAAACCAATGATTTCACCCGCCAGCTTTACGGCTGAAAACGCCAGTTGCATGGTCAGACCGATACCGGCACCAATCAGCAGCTGCTGGATCAGCATCCAGAAACCGGCAGGTGAGAACAGGGTAACGTCGACCGGTGGCAACAGCGGCAGCAAAATCCAGGTGATCACAAACGCAAGCGCCACCTTTACCCGCTTGGGTATATTGCGCTCGTTCAGCACCGGCGCGCTGGCAAACAGCGCCAGCAGGCGCGCCATCGGCCAGAAAAACTGCGCCACCCAGTGGATAAGCTGACTGCTGTCGAGGGTAACCATCAGCCAATGATATAAGGCAGGTTGCTGAACAGAGTGCGAATGTAATCCAGCATCAGATTCAGCATCCACGGTCCTGCGATTACGCCGGTAGCCGCCACCGCCAGAATCTTGGGAATAAAAGAGAGCGTCTGTTCGTTAATCTGCGTTGCCGCCTGCAGAATACTGATGATAAGCCCGCTTACCATCGCGACCAGCAGTAGCGGAGCCGCCATCATCAGCGCGACGCGCATCGCCTCCTGGCCCATTACCATTACCGATTCCGGGGTCATACTGTGCTCCTGTCAGGGAAAGATTAATGAAGGGTCAGGAATAAAAGCTTTGGGCCAGCGACCCCACTAGCAGCTGCCAGCCGTCGACCAGCACAAACAGCATCAGCTTAAACGGCAGCGCAATCGTCGCCGGCGGTACCATCATCATACCTAATGCCATCAGTACACTGGCGACCACCAGGTCGATAATCAGAAAAGGGATAAAGACCGTAAAGCCAATCTGGAATGCGGTTTTCAGCTCGCTGGTCACGTACGCCGGCAGCAGAATACGCATCGGTACCGCTTCCGGGCCGTCGATAGGCGCGGTATTGGCCAGGCGGGCAAACAGGGCCAGATCGGCTTCGCGCGTCTGGCGCAGCATAAACTCACGCAGCGGCTGGGCACCTTTATCCAGCGCCACTTCCATACTGATTTTGTCCTGACTGAAGGGAAGGTAGGCATCCGCGTAGATTTTATCGAACGTGGGCGCCATGATGAAAAAGGTCAGGAACAGCGCCAGGCCGAGCATCACCTGATTAGGCGGGGCCGAAGGGGTACCCAGCGCGTTACGCAGCAGGCCAAATACAATAATGATGCGTGTAAAGCTGGTCATCATCAGCAGTACGGCCGGTATAAAGGTCAGCGAGGTGATAAACACCAGCGTCTGTACCGGCAGCGACCAGCTCTGCCCGCCATTAGCCAGCGGCTGGCTGACCAGACCAGGCAACTGCGCGTGCGCAGCCGGTGCCAGCAGCATCAGCAGCGGCAGCAGAGAGAGTAATCGACGCATCATTAAGGTTTTCCGGGACGTTTAACCAGGTTGTGGAGGATCTGACGAAAATCCTGCGGTACAGGCTGAGCCTGCGGGTGTTCTTCAGGCGGCAGCGGCGGCAGCGAGTGCAGATGGGTGATCTGCTGCGCTGTTACCCCCAGCACCAGGCGCGCATCGGCGGTTTCAACGATCACCACCCGCTCCTGACGCCCGACCTGTACGCTGGCGCTGACTTTCAGCGCCTGTGCATTAACCGTTTTTGGCGCAAAGCCCATGCGCTTCGCTAGCCAGCCGCAGGCCAGAATCAGCAGAACAATCACCGCCAGCATAGTGCCGACCTGACTCACTACGGAGCCGGTGGAGACCACCGGCTGCGCGTGCGCTGGCTGCAGGGTTTGTGCGCTGTTTTGCATGATCAGCGGCTCAGACGACGCATGCGTTCAGAAGGGGTAATGATATCGGTGATACGCACGCCATATTTATCATTCACGACCACGACTTCACCCTGCGCAATCAGATAGCCGTTGATCAGAATATCCAGCGGTTCACCGGCGAGACCATCCAGCGACACCACAGAACCCTGCGTCAGACGCAGCAGCTCTTTGATTGTCATTTTGGTACGGCCCAGTTCAACGGTGAGTTTGACCGGGATATCCATGATCAGATCGATATCCTGCATGGCACCGCTGGCGCCAGCACTCTCAAACGCTTTAAACACGTTTTCACTGGCGGCCGGTGCGCTGCCGCTGCTGGTCTGCTCGTTCATTGCTTCAGCCCACAGATCGTCCGCGGAGATATCGTCGGACGGGTTTTTGCTGTCACTCATTGGGCTGTTCCTCATTCAGCGAATTCAAAATCGGGTTAATCAGATGTTCAACGCGCAGCGCATACTGGCCATTCAGCATGCCGTACTGGCTGGTCAGCACCGGAACGCCATCCACATGGGCAATGATGCGATCCGGCTTTTCAATTGGCAGTACATCGCCGGGTTTAAGCTGCAAAATGCGCGACAGGCGCATTGAGGTTTCGGCAAAATGTGCAATCAGCTCCAGCTCAGAGTGCTGCACCTGCTTCACCAGATTGTCGCGCCAGTGCGTATCCTCCTGGCGGGAGTTCTCCAGCGGTGGATTGACCAGCAGCTCGCGCAGCGGCTCAATCATGGAAAACGGAATACAGATGTTAAACTCACCGACCAGGTTGCCAATCTCCACCTGAAAAGGGGTGTTAACGACAATATCGTTAGGTGAGGTGGTGATGTTGGTAAACTTCACCTGCATCTCTGAACGGACATACTCCACTTCCAGCGGGTAGATCGCTTTCCACGCGTCGCTGTAGCCATCCAGCGCCAGCTTCAGCATGCGGCGGATCACGCGCTGTTCAGTATGGGTAAACTCGCGCCCCTCAACTTTGGTCGGAAAGCGCCCGTCGCCACCAAACAGGTTATCCACGGCGATAAACACCAGGCTTGGCGAGAACACGACCAGCGCCGTGCCGCGCAGCGGCTGCAGATGGATCAGGTTCAGGTTGGTTGGCACCGGCAGATTGCGGGCAAACTCGTGGTAGGGCTGAATTTTTATCGCCCCTACGCTGATATCCGGGCTGCGGCGCAGCAGGTTAAACAGCGCCATACGAAAATGGCGCGCAAAACGTTCATTGATGATCTCCAGCGCCTGCAGCCGCTCACGTACCACACGACGCTGGGTATTGGGGTCGTAAGGGCGAATGTCGCCATCGCTCCCGGTGGAAATTTTCTCTACTTCCGCGCTGTCACTGTCGCCGTTAAGCAGCGCGTCAATTTCAGCCTGGGAGAGAATGCTATCGCCCATTAAATCACCTCAAAATGAAGGCGGTAAACAGCACATCACTGACCACCTGTGCAGGTTGTCCGGTTACCAGCGGCGGCGCCATCACCTGTTTAATCTGTCCGACCAGGGCCTGTTTGCCCTGTTCGGTTGCCAGCTGCGCCGCGTTCTGACGCGACAGCAGCAGCAGCAGACGGCTGCGCACTTCCGGCAGGTAATCGTTCAACCGGCGACGGGTATCCTCATCCGGCAGACGCAGGGTAAAGCCTACGTACAGCACGCGATCGGGATCGTTGTCAGGATTGACCAGGTTAACCGTAAACGTATCCATTGCAAAAAAGACGGGGGCGGGCGGTGGCTCAACTTTCGCGGCTTCCGGTTTGTCACCCTCGTGTTTATTCATCATTCGCCAGACTGCATAGCCTGCTACGCTGCAAGCGGCCAGCGTTACAATCAGTAACACCGGAATCAGTAATGAACGTTTGCGGCCTTTTGCTTTCGCGTTATCAGACATGTTTGCAGTACTTCCTGTGAATTATGGGCAAGCCTCTCGGCTTGCCTGAACAGATTATCCCGCGTCTTAAGTCAAACAATGGGAAGAAAAGACGCGGGTTTTACGCTTACCTTCAGCGTTTAGCTGCTGTCAGGCAAAAATATCGACGCCACCGCTGCCGGCGGCGCGCGCCTGCAGGGCCGCCGGAACGGCCACAGGCGTTATCTCACTGTCACTCTCCAGCGCCTGAGTAAAGCGGCCATACTGACCATCGCGCTGATTCTCCTGCTGTCCGGCGTGCTGCTGCTGGCTCTGGGCAAATGCGTCGCTGCTCACCTGGCTCTGGCCCAGGTTGATGCCGCTCTCCGCCAGGGCACTGCGCAGCTGCGGCAGGGCAGCTTCCAGCGCCGCCCTGACATGGCTGTGGCCTGAGACCAGCGTCAGCTGCGCCTGGTCCTTATCCATGGTGAGGCTGATCTGCAGCGCGCCTAAATCCTCCGGATGCAGCCGCAGTTCAGCATTCTGCTGCCCGTTGCGGCTGAACATCACAATCTGCTGCCCCAGCGCCTGCTGCCACTCCTGACTGCCAAGCTGCGCATTCAGCATCGGCGTTGACGGGGTGCCCTGCAGGCTGGCGCTGGCGGTATTAACCGGCGCGCTGCTGCTGAACATAGCGCTGAGATGGGCTGCTGGCTGTTCCTGCCCGGCTGACAGCGCCTGCCGCTCATCGCTTTTACTGAGTCCCCCCAGCATCTGCCGGAAACTCTCATCCAGCGTCAGTGCAGCGCTGCTGGCGGGCGCCGTGCTGCCGTGGCTGCCGGCGGCCAGGCCATCAGCGCGCGTGGTAAGCGCTGACGTATCCTGACTGCGGATGTGTGGTGTCGCCGTCTCCGCCTGCTCAGTAGCCGGTTCGGTGCCCGTCAGCAGCGCACCGCTCAGCGCCGCGTTCAGCGGCGTGCCTGCGGCTGCATCAGTTGCTGCCTGTGGCGGCGTGGCCGAAGCCAGCAGCGGCCGGTTTTCCACCATCGCCGGCAGCATGGCAAACAGCGCCTGCACATTCTGTAAGTCGCTGGCGCTTAACGGCGTTACGGCATGTTCATCACTATCATCGGCGGATTTAAGCCCGGCTTTAGATCCCGCCGGCTGGAAAAGTGCATTTAAAGCGTCTGGTTTGTCCAGTGCCTGCAGCAGGTTACTCAGTGACGCTTTATCGTCATTACCGGCAACGTCGCCTGCGTCACGGGTTTCACCCGGCTGCAGTTTTCCCTGCTGTTTAGCCAGCGCCAGCAGCTGATTTCCCAGCTCGGTGATAAAGTGGGACGGCAGGCCGTCACCCGTTGCCTGGCTCTCTGGCGCTGCATCAGTTGCGGCAGCTGTTTTAGCGACTTTTGCAGTATGCGTAAGCAGGGCTTGCAGCGTAGTCATTCGCTTTTCCTCAGTGCGGCCCGTTGGGCAAATTCATCCATTCGTTTCTGATCGAGACGGTTTTCCTGACGCAATGCACTCTCCTCAGCGCGGGTAATCAGCATCTGATAGGCATTGAGTTTCTTGTGCTTTTCCCGCCAGCTGCCCAGCGCCTGTTCAGTACGCTGATCCCACTGGCTCAGCTGCTGGCGATGCTGGTCAATCGCTTTTTCCAGCGTCTGGATAAACTGGTGATAGTTACTCCAGCGCATGCTGGTAATACCGCCGGACATATCCTGATTGAGCTTGTTGCGATACTCATCCAGATAGTCCAGCAGCATGCTGAGCTGCTCATTGGCCTGCTGCTGGCCGCGCCGCATGTTGCCCAGATGGAGCACAGCGTCATCCAGATCCTGTTCGGCCAGGTCGCGCAGGGTGTCAATTGCACTGGCGGTTTTCATCGGCTAGCCTCGTCTGATAACCACGTTAACCAAACAGCGTCTGCAGGTGCAGGCAGGCGTCATCGTATTCACTGCGTTCAAAAATTCCCTGATGCAGAAACGCTTCCATCTGCGGATAGAGCGTAATGGCCCGATCCAGCATCGGATCGCTGCCGGCGGCATAGGCGCCGACGCTCACCAGATCGCGGTTACGCTGATAGCTCGACAGCAGCTGCTTAAACTGCCGCACCCGGGCGTAATGCGTTTCATCAATCAGCGACGTCATTACGCGACTGATTGACGCTTCGATATCGATTGCCGGGTAGTGGCCCGCTTCCGCCAGCCGGCGCGACAGAACGATGTGGCCGTCCAGAATGGCGCGCGCGGAGTCAGCGATCGGATCCTGCTGGTCGTCACCCTCGGTCAGTACGGTGTAAAACGCCGTGATTGAACCGCCGCCGTCGATGCCGTTACCCGCCCGTTCCACCAGCGCCGGCAGCTTGGCGAATACGGAAGGGGGATAGCCTTTGGTTGCCGGTGGCTCACCAATGGCCAGCGCAATTTCACGCTGCGCCATCGCATAGCGCGTCAGCGAGTCCATGATCAGCAGCACGTGCTGGCCGCGATCGCGGAAATCCTCCGCAATGCGCGTGGCGTAGGCGGCACCCTGCATGCGCAGCAGCGGAGAGACATCGGCCGGCGCGGCGATCACCACCGAGCGGGCGCGGCCTTCGGCACCCAGAATGTTTTCGATAAACTCTTTAACTTCGCGGCCGCGCTCGCCAATCAGGCCAACCACAATGACATCGGCTTTGGTATAGCGCGCCATCATGCCGAGCAGCACCGATTTGCCCACGCCGGAACCGGCAAACAGGCCCATACGCTGACCGCGTCCCACCGTCAGCAGGGCGTTAATGGCACGCACCCCGGTGTCGAGCACGTCATGGATAGGCGTGCGCTGCAGCGGGTTAAAGTGCGGGGTGATCAGCGGTGCGCGATAGCCGGTTTCCGGTGCGGGCAGTCCATCCAGCGGCTTGCCGCTGCCGTCCAGCACGCGACCCAGCAGCTCCGGTCCCAGCAGCAGCTGTTTGCCGCTGTGATCGCCGTTCATTCGCGCATAGACGCGAGCGCCGGGTAAAATGCCGTCAACTTCTTCCAGCGGCATCAGAAACAGCTTTTGTCCGTTAAAACCCACCACTTCACTCTCTACTTCAGTGATATGGCCATTATCATGGCGTTCGATAATGCAGGTTGCGCCCAGCGGCAGCTGCAGCCCGGTCGCTTCCAGCACCAGGCCGGTGGCCCGCGTCAGGCGCCCATAGCGCCGTACGGACTGCACCTGGCTGATACGCTGTTCAAAAGAGTCGAGTGCGCCAAGCCAGCGCGACAGGCGAGACGTCATCAGAGTGCTCCCGGTGCCGCCAGGCGGCACAGCTCCTGCCAGCGGGTGGCCACGCTGGCGTCGAGATCGCCATCCTCAGCGCTGAGCTTGCAGCCGCCGGGGTGCAGCGTGCTGTCAGCCAGCAGCCGCCAGCCATGCAGATCCAGCGTGGGGCCGAGCGTCTGCTCCACGCGCTGCAGATCGTCCGGATGCACGCGCAGCTGCGGTTTGCCGCTGAACATCGGCTCCTGCTGGATCAGCTGCTGGATTTGCCGCAGCAGGGCGCTGCCATCCACCTGCGTCGCCTGACCGATAACGGTACGGGCGGCCTCCAGCGCCAGCTGCATCAGCCGTGAGGCGATGACGCTATCCAGCGCTTCCAGCGTATGGTGGAACTCCGTCACCAGCTGCTGCATGCGCGCCTGCAGCGGCGCCTGCTGCTGCTGTGCGTCAGCCAGACCCTGCTGAAAGCCGGCGTCGTAGCCATTCTGCTGCGCCTCCGCAAATCCTTTCTGATAGCCTTCGCTGTAGCCCTGCGTCTGCGCATCTTTGCGCATCTGCTGCTGCATCCGCTCCAGCTGCTGCCGCTGCTCATCCTCTTCGCTGAACGCCACGGCGTCAGCGTCATGTTCAGCAGGCGGCAGGTCGGGCACGCTGCTCAGCGGCGCAGCCAGATCGTCAGGCAGCCAGCGCTGCCACGGACGGGCAGAAAATGCATCAGACATAGGTTTCCTCGCCGCCACCGATGACCATTTCGCCCGCTTCTGCCAGACGGCGCACTACCAGCAGAATCGCTTTCTGTTCGTTCTCTACCGCAGACATACGTACCGGACCGCGGTTGGCCAGGTCGTCGCGCAGAATATCGGCTGCACGCGCAGACATGTTCTTGAGGAACTTCTCGCGCAGCGGCTGCTCGGAACCTTTCAGCGCAATCAGCAGCTGCTCGGACTCCACTTCCTGCAGCAGACGCTGGATGCTGCGGTCGTCCACTTCCACCAGGTTCTCGAACAGGAACATCTCGTCGATGATTTTCTGCGCCAGCTCGCCGTCGAAGTCGCGTACGGCTTCGATGACCGCCTCTTCCTGCTGCGTTTTCATCAGGTTGATAATCTCGGCCGCGGTTCTCACGCCGCCCATCTTCGCGCGCTTGAGGTTGGTGCCATCCAGCAGGCTGTTCAGCACTTCGGTCAGCTCCGCCAGCGCCGCTGGCTGAACGCCGCCAAAGGTGGCGATACGCAGCATCACATCGTGACGCAGGCGTTCATCAAACAGCGCCAGAATATCGGCCGCCTGACCACGCTTCAGGTGCACCAGGATAGTGGCGATAATCTGCGGATGTTCGTCGCGGATAAGATCGGCGGCCGCCTGCGGCTCCATAAAGTTGAGCGTCTCCATACCGCTGGTGGTTTCGCGCGTTTCCAGAATATCTTCCAGCAGGCTGGAGGCACGCTCCTCGCCCAGCGCTTTGACCAGTACCGAGCGCAGGTAATCGTTGGAGTTCAGGCTCAGCGCCGCAAACTGCTCAGCGTCGGCCTCGAATTCGCGCAGGACTTCCGTCAGCTGCTTGTGCGATATCTGCTTCATGTTGGCCATCGCCGCGCTGAGGTGCTGCACTTCGCGCTGGTTCAGGTGTTTGAACACTTCAGCTGCGCGCTCTTCGCCGATAGTCATCATCAGGATGGCGCTTTTTTCTGTACCGGTCAGACTCATAGTTCGTTACTCATCCATTCACGGATAACCAGCGCCACGACGCGCGGATCGTTTTCAGACATATCGCGGATGCGCTGGCTCATCACTTCGGCACTCATGCGGTTAGAAGACTTCCGCTCCTGATCCAGCTCATCTTTATTAATCTGCACGCTGTAAGCGGCTTGCTCTTCCTGCGCAGCGGCGCGGGCGGCAACGGCTTCTGCAGCGGCCTGTTCCGCTTCGCGTTTGCGCAGCAGCTGCGGACGCACCAGCTTGCGGTAGAGGATAAAGGCGACCAGCGCCACCAGCAGCCAGCGACCGGCATTCATCAGCTGATCGAAGAACGACTGCTGCTGCCAGAACGGCAGATCGCCACCCGCAGGCTCGGTGGTATTGAAGACCGAGTTCACCACATTGATGCTGTCGCCGCGCGTCTGTGAATAGCCCATCGCTTCGCGGGTTAAATCTTCAATCTGTTTGATCTGCTGATCGTTCAGCGCGACCGCTTTGCCTTTACCGTCATCGCGGTAGTTCACGACCACGGCGACCGACAGACGCTGCACGTCGCCAACGTTGAGTTTGGTGTGGCGGATTGAGCGATCGAGCTCATAGTTCACCGTATCATTACGGCTGGAGCTGCTCGGGCCACTGCTCTGGCCAGCGGTGCTGGTAGTAGTACCGGCATTCTGCGCCGCATTGTTCTGGGCATTAGCCGCATTCTGCTGCGGTGGATTCGTCACCGGTGCGTTGTTAGCGGGCGCCGGCTGATTAGAGAGCGCACCAGGCACGCCACCCGGATAGGCGCTGCCGTTCTGATCGCTGGTGCTGGTCTGACGCGAGCGCACCGCCGAGTTGTTCGGATTGGCGTTTGGCTGATACTTCTCATCCGTCTGTTCGCTGCGGTCGAAGTTAATCTGCGCGGTAACCTGTGCATGGACGTTACCCTGGCCGACAATCGGGTTCAGGATCGCTTCAATACGCTGCTGATAACGCGCTTCAACTTCAGCGGCATATTTCAGCTGGGCGTCGTTGAGATCGCGTCCTTCGCTGTCGGAGCGGGTCAGCAGGCGACCAGTCTGATCGACCACGGTGACGTTGCCTGGCGGCAGGCCCGCGACGCTGCTGGAGACCATATGCTGAATCGCCTGGATCTGACCTTCATCCAGTGCCCGGCCAGGCTGCAGCGTCAGCGTCACTGAAGCCGACGGCGCTTTCTGTTCGCGGACGAAGAGGGTAGGTTTCGGCATCGCCAGATGCACGCGTACGCCCTTGACCGGACCCAGCGTTTCGATAGTGCGTGCCAGCTCACCTTCCAGCGCACGCTGGTAGTTGATCTGCTCGCTGAACTGGCTGATACCGAACTTCTCTTTATCCATCAGCTCAAAGCCTACCGAGCCGCCTTTCGGCAGACCCTGCTGCGCGAGGCGCAGGCGCAGTTCATGCACTTTATCGGCCGGCACCATCAGGGCACCGCCGTTTTCGGCGAACTGGTAGGGGATGTTCATCTGCGTCAGCTGGGTGACAATGGCGCCACCATCTTCATCAGAGAGGTTGTTATAGAGCACGCGGTAGTCGGGCGCTTTGGCCCAGAGCACCAGCGCCAGCACGACCGCAATGGCTGCGGCCGCGGCGATGATTAAGGGAATTCGCGGATTAGCGCGCAGGCGGGCGAAAAGGTCTGACATGCCTTTCTTTGCTGATTCCTGTGTAGCGGCTGCACTCGCATTCATGACCGATTCCTGCCTGACATAATTGACCGGGTAAGTTGTGGTAACAAAACAGACTCCCTGATACGTCTACCCGGTATTTGCGCTGCTGGCCTGCAGAGTGCCGGCGGTAGCTGACGGAGTGAGCTCCCCGCACGGGCGTTCCCCTTCGGACCGCGGCGCAAAAACTTTAGGGTAAAAATGAAATTCCAATCTTATGGCAGGCATTATTGATGAATTGCATCACTTCGATGGCTGAATAAGCCGGGGTTTTAGGGGCTATTTAGCGCCTTTGTCCTATTGACACTGTGCTAACTTTGCAGTCGAAAAAAAATCTTCCTTTTCTCTGCGAGGTATAAAGATGTCAATTCAGGCTATAGATGGCGTACTGCAGCAGCTGCAGATGACCTCACTGCAGGCGGCCGGCAAGGATACTCACTCCTCCAGCCAGCTCGATTTTGGTGCCACCATGAAAGCGGCACTCGATAAAATCAGCGAAACCCAGACCACCGCCCGCGCGCAGGCGCAGGATTTTGAGCTCGGTAAACCTGGCGTGCAGCTCAACGACGTCATGGTCGATCTGCAGAAGTCTTCTATCTCTATGCAGATGGGCATCCAGGTGCGTAACAAGCTGGTGAGTGCGTACAGCGATATTATGAATATGCAGGTTTAGCGATGTAAGCGGCTGAATATAAGTATAAATACTACACTGCAGCCTTAGCGGAGCACGTATGCAGCACAAGATCGTTTATTTACGTGTTGACGAGGGATAGCTGATCCGTATGGTTCTCTGACAACCAGGTATCCTAAACCCGGCAGACCATCTGCGCATCTGAATGGCCCATTTGCGCGGTAACGTCATTTGGGTTTGCGCCTGCAGACAATGACAAGCATGCGAAGGTATGCCTGGATTGATATGCTTTATGGTGGCGAAGGCCTGCACGCTTAATTGCTGCCCGCCACGTCTGAGGGATAGATCAGGTTTTGGTTTTTTTCACTCCACTCCATCATGCGGTTCTGGGCGCGGTCGGTTAGCCAAAGTTATTTCTGTATTGAGGATTTTAAGGTCTGGCGCATCTTCTGCAATGCCGCACATAGTGATTCTTCAAAACGTATATGTAAAAAAACCGCCGTAGTAGGCGGTTAGGTAAACCTTAGTAAGTGCTATGCAGGCCTTACGGTGGCTTTTGTTGGATGGCCATCAGGACCATCATCATGAGTGTGGTCCGGGTCAGGCTCGATGATGACTATATAGTCCTTACCTTTCCCATCTCGTGTTAATGTCACTAAATCTCCAGCGCAGGGTTTAGTGTCAAAATCATGTTGCTCTTCAACACCGGTATCTTCAAAAACCACAGTAATGTTCATATGTCGTCCTCTTTCTGATAAGCTGGTCCCGAACCCTTGGCGAAAAATTTCACCTTTTCACAAAGAAATTTTAGTTCTCGCTTCTGAAGTCTAACCATTTGCACCAGTAATTTTCTGAGTTAATAACACGGTAGCCACGGCTCTCAGACATTGTCAAGGCAACTTCTCTATCAAAACTGATAGCCGGCGTATCTCTGATACTGTTAACTTCATCCTTAGTTAAAGAACTGTCTTTCTCACTTTCCTTTCTAAGCAGCAATGAAAGGAAATCAAAAATCATGATCAGTTATCGGCATCTTTGTGATAAACCAGATTAGTGCTGCACAGGAACTGCAGGGTGGTGTTCCTGTAATGCTGCAGACGCATAAAAATACTTACGCTCGCTATCTTCGGACTGCTGCACTTTTATTTCCGTAGCGATAACCGGCATGGTCATACATTTTTTTAAATGACACCTGATACGGCCAAATCTAAATTAACCTTATCGCGTTCTTCTTTACAGCATACTGCAAATTGTGCGACATAGCTAAATCCACCTATATCCATCTTTGCTACCTTCATAAATCCAACCATGACCATATCCCTTTCAAATATGGCTGATTTGAGCAGGTTGCGAGGGTAGATTAAGTAATGTCGGAAAGATAACTTTCAAGTTATGGCTAAACTAAATTGAAAATCGTGAATCCAATGAACTATCTACAGTACCAGGCATATCATGGCCTAAGGATTCTAATAAGCAAAAAATGGATGTTTAATTAAAATAACTTTATTTATAAAGCCTTTTCCCAATGAAATTCTTGTAGATGATTTTAATGTATACAGCTACTATTGACGAACTGTATCATAATTCTCTATTGAGGCTCTTTGTGGAAAGGATTTTTTGGTTAGATGCAGCAAGAGCGTTGGCGATAATTCTGGTTGTTTTCACTCATGCCCATGAGCGTTCGGCTCTGGATAGTGATATGCTAAGAAGCATTTTTACAGCATAGATCATTTGGGTGTGCCTCTATTCTTCATGATAAGCGGGGGGCTGATTCTCCCTAAAATTGCAAATTGTAATATAATGGATTTTTATAAGAGGCGCGTTCCTCAATTTATAATTTTTCTGGTTTTTTGGTCTGTTTTGACAAATTCATTGAAGCTTTCACTTGATGGTGAAGGCTTAGTTAAATCAATTATAACTGCCGCAATAAAATATAATGGTATTTACCCCGGGAGTTATGGTTCTGCATCTCAGTTGTGGTTCCTTTATTCTATAACTCAACTTTATTTGATTGCTCCATTTTTAGCAAGAATGCTTGAGAGGCTAACTAATAATGAAATAACATTATTTATTATTTTGTGCTTTCTATTTAATCAATTCAAAAACACTGCAGCAGCTATTGGAGGCGACTGGTCTTCTCTGCAAAGAATGGGAAGCGATTTTACTGGGCCGCACCTGATTTTCTTTGTCATTGGCTATCTTATAATTGAAAGGAATGTTTTGTATAAGAAAACCGCTTTGCATTTATTTTATTATTTATGCACAGCATTTATACCAGTGCTCGTTCTTGTGGCTTTTGATTATTACTCCGGAAAAGTGTCAAATGGTCTTCATTGGTACAGTTGGTCAGTTTTTATATTAATATCTAGTATCGGTCTTTTATTGGCTATGAGATGGATTTTCGAAAGTAAAAAAAGCAATAAAATAATTTCAATAATCAGTCATTGTTCTTTTGGTATTTACTTGAGTCATTACATTTTTATATATATATCAATTTATCTTGTTAATTTCTATGAGTGTCGGCTTGGTAGCATTCAATTAACATAGGCATACTTTTCTCTATCGTTTTTAATGGGGCTTTTTTTAACTTTTATATTTATGAAGTTTAGGTATACAAAAAAACTTTTATCTTGATTTTAAGTTTTAAAAATTCAAATGAATCCACGCCTAAAGCAAAGAATTACTGGATGCGGAGCCATACAACCACATGCCGTGATGCCTCAACGCAGGAGGACGAGAACATGAAGTTGTTACGGTTCAACCCTAAGGATAGCCTCTGATAGGATTCCCTCCACTATTGCAGGATTACATAGAGCCGCGATTCAGCCTCAACTCAGCCTTTATACTCATCCCGGTGACAATGTTCACTGGATGACTTCCTGATGGTTGACTTGGCTGCAGCAATAAAGCCCGGCAACAGGATTGCATATCAGTGCAAAGGCTATTGAGGGCTGGGCAAGATTTATCGCAACAGCCTAATGACAGAAGAGAGTGAGATGACAGAAGATAAGCCGCTGAATGATGTTATTGTGCTGGAGAAAGTGACGTGCAAGGTGCGACATGCTTATGACGATGCCAGGACGCCATGAATTATTTTTTTTTGATAGCACACATACATCACAACAAAATACCGTAAAGCACCTCATATTTATTTTTGAGGCGAAATTTTTTTGTAGTAGGCTTTTGATAAAGCCTGAATCAACTAAAATCAACTCGTATGATAAAAACTGCTAAGTTATGTTATGAATATGTAGGTTTTATTTTTGGTATGCTGATGGTGATATCTTTATTTGAATAAATTCCTGGTCGTGGCACATAGATAGCATAATATAGTTCAGTTTTTTATTTTCCAGATAAAATGATTCGAATTTTTTTCCGGCGCTTATGCTTCGCAGAAGCTAAAGGTGCTCTTCAGTTTCGTTCGCTTCATACTTTACCTGTTGGCCATATGCTTGTTATATGAAAATAAAAATCAATAACAGATGCTCATGTTAGATTTTCTTTGAAAGCCAATAGTTGTGAAGCTTCAGATTATAAGCTTAGCAAGTGATGATGCTAAGCTTAATTTATGGTGTAATGTTAAGTGGGTTGTTTTTATTTTTTTGCTAAGAAAGGGCGCTCTATGTATATGTATGTGATTGGGCATAGTAAAGCTATTATTATTACTGAGGTAATAGTTGTCCATGCATAGCCTAAGTTTTCCCAGTAATTATAATTCACCAAGTTAAATACTATTGCATGCAATAGATAAACACTGTAGCTTATAATTCCCGCCACTTTTAAGCTTGGTAGTGTCAATATTCTAAATAAATTATTCCCGCAGCTTGTGATAATGAATGGAAGTGCAGCCAATATAACTGAAAATGGTGTGTATACTGATGTCTGATAGAAAAGTAAATATAAGATAATTATTATTGAGGTGAGTGAAAAAAAATAATTGGATAATAACCTGCAAATTCTATCATTGTTGGCTAAAAGTGCAGATGCAGAGCCAAAAATGAAAGAGATTATAATAGCACAATCCATCTTGCTTATGATTCCTTCATTAGACATCATTAATGCAATAGTAAAAATAATAATAATAAAGGCATAAGAAATATTTTTTCTCATAAAAAATACTGATAATAATGGCAGTAGTATATAAAACTTCCATTCAATTGCTAATGTCCAAAAAACTCCGCCATTAAGTCTGCTATACGGGAATTCCTTCGTAAATCCCTCGTACGGTATAAAATAAAAAGCTAGCCATCCAAAGAACTTTTTAAACGCATCTTTTCCATCAATTGGCATGTTTAGCGTAAAAAATAATGATGCAACTAGTATGACGACAATGCTAAAGTAATATAAGGGTGCAACCCTCAAAAAACGCCGCCAGTAAAATGTGGCTACATCTAGCCTGTGTGATCTTGTTATTTTATCTGTAAATAAAAATGCGGTGATCATAAAAAATAAAATAACTCCAATTGGTCCTGAGTTTTTAAAATACGTTAGCAATAAAGGATGAATGTCATTTAAGCCTGGGAAAGACCATTTACCAGTCTGTGCATTTTGATAAGACAGTATTGAATGATGCGTCAATACAAGAAATGCGGCTATCCCACGCAGGCCGTCTATATTATTAAACCTGGCGTTATAGTTAGCTTCTATAGATAGGGATGTGTATTTTCCTATTAAATGACAGATAATATAGAAAATAAAAAATGATATTATTATGCTAAAGGTATATAACATTCAAAATGCCTTTTATAAGGTTGGTATTTGAACCGGTTAAGTTTTTTATCATGATAAAGACGGAAAGGGAATAATATTATAATCAGCATACATATGGCCAGGTATAAAATGAATATTTTTTGTTGTTAACGAAAATTTAATAGTGTCGGAGCAGAAGCTGCATGTAAGAAATTTTATAAAAAAGCCATTGATTATGCAGCACAGGATATTTTTTTTCAGCATAAATAGTAAGCCTGAGTAAAGGGAGTATGAGTAATTTACTGCATTAGTGAAAAAATATAAATCATTTTTAAATTTAGTTATGGTTTTTTTGCAGTAACTCAAACAAAATATGTTCCAGTGAGCATAAGTGTTGAGGGTGCTAATGCTATCATAATATGAAAGTGGTTTCATCATGGCGCTTAAACTAATAGTTACCCGTCATAATATAAAATACAATAAAATGCAAATATTTTAAAGAGGACAAAAGAAAAATTATTTTATCGGAAAGGCACATATTATGTCGAACTGCTGAAAATAGAAAGTGGAGGTCCGTAATATTGCTGCTTTACTTGCTTTTGTTGTTATCATTATAAATATTCAGTATAGCATTAATTAACCTCATCTTTAGATAACGTTTTTCATATCATGTTCCCAAAACCCGCCGGTAAGCGGGTTTTCAGGCTTTGCGATTACGCGGCCATCTGTCGGCACAGCTCTGCACAGTGATGACACGCTTTTGCGCATGCCTGGCAGTGATCGTGCTGATGCTGACCGCACTCATCGCCGCATTTCTGGCAGATCTCTGCACAAAGCTGGCAGAGCGCGGGTGCAAATTCGCTCTCTAGCGTCATAAGTTGTGCCGCGAGACGACAGATATTCGCGCACTGCATATCCATGCGGATGCACTCGCGCATCATCTCCAGGTGTTCCTCTTCAAGGCATGAAGCGGCACAGTTATCACAGGCGGCTGCACACAGGTAGCAGGCTTCGATGCACTGTTTGTATTGATCCGGCATATCTTCTCCTTAGTCATCAGGGTTACCTGTTAAGCCTGGAAAAAATATTCGATTATGCAAATTGTGAATACGTTAATAATTTTTTCAGCACTACGCTTATTTTATGATTCTGCTCGCGCGCCAGATAGCCAGCTGCGTGAACATTCATCGATTAACGCCTGTAATTCACTCAATTTGTCTTATCCGCTCAGGCTTTACAAAAACATCAGGCGTATTTGCTTGATCGTTTACGGGATCTGCTATTACTGTATTTATATACAGTAATCATTTTGAGACCATGGATATGGAGCTTTTACACCCGGCGGACATCCGCGCCATCCTTGAATTACCGCTTTACGTCAGCCGCGTTCCGTGCGGTTTTCCTTCACCGGCTCAGGATTACGTTGAGCAGCGAATCGACCTGAACCGGCTGCTGGTGCAGCATCCCAGCGCGACATATTTCATTAAGGTCAGCGGTGACTCAATGATTGAAGGGGGCATCAACGACGGCGATATGCTGGTAGTAGACAGCTCAATCAAAGCCGGACACGGTGATGTGGTAGTCGCTTCGGTCTGTGGTGAATTTACGGTTAAGCAGCTTATGCTGCGCCCGTTCCTGCATCTCAGGCCCATGAATGCGGCTCACGCGATCATTGTGATTGAGGACGCCGATCAGTTTGAGATTTTTGGTGTGGTCAGACACGCCATCAAGACGATAGGCCCGTAAATGTTTGCGCTGGTGGACGTTAACGCGTTCTATGCGTCGTGTGAAAAGATATTCCGGCCAGATTTGAAAGGCGAGCCGGTTGTGGTGCTGAGTAACAACGATGGTTGCGTGATCGCCCGGTCGGCTGAGGCCAGAAAGCTGGGCATCAAAATGGGCGCGCCCTATTTTAAAATGAAAGATGAACTGACGCGGCACAATGTGCGGGTGTTCAGCTCGAACTATGCGCTCTATGCCGATATGAGTGACCGGGTCATGACCACGCTTGAGGAGATGGCAACCGCTGTTGAAATCTACTCAATCGATGAAGCGTTCATGGACCTGACCGGTTTTGGACGTTATAAGTCGCTGGAAGCGTATGGCAGAGAGATCCAGCAGCGGATATACCGGGAAATGCATCTGCTGACCGGGGTGGGTATTGCCCAGACTAAAACGCTGGCAAAACTGGCTAACTATGCGGCCAAAAAGTGGACCAAAACCGGCGGGGTGGTGGATCTTTCAGATGCAGAGCGACAGCGCAAGCTTATGGCGCTGGTGCCGGTAGAGGAGGTGTGGGGCGTAGGCGGCCGGCTCAGTAAAAAGCTGAACGCCATGGGCGTGATGACGGCTAAAGATCTGGCTGACCAGAGTCCCTGGGTTATCCGCAGGCACTTCAGCGTGGTTCTGGAGCGCACGGTCAGGGAGCTGCGCGGTGAATCTTGTCTGGAGCTGGAAGCGTTAGCGCCTGGCAAACAGCAAATAGTGTGCTCGCGCTCTTTCGGCTCACGCATCACTGATTATCGCGATATGCGCGAGGCTGTCTGCAACTTTGCGGTGCGGGCCGCAGAGAAGCTGAGAACAGAGCGCCAGTACTGCCGGCAGATAGCGGTGTTTATCCGTACCAGTCCGCACGCCAGCGATGAGATATTTTACGGCAATCAGGCGCTCGGCAGGCTGGCGATCCCGACCAGCGACAGCCGGGATATTATCCGTGTCGCGACAGACGCCCTGGATCGTATCTGGCTGGATGGCCGGAGATATATGAAAGCGGGCGTGATGCTGGGCGATTTTTTCAGTCAGGGCGTGGCGCAGCTCAACCTGTTTGATGAGTTTCAGCCGCGTGCAAATAGCGCAGCCCTGATGCAGGTGATGGATAAGGTAAACCAGGAAGGCAGGGGGCAGCTGTGGTTTGCAGGGCAGGGGATCGCGAAACCCTGGGCGATGAAGCGGGAAATGCTGTCTCCGTTTTACACGACGCGCTATGGCGATCTGCCGGTCGCGAAATAACGTCCCTGTTCATCTATCCTGCGCTGGCTTTCAGTTGCCCATATCTTCGGGCGTACGCTGGATCACAATCTCCAGCGCGTTGCGGTAGATATCCTGCTTCACAATATCCTGTTCCGCCTCAAGCCGCATGATCAGTGCCAGAATGATATCTTTGTTAGTCACGCGGATTTTGCGCGTGGTCAGCTCAAGTCGGATTTCAGAGATGATGACGCGTTCACTCAGATACTGTTCACCGGTAGTTTTAAAATAGTCGCTGAGCTGAGACTCCGGGGTAGCAAGCTGTTTCATATTAAGCCTCACAAAAAAGGGGAAATCGCCTGTGTTATTGTCTGACAGTGGCAGCCATGCATGACCGCCGCGTTGCAATAAAGTTATACAAGATTTCTGTAGTTGTACAACTATCTCGCCGCTCTTTTGTGTGGTCGTACGTGTAGATGATATGCATCAAAACAGTTGCGCTATTTTTTAGAACGATCATTTCCTTTATAAGCAGCAGGTTAGCCGGGGGCGAAGCAAAACGCGCAGCCTTAAAGCGAGCCGGGCTGAAAGAAAAATTTTACGAGCTGGTCACCAGGCAGGAGCAGGCAACGATTATGCGCCCATTTTATTTTGCTAAACGCAGCGCGAAATCTGCAAGTCAGGCTACTTTTAATGCTCAGACCAATAATCAACAGAGGTGCGCATGCACTCACAACAGGTCAGTATCAACGTGTACGCTTTGGCAATCCGTAAACTTGCTGCCGCTCACCAGACAGGGGAAGATCTTAGCGACGTAAAACATCAGGTCGATGCAGTTATTCAGGCGATGAAAGAGGAGATGGCCGTTGATAAAATGGTGCAAATCGAAATGTGGGGTGAGCTGCTGACGATCCTCGATAGCTGCAGCCGCAATACGGCTCATCCTTCGTGGATCACGGTTATCAACCACGCGCGTTACCGGGTCAAGAGCAGAAAAAACACCGCAGTACAGTATTACCGGCAAATCAGCGCCTGATAAAACACTGCCGATCGCGACGATCGGCAGTTACTTTTCAGCCTGGTATCAGGGTTCATCAATGCGGGCGACTTTCAGGTGCGCGCTATCGCCTTTGCCATAAACTTTACCGCTGACGCGGATTTTGTCCGTGGCGTCATAGGTTTTACCTTTGAAGGTTTCAGCAGGAGCATCGATACGTACGGTGCCTGAGCTGTCGCGGAACTGATAGCTGTGATCGCCCACTTTTTTGATAATGTAACCTTCAAGCGTTACATACCCGCCCTGACGGAAATCGCGGATCAGCGACACGCGCGTCTGACCGGTATCTTCCGATCCTTTATAGCCTGCATCTTCTTTATGCTGCGGCGGTGGCGTTTCACCCGCTTCAAATCCCCCTTTTTCAGCGTAAGCGCCAAAGCTCAGACACAGCATTACAGCAGCCCATGTAGTTTTGTTCATGTCACTCTCCTTGAAGTCAATCGACCCGTTAAGCCTGGCACAGGTTTCGCCAGGGAGCAGGGGCGCAGTGAAATTAATAGAGCAGCAGAACAAAAGGTATACAGCAGAGGGGGAAGCGTTATAGGGCTGCTTTTGCGCGGCCATAAAAAAGCCAGACCGGGTGCTGGCTTTTTTATGGCGCTGAGCAGCCGTCTGGTTATGCTCAGCGCGTTCAGGTCAGCGAGAGCCGGTTACTGATAACCCGATAACCTGAACTGGCAAATGCATCAGCATCGAGCGGCTCATTTTTGCCTGGCCCAAACCATTGCCGTTTATGCTCTCCCGCGTAATACCACACTTCCGGTTCCGTTGTGGCTGACTCCACCCAGTAATAGCCTTCCTGCATCGTCTTATCCTCCTGCGAGGAATATAGTCCAGCTGCGCTGCGCTTAACAGCATTGCGCGCCGTTCTGCACAGAAAAATGTGCCGTCAGCGCTCTTCAGGAGGCGTCAGTTTCTCGCTGAGAAGAACAAAGCCCGCGGATTTAAAGCGCGCCAGAGAGAGAGGTATCGGCTCCATCGGCCGGTAAAAGCCGCGCCCCGCATCCCAGAACCATACTTCTGGCTCAGTTGTTCTGCTACCCACCCAGTAAAAACCCGTTTCCATTAGTGCTCTCCAGAAATGAATGAAGGCACGCCTTCTTAAATTTCCGCAAAATGATGTATCAGGTAAAGTCGATAATCAATCTTGTTTACCGCTTCGCTTATTTTACAACTTACCTTTTGAGGCGCCGAATATCCTCTGCCTCTGCGCAACATACGTATCTGCATTAATCGAAACCGGGCTCCTGTTCATTATGAATCTGAATTTCATTTATCAGGCACGGCACAGCAGAAACCTGTCATCCGGCTTTTATGGCCACTTGCATAGGCTGCCCGATTAACGGCAACGCAGCACCAGAACAGCGCGAACGTTATCTGGCAGACCTGAATTTAACGGCCGAAATCGATTTCACACTTTACACAAAGTCAGGCTAAGTTGTACAGTTTTTCAAAGTTGTACAGGTTTGCACTGGCTGTATAGAAGCGTCTGGCATCCTGCTTCTCTCAGCAAAAATGTATTGCCTTTCGTCTTATTTTTATACAAAAGAGAATGCTCTGCGCAGAGTAAGCTCATGACGGGCAGAACAAATTCGGGCTTTTTGAAAACAGATGGGTTTAAAATAAAAATACAGGGTCTCATCCGACCACATAAAATGTCAAAATATAAATTATACAGATAGAAGATGACTGTATAAGTTAGAGGGTCAGGCGTGACGCTATCTCAGACGCCTTGTTATCGTGCGGGCTCAGCCTGAGCAGGGCGCTGAACCAGTAAATAAGCGATGAAGATAAATAATTAACAGCGTAATAATTTACGAAGAACTGCAGGAATAAAACGTTGCAGGGTTGAAGGTAATTTATAACAGCCTATTACCGCAGCAGATTATCCTCTGCGCTTTAAAATTAAATCTATTTTGCAGATAGCTGGCAGGACGACGAGCAGAGTATCAATATATCCCGTCCGGAGTGACAGCTGCTACACTTAACGATGTCGCGAACGGCGGCAGTGAATGTCAGTTCTGCAACAGAGGCGAGCAGGCTTATGAAAGATGGATATTACTGGGTGAAAGATGGCGAGCGCTATCCGGAGGTATGGTTCTATCAGCGGCAGTTTGGCTGGTTTCGTCCCTGCAGCGCGGTGCCGATGACGCAGCGCACCTTTGAAATGATGAAATATGTCATTCTGAGCGAGCCGCTTGATGCGCCTGCAAAGCAGCTGCAGGCGCATTGAATTGTTGCCAGAGATGCACTTCAGACTGAGGCTATCTGATTTCAGGCCACGCAATTGACGGGAATCCATTCAGCGCCGGTCGCGCAAACAGGTAGCCCTGGAACTGATTAATACCGGCTGCCTCAAGCCACATCCACTCTTCCGCTTTTTCCACGCCCTCGGCAACCACGGCAATTTCCAGTGAGGCGCAGCATTTAATAATCGCGTGGACGATTGCCTGTTTTGGTCCGCTTTTATGAACGTCGCAGATAATTTCACGATCGATTTTTATTTTATCAGGCTGAAATTTTGCCAGCAGGGAGAGGCCGGCAAAGCCGGCACCGAAATCATCCAGCGCCAGACTGATACCGGCCGCTTTTAACTTCCGCACTTCTGCCGTGAACGCATCAGCGCGCGAAATAATTTCATTCTCCGTGACTTCAACCACGATCTGTTCAGGAATAAGGCCGCTGGCGTGGATCTCTGCGAGCAGGAAATCTACGGCATCAGGCACGGTGACCAGCGACATCGGCAGCAGATTGATGGTGAGCGTATGCTGCCCCAGGCCAAGTTTGCTGGCGAGATTGAAGGCCAGGCTTTTTGACTGAATATCTGCCCGGTAAATAGCATCACCGCCGAAAGCAGCAAAATACTCTTCCGGCGCACCGCCGGTAGGCGTGCGGATCAGCGCTTCATAGGCAGCAATACGGCGTGAAAAGGGATCAACAATAGGCTGGAAAGCAAAGCGGCAATCCTGAATCGAGTGCTGAAAATCGTTCAGCTCACACAGCGTCGACTCATCCGCGACAAACTCCCACGTGTTCGCCGGTGGAATTTCAAAATAGTTCTCTTTTTCACGCGCCTCAACAAAGGTGCGTAAAAACTGCAGCGCACGATCGTCGTAGGTCAGCTGGTGACGCGAGGTGCCTTTATCGAGTACGGCCTGCAGCACGCGGCTTCTCTCATGCTGACGCAGATCGAACAGCTCCATACCGGTATTACCAAAGCGGCGCGCCGGCGCGAAATCATGCATCAGCTCGACCAGATTATGATGACGGGCATCCTGGCGAATACGATCGTAGATATGTCTGACAGCGCGATCGGGTCCTTCCAGAAGCTGAAAGAAATGCCGGCCGTCAAATAACAGAATGCCGGTGATGTCCGACAGCGCATTTTTGGTGTTTGCGCGGGCCACGATATCTTCAAGAACTCTGACGGGAACGTGTTCATCGAGATGGCTGCGGTAAAGAATAGTGGTCAGCATGCAATTGTCCTGCCGGAACGTTATTTAAGCTCTTACATTAACCGTCGAACAGGCCGGGATGTCCAGTGCACAGAGACTAAATCAGCATAATATTTACCGATTTATCTGATAAGCGTAGCGGCAAAACAGGGGTCAATTCAATTTATCAATCGGTCGAAATCAATCTGCATCAACGATAAATATTTTCGATTGCATGGATTAACAAAAAGCGTATCTTAAGCCGCTTTAGCCGGAGGAATAAAATGTTACGTGATTACCTGAAACTGGAAGCAGAAGATCGTCTTATTGAGCAGGAAAAACAGGCGGACCGGAGCGGTCGGGAAACCATTGCCCGCTGGCAGATCACAGACAGCCAGGGCAGGGCAAAAGGAAGCGTCGTGCTGAGCGACAAATTCAACACCCGCCGCTCATGGAATGTGAACTACCGTATTACCCAGACGGATGCATCCGGCCGCATCGTTATCGATCGCCTGACCGATACGCTGTAGCGGGCCGGTGCGGGGTTTTACTGGCCGCCAGCGTGATAGTGCCGGCGCATTTCAGCCAGTATGCCGATAATCTGCACCTCATGTTTGTCCGTGCTGAGTACGGGATAATCTTCATTCACCGGGCGTAATAAAAAATTCTCTTCATTCTGTGAAGGGGAACGCACGCGCAGCGTTCTGACCAGCGCCTGCCCGGCATACAGCGCCAGCACCACCTCACCGGGCGCTGCAGAGCGCTGTGGTTCAAATATCAGCAGATCGCCGGGCAGAAAGGCCGGCTGCATGGAACGATCGTCCAGCTGAACGGCGACAGCGCTGTCGCTTACCGCGCTGTCACAGTAGAGAAAGCGATCGGCTTCCCGCTGCAGCTGCAGGCGGGTTTCATCCAGCCAGCCGGTAACCTGCTGCAGCGTCAGCAGCGGCACAGCCCGCACGCTGCTGTGGCTGCTGACGACCGCAAAGGGTTCCCCCTCACCATCAAACAGCCATGCCGCCGGGCACTGCAGCAGCTCTGCCAGCCGGAGCAGATGTTCGCCGCGCGGCAGCGTCTCATTTTTTTCCCATTGTGAAATAGCTACGTGCGAGACGCCGACGTCTGCCGCCAGCTGCTGCTGGGTCAGTTTCAGCATTTTACGGCGTTCGCGAATGCGCTGGCCTGGCGTTTCCTGATTTTGCATCTTGACAACTCCTGAAAGGTTTACTTAAGTATACTTAAATTAAATGATTAAAGTAAACTTAAAATACACTGATCGTATGACTGGCAAGGGGAGGTCAGTGTATTCCGGGCGGAGCCCTTGCCAGTACTGAGAGGTAAGGCATGGAGAGTAGTCTCATCACCAGCGTTGGCGCACTGCTTCTCGGCGGTGGTGCAGCAGCGGTGTTCTGGAAACCATTGCTGGCCGGCATTGCAACCATCGTAACCAGCAATCGTGCAGGCGGGGAGATTATCACCAGTTACAAAGAGCAGGTGATGTTACTGAAAGAGAGTCATGCGCTGATGCGGCAGGAGAATGATGAGTTGCGCATTCGCCACGATCGCAATTTGCGCCGCATCTCTTCGCTGGAGACCGATCTGCGCCTGATAAAAAATGCGCTGGGCATTTTGCTGGCAACGACTGAAACCGATCACAGCGATAAATTTCGCAGTCAGATCAATCAACTGATTACCACGCTTGAGGAGAACCGTGATGGTGCAGATAAACAGTGAATTCACGATCAGAAATCACCGGCGTCAGCTGCTGCTGGGGGGAATGATGCTGCTGTTATCGCTGATATGCATTGCCATGACCGCGATGTTTATCTACGTCAGCAATGAAGCCAACCAGCGCGTCGAAAATATCCGGGAAGAGTACCGGCAAATCTCTGACCGCCGCGAAGCGCGGGTGGCCGAACTGACAGAACAGCTGGCAGACCTGCAGCTAAAAATTGACGGAATAGTGGTGCGTGAAAAGGCCAGACCGGCTAAACGCAGCAGCTAGCGGCAGGGAGGCAGTGATGAGTATTACCCGTCAGATCGCGGTATGGCTACGGCAGCGGCGATCGTTAACCCGAAAGAAGGAGAGTACCATGAGCGAACAACAGAGCGTTAACCCGGCAGCAGCAGCGGATCCAAACGATGTTTCTCCGCTGGAGAACTTTGCTAACGAGACGGCACCGGCCAGCCCGGCGGTAACGGAAGAGGTGGCGACGAGCGCAGAGGCGGCCGCGACACCAGAGGAGAGCGTACCGGCTGATGCAACACCACAACCTGTGGCAGACGATCCCCTGACGACGGCATCCGCCAGCGCTGATGCTGCGCCGGCAGAGGTGGCCGCACCTTCTCAGGCAGAGAGTGCGTCACCGGCCGCAGCGGCGCTGGAGGCCGGGGTGAAAGATTTTGTGCAGGCGTTTACGTTTGTTGAACACGGCGTGAGCCAGCTGGGGGAGGCAGCCAAAGCGGAACTGATGACGCTGGCGCGCAAATACCTCTGATGCGCAGCCATCTGTACTGACAGGGATGTCAGCCCCGGCCTGAAACCCACTTCCGACTTTTCTTAATGCGGCTTCGCTATTATCGACTATCTTTAATCACTCAGACGTTATTTTAACGGGCAAAACAAGCAAAAAGGAAAATAGCATGAGCGATTCAGAAGCGATTAAAACCAAACCTGAGTACCTGCGCGATGTTACCTCACAGCTTAAAGAGATGCGTCACTACGCGCAGACCAATACTGAAACGCTCTCTGCACACTGGCTGGCGTTTGATGCCGGCGAGTACAAAGATAAAGAGTATGCGGGGCGATTTGAGCAGCTGATCAATGAGCAGAGCAAACTGCTGGAGAATATCGATCAGACTATTCAGGATTTAGAGATTGCGGTTAACCATATTGAGCAGGAGAGCTAACCGCACACGGCAGGGTGGCCTAGTCGGCCACCAGCCACATATCCGCCTCATCAAACATCTCTTCGACAATGCGCGCAACGGTCGCTTTATCGTTTTTGCTTAAATCGGTATCGATTCCGTTGCGCTCCATCGGTTTTACCCGCACTTCAGCCTCCGGAAACACGCGCTGTACCCGCTTTTCGAGCTCAGCCTGAATCATCTCGCGCGCGCCGGGCAGGCCAGCGACATTACGCTTGTCATAAATCAGCTCTACAAACATCAGAACCATCCATCAAATAAGGTCAGGGCATTATATTACTGTAAATAAAAACAGTAGCAAGGGGTGCGGGCGGTGCAGGCGGAAAAAAGTGTACGCATCAGCGGAGTGAGGAAAAGCGCTGGAAAAAGCCGGGGAAAAAATGAACCTCTGGAAGTGGAAAACCAGCACCACTTCCAGAGGTGGCGCAAACGCACCATTCGTTAAGGGACAATCCTTGACGGTTGTCATGCTGCGTAACTTATACAAAAAAAATCCTTTGTACAACTATTTTCTGTGTGTTGTACAACTTTGCGCGCTGCCGTGCAGCGCTATAGCTCATTCTTTATACAAAACTCTTCCCACGTCATACCCAGCGCCTCAGCGTGCGTCTTCAGATAGGCTTCAATCGCCTCTGCGGCAACCGCTTTATCCGGCTCGGCGAGCTGAATAGAGAACAGAATACCATCCAGTTTTTTCTGCCGGATAAAGGCCGCGTAAATCCGTTCGGCATGCCAGTCGCGCAGTTCACGCAGTGACATATTCGCCGCGCGGGCGTCGCTTTCGCTCAGCTCATCCAGCGCGGCCTGAAAGGTGGGGTGGGCGGTGAAAAACAGGCTGCGCGCCAGGCTATAGTACTCTTCAGGGGTTTTCATGCTCGGTTCCGGGTCGTTAACTCGGCGCATAGTGTAACTGCAACCTGCCGCGTTGTCAGGCGCGCCGGGTTTTGCTGCAGACTGCTTGCCTTACGCCTGAGAAAAATTATACCGTAGCCGCCATTAACGCGAGGACAGGGAATCAAAATGAAAAAGTGGATCGTGCTGGCCGCCGTCGCACTCAGCGGGTGTGCGCAGATTAACAGCTACAGTGATGCGGTAAAAACCCCGGCGCCGGCCGCGCTGCAGGGCAACTGGCAGACCGTCGGGCCGCAGAGCAAGCTGATCAGCGGCCAGGCGCTGGGCAGTCTGATTATCACCGCCGACGGCGATACGCTCGATTGCCGCCAGTGGCAGCGCGTCATTGCCAAACCGGGCAAGCTGACCCGCCTGAGCGACAACTGGGTCAACGTCAATCGCCAGTCGCGCGTGATGCCGCTGGTGCTGGAAAACGGTGAGCTGCAGTATGATGGCCTGCGCCTGCGCAAAGTGGAACAGCCTACCGTGGAGTGCCAGCAGGCGCTGGAAGAGGTAGCGAAGCGGCCCGATGAGGCGGTGATTCAGGATATTGAGCCAGAGCTGATGAAACCGGTTGCGGCGCATACCGCGCAGTAATGCAGTAAGAGACCCTCTCCCGGCGGGAGAGGGCAGGTATTCAGGCCTGCGGCAGCCAGACGTCACCCTGCTGACCGTAAGCGCGCATCACCGACTTCTGTACTGAGGACTGGCTGACCAGCCGTGTCAGCTCATCCATCCGCGCCTGCAGCAGGCGTTTAACTTCGCTCTCATTATCCAGAATATGACGCAGGACCGGACGCAGCTGCTCCTGCAGCTGGCCTGACGGCGGCGTGGTTTCCGTACTCTGCGCCAGACGCTCCACCGCACTGACGTAATCCATTTCGTGAGTAATTAAATCGTCCCACTCGCCGCGGCTGGCGTGGCGCAGCATGCCGTGGCTGAGGGTGAGGATCTGCTGATAAGCCAGCATCAGGTGCGGTGCAGTATTCATAACATAGCGTCCTAAGAATTAAGATTAAGCGACTTCTTTCCAGGCATCAGCGATATTGCGCAGCAGCGTTTCAACCTCTTCCAGCGCTGGCACGTCGTTGCGAATGTTTGCCTCAACCAGACGGCGGACCATATAAGAATAGAGGCCGATAAGGTTCAGCGTCAGCTCATCGCCTGAAGCTTCATCCAGACCCTGTTTCAGGCCCGCTTCGATAATATTGATCGCTTTCGAGATGGCGCTGCCTTTGCCCGCAATGTTGCCCTCCTGCATAAACAGACGCGCGCGCACCACGGCGCTGATGGCGCCATCAAACAGCAGCGTCAGCAGCTGCGGCTGAGTGGCGCTCATTACGGCGCTCTCAACGCCAATTTTTGCATAGGCCTGCGTGCCATTTGCCCCGTACATGGTCACTCCTTATTTGTTCGAACTGCTGGTCATGCTCTCAAACTGCTGCGTCAGATAGTCGCTGGTGCTGTTGAGCTTGCTGACGGCGAGATCCAGCTGGGTAAACTGGGTTTTATAACGCGCAATCTGATCATTGATGCGCGTATTCATGTCGTTATATTTCTGCGTCAGCTCATTCAGCGTTTTGCTGACGCCATCTTTGGCGGTCTGGATCGGACCTTTCGTGGCGAGCCAGCTGGTAAGATTTTCAGCGAGGCGCGTGGTGATGCCGGTTTTTTTGCCGTCACCAATAATCATCTCTTTAATGCCGTCCGGATCTTTCGCCAGCTCGGTTTTCAGCTTGCTGTCATCCAGCGTGAGCTTGCCGGAGGTGGGATCGGAGGTAATACCAATCTGCGCCAGCGTTTTATAGGCGGAGCTGCTGGCGGAGTTGGTCAGCAGCCCCTTAATCTGCGTCTGAATGCTGCGCAGGGTGCTGTCGCCGACCAGCGCGCCGTTGCTGGCGTCCTGCGCGTCAGCGCCTTTTTCCACCGCGGTATATTTGGTCAGCGTACTGAACTGATCGAGCAGCGTGTTATAAGCGTTAACAAAGTTGGTTACCGCAGTGGTGGCTTTTGATGTGTCCTGCGCCACGGTAAGCGTCTGGTTGCCGCTGGTGGTCGCGGTCAGATTCAGGGTGATCCCTTCCAGCGCGTCGCTGATGCTGTTGCTGCTATTGGTAATCGGAATATTGTTCACGGTGAGCTGCGCATTCTGCGCCGCGACGCTGACGCTGAGCTTGTTGTTCGCTGCGATATCATTTTCATCAAAGCCGACCACTGCCTGCAGCGTGTCGTCGCCGCTGACGCTGACCGCCGCGACGGCGTTCGCCTCACCGGTTTTGGTCGCGGTCAGCGACAGGCGGTACTCGCCTTCGTTGCTCTTAATAATGCTGGCAGAGACGCCGGCGTTCGCTTTATTGATCGCATCGCGCATGCCGGTAAGCGAGGTCTGGTCGCTGGTGAGCGCAATATCTTTGCTGCTGCCGTCGGCAAGCTTAATGGTCAGGGTGCGGCTGGCGGCGCTGTCGCCGAGCGCGCTGCTGTTGCTGCTCTGCGCCGCGGAGGTCAGCGTCTGCGCCTGCGCCAGCTGCGTCACGTTAATACTGTATTTACCTGCCACCACGCTGCCCGACGTCGTGGCGCTGAACGCCGTGCTGCTGCTGGTTGCGGTGGTGGCGCTGAAGACATCGGCGCTGTTAAGCGCGCTGTTGGCGGTCTGGAACGCGGTCAGCGCGCTCGAGAGCGTGCCGTAGGCGCTGAGCTTTGCGGTATAGGCGCTCTGCTGGGTGGTAATCGGCTTTAAGCTCGCTTTTTCTGCACTAGTTAAGCTATCGAGAATATCGCCAAGCTGCAGGCCTGAGCCGACGCCGAGGGAAGAGATGCTGGCCATATAGTTTCCTTTTCCTGTCGCTGCAAAGAGTGAATAGCGCAATTATCGGCGTCAACGCGGCAAAGTTTAGAATTAATGACCGGTGAGTGATAAACGGAATAGAGGGGCGTAACGGAGGTAATTCGGACGGTAAAAAAAAGTTAAGCGGGGCTAAAGAAGCGCAAACGGCTGGCGATAACCAGAAGCATGGCAGGTGAAGCGAAAAAAATTCACCCGGTCCTAAAAAAAATCTAAAGGTTGTTCAGGGGCAGACGATAACAACTTTGACGGCGATGAAGCCGACGGGTTGAAGCCCACACCTTAACCGAAAGACTTGATTAAACAGGAAACTTTATCATGGCCCAGGTCATTAACACTAACAGCCTCTCGCTGATCACTCAGAACAACATCAACAAAAACCAGTCTGCTCTCTCTACTTCAATGGAGCGTCTGTCATCTGGTCTGCGTATCAACAGCGCGAAAGATGACGCAGCAGGCCAGGCTATCGCTAACCGTTTCACGTCTAACATCAAAGGCCTGACTCAGGCAGCCCGTAACGCCAACGACGGTATCTCAGCCGCGCAGACCACTGAAGGCGCGCTGTCTGAAATCAACAACAACTTACAGCGTATCCGTGAGCTGACCGTGCAGGCGCAGAACGGCACTAACTCCGATTCTGATAAATCATCTATCCAGGACGAAATTAAATCCCGTCTGGACGAAATTGACCGCGTATCTGGCCAGACCCAGTTCAACGGCGTAAACGTGCTGGCGAAAGATGGCAGCATGAAAATCCAGGTTGGCGCGAACGATGGCCAGACTATCTCAATCGACCTGAAAAAAATTGACTCATCAACGCTGGGCCTGAGCGGATTTGGTGTTGATAAATCAGCACTGAAGACCAGCGAAGCAATCACTCAGGTTGGCGCAAGTGGTTCACTCAAGAGCGTTAAATTAGATGACGTAGCAGCAGCGTTGAAAGTTGATGCCAGCACGCTGTCACTGAAAAACGTACAAACGCCAGCAGGTGCATCAACTGCTACTTATGTTGTCTCTTCAGGCAACGATAATTATGCGGTCTCCGTAGATGATGCCACCGGAAATGTGGAACTTAATAAAGCGACTGTAGCTTATACTGATACTAATGGTTCAGGCTCCTTAACTGGCGCATTTGTCAAGGTTGGCGCTGATAGTCTTGGTGCTGCAAAAGGCTACGTCACTGTTCAGGGTAAGAACTTTGAATTAACCGCTGCTTCTATCGCAGACGGCGGAGACAATCCTACTAATTCAACAACTGAAGACGTAGGTAACATTGACACTGCTACTCAGTTTGCTGGTGCAGCAACCGCAGATCCGCTGGCGCTGCTGGACAAAGCTATCGCCTCTGTCGATACCTTCCGTTCAAGCCTGGGTGCGGTGCAGAACCGTCTGAACTCTGCTATCACCAACCTGAACAACACTACTACTAACCTGACCTCAGCTCAGTCTCGTATCCAGGATGCGGACTACGCAACTGAAGTGTCAAACATGTCTAAAGCGCAGATCGTTCAGCAGGCGGGTAACTCCGTGCTGGGCAAAGCGAACCAGGTTCCACAGCAGGTTCTCTCTCTGCTGCAGGGCTAATCGCTCACCGCGTAAGCATCAAAACCCCGCTCCGGCGGGGTTTTTTTTTGCGTATAAAAGCGGCATCACCCGCTACAGCCTGCCGCCGCGCAGCCGATAATCTGTTACAGAACCATTCCGCTATAGGTCACGTTTTCCACTCAGGGAGGGGCGATGCGCTTCAACTACGATCTGTTACCGGGTGAGCTGCTCTCGTTTGATGAGGTTGCGCTGCGCTATGCGCAGCAGCATCCTGGCGAAAAAGCGCTTACCGCACGCGGCCTGCTGAGCCCCTCGGCGAGCTATCGCCATCTGGTGATCCGCGCGCTGTTTGCGCAGCAGGAGCTGAACAGCCCGCTCGAGGAGCTGCTGTTTATCAGCGATGACAACGAGCGCAAAAACTACCTGCGCCGCTTTGAGCACTACCTGAAAACGCAGCAGGCGTTTCTCTATTTTCGCCGCAGTGACGACACCAGCCAGGCGGGACGCTGGAAAGTGATGGGCGAGAGCCGGGTCTATGCGATGCTCGATCCGCACTCGGCGGCGGCGCAGAACCTGCTCACCAGCCGGGGCTACCGGCTGGTGCTGATGCGTCAGCAGGAGGAGGAGGCGTACTGGCAGCTGTTTGACGCGCAGGCGCATCCCTGTTTTCCGCTGTCGCGCGCGGTGCAGTTTATCGTGGTGCTGAGCACGCCGCAGCAGCCAGCACCCGCCGCCGTGATGCCCGGCACCGAAGTCGGGCGGCGGGTGAAAACCCGCGTGCTGCAGCACGCCAGCCAGGCGGCGTTTCTGGCGGCGGTGAAAGCGCGCTACGGCGCCTGCGTCATCACCGGCACGCCGCTCACTGAACCACACGGCTGGCCGTGGGTGGAGGCGTGCCATATCAACACCGACGAGAGCGATGCGGGACTGCTGGCGGATAACAGCGTCGATAACGGCCTGTTTTTACGCAGCGATCTGCAGCGCCTGTTCCGCAATAAACTGATTAGCATTGATGGTGAAACCGGGCAGGTGATGCTCAGCGCGGCGCTGGAGAGTGAAGCGGAAAACGGCTTCGCTTATCAGCCGCTGGCGGGCAAAATCTGCGCGCTGTGGCCCGCGGTGCCGCCTGCCACAAGGCAGCGGTTGCAGCAGCGCAACAGATAACGTTCACAACGGCGGTGTCCGCCACCGCCATCCATCACTAATTTGAAATAACCTCGCTTTTGCCCGCCTATTCTGCCAATCGAAACCGCTACAGAATTGGATAATCATGCCGATAACTTAATTAACGCAGGGTAGTCAACGTGAACGATCTCTATACCGCCGGCGGCGTGATGGATAAACATTCGCTCTGGCAGCGCTACGTTCCCCTCGTGCGGCATGAAGCGCTGCGTCTGCAGGTGCGCCTGCCGGCCAGCGTGGAGCTTGACGATCTGCTGCAGGCTGGGGGCATCGGACTGCTGAATGCCGTGGAGCGCTACGACGCGCTGCAGGGCACCGCCTTTACCACCTACGCCGTGCAGCGTATTCGCGGCGCCATGCTGGACGAACTGCGCAGCCGCGACTGGGCACCGCGCAGCGTGCGGCGCAACGCGCGCGAGGTAGCCGGTGCCATGCACCAGGTGGAGCAGGCGCTCGGCCGCTCAGCCTCGGAGCAGGAGGTGGCGCAGCAGCTGAACGTGTCGCTGGAGGAGTACCGGCAGATCCTGCTGGATACCAACAATAGCCAGCTCTTCTCCTATGACGAGTATCGGGAAGAGCACGGTGACAGCGCAGAGCTGGTGACAGAGGGCCATGAAGAGGCGAATCCGCTGCATCAGCTGATGGAAGGGAATCTGCGTGAACGCGTGATTGACGCAATCGAGGCGCTGCCCGAACGCGAAAAGCTCGTGCTCACACTGTACTACCAGGAAGAACTGAACCTGAAAGAGATTGGCGCGGTGCTGGAGGTGGGGGAATCCCGCGTCAGTCAGCTGCACAGTCAGGCGATTAAACGCCTGCGTGCCCGGTTAGCGGGAGCGCGCTGACAGACTCAGTCCTGGGGAAACAAAAATAAAAAAACCGGGGACTCAGCGATGGGAGCCAAAATTAAAGTCAGGCCATTAAGTCGTTATCTTAAAGACTATAAACATAGCCAAAGCAACTGTTCACACTGTGGCAAAGTATTAGATCGTATGGCGCTGGTGTTTCGTGGCCAGATCATCAATAAAGAGGCGATAGCCCGCATGGACCAGATGATTGACGATCAGGTCTGGACGAAGCTGCAGCCCGAACTGACAGCGCTATGCCGTTTCTGCAGCGATATTTTTTGTAATACCCATCCGAACTACTTCGACATCATGGCGTTTAAACAGTATCTGTTTGAACAGACCGAGATGAACCACAGTACGATTCGGGAGTATGTGGTGCGCCTGCGTCGACTTGATGACATGCTGAAAGCGAGAAATTTCCCGGCAGAAAATCTATCCGGCAACAGCTGGCATGAGTGTCTGCAGCACGATCTGCCCGATGCCGGTAATAACAACTACCGTATTGCGCTGCGTAAATACGATCAGTTCCTCGGCTGGCAGCGCGGCTGATCAATGATTAATGTCCGCTGCGGCGATCTGTGCCGCAGCGGGCTGCTGCTACCCCGCAATTCCGGATGCGCCTCAGCGCATCTTCTGCAACACTACAGGGATATCTTCACACTGCCCTGGAGGCCTGCATTGTCCCTACATCTTCTGCACCAGTTTCCGCGTCTTGAGCTGCTTGGCGCACCTACGCCGCTGGAGCATCTGCCGCGTCTGTCCGATTACCTTGGCCGCGATATTTTTATTAAACGCGATGACGTTACGCCGGTCGCGCTGGGCGGCAACAAGCTGCGCAAGCTGGAGTTTCTGGCCGCGGACGCGCTCCGCCAGGGCGCGGATGTGCTGCTGACCGCCGGTGCGATCCAGTCCAATCATGTACGCCAGACGGCCGCAGTGGCGGCGCGACTCGGCCTGAAGTGCGTGGCGCTGCTGGAAAACCCGATTGGCACCACGGCAGAAAATTATCTCTCCAACGGCAACCGCCTGCTGCTTGATCTGATGGACGTGGAGACGGAGATGGTGGCGGCGCTGGATAATCCGTCGCAGCAGCTCAGCGACTACGCAGAGCGTCTCGAAGCGCAGGGGTATCGCCCCTATATCGTGCCGGTCGGCGGCTCGAATGCGCTGGGCGCGCTGGGATACGTAGAGTGCGCCCAGGAGATCGCCCATCAGAGCGAGGGCGTAGTAAATTTCGCGGCGGTGGTGGTGGCATCCGGCAGCGCCGGTACCCATGCCGGTCTGGCGGTAGGGCTGGAGCAGCTGCTGCCGGAAAGCGAGCTGGTTGGCGTGACAGTGTCACGTAGCGTGGCCGCGCAGCTGCCGGTGGTAGAGCGGCTGCGCAGCGCGCTGTCAGAGCAGCTTGAGCTGAAGCCGCAGGCGGCGATCACGCTCTGGGATGAGTACTACGCGCCGCGCTATGGCGAACCCAGCGAAGAGGGCATGGAGGCAGTGCGCCTGCTGGCACGGCTGGAAGGTATCATGCTGGATCCGGTCTATACCGGCAAAGCGATGGCCGGTCTGATTGACGGTATCAGCCAGAAGCGCTTCCGGCGCGAAGGGCCGCTGCTGTTTGTACATACCGGCGGCGCACCGGCGTTATTTGCTTATCATCCTTCGGTATGAGACAGGCTGACGAAACGCTCTATAATCGCTGCCACAGACAGGCGTAACGTCACCACGGAGATGCAATTTCTGTGGCGTTCATAATAAGACTACGCTATCTGTTACAGGGTGCGTCACGCGACGCACCTGCACTGACACACACAACAGATAATAACGGGGTAAACATGGCTTTCTCTATGATTCGTCGCCCGCTGGCGATGGGAATGATGGCGGTGGCGCTGCTCGCAGGCATCAACGCAAAAACCTTTGCCGCTGAAGATTTGCTGGCACAGATTAAAAATAAAGGCGAGCTGCGCGTGGGCCTTGAAGGCACCTATCCGCCGTTCAGTTTCCAGGATGAGCGCGGCAAACTGACCGGCTTTGAGGTGGAGTTTGCGCAGGAGCTGGCACAGCATCTCGGCGTAAAAGCGGCGCTGAAGCCGACCAAATGGGACGGTATGCTGGCGTCTCTGGATTCAAAACGTATCGACGTGGTGATAAATCAGGTCACTATCTCCGATGAGCGTAAAAAGAAGTATGACTTCTCCACGCCGTACACCATCTCGGGCGTGCAGGCGCTGACGCTGAAGAAAAACGCCGGCACCATCACCAAACCTGAGGACCTGGCAGGGAAAAAAGTGGGCGTGGGCCTCGGCTCCAACTATGAGCAGTGGCTGCGTGATAACGTCAAAGGCGTCGATATCCGCACCTATGATGATGACCCGACAAAATATCAGGATCTGCGCTCCGGCCGCCTGAACGCCATTCTGGTCGATCGCCTGGCCGCGCTCGATCTGGTGAAGAAAACCGGTGACACCATGGCCGTAGCGGGCCCGGCGTTCTCGCGCCTGGAGGCTGGCGTGGCGGTGCGTAAGGGTAACGACGATCTGCTGAAAGCGATCGATCAGGCGATGGCAGAGATGCAGAAAGATGGCTCGCTGAAAAAACTCTCTGATAAATGGTTTGGCACGGACGTGACGAAATAATGCTGGAGAGCGTACATCTGGTGCTGGATTCAGCACCTTTTTTACTTAAAGGGGCACTGTTTACGCTGCAGCTCAGCATCGGCGGGATGTTCTTTGGCCTGCTGCTGGGCTTTATTCTTGCCCTGATGCGCCTGTCGCGCTTCTGGCCGGTGAACTGGCTGGCGCGCATCTATGTCTCAGTGTTCCGCGGCACGCCGCTGATCGCCCAGCTGTTTATGATCTACTACGGCCTGCCGCAGTTTGGCATTGAACTCGATCCCATTCCCTCCGCGATGATTGGCCTGTCGCTGAACACGGCGGCCTATGCGTCAGAGTCGCTGCGCGGTGCTATCGCCTCTATCGAGCGCGGGCAGTGGGAAGCGGCGGCCAGCATTGGTATGACCCCGTGGCAGACGCTGCGCCGGGTGATCCTGCCGCAGGCGGCGCGGACTGCGCTGCCGCCGCTCGGTAACAGCTTTATCAGCCTGGTCAAGGATACCTCGCTGGCGGCCACTATCCAGGTGCCGGAGCTGTTTCGTCAGGCGCAGTTAATCACCTCACGCACGCTTGAGGTGTTTACCATGTATCTGGCCGCCTCGCTGATCTACTGGATCATGGCGACCGTGCTCTCCGCGCTGCAGAACCGTCTTGAAGCGCACGTTAATCGTCAGGATCGGGAGGATAAATGAGTGCAATTGAAGTCCGCCAGCTGGTGAAAAAATTTCACGGGCAGACGGTGCTGCACGGCATCGATCTCGACGTGGCTGCCGGAGAGGTAGTGGCGATTATCGGCCCCAGCGGCTCGGGAAAAACCACGCTGCTGCGCAGTATCAATCTGCTGGAGGTGCCGGATCAGGGTAGCGTGACGGTAGGCGGCATCACCATTGACGCCAGCCTGAGTCTTAACAAACAGAAAGAGAAGGTGCGTCAGCTGCGCCAGCAGGTCGGGTTTGTGTTTCAGAACTTCAATCTGTTCCCGCATCGTTCGGTGCTGGAAAACATTATTGAAGGGCCGGTGATCGTTAAAGGTGAGCCGAAAGCAGAAGCGCAGGCGCGGGCACGTCAGCTGCTGGAGAAGGTCGGGCTGACGGGTAAAGAGGCGAGCTTTCCGCGCCGGCTTTCCGGCGGGCAGCAGCAGCGGGTGGCAATTGCCCGCGCGCTGGCAATGCGCCCGGAGGTGATTCTGTTTGATGAGCCGACGTCCGCGCTTGACCCGGAGCTGGTCGGCGAGGTGCTGAACACCATTCGCGCCCTGGCGCAGGAGAAACGGACCATGGTGATCGTCACGCATGAGATGAGTTTTGCGCGTGATGTGGCTGACCGCGCTATCTTCATGGACCAGGGGCGCATTGTGGAGCAGGGGGAGGCCAGAACCCTGTTCAGCAATCCGCAGCAGGCTCGTACCCGACAATTCCTGGATAAATTTCTTAATCAGTAATATTCAGGGCCGGTTCGCTGGCCCTTATTTATTTCGCTGCTATCATATCCCTTCGCGTTTCTCTTATCCTTTTGGTGCATAGTCATATAATTGTCTTATTGCTAAATTATTAACTGGCTTCTCTGTTTGCAGATTGCTCTTAATTAAACAGCAGCTTTTCTTACTGATTATTTTTCCTGAATCACAGTTTATAACTCTCTGTGCCGCTTCAGGCAGATGTAAATGCATTTTGATTAACGTAAAGTCTTGTTACATCAGGGCCAGCAAAGACAATTTAGGACTTTCGCCAGATACACTCCCCGCAGTGCTGTTGAATAATCGTTTAATAACCATAACTCACGAACTGATTATTAATGCGTTTACCTCTTACAGACCTACACAGCTTTAGGAGTCAACCTGATGAAAGATAACGGGAAAAATGATATAGGCTGGATAAATACACTGAAAGGTGCCTGTATTTTGCTGGTGGTGCTCTATCACACCGTATTACCGGGATTTGAAACAACGATAAAATATTTGAGTGCCGGATGGTTTCCGGCGGAAATATGGGTACAGTTTAATACGGTACTGTCGCCATTACGTATGCCGGCATTCTTTTTTGTTTCCGGCCTGCTGGCGACCAATGGCATTTTGAATCGTTCATGGAAACAGGTATTTACCAGCCGTATTACCAATCTGTTCTATCTCTATATTTTGTGGGGCTTTATTCAGTGGTGGTCAATTGTCGGGATTTCCACAGAAATCACCGGGCAACGCATTTCGCAAAATCTTAATGCGGCCTATGCCGGTTCACTGCTGGAGTTTCTCAAGCTGACGTTTATGGCGATGAGTACCTCCTGGTATCTGTATGGTCTGGCGATCTACTTCCTGTGTGCAAAAATTTTCCATCAGCAGAAAATCGCGCTGCTGGTTGTGGCGGTGGTACTGAATTATCTGGCGGTGGAAAAAATCATTCCCTACTGGGGGCCGCAGAGCGTCGCGCAATATTTCCTGTTCTTCCTGCTGGGCGCATTCTGGAGCCCGGTGATGCTGCGCCTGAGCGAGCTGCGCCGTGAAAACCTGCTGCCGTGGGCGGCACTGGCCGCGCTGACGGGACTTCACGTGATTATGGGCCTGGATAAAAGCCTGTTTATGTGCGTCATCGCCGTGCTGGTGAGCGTGGCGGCCTGCCGCTGGCTTAACCAGCGTTTCAGTATGCGTTTTTTCAACTGGGTAGGGCGCAATACGCTGCAAATCTACGTTATTCACCGCATCTTTATTGAGTTTTTCGGGATGTCGGCGATTCTGTTTGCCCAGCGCCATCACCTGTTTGAGCAGGCGTGGTTCTCCGTGCTGTGGGCCTGTTTCTATCCGCTGGCAATCGTCGGGATCTGTTCGCTCTGTTCAGTAGCGGTCTGGTCACTGACCAACCGCGGCCTGGGCCAGTCGCTGTTCCTGTTCCCCACGCTGATCGGCATGAAGCGTCGCAAAGCAGCGTAGGTAAATCCAGAGGCAACAATGCCAACCCCAGGGGACACATTTATGCGTCCCTGGGTATTCATGCGCCGATGGTGATGTTCGGGCGCCATTAATGGCGCCCCTACGGGGATAACAATGCCAAACGTAGGGGACGCATTTATGCGTCACTGGGTATTTATGCGTCGATGGTGATGTTCGGGCGCCATTAATGGCGCCCCTACGGGGATAACAATGCCAAACGTAGGGGACGCATTCATGCGTCCCTGGCAAACCCGCAATAAAAAAGGGCCCGCAGGGGGCCCTTTACTGTGATGAACCGGGGGTTTAACCGATGGTCATCAGACTGGCGTTGCCGCCTGCTGCCGCGGTGTTGACGCTCAGCGACCGTTCAATCAGCAACCGCTCCAGCAGCAGATTGGTTTCTCCGCGGGCAAAGCCCTGGACGGAAACAATAGCGCCCTCGCGTGCCGCGATATCGGCACACAGCGTACGCAGCTGATCGGCATCACCGTGGTAGATCACCGCATCGAACTCACCGGACAGGGCATCTTTTGCCAGCCGGATGCGCTGCTGTACGGCAGACGGCAGCGATTTCAGCAGGCCACGATGCAGCTCATCATCCTGCCACAGCGCCTGACTGCCCACGCTGGTAACCGCAGCCAGCTGGATCAGCGCATCCTGCTCATTGTCGGCGAGGCAGAGCACGCGTTCACGCGGCAGCAGGCTGAAGGTGTTGCGTTCGCCCGTCGGACCCGGCAGCAGACGCACCGTGCCCGCCTGCGACAGCTCATCATAGCGCTGGCACAGCGCCTGCAATGCTGGCTTATCCTGCGCCCAGTTCTGCAGCGCCTGGTGTGCGCCCATCAGTGTTGTACGCACGCTGCTGTCAACCGGCTGCTCAGCATCCTGACGATCGAAGGTCAGGCGCAGCGCGCCATCCGGACGATGTGCCAGCAGGCGGTAGAGATAGAGCGGGCCACCCGCTTTCGGGCCGGTACCGGAGAGGCCTTCGCCGCCAAACGGCTGCACGCCAACTACGGCACCGACCATATTACGGTTCACATAGAGGTTGCCGACGTGCGCGTTTGCAGTAACCTGAGCGATGGTTTCATCAATACGCGTATGTACGCCAAGCGTCAGGCCATAGCCGGTGGCATTGATCTGCTCAATCAGCTGCGGCAGGCTGCTGCGTGAGAAGCGCACCACGTGCAGCACCGGTCCGAAGATCTCTTTATCGAGATCGCTGACCTGATCCAGCTCAATCAGCGTGGGTTTGATAAAGGTACCGCTCTCCCACTCTTTACGGTCCTGCGCATTCTCCTGCACCGCCTGATAAACGGTAAAGCCTTTGTTGCGCATCGCCTGAATGTGACGCTCGATGCCCGCTTTCGCTTCCTGGTCGATAACCGGACCGATATCAGTTGAAAGACGCTCCGGGTTGCCCATGCGGCACTCCGCCATCGCGCCGCGCAGCATCTTAATGGTGTGATCGGCGGCATCTTCCTGAATACAGAGCAGACGCAGCGCCGAGCAGCGCTGGCCGGCGCTGTCAAACGCGGAGGCAACGATATCCACCACCACCTGTTCGGTGAGGGCAGAGGAGTCAACGATCATGGCGTTCATGCCGCCGGTTTCTGCGATCAGCGGTGTCGGGCGCCCCTGCGGATCGAGACGACCGGCAAGATTACGCTGCAGCAGCGTTGCCACGGCGGTTGAGCCAGTGAACATAACGCCGCGCACGCGCTCATCGCCGGTGAGCTGTGCGCCCACGGTTTCACCCTGGCCGGGCAGCAGCTGCAGCACGCCGGCGGGAACGCCTGCATCCAGCAGGATCTGCACCGCCTGCGCCGCGATAAGTGGCGTCTGCTCGGCCGGTTTTGCCAGCACGCTATTGCCTGCGGCGAGCGCGGCGGCAATCTGGCCGGTAAAGATCGCCAGCGGGAAGTTCCACGGGCTGATACAGACTACCGGACCCAGCGGACGATGCGTTTCGTTGTCAAAATCATCGCGTACCATACCGGCGTAGTAGTAGAGGAAGTCTACCGCTTCGCGCACTTCGGCGATGGCATTGTTGTACGTTTTGCCCGCTTCGCGCACCAGCAGACCAATCAGCTGCTGCATCTGCGCTTCCATCGCCTGACCGGCACGCTCGAGGATCGCCGCGCGCTCGGCTGGCGGAGTGGCAAACCAGATCGGTCCGGCGCCGACCGCCGCATCCAGCGCGGCAGAGACTTCGGTTTCGGTGGCTTCGCGCACGCTGCCGACCACGTCAGCCGGCGCCGCCGGGTTCAGTACCGGCTGGCTGACACCCGTTTCCAGGGTGCCCTCGATCATCGGCTGGGCCACCCATGGCTGGCTGGCGCTGTTCAGCAGGGCGCTGGAGAGTGAGGCGAGGCGATGTTCATTCGCGAGGTCGAGACCCGCGGAGTTCGGGCGCTTGTCGCCATAGAGATCGCGCGGCAGCGGGATCTTCGGATGTGGCAGACCCACGGCGCCTTCGGCTGCGCCCATTTTTTCTACCGCTACCACCGGGTCAGCAACCAGCTCATCTATCGGCAGGCTCTTATCGGCGATCCGGTTAACAAAGGAGGTGTTGGCACCGTTTTCCAGCAGGCGACGTACCAGGTAAGCCAGCAGCGTTTCGTGCGTGCCCACCGGCGCGTAAATACGGCAGGGACGGCTGAGTTTGCCATCGGCCACTTTGCCCACCACCTGTTCATAGAGCGGCTCGCCCATGCCGTGCAGGCACTGGAACTCATACTGGCCCGGATAGTAGTTATTACCCGCCAGATTATAGATAGCGGCCAGCGTGTGGGCGTTATGCGTGGCAAACTGCGGGTAGATCTGGCTCGGTACCGCCAGCAGTTTGCGGGCGCAGGCGAGATAGGAGATATCGGTATATACCTTGCGGGTATAGACCGGATAGCCTTCAAGGCCTTCCATCTGCGCGCGCTTGATTTCGCTGTCCCAGTAGGCGCCTTTCACCAGACGGATCATCAGGCGGCGACGGCTGCGCTGTGCCAGATCGACCAGCGAGTCGATCAGCATCGGGCAGCGTTTCTGGTAAGCCTGAATCACGAAGCCAATCCCGTTCCAGCCTTCCAGCTCAGGTTCAAAGCAGAGTTTTTCCAGCAGGTCCAGCGACAGCTCAAGGCGATCGGCCTCTTCGGCATCGATATTAATGCCGATGTCATATGAACGCGCCAGCAGCGTCAGCGATTTCAGGATCGGATAAAGCTCTTCCATAACGCGATCGTACTGGGCGCGGCTGTAGCGCGGATGCAGCGCAGAGAGTTTGATCGAGATGCCCGGGCCTTCATAAATGCCGCGGCCGTTGGAGGCTTTACCAATCGCATGGATCGCCTGCTGATAAGAGAGCAGATAGGCTTTCGCATCGGCGGCGGTCAGGGCCGCTTCACCGAGCATATCGTAGGAGTAGCGGAAGCCTTTCTCTTCCAGCTTGCGGGCGTTGGCCAGCGCCTCAGCGATGGTCTCGCCGGTAACGAACTGCTCGCCCATCAGGCGCATGGCCATATCTACGCCTTTGCGCACCAGCGGCTCGCCGCTTTTACCGATAATACGGTTCAGCGAGCGGGACATGCTCGCTTCGTTATGGGTTGAGACCAGGCGTCCGGTAAACAGCAGGCCCCAGGTCGCGGCGTTAACAAACATGGATGAGCTGCGGCCCAGGTGCGACTGCCAGTTGCCGTTGCTGATTTTGTCGCGGATCAGCGCGTCGCGGGTGGGTTTATCCGGAATACGCAGCAGCGCTTCTGCCAGGCACATCAGCGCCACGCCCTCCTGCGAGGAGAGGGAGAACTCCTGCAGCAGGCTTTGCACCATTCCGGCGCGTCCGGTTGCACCTTTCTGGTGCCGCAGCTTGTCGGCAAGGCTATAGGCCAGCTGATGGGTTTTCTCTGCCAGCGGAGCGGGCAGGCGCGCCTGCTCCAGCAGCATCGGCACCGCTTCCGTCTCGGGCCGGCGCCATGCGGCGGTAATTGCGGAGCGGGTAACCGACTGCGGCAGAATGTGTTCAGCAAAGTCGAGGAACGGCTGCAGGCTCTCTTCGGGCAGGTTCTCTTCTGCCGTGGTTTCACTGGCCTGCAGGGGAATTTCCGGCAGGGTCTCGCCCGCTTCAAGCTGGGTTAAGTAATTGAAAATAGCCTGCTTAATCAGCCAGTGAGATGTGCGATCGACCTTCTGTGCTGCCAGCTTAATGCGCTCGCGGGTGGCTTCATCCAGCTTCACCCCCATGGTAGTTGTTCCCATGAATTCCTCGTCTTGAAAAATAAATCAACATCAGCGTGGGCTGCACTATCACTCATGTTGCAACTTTGTGCAACCGTGTTAAATGTGACCCAGGTTGCATGCCTGAAAGCCGTTTGTTTGTTAACTGTAAAGAAACGGCACGTTTCTTGCTGCAAGAATCTCGCCAGAGTTGCAACCGGGTTCACTAAACCGCAAAAAGCCGCGTTTCTGGTGCAACCAAAAGTTTGAACGGGCGCAACCTTTGAGCAAAGAAATGAGAAAGAGAGGTGAAACCCAGGTAACAGGTGTGTTAAATCCATTGTGCACATCGCACCTTTGCGGCAGGATACCGCGCCTTAAGAGAAATTCGCTTCTCTGGCGGCGGTAACGCGCAGTGGCCACCCCGTTCCGGTGCTGCCGCGCTGATTCGACTGCCGTGACAAAGAGGGTAAGTGATACGTCGCGCCAGGGAGACGCCCGGCTAATGCTGCTGAGGCAGGGCGGGCAAAGAATTTCTCTTAAGCAATTACATAATAAGTGGAGAGAGTATGAGTATAAGTACACCAATGCTGGTGACCTTTATTATCTATATCCTTGGGATGGTGTTGATAGGGTTTATCGCTTACCGGTCAACAAAAAACTTTGATGATTATATTCTGGGCGGCCGCAGCCTGGGCAGTTTTGTTACGGCGCTCTCAGCCGGTGCCTCCGATATGAGTGGCTGGCTGCTGATGGGCCTGCCTGGTGCCATCTTTCTGTCCGGCATCTCTGAAAGCTGGATCGCTATCGGCCTGACGATTGGCGCCTGGCTGAACTGGAAAATTGTGGCGGGTCGCCTGCGTGTACAGACCGAGCATCACGATAACGCCCTGACGCTGCCTGACTTCTTTACCAGCCGCTTTGAAGACAAAAGCAAGCTGCTGCGCGTGATCTCCGCGGTGGTTATCCTGATTTTCTTCACCATTTACTGCGCCTCGGGTGTGGTAGCCGGTGCGCGCCTGTTTGAAAGCACCTTTGGTATGGATTACCAGACTGCGCTCTGGGCGGGTGCTGCGGCCACCATTCTCTATACGCTGGTAGGCGGCTTCCTGGCCGTGAGCTGGACCGATACGGTGCAGGCGACGCTGATGATTTTTGCGCTGATCCTGACGCCGGTGATTGTCATTATCGCCGTAGGCGGCTTTGATGATTCACTGACGGTGATCCGCGAGAAGAGCATCGAGAACCTCGATATGCTCAAGGGGCTCAATTTTGTCGCGGTCATCTCGCTGCTGGGCTGGGGGCTGGGCTACTTCGGGCAGCCGCATATCCTGGCACGCTTTATGGCGGCAGACTCTCATCGCTCCATCCGTACTGCGCGTCGCATCGGCATGGCATGGATGATCTTCTGCCTGGCGGGCGCGGTTGCCGTAGGCTTCTTTGGTATCGCCTACTTCCAGAATAACCCGGCGCAGGCCGCAGGCGTCACGCAGAATGGAGAACGTATCTTTATTGAGCTGACGCGTATTCTGTTTAACCCGTGGATCGCCGGTATTCTGCTTTCGGCCATTCTTGCTGCGGTCATGTCCACTCTGAGCTGCCAGCTGCTGGTCTGTTCAAGTGCGCTGACGGAAGATCTCTATAAGGGCTTCCTGCGTAAAAATGCCAGCCAGCAGGAGCTGGTATGGGTCGGACGTGCCATGGTGCTGCTGATTGCACTGATTGCTATTGCCCTGGCATCCAATCCGGATAACCGGGTGCTGGGCCTGGTGAGCTATGCATGGGCTGGCTTTGGCGCGGCGTTTGGTCCGGTGGTGCTGTTTGGTGTCTGCTGGAAGCGCATGACGCGTAACGGCGCGCTGGCGGGAATGGTAATTGGTGCCGCGACGGTGCTGCTGTGGAAACAGTACGGTTACGCTGAGCTGTATGAAATCATTCCAGGCTTCATCTTTGCCAGCATCGCGATTGTGGTCTTCAGCCTGACGGGCAAAGCACCTTCCGCCGCCGCGCAGCAGCGTTTTGCCGCTGCGGAAGCGGAATACCAGGCAGATTAAGGTATTCGCGCGGTGCGTTGCGGCACCGCCATCAAAAAGGAGGCACAGTAATGTGCCTCCTTTTTACGTTGAGGCGTCAGGCAACGCAATCCTGCCGACCTTTCTGAACAGTCATCCCCTGACTTCTCCCCCCTGTGCAGCAAAATAATTTCCCGCAGTGACTTGTTTTTTCTGCAGCGATAATGATAATCGATATCGTTCGCGCTTTACGTTTTTTTACGACAGATTTACCCTGCTAAACACTTAAGAGGCAAACGATGTTTGTTCCGTTTCTCATTATGCTCCGTGAAGGTCTGGAAGCGGCGCTGATTGTCAGCCTGATCGCCAGCTATCTGAAGCGCACCGGACGCACCCGGTGGTTCCCGGCGATGTGGGGCGGGGTGATAGCGGCCATTGTGCTCTGCGCGGGACTGGGTATCGCCATCAATGCCACTACCGGTGAGTTTCCGCAGAAGCAGCAGGAGCTGTTTGAAGGCGTGGTAGCGCTGATTGCGGTCGTGATGCTGACCACCATGGTGTTCTGGATGCGCAAAGTTGCGCGCAGCATGCGCCTGACGCTGGAGAAGTCAGTGGATCAGGCGCTGGCAAAGCGGGGCGGCAGCGGCCTGCCGCTGGTGATTATGGTGTTTCTCGCCGTAGCGCGCGAAGGGCTGGAGTCGGTGTTCTTTCTGCTGGCGGCCTTTACGCAGGATGTGGGCTATGCCCCACCTGCGGGCGCGCTGCTCGGCCTGCTGACCGCAGCGCTGCTCGGTACGCTGATCTACTACGGCGGCGTCCGGCTTAATCTGGCCCATTTTTTCCGCTGGAGCAGCCTGTTCATTCTGTTTGTAGCCGCCGGGCTTGCGGCCGGCGCAATCCGCGCTTTCCATGAGGCGGGATTGTGGAACCACTTCCAGGCAACGGCGTTTGATATAAGCAGCGTGCTCTCTGTGCACTCTCTGGCCGGTACGCTGCTTGAAGGCCTGCTCGGCTATCAGGAAGCGCCCAGCGTCAGTGAGGTTGCAGCCTGGCTGCTCTATCTGGTGCCGGCGCTGCTGCTGTTTTTTTTCCCGGCGCCTTCTGCTCCGGCTGCCGCACGCAGCCTGCGCTAATCCCGATTGTTTTAACCTGACTCTTTAACACGGATACCATCATGAATACCACGTTACGCGCTACCGCCTCTGTCGTCGCGCTGCTGCTTTCCGGGGCTGCAGCCGCTGCAGAGATCCCGCAGTTCACCGTCACCGTTACGGATAAACAGTGTGAGCCCATGACGATGAACGTGCCGGCGGGTAAAAGCCAGTTCATTATCAAAAACCATAGCCAGAAAGCGCTGGAGTGGGAGATCCTGAAAGGGGTCATGGTGGTCGAGGAGCGGGAAAATATCGCGCCGGGCTTTACGCAGAAGCTGACGGCAAATCTGGAAGCGGGTGAGTATGAGATGACCTGCGGCCTGCTGAGTAATCCGAAAGGCAAACTGACGGTGGCCGGATCGGGGCAGTCATCAACGCCAGAGCAGAAAGAGCTGCTGCAGCTGGCTCAGCCTATCGCCGACTATAAAGCGTACGTCCTGAATGAAGTTAACGCGCTGGTAAGCAGTACCAAAGCGTTTACGGCAGCCATTAATGCAGGCGACGGTGACAAGGCGAGAGCGCTCTATGCGCCGACCCGCGCCCACTATGAGCGTATTGAGCCTGTTGCTGAACTCTTCTCCGATCTGGATGGCAGTATCGACGCACGCGAAGATGATTTTGAGCAGAAAGCGGCGGATCCTAAATTCACCGGTTTCCACCGCCTGGAGAAGCTGCTGTTTGCCGATCGCACAACGACCGGTGCCGCGCCTTTCGCCAGTCAGCTCAATGACGATGTTAAAGCGCTGCAGGCGCGCATCAGCGCGCTGGCATTTGCGCCGGTTAAAGTCGTGGGCGGCGCAGCGGGTCTGATCGAAGAGGTGGCTTCGAGCAAAATCTCCGGAGAGGAGGATCGTTACAGCCGCACTGACCTGTCTGATTTCCGGGCAAACGTCGACGGCGCGCAGAAAATTGTGTCGCTGCTGCGCCCGCTGTTGCAGCAGCGGAATCCGCAGCTTCTGGCAAAAATCGATACTAACTTCAGCAAAGTTGACGCAATACTGGATAAATACCGTACGGCTGAGGGTTACGCATCCTATGAGAAGCTGACCGCGGCCGATCGCAATGCGTTAAAAGCACCGATTACCGTGCTGGCTGAAGATCTCTCGCTGCTGCGCGGCACGCTGGGCCTCGATTAACCATGGCTAAACAGCATGATGCCATGCAGCCGGCACGTCGCCGGTTACTGCAGGGGCTGGGTGTGCTGGGCGGTGCGGCTGCGCTCGGGGGCAGCTGTCCGTTCCACGCTGGCGCAGCAGCAGAGCATTTTTCTCCGGGCACGGTTGCACCTGATGCGCGTCAGCAGGTGCAACCATTTTACGGGGCGCACCAGGCGGGTATCCTGACGCCGCAGCAGGCCGCCATGATGCTGGTGGCCTTTGACGTGCTGGCCGACGGTAAAGCGGAGCTGACGCGTCTGTTGCAACTGCTGACGGAGAGGTTCGCCTTTCTGACGCAGGGCGGACCCGCACCAGCGGTGACAAATGCGCAGCTGCCGCCGGCTGACTCCGGCATTCTCGGTGCCACTATTGCACCAGATAACCTGACGCTGACGCTCTCCGTGGGCAGTTCGCTGTTTGACGAACGCTTTGGGCTGGGCGCGCACAAGCCTGCACAGCTGCAGGCCATGACGCGCTTTCCCAATGATTCGCTTGACGCCAGCCAGTGCCACGGGGATTTACTGATTCAGATCTGCGCCAATAGTCAGGACACCGTGATCCACGCGCTGCGCGATATCATCAAACACGCTCCCGATCTGCTGGCGGTACGCTGGCGGCGCGAAGGCTTTATTCCTGAGCACGCAGCGCGCAGTAACGGGCAGGAAACCCCGATTAATCTGCTGGGTTTTAAAGACGGTACGGCGAATCCGGATGCGCAAAACGGCGCGCTGATGAATAAAATGTTGTGGGTTACGGCCGATCAGCAGGAGCCCGCCTGGACACATGGTGGCAGCTACCAGGCGGTGCGGATTATTCGTTTCCGCGTTGAGCAGTGGGATCGCACGCCGCTGGGTGAGCAGCAGACTATTTTTGGCCGGGAAAAGCTCAGCGGAGCGCCGCTTGGCGGGCATCATGAGCATGATGAGCCGGATTATGCCAGCGATCCGGATGGGGATGTGATAGCGCTGGATGCCCATATCCGGCTCGCTAACCCGCGTACGCCTGAGACGGCGGACAGCCTGATACTGCGGCGCGGCTACAGCTACTCTGCCGGGATCACCGGGGCAGGGCAGCTTGATATGGGGCTGCTGTTTATCTGCTATCAGCACGATCTCACTAAAGGTTTTATCGCAGTGCAGCAGCGGCTTAACGGTGAGGCGCTGGAAGAGTATGTCCGACCCACCGGCGGCGGCTACTTTTTTGCGCTGCCGGGCGTCGCCGATGTCACGCGCTATCTTGGTCAATCGCTGATTGAGGCCTGAACCCTGCTTCCGGCAATGCGTGTTGCGGCAGATTAGCGTTATGCTCTGCAAAAGGATCCGCAAAGGATCCTTTTAACATTTTATATAACGCATTATTTTAATTGAATTTTTTATGGTAAGCGCCTGATGCCATCGCCACAACAAATCTTAATTTGCATCTAAAAGTAAAAATAGTGTTGCAAATTTTCGGCGCTATGTTTCACTTTACTCATAAGCGTTGTCAGTTTTGTGGCATCAGCCACTGGAGTTCGCGCATGAGGCGTTCCATTCCGGAACCAGCAGGTGTAACACAGCAAGCGCAGTTCTCTGCGGGAGAGAGCCTCCTGTCAACGTTTTACTCATCTTTCATCCACTATCTTCATCATCCCGTTTGTTTTTATCCGGTGCGCTGCGGCGTTTCGGCGCTGTTGTACACCCCGTTTTGTGTATCAGTACGGCTAAAAGGAAGCCAACGTAACCTCTAAAGCGTTCAAGTCATCGCCGCGGGTGATCCGTCGCGATTCATGAAACCAACTGTAAGGTGCCACTATGGGAAGACAGAAAGCAGTGATCAAAGCGCGTCGTGAAGCTCGTCGTGTGCTTCGTAGTGACTCCCGGAGTCATCGTCAGCGCGAAGAAGAATCGGTCACTTCGCTGGTGCAGATGGGCGGGTTAGATGCTATTGGCATGGCGCGCGATGTGCGCGACCGGGCACCAATTGCAGCCCGGAATGAAGCTCAGGCGCACTATCTTAACGCCATAGAAACGAAACAGCTGATATTTGCAACCGGTGAAGCTGGCTGCGGTAAAACCTGGATTAGCGCAGCAAAAGCAGCTGAGGCCCTGATCAATAAGGATATCGAAAGGATTATCGTGACGCGCCCGGTACTGCAGGCGGATGAAGATCTCGGTTTCCTGCCCGGAGACATTTCCGAGAAATTCGCCCCCTATTTCCGTCCGGTTTATGACGTTCTGGTTAAACGTCTCGGCGCTTCCTTTATGCAGTACTGCCTGCGGCCTGAAATCGCCAAGGTAGAGATTGCGCCCTTCGCCTATATGCGTGGACGTACTTTTGAGAACGCAGTGGTTATCCTCGACGAGGCACAAAACGTCACCGCTGCACAGATGAAGATGTTTCTGACCCGCCTGGGGGAAAACGTCACGGTTATCGTTAACGGTGATATTACTCAGTGCGATCTGCCCGCCAGCGTCCAGTCCGGTCTTGCCGATGCGCTGGCGCGCTTTGAAGAGGATGAGATGGTGGGCGTGGTGCGCTTTGCGAAAGAGGACTGCGTTCGCTCAGCACTCTGCCAGCGCACGCTGCACGCCTACGGCTGATAGCATCCCATCCCGTTGATAAACCCGGCCCCGGCCGGGTTTTTTTCTGTCCCTAATTTCACCGGCAAAGCATGACGACCTTTCAGAGTGATGAGAGTTGCAGCGGTTCGCTAACGCGGTAAGATTGATCTTTTTTCAGGGAGCACAACCAATGAAAAACGTCGTCCTGAGTATGCTGGCAAAAATATCGCACATCGATGCGGACATGAAACAGCTGACCGCCCGGGTTGAAGCACAGTCGCTGCTGATTAGCGCGCTGGTACTGGCCGTCAGCAGGCAGGGTGGAGTGACGGAGATGATCGATGCGGCTAATAAAGCGATCAATACGGTTATCGACTCCGCTGAAAGCGATGAGGTGCTGAGGTCCGATGCCGCTATTCTGCTAAGCGAATTGCAGAATCTGCTGACTATCTCTCAGGCCGTGGATAAAGCCGATGGTGAAATTAACCATGCAGGACTGAGCGAGCTGACCGGCGTTGCGGCTGCTGAACCCGCTTTACCCGCTAAAAAGTAAGCTGACCAGACACAGCAGATAATCAAGCCTGAACGCGCGTTCAGGCTTTTTTCAGGCATAAATTCATGCCGCGGCTGGCTTATTCGCCGTTAATACGCTGTTTCATTTCACGCTGGTGCTTGTGATAGTCCTCTCCGCACTCTGCAGAGCAAAATGCAGTATCGGCGACAACGCGTTCATCTCTGCACCAGATACAGTTGCCCGTTGCGCTCACCAGACGTGGTTTACGCGCAAACAGGGCGCTCTCCAGATGAGCGGCTTCTCGTTCCTGTGCCAGATCTACATCATCCATAACTTTTTCCTTAATAAAACATATGTTTCTTCAGGCCCCACGGCCCTGACCACGTTGATGACAATCCAGGAGGTGTCTGCAACATGGCGTCTCCTTCAGCAGGTTTGAGCGAAAGAGGTAGCTGATACCCGCATCCGGTTTATGCCTGCTGAATGTTGCTGCCGGGTCAGTTTAGCAGAGGTGGAGCAGAGCTGCGGTCTGAGTTTGCTGATGATGGCGCATTGCGGTCAGGAGTGGGCACCTGAATCCGATAATATGCATTGCACAAATTGGCAGGGGACGCAACCTTACAGGGGCGCCATTTATTGCGCCCTGGCATTATGCGTAAAACGCATAGCATGGCACAAAACAGCTTGAGGTAAACCAAACCAGGCTAATGTTTTCACATTAGATTTTATGAAAATAATGCGGCAGGTACAAAAAAGCCCGCATAACGCGGGCCTGATTGAAAAGAGGGCGGTTATCCGTGACGTCGGAACTGCTGGGACTGACTGAGCATTACCCTGCCAGCAACATGGAGCATAGAGAGTTCTTCTTCTGAGATAGACCATTCACGATAACGGGGATTGTCAGAGATAACGATAATTTCGCGCTTAACTTTTTGCAGGCGCTTAACGAACATATCGCCGTTGAAGTCAAAGACGTAAATTCCATCCCCATCAAACGTACTGACAGCTACGTCTACAAAGATGAGATCACCGGGCTCAATGGTTCCCTCCATGCTGTCACCGCGGACGTTGATCAGCTTAACAGAGGTTTCCGGCCGGTTGCCGAATATCACGCGCGCCTGATCCGGAACATATTCAATAGACCTTATGACTTCAACCACATCTTTAGACGGCGACCCGTCTCCGGCACTTGCAGAAACGTCAAGAACATCAATCCTGTACACATCTTTTCTCCCCTTTTTTATAATGGAACTTACACTGTATGAATCTACAGTATCATTAGCCTCATTAGAAGAGAATAGCTCAGAAACAGGAACTGACAGGGCTGCTGCAATTTTGTGTAGCAGACCATCACTGTATCCCTGTATGCCGCGTTCCAGGCGTGACAGATTGCCCACATCGCTATCTGTACGCAGGGCAAGTTCACTCAGGGTCATCTTATTCGCTTTACGAATCTGTCTGATTTTATCGCCTATTTTCATAGCGGATAGTTAACCTTTTTTATGCGTTACACGCAAAGCGCCTTGCGCATATTTGATTATACTCATAATATGCGTGATACGCATTATTTAAATGCATTGCCACAATGCCATCGCGGAAAGTGCGTGTATAGAAAAAAGTGAAAATTTATGACGCTAATCAGGCCCGGACTGCGGGCCGTGGAGACAAGTATGGCAGATACCGAAGAGGGATTTACACGTCTGGCAAACGCGCTGTATGAGGAGCTGATAGGGGCCAGCCTGACGCGAAATCAGGCCAAAGTCGCACACGCCGTTTGCCGGAAAACCTGCGGCTTTAATAAAAGCATGGACCGTATTGCTGACAGCCAGATAAGCCAGTTAACCGGGCTGCCAAGACAGAAGGTTAACAAGGCAAAAAATGAGCTGATTCAGATGGGTGTGCTTATCCGGGAAGGGACGATGATCGGCCCAAATAAACACCTTTCACAGTGGCAAATACCGGGGTGTCACCGGGAGGGTGTCGCTGTCACCAAATCAGCGACAGCGCTGTCACCAAAACAGAGGCATACAAAAGACACTGTGACAAAAGACAATAATTCTGCGTCAGAGAATTGTGTCGAATCCCCTGACACATCCTCTGCAACGCTTTATGCATCGCGTCCTGAAGCCGCGGTCCGGACTCCCAGGGGGGACAAGTGGGGAACCGAAGAGGATCTCAAAACAGCCAGGTGGATGTTCAGCAGGGTGCAGATTGTCGCTCCGCATGCCCGGCAGCCCGCCTGGCCCGCCTGGTCAAACGACATCAGACTGCTGCGCTCGGCCCTGCAGGTTACGCACCGCGATATCTGTGAGGTATTTCTCTGGGCCAGCCGCGATCGCTTCTGGCAGTCAAACGTGCTCAGCCCTGCGAAGCTGCGGGAAAAGTGGGACACACTGAAAATTCAGATGAACCAGCCAGACCGTAACCGGGCGGCACCAGCGGGGCAGCAGCCTGCCGTCCACTGGAACAGCCAGGAAGCATGGGAGAACTTCATATGAGAAATCTCGTCACGGCAGTTAATCATCGTGACAGCAGCGCGCTGGCGCGCATGGCCGGTGACGTCCCGCAGCCGGCGGATCGACGCCTGCATCAGGCGATCGAAAAAGTGATAGATGAGTTCTTCAGCGGGCTGAAGCAGGTTTTCCCCGCCTCAGTCAGCACGGTCTGGCGGGATCCGGCAGACGAAGCCGCCGCTAAACGTCAGTGGATAGCCGCCTTAGCGGAGAACGGCGTGACCAGCAAACAGCAGCTTTCAGCCGGCATGCGCCAGGCGCGCGCCAGCGGCTCGCCGTTTCTTCCATCACCGGGCCAGTTCATCAGCTGGTGTAAACAGGACGCTTTCGCCGCTGCGGGCCTGCCGGATGAAGAGACGCTCTATAGCAGGGTGATGACCTACTGCGCGCAGCGTGGCGACTATGCCTCTCCGGAGCACTATCCGTGGAAGAGCAACGCCGATTACTGGATGGTTACCAGCCTCTGCAGCCTGATGCGCGCGAACAACCTGAGCGAGTCTGAGCTGCGCATTACGTGCCGCTCTGAGCTGCGCAAAATGTCTGCACGGATCGAGGCCGGTGAAACAATTCCGGAGCCGCGCAGGCAGCTGCTGAAGGCTGCAATGCCCTCCACCCCGGAAAAGGCGAGGGAGGGCGTGGCCCTGCTGCGCGCTACGCTGAAAGCAAAACGCACTACAGCATGATGCAAAGGATTCAGCACGACATCGATATCCCGCTGTGGCGGCAGATGTACCGCCGGGATAAAACAGGCGAACTGATTAAGCAAAGAGAGGCAGTATGAGCTTAGAAGCAACGGTTAAGTATCATTTTCCGAAGGGGCAGAACTTTAGCGGAACAGCACCGCAGACGTCGCCTGATACGCTTACCGGCATCGACTATATCGCCGCCATAGGTATGACGCAGAGCCGCGTTCAGCTCGGTTACAGCGCTTTCATGGGGAAGATGGGCGTCAGTGAAATCGACGCAGCACGGGCCGTCTCCCTGCTAACTGATTTTGCACTGCAGAGCTGCGATAAGGTTGCCGCCTTTCGCAAGCTTGATGCTGGTGTCAGAACGGCAGTTATGCAAACGCTCGCCGCTTATGCCTGGCTCGATTACTGCCGCAGCGCCGCCAGCGTGAAGCCGTGCGAATGCTGTCAGGCCACCGGATTCATCGAGGCAGAGGTGTTGTCAATGAAATCGCCTCTGCACGGCGGCCTCACCAGAAACGTCAAAGAGGCCGTACGCGTGCTCTGCAGGGCGTGCAAAGGCAAGGGCGTCGTATCAACTGCATGCCGCGACTGTAACGGACGCGGACAGGCAGTGCTAAAAGCGGCAACGGAAAAGCAGGGGGTGCCGGTGAAGGGTGAGTGCAGGCGCTGCTGCGGGCGCGGCTACGAGCGCATACCCTCAACCGGGGCGTATAAGGCAATTTCAGAATTCACCGGCGCTATCAGCCTGGACACATGGAAGAAGAGCGGTAAGCCATTTTACGATCGGCTTATTACTAAGCTGGAAGCTGAGGAAACCCGCGCAGATGCCGCGCTGAAAAGCGCCACTGCATAGCACCCTAAAAAATAGTGTATTAAATTATCGCAGGCTATTTACTTTTCCCGAACCCGGGGGTATACTTTTCAACAGTTGAAGTTGCGTGATGATGTTCAGCCCGCAAACTAAATCAGCTTTCATCACTCTGTGATAATAAAAGAGCCCTGCAGATTCACACGCTGCGAGGGCTTTTTTTATGGGCATCTGAAATATATGACGCCGGTTTCAGGGAGGAATAATGAGAATTCTGTGCGCCCTTTTAATCGTGCTGTGCGCGCCATCTTTTGCTGTGATATCGGATGCGCAACGCGCAGCTAACGATCTGTGCGAAATGGAATGGCGTATAACTGACCGATCAATGTCGACCCATCTCAGCACCAGGCAAATAGTGTCAGAAGAAGTTCAGGCGTTTGAAGCGGATGGGCACGCTCTTTCCGACTACGCTATTGAAAAAGATGACTTCATAAGCGTCTCTGTAAAAGGCGCAGAAACCTACAGAAAGATGGCTAAGGGTGTCAGCTATCCCTATGCAGATACAAGAGATTTTTTGCGGGGAAGAATGATGCCGCTGTGTATCAAAAACGTTCTGGAAACGCTTAAAAAATAATCCTGAATAGTTTATTTCCTTTTCTAAAGGCACTGCTTCGGCGGTGCCTTTTTCGTTTCCGCCCCCGCCACTCAATGCGACATCAATGCTATCCGTTGTGGCGGAGGGCCTCTTTTCTTCTGTTGATCAACAGCACCTGTCCGATCGGACGGCGTCTGCGAGCACTCAAACTATGAGCAAACTTGTTACTGGTGTTGCCCTGGGCACGTCCGGGGGCACCATTCTTAACGGTGTACTCACCAGCCTGAGTCCTGATGAGTGGTCTGCCATCGGCGTACTGGCAGGTATTGCCGGCATCATCATTACAGGGCTCATCAACTGGTACTTCAAACGCAAGGTCGCCAACGCTCAGGTAAAAGCACTTGAGAAATATGGTCCGGCCGTAAAAGTGGAGGAGGATTGATATGACTATGTCCGGCAGCGTGCGCAGAAAACTGATCGCCGCCGCAGGTGGCGGCTCCATGCTGATTGCCACCCTGTTTCTTGGCGGAAAGGAGGGAGCGGAAGGGCGTACTTATAAAGCTTATCAGGATGTGGCCGGCGTCCGGACCGTCTGTGACGGGCATACCGGCAGCGATATCATCAGTGGCAGGCAGTATAGCGATAGCGACTGCGATCGGCTGCTGCAAAACAATCTCCGGTCCGTTAAAAAGGTGGTCGATGGCGTAGTAAAGGTTCCCCTGAGTGAATACCAGCGCGCATCGCTATACAGCTTTGCTTATAACATCGGCCCGTCTGCTTTCACCCGCTCCACTCTGCTCAAAAAACTCAACGCTGGCGATCGGGCTCAGGCCTGCGAAGAGCTGCGCCGCTGGGTCTATGCCGGCGGCATAAAATGGCGCGGGCTGATGCATCGTCGCGACATGGAACGCGCTTTGTGCCTGGCGGAGAGTAGTGATGATTTGGCTGATAAATAACGGGCATCTGGTACTCAGGCTCTTCCTTATGGCGACGGTTGTGATATCTGCCGCCGTTGCCAGTCACTATCACTCGCGAATGTTGCAGGCGCAGGAGGAGATCTCCCGGGCAGTCCAGGCCCGGAAAAAGGCGGAGTCAGTAACCAGCAACCTCATTACCGCAGTAATGCTCTTTAACGATATCGCAAAGGCTGCTCATCATGATCGATATCAAAACGACGCTGAAAGCGAGAGGCGCGTTGTCTACATCAGGCAGGCGATTAAAGAGGATGCGTGTTCCGCTCACTCTGTTCCTGCTGATGTGGCTGACAGCCTGCGCAGACACAGAGAAAGAATACGTTCAGCTTCCGGCAATGCCCGTTCCGGCAGAGCTGCTGGCTGACTGCGAAATCCCCCCCGTACCCGATCCTATGACCTGGGGCGACAGCCTCGAACTTAACGAAAGGCTTATGACGTCGGTTGAAAACTGCAACCGGGATAAGCGCGCCATAAGAAAAATTGAATCGCTCCGGTAACTCATCAGGCGATTTTCTCACTATCTGCATTTTGCAGGTTATTTACCTTAACCGAAAAATAAAGCTTCTCCACGAGCAAACAGGCTCAATAAACCCTAAAAGGAAATATCATGATCGAAGTAAATTCATTTGCTGAACTCCGCACCACCAAACCTTCTGCATCAGGTGAAATTGCATTTCTTAAGCGCTATTACGACAGGGACTCAACCTTTAATGGTGGTGGCCGCTTTGTAGGCTTTGTCGACACAAAGGGTAAAGCCCCTGCGGATGACAGTGGCACCGTTGCGGTCTCTTCTGCCGGCGATTATTACTGGCAGCGTATTATTGATGATGTATCCGCTATTAATATTTTCCATTTTGGCGGCAAGCGCTTACGCGGCTCGGTTTCATTTGATGCCGATAACGGCGCAGTTAACCACGATGCCTGTATCAACATGTACCGCTGGGCCAGAGGCTTTGTATCACCGGTTGATGATCCGAACAAAAACCCTATCCGCGATATCGGAATACGTTTTCCTGCCGGTAAGTTTATTATTAATCCTGTCGATTTAACCGGTGAGGGCGAGCTGCCGTTCTTCAATCTCTATGGCGACGACTGCGAATATGGTGTTGCACCCAGAACGATTATTACCTCGGATAAGTCAGCTAACACCGTTTTCAAAATTAAAGCGCGCCGGACGGCTATTCGCGGTATTTTCTGGGATGGTCAGGCGACCGCCGATACCACGGCAAACACCGGCGCGATTACCACTGCAATGGTAAGTAACCAGCAGCCATTTTTTGAAAATATTACCATTGAAGGCCAGTACATCAACGTCACCTGTTTTCGTGTGGAAAACAATGGTAACTCGGTGTTCAGCTTTATCGATACGCTTGATACGCGACTGGATCAGATTTACTCCAGCAATACCTATGGTCGGGTATTTGATATTACCTGGTCCGATTCACCCCAGGGTAACTGGGACCACTCAACGGCCGTGGAGCTAACCAACTCCAATTTCCAGCACGGTTATGGTGATGCCACGCTGTTTATGCCGCGCGTGGGGCAGGGCCTGATCCGTAATGTATGGATTGAACATACGCGCTTCCCTGGCGATCTGAGTAATGGTCAGTGGATCATTGATGCGCTGAGCATCGAATCCTCCATTAACCCGCTGAAGCTTAACTACTCACGTGTTCTGATGCGCCAGCTAAGCCTGCAGTCCGGTTCCAGCATTGATACCGAGCGCACCGGCTTTGCGCTGCTTTCAAACTATGAACAGGGCTGGCGCCGTGATGAGAACTTTGGCACCCAGATGACGGGTTCGATGAAGGCGGGCTGGTACTCGGGATATCGCGTCTCCAATACCAGCACGGAAGATAAGTGGTTCCGCCTTGGCAAGTTCTTTTTCCCTCGTGCTAATCAGCACTGGAACATCGACATGTTGGGCAAAGCGCTGCGTGATACTCAGACACAGCCAGCTACCGCACCACTGCTTACCAACGTCTGCGGTAAAACATTGCTCAATATTTATCGCGGAGAAAGTTCGGTCGGCGGCAATCTGCATTATGAAGGTGATTCCGGTGTCATCGACTGCATTGTTCGCACCACTGATGATAAAGGAAAATATGCTGAAGTCTGGATCAAGCTTAAAGCACAGTGTGGTGATGTAGTCATCAACCTTACTACTGATGGCCCGTCGCGGTTCGATGGCGGTGAATGTTCACTGTTTAATCCTGATTTGTCTGAAGTGACCAATCTGAATACGGATAACCGCGTTAACCTGTCAACGGTGATGAACTATCACAACGGCACCGCCGGCGTGGGTTATGACGGCAAAGTGGTTACGCTGACGTCCGATCCGGCATCGGCACCGGCCGCATCAGCCACGGCGGCGGGTTACATTACCGTCAGGATTAACGGCGTTAACCGCAAGCTCGCCTATTTTTAACCGCCTGAGAGAGTATTGCGGCAGGTAAAAAAGAGCCTGAACGAGAGTTCAGGCTCTTTTCACTCTCTGTTTTGATCCCAGGTCTCGACAGGTGCCCATCGTATCAGCTTGGGCAGCACGGCGGCGTTCTTGTGCGTTTATAGTTATTCTCCTGTCAGTTAGCTTTGATTGAGCGTTGCCGCGCACCAAAGCTTACTGCTTTGTATGTTTGCACTTTTTCAGCGCCTGATGTTAAGGCGCGGCGGGACTCAGTTCTGTGCCCCTGCGTTGCTTCAGCGTGCTGCTGATGAGATTAAATGCATCTGATATGTGATTTTATTTTTTTTCAGACGTAAAAAAACCCGCGTTACACGGGCGTAAATTCGTTCAATAAGGGCAAATCATTTGTCAGCGTTAGCTGACGACAGTAAGGATATGCGTTCAGTGTTACTTCAGGAAACAACCATTCGACAAATTACTCTGCGTGGCACGCATTGCATAAAAAAGCCCGCTTAGCGCCGGCTTTAAGAGGAAGCATAGTAGCTCAATAGAAGAAAAAGCCCGATAAACCGACATCCCGACCCCGCAAGTGTTAATGTGGTTAGCAGTTACAGATGGGGGATTATGGAAAATGACAATGACAGAGTGGAATTGATAGCTAATGCCATTTTGAAAGCAGCACTCGAACTCGCTGACACCGGGGCTGAAACCACAATCGAAGAGTTGCTGGGCAGGCTTGAGGCCTACCGGCGAGCAACCAATGATGTCTTCATGGCAGATGTATACCGCGATGCCATAGTGATCATTAAGAATGGCAAGTTATAAGCATAAAAAGCCCGCTCAGTGGCAGGCTTATGGGTGAGGGAGCATGAAAAACCAGGATGCGATCCGGATATTTTTTACAGTTCAGGCTTCATTTTCCCAAATACTTTCTCAATATCAGCTTCATATTCTTCTTTGTTATCACTCATGGCCGCCACGCCCGGGAGCTTAACGATGTGCTGCCTGAAAGATTTGACGCCGATTTCGGAAAGAAACAAGTGTAAATTATTGATCGCTAAGCTGTATCGATGTAAATGCCTTAGCGTGTGCAATGCCGCATTTCTGCGGCCTTATCTTATCTGAACGCTCTTTCCGGCTACTAACCCGTAGTAAACGCTATCACGACATTCACAAAGCCAGCAGCTAACAGAACAAAGCCCGGAACGAGGTAATTTTTGTCCCGCTTATTGCGCGCCAAATAGAACATTGCGAACGCAATGCAAAACATCGGAATTGATATCTTCGCAAAAACTGACATGCCATCTCCTTAGCTAAAATTTTCTTCCTGCTATCAAACAGTAAACCAGACGCATTTTCGTACCGATCGCCAGGCCCGGCACCTTACATTTTAGTTACCGTTAACCGGCACCACAGCTTATTGGTTATCTCGGCGGTACAGTGCCCACTCCTCGATACGCTCCCCACCCGGAAGGGTGCAGTAACCTGAATCACCATCAGGACCTTTAACTATGTCCGGTTTACCCCCCATTTTTTCACAATAAACTGAGGCAGGGTTAGACATGCCTGTTTGCTGAGGCTTGCCTGTCATTCATCAGATTCATCATGCGCGAGCCATCAGGCCGCAGCAACGTTGCCACTTCTGACTTCGTAGAGGAGCTGGAGCGCGTTAACTGGCACTTTAACGCTCAAGGCAGCCAATGACTGGATCCGGAGCCATACAACCACCTTCCGCGACGCTTCAACGCAGGAGGGCGAGAACATGACGTGGTTCCGGTTCAACCTTAACGGTGGCCTCTGAGGGGTTCCCTTCACCGGCGCAGGACTACACAGAGCCGCGGCTTAACTTTGTCAGGCTATCGATAACCGCGAGGCTATAACCTTCCGTTAACGCGCTGGTTATCTCTCAGAACATCAATAGCGGTCTGCATTGCTATTTTATTATCGCGTAACTTCTGTTTGTTTTGCTGTATCTGGAGGTATTCAAGAAGTGTGCGTGTATTGACTGGCCGTCCGGTTCTGCCGACTTCGATCACAGCATCACCGAGTATGGTTTTTACAGGAGGAAGCTGGGCAGGGTACCAGTCCAGCGTGTCTTCAGATTTCATATCAAATTTCTCAGGGACGGGCAGTATATCACATGACAGGGGATATAGCGCCCGACTATAAAAACAACCATTCCTGTTATGGTTCCTTCTCATCATTATTGTTAGAAACCTGTGAGGCAATCTTAACCAGCGCGACACTACCTGCGCCGGCGAATGTAATCATTAGAATGATAGCGATCCAGCATGGAAAATTCATTTTGTACTGTCGCTTATGGCCTCCTGTATGAAGGTGCCATTAAGCCTGACATTGCCTGAGCAAATAGTAATCACATCAATTAGCCGTACCATGTGTTAGCGCAGGCAGTCACGAAGCATGAAGATATAGGGAAAATGATCACGGAAGGGCTGAGTTGGTCGCTTGCGCCATCTCAAAAGCTGTATGTGAGCTCATGTCTGAAGGTCATGATGTCACTGTCGAACCCGGTCGGAGGTTCTCATACCCCTCTCACTGTGCAATATGCAAAAAAAAAGCCTGAACGTGAGTTCAGGCTCTTCTTCAAATTTGTGGCGGTGAGAGGGGGATTGATTCGCTTCGCTCACCCTGCGGGCAGCGTCGCAGGCTCCGCTGTCCGGTGAACAGAGTTCACCGTCGAACCCGGTCGGAGGTTCTCATACCCCTCTCACTGTGCAATATGCAAAAAAAAAGCCTGAACGTGAGTTCAGGCTCTTCTTCAAATTTGTGGCGGTGAGAGGGGGATTCGAACCCCCGATACGTTGCCGTATACACACTTTCCAGGCGTGCTCCTTCAGCCACTCGGACACCTCACCACATATTTTTTTGCTAACCGCACTGGGTCAACGGGGCGCTACTATAGGGAGTTAGCTGAAAAGGGTCAAGCGCTATTTTCTCCTTTTTTTCTATCTGCTTAAGCTCTGCGCAGATTGTATTAACCCTGTTCGCTTCGCGGCGATTGTCATAGAAACGTTGCGCGTCTGACACAAAAATGTCATCCCGCTGACGCAGACTTGGCAGCGAAAATAACCGGGTTGTCTCACTGATAAGGATGCTGAAGAATGAAACACTTACCTCTGCTGACGGTTTCACTGCTGGCTTCGCTGATTGCCACCTCCGCGGTGGCAGATGTTACAACATACAATAGAGCAGCAACTGGCGATTTGACGCAGCATGGTGGCGCGCGTCGGCTGAGCAGCGATCAGACTGAGGCGCTGAAAGCCTCGCTGAGTAATCAGACGGCGAAAAATGTCATTTTACTGATCGGCGACGGCATGGGTGACTCTGAGATCACCGCGGCACGTAACCTTGCAGTGGGAGCAGGCGGCTTTTTTGCCGGTATTGATGCGCTTCCGCTTACCGGGCAGTACACGCACTATTCGCTGGATAAAAAAACGCATAAACCCTCTTACGTCACTGACTCTGCCGCGTCCGCCACCGCGTGGGCTACAGGCACCAAATCCTATAACGGGGCGATTGGCGTCGACGTCAATGGCAAGGATCAAATCACGCTGCTTGAGCTGGCTAAAGCGGCCGGCAAAGCAACGGGTAATGTCTCTACTGCCGAACTGCAGGATGCTACGCCAGCGGCACTGATGGCGCATGTTACCTCACGCAAATGCTACGGCCCGGAGAAAACCAGCGAACTCTGCCCGGGCAACGCCTTAGAGCAGGGCGGCCGCGGCTCAATTACCGAGCAAATGCTGCTGACCCGGCCGGATGTGGTCCTGGGCGGCGGTGCAAAGAGCTTTAACGAGGTGGCTAAAGCAGGCGACTATAAAGGCAAAACGCTGTATGAGCAGGCGCAGGCGCGCGGCTATCAGCTGGTAGAAAACCTGGACGCAATGAACGCGGTACAGCAGGCCACCCAGCAGCAGCCTCTGCTGGGGCTGTTTGCGCCGGGCAATATGCCGGTGCGCTGGCAGGGTCCCAAAGCCAGTTATCATGGCAACATCGATAAACCGGTGGTGACCTGTGAGGTTAATCAGGATCGTCCGGCATCGGTGCCGACGCTGGCGCAGATGACAACAAAAGCGATCGACCTGCTGAGCAAAAATGAGAAAGGGTTCTTCCTGCAGGTCGAGGGCGCTTCAATCGATAAACAGGATCACGCGGCTAATCCGTGCGGCCAGATTGGCGAAACGGTCGATCTCGACGAAGCGGTCCAGGTGGCGCTGGCCTATGCCCGCGAACATGGCGATACGCTGGTGGTGGTCACCGCCGACCACGCGCACAGCAGTCAGATTGTTGAGAACGGCACCAAAGCGCCGGGCCTGACCCAGGCGCTGAACACGAAAGATGGTGCGGTAATGACCATCAGCTACGGCAACTCGGAAGAGGATTCGCAGGAGCATACCGGTGCTCAGCTGCGCATTGCTGCTTACGGACCGCACGCGGCAAACGTGGTGGGGCTGACCGATCAGACCGATCTGTTCTTCACGCTAAAAAATGCGCTGGCGCTTAAATAAGCGGATAGCAGACAGAAAAAATCCACGCTGCGGCGTGGATTTTTGTTATTACCGGAGCAGTATCACCCCAGCACTTTGCTGAGAAACGCCTGAGTACGCGGATTTTGCGGCCGGGTGAACAGCACATCCGGCGTGTCCAGCTCCTGAATGATCCCCTGATCCATAAACATCACGCGATCTGCCACTTCGCGCGCAAACCCCATTTCATGCGTGACAATCACCATGGTCATGCCTTCCTGCGCCAGCATTTTCATGACGCTCAGCACCTCGCCGACCAGCTCAGGGTCGAGCGCGGAGGTCGGCTCATCGAACAGCATGATCTCCGGCTCCATCGCCAGCGCCCGTGCAATAGCAACGCGCTGCTGCTGGCCGCCGGATAAGCTGTTTGGCCAGGCGTGCATCTTATCGGTTAAGCCCACCTTCTCCAGCAGCGCTTTAGCCTGCTCTGTGGCCTGCTGGCGCGACAGTTTGCGCACATCCATCGGCGCCATAATCAGGTTTTCCAGCACGGTCATGTGCGGGAACAGATTGAAGCGCTGAAACACCATACCCACGTGTTGACGCAGCGTATTGATGCGGGTTTTGGGATCCTGTACCTCAAATCCGTTCACCACCACGCGACCGCCGTCAATGCTTTCAAGCCCGTTCAGGCAGCGCAGGAAGGTGCTTTTACCGGAGCCGGACGGACCGATAACGCACAATACTTCCTGCGCCGGAATGTCACAGCTGATGCCGTTCAGCACCTGGTTTTCACCAAAGTTTTTCTGCAAGTTTTCAACGTGGATCACTTTTGCCAAACCTCTTTTCCATGTAACGAACCAGCAGCGACAGCAGGAAGGTGAATACCCAGTACACCAGCGAAATCACCAGATAGGGCTCCCAGTAAGTCGCATAGGCGCCTGAAACCGTACGGGCAGCATACGCCAGATCGGCGAGGCCGATCGCTGACGCCAGCGATGAATCCTTAACAATAGCGATCGCGTTGTTGCCGAGCGGCGGCAGCATGCGGCGAAACGCCTGCGGCAGGATCACTCTGCGCATAGTGCGACCATATGGCATGCCGAGCGATCGCGACGCTTCCATCTGGCCGCGATCGATCGACTGGATCCCGGCGCGAAAAATCTCTGATACGTAAGCGCCTGCATTAAGAGTGATGGCCACAACGCAGGAAAGAAAAGCGCCATAGTTGGCGCGCAGCTCGCGGGCAAACTCTGCCGGCATAATGCCGTTCGCCACCAGCACGCCGTCGCGCGGATTGATAAATAGCGGGATCAGCGCAAAGTGCACGACCATAATCTGCACGAACAGCGGCGTGCCGCGAAAAGCGCTGATATAGATGCGCACCGGCCACTGAATGCCGTAATGCAGTATATATTTCCACGGGCCGTGCGGCGCCGACGCCAGGCGGCCTAAGCCGAGCGTCAGGCCCCACAGGGTGCCCGTGATCACACAGATAAGCGTGCATTTGAGGGTCATCATCGCGCCGTCGATAAACAGCGGCATATATTCCCCGATGATTTCCCAGCGGAAGCCAGTCATAAAAACGTCCTTATTGTGCCGCGCGAGCGCGCGGCGACGGGAAAATTACTGCGCGGGAAGAGCAGGAACGTTGCTGTCGAACCAGGTCGCGTAAATTTTCGCATAGGTGCCGTCGGCAATGATTTTTTGCAGGCCGGCGTTGATCTTGCTGCGTAATTCATCGTTGCCTTTTGCTACCGCGATGCCGAAATACTGGCGCTCAAACTTGTTATCAGAAACCAGTTTGAACTGCTTTTCCGGATGCGTTTTTATGTAGTATTTCACCACGCCAACATCCCCCACGGCCGCGCCAATACCATCTTCATACAGCTCCTGCAGCATCAGCGGCGTATTATCAAAACGTTTAATCGCCGTGCTGTTTTTGCCCAGCACATCGGAGACCACGATATCGCCGGTACTGGAGTTCACCACGCCTACGTTCAGGTTCTTCAGCGACGCCAGTGACGATACGCTGGCGGTTTCCGGTACCACAATAGCCTGTTCAGCCGGGAAGTAGGGCGCGGAGAAATCCACCATCTGTTTGCGCTTATCGGTGATGGTAATGCCGGAGATAATGATGTCGCGATCGCCCGAATTGAGTGTGGCAAAGATGCCTTCCCACGGGGTATTGACCAGCTTAATATCAAAATTTTCCGCTTTGGCGACGGCCTTGATAATGTCGATATCAAACCCTTCCAGCTGCTTCTGCGCGTTTTCAAATTCGAACGGACGGTAAGTGCCGCCAGAGCCGACAACATAGGTAACGGCCTGCGCCGCCGTGGCTGACAGTGCCAGCACTAAGCCCAGCAGGGCTGAACGGGTAAACATAGTGATTCTCCTGGAGAAGGGACAAGATGCGTAATTTATGCAAATTTAATGCATAAAAATACACATTGCTGCATGCTCTGGCAAGCGGAATAGTCAGCGCTGAGGACAATATTCATCAAAGCGTGAAGGGGGGCATCCGCCCGTTGTGGCACAGTGCGGAACGCAGGAGAGCAGCGCGTCCGGCCGCAGGTCACGCTTTGCGCAATGGCGCACAGATAATGCGCATGGCAATCGCGCTGGCGAGAGGAAACAGCGCCAGCAGTAGCCACGGCAGCCGTGCCGCCTCTGAGGGTTCGCGCGCCTGTTCCAGCACGCCTCCCAGCAGGACGTTACCCAGCAACACCGCAACGCCACCGGCAGTGGCCAGGGCGCCATAGTGCGCGCCTAGCGATGACGGCTCCGCAAACCACGGCACCAGGTCTTTTGCCGCCGGCACCAGCAGCATCTGTCCCAGCGTCAGCAGCGTGACAAAAGCTGCTGCGGGCAGCAGGCGTAGCCAGCCCGCGGCCGGAGTAGCATCAGCACACAGCGCCACGCTGAGAAATGCCACGGTAATCATCGCAAAGCCCCACGGCACAACCCGCGCCGCGCCGGTGTGGCGGGCGAGACGCGCCAGCGGCAGCTGCAGCGTAATGATCAGCAGCGAGGCCAGCATAAACAGCGGCGCCAGATCGCTCTCCTGACCGCCGGCGCGCTGGATCTCCACCGGCAAGGCCAGATAGAGCTGGTTATAGCTCAGCAGCCAGCTGCTGTAAGCGATAATAAATGCTACAAAGCGCGGCTGGTGAAAGGTGCGCCACCACGGCACGATCTGCAGCGAAGCGCGGCGTACTGGCGCGGCGGGCAGGGTGAAAAAGAGCACAATCATCGCCAGCACAAATACCGCCGCGCCGGCATAGGCGATCTGGCGAAAACCGTAGCCGGTCAGCAGCGCGCCCGCGGCCGGACCGATAACGGCACCCAGTTCACCGCAGACGGCAAACAGGGCGAACCACTCTGCCCGGCTGCGTTTACCTTCAGCTTCACTCTGCGTACCCGCTTTCGCCAGCAGCGCTTCAATAGAGGGCGAAAACAGCGCGCCGCCAATACCGGTCAGACAGGCACCCATGATAACCGGCGTTAAAGATTCACCGCCTGCCAGCAGCAGATAGCCGCTGATACGCACCATGCAGCCTGCCAGCACCACACGCCGGGCACCAAAGCGATCGGAGAGCGCGCCGCCGAGCAGAAACATACCCTGCTGACAGAAGGTGCGCAGTCCCAGTATCAGCCCGACAAGCGTGCCGGAGAGCGCCAGATCGTCGCGCAAAAAAATGGCCAGGAAAGGCACCACGGCGTAAAAGCCAAGGTTGAAAATAAACTGGCAGCCCGGCAGCAGAGGCAGCCAGAGCCGCGTGGCGGGCCGGGGCACAGACATGAAGGTTTCCGTCAGGCGATATAGTGAATGTGTTTACCGCTGTGGTAAGGGGAGTTTTCAATTTTTGCCCGCACGCGGAAAACATCCCACAGCAGATCCTCATTCAGAATCGCCTGCGGCGTGCCGGTGGCAACAATCTCTCCCTGCTGCATCACAATCAGCGTATCGCAAAACATCGAGGCGTGATTGAGATCGTGTATTGCGACGATGCTGGTCACCGGCAGTTCGCTGATCAGTTTCATTAACTGCATCTGATGATGAATATCGAGGTGGTTGGTCGGCTCGTCCAGCAGAATTTCGCTCGGCATCTGCGCCAGCGCCCGCGCAATATGCACCCGCTGCCGCTCACCCCCGGAGAGGCTCTGCCAGCCCTGTTCACTTTTCTCTACCATATCCACGCGCTGCAGCGCCGCCAGCACCGCGGCGTCATCCTGCGCACTCCAGCTGGAGAAAGGGGAGTGATGCGGAATACGCCCCAGTTTCACCACGTCGCGCACGCGCATATTGGCCTCCGTCATCCCGTGCTGCTCAACAAAGGCCACCCGGCGCGCCAGCGCTTTTTTGGCGATAAAGCGGATATCGTTGCCATCCAGCGTGACCTGTCCTGCATGCGGACGCCGCAGGCCCGCCAGCACGCGCAGCAGCGACGATTTACCGGAGCCGTTTGGCCCCAGCAGGCCCACGGTCTCTCCGCGCGCTACGTTCAGCGAGACATCATTAACAATGACTTTCCTGCCCACTTTCCACGTAATATTTTCAGCGCAAATACTCATGGTTTATTTCCTGAGCGGTAAATGATGATGGCGAAGAAAGGAACGCCGACCAGCGCAGTAACCACGCCTACCGGCAGGCTTTGCGGCGCAATCAGCAGGCGCGAGGCGATATCCGCCAGCACCATCAGAATCGCTCCCGCCAGCGCGCACGCGAGCAGCAGGGTGCGATGCAGCGGGCCGAAGAAAAAGCGCATCACGTGCGGCACAACCAGGCCGACAAAGCCGATCGAGCCGGCCATGCTGACAATGGTGGCGGTGATCAGTGCGGTAGTGGTAAACAGGATCAGGCGCACCCGCGGTACGGCGATACCCAGCGACGCGGCGGCATCATCACCAAAGGTAAACGCATCCAGCGCGCGCGCGTACCAGAGACAGATCGCCAGCCCCAGCAGCACCACAATCAGCACCAGCTGAAATTCCGGCCAGCGCACGCCGCTAAAACTGCCCAGTAACCAGAACATCACGTCACGCGCCTGCTGGGCGCTGGCTGACGTGCTGATGGTGTAGGCGGTCACGGCATTAAACAGCTGAGAGGCCGCGACGCCGGCGAGGATGGTGCGTTCATTGCCGCTGCGCGCGCCCTTAGTGAGAAAAGCGACAAACGCAAACGCGGCAAAGGCGCCGGCAAACGCCCCCGCCGAGAGCGAAACAGCGCCGGTGCCGAGACCCAGAATAACAATGGCCACCGCGCCGGTAGAGGCGCCCGCCGATACGCCCAGCACGTAAGGCTCCGCCAGCGCGTTTTTCAGCAGGCTCTGCAGCACCGCGCCGCAGATGGCGAGACCCGCGCCGCAGCAGGCGGCAACCAGCGCCCGGCTAAGCCGAAAGTCCCAGATCACGCTCTCATAAATTCGATTGAGCGGCTCTGCCGTCAGGCCCAGACGATTGCTGAACGCGTAAAACACGCTTCTGAGCGGCACCGGGAGTTCGCCCACGCTGATCCCCAGCGCAATGACCAGGGTCAGAAGCAGCAGCGCCGCTACTGTGGTCACGCTGAGCATCAGCGTCTGCCGCACGGCGGTAACAGCGGAGGGCATTAATTCAGCCCCAGCTTACGCAGCTGCTCTGCCACCTGCTCCGCGCCGTAGATGGTGCGGATAGTCGGGTTCATCGCCTGGCCATCCATGACCACGATATGCCCTTTTTTCACCGCATCCAGCTGGCTTACCGCCGGGTCGCTCTTAAGGAATTTAATCTTCTCTTCGGCGCTGTCCAGCGTCCAGCGGTTACGATCGAGGCTGGAGACAACAATCACATCCGGGTTGGCAGCAATAATGCTCTCCCAGCCCACGGTAGGCCACTCGGTCTCGGTAGTAATGGCGTTATGCCCGCCCAGCACGCTGGCAATGAAACCGGAAGCGCTGTTTTTGCCGCCCACATAGGCGTCTGCCGCAGGGGAGGAGCTGGAGAACCAGAAGACAAAAGAGAGGTTACGCTTGTTTTTACTGAAGGTTTCACGCAGTGCGGCTTCACGCTGTCTGAAATCCGCAATCAGCGCCTGACCGCGATCTTCCACATTGAAGATACGTGAGAAATCGTCAATCTCTTGATACAGATAAGTCATGTCCCACAATTTCTGACGACTGCCGTACATATCACCCGCGCCTTTTTTGGTGGCGCACATGCCGGGCGACATATAGCTGTTCAGCCCCAGCGTGGCAAAATCTTCACGCTTTGCGACCTTGCTTTCCGGACCGAGCAGCAGCGGCGCCTGCGCCGGTACAAAGTCCGGGTTCTGCGCCAGAATCGATTCCAGCGTCGGGATCTCCACGGTCAGCGTTTTGATTCCGGCGTTCTGCTTCGCCAGCTGCGGCAGCACTTTTGTCGGCCAGAAAGCGCTGGCAACAATCTTATCCTGCAGCCCGAGCAGCAGCAGGATCTCCGTGGTGTTCTGTCCCAGCGCAACCACGCGCTCCGGCGCCTTGGTAAACGTCTCTTTATAGCCACAGTTTTCGATGGTCAGCGGGTAGGGGGCAGCAGCGACTTGACTGGCGGCAGTAAACAGTAAAGCAAATGCACAAATGACGTTTTTCATCTAACCCTTTCTCGTTTAAAAACGCTGATCCGTAAAGTTTATGCCCGCGATAATAATGATAATGAATTACATTATCAATGGTTGGCTATCGCCGGTGACTGCCTGACGGTAATGGCATAAGCCGCCATAAAAAAATCCACGCCGGAGCGTGGATTTGAAAGCAGTTGCTTAGCTTCGCGAGATTAACGGTGATCCCGCGAACCAGCCGGGGTCATCAGACGTTGAACAGGAAGTTCATCACATCGCCATCTTTAACGATGTACTCTTTGCCTTCGGAACGCATTTTGCCCGCTTCTTTGGCACCCTGCTCACCTTTATAGGTGATGAAGTCATCAAAGGCGATGGTTTGCGCACGGATAAAACCTTTTTCAAAATCGGTGTGAATTTTACCGGCGGCCTGTGGGGCAGTGGCGCCTACCGGGATGGTCCAGGCGCGCACTTCTTTAACGCCAGCGGTGAAGTAAGTCTGCAGGTTCAGCAGCGCGTAACCGGCGCGGATCACGCGGTTCAGACCTGGCTCTTCCAGACCCAGCTCAGCCATAAACTCATCGCGCTCTTCATCATCCAGCTCAGCGATGTCAGATTCAACGGCAGCACACACCGGCACCACTACCGAGCCTTCTGCTTCAGCAATAGCGCGTACCTGGTCAAGGTACGGGTTGTTCTCAAAGCCATCTTCATTGACGTTGGCGATGTACATGGTGGGCTTCAGCGTCAGGAAGCTCAGGTAGCGAATAGCGGCTTTTTCATCAGCGTCCAGCTTCAGGGCACGCAGCATACCGGCGTTTTCCAGGTGTGGCAGGCACTTCTCCAGCGCAGCCAGCTCCGCTTTCGCGTCTTTATCACCGCCTTTGGCTTTTTTCTGGCAGCGCTGGATGGCGCGCTCACAGGTATCAAGGTCAGAAAGCGCCAGCTCAGTATTGATGATATCAATATCCTCCGCCGGGTTAACTTTGCCTGAGACGTGAATAATGTTCTCATTCTCAAAGCAGCGCACTACGTGACCAATCGCTTCAGTTTCACGGATGTTGGTCAGGAACTGGTTGCCGAGGCCTTCGCCTTTCGATGCGCCTTTTACCAGTCCGGCAATATCCACGAACTCCATGGTGGTAGGCACCACGCGCTGGGGTTTAACAATCTCGCTCAGCTGATCGAGGCGCAGATCGGGCATCGGTACTACGCCAGTGTTTGGCTCGATGGTGCAGAACGGAAAGTTCGCTGCTTCGATACCCGCTTTGGTCAGCGCGTTAAACAGGGTAGATTTACCAACGTTTGGCAGGCCCACGATACCGCATTTAAATCCCATGATCTGATTACCTTTCTCACTGAGGGTGGCACACCGCCGGGCGGTACGCCTGATTCAAAAAATTTCGCGCATTATACACAGAATTGCCCGGCGCGGCGCGGGAATTGCCTTAGCCCGCTTTGAAAGCGTGCAGACGATTCATCGCTTTAATCTTATCCTCTTTCAGCCATAGCTCCGTGCAGCGCACCGCTTCATCAACCGCGTCATCAATCAGCTTCTGCTCGCTGGCCGGCGGTTTCCCCAGCACAAATCCGGTCACCTTGTTGCGATCGCCAGGATGACCGATACCTACGCGTAAACGGTGAAAATTATTGTTGTTACCCAGCTTGCTGATAATGTCTTTCAGGCCGTTATGCCCGCCGTGCCCGCCGCCCTGTTTAAATTTGGCAACGCCCGGCGGCAGATCCATCTCATCATGCGCCACCAGAATCTCTTCAGGCGTAATGCGGTAAAACGTGGCCATTGCCGCCACCGCTTTACCACTGAGATTCATATAGGTGGTCGGCACCAGCAGCCGCACATCATTCCCGGCCAGAGCCAGGCGCGCCGTATAGCCAAAGAATTTAGGCTCCTCTTTTAGCGCCTGATTATGGCGGCTGGCCAGCAGATCCAGATACCACGCGCCGGCGTTATGACGCGTCGCCGCATATTCGGCACCGGGATTTGCCAGTCCCACAATCAGTTTAATGCTGCTCACAATAGTTATCCTGTTCTCCTGCAGAAAGGTGGCTAGTTTACTGTCTGCTGAGAGGGATGACAAAGATTGTCAGGCAAAAGTAGTGTCAGAGTGTGATTAGTCAATTTCTATATAAAACAAGATGCTGCAGGTAAATTTTTGTCATTTGCACATTGTGTTGTGTGATCCTGGGCGCAAAATGTCCCGCTATCATTGCCTAAACTTATGACAGGTTAACGTTATGTGCGGTTTTTTACTTTGCTCATAAGGATGGAGGTGATTCATGAAACGTCATCAATGCCGCGTTATAGGCAATAGCCTGATGTGTCTGGGACTGCTGACCATGGTTGCAGGCGTCGCCTCATCCGTGATCAATCAGCTGCCGTCAGTGAATATGCCGCCTCTGCTGGCCAGTGGAGCCATGTTTGGCATCTTTATCGGGGCGCTGTTGTGGCTGGCGGGCGCCCGTGTCAGTGGCCGCGAGAAGATTGAAGATCGTTACTACTGGCATCGTCACCATGGTGACGTCCGCTGTCGCCGTAACCATACGCCACATTAAATCGCCACTTCAGTAACCGGCTGTGGCCGGGCAATGTAGCACTCTGTCCGGTTGCGGCCGTGGGCTTTCGCGCGATAGAGCGCTTCATCAGCCAGCGCCAGCAGCGCCGGAAACTGACTGACGGTCGGATCGGCCGGCGCATAGCCAATGCTGACGGTATAACCGATGCCGGCCGGCTGCGACCGCTGCGTTGCCACGCGAATAGCTTCGCACACGCGCTGCACCTGTGCACTGTCGCCTGTCACCAGCGCGGCAAACTCCTCGCCGCCAAGTCGGGCGAAATAGCTCTCTGCCGGCATTTGCGCCTCAGCTATCTGACAAAAGTCGATTAACACCCGGTCACCCTGCAGGTGGCCGTAGCGGTCGTTAATACTCTTAAAATGGTCAAGATCGAACAGCACCGCGCTAAACCCGGCGGCAGAGGAGATTCTGACCCGCCGCCGCAGCACATTATCCGCCTGCTCAAACAGCGCGCGCCGGTTCCATGTGCCGGTCAGCGGATCGCGCAGTGACGCCAGCCTGTGCGCCACCTGCGACCGTTCATTCACCATCGCCAGCAGGGTAAAGGTCAGGCCAATCACAAACAGAATCGACTCAAGGATCACGTAAATCGAGAAACCCGAGCCGCCAATGGCGCCCGGCAGGCGGCTGGCCACGGCGTCATCGAGAAAAATCCGCGCAAGATGAAAGCCGAGATGGATCCACAGCAGCGTCTGCGCAGGCCAGAACGTCACTTTCAGCATGCTGCGCGCGCGCCACAGCAGAGTGATAAACGCTGCGGTGTAGAGTATGCAGAGCAGGCAGAGCACCAGCACCCGCAGTGGCTGACTGTGATAGAAATCGGGCAGCAGGCAAAGCAGCGCCCAGAGCAGCGCGCCACCGGGCCACAGCAGGCCAGCGGGTCGTTTACAGAAAGTACGAAATGCGCACAGCAGCGTACCATAAGCCAGCATAACTATGACATTGCCCAGCGCAACCGGAAGAAACTGCAGGCCGGCACTGCGCAGGCTGCTGAGAAACACCGCGCACAGCGTCAGGATCAGGGTCAGCGTGGTAAAGCCCAGCACGCGATCGTACTGAGCGCCGACCCAGGCAAATATCATAATGATGCTCAGAAACCCCAGCACATAAAGCTCGCAAACAAACAGCGTATAAATATCGAGCATCATGGCAGTGGGCGTTCCCGGAAAAAAGTGGCGCTGAAAATAACACTATTTCCGGGGCTGCTGAAGTGCCGGACAGCGCGAAAGTGAAAAAGAGCAGAAGGCAGGGGAAATAGTGCACAGACTAAAAATTTATAGGGCGAAGCGCGCGGGAAAAAGCAGCTTCAGCAAGGCAGGAGGAAGCGGATAAGCATAAAAAACCGGGCGCGAGGCCCGGTTAAGCGTGAACAATTAATGTTCAAACATAGCAGAGATAGATTCTTCGTTACTGATACGACGAATAGCTTCAGCCAGCATGCCGGAAAGCGTCAGCGTGCGCACGTTTGGCAGCGCTTTCATCTCTTCCGAGAGCGGGATGGTATCGCAAACAATTACTTCATCAATCACGGACTTGCGCAGATTCTCAACCGCGTTGCCTGAGAAGATAGGGTGGGTGGCATACGCGAATACGCGCTTGGCACCACGCTCTTTCAGTGCTTCAGCCGCTTTGCACAGCGTACCGCCGGTGTCGATCATATCGTCGACCAGCACGCAGTCACGGCCTGCGACATCACCAATAATATGCATAACCTGAGAAACATTCGCGCGCGGGCGACGTTTGTCGATGATAGCCATATCCGTGTCATTGAGCAGTTTGGCAATCGCGCGGGCGCGCACCACACCACCAATATCCGGGGAAACCACGATAGGGTTTTCCAGGCCAAGCTGCAGCATATCTTCCAGCAGAATCGGGCTGCCGAAGACGTTGTCTACCGGCACATCAAAGAAGCCCTGAATCTGTTCGGCATGCAGATCAACGGTCAGCACGCGATCCACGCCGACGCTGGAGAGAAAGTCAGCCACCACTTTAGCGGTGATCGGTACACGCGCTGAGCGCACGCGGCGATCCTGACGGGCATAACCGAAATAGGGGATAACAGCGGTAATTCGACCAGCAGAAGCCCGACGCAGCGCGTCGACCATCACAACCAGCTCCATCAGATTATCGTTGGTGGGGGCACAGGTGGACTGGATGATGAAAATATCGCCACCGCGTACATTTTCGTTAATCTGTACACTTACTTCGCCGTCGCTGAAACGACCGACAGCGGCGTCTCCGAGGCTGGTGTAAAGGCGGTTGGCAATACGTTGTGCTAGTTCCGGGGTGGCGTTACCAGCAAATAGCTTCATATCAGGCACGAGAAGAACCTCAGGCTTGGACGTCCAGAGAATGAACCGCTCAAACATAACCGGCGAATATGTTTGAGCCTGTTCATACGGTGTGTTAATGCGCAACGTGCCATATCTGGAACGGGTAATACGGTCACGTAAACGCTTAAAGCCCGGAAAGGATTTGCTGCAACGGCGAGAGGTTAAGCCCGCGCGCCACAAATCCGCGAATCCATTTCGGGGCAAGCTCCAGCACCTGACGAGCGTCGGACTCGGTGTCAAATTCAGCAAACACGCAAGCGCCGGTCCCGGTCAGGCGCGACGGCGCGTATTCTAGCAGCCAGGAAAGCAGCGCATCAACCTCACGAAAACGTTTTCTTGCCACAGCTTCACAATCATTGTGAAAAGGCAGGCTCAACAGTTCATCTAATGTGCGTATCGGTGAATTGCGCGTCAGATCGGGATCGCGGAAGATATCGGGCGTGGCGATACTCACGCCCGGATGCGCCACCAGATACCACTTTTCTGGCGGCGAGGCGGGCTGCAGCAGCTCCCCGACGCCTTCGGCAAACGCAGCGTGGCCGCGCACAAACACCGGCACATCGGCACCCAGCGTGACGCCCAGCGCAGCCAGTTCATCTGTGCTCAGCCTGCACTGCCACAGGTGGTTCAGCGCCACCAGCACCGTGGCGGCATCCGAGGAGCCGCCGCCCAGCCCGCCGCCCATCGGCAGTTTTTTTTCCAGCGCAATCTGCGCGCCCGCGCGATCGTCAAGCGTGCCTTTTGCCACCGCCGCCTGCTTCAGCGCCCGCGCCGCGCGTATAATCAGGTTGTCAGCGTCCGCCACGCCGGCCAGCGGCGTCAGCAGGCTGATGCGCCCGCTGCGGTCCGGCGTCATCTCCAGCGTATCGCCGGCATCAAGAAACTGAAACAGCGTTTGCAGATTGTGGTAGCCGTCAGCGCGCTGGCCGGTAATGTAGAGAAACAGATTAAGTTTTGCCGGAGCGGGCCAGGTGGTCATCATTGCAGGGTCCAGCTATCCATACGCAGTTTGATACGCTGGTCACCTTCGGTCAGCTCCAGATTAGCGGGCAGAGAGGGCGTGACTTTCGTGTCGTAGTCGCCGATAGCGACGTGCCACTGCTGGCCGTTGCGGCTGTAGCTCAGGCTTTTCAGCTGGTAGCTATTATTGAGCTGATAATCGGTGGCATCGCCCGGCAGACCCATCATCCATTGCCGCAGGTTGGCCAGCGGAATATCCATGCCGGTGAGCTGCGAAATCATTTTCTCAGCATCGTTGCTGGTGTAGCGCTTGCCCTTGTTGTCAACAATCTGCACCACGGAGCCCTGCGCATCCAGCTGCAGTTCGGTGCTGCCCAGCGGGTTGGTCAGCAGCAGACGATAGCGGTCAGGGGCGGTCTGCTGCCAGTTGAAGCGGGCGTAGACCTTCTGTTTATCGGACAGATAAGCAAAGGCGCCGCGCGTCTGATAATGGCTGATACCGGCTACCTGCTGCTGGTGCTGTTGCCACTGCGGTGCGGTGGTAGCGGGCCCTGCGCCCTGCTGCGGTTTGTTGATGCTGCAGGCCGCCAGCAGAACGCTGGCAAGGGGTAAAAGGCGCAACAGTTTGCGCGTGGGCAATGGCATCACGTGGTCATCTCCTCAGACACGTTTTTAATTCGTAACCGATAACGCTAACTGCCCGTCTGAGAACCGTCAATGCCGGCCAGCGGAAAATTGCGCACGATCAGTTTAATCTTATCACTGTCATAGTCTTTGTATGGCTTTCCATGATCTGCCGCATCTTGTAGAATGCGCTTCACAAAACCAGACAATCAATGGGACTTCCCAGCCGCAATCACATGACGCTCCTGGCACTCGGAATCAATCACAAAACTGCTCCTGTCGCTCTGCGTGAACGCGTGTCGTTTACGCCGGACACGCTTGACCAGGCGCTGAACAGCCTGCTGTCGCAGCCAATGGTACAGAGCGGGGTGGTACTCTCGACCTGTAACCGCACCGAACTCTACCTCAGTGTAGAGCAGCAGGCGGATTTGCAGGAGAAGCTGGTGCGCTGGCTATGTGATTATCATAATTTGCCGGAAGCGGACGTGCGCAACAGCCTTTACTGGCATCAGGATAACGCTGCGGTCAGCCATCTGATGCGCGTAGCCAGCGGCCTCGATTCGCTGGTACTGGGTGAGCCGCAAATCCTCGGTCAGGTGAAAAAGGCGCATGCCGACTCCTCACGCGACCGGGCGCTGACCAGCGAGCTGGAGCGTATGTTCCAGAAAACCTTCTCCGTGGCCAAGCGCGTGCGGACCGAAACCGAAATCGGCGCCAGCGCGGTCTCTGTTGCGTTTGCCGCCTGCTCGCTGGCGCGGCAGATATTTGAGTCGCTCAGCACCGTTAATGTGCTGCTGGTCGGGGCGGGCGAAACCATTGAGCTGGTCGCACGCCATTTGCGCGAGCACAGCGTAAAAAAACTGATGATCGCGAACCGCACCCGCGAACGTGCTCAGCTGCTGGCTGATGAGGTGGGTGCCGAGGTGATCAACCTCGCTGAGATTGAAACCCGTCTTTCTGAAGCTGATATCATTATCTCCTCTACCGCCAGCCAGCTGCCAATTATTGGTAAAGGCATGGTGGAGCGTGCGCTGAAAGCGCGACGTAATCAGCCGATGCTGCTGGTGGATATCGCCGTACCGCGCGACGTTGAGCCTGAAGTGGGCAAGCTGCCCAACGCCTACCTCTACAGCGTCGACGATCTGCAGGCGATCATTGAGCAGAATATGGCGCAGCGTAAAGCGGCAGCCCTGCAGGCGGAAAGCATTGTCGTGCAGGAGAGCGGAGAGTTTATGGCGTGGCTGCGCGCGCAAAGCGCCGGCGAATCGATCCGTGAATACCGCATGCAGGCAGAGCAGGTGCGCGCTGAACTGCAGGAGCGTGCGCTGGCTGCGCTGCGGCAGGGAGCAGACGCAGAAAAAGTGCTGCAGGAGCTGGCACATAAACTCACCAACCGCCTGATCCATGCGCCAACCAAATCACTTCAGCAGGCCGCCCGCGATGGCGATGGCGAACGCCTGCAGATCTTACGCGACAGCCTCGGTTTAGAGTAATCTCCGCTGTCACGACCTATCACCGGGATACCTACAATTAGATGAAAAGCTCGATTATTGCCAAGCTGGAAGCGTTACAGGAACGCCATGAAGAAGTGGAAGCGTTACTGGGCGATGCCGGCGTGATTGGCAATCAGGAACGTTTCCGCGCGCTGTCACGCGAATATGCCCAGCTGAGCGATGTGACCCGCTGCTTCCGCGACTGGCAGCAGGTGCAGGATGATGTGGATACCGCTGAAATGCTGCTTGAGGACCCGGAAATGCGCGAAATGGCGCAGGACGAACTCAGAGTGGCGCGCGACAAACGCGAGGTGCTTGAGCAGCAGCTGCAGGTGCTGCTGTTGCCGAAAGATCCGGATGACGAACGCCCCTGCTTTATTGAGGTGCGTGCCGGAACCGGCGGCGACGAAGCGGCGATTTTTGCCGGCGATCTGTTCCGGATGTACAGCCGTTACGCTGAAGGGCGGCGCTGGCAGGTAGAGATCATGAGCGCCAATGAAGGCGAGCATGGCGGCTATAAAGAGGTGATCGCGCGGGTGACGGGCGAGGGCGCTTACGGGCGGATGAAGTTTGAGTCGGGTGGTCATCGCGTTCAGCGCGTGCCGGAAACTGAATCGCAGGGGCGTATCCACACCTCGGCCTGTACCGTGGCCGTTATGCCGGAGCTGCCGGAAGCGGAACTGCCGGACATTAATCCGTCCGATCTGAAAATCGATACCTTCCGCTCCTCAGGCGCGGGCGGGCAGCACGTCAACACCACCGACTCGGCTATCCGCATCACCCACCTGCCTACCGGCATTGTGGTTGAGTGTCAGGATGAGCGTTCACAGCATAAAAACAAAGCCAAAGCGCTGGCGGTGCTGGGTGCGCGTATTCACGCAGCTGAGATGGCAAAACGCCATGCGGCTGAGGCATCAACCCGGCGCAACCTGCTTGGCAGCGGCGATCGCTCCGACCGTATCCGCACCTATAATTTCCCGCAGGGACGCGTGACCGATCACCGCATTAACCTCACGCTTTACCGGCTGGATGAAACCATGGAAGGCAAGCTGGATACGCTGATCGAGCCGATCGTTCAGGAGTATCAGGCCGATCAGCTCGCCGCGCTGGCCGGACAGGATTGATGGAGATCCGCCGCTGGCGTCAGCTGGCTATGACGGCGCTGAGCGGAGGCGAAAGTCCGAAGCGGGACGCCGAGATCCTGCTCAGCTTTGTGACCGGCAAAACGCGCAGCTGGCTGCTGGCCTTTGATGAGCACCCGCTGAGCGACGCACAGCTGGCACAGCTGGAGCAGCTGCTGGCGCGCCGTCAGCGGGGTGAACCGATCGCTCATCTGACGGGCGAGCGGGAGTTCTGGTCGCTGCCGCTGCGCGTCAGTGACGCCACGCTGATCCCGCGTCCGGATACTGAAGTGCTGGTGGAACAGGCGCTGCTGCGTCTGCCTGCGGGACCCTGTCACGTGCTTGATCTGGGCACCGGCACCGGTGCTATTGCGCTGGCGCTCGCCAGTGAACGACCTGACGCGCAGATCACCGGCTGCGATCGCATTCCCGCTGCCGTTGCGCTGGCGCAGGAGAATGCGGCACGGTTGGGTCTCACCAACGCCCGCTTTCAGCTCAGCCACTGGTTTGACAGCCTGCCTGCGACCCGTTATCACCTCATCGCCAGCAACCCACCTTATATCGACATGGACGATGCGCATCTGCTGCAGGGCGACGTGCGTTTTGAGCCGCGCAGCGCGCTGGTAGCCGATGACGCCGGACTGGCTGATATTCGTTTTATCATTCACAGCGCCCCGGCGTGGCTGCAGCCGCAGGGCTGGCTGCTGCTGGAACACGGCTGGCAGCAGGATGCCGACGTGCGCACCCTGATGCTTGAGCAGGGCTATCAGCAGGTTACCACTCTCAACGACTACGGCGGCAATCCGCGCGTGACGCTTGGGCAATATGCATAAAGGGGCACTGGATGGCCAGCTGGTATCCGCAGATTAAGCAGTTTCATATTTTTATCGTGATAGTCAGCGTCAGCCTGTTTCTGCTGCGCTTTTACTGGCTGACGACCGCTTCAGGCTTGCTGCAGCAGCGCTGGGTGCGGATTGTGCCGCACCTGTGCGACACGTTTTTACTGCTGAGCGGCGCGCTGCTGGTGATAATTACTCACTTTTATCCTTTCACACCACAAGGAAGCTGGCTGACGGAGAAGCTGTTAGCGGTTATTATCTACGTCGCCTTGGGTTTTGTGGCACTGAGTCGTCGTCCGCGGAAGCTGAGCACGCGCTGGATCGCCTGCCTGCTTGCGCTGGTTGCTCTGCTGTTTGCAGGCAAACTGGCGATGACCAAAATGCCGATTTTGGGGATAGTATGACCTCATCAGTAGAATTTGATTTTAATGAATCACCGTTAAGTGAAGCGGTTATCGGTGCAACCTGCGCCATCCGCGACGATTTTTCCGCCCCTTCGGTTCAGCAGCAGCTGTCAAAGCTGGTGGAAGAAGCGCGCGACTATATCAGCAGCGCCACAGATGCCGATCTGCGGCTGGAAAAGCTGCTGGAGCTGTTCTATCGCGAATGGGGCTTTGGCGGCGCCAGCGGTGTCTACAACCTTTCAGATGCGCTCTGGATTGATAAAGTGCTGAAAAGCCGTCAGGGCACGGCGGTGTCGCTCGGCGTGATACTGCTGCATATCGCCGAGCAGCTGGAGCTGCCGCTGATGCCGGTGATTTTTCCGACTCAGCTGATTCTGCGCGCAGACTGGCTGGATGGCGAAATGTGGCTGATCAATCCGTTTAACGGTGAAACGCTCGATACCCATACGCTTGAGGTCTGGCTGAAGGGCAATATCAGCCCCACGGCCAAACTCTATACCGACGATCTGGATGAAGCCAAAACGCTCAGCGTAATGCGGAAAATGCTCGACACGTTGAAAGCGGCGCTGATGGAAGAGAAGCAGATGGAGCTGGCGCTGAATGTCAGTAAAGTACTGCTGGAGATCGATCCTGACGACCCCTATGAAATTCGCGATCGTGGTCTCATCTACGCCCAGCTGGAGTGCGAGCATATTGCGCTCACTGACTTAACCTATTTTGTTGAGCAGTGCCCGGAAGATCCGGTGAGTGAAATGATTAAAGTACAGATCCACGCAATCGAACAGAAACAGGTCACGCTACACTAAGCGTTGCCGGCATAAGGAAAGGTCATGACAGAGAAAGTAGTTAAAATTGGCGATATCGATGTCGCAAACGATCTGCCGTTTGTGCTGTTTGGCGGCATGAACGTACTGGAATCACGCGAGCTGGCGATGCGCATCTGTGAGCACTACGTGACGGTTACCGACAAGCTGGGTATCCCTTACGTTTTCAAAGCCTCTTTTGACAAGGCAAACCGCTCCTCGATTAAATCGTATCGCGGTCCGGGTCTGGACGAGGGGATGAAGATTTTTCAGGAGCTGAAGCAGACGTTCGGCGTGAAAATCATCACCGACGTCCATGAATCCTGGCAGGCGCAGCCGGTTGCCGATGTGGTTGATGTTATTCAGCTGCCAGCGTTTCTGGCACGCCAGACGGACCTGGTAGAGGCGATGGCAAAAACCGGCGCGGTAATTAACGTTAAAAAACCGCAGTTTGTCAGCCCGGGCCAGATGGGTAATATCGTGGATAAGTTTGCGGAAGGCGGTAACGATAAAGTTATCCTGTGCGATCGCGGCAGCAACTTCGGTTATGACAACCTGGTTGTGGATATGCTGGGCTTTAACGTGATGAAGAAAGTCACCAACAACAGCCCGGTCATTTTCGACGTGACGCATGCGCTGCAGACGCGCGATCCGTTTGGTGCCGCATCGGGCGGTCGCCGTGCTCAGGTTGCCGAGCTGGCGCGTGCCGGTATGGCCGTGGGTATTGCCGGCCTCTTCATCGAAGCGCATCCGGAGCCAAACAGCGCAAAATGCGACGGTCCTTCCGCGCTGCCGCTGGATAAACTGGAGCCGTTCCTGGCGCAGATGAAAGCGATTGACGATCTGGTCAAGAGCTTCCCGGCGCTGGACACCAGCAGCTGACAGCCTCTGGCAAATAAAAAGGCACCCGTAAGGGTGCCTTTTTTGTTTTCGCGGTGTATCCGGTCAGAGCATTATTGTCAGCAGATAACCGGCGAACAGCGCCAGATGTGCCGCACCGTTAAGCACATTCGTTCGGCCGGTTGAAAACGAAATATGGCACAGGATCAGAACGGCGATGAGCATGACCATATGCGGTGGCTCCAGGCCAAAAATCAGCGTCTGACCCGTCAGCGTGGCGATGATACTGACCGCGGGCACGGTAAGTGAGATTGTCGCCAGCACGGAGCCGAAAAACAGGTTCATGGCGCGCTGCACCTGGTTGGTCAGTACCGCCCGGATGGCACCCAGCCCTTCCGGTGAAAGGATCAGCAGCGCGACGAGGAAGCCGGTAAACTGTTCCGGAGCGTTAAGCTCTGTGAGCAGCAGCTCAAGCGGGTTAGCGTTCATTTTAGTCACGCTGATAACCGCAATCAGATGGACGATCAGCCAGATTGTATGCCACAGCGAGCTGTGTGCTGAAGGCTTACCGTGATGCGGATCGTCCCCCTCATCCTCATGCTCATAGACAAACAGGCTCTGGTGCGTTTTGGTTTGAATCAGCAGGAAAACGCCATACATCGCCGCAGAGATAGCCGCGATAATCAGCGCCTGGGCGGTGGTGAAATTGCCGCCCGGCAGGGCGTTCGGGAATACCAGTACCAGAATGGCAAGCGGGAAGATGGCAATCATATACTGTTTGACGCCGGCCAGATTGACGTACTGAGTAGCGAATTTTCTGCCTCCCAGCAGCAGCGCGCAGCCTACCAGCCCGGATGTGACGATCATAATGATGGAATAGAGTGTGTCGCGCATCAGTGCCGGTGCGGCGTCGCCCGTTGCCATCAGCGCAGAGATCAGGCTTACCTCCAGAATCACCACGGAGAGGCTGAGGATCAGCGAGCCGTAAGGTTCGCCCAGCCGGTGAGCCAGCACGTCAGCATGGCGCACAACGCTGAAAGCGCTGCTCAGAATAGCCACCAGTGCCAGCAGATTGATACCGATAACCGGCAGAAGCGCTGTCTGATCGCCAAAAAAGGTCAGCACCGTCAGCGCAGCAACGGGAAGAATCAGCGAAAACTCGCTGTGTCGTGTTTTCTCATGTCCAGGCATTCACCATCCCCATTAGCAAAATGTTTAAAAACCGGCGTCATTGCCTGTTAACTATACGCATTAATTACACTGGCGCAGTGTAGCTTTTCATCACTCGCTGAACAGTTTTTTTACGCGACTTTACTTTTTGCACTTTATTGCTCCTGGTGGTTTAAACAGGAAGTTATTGTCATATTTATATTTCAATTCAGCTAAATATAAACTGCGGTTAAGCAGACAGAGCACAAAAAATGTTGTTTAACGGCTGCAATGACAGGCTTTTTTTTGCCTTATGCAGACCACTTCAGCTATGAGCGGCAAAAGACAGTATTTGCATTTTAGCTAAGCTGTTCCAGACTTTAAGTGATACCTGATACCGGAGGAGCTATGCCTTATTCATCAACCAGCGAACTGCCGGACAGCGTGCGTCATGTGCTGCCGGCTCATGCACAAACCATTTACCAGAACGCGTTTAACAGCGCCTGGGATCAGTACAAGGATAAAGAGGATCGGCGGGGCGACGCATCACGGGAAGAGGTCGCACACAAGGTCGCCTGGGCGGCAGTAAAGCATGACTACGTGAAAGGTGACGACGACAAGTGGCATCCGAAAAAGTAATTGCTGCTGCGGGCCTGAAGAGCCCGCATCATCCCCGGTTTTAATCCTCTCATTATTTTTTCCCGCCCGCCGATACTCTGAAACAGTTCTTTATATGAAAAGCGTCAGGACAATCTTGAAACCGCAGCAATGAATGCATTACTGTTTCTGACTGTGCCGACGCGCGTCGTTTTCAGGATACCGGTTCGGGATCCAGGCGTGCGGGATGCCAGGGCAGTAGAGGAGATCGCAGTGTTAACCCGGGAATTCTTACTTAAAGCCGATTGCAAAACATCCTTTGGTGATATCGATGAAGCACTGCTGTGGAGCTGTGAAAAGCGCGCCGCTTCGCTTTCTGCCACGCTCGCCTGTCGGCCCGATCAAAGTCCGGTGTGGATCTTTGGTTATGGTTCGCTGATGTGGAACCCGGTGTTTGACGCGGAGGAGGTGGCTTCGGGGCGCCTGGAAGGGTGGCATCGTGCGTTCTGTCTGCGGCTCACCGCCGGACGGGGCACCGAGGCCGCACCCGGACGCATGCTGGCGCTGAAAGAGGGCGGCAGCACCAGCGGCCTGGCCTTTCGTCTGCCGGAGGCGCGCCTGCATGAAGAACTGGAGCTGCTCTGGAAGCGCGAGATGATCACCGGCTGCTATCTGCCCACCTGGTGTGAGCTGCAGCTGGAGGATGGACGCTGCGTTACCGCGCTGGTGTTCATCATGGATCCGCGTCATCCGCTATATGAGGATGACTCCTGCCGCAGTACCATTGCACCCCTGATTGCGCAGGCGAGCGGGCCGCTCGGAACCAATGCGCAGTATCTTTTCTCGCTTGAGCAGGAGCTGGTCAGACGCGGCATGCAGGAAGCCGCGCTGACGCGTCTTGCCGCTGAGGTAAGAGCGCTGCAGCAGCGCAGCGCACCTCAGGCTTAATTACCGGGGTTAATGAGCCAGGTACCAGGCTGCTTAATCGTCAGGGCCTGGCTGCGCACCTGGTCGCCATGCCGCACCTCAAGACGATAGCTGCCGGCAGCGAGATTGAGTGACGCAAAACCGCTGCTGGCGGCTTTCACATCCTGCACTTCACCATTCAGTACGACGCTTTCGCCTGACTGCAGCTGCAGATAGATGGTGGCAATGGCAGGCGTACTGGCCGCCGCCGCCGGTACCTTCGTTGCTGCCGGCGCAGCGGCTTCCGGCGCGGCTGCGACAGGCGGCGTCTCACTGTGACGCACCGTCTGCCACACGACCAGACCCACAGCCAGCAGCGCCACAGCAGCCAGCGCCACTATACCCGGCGAGACGCGCCGGCCTGCTGCACTGCCAGCGATCGGCTCAGCGGCGGCGGCGGCGGGATTCACCGCCACCAGCGGAGGTTCCGGTTCAGCGGCGGTCTCCGGCAGCCCGGCGGGCAGGGCAACAACCGGCAGCGGCGTGCTGAGCGCTTCGGCATCGCTCACCGGCAGATCGATAAGCTGCGCAAAGGCGTCGATGGTCTGCGGACGATCCTGAGGCTTCATCGCCAGCGCACAGTCGATGGCGTGCAGCAGCGGCAGGGAATAGCCTTCAGGCCGGGTGACGGCAAGCGGCTGGTAATTATCCTCAATGCAGCGCACTACGCTGACCGGCGGCGCATGGCCGGTAATCAGCGTGTGTAATACCGCCCCCAGCGCGTAGATATCGGTCCACGGACCCTGTTCAACCTCACCCTCTTCGCTATATTGCTCGATCGGCGCAAAGCCCGGCTTCAGCATGATTTCAGTTTCATCTGACAAATTGCCGATCTCTTTACGCGCTGAACCAAAATCGAGCAGTACCGGCAGCTGGTTATCCTGAATCTGAATATTATCCAGCGAGATGTCGCGATGCAGATAGCCGGCAGTATGAATGGTGTTGATGGCACCAAACAGCGGCGGAAGCAGGCGACGGATCCAGGCTTCATCAACGGCGTCAGACTGGCTCGCCTGCCACGCTTTCAGCGTCATACCGCTATAGAACAGCGTGCCCATATAGGCGGTGCCGTTCTCTTCCCAGAAGCGCAGCACGTGCAGCAGCCCCGGATGATTAAAGCGTGCCAGCAGGCGTGCTTCCTGAATAAAGCTGTTGCGGCCCGCGTTGAACAGTTTCTGAAAGCGCTCGCCACGCAGTTCAAGCGACATGTCGGCAGCGCGCACGGCGAGCGACTGAGGCATATACTCCTTGATGGCGATAAACCGTTCCAGCTGGTGATCCCAGGCGCGGTAGACGATGCCAAAGCCGCCCCCGCCCACGACGTCCCTGATTTCAAACTCGTTAAACCGGTAGCCCGCAGGCAGGGCATTAGGGATATGATTTTCGTTTGCCGACATAGTGAGTTCTCTGAACACATCCTGTAGTGCCTGTTGCCGCGGGGCAGCAGGCAGCGATCGCTGATTAATTAATGTTACGCCAGGCACCGATAGCCGGATCGGCGAGATCCGCATGCAGGGTGTCAATCAGTAACACTGTCACTTTTTGCTGTGGCATAAACTGCGGCGACCAGATGCCGCGTAAACGATCGACCTGCGCTTTCACCGTGCTGCTGTCACTGCCAGCTTTTTTATCCATCTGAATCAGCAGGGTACCGCCAAAGCGCCAGACATGCTCCCGCGCATCAAACGGCAACACCAGCCAGCTCCCGGCAGCGTCCGGCCGGGTCACAATCATTCGCTGTTTATTGACCGCGACAATCTCCAGCGGTTTGCTGCCGGTCGCGAGGCTGGCGACCGGATACCCCTGATAAAAGGTCACCGGCAGCGTTGCAGGTTCACCTTTACTCAGCAGCGTTATGCTGGCTGCGCCTTCCAGCCAGCCTTCCGTTGAGCAGCGCTGCGCCGGCGCATCAGGAATAAACAGCGAAGCACCTTTGTCGTCCCACCAGGTGCGGAAATGACAGCCGCCCGGCAGCGCAAAGTGCTGCAGCGGCGTGTTGTCCGCCGGACGGGAGAGATCCAGCGGTGCGGCGGTGGTGGCGCTGGCGCTGGCGGTTGCATCATTCAGGATAATCGGGCGCCAGTTCTGCAGTTTTGCTGCGCTGCCGTTAGCCAGCACGCTGCCTTCTTTGGTCATCATCTGCCACGGCAGCTCGTCAAGGCTGCCGCACTGGTTCGCCAGCAGCGTGCCTACCCGGGGCAGGAAGCTGGTGAGAATGCGCGTGTCGCTGCTTTTACCGGAGACAATACGTAACGGCAGCGTCTCTTTGCACCAGTCGTCGGGCGCTTTACTGGCAACGTTGTCGATCCAGACCTCGAGCGCCAGGCTGGGCGAATAGACCACACGATAATCTTCTGCCTGTGCATTCTGGGCCAGCAGCAGGGCGGCAATGCCCGACAACCACACTTTCATAGGGATCCTTGCAAATCAATAGTGAGGCGGCACAAAGCGCGCCGCATCAGCCTGAGAATAGAGCAGCGTGGCATCCTGCGGTTCGCCAATCCAGATTGCCAGCGCGCTCAGGTTGTCCCGCTTGTCGCTGCGATTGACCGCCTGTTCCATCAGCGTCAGCCACTCTTCACAGGCGTTAACCATGCGTAACGCCTGTTCCATCTCCTGCGTGGTCAGGTTGAGCCAGAAGCCATCCGTGCAGACCAGAAACGCATCGCCGTCCTGGAGGTCAATCGCGCTGCTGAAGGTCACCGGGCGTACCGGCTCAGTGCCGAGGGCATTATAAAGTAAATTACTGTTAATGCCGGAATTTTCATAGCCTGCCTCTTGCAGATGTTGGGCCAGACTATGGTCCCGGGTTACCTCACATAGCGTACCATGACGAAAGTGATAAACCCGGCTATCACCGGCGTGCGCCCACCATGCACGCTGTTTTTCACGGTCAATAAACAGAGCCGCGAGCGTGGTGCTCATGCGGGAAAATTTCGGATTCTTCCCCTGCTCAGCCGCCAGCGTTTGCTGACAAAGAGCGATAGCCGCCTGGGTAGTGGCAGGCGTAAAGCTGCTGCTGTTTTGCACCGCGCTGAGGAGCGTATCGCGCACCAGCTGCGCTGCGTAGTCGCCACCGGGTAATCCGGCTACGCCATCACACACCAGAAAGCAGGCGCGCTCGTCGTCGAGTTGCGCACCGGTGCGATCCTGATTTTCGTCACGCCGGCCCTGCTGACAGCGGCTGGCAAACATCATTTTCATGTCTCATCCGTCCGCGTCTGTGAATCTTTATACTGATTAACTTCCATGTCATACGCGTTGAGAAACGCTTCGCCAAACAGCGTATGGAAGTCATCTTCAATCTCGCCGGCAGTGCGCTGATAGTGTCGCGTAAAGGCGTCCCACAGGGCGGCCTTGCGCCCGCTGCTGAAGGCGATTTTAGGCAGAGCGCCATCCTCGCGCGCGCGATCTTCCAGCCGCTGCGGATTAAACGATTGCAACATGGCAGCAATGATCGCCCGGATACCGGCAATCATGCCCAGCTGATGCGCCTGCAAATCTACCAGCGCATCGCGCACTGCGGCTTCAGGCGGCATAAAACCCGGCATCTGGCTCTGATACATCTGCATCAGCACGGTTTTGCCGGAAGGCAGGATCTTAAACGGATTATTGGCTTCGTTCAGAATCATGGTCATATCCGCTTTCACGCCGCGCTTAAGAATTGAACGCGAGGAGAGTAGGGCAACGGTTCCCTGAGAAAACAGGCTGAGCATACGACCGGTAACGCGCATCTGCTCTTCACCGAGCGATGTCTGATGACCATTATTGAGTCCCATTCCCTCCAGCAGAGCGGCGATAAGCTTCTCCTCGCCGGCTTCTGCAGGCAGGCGGGTTTGCGGTGCGCTGTCTCGGGCGGGATCGATGGCCAGCCGCGGATCGGGCCGCCGCTCCTGACGTACCGGGGCTGGGGGTTCCGGCATCAGCTCAGCACTCAGGACGGCCTCCTGCTGCATGCCAAGTGGATCGCTGGCGTCCTCGCTAAAAAACGACAGCGGATCGTCCTGTAGCGCAGGCTGGTGCGCAGGATCGGTAATTTCCAGCATATATTGACCAATCTGCAGCCGATCGCCATGCTGCAGCAGGGCCTGGGCACCCCGCTGCACCACCTGACCATTGAGCTCAATCGCCGTCACGCTGCCCTGTGCGGTCAGACGGCATTCCCCTTCGGCAGAGAGATGGACAAGCGCCTGCAGGCGTGAGATGGCGCGCGTCTCATCAGGCAGGATCAGATCGTTATCCTGACTGCGGCCAATGGTGCCGCCAGGCGGCATAAAGGTGACGCTTCTGGCGGGCACATCCGTATCGCACTGCACAAAGGTAAATTGCATGAGTCATCCCGTTAACAAGGCAAACGTGCCGGCTTATTCAAACATGGGTGGATAGAGGCCATTACGTCCCGGCTGCGCACCCGCCGCCGGGTTAAATAACAGTGAAAAAAGCTCTGCGGTCAGCGGGCCGCTGTGTTTATGGGTGGCGTGGGCAAAGCCGTCACTGCGATTGCTCCACCAGTAGCTGATATGCTGCTGCGGTTCAAACCGTTCTGCCACTTCCTGCCAGCTCAGGGTGCAGGGAAGATCCGCAAAACCGATGACATCCATAATATCGCTGCGCTGATTGCCGGGCACCAGCAGGGGTGAGAGCTGCTGCATCTCTGCTTCCAGGCTCTCCGGCAGGGTGCGCTCGCGCACCGCTGACCAGAGCAGCCCGCCCAGTTCGCGAAACCAGTCGCCGGAGATAGTCAGCTGCGCCGGGTGCCACTCATTCAGCGTAAAGGTGCGCAGGGCCAGCAGCGGCCAGGCGCGTCCCACGCGATCGCACGAGGGCAGCAGGCAGCCCATCTGCACCTGCTGACGCAGCGGCGACAGCGGCAGAACAAAGTTCCACACCGGCGCGCGCAAAAAGAGCTGCGTGCTGGCGTGCTGCTGTTGATGCCAGTGGGTGAGTCCCTGCTGAAACCAGTGACTCCAGGGGGAGACCGTGGCCTCGCTCAGGCGCTGCCGCAAAAAATCACCGGTAGCGGGGAGTTTGCCATACCAGCCCGGCACGCTGTGGTTCGCCATGTTTACCTCACCGTCACTCACTATAGCGGGTCAGCTGTCCGGCAGAGGCCTCTGGCGCGGTCGCCAGCACGCTGCTCTCCTGACCCGCCCGTTTCAGGTTTTCTGCAAGCTTGCGCATCATCAGCGCGTTATCACGTGCATAGGGTGAAGATTGTATCTGCTGATCGAGCAGCTGACTGAGATGCCAGTCGAGCTGCTGCAGATCGCGCACGCTGACATCGGCTGGCAGCGTGCGCTGCAGATTTTCGATCAGCCAGCTGCGCAGAAACGTGCCGTCGTAATTTCGCGGCTGATAAAGCATCTGATAGGCGCGCAGCGCGTTGCGGCTGTAAGCGTTATCGGTGCCAGGATCGTCGCGCAGCAAATGCGTGATCTGCTGCGCCACCCGCGGCAGCAGCAGAGACTTAAGCGCATTTTGATAAAGCACCCAGGCCGCGTCGCTGACCTGTGTGCCGCGATAGAGTCCGGCGCGCATAGTAAGCGGCGGATTATCCAGCGAAAAGCGCTCGGACAGCGGCAGCTTTACCAGGTTATTTAAGAAGGGTAGCAGATCAAAAATATTATCGACGGGCTGATGTGTGACCTGCTGACTCTGCTGCGTCAGGGGCGCAATACGGCTCGCCACCTGATCAAGATAGCGCTGGTTTTGCACATAGCTGGTAAGCCATAAGCCGCACAGCAGGATCAGCGCACCCGCCAGCGCGCCATAGCCGATCCAGTGCAGCAGACGGTTGCGGTATTCCCAATGGCGGTTGCTGCCGGCAAGGCCGCTTTCGCGAAACACCAGTTCGCTGAGCAGATCGCGGATAAAGTAGCTCTGGCCTTTATTGCCCGGAATAGGATTACTGCGGTTAACGCTGTCCCAGGCTGCCAGGGTGTGGTCACCGCTCTGCGGCAGCTGCAGCTTGCGATTAAGGGCGCCCATAATGCGGTCAAACGGCAGGCCTTCCTGGGTCCCGCTGGTAAAAAACAGCCCGCGGGCAGACCAGGCAATATCCTCCTCATGACGGGAGAAGATCACGTCCAGATACTCATTAAGCAGCGGGCGCAGGGAACCAAACTCCTGCGGAAAGAGAAAGCTGTCAGCGCGCTGCATCAGATCGCGGTCGGCCGCCATGCGCTCCGACAGCTGCTGCTTAAGCTGCTGCTCAAGCCGCTGAAAACGTGCCGTAAAACTGCTCTGCCACTCGTCTTTGTGAGGTTTGCCCGGCTCCCAGGGAAAGGTAAATCCCCAGATGGCATCCCGCTGCGGCTTGCTGAGGCCCGCATGAAAGCTCAGAAATCCCTTCAGCAGATCCGTTTTGGTTACCATGATATAGACCGGAAAATGGATACCGGTTTGCTGATGCAGCTCAGCCATACGGCAGCGCAGCGCCGTGGCCTGCGCATGCCGCGCCTCTGCGGTGTCGGTCAGCAGGTCGGCCACGCTGATGGTGAGGATCACGCCATTAATTGGCTGACGCGTGCGGTAGCGCTTGAGCAGGTTGATAAAGCTCTGCCACTCGGCGCTGTCGCGCGCGCGCTGGCTCTCCTGCAGCGCATAGCGCCCGGCGGTGTCGATCAGCACGGCGCTGTCGGTAAACCACCAGTCGCAGTGACGGGTGCCGCCTACGCCACGCACTGCGCTATTGCCGTGCGTATCCGTAAGGGGAAAAGAGAGGCCGGCGTTCAGCAGCGCGGTGGTTTTGCCCGCGCCCGGTGCGCCGACAATCAGATACCACGGAAGCTCATAAAGATAGTGACTCTGAAAACGCGCCAGCCAGCTTTTTTGATGATGGCGACCAAACTGCGTGCGTTTCAGACGCAGCGCGGCTTCGCTAAAGCGCTGTGCCAGCACCTGTTCGGTGGAGTGACGATCGGAGAGCTCTTCCTGACTCATGCTCTGGAGACGATTCAGCAGCTTGCTATTGAACCAGCCGCGCCATATTGCCGGAATAAGCTGAAACAGCGTCCAGCAAAAAAAGAGCAGGGCCACGGCCAGCTGCCGGGAGAAAACCGGCTCCAGCGGTCGGGTCTCACCCCATACCCAGAGCGGGCCAAGCATCCACACCAGGCAGCTGAGGGCGGTAACACCAATCAGACTCCAGAGCAGGCGATGAGTCAGCAGGTGACGAACAGATGTGCGCATCAGCGTTGGCCCTCCGGGGTAGCCGCTGCTTCCGGCGCAGCGAAGAGTGTGATCTCAACCCGGCGGTTGCGGGCGCGGTTTTCATTGCTGTCGTTAGGCAGCAGCGGATTACTGTCGCCGCGCCCCTCAGCTTTAACGCTCTGCCCCGACGCCAGCTGCGTCGTCAGCAGCTGCGTAATAGCGCGCGCGCGGGCCAGTGAAAATTCATAGCTGGAGGCGAAACGGCCATCGACGGCGCGGTTATCGGTATAGACCGAGACCAGAACGGTTCCTTTAACGCTTTTCATAGCGCTGGCGACGTGCGCCAGCAGCGCGCGGCCGACCGGGTTTACAACGGTGCCGTCCGGAACAAAAAGTTTATCGGCGGGAATAATGACTTTGCTGCCAAACGCGCCATCGCTGACTTCCAGCTGACCGGCGGCAATCACATCATTCAGACGCTGGCGCAGATCGAGCAGCGCCTGCGGTGAAGCGGGGCGTCGTCCGGGCATGATCTGCGGCAGGGGAGTCTGATAGATATCGCGCAGCAGCGGTTCAGCCGCATTGCCGAGCCGCCAGTTCAGCATGCTGTAGACCATGCAGGCGATAAGCGCCGCCACGGTGGCACAGGCCCAGAGCGGTACCATCGGCCGCGTCAGGCTGTTCACTAACGGATGCACCTCGACCAGCGGCGTTGCGGTGCTACTCTCTGCAGCGCGCGCGTCGTGGATCAGCTGCGCCAGACGTTTACGGATCCCTTCACACTGTGTGCGGCCGCTTTCGCTGCCGCGGTAGCGACCTTCATATCCCAGCAGCAGACAGTAATGGATGACTTCAAGCAGCCACAGATGCTGCTGCGGACTTTGTGAAACGCGGGAGAGAAGCTGAAAGAATTTTTCACCCCCCCAGCTCTCATTGTGAAAACTCACCAGCATGCCGTTGCCTGACCAGACGCCGCGCGTCCCCCACGGCGTCTGTGCCGCCGCCTCATCCAGCACGCTGCAAAGACAGTAGCGTGCGCCGATGATCATCTCAAACGGCAGGCCAGCCTGCTTGCAGCGCTGTTCAAACAGCCGGATTTCATCAATCAGCAGCTGGCGCAACCCGGCCGGATCGTCATGCGTGGCAGCCTGCCGGATGCGGACAACAGCATTCAGCACCGGGGCGGCGGCGTTCAGCAAAAGGTTATCGTTGCCCGCGCTGATATCCTCGCGGGCAATGGGATCCTGCATCATTAACTCTCGTTTTTCCTGGCGATGACGGCGCTATTTTGCCATAAACTGCGGTATGACTGTCGCCAATATGCGCCAGATTGTTGACTCAATCCAGGATCCAGGTCGCGGTATCAGTGGTGCGGCACGCCTTACTGGCACCGCCTACTGCCACGCACACCTGTTTAGCGCGACGCGGTTTCGGGCGATCGCTGCGCAACGTGGCGTCATAGCGGCTGGTCTCAACGGCCGCTTTAGGGGGGATATAGCCTATCAGCTGGCCTTCAGGCTCTTCAGCAATCGCCAGCCAGTTATGCTCCACCCGGCCAAGCACTTCAAAGCGCTGGGCATTATCAAGGTAGCGCACGACTTTACCGCCGTAGTCAGGGGTGGTCATAACGGAAGCGGCGTAGAGTGCGCGCCAGGATGCGTTGACGGGGGTGAACTCTGCCGGTGCGGCAACCGCATAACGATGCGTCAGGGTAACGCCGTTAACCGTACTGGTTACCAGCGTATCCTCTGTCACTGCCGGCGGCGGGGTTTTGCACCCGGCCAGCGTCAGGGTCGCCAGCAGCGTAAGCATAAGCGTTTTTTTCACCATCATCCTTATCATTCCATCAGATTAATTGCAGAGTAACAGTGGGCGTACCCGGCGAGTATGAACATAGTGTGTTGCGAAAAAACCACGAAAAACAGCCAGATCTCTTCAGGACAACGTGCGTCTCAGTCTACCTAAGACTTTTGAGAATTCAAACTATTGCATCGCGGTAAATTGCGTGTTAGCGCCATAACATCACGCCTGAAGCCGCAGAGGAGGTCTGCAGAAGGCTGCAACAGTTAAGCGACTTTTACGGTTCACCCGGCATCGGGCAGGCCGGGTAGCGAAGAATCTTTTCAGGCAAACGTCTGTCCGGGATAAAACATTATAAAAATTTATGTTTTACAGTGAAATTAATAATGTGATCTCTTTGCAGAAAATTCTCATTTTAAGATTTTCCGCGCCTGTTCAGATCCCCAAAACCCCGATCGCGTCACGTCTTTTGTGCGCTGTTTCTGCTGAGAAAACGGACAGGGCACGACAACGATTTTACTTATGACGCAATAAGCAGGTTATTTCGTCGTTTAATCCGCGCTTCACTCCCGGGTAAGTTTGTCATCCTGTACTCAGAATTTCTGCCAGCTGAGGTGTGCTGTGTCTGAAGAGAGTAGCAGCGAGGACAAAACAGAATCGCCCACCCCCCACCGACTTGAGAAAGCGCGGGAAGAGGGGCAGATCCCGCGATCGCGCGAGCTGACATCGGTGCTGATGCTGCTGACCGGGCTGATGATCCTCTGGCTTGGCGGTTCCCACATGGCCACGCAGCTTGCCCGTATGGTGGCAACCGGTTTTCGCTTCGATCACGGTATGGTGAACGATGACAAAATTATTGTGGCGCATATCGGCAATCTGGTCATGCAGGCAGTGGTGGCGCTGCTGCCGCTGATGGGCGGGCTGGTAATTGTTGCCATGGCGGCCCCGATGGCGCTGGGCGGCATTCATATCAGCGGTAAGTCGATCAAACTCGATTTTAAGAAGCTCAACCCGCTGCCAGGCATAAAACGCCTCTTTTCCGGCCAGAGCGCGGCTGAACTGGTGAAGGCGATCCTCAAGGCGGTGCTGGTAGGGGTGGTAGCGGGCTGGTATCTCTGGAGCCACTGGCAGGAGATGCTGCGGCTGATCGCGGAATCGCCGGTTAACGCGCTGCACCATGGCCTGAGTATGGTCGCCACCAGCTGCGGGCTGGTGATGCTGGGTCTGTTTCCGATGGTCGGTTTTGATGTGTTCTGGCAGCTCTACAGCTATTTCAAAAAGCTGCGCATGACGCGTCAGGAGATCCGCGACGAACATAAACAGAATGAGGGCGATCCGCACGTGAAGGGGCGGATCCGCCAGGCGATGCGCGCGGCGGCCCGCCGCCGCATGATGGCTGATGTACCGAAAGCTGACGTGATTGTGACGAACCCGACGCACTACTCGGTGGCGCTGCAGTATCAGGAAGGCAAGATGAATGCGCCAAAAGTGGTGGCGAAAGGCGCAGGTGACATCGCGCTGCGCATTCGTGAAGTGGCAAAAGAGCACCGCGTGCCGATCCTTGAAGCGCCGCCGCTGGCGCGAGCGCTCTATCGGCATACTGAAATTGGTCAGTTTATCCCCGGTGCGCTGTACGCTGCCGTAGCGGAAGTGCTGGCCTGGGTCTGGCAGCTGCGGCGCTGGAAGCGCGAAGGCGGCCTGATCCCGACCAAACCTAAGCATCTGCCGGTCCCGGCAGAGATGGACTTTGCAGGAGAGAACAGAGACGATGGCTAATCTGGCCGAAAAGCTGCGTTTACCGGGCAGTTTTAAAGAGACGCAATGGCAGGTGCTGGCAGGACCGGTGCTGATAATGTTGATCCTGTCGATGATGGTGCTGCCGCTGCCCGCCTTCATTCTCGATCTGCTGTTTACCTTTAATATCGCACTATCGATCATGGTGCTGCTGGTGGCGATGTTCACCCAGCGCACCCTGGAGTTTGCGGCATTCCCCACCATACTGCTGTTCTCAACGCTATTACGCCTGGCGCTGAACGTCGCCTCCACCCGTATCATTCTGCTGGAAGGGCATACCGGGGCCGACGCAGCGGGCCGCGTCGTAGAAGCGTTTGGCCACTTTCTGGTCGGTGGTAACTTTGCCATCGGTATTGTGGTGTTTATCATTCTGGTGATCATCAACTTCATGGTCATCACCAAAGGCGCCGGACGTATTGCGGAAGTCGGCGCCCGCTTTGTACTGGACGGAATGCCCGGCAAGCAGATGGCGATCGATGCCGATCTTAACGCCGGTCTGATTGGTGAAGATGAGGCCAAGCGTCGCCGTTCCGAAGTGACGCAGGAGGCCGATTTCTACGGTTCAATGGATGGTGCCAGCAAGTTTGTGCGCGGGGATGCCGTCGCCGGTATTCTCATCATGGTAATCAACGTCATCGGCGGCCTGCTGGTGGGCGTTGTGCAGCATGGGATGGATGTTGGCCACGCCGGTGAGACCTATACGCTGCTGACTATCGGTGATGGCCTGGTGGCGCAGATCCCGGCGCTGGTGATCTCCACGGCAGCAGGCGTCATCGTCACCCGCGTCGCCACTGACCAGGATGTCGGTGAGCAGATGGTCGGGCAGCTGTTTAATAATCCACGCGTGCTGATGCTCAGCGCCGGGGTAATCGGCCTGCTTGGTCTGGTGCCCGGCATGCCTAACTTTGTCTTTCTGCTGTTTACCGGCGCGCTGCTCGGGCTTGCCTGGTGGCTGCGCGGCCGTGAGATGCAGCCGAAGAAGCAGCCTGAATCAGCCAGCCTGATGAAAACCCAGGAGACGCCCGCCACGGTTGAGGCCTCCTGGACCGACGTTCAGCTGGAGGATTCGCTGGGAATGGAAGTGGGCTATCGCCTCATTCCGATGGTTGACCATACCCAGAATGGCGAGCTGCTGGGCCGTATCCGCAGCATCCGTAAGAAAGTGGCACAGGAGGTTGGTTTTCTGCCGCCGGTGGTACATATCCGCGACAACATGGAGCTGCCGCCCGCACGCTATCGCATTCTGATGAAAGGCGTGGAGATTGGCAGCGGTGACGCCTACCCTGGCCGCTGGATGGCCATTAATCCCGGCACCGCAGCCGGCAGCCTGCCGGGCGAGCCTACCGTTGATCCGGCGTTTGGCCTGGCGGCGATCTGGATCGACAGCGCCCTGAAAGAGCAGGCGCAGATTCAGGGTTATACCGTGGTCGAGGCAAGCACCGTGGTGGCAACGCACCTCAACCACCTGATTGGACAGTACGCCAGCGAGCTGTTTGGCCGGCAGGAGGCGCAGCAGCTGCTGGATCGCGTTACTCAGGAGATGCCGAAGCTGACGGAAGATCTGGTGCCGGGGGTAATCAGCCTGACCACGCTGCATAAAGTGCTGCAGAACCTGCTTACCGAGCGGGTATCAATCAGGGATATGCGCACCATCATCGAAACGCTGGCGGAGCACGCGCCGGTGCAGAGCGACCCACAGGAGCTGACCAGCGTAGTACGCGTGGCGCTGGGGCGGGCGATCACCCAGCAGTGGTTCCCGGGCAGCGGAGAGGTGCAGGTTATTGGCCTGGATGCCATGCTGGAGCGTCTGCTGCTGCAGGCGCTGCAGGGCGGCGGTGGCCTGGAGCCAGGGCTGGCCGATCGTCTGCTGATGCAGGCACAGGCGGCGCTGCAGCAGCAGGAGATGAGCGGTGCGCCGCCGGTCCTGCTGGTGAACCATCCGCTGCGTGCGCTGCTGGCGCGCTTCCTGCGGCGTAACCTGCCGCAGCTGGTGGTACTTTCCAATCTGGAGCTGAGTGACAATCGCCAGATCCGCATGACCGCCACGATTGGAGGCAAATAATGCGGCGCTGCTATCCGTTAATGTTGCTGCTGCTGTTCACACCGCTGGCGGGCATAGCCGCTACCGGTGCGTGGAGCGCCAGCGTCAGCGGTCCCGGACTTGGGGCACGCGGCAGCTGGCTGTTATCGCCAGCGCTCAGGGCGCCTTCTGCGGCACCCGGCAACATCGCCGTGGTGAACTGGCGCTATCAGCTCAGCCGTCCGGCACCATCCGGGCTGGTGGTGCGCCTCTGCGCCAGCCAGCGCTGCGTGGAGCTGGATGGTGCCAGCGGATCCACGCGCGGTCTGGCGCTGATCCCGGCCGAAGAGCCGCTCTATCTGGCGTTTGGCTTTCAGGGGCAGGGAGCGCTGCCGCCGGGTCTGCGGGTGCTCAGCAGTGAAGTGACCGTAAACTATCGGTAATAACAAAAAACCCGCACAAGGCGGGTTTTTTATCAGCTGCTGTCATTACATCCGTTCGACGGTTTTAATCCCCAGCGTATCCAGCCCCTGTTTCAGGGTCTTCGCGGTGAGAGCCGCCAGCTGCAGGCGGCTGTTGCGTACAGACGCCTCTTCAGCCGCCAGAATCGGGCAGTGCTCATAGAAGCCGGAGAAGAGTCCGGCCAGGTCATACAGATAAGCACACATAACATGCGGCGTACCATCACGCGCAACCTGCGTGATCACCTCTTCAAACTGCAGCAGGCGCGTGGCCAGCAGCGCTTCGCGCTCATCCGTCAGCGTAATCTCACCGCTCAGGGTCTCTGCATCCAGACCCGCTTTACGGAACACCGACAGGACGCGGGTATAGGCATACTGCATATAAGGCGCGGTATTGCCCTCAAATGCCAGCATGTTGTCCCAGTCGAAAATGTAATCTGTGGTACGGCTCTTGGAGAGATCGGCATATTTAACCGCGCCGATGCCAACAATTTCCGCCAGATCGGCCAGTTCCTGCGGCGACATCTCCGGATTTTTAGCGCTGACCAGCGTGTGGGCACGTTCAACGGCTTCATCCAGCAGATCCGCCAGCTTAATGGTGCCACCGCTGCGGGTTTTAAACGGACGGCCATCTTTGCCCAGCATCATGCCGAAGGCGTGGTGCTCAAGGGGCACGGAGGCTGGCACGTAGCCCGCTTTACGTACGATGGTCCATGCCTGCTGCAGGTGCTGATGCTGGCGTGAGTCGATATAGTAGAGCACGCGATCGGCATGCAGCGTTTCATAGCGATATTTTGCGCAGGCGATATCGGTAGTGGTATAGAGATAGCCGCCATCCTTTTTCTGGATGATAACGCCCATCGGCTCGCCTTCCTTGTTTTTATACTCATCAAGGAAAACCACCGTCGCGCCTTCGCTGGTGACCGCCAGACCCTTTTCACGCAGGTCAGCGACAATGCCTGGCAGCATATCGTTGTAGAGGCTCTCTCCCATGACATCATTACGCGTCAGAGTGACATTCAGACGGTCATAAACCAGCTGATTCTGGCTCATGGTGATATCCACCAGCTTTTTCCACATGGTGCGACAATACTCATCGCCGCCCTGCAGCTTGACGACATAACTGCGCGCGCGCGCGGCGAACGCTTCATCTTCATCGTAAGTACGCTTTGCTTCGCGATAAAATGCTTCCAGATCGGCGAGAGCAATATCAGCATGATCTTCATTCTGCTGCTTTTCCAGATAGGCGATAAGCATGCCAAACTGCGTACCCCAGTCGCCGACGTGGTTAGCCCGGATCACATTGTGACCCAGAAACTCCAGCGTCCGCACTGCCGCATCGCCGATGATGGTGGAGCGCACGTGGCCCACGTGCATCTCTTTCGCCACGTTAGGTGCCGAGTAGTCGATAACAATGGTTTGCGGTTCAGGTTTGCTGACGCCGAGATCGGGCTGCTGCAGCGCCTGCGCGGCCTGCTGTGCCAGCCACTGGCGATCGAGGAAAATATTGATAAAGCCAGGCCCTGCAATCTCGGTATGACTGGCAATGCCGGTCAGATCCAGATGCTTCACCACCTGTTCAGCCAGCTGACGCGGTGCCTGGCCCAGCCGTTTTGCCGCGCCCATGATGCCGTTCGCCTGATAATCACCAAACTGGACTTTAGCTGACTGACGAACCAGCGGTTCGCAATCGTCGGGCGCACCCGCTGCACGCATCGCCTGACTGACTTTATCGGAAAGAAGAGCCTGAATATTCACCGCGTTACCTTCATATGCTGAAAAGGCCCGTCAGCAGAGGACGAGCCGATACCATCATCCCGCGCTTGTGTCGGGACGGAAAAAAAGAGAGGGGAAGTATACGTGAAATGTTAGGATGCGTCAGCAACAGCAGTCGGCCCGGACTGGTCAGCTGACGGCAAAACCGCGCGCCGATTAACGGCGGCGCGGGTGACGACGAGGATTTTTGACGCTTTTGTCTTCACGCACCTTCCAGTGACGGGAAATGGCGAATCCCGTTAATGCAATGAGAACCGCGACAACAATGAGCATAGACATAGAGCCGTTCCTTGTGAGGTAGAAACTCAAATTTATAAGAAAGGGGGGTTATCTGCAATTCATTGGCGGCCAAATAAGAGTTATCTCATTGTGTAAAGATTCGTCAATTTAATCATAAGCTTAGCTTGTTTTTATAAAGTTAAGCCTGGCCCTGATTAGGCGAATAATCTGAATGTAAGCCTGTTTTTATCTGGTTTTGGCGGTTTTTATTGACTAAATCGGATGAATCCGAAGGTTTTGTCTGGCTGAAAAAGCTGGCATATTGATTTTAATGATTAATTTCACTGAACAGACGTTGAGGTTTCAGGTAATGAAGCTGGACTTTCCCCCGGAGTTAGACGATTTAACAGAAGATTTTTGCCGTTTTGAGCAGGCGCTGCAGGCTTTTGCTGCGCGACTCGGACTTTCACCGCAGGCACACGAGATTGATCATCTGGCCGTGCGCTGTCACCAGTTTGCTACCGCCGAACGCTGGAAGCGCGGCTTTTTGCAGATTGGTGAGCTCTTTTCAGAAGCGATGATTAACGGTCGACCGATCTGTCTGTTTAAACTCCGGCAGCCGGTCACGCTGGCAGGGCAGCAGATTGATGTGATTGAGCTGCCCTGGCCGGGCGCGAAGCTGTACCGGCACGAGGGCTGGGAACATATTGAGATCGTCCTGCGCGGTGAGCCGGAAACGCTGGGCATGCGCGCCATGGCGCTGCTCTCTGATGCGGCGTTGACGCAGCCCGGCATCTCTTTTAAAACCAGCGCGCCGCAGGGCGAGAATGAACGCCTGCCTAATCCTGTGCTGGCCGTCACCGATGGTGAAACCACGATTAAATTTCACCCCTGGCGACTTGAAGAGATTGTCGCCAGCGAGCGCGATTAACACCGGGCTTCCACCGCCTGCTTCAGGCGCGCTGCCGCTTCCTGCAGGGTGGCGCGCGTGCAGCCAAAATTGAAGCGGACAAAGCGGTCATCGCCAAAATCGCCTCCGGGCGAGAAGCCGAGCCCGTACTGCTCAAAATAGCGCGCCGGGTTTTCACTCTGCAGGCCGCTGGCGTCAATCCAGCCGAGATAGGTCGCGTCCGGCACGACCATATCGAGGCCGGGCAGTGCATCAATGCGGCTCGCCAGCCAGTCGCGGTTTGCGCGCAGATAGGAAATTTGCGCCTGCAGCCACGCATCACCCTCGCGCCACGCCGCCTCGGCGGCAACCAGCGCCAGAATATCCACGCCCGGCACGATCCCCTCACGCACCTGCTTAAAGCGCCGACGTAACGTATCATCGGGAATAATGGCCATAGAGGCGCCCAGCCCGGCGATATTAAAACTTTTAGAGGGAGAGATAAGCGTTATGCTGCGCTGTGCGGCATCCTCACTCAGCGCGGCAAACGGCGTGTGCTGCACGCCCGGCGTAAGCACCAGATCGGCATGGATCTCATCTGAACAGACGATAAGATCGTGGCGTTGCGCAAATGCGAGCTGGCGGGAGAGTTCATCGCGCCGGTATACCGTGCCGCCGGGGTTTTGCGGGTTGCACAGCATCAGCAGTCGCTCGTTGCCCGTCATCTCCGCCCGATCTATGTCCATGACCCAGCGATCTTTTGTCCGCTGCAGCGGCAGACTGAGCTGCGCGCGATCGGCCAGCCGGGAAGCGCCGCGAAACGGCGGATAGATGGGCGCAGGCGCCACGGTACGTTCTCCGGCTGCGGTAAAAGCACGCACGGCAATGTTAAGTCCGCTTACCACACCCGGCAATATCACTATCCATTCCGGCCTGATAATCCAGTCATAACGCTCCGCCATGCGCTGCACGGTAATCTCTGTCAGTCCGGCAGGCGTGACACCGTAACCAAATACGCCGTGTGCGACTCGTTTTTGAATGGCCTCAATAATACAGGGTGGCGAGCGAAAATCGGTATCTGCAATCCAGAGTGGCAGCACATCACGGTCACGATATTTGTGCCATTTAAGACTATCACTGTGACCGCGGTCTATCCGTTGATCAAAATCGAATACCATAGTGCGCTTTCCACGTAAAATGAGTGAGTAACAGACTAACCGAAGCTACCCCCTCTGAGCCAGCAGTCGTGATAAGGAGAAACCGATGACGAAACTGGAAATTTGTTGCTACGGCATTGATTGCGCAGTGACCGCCCAGCGCGCCGGTGCCGATCGCGTAGAGCTTTGCAGCGCCCCGCGCGAGGGCGGGCTGACGCCATCAGCGGGCATGCTGCAGGCCGCGCTGCGCGAGCTGACTATTCCGGTGCATCCCATCATCCGGCCGCGCGGCGGCGATTTTTGCTACTCCCGTCTGGAGTTTGACATCATGAAATCGGATATCGCGCAGATACGCGAATGGGGCTTTCCCGGCGTCGTCGTGGGCGTTCTGGATGAAGATGCGCATATCGATGTGCCGCGTATGCAGCAGATTATGCAACTGTGCGATGGCCTGGCCGTGACGTTTCACCGGGCGTTTGATCTGTGCCACAGCCCCAGGCGGGCGCTGGAGGTGCTGACCGATCTGGGTGTCGCGCGCATTCTGACGTCAGGCCAGCAGCAGAGTGCAGAAACAGGAATTGCACTACTCAGGGAACTTAATCAATTAAGCACGGGTCCAATCATTATGGCCGGTGCTGGTGTACGCCTGAGCAATCTGCAGAAGTTTCTGGATTGCGGCTTGCAGGAGGTCCACAGCTCAGCCAGTCGCGCCATCGCTTCCCCTATGCGCTATCGCAAAGCGGGTGTTTCGATGTGCGCCGAAGCAGAAACCGATGAATTCAGCCGTTCCTGCGTTGATGGTGACGTAATAGAAGCCATGAAAAGTATGATGCAGATGAACGTTAACCGGGTCGCCTGATCCGCTATCGATTTTGCCGCACAGCACGCCACCAACCCTGACGTGATGTTTGCAAGTACCACGCCCCAGTCATTTGCTGGGGTTTTTTTTATGCCGTTAAAAACGCGCAGGTGAGCCGGCTGCCGGCAAACATAGCCTGTTCTGCGGTTGATTCAGCCCCTTGTATATTCGCTATACCCGGCATAATTTTCTTCTCCGCCCGCCATCTGCATAGCGATTTGCCGGAAAAGGTGCTTTGCTTAACAGATGGCTCCATGCGGATAACCCTATGAAATGCCACCTTTGTGCAACGCTGTTGCTGACATATTTAGCTGCCTGCCCGACGCAGGCGGCCACCGCTCCCTGTCCGCCGCTCAGCCATAACATCAGCAGCAGCAATCTCTGGATCCTGCTGGGCGGCGCGGCAAAAGGCGCGGTGCGGCAGGTTATTGCCGGGGAGTTTGGTAAAGACGTTGACTCCCAGAAACGCGTGCTGGGCCAGTTTGACCGCTGCGGCGACCTGATGGTGGCTGATATCAGCTACGATAAGCGCGAAGGGAATATTGTGCTGAGCATGGAGCAGCATATTGCCCGCGTACAGCGCGGCTGGGTAGCGGAGTACGCCTGGCGGGTTACCGCGATTAAGTCGGGGCGTGAAGAAGTGGTGGATCAGCGACAGGGTACGCTGAGCTGGCGCAAAGGGCCGCAGGGAAACATCATCAGCGCTACCGATAAATTCGTGAATATGGGCAGTGAGGGTTCTGCAGCGATCGCCTATCATTACGACCCGCGATTACGGGTGCAGAAGAGCGTCACGCGCGGCAGCGATAAACAAAATAACGGTGAAAACCGCTGGCGCTGGAATGCGCAGGATCGGGTGGTTGAGACGCAAAGCGCGCGCAGCCGGGAGATCTGGCGTTACGATAAGCAGTGGCGCGAGCTGGGATTAAGCGGGCTGGCGACCACGCCGGTCAGCACGCTGCACTCTACGGACACCTGTCAGCTCTGGGATGAAGCCGGCAACTGTACGCTGAGTTTTCTGCACGAAAAAGAGGTGTTTGCCAAAGGCACTATCGAGCGTCATCTTACTTCCGCCTATAAATATCAGTACTGGGATCGGTCAGCAGATGAGCAGTAGCAGGATAATACCTGACGCGCCGCGATGCCGTCGCGGCGCGTATTTTCAGGGCTTGCGGGCAACCAGTACGGCGCGCAGCGGCGCGGGGTAACCCTCAACCGTTTTGCTGCTATCGGCCGGATCGAGAAACTCTGCCAGCGACTCGCTGGTCATCCAGCTGGTGCGACGCTGCTCTTCCACGGACGTGACCGCATAGTCGGCAATGCGTACATCAACAAAACCGCACTTCTCCAGCCAGCCTTTCAGCGCTGCCGCTGACGGAATAAAGTAGACGTTGCGCATCTGCGCATAGCGCTCACCCGGTACCAGGACGGCATGTTCATCGCCCTCAATCACCAGCGTTTCCAGCACCAGCTCACCCTCGCTCACCAGCTGATTTTTCAGCTGCAGCAGATGATCGAGCGGTGAACGGCGGTGGTAGAGCACGCCCATTGAGAATACGGTATCAAACGCCTGCAGCGCGGGCAGCTGTTCAATGCCGAGCGGCAGCAGATGCGCGCGGCGATCGTCACCCAGCAGCTTGCGTACCGCTTCGAACTGGCAGAGAAACAGCTGCATCGGGTCGATGCCCACCACCATCTGCGCGCCAGCGCCCAGCATACGCCACATGTGATAGCCGCTGCCGCAGCCAACGTCCAGAATCGTCCGCCCGGCGAGCGGAGAGATATGGGGTAACACCCGATCCCATTTCCAGTCAGAGCGCCATTCCGTGTCGATCTCCGTACCGTAAAGCGCATAGGGGCCTTTACGCCACGGCATCAGATTACGCAGCAGCTTTTCAATACCGGCGCGCTGGCGATCGGTCAGATCGTCACGCTGCGCGCTGACGCTGTGCACCAGATCCAGCGTTTGCGGCGTCAGCAGCGGCAGATACTCCACCGCTTTTTCCCAGTTGCGAAAATGTCCGTGCAGATTGTCACGCTGCCAGGCCGCGATTTGCGCCGGCAGAACTTCCAGCCAGCTCGCCAGCGGGCCGGTGGCGATTTGCTGATAAAAACGGCCAAAGTCGATCATTTCAGCGCCACCAGTGAACCAAAGTTGAAGCACTGGAACCAGAGTTCTGCATGAGCAAAGCCCGCCGCTTTAAGGCGGGCTTTGTGCGTTTCCACGCTGTCGGTCAGCATGACATTCTCCAGCATGCTGCGCTTCTGGCTAATCTCCAGTTCGCTGTAGCCGTTGGCACGCTTGAAATCGTGATGCATGTTAAACAGCAGTTCGCCCACCTCAGCATCTTCAAAGCTGAACTTTTCTGACAGCACCAGGGCGCCGCCGGGATTCAGGCCGCGGGCAATTTTTTCCAGCAGCGCAATGCGGGCGTCAGGCGCCAGAAACTGCAGCGTAAAGTTGAGCACCACCAGCGAAGCGTTCTCAATTTCGATATCGCGGATATCAGCCTCCAGCACCTGTACCGGCGTATCGGCACGAAAGGCGTCGATATGGCGGCGGCAGCGCTCAACCATCGCCGGCGAATTATCCACGGCAATAATCTGGCAGCCGGGTACGCGGATATTGCGGCGCACCGAAAGAGTGGCGGCCCCCAGTGAACACCCGAGGTCATACACCTGGCTGTCGGGCTGTACAAAGCGTTCTGCCAGCATACCAATCATTGAAATGATGTTGGAGTAGCCGGGCACCGAGCGCTGAATCATATCGGGGAAGACTTCAGCCACGCGCTCGTCAAAGGTCCAGTCACCCAGCTTATCGATAGGTGCGGAAAATAGCGTATCGCGGTCAGACATAATGGAAAATCCGAAGAGAAAAACGGAAAGGGCGCTATTCTGGCAGAAAGTCGCCTCTGCTGCACCCGTTTCCCTGCTCAGAACAGCGCGCTCTGCTGCGGCCACGCTGGCAGGTCGCGCAGGCCGGGTTCCAGCGCCTGCAGCTGTGGCCAGAGCGCCTGCACCAGCGGAAACACCTCTCCCATATCCGGCGTATGAATAAACAGCAGCGGATCGCTCTCTGTCTGCCACGCTGCCAGCTTGCTGCGCCACGGCGGAAAGAGGGCTTCGCTCTCTGCCACGCTATCGCTGCCGATAAACCGGACCATCGGCTGAGTGCCGGTGCGCACCGCATGTGGCGGCACGCGCGGTTTTTTCGCCCGCGCGTCGATAGCGGCAGCCGATTGTGAGGCAGAAGCGTGCACCGGCCGGCTGTCGAGTACCACCCGGTTAACGCCGCGCGCGTGCAGGCCACGGTTTAGCTGGCGCTCCGCCTCGCCACGGGCAAAAAATGCCTGATGACGCACTTCAACGCCATAGCTGAAGCTGCGCGGCAGGCTATCCAGAAAGCGCCACAGATCGTCAAGCTGTGCCGGTGAAAAACTGGCGGGCAGCTGCAGCCAGTATTGCCCCAGGCGCGTGCTGAGCGGATCCAGCAGGCGAAAAAAATCGCTGACTAAATCATCACAATTACGCAGAGCAGCCTGATGAGAGATGGTTGCGGGAAATTTAAAGCAGAAGCGGAAATCGTCATGCGTCATGTCGCGCCAGCGCTGCACCACCTCAGGTTTTGGCAGCGCATACAGCGTTGTATTCCCTTCTACGCAGCTAAACAGACGCGCATAATCCTCCAGCGTGTGCAGACCAAACTGTTTCCACTGCGGGTGATGCCATTGTGGTAGACCAATACGAAGCGTCAAAACGGACTCCGGATGCCGGTTGTAAGAGAAAGCGGGCAGAGGATAACGCATAAATGCCGATGAATTAGCTGCTTTGCAGCAGCTCTACTTATCCTGCCTGGCTTTTTCCATTATAATAGCTGCCTTTTTTGCGGCAGCATCTTCAGAGGTTACGCGCCCTGATGCTGCCTGGCAGCAGCGGCGAAGTTAAAAGGATACGTTATGCGTACAGAATATTGCGGACAGCTCAACCTGTCTCATGTGGGTCAGCAAGTTACTCTCTGCGGCTGGGTTAATCGCCGTCGCGATCTCGGCAGCCTGATTTTTATCGATATGCGTGACCGCGAAGGGATCGCTCAGGTGTTTTTTGATGCCGATTATCAGGAGGCTTTCCAGCTGGCGTCTGAGCTGCGCAACGAATTCTGCATCCAGATCACCGGTACGGTGCGCGCGCGTGAAGAGAAAAACCGCAACAGCGATATGGCGACTGGCGATATCGAAGTGTTTGCCCACGCGCTGACCATCATTAATCGCGCGGAGCCGCTGCCGCTGGACTCCAACCAGGTCAATAGCGAAGAAGCGCGTCTGACCTATCGTTACCTCGATCTGCGTCGCCCGGAGATGGCACAGCGCCTGAAAACGCGCGCCAGAATTACCAGCTTTGTTCGCCGCTTTATGGACAGTGAAGGTTTCCTGGATATTGAAACGCCGATGCTGACCAAAGCAACGCCGGAAGGCGCGCGCGACTATCTGGTGCCAAGCCGCGTGCATAAAGGCAAGTTCTATGCGCTGCCGCAGTCGCCACAGCTGTTTAAGCAGCTGCTGATGATGTCCGGCTTCGATCGCTACTATCAGATTGTAAAATGCTTCCGCGATGAAGATCTGCGGGCCGATCGCCAGCCTGAATTTACGCAAATCGACGTTGAAACCTCCTTTATGAGCGCGGAAGAGGTGCGGGAGAAGATGGAGCGCCTGATCCGCGAGCTCTGGCTTGAGATCAAAGGCGTTGATCTGGGTGATTTCCCGCTGATGACGTTTGCAGAAGCGATGAACCGCTACGGCTCTGATAAACCCGATCTGCGTAATCCGATGGAACTGGTGGACGTTGCCGATCTGCTGAAAGACGTAGAGTTTAAGGTGTTCTCTGGTCCGGCGAACGACGCCAAAGGACGGGTTGCTGCGCTGCGCGTGCCGGGCGGTGCGACGCTGACGCGTAAGCAGATTGATGAATATACGAAGTTTGTTGAGATTTATGGTGCACGTGGCCTGGCATGGATGAAAATCAACGCCCGCGCCAGTGGCGCTGAAGGCGTGCAAAGTCCGGTGGCTAAATTCCTGACGCCTGAGATCGTGGAAGCGATTCTGGATCGCACCGGCGCGCAGGATGGCGATCTGATCTTCTTTGGCGCCGATCGCGCTAAAGTTGTGGCGGATGCGCTGGGTGCACTGCGCCTGAAAGCTGGCCGCGACCTGAAGATCACCGACGAGAAAGCCTGGGCACCGCTCTGGGTCATCGACTTTCCGATGTTTGAAGAGGATGACGAAGGCGGTCTGGCAGCGATGCACCATCCGTTTACCTCACCTAAGTCGCTTACGGCGGAGCAGCTGGCAGCCGAGCCGACGCAGGCAGTGGCTAATGCCTACGATATGGTGATCAACGGCTACGAAGTGGGCGGCGGCTCTGTGCGTATCCACAACGGGACGATGCAGCAGACCGTGTTCAGCATTCTCGGCATTACGGCTGAAGAACAGCAGGAGAAGTTTGGCTTCCTGCTGAACGCGCTCAAATATGGTACGCCGCCGCACGCCGGTCTGGCGTTTGGCCTTGATCGTCTGACTATGCTGCTCACCGGAACCGATAATATTCGTGACGTGATCGCTTTCCCGAAAACCACGGCGGCAGCCTGTATGATGACGGAAGCACCAAGCCTGGCAAATCCAGCTGCGCTGAGCGATCTGGGCATTCAGATTGTCGCGAAGAAAGAAAAGCCAGAGCAGCAGTAATGGGCTTTAAACATCCGGTATCGGTGCTGGTGGTGATCTTTGCGCGAGATACCGGCCGGGTGTTGATGCTGCAGCGGCGCGACGATCACGGCTTCTGGCAGTCGGTCACCGGCAGTCTGGAGCCGGGTGAAACGCCGGCTCAGGCTGCAGCACGCGAAGTGGCGGAAGAGCTGGCGATCGATATCTGTGGCGAAGGGCTGCAGCTTGAAGATTGCCAGCGGCAGATTGAATTTGAGATCTTCCCTCATTTTCGTCACCGCTATGCACCAGGCATAACGCACAATCGCGAGCACTGGTTCCGGCTGGCGCTGCCGGCTGAACGGATGCCGCTGCTGAGTGAGCACCTGGCTGCCCGCTGGCTGATCGCTGAAGAGGCTGCGGCGTTAACCAAATCCTGGAGCAATCGCCAGGCGATTGAAGAGTTTATCTGAGCGAGCGCCGCCGCGTGTTTTCCGGTGGCAACCAGGGTAAATTCCACACATTCGACGAAGCGTATTCCCTTCGTCCAACTATCGTGTGCTGTTTTATCAAACCGCACCGCTAACATTGAGCAGTCAGGCGTTATCGGCGCAGCGCAATTGTTCATCGTCAGCGCCACCACCGCCGCGCAGATCTCTGCGTGCGGATGGCGTGGATGCTGCCGGGGATAAGAGCGCAGGCAAGATAGCCTGCACCCTGTAAAAGATCGGAGAAAATGTAAGATGGCTGGTCACAGTAAATGGGCGAACACAAAACATCGTAAGGCGGCGCAGGACGCCAAGCGCGGCAAGATCTTTACTAAAATCATTCGCGAGCTGGTCACTGCCGCGAAGCTGGGCGGCGGCGATGCAGGTTCTAACCCGCGTCTGCGCGCAGCGATGGATAAAGCGCTCTCAAATAACATGACGCGCGACACCATGAACCGCGCCATTGCACGCGGCGTCGGCGGCGAAGATGATTCCAATATGGAAACCATCATTTATGAAGGCTACGGTCCGGGCGGCTCTGCGGTAATGATCGAATGCCTGAGTGACAACCGTAACCGTACCGTCGGAGAAGTGCGCCACGCCTTCACCAAAACCGGCGGTAATCTGGGCACTGACGGCTCTGTCTCCTATCTCTTCAGCAAAAAAGGAGTGATCTCCTTTGCTCCGGGTCAGGATGAAGATGCGGTGATGGAAGCAGCACTGGAAGCGGGTGCGGAAGATGTGGTGAGCTATGATGACGGTGCCATCGATGTCTTCACAGCGTGGGAAGAGCTGGGCAACGTGCGTGATACGCTGGAAGCGGGCGGTCTGAAAGCTGACAGCGCTGAAGTCTCCATGATCCCGTCAACCAAAGCGGAACTGGATGCAGAAACGGCACCAAAACTGCTGCGGCTGATCGATATGCTGGAAGATTGCGACGACGTGCAGGAGGTTTATCACAACGGTGAGATCTCTGACGAGGTGGCGGAAACGCTGTAATGGCGTGGTTATTTTTCCGGCAACCGGAGGCGTGCTGTGGCGATTATTCTCGGGATTGACCCCGGCTCGCGCATTACCGGCTACGGCGTTATCCGTCAGACCGGCCGTCAGCTGAGCTACCTGGGCAGCGGCTGTATCCGCACCAACGTGACCGATTTACCGGGACGCCTGAAGCTGATTTATGCCGGCGTCTGCGAAATCATCACGCAGTTTTCGCCTGACTACTTTGCGATTGAGCAGGTGTTTATGGCGAAAAATGCGGATTCGGCACTGAAACTTGGCCAGGCTCGCGGCGCAGCGATTGTGGCCGCGGTCAATGCCGATTTGCCGGTGTTTGAATATGCGGCGCGGCAGGTCAAACAGACGGTTACCGGAACCGGCGGGGCGGAGAAGAGCCAGGTGCAGCATATGGTCCGCACGCTGCTGAAACTGCCGGCCAACCCGCAGGCGGATGCGGCAGATGCGCTGGCTATCGCCATCACCCACTGCCACGTTAGCCAGAATGCGGCGCGCATGAGCGACAGCAAACTGGTGATGACGCGCGGGCGGCTGCGCTCGGGTTAAGCTGCCATCAGACGCGCTAACAGGCTGGATATGCATCCAGCCTTTTTTATGTTATACATAGCCGCTATCACACCGCCAGCGGCTGCGCTGGTCACAGGGAATACCCTGCACCGCTTACTCACAGATTAAGGAATTGCTCAGGTGATTGGTCGTTTACGAGGCAACATTCTGGAAAAACAGCCGCCGCTGGTGCTGCTTGAAGCGCACGGCGTCGGTTATGAAGTGCATATGCCAATGACCTGCTTCTACGAGCTGCCGGAGATCGCCCAGGAGGCGGTCATTTTCACCCATTTCGTGGTGCGTGAAGATGCCCAGCTGCTGTTTGGTTTCAACAGCAAACAGGAGCGCGCGCTCTTTCGCGAGCTGATCAAAGTCAACGGCGTTGGCCCCAAGCTGGCGCTGGCGATCCTATCGGGCATGTCAGCGCAGCAGTTTGTGACCGCTGTTGAGCGTGAAGAGGTCGCCTCGCTGGTGAAGCTGCCGGGTGTCGGCAAAAAAACCGCTGAGCGCCTGGTGGTTGAGATGAAAGATCGCTTTAAAGGCATGCATGGCGACCTCTTTGGCGGCGACTCAGCCTTCACGCTGACGACCCCAGCGGTCGCGCCGGAGAGCAACGACGCTGAAGCAGAAGCGGCGGCTGCGCTGGTGGCGCTGGGATATAAACCGCAGGAAGCCAGCCGCATGATCAGCAAAGTGGGCAAACCTGACGCAGACTGCGAAACCCTGATCCGCGAAGCGCTGCGTGCAGCTATCTGAGGTAACACATGATTGAAGCCGATCGCCTGGTCTCGGGCAGTTCATATAATGAAGAAGAGAGCCTGGATCGTGCTATTCGCCCGAAGCTGCTCGCGGAGTATGTCGGTCAGCCGCAGGTGCGCGAACAGATGGAGATCTTTATCCAGGCGGCAAAGCTGCGCGGCGATGCACTTGACCATCTGCTGATTTTCGGCCCGCCTGGGCTGGGGAAAACCACACTGGCGAATATCGTGGCGAATGAGATGGGCGTTAATCTGCGCACGACGTCAGGGCCGGTGCTGGAGAAAGCGGGCGATCTGGCGGCGATGCTCACCAATCTCGAACCGCACGACGTCCTGTTTATTGATGAGATCCACCGTCTCTCCCCGGTAGTGGAAGAGGTGCTCTATCCGGCAATGGAAGATTATCAGCTGGATATCATGATCGGTGAGGGGCCGGCCGCCCGCTCAATCAAGCTCGATCTGCCGCCGTTTACCCTGATTGGCGCGACGACGCGCGCCGGGTCGCTGACCTCCCCGCTGCGCGATCGTTTCGGCATTGTCCAGCGGCTTGAGTTCTATAACGTGCCGGATCTGCAGCACATTGTCAGCCGCAGCGCGGCCTGTCTCGGTCTGACGCTGAGTGAAGAGGGCGCGCTGGAAGTGGCCCGTCGCGCACGCGGCACCCCGCGTATCGCTAATCGCCTGCTGCGTCGCGTGCGTGATTTTGCCGATGTCCGTGCCGCAGGCAACATGAGCGGTGACGTGGCGGCCAGCGCGCTGGATATGCTGAATGTCGATACGCAGGGTTTTGATTACATGGACCGCAAGCTGCTGCTGGCGATTATCGATAAGTTTATGGGTGGCCCGGTAGGGCTGGATAACCTGGCGGCAGCAATAGGCGAAGAGCGCGAAACGATCGAGGATGTTATAGAGCCTTTCCTGATCCAGCAGGGATTTATTCAGCGTACGCCGCGCGGCCGTATGGCAACGCAGCACGCTTACCGGCACTTTGATATCGTGCGCGAAGAGTAGGGTGCAGCACGCAGGCAGACAAAAAACGGGCACCTCAGGTGCCCGTTTTGCATGGCTGAACGGATAACTCAGACAGCCGGTTTTTTTATCATGCTGAGTATAAACAGCACGGCGGCGCAGAGCACCACAGAAGGTCCGGCAGGGGTATCATAGGTGGCGGAGAACGTCAGGCCACCGGTCACGGCGATCAGTCCGGCGAGCGTTGCATAGCCCGCCATCTGTTCCGGAGAGCGCGAAAAGCGGCGCGCCGTTGCGGCAGGGATAATCAGCAGTGAGGTAATAATCAGCGCGCCGACAAACTTCATTGCGACGCCAATCGTCAGGGCGGTCACCAGCATCAGCATCAGCCGGGTACGCTGAATATTCACGCCGTCAACCTGCGCCAGCTCCGGACTGATGGTCATAGAGAGCAGGGCGCGCCACTGCCACGCCATTACCACCAGTACAATGGCAACGCCGCCGCCCATCAGCCAGAGATCGTCTGGCGTAATCGCCAGCAGGTCACCAAACAGGTAGGCCATAAGATCAACGCGGACTCCCTGCATCAGGCTGACCACCACCAGACCAAGTGAAAGCGCGCTGTGCGCCATAATCCCTAACAGCGTATCAATGGCCAGATGCGGGCGACGTTCCAGCCATACCAGGCCGAGCGCCAGACAGATTGTCACCAGGATAACCGCGTAGTAAGGGTTAACGTTCAGCAGCAGGCCAAAAGCCACACCCAGCAGCGAGGCGTGCGCCAGGGTATCGCCAAAGTAGGACATGCGGCGCCAGACCACAAATGAGCCGAGCGGTCCGGCCGCCAGCGCCAGCAGCGCGCCGCCGAGCCAGCCGGGAAGTAATAATTCAATCATGACGGGCTGTTTCCTTTGCGTAAAACGATACGTCCCTGTAGGTCGTGACGATGGTTATGCTGATGCCGGTAAATGGCCAGCTGCTGTGCGCCGCGCGGACCAAACATGGCGATAAACTCAGGATGCTGCGACACCGCTTCCGGCGTACCGGAACAGCAAATATGGTGGTTAAGGCACAGCACTTCGTCGGTTTTCGCCATCACCAGATGCAGATCGTGTGAGACCATCAGCACGCCGCAGTTAAGTTCGCGTCGCAGCTGATCGATTAAATCGTAAAGCGCCACCTGACCGTTTACATCAACGCCCTGGGTCGGTTCATCCAGCACCAGCAGCTGCGGCTGGTTCAGCAGGGCGCGCGCCAGCAATACGCGCTGCGTTTCACCACCGGAGAGTTTCTGCAGCGGCGCCTGCAGCAGATGCCCGGCCTGTACGCGCTTCAGCGCCGGCAGGATATCGGCACGCCTGCTGCCGCCTGTCAGACGCATAAAGCGTTCTACGGTAACCGGCAGCGTGGGATCGATATGCAATTTTTGCGGCACGTAGCCAATACGCAGACCCGGCGCGCGCTGTACGCTGCCGCGGTCCGGCGTCAGCAGACCTAAAACCGTTCGCACCAGCGTTGACTTGCCGGCGCCGTTAGGGCCCAGCAGGGTCAGAATTTTACCAGGCTGAAGCGTCAGCGAGATACCTGCCAGCACACGGCGCTGGGCAAAGGTCACTGAAATATCGTCAAGTGTAACAAGTGAAGACATATAATTTACGGGTTGCATTGAAATTAGAATGTTATAATATCACATTCCATCACCCAGTCACGATGGAATGACGCATTATGTTACACAATAAGCAGCGCCTGTTTTTTAGCCTTTCTGCCACCGCCGTTTTAGCCGCGCTTGCGCTTCCGGCCCACTCAGCGGTCGTCGCGTCAATCAAACCGTTAGGATTTATCGCAGCTGCGATCTCAGAAGGCATTACGCCGGTTGAAGTATTGCTGCCGGATGGCGCCTCGGAACACGATTACGCACTCCGTCCTTCTGATGTAAAACGCATTAAAAACGCGGACTTAGTGATCTGGGTCGGGCCTGAAATGGAGGCTTTCCTGACCAAACCTGCCGCCGCTCTGCCCGCCAGCAGGAACCTGGAAATCGCCGCGCTGCCGGCGGTGAAATCTCAGCTGATTCGGGGCGGAGAAGATGAGGATGAGCATGAAGAAGGGCACGCCTCAGATAAGTCTGAAGATCAGGACTCCTCTCATACTCACCATCATCATGGTGAATATAACATGCACCTGTGGATGTCACCGAAGATTGCACAAGAATCCGCTGTTGCAATCCACGGAAAATTATTGGAACTTATGCCCGAAAGCAAAGCCAAACTTGACGCCAATCTGCAGCAGTTTGAAGCAGCACTGGCCGAGACGGACAAACACATTGGCGCGCAGCTTGCGCCGGTGCGGAACAAGGGTTATTTCGTTTTTCACGACGCGTATAGCTATTTTGAGAAACACTACGGTTTGTCCCCCGCGGGGCATTTTACCGTCAATCCTGAAATCCAGCCTGGCGCTCAGCGTTTACATCAAATACGAACACAGTTGGTTGAGCAAAAAGCCGTATGCGTTTTTGCTGAGCCACAATTCAGGCCGGCGGTCATCGATGCCGTGTCACGTGGCACCAGCGTACGCAAAGGCACGCTGGATCCATTAGGCATGGGGATCAGCTTAACCAAAGACAGTTATGTGAAATTCCTCTCACAGCTGTCGAGCCAGTATGCGAGCTGCCTGAATGGAGCATAGAGGAAAAGATAAAAGTGCAGCAGATAGCCCGCTCTGTCGCCCTCGCATTTAATAATTTGCCGCGCCCCCACCGCGTTATGCTGGGGTCATTAACCGTTGTCACACTGGCCGTCGCTGTCTGGCGGCCGTATGTCTATCATCCCCATGACGTTGCGCCGATTGTCAAAGAGATTGCGCTGGATAAAAACGCATTGCGCACTCTGCTGCCGGAAGCCAGCGAGCCTATCGATCAAACCACGGCCGAACCTGAAGAGGATTTGCCGGCGGACGATATCGACAAAGATGTGCCTGACAATCCCGATCAGCATGACTACACCATTTCATCTGGCGATACATTAAGCAGCGCGCTGAATCAGTATGGCATCGATCTCAGCGACATCAATGCGCTGGTCGCCAGTGATAAAGCGCTGCGCAATCTGCAGGTGGGCCAGCAGCTGAGCTGGACGCTGGATGCAGAAGGGCAGCTGCAGGCGTTTAGCTGGGAAATCAACCGCCGTGAAACCCGTACCTATGCGCGTCAGCCAAATGGCAGCTTCAGCATGCAGCAGGAGATGCAAAAAGGCGAATGGCAAAACAGCGTGCTGAAAGGGGAAGTGCGCGGCAGCTTTGCTGCCAGTGCGCAGCGTGCCGGTCTGAGCAGCGCTGAAACCAGCAACGTCATTAAAGCGATGCAGTGGCAGATGGATTTTCGCAAACTGCGTTCGGGCGATGAGTTCAGCGTGCTGATGTCGCGCGAGATGCTGGATGGCAAAAGTGCCCAGAGCCAGCTGCTGGGCGTGCGCGTGCGCAGCGGCGGCAAAGATTACTACGCCTTCCGCGCGGAAGATGGCAAGTTCTACGATCGCAGCGGTTCGGGTCTGGCGCGGGGCTTTATGCGCTTTCCAACGGTTAAGCAGTATCGCGTCTCTTCAAACTTTAACCCGCGCCGCCTCAACCCGGTAACCGGGCGCATCTCACCGCATAAAGGCGTCGACTTTGCGCTGCCGGTGGGGACACCGGTGCTGGCCGTCGGCGATGGCGAAGTGGTGGTGGCTAAAAATGGCGGGGCTGCGGGCAACTACGTGGCGATTCGTCACGGCCGTCAGTATATGACGCGCTATATGCACCTGAGCCGTGCGCTGGTAAAGCCGGGGCAGAAAGTTAAACGCGGCGATCGCATCGCGCTCTCGGGTAATACCGGGCGCTCAACCGGTCCTCACCTGCATTACGAGGTGTGGATTAATAATCAGGCTGTTAACCCGCTGACGGCGAAAATGCCGCGTATGGAAGGGCTGACCGGGAAAGATCGCAGTACCTACCTTGCACAGGTTAAAACCTGGCTGCCGCAGCTGGCGCTGTAAAAGTCCGGCGGCGAATAAACGTAAAACCGACGATTAATTCGTCGGTTTTTTGCTTTCAGGCGCGTGAAGATTGCAAAAATAGCTGCCGTCACTATTATTGAGCCGTCATTGTCAGAGGCGAGTGCATGGAAACCCGAAAAAAAAATAACAGCGAGTTTATTCCCGTTTTTCAACGTTCTTTTTTAAAACCTAAATACTGGGGAAGCTGGCTGGCGGTTGGTGCGCTGGCGGGCATGGCAATGCTGCCGCCACGCCTGCGCGATCCGGTCCTTGGTAGCTTAGGCACCTTTGCCGGTAAGCTGGCAAAAAGTGCGCGGCGTCGTGCGCTGATCAATCTCTATTACTGCTTGCCGGAACTGAGTGAAGCGCAGCGCGAAGAGATTGCTGACCGCATGTTTGCTACCGCGCCGCAGGCGATGGCGATGATGGCAGAACTCGGCATGCGCAACCCGGAGCGGGTGCGCCAGCGGGTAGAGTGGCACGGCCGTGAAATTATTACTGACTTACAGAATAACAATGAGAATGTGATCTTCCTGGTGCCGCACGGCTGGGGCGTGGATATCCCCGCCATGCTGCTGGCGTCGGAAGGGCAGAAGATGGCAGCGATGTTTCACAATCAGAGCGATCCGCTAATGGATTATCTGTGGAACACCGTACGCCGCCGGTTTGGTGGCCGTATGCATGCGCGCAACGACGGGATTAAGCCCTTTATCGCCTCAGTGCGTCAGGGCTACTACGGCTACTATCTGCCGGATCAGGATCACGGTGCTGAGCACAGCGAGTTTGTCGATTTCTTTGCAACCTACAAGGCTACGCTGCCGGCAGTGGGACGACTGATGAAAGTCTGCCGGGCGCGGGTAGTGCCGCTGTTTCCGGTATACAACAGTAAAACGCACCGCCTGGAGATCTACGTGCGGCCGCCGATGGACGATCTGGTGGATGCGGATGACACCAGGCTGGCACGCCGTATGAATGAAGAAGTGGAGATTTTTGTGCGGCCGCATCCGGAGCAATACACCTGGATCCTGAAGCTGCTGAAAACGCGTAAAGAGGGGGATATCGAGCCTTACCGGCGTAAAGATCTCTATCCGCGTAAGTAATTCTGTATGCTGCCGCTAGCCGCAGTGCGTAGCGGCAGCGCACGGTTATACGACCTCTTCGACCCTGCTCAGTCGTCTGCGCTCACGCAGAAACAGCGTAACCAGCACAAACCACAGCAGACCCGCAGCAAAATTCAGCGTACTGAACCACGGCGTACCGCCGTGAAAATAGCCCGCTTTAGCCAGCTCAATGCCCGCTGCCAGCGTCAGGATGCTGATCATTCCCAGCATGGCGGCAATACTGCCTTTGCCTTCACTGCTGGCGTAAAGCGTCAGGCGATAGAGACCGGCATTCACCATGCCAGCCCCGAACGCGTAGAGACTGAGTCCGGCGGTTAACAGCAGGTAGGTGTGGCTGTTCATCAGGTTGGCAATCAGCGCTATGCCGAGTCCGATTAAGATGGGCCAGGCGGCCAGTTTTACCGGCTGTTCAATCGGTACGCGGCCTGCCAGTTTGCCCAGCGTCAGATTGCCGGCAATCATAGCCAGAAACACCGGCAGCTGAAGCAGGGCATAATGCATGCGCGACAGGCCCTCATCGTGCATGAGGATCACCGGAGACAGCGCCACCCACGTCAGAATGGGAATAAACACCAGGCCGATAGCAAAGGAACCGTACATCACCTGTTTATCGCGCGCCAGCCGGCCATAGCCGCGCGCCAGCACCGGCAGCGCAACGGAGCGACTGCGATCGCCTGCCGTTTCCGGCATGATGCGCCACAGCAAAATAAAGGCGATCACGCTGCAGATCGCAAACAGCCAGAACATACTGCGCCAGCTGCCTGCGGTAAGCCATGCCGCCCCGGCCAGCGGACCAGCCAGCGGCGCCAGCAGCGCCACATTCGCCATCAGAGCCATTACCCGCACCGCGAGCGCCTCTTCAAACGCTTCCTGCACCGCCGCATAGCTGACGGCGCCAATAAAGCAGAGGCTGATGCCCTGAACAAAGCGCAGCGTGACAAACTGCTCAATTGTGCTGACCCAGGTGGTAAGGATGCAGGCCAGCACAAAAAACAGGATGCCGGAAAGCAATACCGGACGCCGGCCATACTTATCTGATAGCGGGCCCAGCAGCCACTGCAGCACCACGCCGCCCATCAGATAGGCAGTCAGAGAGGTGGAGACCCACTGCGGGCCGACGGCAAACTCCTGCGTGACCAGCAGCATGCCGGGCTGGATCATGTCATGAGCGATATAAGTAGCGAACTCAAACAGGACCAGCGCCAGTGGAAACAGCAGCGTACGTCCGGTTAAGCGGACAATAGGTTGGTAGCGGGCCATCAAGCCTCCCTGAAAATGCAAAATAAAACGCGACCGCCAGAGCAGTCGCGTTTGTCCATTTTTACAGCCGCTACGCGTAACGCGTCGGCGTTAGTCGACGCGCAGCACGCGGCTGGTGTTGGTGGTACCGGTTGCGCCCATCACATCGCCCTGGGTGACAATCACCAGGTCGCCGGAGACGAGGAAACCTTTATCGCGCAGCAGATTTACCGCGTCGTGGGCGGCAGCCACACCGTCGTTGTTGCTGTCAAAATAGACCGGCGTCACGCCGCGGTAGAGAGCGGTCAGGTTCAGCGTACGCTCATGGCGCGACATCGCAAAAATCGGCAAACCTGACGTGATACGTGACGTCATCAGCGCGGTACGGCCTGATTCGGTCATGGTAATAATGGCAGAAACACCCTGCAGATGGTTTGCTGCATACATAGCTGACATCGCGATCGCTTCTTCGACGTTGTCAAACTGCACGTCCAGGCGATGTTTGGAGACGTTTACGCTTGGGATCTTTTCAGCGCCGAGGCAGACTTTCGCCATCGCAGAAACGGTTTCCGCCGGATATTGCCCGGCTGCGGTTTCCGCTGACAGCATCACGGCGTCAGTACCATCCAGCACGGCGTTGGCCACATCCATCACTTCCGCACGGGTTGGCATGGGATTGGTGATCATCGATTCCATCATCTGCGTGGCGGTAATGATGGTGCGGTTCAGCTGACGGGCGCGACGGATCAGCGCTTTCTGAATACCAACCAGTTCCGGATCGCCGATTTCAACGCCCAGATCGCCGCGCGCCACCATGACAACGTCAGACGCGAGGATAATATCATCCATTGCTTCCTGTGTCGCAACCGCTTCTGCGCGCTCCACTTTGGCCACCAGCTTTGCATCACAGCCGGCGTCGCGAGCCAGACGACGGGCGTAGTTCATATCTTCGCCATTGCGCGGGAATGACACCGCCAGATAATCAACGCCGATTTTTGCCGCCGTGACGATATCCAGCTTATCTTTTTCAGTCAGCGCTTCGGCAGAGAGGCCGCCGCCCAGCTTGTTGATACCTTTGTTATTAGAGAGCGGACCACCGACGGTAACTTCAGTGAAGACTTTCACATCCTGCACCTCCAGCACCTTCAGCTGTACGCGGCCATCATCGAGCAGCAGAATATCGCCCGGCACGACATCTTCCGGCAATCCTTTGTAATCGATGCCGACTTTTTCTTTGTCGCCTTCACCTTTGCTCAGGTTCGCATCAAGCAGAAAACGATCGCCGACGCTGAGAAATACTTTCCCTTCTTTAAACGTAGAGACGCGGATTTTTGGCCCCTGCAGGTCGCCGAGAATCGCCACGTGACGCCCCAGCTTGGCGGCTATCTGACGTACGCGATCGGCGCGCTGCTGGTGATCTTCGGGCGTGCCGTGGGAGAAATTAAGGCGTACTACGTTAGCGCCTGCCGCGATGATTTTTTCAAGGTTATTGTCGCGGTCGGTTGCCGGGCCGAGGGTAGTAACAATCTTGGTTCTTCTGAGACGACGTGAGGTGGATTTTGAGATGAAAGCTGTAGGGCTGGTCATTCGGTGATCCTTTTATTCTATCTGATTGATTGGCATTAAATTTACAATGCGCGTGTCTCTGTTTGGCTATTGATACTGCTTCCAGGGTGTTGACGCAAAAGGGCTTGAAGTATTAACGCCAGGTAAACGCTTACACCTAAGGTACACCAAATGTCTGACCCTGTTAAGATGGGTCTGCTTTGTCAAAGTGCGGAGCGATCTATCACGCTAAAACGCGGCACAGGATAACCCCGGTTTTGCTTGCGCATTTTTAGCATCGGTATAACACGGCTGCATAGCAGAGCTAAAATGCGCCCGAACGGCACCGCACAGACATGAAAGCGCTTACATCACCATGATTTAGTAAAAATTTGCTCTGTGAAGCACGCCTTCGCGCAGCGGCAGATAAATGCGAAGCTGAATTCTTTGTCATACTTCTGCAGGCCCCGTCTGTAATGACTGACGTAAACCCTGGTCAGGGACGCCGGCCTGTTGGTTACGCGACGTCGCGATGAACAGCGGGACGCTCGCTTGTCCTGGCGCGGCGAAAAAAGTACATTGTGCCGTAAGAACATGACAATAAAGGTCCGGGATGGTGAGGATGCACATCCGGGAGATCCTGCAACGAGGAGAGGAAAATGGCGGTAACACAAACAGCCCAGGCATGCGATCTGGTGATTTTCGGTGCCAAAGGCGATCTTGCACGCCGTAAACTGTTGCCTTCGCTGTATCAGCTGGAGAAAGCTGGTCAGATCCACGAAACCACCCGTATTATCGGAGTAGGACGTGCGGAGTGGGATAAAGCGGCTTATACCAAAGTGGTACGCGAGGCGCTGGAAACCTTCATGAAAGAGAAGATTGATGAAGCGCTGTGGGATAAGCTCAGCGGCCGTCTCGACTTCTGTAACCTCGATGTGAACGATACAACGCATTTCACCAAACTGGGTAAAATGCTCGATCAAAAAGAGCGCGTAACCATTAACTACTTTGCTATGCCACCGAGCACGTTCGGTGCCATTTGTGAAGGGCTTGGCGCAGCGAAGCTGAACGCAAAACCTGCCCGCGTGGTAATGGAAAAGCCGCTGGGTACCTCTCTGGAAACCTCGCGTGAAATCAACGACAGCGTGGGTAAATTCTTTGACGAGAGCCAGGTGTTCCGTATTGACCACTATCTGGGCAAAGAGACGGTGCTGAATCTGCTGGCGCTGCGCTTTGCTAACTCAATCTTTGTGAATAACTGGGACAACCGCACCATCGACCACGTGCAGATCACCGTGGCAGAGGAGGTGGGGATTGAAGGCCGCTGGGGTTATTTTGATAAAGCGGGCCAGATGCGCGACATGATTCAGAACCACCTGCTGCAGGTACTGACCATGATTGCTATGTCACCGCCCTCCGATCTCAGTGCAGATGCAATCCGCGATGAGAAAGTAAAAGTACTGCGTTCACTGCGCCGGATCGATCAAACCAACGTGCGTGAAAAAACCGTACGCGGTCAGTACACGGCAGGATTTGTACAGGGTAAAAAAGTACCGGGCTATCTGGAAGAGGAGGGCGCTAACAAGCAGAGCGCAACCGAGACTTTCGTGGCTATTCGCGTTGATATCGATAACTGGCGCTGGGCGGGCGTACCTTTCTATCTGCGCACCGGCAAACGTCTGCCTTCCAAATGCTCTGAGGTCGTCGTCTATTTCAAGAACCCGGAGATGAACCTGTTCAAAGACTCCTATTCTGAACTGCCGCAGAACAAACTCACTATTCGTCTGCAGCCGGATGAAGGTGTGGATATCGAGATCCTTAACAAAGTACCAGGGCTGGATCACAAGCATAAGCTGCAGACCACTAAGCTGGATCTGAGCTATTCAGAAACCTTTAATCAGTCACATCTGGCGGATGCCTATGAGCGTCTGCTGCTGGAATCGATGCGCGGCATTCAGGCGCTGTTTGTCCGTCGCGATGAAGTAGAAGCAGCATGGGGCTGGGTGGATTCGATTATCGAGGCCTGGAATGCGGATGGCGATGCCTCTAAACCGTATCAGGCAGGCACCTGGGGCCCGGTGGCTTCCGTTGCGATGATCACCCGCGACGGCCGTTCATGGAACGAATTTAGCGAGTAATCGCCCGTCGTACGGATGCGCTATTCAGACTCAACCAATACCTCTGCCATGCAGGGGTATTTTTTTGCGCAGCGCGTGCCAACGCCCATAGCAGAGAGAGTCCACAGCAGCATCACCACGTGGTGCTGCATAGACGCAAAGCCGTTTTATCTTGTATGGTAAAGTGCTAATGATGAGAACGCAGCCGTCGGGGCTGCGGTGACCAGGGAAACCTCATGAAGAACTGGAAGATAAGTGCAGAGCAGGTGCTGAGCACCGGACCGGTCGTGCCGGTCATTGTGGTGAAGCAGCCTGAGCACGCTGTGCCGATGGCAAAAGCGCTGGTCGCAGGCGGTATCCGGGTGCTGGAGGTGACGCTGCGTACGCCGGTTGCGATGGATGCGCTGCGCGCCATTATTCGTGAGGTGCCGGAAGCGATTGTGGGCGCCGGTACGGTTATCAATACGCAGCAGCTGAAAGAGGTCACGGATGCAGGCGCGCAGTTTGTGATAAGCCCGGGACTGACCGAATCGCTGCTGCGGGCCGCAACAGAGGGGCCGGTACCGCTGATCCCGGGGATCAGCACCGTATCAGAGCTGATGATGGGTATGGATCATGGCCTGCGCGAATTCAAGTTCTTCCCGGCTGAAGCCAGCGGCGGCGTAAAGGCGCTTTCCGCGCTTGCCGGACCTTTTCCGCAGGTACGGTTTTGCCCGACCGGCGGCATTTCACCGGCAAACTATCGTGACTATCTGGCGCTGAAAAGCGTGCTGTGTATCGGCGGCTCGTGGCTGGTGCCGGATGAGGCGCTGCAGCAGGGTGACTGGGAGCGGATCACGCAGCTGGCGCGTGAGGCGATAGCGGGCGCGCGGTAGCCCGGGAAGCAGATATCTGGCAGCAGGTGCGTTGACCTGCTGCCAGCGCTGTCAGCCTTCGGCAGTTATCGCGGCCGCGCTGGCGACGGCGCGCGCCACCGCCTCTTCCGTGCTCTCTCCGGTTGCCAGCGCGACGCCCAGGCGCCGCTGTCCGCTGATCTCCGGTTTACCAAACAGGCGCAGCTGCAGACCCGCGCCCAGCGCGGCATCAACGTGCGCAAAGCGCACATCCTGACTCTCCAGCTGCGGCAGGATCACGGCTGACGCCGCCGGTCCATACTGGCGAATACTGCCGATCGGCAGCCCGAGAAACGCCCGCACGTGCAGAGCGAACTCAGAGAGATCCTGAGAAATCAGCGTCACCATGCCGGTATCATGCGGGCGGGGCGACACTTCGCTGAACACCACCTCATCACCACAAACGAACAGCTCAACGCCAAACAGGCCATATCCACCCAGCGCGTTTACCACGCTGGCCGCAATCTCCTGCGCCCGTGCGAGGGCAGCGGCGCTCATCTGCTGCGGCTGCCAGGATTCGCGGTAATCTCCCTCCTCCTGGCGATGGCCGATCGGGGCGCAGAAGTGGATGCCGTCAACGGCGCTGACCGTCAGCAGCGTAATTTCGAAATCGAATCTGACCACGCCTTCAACAATCACCCGGCCGGCACCGGCACGGCCACCCTGCTGGGCATAATCCCACGCCTGCTGCAGCGCGTCCGCGCTGCGAATAAAGCTCTGACCTTTGCCGGATGAACTCATCACCGGCTTAATGATGCAGGGAAACCCTATCGCTTCTGCTGCTGCGAAAAAGTGTTCCTGGCTGTCGGCAAACTGATAGCGTGAGGTGGGCAGGTTCAGTTCTTCGGCGGCCAGACGACGGATCCCCTCCCGGTTCATGGTCAGGCGTGCGGCGCGAGCGGTCGGCACCACTTTCTGCCCCCGGGCTTCAAGCTCAACCAGCGTATCGGTGGCAATCGCCTCAATTTCCGGCACCACAAAGTGCGGCTGTTCACGGGCGATCAGTGCAGCCAGCGCCTCGCCATCGAGCATATTGATTACGTGGCTGCGATGCGCAACCTGCATTGCCGGCGCATCGGCATAGCGATCGACAGCGATCACTTCCACACCTAAACGCTGGCACTCCAGCGCGACCTCTTTACCCAGCTCGCCTGAGCCCAGCAGCATAACGCGCGTGGCACCGGGTCGCAGTGCCGTTCCGAGAGTTGTCATACCTGTCACCTTAGCAGTCAAAAAAGCGCCGGCAGTATATACGAAAACGTTTGCGCGCTCACGTTTTACGCCGGTAAAGATTTTCCGTACTTTGCCCGCTCTGACATTTTCTGACGCAGGTTGCGCCAGGATAAAGCGGGCTAACTTAAACGGGAGTTAAACAATGAATCAGTGGCTGCAGCAGCTTCAGACGGTTCTGGCAAAGAAAAAGGGCGGCACTTCCGGGTTGGGTGACCTGCTGGGGCCCGGGGCACTGGGTGGACTGGCAGGCGTGCTGGCGGGCAGCAAATCGTCACGTAAACTGCTGACAAAATTTGGCGGCAAGGCGCTGCTGCTGGGCGGCGGTGCGGCAGCCGGTGCGCTGTTATGGAATAAATATAAAGATCGTATCCGCACAGCGTATCCGTCCGCATCCGGCACTGACGGGCAGCAAACGCCGCCTGACCAGCGCGCAGAACGGCTGATCGCTGCGCTGGTATTTGCTGCCAAAAGTGATGGTCATATCGATGAGGCTGAACAGGCTGCAATTGAGAAACAGATTCAGCAGGCGGGCTATGGCGCGCAGGCGGAAAGCCTGATTAAGCAGGCGATGGCGCGTCCGCTCGATCCGCAGTGGCTGGCGGCCGGGGTAAAAAACGAAGAGGAGGCGCTGGAGCTCTACGTGCTCAGCTGTGCAGCTGTCGATATCGACCACTTTATGGAGCGCAGTTATCTCACCGCGCTGGGCGATGCGCTGAAAATTCCGCAGGATGTGCGTGACGGGATCCAGCGAGATATCGCCGCAGAATCTGCTGGCTGAGAGGTCGGAAACAGCTGCGCCTGCGGCAGTTCTGGCATTCCCGCCTGATTGGTGCCACGCTTGCATAAAACGATTTCTCCGGGAGAAACCGCGTTATGAAACAGCCGCAGGCAAAAAAAATTCCGCATGTCATGACTTTGCATGGCGATACGCGCACCGATGATTATTTCTGGCTGCGCGATGACGATCGTGAAGACCCCAGCGTGCTCGCCTATCTGCAGGAGGAGAACCGCTACGGCAGGGCGATGATGGCGTCGCAGAATGCGCTGCAGGAGAAGGTGCTGAAAGAGATTGTCGATCGTATTCCGGGTCAGGACTATTCCGTGCCCTATACGAAAAACGGCTTTCGCTATCAGCGCCGCTATGAGGCTGGCAACGAATATGCAGCGTTTTATCGGCAGCCGGTTGAGGGCGGAGCGGACGCACCCTGGCAGCTGCTGCTTGACGGCAACCGGCGCGCTGCGCACAGCGACTTCTACACCATGGGAGCGCTGGATATCAGCCCGGACAATCAGGTTATGGCACTGGCGGAAGATTTTTTATCGCGCCGTCAGTATGGTATCCGCTTTCGTAACCTGCAGAGCGGCAGCTGGTATCCTGAAGTATTACATAACGCCTCATCCAGCGTAGCCTGGGCAAACGACTCGCGTACGCTTTACTATGTGCGCAAACATCCGAAAACGCTGCTGGCGTATCAGATATGGCGCCATGAGCTGGGCCATCCGCAGAGTGATGACCAGCTGGTATATGAAGAGAAGGATGAGAGCTTTCATCTTAGCGTGCATAAAACCACGTCAGAGCACTTTATTCTGATTGCGCTCTTCAGCACCACCACCAGTGAGATCCTGCTGCTGGACGCGGAGTATCCTGACGCGCAGCCGCAGGTATTCTGCCCGCGCCGGCGCGATCACGAATACAGCATCGACCACTATAACCACAATTTTTATATCCGCTCGAACCGCGACGGCAAGAACTTCGGTCTCTACCGCAGCGCCTGGCTGGCGGAGCAGCGCTGGGAGACGCTGATACCGGCGCGCGAGCACGTCGTTCTGGAGGATTTCCAGCTGTTTCGCAGCTGGCTGGTAGTAGAAGAGCGCCAGCGCGGCGTCAGTACTTTGCGGCAGATTAACCGCGCCAGCGGCGAGAGCTATGGTATCGCGTTTGACGATCCCGCCTATGTGACCTGGCTGGCGTTTAACCCCACGCCGGAGAGCGATACGCTGCGCTACGGCTACTCCTCGATGACCACGCCCGATACGCTGTTTGAACTGAATATGGAGACCGGGGAGCGGCGCATCCTCAAACAGACGCCGATACCAGGCTTTGATCCGGATGAGTACAGAAGTGAGCACCAGTGGATCAAAACGCGCGACGGTACCGAAGTGCCGGTATCGCTGGTTTATCATCGGAAATATTTTCAGCGCGGTAAAAATCCGCTGCTGGTCTATGGCTATGGCGCCTACGGCAGCACAATGGAGGCGAACTTTAGCGCCAGCCGCGTCAGCCTGCTGCAGCGCGGTTTTATCTATGCCATTGTGCATGTCCGCGGCGGGGGCGAGCTGGGCCAGCAGTGGTATGACAGCGGCCGTCTGATGCATAAGATGAACAGCTTCACCGATTTTATCGACGTGACGCAGGGGCTGGTAGCCAAAGGCTATGGCGATCCGCAGCGTCTCTACGCCATGGGCGGTAGCGCGGGCGGGCTGCTGATGGGCGCGGTTGTCAATATGGCACCGACCCTGTTCCACGGCGTGGTAGCGCAGGTGCCGTTTGTGGATGTGGTGACAACCATGCTCGATCCCACTATCCCGTTAACCACCGGCGAGTATGATGAGTGGGGAAATCCGGAACAGCCCGACGCCTATCACTACATCAGCCGTTACAGCCCCTATGATAATGTGACCGCGCAGGCGTATCCGCATCTGCTGATCACCACGGGGTTGCACGATTCACAGGTGCAGTACTGGGAGCCCGCTAAGTGGGTGGCAAAGCTGCGCGAATATAAAACCAGTGACGCGCTGCTGCTGCTCTGTACCGACATGGATTCCGGCCACGGCGGTAAGTCGGGACGCTTCAAATCCTATGAGGGCGTTGCGCAGGAATTTACGTTCCTGATTGCGCTGGCGCAGGGCAGCCTGCCGGATCGGGTGGATTACTGATCGTCTTTGACATATTTACGCAGCGCCTGCCGCAGCGGCGGGCGCAGATCGCGGACATTGTCCAGTACCCAGCGCAGATAACCCGGATCGCGGCGCGCAATAACGCTGATACTCTGTCCGCGATATTTGCCAAATGGAAAGATATCGCCGGAGAGCGCAGCCGGTTCAGTCCGGCTTACCATCTCCGCCGGACTCCAGCCGGAGATCTCCATAATACGGATCAGCAGCGCGGCGGTAACGTAGCAGTCATAAAGCGCGCGGTGTGCATGCAGGTCTGCAGGCGGCGTCACCTCAAGTTTCAGGCTGTGCCGCAGCGCCTGATTACCATATTTAATGCCGGGCCACAGTTTGCGCGCCAGCGTCATGGTGCAGATCCATTCGCCCGGCATGGCGGGCAGCATGCGGCGGTCAAAGCTGGCGTTATGAGCCACATAGTGCGGGCTGCCGTAATAGCGGCTGATGATCGCTTCTATCGGCGGTTTATCCGCCACCATCGCTTCTGTGATGCGATGCACCATCATTGCCTGACGACTGATAGGGCGATCCGGGCAGACCAGATCGCTCATCGGATTGACAATCTGCCCGTCAATGACATCCACCGAGGCGATCTCTACCACGCCGCCCTGCAGGCCGCAGGTTTCTGTATCTATCACGCGTAACATAGGTTATTTCTGCTTAGGTTCGTAGGGCAGGCGGGAGAGGCTGAGCGAAGCCTGGCGATAGTGCATCAGGCGCTGGCGGAACCAGTCGCGCAGCGCTTCCGGCTGCTCGCGTTCAACCATCTCCGCCACGACCGGCATATTGTAGCGCTCTTTGAACGCGACGCCTGCCGCCGCCAGCTCAACGTTGACCTTGTCTTTCTCTTCCTGCGACAGCTGTGCAAGATTATAACGCATGCTTTTCTCCTGATAATCAGCGGCAAAAATAATGGTTTCATGCAGCAGGATCAAGGGCAACCGGATCGCACTGCAGGTCTCGACACGCTGAATCGGGCGGCGTATCCTGCTGCCACATCAGCGGCAGCGCCGGAAAACCCGCCGGGTAATCTGTCTGCCTGCCGTGTCAGTGAAGATGAAATGAGGTCAATATTTTGCTGAAAAAAGTGATTCCTGCCTGCCTGCTGCTGGCGCTCTGCAGCCAGGCGCTGGCGGGCGAAATTATTACGGTCAGTCGTTTTGAAATCGGTAAGGCAAAGTGGCCCTTCACGCGTGAAGAGGTGATGCTGACCTGTGAAAAGGATGGCGCACTGTTTGCCATTAACCCCAGCACGCTACTGCAGTACCCGCTGAATGAAAAAGCGCTGGCGCGTGCCGATGCGGGGCAGGGCACGCTGCAGTCGATTAATACTATCCTGGCAGATGATAAGGCGCATCCCGGCAGTAAAATGTCGCTGCAGCCGATTATCGATCGCGCGCAGCAGCTGTGCGTTAAGTAAAAGCCGGCAGACGCCGCCGTCAAAAAGCGTTGCAGGCGTCTGGTAGTGCCAGCGCGATCACAGAGTTGGCAGCTTTCCGGCTCGCCTCAGGCTGCTTGCTGGACAATGTTCGCCGTTGGACTACCTTTAAAAGGCAAGGCACCTCGCCTTCAAAAATGCCAACTTTTAGCGCACGGCTCACTACGAGCCATTTCCCTGGACCCGATACAGGAATCGTATTGGGTCTTTTTTTGTTTACTGTTTAGCATCAATAAATTATCTATTTATCAATGAGTTATTGCCCATCCTGTTACACCGTGTTCTACCCTGTGACAACCTCCGCCGCCATTTTGCCGCCACTTTTCCCGGCCATAATCGCTAATGGATTGCAATGAATAGCGTCTTCAAGATGATCAGGCGCGAAGTGGGCGTAACGCATGGTTACGCGTATGTCCGAGTGACCAAGAATGCGCTGCAGAACAAGTATGTTGCCACCGGCCATCATGAAGTGGCTGGCGAAGCTGTGGCGCAGGACGTGGCTCATTTGCCCTTCGGGCAGCTCTATTCCGGCGAGACGGATCACCCGATAGAACTGGCGATAACACTCTTCGAAAAACTTGCCTTCTTTATCCTTCAATTCGTCATGCAGCTCTTTGCTAATCGGAACGGTGCGATTGCGCTTACCTTTGGTATTGATGAACGTGATTTTGAGCGGGGATATTTGCGACGCTTTAAGTGCTGCAGCCTCATTCCAACGACAACCGGTTGAGAGGCATATCTTAATAATCAATGTCAGTTGCGGATTGCCGTGCACTTCACAAGCCGCAAACAGTTTTTTAATTTGCGCCTCCGTCAGCCAAGCCATTTCTTTTTCGGGTTGCTCGAACAAACGAATATTTTTGAGTGGGTTGGGGTAGGCAATTTCGCCGAGACGTTCCAACTCATTAAACAGGGCGCGTAAAAAGGCGTGCTCGCAATTAACCGTGCCCAGTGACACCTTCAAAGATTTAGCACTGGTTTTATAACCGTTCTCGATTTTCCCTTCTAACCGGCTATTACGATAGTGTGCCCAATCTTTTGCAGTAATGTTGGCAGCGATAGGATTGTCCAGGCCATTGCAGATGATGTTGAGCTTACCCAAACGCCCCTTGCGATCGCTGAGTGAGCGGCCATGCAGGTTATACCAGAGATCAATCAACTCGCTTAAACGGCGATTATCTTCTTTCTCACCCAGCCAAGGTTTGGCTTTGCTTTCATCCAGCGTGTATTGCTCAAAGGCAATGGCTTCGGCGCGTGTCTTGAACTGCCTTCTAACACGTTTACCCTCTCTGCCATTGAGATAGCACTCGCAAAGCCATTTACCCGTGCTGAGCTTCCTGATCGCCATAACCTGCCTCCATCTTAAAAATGCAGGCTAAAATACTGTATATAAATACAGTATTCAATGTTTGATTACTCAGAAAGTAAACATGAAAAAGCCCGCATCGCGGGCTAGATTAGTGAAGCAGGGAAGGCTGATGTTGTTGATTGGAGTAGAGCGGAACCTTGTTAACCTGGCCGGGCGAAACAATAATTCCTGCGACTGATTCAAGTGTTTTAAAAGTGCAGCTGCAATTGATGTTTTGACACTGGTGATAACGTTCTTTGGTTTCTTTGGAAACATAACGGCTGCTCTTGGCGTGCGCAGCTGTTTGGCATAGCGGGCAATGCATCATGTTGAAATCCTTACGGGCAGGGTAGGGCGACGAAGGCTAATTTTGAATAAGCAAATCGCAGTTTGCAAATTACAGCCTAATTAGCCGGTTTCCGTTTCACCCTCTTGCATTGACTGATATTCAACATCCGAAAGCAGCACCTCAAATTCCAACTGCGTGGTGTAACCGCCGCTGCTCAGGTTGTGCGTCACCTTGCTGATTAGCCACGGCTGCGCATCGATCACCGATTTAAAGCCGCTAACTTTGACCGGCGTCTCAGGGTAAAGGTCAGCACGTCCCATCGCCAGCGTGAGCGAAAACTCTGCCACGCCGCGCTGTAGCTTTTCCCACTTGGCTTTAGCCGCACTCGTCGCGGTTTTCTGGCTGGAAAATACCGTCGTCAGCGTGAACACGTTATCTTCGTTGCCCTCAAGGTAATTACCCTCTTTTGCCTCCTGCAGCTTATCCGTCTTTGCGCTGGTCTTCTTTGCGTCCGGGTGAGCCACGGTGCTTTGCTGTTGCGCTTTAGCTTTGCGCTGCAGCTTCACTTTCTTTGGCTTGGGGTCTTTGGTGTGCAGCCAACTCGCCGACACGCCGGTGTAAGCACCGCGATCGGCAATGCTGAAACTGTGCCAGTCGCCGTCATTACGCGTAATGGTCATCTGCGGGATCGGCTTGCCGCTCAGCGTGACGCTGTTCCCCGGCCGGATAAACAGCAGCCGTCCGGCCTTGATTGCCGCCACTGCCCCATACAGCGTGGCGAGGCGGGTTAAAAACTTCGCGTCGGTTTCCTGCGTCTGGTCGATGTGTGCCACCGCGATGGTGGCAAAGCCGTCGGCCAGCATGGCTTTCAGATTGTTGCGTCCGGCAATCTGCTCAACGATCGCGCCGAGCGTGGTGTCATGGTAAGACACCTCGCGGCGGGAATTGAGCGAGCCGCGAAAGTCGGCGCTGCGTGCGCGGATAGTCATGGTGTCCGGCGCGCCGTGGTGCTCCACCTCATCCACGGTAAACGTGCCTTTGCCGACCAGCGCCTGCCCCTTCCAGCCGAGAAACAGCGACAGCTCAGCGCCGCGCACCGGCATTGTCAGCTTGCCGTCGGCGTCATCCAGCTCGATGTCGAGCTGGTCAGCTTCAAAGCCGCGATTGTCGGTGAGCGTCAGCGAGATTAGACGGTCACGCAGGTTAGTAGTGACGTCCTTTGCGTTCACCATAAGCAAAAAATCCGGCGTCAGGCGTGCGCCTGCCTGCACCGGTAAGCCGCTGATGCCGGTCATCCTAACAGCCCTCCCACCGATGAAATTAAACTGCCCGCCGCTGATTTCGCACTGTCGATCGCCGAGGTGATTTGCCCTGGCAGATTGTTCACGCCGCCGATCAGACCGTCGGCCTGCTTTTTCAGGTCGCCAAACATCGAGGTCAGCGACTCATCCACGCGTTTGAGGTTCAGGGTAAACATGATTTTGCTGGCTGCGCCGTTGGGGAAAAACTCGCTGTGCGCGCTCGAAAGGCTCTCGATCACGTACATGCCGTAAATCATGCCGCTGCCGCCAATCAGCGGCCACGCCATGCCCTGATCGGCCAGCAGACGCACCGTCATCAGCGAAACCGCGCCGCCGGTGATTTCCGGGCGCAGCTCACCGGACAGCGTGATTTTTTCGTCACCTACGCCGATAAACTGCGCCGCTGGTCGCTGCCCGATACGGCTGTTCGTCGGCCAGCGGTAGTCGATGTTCTGCTGCAGCTCGCCATACGGCAGCGTCTGGCGCATAAACGGCATCATGCCGTAGATCATCATCATCAGTTATCCTCCCAGCCCATTTTGCTGCGGTTCTGCGCCTGCCGGTTACGCTGCTCCTTCGCCTGATGCTGCGCCATGAGCGCCAGCGCATCGTCTTTGGTCATGCCTTCGTGCATCCTGATTTCATACTGATAGGTGTTCTGGCTGCGGTCGGTAAAGCCGCCACCGCCAGACGGCGCGGACACCGGGCGATACGGCGCGCCGCCGGTTGCCAGACTGTACTGCAGCCCGCCGGTGTCCACGCCCGCGCCACCGGTCGCCAGCGGATCGGGTGACGGCACTTTATCTTTGATGCCGCTGGATTTGGTGTCGATCACGCCGAGCTTTTCCAGCACCCAGTCGATGCCGCCGCGCAGCTGATCGAGCGCCTCGCCCGGAATTTTCAGCGCCTCGGCCAGCATGTTGCCAAACTTCTTGCCCATCTCACCGGCCGTTGCCAGCTCCGACTGCGTGGACTTCACCGGCTCCAGCAGGCGGCCGAACCATTCCCACAGCTCTTTCACCTTGCCGCCCAGCCATTCAAACGGCGGCTTGAGCGAGCTAAACGATTCGCCAATCGGACCCATCGCGGCGGTAAAGCCTGCGGCCACGCCCGACATAAAGGCGCTGATAGGCTCCCAATATTTACGCACCAGCAGCGCACCGGCCACGATAGCCGCGCCGATCGCCAGCACCGGCAGCGTGATTGCGCCGAGCGCCGTGACAATCGCACCACCGGCGATGCTGAATCCCACGCTCAGCATGCCCGCGCCCGCAATGAGCGCGTTAATGCCCATCATCACCGGCCAGACAACCAGCCCGACACCGCCGAGCACCGCCGCGACTCCGGCAATCGCGCCGGTCACCATCACCAGATTGGATGTCAGGGTGGGATTTTTAGTCACCCACGCATCGAGCTTTTCAATCCACTTTGTCGCGCTTTTGGTCATCACGCGAAGATGGTTATCCATTCCCTTAAAGACGTTGAAGCGCAGCCCTTCAAACGAGCCTTTGAGTTTCGCCACGTCGCCCGACAGGTTATCGCGCAGCGTGTCGCCCATGCGCGCGGCCGCGCCGGTGACGTCACCGAGCTGGTTTTTAACGCCTGCCAGCGCGCCGAGAAACGCCGGTATCTGGTCAACGGATAAATCTTCAACCGGTGTGCCGAACAGGGAAATCGCCGCGTTTGCCCGCGCGGCCGGGTCTTTTATGGCGAGCAGCCCTTTAGCAGTTTTCTGCATCGCCACCCGCGCTTTATCACCGCCGCTGGCAATATCGCGCGACATCTTCGCGGCGTTGAGACCGATTTCCTGATAGGCGGCGACGCTGTTTTTCGACATGTCCGAACCGCGAATGCTAAATTCCTTTATCGCATCACCGGTTTTGTCGAGCGCAAATTTCCCCTGCTTCGACATATCAACCAACAGCGACATCGCCTCAGTGCCGGTGAATCCCATGTTGCGGAAGTGCGTCGAATACTCGTGCAGGATTTCCGGCATCTCGCCGCGCATGCCCGCCGACACGCGCTGCATGCCGGTGACGATTAAATCCAGCGCCTCGTCGCTGTTGGCCGCGAGCTTGTTTTTCATCATGATCGCGGCAATCTGGATGCTCTCGGCGGTGTCGGTGCCGAAGGTGGATTGCATGTCAAGCGCCTTGCGGGTGATGCGGTCTAACTCGGCTTCGCCCACGTTACCCAGCGTGCCGAGCGTGCTGCGCACCGCCGATAACGCCTCGGTGATTTGCTCGATGTCACCGCTCACGCCCGACGCGTTGATACGCTGGATCGCAGCGGTGTACTCACCCCCCTTTGACGCGCTTTCGCCCTGGCGGGCAGCAATCAACGCGCCGCTGTGCTGCGTCTGGATTTCGGGCGCCATTAACCGGCTACCGGCATAGAGCGCGGCTGTGCCACCGGCAAACGCAGCCGCGCCGCCGTTGCGCACCTTCGCGGACAATTCCTGCCCGCGCCGGTAGCGCTCGCTGACGCGGTTAAGCCGTTCCTGCTGTGCGTTGAGGCGCTGCAGCTCCTGACGCTGTCGGCCGAGATTAAGCGCTGCCTGCGCGGCGGCCTCTTTGAGTCGCCGCTGCTCACTGCTCAGGTTGCGCGTGGAAATACCCGCCGCCGCCAGCGCATCGCGCTGCTGCTGCACCGAAAGACGCAGCGAATTCGATTTGGTCTGCAGCGCGGCCGCTGCCTGCTTCGCCTTCTCCAGCTCGCGCGCCTGCTGCGCGGTGGGTCGGGCAGTGTTGCGAAACGCCACGGCCAGCGCCTCCGCTTCGGCTTTGGCGTTTTTCAGTTTCTGCTGCGTGACGGCCAGCTGCGCGCTGGTCTGGCGGAAACTGTCGATTTTGCCCGCCTGCGCGTCCAGCTCGGTGATGCTCTGCTGCGTGCGGCGGATGTCGGTTGCCAGACCTTTTGAGGCTTGCTCAACGGCTTTGAAGGGGCGCGAAGCGCGGTCAACTGCGTTCAGCAGCACCTGCACTTTGAGGTTATTGCTCATCCGGTTCTGCTCCGCTGCGGATAAAGGCTTTCTGCCGCCACTCCATCAGCTCGCCCAGCGGCATGGCGTACATTTCAGAAGGCGGCCAGTGGAAAATGGTGGCGACGTCGGCCATCAGGTCGTTAACCGTCAGGCCGCGCGGCCAGTCTATTCGTCCGACTTCGATTGCAAAAAACCGATCACCTTGCCGCCGAGCGAAATCAGGTCAACCGGATCGAGGTTGTTGCATTCGGGTTTGGTCAGCGCGGGCAGGGTGATGCGCGGCAGCACGGTCAGCAGCGCGTCAACGTCCGACTGACACAAATCAGCCAGGCGCACGCCGCGCAGGCTTCCGGCGTTGGGCTTAATCACGTCTACCTGCTTAATCTCGGTATCGCTGCGCTTAATCGGGGTTTCAAATACCACGGTGTTTTTGTTCTGTTCCATTTTTTTAGATCCATTCAATGTCGTGAGGGAAGGCCAGCACCGGAATGGCGCTGTCGTCAGGTTTAAACTAGGCCGATGTTCTTGCGGCGCTGCTCAAGGCGGTCAACGCCGTTGACCTTCTCCACCATGTTCACGGTGTCGATCTCGATCAGCTCCTTGCCGTTCCACGTCAGCTTGAAATACGTGTTCTTGCTGGTGATTTTGGTTTCGGTGTCTTCGCCCTGTTTGGCTTCGCCGAAGTCAAAGCTCTGGTGCTTGCCGCGCACCTCAACCTCAACCGCGATTTCTTCGCCGGTGTCGTCGCGCTGATACGAGCCGGTGAAGCGCATCGGGACAGCGGATGCGCCCCACTGCGAGAGCACCAGCTCGTCAATGCCGCCGATAGTCCACTCCATATCGAGCGCGTCATCTTCCAGCCCGTTGTCGATGAAGGCCGCGCCGCTCATGCCGCCTGCGCGGTACGCGTCGAGCTTGCGCGCCAGCTTCGGCAGCGTCACGGCGGTGACAACGCCCTGATAGCTGTTGGCGTCGTTGAACAGGTTCATGCCTTTTAGTTTGCGTGGCAGTGCCATTTATCCGGCTCCTTAGCTGTTTACGGATGCGGCGAAGGTCGCCAGATAACTGTCGGTAATGCGCTGGCGGAAGGTTAAATCTTCCAGCGGCGGAACCGGCGTGTAGTCGTAGTCGATAAAGAGCTTGCCCGCCTTAAGGGTATCTTTATCGTTGGCGCCCTCGCCATACCAGGCGGACGCGCCCAGCAGATAACCGGCGCTCACCAGCTCGCGGAATTTGGCGTTGATGCCTGCGATAATCTCTTTCACCAGTACCGGCGTCAGCGGCTTATCCACCGCCCACATGTGCGCCTCGGCAATGGTGTCCGCCAGCACCTGCGCGGTGCGGGTGTAGTTCTCGAACTGGAATAGCGGGTCGTCGCTGCAGGTGCGGTTACCCCAGAAGCGAAAACCGTCCTTGCGGATCAGCGTGGTGACGTCCGCCTCGTTGAGCAGGTCAGCATCGGTGCCAACCTGCTGCAAGTCCCAGAACACCGACGCGGAAATCCCGGTCACGCCGTTAACGCCGACGTTTGACAGGGTTTTATGCCAGCCGGTGTCGTTGTCGATTTTGGCGCGCAGGCCGAGGGCGCGAGCGGTGGCGTAAGCCACGTCCGATTTGTTGGTGGTGGTGTTCCACGCGAGGAAGTCCGGCCAGATCACCATGATTTCGCGCTGGCTGAAATTCTGGCGGTACAGGCGAGCTTCTGAAATGGTGCTGCATTCCCACGCCGACACGTAGGCGAAGGCGCGCAGCTGCTGCGCGATGCTGGCAAGCGCGGTCGCCACCTCCAGCGAGTCGAGTCCCGGCACGCCGAGGATGCGCGGCTTCACGTCGAGCTGCGTCTGCGCGGCGAGCAACGCTTTCATGCCGGTGTACTGGCCGTTGAGGTCAGTGCCGCCGATGATGTTGGAAATGGTTTCGGCTTCGTCGTCGCCTTCGGCCACGCGCACCACGACGGTGACGGGCTTTGACTGATCGGCGATTGCCTGCAGCGAGGCTGCGAGCGTGCCTTTCACGCCTGCTTTGCCGACTGCGCCCTGCACATTGGTGATGAGAACCGGGGTGTTGAGCGGGAAGGTTGCCGCGTCCGCATCGTCGGCGGTGCAGACCATGCCGACAATCGCAGTTGATACTGTGGAGATAGTGCGCGTGCCATCGTTGATTTCGACGACGCGGACACCGTGATGGTAATCGGCCATGTGTAGCACTCCTGATTAAAGGTGTGCTCAGGGTGACAGGTCAGGCGGGACGGCGCATTCAATAAGGTTTTGCTGGTCGATAGCAAAACAAGATAGTCTTATTGAGACGAGGAGTAGCAATTATTTAATATTAAATGAGGTGGGTATTTGAAAGTTGAATCAAATGTAATTGACCAATTTATAAAGCGCGATTTACGAATTGAAATTGCATACAGAATGATCCCTTGGTCAATTATTACAATTACATCATATGTGTTATTGTCCTCACGCACTGATTTCTCACTAATGAATTATTACAAGTCCAGCATTGAAAATGCGTTAGGTATAATTAACTTCGCTTTACCTATAGGTGTGATAATGCTTTTTGTTGCCTCTGTTTTTAAGGACATGGAAGTACGAGTTGGAAATGTGTGGGGGCAACATCATACGCTGGGGAAATCAGGAGCAATCGTAAGAAAACTCTGTTCTGAAATCCTTTTGTGGGGCTGTGGAGTTTCATTCAGCTTAATATTGATTACGATAATCACAGCATCAAAAGTGATTTATAAAGAAGGAGTGAGCGATACACATCCGATTGTTTCACTCTCAGTATTTATAACTTTAATGTTGATGGTCTTTGTATTTTATTGTGTATTTTACATTCATTGCAGAAAAGAAGGTGCAACCTTTCTTCAATTGGTAATTAGAGAGGCAAGATATATTCCCATTGTTTATATACTTGCCGCTCTGGTTTGTATCGGGTATGTGTATGTGGGGTTTTAGAAAAAATTAGTGAGGCTTATTCGGCCAAGCTATCTTTCCGACATCTGAAACTTCCACATCCTGAACTGCCTGTAGGTATTTCATCCAGGCAGTAAGCGCTACGCGATCATTTTCTTTGATGATACCGAGCAGTAGCTGGGTTTGCCAAGCCTGCGTCACGCTGTTGGCCTCGCTGATGAGTGCTGTTCGCTCTGCCTCGGCATTAATGATGGCCGCCACTTGCTGCGCCTCGGTGTCGGTCTGCCATGCTACACCGTTCCAGAAGTCAAAAGGTGTTGTGGGTTTTAGCGTGGTGGTATCAGCCGGATATTCTCCGGGCTGGCTTACCTCAAACTCCGTGCCGGTAAGGGTGCTGTAAATTGTTTCACCGCGATGATCTGAAATTTTCTGCCAGCGGCCATCAACATACACGTTCACCTTGCCCGACCGTGCATTTTTAGGGATAGCGCAGGTTGAGTGAGCCGGGATGCCTACGCCTGCCGTTAAATGCTCCTCCGTCGCGCCCATGTATAGCCCGCTATCAGGTGCAAAGTTGTATACAGTAATCAAACCTGCAGCCACCGCCAGACCGCTTTCATCCAGAATCGCTTTATTTTCAATCGCCATCATTCAGCCCTCACAATGAAATTAAACGCCACGTTGCGCGGCCTGACACGAAAACCAGCGCCTGAACCCGATCCCGTTGCCGTCAGGCTGACACCCGGATATGCCTCAGAATTACCGTATAGCGATTCTCTGGCGTCATAATCTTGCGTGTAATAATTAGCGCTTGTGCTGGTCACTGTCGGAGTTGGTCGGGTGACGAGCGTAAAATTAGTGCCCGAACCTTTAGCGAGACCAATACTCTCCACAAGCGTTGCCGCCTGCTGAGTCAACAGGCTTCGCCCGGTATCGATGCCCCTGCCATCATCCCATCCACGAATAAACTCACCGCGCAAATCGGGCAACTTTAGCATGGGGTACAGTAGCGCCAGCCTGGGATAGAGCGTGCCGCTGAAACTCGCGCCGTTACTTTTCAGAAACACCATGTCTGACATAGACGAAAACAGCTCATTAGGCATCTGCGCGTGCGGCCACGGGAATGGCGAGCCAATAATCGGCGCACCCTCGCCAATGCCTAAACTTTTCAGCGCCTCGACAACCTTGCCGGCATCTTTGATTTCAGCCAGCGCTTTTGCGATTAACAGGTACTGTGTATGCGGATTTGTCGCGCTGATGTGTAGCGCCATCTTATCGTCGTTGTACTTCTTCGCCTGCGCCAGCAGCGTGTCGGCGTACTGCTTTGCGACGATTAAGGAGTCATCCACGTATTTACGCGTCGCCAGCACCACGGCCGGGTCGATTTTCAGCGTCACCGCACTGGTGCTGTTCACGATGATAATCATGCGCACGGTCTGCGTGCGGCCGCTGCCCTCGGCCAGCTGCGGTTTGTAGGTTTCGGCGCAGTTCGCCACGGCAATCATCACGCCGTCGGCGTCGAACAGACCGATTTCACGGATCCAGAAACCGCCTTCGCCTTCGGGGATCACCTGCTCGGCGATAATCTGGCTGCTGTTGGCGGTGTCAATGGTCAGCGAGTTGAGCTGTGCGCGGCGCTTCTCGCCGACAAGCTTGGTCTGTGCCGCGTCAGGCGTGGGCAGCGTGCCGCCACCGTCGCCCACCGCCATTGCGGTGATGTTCACTTTGGTTCCGAGCGCGGCGGCGTTTGCCAGAATAGCCGCGCCCTGATTGGTCAGCAGGGCAAAATATTTCATCGTTATACGCTCACTTCCGTCAAGTCGATTAGATGCACCGCCGCGCCGGAATAAGCCGCGCCGCCGGTGCTGATAATGTCTGGTGTGTAGGGATAAACGGTCAGCTCGTCGCCGCTGTAGCTGGCAACCACCACCGGGATTGCGCCGTTTGCATCAAGGTTGATAGACAGCCCGATGAGGTGACGGCTGCATGGCTTCGCATCAGCTATCAGCCGCTCCAGCTCGTTATACATTTCCTCGGTGATGCCGGTATCGAGCACGCCAACATCGAGGCGAAACGTGCCTGGCGCTTCGTTGGTCTTCCACCACTCCAGCACGCGAATCAGATAGCCCAGCGGCTCCACCACGCGCCGGATCGCGCCAATCGTTCCTTTGTGCCGGTGTACATAACGCGCGGCCGCCACCACGTCGCGCTTCGTCGATTCGCTCCAGGCGGAATCCCAGCGATCAACCGACCACGCCCACGCCAGATAGGGCAGCAGCGCCAGCGGGCAGGTCTGCGGGTTCCACAGCTGGCGCAGCGGCACGTTCATCGTGCTGATACTTGTCAGCGCCTCAGCGGCGGCCACTTCCAGCGCCGACGAACCGGTCGGCAGCAGGCGATCACTCATCGGAACCCCCGACGCTCAGCGTGTAGCCGGTGCAGTAAGCGGCCTGCGTTTTATCGAGTACCACGTCAGCGACGGGCTGGATCAGGTTGACGCGCTGCACGCCTTCAACGTGAATGGCCGCATACAGCGCCGACAGGCGAATGTCTCGCCCGAGCCGCTTCTGCGCCGTGACGTACGTGGCAAGCTTGGCCTCTGACGCCGCCCGCACCGGCTCCGCTTCGGGACCAGGGTAAATAAAGATTTCGGCCTCGATCGCATAGTTCACGATGTCCGCCGATCGCACGTTCACGCGGTCAGCCACCGGGCGCACGTTCTCATCGTTCAGCGCCTTATCGACCACGGCCAGCAGGTCAGCAGCGGCTGTGCCGTCACCCTCGCGGGCAAGCACCGTCACGGTGACAACGGCAGGTGACGGGCTGATCGCGGACGCATCAGCCACGCGGCCGTCGGCGCTGCGCGCGTGGTATTCATATGCGCCGGTCGGACCGGCCACGCTCAGCCCTTCAAACGCGGCGGCGATGCGCGCGCGGTAATCGTCGTTGCTTTCCATCACCGCCGCCGTCAGCGGAATGGTGGTGCTGTCGGCCGGTGTAATGGTCAGGCGCTCGACGCCGTTGTTTGCGCCGAGCTGGTCAAGGTCAGCGTCCAGCGCGTACGCCACCATGACGCCTTTTGCCGCCTCGTTGATGCGCTGACGCAGCAGCACTTCGCGATAGGCGTTTTCCTGCAGAAGCTTGACGATGGGTTCCGATTCCAGCGACAGCGTGCGTGCAATGGCCTCGCGCTGTTCTTCGGGATAGAGCGAAATCAGCGTGGCTTTGCGCTCGGCCAGCAGGGTTTCATAGTCCAGCGTTTCCACCACAGCGGGTGCGGGTAGCTGGCTCAGGTCAATGGTTGGCATGTTCTCAGCTCACAGGAACGGTGAAGGAAAAAGGCTGCGTGTTGTCGGTGCGTGTGCCGGTCAGCTCGACCACCATGCCGCCGTTGAAATCCGAGTCAAAGTTGATAGCGGTGAGTTTGACGCGCGGCTCTCACTGCAAAATCGCCACGTAACAGGCTGACATAATCTGCAGGCGCAGCGCTTCATTCTGCGGCTGGTCAATCAGCGCCGACAGCAGCGAACCATAATTGCGGCGCATCACCCGCGAGCCGAGTGGCGTCAGCATTATGTCGCGCACTGACTGCCGGATGTGTTCGATATCACTCAGTGCCGCGCCGGTGTCGCGATTCATGCCGGTATATTTTGCCGCTGTCATATTGGCGCTCCCGTCTGGCCGCCGCTGTCGCCCGGATGTTTGTGCGTGTGCAGCACCTTGCCGTTTGAGCTGAGGCTGCCGCCGGTGTGTGTAACGTTGCCTTTCATCGTGCCGCCGTCGGTGACATCAAGCTGCGCGGTTCGCAGTAGCTGCGTGCATTCAACTAACGGTGTATTGAGCAGCACCTGCACGGCGGCGGTGATGGTCGCAGTCTGAATACCGCTGGCCGTCAGCGCGCCGGTGGCCGGTTCATATTCGATCACCGCGCCGTCGGGGAATGACCAATGCAGCGCGTCGGCTGAGGCAGACGGGGCGGGATTGTCGTCGGAGAAAATGCCGGGCAGCACAAAGCCGGTATCGAGTTCGCCACCGAGGCATAACACGAGCACCTGCTCGCCCACTGACGGCGCATTCCACGAACGTGTTTTACCCGCACGGGCGGTGAGCCAGTGAAGCCAGCCGGTTGTGTTATTTCCTGTATCCACGCGGCATAACCCGTCGTCCAGTTTTACGGCGGACACGGTTCCGATGCGGATAAGGTTGCGCAGCAGGCGCAGGATTTCGGAGAGTTGTTCGTTCATGTATGGAGAATGCCGTCATCCAAGCACATCCTCCATTTAAGACTGTCCGCTCAAAAATCAGCAAACAATTAGAATACAAGTAATCCTTATTCTGTTATGAAGACTGAAAACCGTTCTTCACTGGTTAGTCTTGTATTTCCTGACCAAACGGAAACGAACATGTGATGGATTCCTTTGTAAGCCGTGCGCTCCCAATGCCTAGCGAAATAAATACCATCTTCTTGATATCGCGCATCGACATAAGTTTCATGATTCCCTTTCCCTGCGACATCTCTCGCTTCCTTACCAGTATTTTCAACACGAAATAAAAACTTGAGATCTCTATTTGGTACGCTTTCAAATTTAGCTTTAAAGCTAATCCCCGTGCCTTTTTTAACACTCCTAGAGCACTTTTCATAATGATCATCAGAAGACACGGATTCTGAACTTTTTATTGTGGCTGATAATTTCAATTCTTCTGACTCAATATTTAATGGAGTGTACTTGATATATTCTTTGTGAAGGACAAGATACTGCTTATAGTTTTTCTTCTTGCCTTCTTTAGTTATATAATCAGGTTTGACAATAGGGATTTCCTCTTCAATTCCTTTTATTATTTTAGTCGGTATTTTTAAAATTCCTTTTTTATCACTATCATCAGTGTCATTACTGTTATCGCCAGTATCAATCCCAAGTAGTTCCGCAAAGTTTGCACCAACTAAGATTGAGTTTTTAGGTGCTTTTTGTTGTAGCTTTGCTGCAACATCAACATGGTAGGAAGTTGCTGTTACCTCATCCGCCCCATCATAGCCATATGTTCCCCATATAACTTCCTGCTCTTTACCATAATCAATACCAATTCTTATTCCGATTTTTTCTTTGTTATCCTCACCTAATTCTGACAATTTTGGTGATACAACTTTCTCCATCATTTCAATAAGAAAAACTGCGCAATTTAAGGCATCAATTCCGCTATCAGAAATCAAACCATCAGATTTTTTTCGTTCGCTTCTAAAGAATGCCATTACAGCATCGCCCATTATTCTGTGAACGTGCCCGTCAAAGGCATCGATCGTCTCAATAGCACAGCGTATAATATCGTTTTTAATTCTAAAAACTTCTTCTGGCTCATAAACAACACCTAGCTTGGTCGAGCCAATAATATCCATGAAAAGCGTTACTGTGTATCCATATTTAAGATCACCCGTCCCCTTTATTGCATTAAAATCCGGATGACATCCAAAACTTCTTCTCATTTCCCCATGCTTTCCAAATCTATTTCGAACTATGTTTTTGACTCCGAAACTAATTTGAGAAGATGCGCTTTCAGACTTTACCAGACTTGGGTCAAAAATACTTTCCAGTATACTATCTGCCGACTCCATTCCAATAGTGCTTTTGATAACATCATTATGTCGTCTTTTTGATAAAGTAGATTCAATTGCATCACCAAGGCCTTTGTATAAATTTTCAATTATCATACGAACCCGCTAAATTTGAGAAAGAACTATTACAAGGATCATTAATCCGATGGATAGAAGTGACAATATAATGCATTCAATGGCTTTTGCGTGGAAACTATATTTTTTTAAAAGAGCGCCCGAAAGGTTGTAATTTAAGGTAGCCAACGCCTTAACTGTATCTACATTATTTTTCTCACTTAAAGCGTTTATGTAATCTTCGATGTCTTCGTAATAATGTAGTAAGTCGACAAAAGAGAAAATATTTTTATGTGGAGAGTTCTTTAAATATGGAATCACCCCTTTTATTGAATAATAAATTGCCATTAAAAGTAGACCGAGAGAAATCAATGCGAAAAGTGATAAAACATATTTATCATTCAGTGTTTCAAGTCTAGACAAAAACTTATCGTAGTTTAGCAATACTGCCGCAAGCATCGCTGAAGCCAAGCTTAAGAGTATTGTTGATTTAGTGTTGGCGCTATTTAAGTAACTATCTGTTCTTGATAGTATTTTTATCATGATATCAATCTTTTGCAAAGAATCATCCTTGCGATCATCAATGAACTTCCCCAAAAACATCACCTATCAATAAGATTAGTCCGTAAGTTTATTTATTATTACTTGGTAGATAATGTCAACAATTTCTTCATTAATTCCTAGAAGGGGGCGAGGCTCATATCTGATGTCCTTGCTGCTGCGCGACGGCCGATCACGAAGTCCATACTGATGCACCCGCACCATGCGCTGTACCTTCCCGGCAAACTCGACCACCGCCTCATTCGTGGTTGCCCGCGCTTTCAGATATTTTGCCGTGCGCAGCTTCGCGAACATCTCACGCTTAACCCGGCCTTTCTTGCCGCATATCGGCTGCTCCTTGCGCGGCTTGTACGGCGTGCCGTCCGGTGACTGCTGCTTCTTGATGTTCTGTTGCTGGCTGGCGCGTAGCTTCTTCGCGATGTTGAGCGCCATCTCTTTGCGTGACTGTGGCGACAGGTTGCCGATCAGCGCATTGAGGCGGTCGTTAACCAGCACCAAGTCGCTCATGACTGCCACTCACTGATGAGCTGGCCGTGCGCATAAAGCTGCAGCGGTCGCACATCATTTTCCAGCAGCGGATTTTCGCCAACGTGCTCGACGTGAAGTTCATCACCGACGCGCTGGATAATCACGCGCTCGGTGAGCTGCAGGTCAATACTGATATCGCTCGCCGTGTCGCTGATCACGTCCGCCTTGAACGTGAAGCCGTTCTGCTGTTTGTCCTTCGTCGCCATGATGTCGGGTTCATTCACCCGCAGCCATTCCAGCATCGGCACAATCAGCAGGTCGATGTTGCCGGTGTAGTCGGTGATCACCATGTTCAGCCGGTACTGATATTCAAACGACAGCGAGGCGGTAAGCGTGGAAACAATGCGTCCGCTGTCGATAAACACGTTCAGGCTGTCAGGGTTGCGCTGCAGCAGCGGCACGCTGTCGGTCAGCGCCTTGCGCAGCTGTTGGGGTTTCAGCATCGTGTTGCTCCTGGCATTCTTTGATGATTTCGACCTGCAGCCCGCACGACGCGAGCGCCGCCTCAAGCTGACGGTTATCCGCCGCCAGATCGCCCGCCGTTTTCAGGCTGTTTCCCGGCACCGGGCAGCTTGTCACGCGCGGACAGCCAATCCAGATAATCTCTGGCGCTGGCGAAAGCGGGACGGCTGTGCAGCCGGATAACGTCATCAGGCAGAGCAGCAGCAGACCACTCACGTAAAATCGGACTCGCATCGGTTTCCCTCTGTATGTGTGTTTCGCGGGTCAGCGCTCCGGCGCTGGCGCGCCCCTGCATCAGCCGCAGCGCGGCTTCGCGCTTCTGCCCCTGCAGGTTTTCGCTGTTGAGACGGCTTATCGCCTTGTCGCGGCTCTCGATGCCTGCCGAAAGCGTGCCGATGATGCGCTGCGCGCCCGCCAGCTCGTCACTGGCAACCGACCAGCGCCAGCCGGTAAGCGCGAGCGCCAGCAGCGCCACGGCGAGCAGCGTGCCGGTGATGCGCATCACGCCGCCCCCTTAAGGCACCACGCCCGCTCGCGCACGCGACGGTTATCCAGCCCCTGATTAAACACGCCTTTGACGTACACCCAGCGCGGCAGCTGATCGCAGGCATCGCGCCAGCGTTCCTGATTCAGCAGCTTCACCAGCGTTGAGGTGCAGGCGTTGCCCGTGCCGACGTTAAAGGCAAGCGATACCGTGGCGTCGTAGACTTTTTGCGGCACCTTTGTGAAGAGACAGCGCGACAGCGCCTTTTCGGTGCGCAGCACGTTGGAAATAAACGTGCCCGCTGCCTGCCGCTCGGTGATGGTTTTACCTGGCACGACGCCGACGGTATTGCCGATGCCGCCCGTCCACTTATCCGCGTCGCACTTGTACGGTTTCAGGCGACAGCCTTCATAGTCGGCAATCAGTTTCAGCCCCTCAACGGAGGTGTGCAGCTGCTGAAAGCCCGGCAGCGTGGTAGCAATCGCCAGCACCACGCCGATTGCACAGCGCTTAACGGTTTGCAGATTCATAGTCGCTCCGGCTGATGCGCCCACGGACAAAAAGCTGATAGGTCTTGCGTCGGTAGTACCAGCTCACGAGAAACATGCCGACGCCCAGCACCATGCCGAGCAGCGTTGCCACGTCCTGCAGATCCCACTTGCCGAGCCAGCCCATCACCACCGCCACGCAGTAGGTGATAAAGGCGCTGATGCGCTCCATGTTGATGCTCATAGTCAGTCCCAAAGGTTAACGGTTTCGCCCGTTGAGGATTCCGGCAGCTCAGGCAGGTCAACCGGCCAGCCGTGCGGCAGTACCGCACCGACATCGGCGAGGCCGGGATTCGCGGCAAGCACGGATTCCGTCACCTGCTGCGTGCGGCCGTAATATCGATAGCAGAGGTCATCCACCGTATCGCCCTGCAGCGCGTAAACCCGCCTCACAGCAGACTCACGATGCAGCCATGCCGCTCAGCCACGCGGCTGATGCTGAATCGCGCGTCACGCCAGTATTCGTCGGCGGTTGCCTCAACGGCGCTGGCCTTGTTTACGCCGCTTGCGTCGTAGCCGCGATAGCGCTCGGCGATGGTGGCGGCTGTAATTGCCTCAACGGCCGCGAGGTAGTACGTGATTTTCTCGCTCACGCCGTCCAGCGATTCGGCCGGAACGTCAGCCAGCGTTTTGAAGCCCGCCGCCATGCGCTCGGCGCGCCACTCGTACAGCTCGGCGTTGACTTCGGCAATCGCCGTTTTCACCGACAGCCGCAGGCGCTGCGCGGTGACGGTTCCCTCATAGCGCAGCGATTCGCGCAGTTGCTGCAGGTCGATGTCAGGCCAGAAAAAGGTGTTCTTAACCGGCGGCTCGGCAGTCTCTGCCGGTCGCTGTGCTGCTATTACCAGCGTGCTCATAGTTGGCCTCAGAAATAGGTGGGCGGTGGAGGACGGCGCTGACACGAAAGTGCGTTACCGTCCTGCCGCCCTGCGCGGGGTCGCGTCCGGTCAGCGGCTGGCCTGCGCCTGCTTTTTCATGGCAGTTGCCAGCCGCTCTATGTCTTTTTTCACGCCGCAGCCCTCATGCAGCTGCAGCGCGCGTTTCAGGTGGTTCATCGCTTCCAGAGTCCCGCCCGCGTCGCGATAGACATACCCGACGATTTTGTGCAGCTTGGCGCGCACCTGATCGGGCATGTCTTCGGCGTCGGTCAGCCGGATGGTTTCAAGCAGCGGGTTAATATCGACCGCTTCTTTTGCCGTCCAGGCACGCGTCGCGGTGCTGGCCACTTCTTCGGCCAGCAGGTACGGCAGGCTGTCGCGTTTAAAACCGTCGGGCGGAACCAGACCGTGCTGCAATGCGTAGCTGGCGATTTCAAGCGCGCCGTTTACGTCGCCGGTGTCCAGCCGCCAGATCATGACGGTCATCACGATGGCATCCTGCGCGCCGCGCCCGCTGTTCATCACGCCTGCAATCCACGGCAGGTAGTCGGGCAGCAACTGGCGCTTAAGCTCAGCTTTGCGCTCGACCGAGTGGATTTTTTTCAGGCGGCGCTTGTCCTCGTTGAGTTTCACGAGCATCTGCTCATAGCCGTTGGCGTGGCGCAGCGGATTCGCGTTCCGCTGCGTTTCGGTTTCGGCCTGAACGCGCATCCGGTGACGGCGAGCGGGACTCAGCATGCGTTACTCTCCCGCTTCCGGGGCTGGCGTGGTGGCTGCTGGCGCTTCGCTGAAATCACCGAGTTCGATGTTCTCGATCACGCAGCCCGCCGCATAGTCTTCCACCACGTAGTCTTCGTTGGCCGACTCGTAGTTCTCGATGCGGTCACGCTTCGGCACTTCTTCGATGTGGCGGCGCTGCGTGCCTTCCTGCCAGTAAATCGACAGGTTATCGGTGCGGGTGATCATCATGGCGTTGGCCGGGAAGTACGGCACGCGCACGGCGGGCAGGTTGCCGATGCGCTTCTGGCTGACAATGAGATCGGAGGCCAGTTGCTCGGTGTTCGGCTGCGTCTGGTTGACGATCGGGAAATACTTGTCGGCCAGCAGCTGACGACCAACGATAACGACCAGCTCCGGGTCTTCCTGATACCACGGCTCGATCAGGTTGTTGGTGGCATCCATCACCAGCGCGTCGAGGTTGGCGTAGTCGCCACCCTTACCGATGCGAATGGTCGGCGAAATCACCGCACCTGCACCGTCGGTGATTTTGCTCATCACGCGGGTCGGCGCTTCGTTGCGGTACTTCTGCAGCCAGCCCACGGCCACGTCCTGCAGCATCGGGTTCGCCGCGCGGTTCGAGGTTTTGGCGCGGTGCGTGCCGTTGAAACCGATCATGATGCGGTCAAGCGCCTGACGCTGAATAATAGCGTCGCGTAAGCGCGTCTGGAAATCTTCGTAACGCGCCCACAGGTCAAGGGTGTTGTAGCGGATATGGAAATCGAAGTTGACCTGCACACACTCATAGCCTTGGCTGTCCAGCGATGCAAAGTCAGCGGTTTCGCGCTCGTCGCCGCCAGCAGTGTCGGTGGTGCTGGCAATCGAGCCGGACACGCCGACGCCGATTTTTTCACCCTTCATTTCCGGTACGGGCACGATGTTGATGCGGGTCAGAAACGCGGACGACTCCTGCACGCGGCTCATCAGCTTCTGCGTGACGGACGGCTCGACGCTGAATTTCTTGTTCATGTCGTCGATTTCAACGCCGTTCAGCTCGGCGACGCGGGACATATAGGCGTTAAATTTGAAACGGGTTTGCTTACGCATTGGCTTTCCTGTTTATCAGTGTTCGGGTTTATCAGCAGTCGGTCATTACGCTGGATTTGTTGTCGCCACCGGTGGCAGGCGGACGGCAGTTAAAGTTGCCGTCGGTGCGGGTGAGCGTGTCCTGCAGCGTGCTCAGTGCTTCGCGGTCTTTGCCGTGTTCGGTTTCCAGCGCATCAAGGCGATCGGTAAAGGTTTTTTCCAGCGTCGCCAGCTGCTGCGCGTGGCTTTCGCCGTTCTGCTGCACCTGCTCGGCCACAGCCGTGACCGCTGCGCTCACGTCGTTAAAACGCTCGTCGTCGGTCTTCTCTTTGCGGGTAAACAGCTCTTTCACGCGCGACAGCAGCGACGGCGCGGCGTCCGCTTCCTCATAAAACTCAATCAAGGTTTCTTCGGCGGCGGTAAACAGGTTGTCTTTGTCCAGCTTGCGCGACGCCAGCGGATTGGCTTTCGCCGTGGCGCTGAAACTCAGAATCTCGGTGCCGAGGCTGGCCGGGTCGTCGGTGACGGCCAGACCGACCAGATAGGCTTCGCCGGTGTCGGCAAACTTGGTGTTGATTTCAACCGAGGTGTAAATCTTCTGGCGCGCTTTGGTCAGGTCGATCAGCTCCGGCGTCGGATCGATGTAGCCGTAAAGCGCAAGCTTGCCCGCCAGTGCGCCTTCGATGATTTCCTCGACTTCAACTTTGGTTACGTCGCCATAGCGGCGGAACGGGCTGTCGGCGGCGTAGCCTTTGATGTGTTCCATGTTGACGCGCGCACCGTAGACGGTCGGGTCGTAGTTCTTCGCCATCTGCGAAATCCACTCGCGAGAAATCTCGCGGCCGTCGGTGGTCGCGCCCTCAACGGCGATGCGGAAACGCTTTGCTTTGGTTGTTGCCATTAAACAGGCTCCGGTCAATGGGTGGGTTCGGTTCGTGGTCAGTTTCCCCGTCGCCACCTCATCCCTCAACGAAAGCCAGCCCGCTCACGTACCAGCAAACAGCCAGCGCAGGCGCGCCATTTCCGCCACCGGTAGCCTTAGCGGCATGAACATGACACCCGGCACCATCATCAGCGATCCGCGCCGTCAGGCTGCGCTGCTTTACTGGCAGGGATATTCCGTGCGCCAGATTGCGGAAGCGATCGGACAAAAAACGCCGACCGTGCAGAGCTGGAAGCTGCGCGACGAATGGGACAGCATCGCGCCCATCAGTCGTGTGGAAGCCAGTATGGAAGCGCGGTTGATCCAGCTCATCATGAAAGAGGTCAAGGGAAATGGGGATTACAAAGAGACAGACGCGCTTGGCCGCCAGATTGAGCGGCTGGCGCGGGTTGAGCGTTACCGCAGCAGCGGCAACGAGGCGGATTTAAATCCCAACGTTCGCAATCGCAACAAAGGCGAGCGCCAGCCGGTGATTAAAAACGTGTTCAGCGACGAGCAGATCGAGAAGCTCACCGGCCTGTTTATGGATAACTGCTTTGAATATCAGCTCAACTGGCACAAAGCCGGGCTGGCGCACCGCATCCGCAACATCCTCAAGTCGCGACAGATTGGCGCGACGTTCTACTTTGCCCGCGAGGCGCTGATCGACGCGCTGACCACCGGGCGCAACCAGATTTTCCTGTCCGCCAGCAAGGCGCAGGCGCACGTCTTCAAAAACTACATTCTCGACTTTGCCCGACAGGCTGACGTTGACCTCAAAGGCGATCCGATTGTGCTGCCCAACGGCGCGCGCCTGATTTTTCTCGGCACCAACGTCCGCACCGCTCAGAGCTACACCGGCAATCTGTACCTGGATGAATATTTCTGGATCCCCAAGTTTCAGGAACTGCGCAAGGTTGCCAGCGGCATGTCACTGCACAAGAAGTGGCGCACCACCTATTTTTCCACGCCTTCCAGCCTGTCGCACAGCGCCTATCCGTTCTGGTCTGGCGAGCTGTTCAACAAGGGGCGACGCAACCGTGATGACCGCATCGAGCTGGATCTCTCACACTCGCATCTGGCGAAAGGCGCGCTGTGCGGCGACGGGCAGTGGCGGCAGATTGTCACCGTTGAGGACGCGCTGACGGGCGGCTGCAACCTGTTCGACATCGATCAGCTGCAGCTCGAATACAGCCCGGCGGAGTATCAGAACCTGCTGATGTGTGAGTTCGTGGACGACGAAGCCAGCGTGTTCCCGTTCGCCGAGCTGCAGACCTGCATGGTGGACAGTATGGAAGAGTGGGATGACTTCAACCCGTATGCGCTGCGCCCGTTCGATTACCGGCCGGTGTGGATTGGCTATGACCCGTTGCACACCGGCGACAGCGCCGGATGCGCGGTGATCGCGCCGCCGCTGGTTGCGGGCGGCAAGTTCCGCGTGCTGGAGCGCCACCAGTGGCGCGGCATGGACTTCGCCGCGCAGGCGCAGTCGATTAAAGAACTCACCGAAAAGTACACTGTGGAATACATCGGCGTGGATGCCACCGGCATCGGTCAGGGCGTGTTTCAGCTCGTGCGCCAGTTCTTTCCGGCGGCGCGGGAAATCAAATATTCGCCCGAAGTTAAAACCGCAATGGTGCTGAAAGCGAAGGATACCATCAGCAGCGGGCGACTCGAATACGACGCAGGCCAGACCGACATCACGCAGTCGTTTATGGCGATCCGCAAAACCATGACAGCCAGCGGCAACCGCTCAACCTACGAAGCCAGCCGCAGCGAGGAAGCCAGCCACGCCGACGTCGCGTGGGCAATCATGCATGCACTGCTTAACGAACCGCTCACCGCTGCCAGCGGCGGCGCTAACCCTTCATTTATGGAATTTTACTGATGAGCAAACGCAACCGCCGCAAGGCATTCACCGCATCAACTCAGCCCGCGCAGGCATCATCGCAGCCGTTCGAGGCGTTTAGCTTCGGCGAGCCGACGGCGGTTCTCGATAAGCGTGACATAATGGATTACGCCGAGTGCATCCATAACGGCCGCTGGTACGAGCCGCCGGTCAGCTTCCACGGCCTCGCCAAAAGCCTGCGATCGGCGGTACATCACAGCTCGCCGCTGTATGTGAAGCGCAACATTCTGGCCTCGACGTTTATCCCGCACCCGCTGTTGAGCCAGCAGGAGTTCAGCAAGTTTGCGCTCGATTATCTGGTGTTTGGTAACGCCTTCGCAGAGCTGCGCCGTAACGCGCTCGGTAAACCGCTGCGTCTGGAAACGTCACCGGCCAAGTACACGCGACGCGGCGTGGAGGAGGGCGTTTACTGGTTTGTGAACGAGTGGAAGGAAGCGCACCAGTTCGAGGCGGATCAGGTGTTCCACCTGATTGAGCCGGACGTGAATCAGGAACTTTACGGCCTACCGGAATACCTCAGCGCGCTTAATTCCGCCTGGCTGAACGAAGCCGCCACGCTGTTCCGCCGCAAGTATTACCAGAACGGCGCGCATGCGGGTTACATCCTGTATATGACCGACGCCGCGCAGAGCAGCAGCGACATTGAGCGCATGCGACAGGCGATGCGCGGTACCAAAGGAATCGGCAACTTCCGCAACCTGTTTATGTACGCTCCCAACGGCAAGCCCGACGGCATCAAGATTTTGCCGCTCAGTGAGGTGGCGACGAAAGACGATTTCTTTAACATCAAGAAGGCAAGCCGCGACGACCTGTTAAGTGCGCACCGTGTGCCACCGCAGATGATGGGCATTATCCCAGACAGCGCGGGCGGGTTCGGGGATGCGGTGAAGGCGGCGCAGGTGTTTGTACGAAATGAACTGACACCGCTGCAAGAAAGAATGAAAGAATTGAATGATTGGATTGGGAGTGACATTTTAAATTTTAAAGAGTACCTCTTTTAATACTATAGAGTGCAACCAAAGCGTTGCACTCTTCATTAATAATTATATTCTATTTAATACTATGTAGCCCATATCATGATTTTTTTTGTTTATTGCTAATACTTCGTCTCTTAGATGTTGTCTAAATCCATCCAGATCATCAAAACTAACGAGTTCTTTTTCGATTATTCTTTCTGTAACTAGCAAGTTGTATTCAGAGTCACTTACTTTCTCAGGCGTGCCTTTAATAGTTAGGATGGTTGCTATTAGCACTCCACCTAACCATAGATGGAAAACATATGTTGCACAATGTTTTTTAATTACCTCGGGTTCATAACCTTCGCCATCTACACCATAAGTTAATCTCATGTCCCCCAAAGCAATATGATAAATATTATAAAAGTTCTCTATTTTTTCTCTACTGTTGTAAGTATCGTTAATGCTGAGCCTTAAAATGTCATTTAGTTTAAATTTAGTTGTTATCCAATAAGCCCTTTCAATATTTTCAACCTCCCCCTTCCAACTTTCAATTTCCGAATGTAGCGCATCTGTTTTTTGTTTTATGGAAAGGGAGACTTTTAACTCTGGCTTATCCTCTAATTCTATATCTAGCAATATATCTCTCTTATCAAAACACATCCATTGCATCAACCTTGCTTGATTCAATAAATCATTTACAGAGTGTTTTTCAGTCCCAATGGACATTTGATAAGTGGACGTATTATCACCAAAACCAATCATTAAATCAAAGAATGCGGTCTTAAGGCGAATTCTTAATAAATGCTGTGGTAGATTTGGAATCGGGGGTATATATGCTTTTGCGCGAAAACTTATAGGCGATGAATATTTGTCCTCTCTAAATTTTACAATCATATTTAGATGATTCGCTGGCGAAGATATTTTGATTATTCCTTTATCTATTTTGTGCAGTGGCGTTGCTAGTTCTATTCCGAAACGCTTCTGGTTGATAGTAATATCTGAAACAGGGATGTCATCATCATATCCTAAACTGGCTGCTATCATCCTGCTCAATGAATCTTCGTTAGTGGTTGTGAATTTTAAAACTCCAGACCCTGATTCAAACCCAACACTTTCAGTAAAGCTTATTTTCTTTTTCGCATATTCACTCATGCCATTAAGAATGAATCCTTCAATAGATTTTTTTAATTCTACCCCCGTTACTCCTGCTAACTTGTGGGCACTATCGTAGCTAATTCTCATGGTTGAGCTGTGAAGCTTCTTTTTCTTTTTTCCTTGCTCTGCAGCTCTAACTTTTTTTAAAGTTTCTTCAATTAAAGTTTCATCAAAATGAACAAGGTAAAGGCTCTGGGGTACTTTTTTATTGCCAAACTCAAGAAAAAGAAAAAAGGTTGGGAGAGGTGATTTACAAAACCGCAAAAGATTAGAAAGCTTAACTGCCGAAAATTTTCTGTCCTTAGTCGTAGACTTGATTTGTACTTTGCACTCAATAGGCCCTGTAGCGGTATCAGAACCAGAAGATGTATTTTCCAATGGGAAATCCAAAATATAATCCCAACCTGCCATGTCTTCTTCTGACTTATTACAGTTGATATTCTCAGATGCACACAAAAAGTTAAAATAACTTTCGCCCATCGTACCAATTTTTTGAGCCATGCAATCCTCTGCGTGTTAATTTTAATTAATTACAACAATACGATATTGAATGCAGTTTAATAATTAAACATTCTAGTATTTACAGTCAATAGTATTACCTCGTCAAGCTGAGAATGGTCTCGTGCGCGCAATGCTATCCCCGCCACGCCTGCCCGCTTTATGCATCGTTTTACATGCAGATGCATGCGCCTAGTCAAGCCGCGCCAGCTATGGGCGCTGTAGCGATCGGCGATCCAATCTGGATCATGCAAAATCATGCACAAGAATGCGCTTTGCTGCAGCATGAAAAAAACCACCGAAATGGTGGCCTAGGGCAAGGGAGTTACCGACATTCAATCATTCAGCCTGGCGGAAAATGGCATCCTGATAAATCGCCGTATCAATCTTTCCGGCCATCTCACTGATCATCGACAGTGCCAATTTTAGTTCATTTTCTTTGCAGTGTGCGACAAGCGAAACGTCGGCGATAAACTGAATGCGTGCAACGGTCTCGCTCAGATTGTCTAAGTCCATCAGTTAATTAACTCCTCAATGAATTTTTATACTGTATGAATGAACAGTATCATGTGATTTAGGAACCGTAAAGATTCGCATGGTTTTTTGTAAGTTAAATGCTGTTTTATTGAGCGCTGCGTTTGCCCATACATTTCTTAGCCAATGCCTCAAACCTGCTAAGGGCGGTGGATGCTTTACGCCGATCGCGGAACAGATGCCCGCTGCTGCCGCTCCAGAATGTTTGCTCACCTACTTTCAGTTTTCGGCCGCTCATCATCCAGGTGATCTCACCTTCGGACAGGTACAAACGCGAGACATCGTGGAATATCTCCTTAAGCTGTTCGCGTTTCTCTAATTGCTGAGCGTTTGGCGCTGGCGGTGACTGTTTTCGCTGCTTAACAGGTGTGCTTTCATGCAGTCGTCGCAAAATTCGCCGTCTTTCTGCTCGCGTTGGCGGCCGTGACAAATCGAGAGGGACATCAACTGGCGGCGACGCCGTACAGTTATTGACAGAACTCCAAGAGGGCGCGGACGCGCCCTTAACGTCAACGGCCAAATCAACGGCACGCTTCGGCACAATTTTCCACTGAGTCAGTCGGGTTAGGATTGGCGTATCTGCGCCAGCATCGGTGGCATACACGCCTTTTACACGCACGGTTTCTTCGCCGTAAGCGTTAAGATCTTCGCTCGGTTGATACCATGTGCGCACGGCCAGTTCATCCCGACGCACAAATGCGCTGCCTTGTGCGTTAACGTAGCCAGCCCAATCACCTGCATCGGCAGCGTCATGCACGGCCGCAAACTCGATACTGAGTCCATGCGCGGTTTCGCTGTCGGCCATGCGGCGCAGTTCGCGATATACCGTGACCGGTGCACCGCCAACAAACTGGAACTGGCGAATGTGCCAACGCGCAGCCCATGCCGAAACGGCGGGCGCGGTGTCTTTAAGTTCTTTACCACTTTCGTCGTCCAGCTCGCCGTCGAGCGCATAGCCATCGATGTTTTTTGAAATGTATTTAGCCACATAACCGGTGGCGCTGCCCTTGTCGGGATCAATGGCTTCGGCATGAAAGCGTGCTCTGCGAGCTTTTTCGCTGGTTAGTTCTACACCATCTTCACGCCATGCATAGTCGCTAATTACCTCACGCACACGATCGACATTTTCAGGCAGCATAAACATCAGCATGTGCCAGTGTGGGGTCGCATCGTGATGGGGTTCGGCAACACGAATGCCGAAGATACGGATTTCTTCGCGATGCAGCTTGGCGCGGATTTTCTGCCACACGTTGCAAAGGTAACGCTGTGTGTCTGCCGGGCTGGCGCCATTCCATTTGCGGTTACGATGACCGGTCTTGATAGTGGCGTGGTAGCGAGAAGGCGCGGTGATCGTATAAAACTCACCGACAAAGCCCATGTCGTTGCAGATGTTTTCAAATCCGCGAATGCGATTCATCAACTCGCAGCGCTTAATGGCAGGATTCGATACGCTTGCATCAAACTTGTCGATTAGGCTGATCCTCTCGCCGGTTTCCTCATTCTCCAGCTCAAGCCCTTTAAGAAACTCACGCGTGCGGCGCTTTTCCTCGCGCCACTCTGATACCGTCATTTTGCTTGCGTAGGGCGTGTGCTTTTTGCTGACGTTGGCGAGGGCGATTTGCAGATGTTCACGCCATGATGCCGCTATACGACGCAGGCGACCCTTCCACCATTTCTCGGTCTGCATGCGCAAAATCGCAGGTGTGACTTCTTCCGGCTCAAAGAATCGAGACGTGACCTTTTCCCAAAGTGGCGGAATCTGGTCGAATTCGCGGGTGATGGTGGCTGCGGTCATGTAGATGCGATGTGTGTATTTGTAATCTGATTCGCTGTCAGATTGAGCATGTGCTTGCACCAGTTCAGCCAGAGTAAAGTTGGCAATGTCACCCGCCAGTAAATCAACATCGGCACGAGCCATATCAGGCAAGCGGTTAAAACGACGCATCAATTCCCATAGCGCGCCACTTGCTCTTGCTGAGCCTTTTGCATTGTCTGAATTATTAGTGAGTAGGGTTTGCGTTCCGGCCTTCATCTCGCCTAGGCGATACTTGGTGTTCACACATTCAACGCGTGGCAATGTGCGCTCAACAAATGTCTTTGTTAAGTACGCATTGGCACGGATTTCACCCTGTGACTTTTCAAGTTCGGCCATACGGCGTTTGATATCAAACTGAACAATCTGAGGCTGCTTTTCGAGTAGGTCATAAGCGTGACTCAGCTTGGCTATTTGCTCAGCTTTTTGAGCATTCAGAAGATTGCGACGGTGGATCTCGTCATAGGTAGGATAGGGGCTGGCGATGGCTTCCCGTGGAGCATTCCACGGGTAAGCATATGTATCGGACATCAGGCTTTGGCCTGCTGGTGTTTGCCGCGCTGTTCTTCAATTTCCTGACAAGAGACGCAGCGGGTAACGCCAAGATAGGCGCGGCGGCGCAGTTCAGGGATTGGGGCATCACAATCTTCGCAGAAAGAAGCGCTAATCGCAGGGGCGCGGTTAACGATGAGCGCGATGTTACGTTCGAGCATTTCCTCGGTGCGCTGCTGCATAATGTCCATTGAATCAGCCATTAGTGCGCCTCCGCGATTTGCGTTTGGATTTTTTCGATTTCCTGATGGAGCAGTTCGGCGGCTTCAATCGACGATAATTCGTCGTGACGGATTTTCGAGGCCAATATGTTCAGACGATTGACCATCAAGTCAGCGCGATCGCGACGTTCTTCTTTTCGCGCGTCATTGAGCATCATGTCGAGGTCGATATATGAAGCCATTTGTTTAGATTGGGATGAATTATTCAGCATGTAATTTCCTGTTTTTAGGCAAAGTGAATCCCGGCGGGTTTACGCCAGTTAATTGCATTGAGTTATTTAGTTAGAAAGCGTCATTCGCTTAGGGAATAAACTCACAACGGCTTTTAATTGGTTCATTGCACGAACGACTGCAGTTTTTTCATCGGTGCTTAATTCGCTAAAATCAGCGCTGTGTCGGTCTTTACCGATGTTAGCCAGGAAAAAGATTGCGCTAAGTGCGCGTTTGTTGTCCTGGTAGTTGTTGTCTCTCACATCACGTATTGAGTCGAAGAATCGTGATAAATCTTTTTCACCGTCTCCGCCCTTAAATTGCGAACGCAATAACGCAACGTGATTGAGTGCCGCGACGCGCTGACCGGCACTTAACTCGACAAGCATTGAATCGCCTTCAATAGCCATGATTTGCCTCTCTTGGGTATTGCCTGAGAACGTGGTGCGCATGAAACCTGTTTAACCGGATGCCAGCGCTTACCGTTGTCACCCAAAATCCATCCGTGCCCGTAGGACATTGACGGACTTTGCCTCTTGAGCTGTGCAGCAAATGAAATCATGGCTGCACCTCACACCACGCCGAACGAAGCGCCAAGGCCACTGATCGCATCGACTGTAGAAGACAAAGCAGGGTTAGCCTGTATGCGCGCTTGAACAGCGATTGCGGCCAGCGTTAAGCAGCGAATACCGCTATTAACGTTTTGCAGTAGACCGCGTTTGCAGCTCGCGCTTAATTGCTCAGTAGAGATCGCGCCAGCAGCGAGTTGACCAACCTCAGCGGTGGCTTTCATCACATATAGTGGCAGCTTGTCGTTGGCGACTTCGTTGACCGGCACGCAAGGCAAGCACTGGATTTGCGCAAGCAAGCCATCAATCAGCGTCGCATCTTCGGTGACATCGGTGAGCGTTAACACTTCCTGCACGGTGAGCTGGTGCGGCTGGTCGGGATTCAGCTTGTTACGCAGCGTTTGCGCGCGCATGCCAGCTTGCTGCGCAACGTCTTCCATGTTGTGCGCTAACGCGAACTTGCGGCAGGCATCGTCGTAATGCGTATGGGTAGAAACCTTGAAATCAAACATGTTTGAAATGCCCTCAACTTGCAAAATCAAATTAGGGTTTGATGTAGCGACATTTGATTGCGTGTTGACGGTTTTTTTCACGCCAAGCGGCAACATTGATAAGCGGATTGCCATGTTTGGTCATGGTGGTTTCGACCTTTTCACCGGTCTTTTTGTTGGTGCGGTTTTGGGTATATGTGAAAGACGGTGTAGGGGCGAGTAATACAACACCGTTAGATATCCACTTCTCCAGCACCGAGTCGCTGATGCGGTTGGCTGCGGCGAAGTCTTGCTTAGACATGGTTGGTGAAGTTGCTAACGTGACAGCTTTGTTTACGGCATCGTTAACCACCTCGCTAATAGCGGGCATTAGAATTGCAGCGACATTGGCAATGAATTCTTTAGATTGCACTAAGTCAAATGCGTTCTGGCTATTTGCATTTTCAGTATGCATAACGCAGTATCTCCAGTTGGTAAGTGTGTTCTACGGTGTTACATGTGGTGTGTGCATACGGTAGATCACAATTGTGCTCATTTAAACTACTTTTGTGGTTGTTTCTGTATGTCTAACTTAGAGTCAAATGCTCAAGATGTAATTGAGAGATTGCTTTCGGCTTATGGTGTAACGACACAACGCGCCTTGGCTGAGTCTCTTGATGTGCCATCGAATAACGTAAGTGCGTGGTCTCAACGTAACAGCGTACCGGGTAGTGCAATCATCAAGTGTGTTCTTGATACAGGCGTAGACCTTCAATGGCTTGTGAATGGAAAACTTGCAAAAGCAAACCGTGAGCGGGGCGTAGAGCTGCCTTCTGGTGAGCGTCTTTTGAATGAAATCACCTCCAATGGAGGAAAAGCGGTGTTGCGCAGAATCTTGGATGCATACGGATTCTCGTTACAAAAACAGCTTTGTGAGTTACTCGGAATTTCATCAGGTACGGTTAGCACTTGGGTAAGAAGAAACTATTTTCCCGGTGACGTCGTAGTAGCGTGCGCATTAGAGACAGGTGTCGATCTTCACTGGCTGGCGACAGGAAAGGGCAGGCGGCATACAGACACGATTACGCAATCAACTAGCAATGCTATTCCGCGGAAAAATTTAGTAGCTGGCATCCTTCAAGATGCTGGTCTGTGGGAAATTAATCTCGACTTTATATCTCATAATCTTGCTGAACCGGTGTTTATATCGAGCAGCAATTCTGCGTGGGTAGTGGACATGAATGTTGGCGATATTAGTAATGGACGCTGGCTGCTAGGAATTGATGGTAAGTATGATGTTTATGACATTGCTCTTTTACCGGGAAGAAAAATTAGCGTCACTAATAAGGGCACAAATTTCACTTGTGGCGCTGAGGAAGTAAAAACTGCTGGAAAGGTAGTTTTAACGATGGATTATAATTTTTAATTTGGGATGAATCATGGATACGATTTTTGTAGTTTTAGGTTTTATTTTAGCTATCTGGTCTATACGCAGCATTTGTATTAAGCATCAAAGCATCGCCAAGAAAGTTGGAAAAAGTGTTTTTTCAGCGTGGTATTTCTTAACTGCTGCCGGTTTGGCAGTGCCGCCATCTAATTCAGTTCTGGTTTCTGCAATTATGATGTTGATTGGGGCATTTGTTGTCTGGTATTGCAACCGGAATTACAAAGCGCCTGCAAATCACAATGATGAACTGAGCGGTTACGCTGATGCGGCGAGAGAATTTGATCTACCCAGCAATAGGAAAGAATCAAGTAACTATCGCTCTGTTAATCATGCTAAAGACAAAGATGCAGAAATCAAAAACATTGCTTTTTCATATGTGAATAGTAAAGGTGAAAGCAGTTTCCGAGACGTTGATGTGAAGAGCTTTGATGGTGAGTACGTTGAGGGCTATTGTCATTTATCTCGTAAATTTAAAACTTTTAGACTCGACCGCATTGAAGGCGACATCATCATTCGTGATACAGGGGAAGCTATAGAGCCTTACGAGTGGGCTGAAGTGATGGAAGCAAGATAACCTACGGTGCAAGGAGCAATCGCATGTCAGATATACTTGATACATTTGTCAAAGTAATACTGCCAATTATTTTGGCTTTAGTGACGGTGCTTTCTTTTTTCAAAGAGTTTTTTTTAACTAAGAAACGTATTTTTGAGGAAAGAGAAAAGCTCAGTAAGATGTGTTACGATCTCTATAAAATAAATGATGATGAGGGACTAAAGAGGCTATCCATAGAGTATGGTTATGCTGCAATAACTAAAGAAAGCTTTTTGAGTCTGCAACAACGAAAAGCTTTAGTTCAAAGTGAAAATCCTACAAGAGATATTGAGCTATTTGTTAAGTGCCGGGGGCTTTTAGATATTGCCACTGAGCCATTATCATTTCTCTGGAAACAAAAACGATATGCAAGTGTGATCTATTTCAACTTGATAATAATAACGAGGTTGCTTTCATTTATCTTTGGTCTAGTAATTTTTATGACACCAATGTTATTGCTGGTGATACAGCCATCGCAAGTAGTTGCTAAATTCAATGAGATTCATGCAATAGGTAAAATAGGTTTAGTGATGTATGCATTTTTCATTGGCTTTTTCTTCGCATATGCGAATCTTGTTACAGCAGTGAGATTGATTGATGCAAAGAAAATGATTCAACGACATGCAACTCCATAATAATTCATCAAAAACATTATTTCTTATACTCACTTTATTAACCATTTAATTCAGAGGTGCCAATGAAATATTATTGGGTTACTCAAAACTTAAAATCACAAAAAAAAGAACTTAAAGATTCAATCTTGACTGCAAGACCAGCTAAAACAGAAAAGCACCACCGTAAAAATCTTAAGAATGTTGAATCCGGCGATGTGGTTTTTTTATGCTGCAAGGGGATTATAAACCACATTGCTATCGCCAGAAAAAATTCTGAAGAATCATCAGATGAGTCAGGAAAAAAATGGCAAGTTCAAATCAAAGTCTTTAGCTTATCCAAGCCGATTAACATTGAAAAAAACAAGAGTTATTTGCTAGAGCATAAAAGTGAAAAGTATTACCCTTTAAATGCTGATGGAATACCTAATCAAGGATATTGTTTTAATCTTGAGCCATTGATCGCATATTATCTCTTATCTAGAGCAGGAGTTTACGTTGATAAATCAAATGTCATTGAGTTAAATGTTGGAAGTGGTGTTAGAGTAAATGATTTAAAAGTTTTACTGAATGAGTTAAATCACGATGACATAAAATCAATTATTGATGATTTCAAACACATTAACTTTGAGTCGTTTAAATACGCAAATTCTGTTGAATATGATTTGTTGTACAATGGAACAACATACCCACCAAAAGTTATCTTCGGGTTTAGTGCTAAAAAAATCATCAATAGGCCGTTATTTTCAGATGAGTTCTCTGGTGGTAAAGGATCACCATGTTTTGACATTCTTGAAAAGAATGGATTCAAAATAATATTCAAAGATACGAATGCTGAGAAAATTGAAAGTTCTACAAAAAACGACATCGAAAAGATTGTTAGTGATGTAACTTTACCTGAAACATCGAAAGAACAATTGATTGAAGCGAGACTAGGGCAAGGGAAGTTTAGGCAGCAACTAATTCGTATGTACAGCAAGTGTATAATTACGGGTATTGATGTAGAACAGTTGCTTAGAGCTAGTCACATAAAACCGTGGAGCAAGTCTAATAATACCGAAAGATTAGACTGTTATAATGGTTTGTTGCTGTCAGCAAATATGGATACTCTATTTGATAAGTTATTAATAACATTTGAAGATAATGGACAGATTATCTTATCAAGAAAGTTGAAAAATACTGAAACAATGACGAGCCTTGGTCTAGATCAAAATCTGCAAATCACATTAGACCCTAAAAGTGCAGAGTACATGTGCTGGCATCGGAAGGCTTTCTTTGAGAAGGAAGCTTCTTAAAACAGCAGTTCAATACCAGAGCTAGAAACAGTTTGTTGAGTTGTAGCCAATAGATCGCCATGATTGGTTACAACTCATTGTTTTATATTGGTTATATTAGTATTGGGTCTTTTTTTAACTGGTTGTTATTGAAAGATAACTCAGGGGTTTCCCAGCATTTACCCGACATCTCACTCCGGACGGCACTCGCACTGGTTCTGAACAGGTAAATCCAGGCGTTAGCGGATAGTCAGTCAGCTACCTGACAGAACAGAAGCGTTATCCCTTTCCCTGATCCACTATTTTATAAAACAGTGGAACGATCGCTCGCCGGAAACGGTGTTTTAACCTGGCTTTTAACGGTCGTGATGACATAAGTTGATTCCAGATAACCTTTTTTTGCCGGGCAATCTCACTCATATCATTATTACCGTTTATTGTAGACTGGCTGGCTTCTTCAGAGAGTTGAACCGGATGCGGAATCACTGAAAAAACGCTTACAAAAGCGTGCTCTTCAAAAAGCGTCCACTTATCTGCAGTGATCCAAATAGGGTGCAGGTTTTTTAACAGAGATTGCGCGGCTTTGTGGTTAATTACGTAGGAGTGAGTGGTGGTGGCCTGCAGCGTTTTATGCAGAGTATGTTTATGGGTTAAATGAGAGACAGGCGATAATAAATAACTGTTTGCACGGCTAAAAAGGATCACTTCTGGTCTGTGGCTGGCGGGATTTATTTTTTCCAGTACGTCCCTGGCTTCGCGAGTGAAAATAATGTCATCTTCCAGAATCATTGCCGCTTCAATATTGCTGTCGACGATTTTCTGGTAAATTTTTTGATGACTTAATGCACACCCAATCTCTCCGGGTAAAAACGCATAATTAATGGTTGCGCTTGCGGCAGCTCGTTCATCGGCTGTCATGAGCGTGCCATCGACCGCTTCGACAAATTCATAATCAAGATTAAGTGCATCAAGCTGGGATGCAATTTTATTCCGTCTTTCAACCGATCTTTTTAAGTTTACAATAAAAATTTTCATTATCTGCCGGGCGCGATGTGCGTTTCCTCTGTATTCATGACCTGAATAATGCAGATATTATCATATAAATAATCTTGCTGAGTATATGGCCTCAGTTGGTAACAGGCTGCGTTCTGCAGGTTGTAAGCCGGATAAAACAGGATAAAAGTTTGCCTTATTGCTGACACAGGCTACGCTTAAAGGGTAACAGCTCAATGCGCCGCATCTAACGACGGACTGTTTGCTAATCAATGATGATCAACAGGCGCACCAATTCAGGGCTCTGCTTCGGCAGGGCCTTTCCTTTGCCCGCTGCTGCCCGCAAAGCGCGCGCAGCAGCGGGTAAAGCGCTCACTCCAGCAGATAAATACCTGCAACGAGTGTGCCTACAGAAATAATGTGCAGTAGCTCAGTCATGGTTAGCCCTCCCGGATATGTACAGACAAAGTCAAGGACGGATATCACACTTCGTCAAATTTAATCATGCCGGGTGATTATTCTGAAACAGCATTATCGCCCTGCGTTTTGTCTGAATTCAGCGTGACGGCGGTGACGCTGACAGACCGCTAACTGATTAAGTTCAGAGAATAAAGTGGTTTACCTGCCGCACTAACTTCAGGTTGGGCTGTCTCAGTTACAGATGTTTTAGTCCGTATCGATCTTAAAAACACAGCAAAACTCTTTTTTTGTACTATATTGTTATAGCAAAGGGTGAGTTTTGTAAAAAAGAGTCATGCTGTACCCTTAACAATAAACAGACAGGCCGCGAAAGGCCGTTTTAAACCAAAGGATATAAAAATTATTTCAGTTTCAATTTCTATGCGTTGCCCTCACTGTCTGGGCTCGCAGTATCGCAAATCCGCATTTGACGTTTCTGAGAAGAATCCGGCGGGTGCTAAGTGCATATTCTGTAAAACAGCGATGGTTGCTCTTAACCCTGCGGCGATGAATACGTTAGCTAAGCTTAAAATGAATAACGATATGCTTCACAGATAACCGATCTCTGCCACGCAAAAGGCCACCTCAGGGTGGCCTTTTTACTTGTTGCTGACGACAGCATCTACCCCGATGGCTACAGAATAATCCAGCGCCTGGCAGGCGCTCAGGCTTCAGGCTGGCCTGCCGGGCCTTTACTCATCGGCCCGCCGGGCACCGGATGCTCCATCGGCGGAGCAGGGCGGCCATCCGGCCCCAGCGGGCGTTCCGGCTGCTGACAACCGGCCAGCATCAGCAGGCTGGCAGAGATAATTAATCCACTAAAAAATAGCTTCATCAGAGACTCCTTGATTAACAGGCAACCCGGCGTTGCACATTAACCCTAGCTGATAAATCTGTGCGCTGACGGCAGCGGCTGGCTTAATTTTATCGTCCTGATTAAAACAGCTGTAAGGCCAGATTTTTATCTCAGACGTCGCCATTCATGGCGTCATTGCTTCTGTTGCCTATACTTAGGTTCTTGATGACAGGAGGCGAACATGTTCAAACATAACAGTAATGAAGAGCGTAAACATGAGGGCGATGTAGCCAAAGGATTGCCTGAAGCGGCCCCCTCTGCCGGAAATGCGTATGAAGAGGATGACCATCCGGTTCAGGACGCGCCGGATGAGCATGGCGAAATTCCCCGTACGCGTGACAGCAGTGAAGATGAAAAGAAAGATCCCTGGGAAGATAAAGGGAAATAACGCGTAGACGCTAAATAAGAGTGGTGTGACATTTATCTTTTTTTCTGCGGCTGGCGCACATATCCCTCAGGCTGCCGCAGAGCGTCAGACAGCAGTGCCTATACTGAAAATACCCAACCCAGGGTCAGGAGGTAAATATGTCAGAACGTCCAGAAGATATTCAGCCTATCCCCGATGATGGACAGGCACCCGGTGCAGATGAAGATTTGCCCATGGATGACGGTGCTGTGCCCAATGATGACGCGCTTCCTGTGGATGACACGCGCAGAATCTGATCGGGATGTATTTACCACTCAGTTAACCCGTATGGCCTGACGCTATACGGGTTTTTTAATGAGCGCTTCTCTGGCTGTACCTGAGATCGGGAAAGAGTAAAGCAGCGTTATACTGCCTGAAATGGTATAAAATGCCCTGGTTTCGTATATTTCAGGACAGATCATTAATGGCAGATACACACTATTTACTTTGGGTAATGACAGGGACGCTGACCATCCTCAGCCTGTTTATTGGTGCAATTGTCGGACAGGCAAAAACCCGCCGGCTGGGTATGATGACCTTTACCGGTCTCTGGGCATTTTTTATGCTGGCAATATTTTTGATAACCCGCTAACCCACTATCAGCAGATGCACCAGCCGGGCCAGCGATTCCAGCAGCAGCAGGCTGCCGGTCACCAGCATAATCAACACAATGATAAACTGCTTACGGCCTTTCATGCTGTGCTCTCCATGGCGACGCCATACCGGCATTACACTATGCCGGTTGGGTTAAACTAACGCTCAACCATCAGATTATGAGCCGCAGCCTGCTAGCGAAACAGCCGGCCGTCACGCACCAGCTCGCGCGGATAGCTGTTTTTAATGCGGTTGCCCACTTTTTTAGCCAGTCCAAGCGGCTGCTGCTGCCAGGTGACGATGACTTCATCCCGGTCAGGCAGTGTCTCCGGATGGATATCCTGTCCGCGATACCAGCTTTCCGCTTCCGCTTCATTCAGCGCAAACGCCAGCGATGCATCAGGCCTGGCCAGTGCCATCACCGCCTCATGCTGCCAGCGGTAGCCTTTGGGAAAGGTTTCAGCCAGTTTCAGACCAATGCGTGAGAAGCGTACCTTATTCAGCCACTGCTCTGCGCTGGCCGGAAACAGCCACAGCTCTTTATCGCGCTGCCAGAGCGTCAGGCTCTCATCCCACTGCAGGCCCACCTTAGCCGCTGCCTGCATCACCTCCGCGCTGAGTTTTCGGCTGGCGGGCGCAAACGGCAGTTTCCCGAGTTTATAGCCCGGCGCCGGCAGTGCCGGCACGCTGGCGGTTTTACGCAGACGCGCGACGAAAAATCCTTCGCTGTCGAAGCAGTGAGGAAACACGTGCAGATAGCCTTCCGGCGTCAGGGCAGCCTCTGCGCCGGCAAACAAATCCTGCAGCGACATGATCTCAATGGCGTCGGGATAGCGTGTCAGCAACCAGGCTATGACCTGCTGATTCTCGATGGTGTTAAGGGTACAGGTTGAGTAGATCAGCACGCCACCGGGCCTGAGCGCGTGAAAAGCGCTGTCGATAAGATCGCGCTGGGTGGCCGCAATCGCCTCGGTGCTGGCCAGCGTCCAGTTGCGCAGCGCATCTGCATCTTTACGCACCACGCCTTCGCCTGAGCAGGGGGCATCAAGCAGGATGGCGTCGAACTGTTCCGGCAGCGCTGCGCCAAACACCCGGCCATCGAAATGCGTCAGCGCCACGTTGCTGACGCCGCAGCGGCTGATATTGGCATGAAGGACTTTGACCCGGCTGGCGGAGTATTCATTGGCGAGGATCGCGCCGCGATTATGCATCAGCGCCGCCAGCTGCGTGGTTTTGGATCCCGGTGCCGCCGCCATATCCATAACCTGCTGTGCGTCCGGCGCGGCGGCAAACAGCGCCGTTACCGGCAGCATCGAGCTCGCTTCCTGAATGTAGAACAGACCGCTGAGATGTTCAGCCACGCTGCCAAGCGGCAGGCTCTCATCATCGCGCTCGATCCAGAATCCCTCTGCGCACCAGGGAACCGGCGTCAGCCGCCAGCCATACTGCGCCGTGCGGGTAAGAAAATCAGCCACGCTGATCTTCAGCGTGTTGACGCGTACACTTTTGCGCAGCGGCTGCTGGCTGATAGCAAGAAAGCGTTGCAGTTCAGCCTCATCAGGGAGGCTGGCACGCATGAGGGTAATGAACTCTTCAGGAAAACGACTGGACACAACAATTTACCGCGCTGACAAATGATGGGCGCAGTGTAACACGCGCAAAGAGAACGGGCAGCCTGCTGGCTGCCCGGTTGTTTAGCGCGGAGCAGGGATAGCGGTACCCCAGTCACGCCACGCTTTCGGCGCTTCATCCTGCAGCAGGAAGTGTTTGTTGGCGCCTGCCTGCGGTGCCAGCGGCACGGTTGGCGGCGTAGCGAACTGAATGCCGCCGCGAATAAACTGCTGGAAGGTGCCGGTTTTCACCACGCCGCCAATCAGGCCAAAATCGAGGTTATAGCCGGATGCCAGCCAGAATACTGAGTTATTCCGCACCAGATGCTGATACTTTTTACTGATGCGCAGCGCAATCTGCACCCGATCGGCCATATTACCCAGCGAGGTGCCGGTGACCGTACCGACCTCAACGCCGCGGAACAGAACCGGCGTACCCAGGGAGAGCGATCCCGCCTCGGCGGCATCGACATAAATGTTCAGGCCGTTCAGGTAACGCGAGTCGGTGATTGTGCTTTCCTGCAGCTCAAAGCTGCGCGCCATCGCACCTTTGCCGGGATCGACGTTGACATAGGGCTGCAGAATCGTCTCCAGATGGTTGACGCCTGCCGCAGAAATTTCCGGCGATACCACTGAGAAACGGCTGCCCGTGCGGGCAAAGTCCTGCACATACTCCGGATAGAGCACGGCTTTAGCGACCACCTGATTGTTATCCTGACTCAGCGCCAGCGACTCCACCTGACCGACATTAATACCGAGATAGCGCACCGGCATGCCTGCCGCCAGCTTGCTGCCGTCGTAGGTGTGCAGGGTGATCTGGCTGCCGACGGCGCGCGCTGCGGTTTCTGACGCATAGAGCACGCGCTTAACGCCTTTTTTCGCCTGTGCACCGGTCAGATTGTCAAAGCTGATGGCGCCTTTCAGCGCCCGGTTAATCGGCGACGCCTGCACGGTCAGACCGCTGCCGTTGAGCTGCACTTTTGCGCCACCTTCGGCCCAGAATACGCTTTCGCTGGTCAGCAGCTTGCGATACTGCGGCTGAATATGCACTGAGATATCAAACGCATCCGCACGCGGCACCACGTCGACCACTTCACCGACTTCAAACTTACGGTAGAGCACTACGGAACCTGCCTGTACGTCCGGCAGGCTGGTTGCCGTCAGCGTCAGCGTGGCAGGCGGCTGATCGCCGGTGATCCCTTCAGCAGCACGCTCGGCGTCTGCATAGAGCGGGTAGCGGCTGGAGGCTTTCCCTTTTGCGCCGGGATCGAGACGAATACCGCCATCCACCCATTCACGTGCGCTGGCACCCAGCACCTGCATACCATCAAGGCCAAATTTTACGTTCAGGCGACTGTTGACGATAAACTTGCTGTCAGCGTGCACCAGCTGACGATATTCAGGATTAATCGCGACCACGAAATTGATGCCGTTCTCATCCAGTTTGCGCGAGATCACCTGACCAATCTTCATGCCATAGATCACCAGGGGCTGGCCGGCATCGATACCGTAGGTTTCCGGCGCGCTAAGCTGTACCGTCAGGACATCCGGTTTCTGCAGCAGCGTTTCGCTGGCGGGCAGCACGCTGAAATGGTCCTGCGGTTCGCCCTCACCGGGCACCAGCTCCAGCGTGTTACCGGTGAGCAGGCTGCTCAGGCTGGTGTCAGTGAGGCTGAGTTTCGGTGCGCGCATCTCAATACGTGTTCCGCTGCGCATCAGGCCGGTCACTGAGGGATCAATCGTCAGTTCGCCAGAGACTTTGCCGTCAGGCAGCAGCGTAAGTTTTGTCAGGGTGCCTACTTCCAGCCCCTGATACATCAGAGGCGTACTGTTGGCTTTGAGGTTGTTACCATCAGGCAGATCGAGGTTAATCAGCACGCCGCGCTGGCTGTGTGCCAGATCCGGATAGAGCTGATAGTTCTGCTCGCTCTCAGCCGGTTCGCCTTTATCGGGTGAATCAAACGCGATAGCGCCGTTTACCAGCGCGGCCAGACTCTCCAGCTTCACTTTCGCGCCGCTCAGGCTGACATCTGCATCAATACCGGAAACATTCCAGAAGCGGCTCTGCTTTTTGATGAGATTGATAAAGCGCCGCTCGATCAGCACATCAATGGTGACGCCATCAGTATTGCTATTAAGGCTGTAGTCATAGACGTGACCCACCGGAATTTTCCGGTAGTAGACCAGCGAGCCGGTATTAAGCGAGCCGAGATCGGGCGCATGCAGATGGATGAGCAGCTCGCCGGTATTGACCCGGTATTTAGGCTGCGTATCAAGCGCGGTGAAATGGTCGCGCTCTTTACCATCGCCAGGCATCATACCGATGTAGTTACCGCCCACGAGCGCATCAAGCCCGGAGACGCCGGCCAGGGAGGCTTTTGGCGTCACCAGCCAGAATTGTGTATTCTCGCGCAGGGCGTCGCGCATATCGCTTTTGATGCTCGCTTTGATACGAATGCTGCGATAATCATCACTCAGCTCAATACCCTGCACAGTACCGACCTCCACGCCCTGATAACGAATCGGCGTGCGGCCCGGCACTATGCCGTCCGCCGTCTGGAAGTTGATGGTAATGGTGGTACCGCGCTCCTGATAATTGGTCCATAAAAGCCAGCCGGCAATCAGCAGGGCGATAATGGGCAAAAGCCAGAATGGCGACAACTTGCGTTTGTTACGCACGGTTGCGCTAGTCGGTGTAGTCGGCGTTTCCTGTTGCATGTGCATCCCAGATCAGGCGGCTATCCAGCCACTCAACAGCCATAATAGTCAGGATTACCGCTGCGCCGAAGTAAAGCGCGGCAGGTCCCATGGTAAAAGCCAGCAGCTGATCGCGATTGACCAGCGACATGGTTAAAGCAATAACAAACAGATCCAGCATCGACCAGCGTCCCACCCAGGTCACCACGCGCAGCAGCCGGATGCGGGTTTTCAGCCCCTGTTCACATTTGAAGTGAATACTGAGCAGCAGCGTCAGCATCACCAGCACTTTAGTGAAAGGCACCAGGATACTGGCGATAAACACCACCGCAGCAATGGGAATATTGCCTGAGCCCAGCCCGAGGATACCGGAAAAGATAGTGTCTTCACGCCGCGAACCGTTTACAAACACCACGGAAATCGGCAGCAGGTTGGCGGGTATCAGCATCACGATCGACGCAATTAACGCCGCCCAGGATTTTTGCAGGCTGTGGCGACGGCGAAAATCAAGCGGCGTGTGGCAGCGGGTACAGCGACCACGCTCATCGGGCATGCCGGTGTGATGACAGTTGAGGCACACCTGCCAGCGCTCTGGCGGCGCGGTTGGGATGGACTGGGGATAGTAATGCTCCCAGAGCTCTTCCACATTAAGATGAATAATAGTGAGCAGGCTTAACAGGGTCAGAGCTACGTAAGCGACCAGACCATAACCCAACGCCAGCGAGGCGTAATCCTGAACTTTGATAGAGGCGACGCCAATACCTACCAGGTAGATATCCAGCATCACCCACTCTTTCAGCCGCTCAAGCATTAGCAGCACCGGTCGCAGATTCATGCCCAGCCGGTTGCCAATCCACAGATAGCTGATGCCGGCAACCAGCGTCACCGGAGCCCCGATTGTACAAAACGCGACCATGGCGGCCGTCAGCACGTTGCCCTGCTGCGCCATCTGCAATACGCCTTCCAGCAGACTGGCGTTTATGCGCATGCCAAGTAAGCGAATTTCAACCAGTGGCAGGCTGAAAGCAAAGGGCATCAGCACCAGCATTGTCACTGCCATCGCGGTCAGACGACGCATTGACCAGTCACGGCCATTCTGGATTTTGGCATGACAGCGCGGGCAATAAGCCGTTTGATGCGATTTCACATCCGGTAAGGAAAAAAGGGTATCGCATTGGGGGCAACGCTGATAACGTGCGTGGGGCAAGCTCTGGCTGATAGCGTGAATTTTCATAAGTGACGCGAGTGGCCCATCATTCGTTACGGTTGCCGGCAGTCTGAACAGAACGTGCAGCCTGCACTATCTTGTGGTACGAGATCAGTCTCAATCATAGCGTGCTAAGGGTATAGCAACTTATTCAATGATTCACCTTGTTGGGCTGGATTATTAGTGCTTATTTTAACAACTGAGGGAAAACTGATACCTCTCAGTGATGAATTATGGTTGATCAATGAACAAAAAAGCCTTTTACGAGGAATTAAATCGTGATGCCCGGGCGCTGCTGGCGGGCGAAACCTCTTTTCTTGCCGCGCTGGCTAACTGCAGTGCGCTGCTGTTTGAGCGTCTGGAGGGGGTTAACTGGGCAGGCTTCTATCTGCTGACTGAAGAGAATACGCTGGTCCTGGGTCCGTTCCAGGGCAAGATTGCCTGCGTGCGTATTCCGGCAGGTAAAGGCGTTTGCGGTACGGCAGTGGCTGAAGAGCGCGTGCAGCGCGTGGATGACGTTCATGCGTTTCCCGGTCATATCGCCTGCGACGCCGCCAGTAACGCAGAAATCGTGATTCCTCTGAAAGTGAACGGCCTGCTGGCAGGCGTTCTTGATATCGACAGTACGCTTTATTCCCGCTTTGACAGTGAGGATGAAGCAGGGCTGGTAGCCCTTGCCGACGGGCTTTGTGAGGTGCTGGCGAACAGCAACATCGAAAAATTTATTGCGCTGTCGCATAGCTAATCGTCTGGATTGCATGGCATTTGGCGATGTTGTCATTATAATGTCGCCTGTTCATGCCCGCTCTGGTCGGCAAATCCGTTGTAATCAGGAAATTTCATGGAAAATCAACCTAAGTTGAATAGCAGTAAAGAAGTCATCGCCTTTCTGGCGGAACGTTTTCCGCACTGCTTTAGCGCCGAAGGTGAAGCGCGTCCGCTCAAAATCGGTATCTTTCAGGATCTGGTCGAGCGTGTTCAGGGCGAAAATAGTCCGAGCAAAACGCAGCTGCGTTCAGCTCTGCGTCTTTATACCTCCAGCTGGCGTTATCTTTACGGTATCAAAGCCGGCGCAACGCGTGTCGATCTCGATGGCAACGCCTGTGGCGTACTGGATGAGCAGCACGTAGAGCATGCGCGGAAGCAGCTGGAAGAGGCAAAGGCACGCGTTCAGGCGCAGCGTGAGCAGCAGCGGGCGAAGAAGCGCGAGGCAGGAGAGGAGAGTGCAGAGCGTCGTCCGCGTAAGCCAGCACCGCGTAAAGCGGCTGAAGGTGATACGCCGCGCAAGCCGCGCCCTCAGACGCCACGCACCGGTGCTGCAGAACGCAACGCCGCACCACGTCCGCCGCGGGCAAAACCCGTTACCGACACCTCAGCTTTGCAGCCAGGCCAGAATATTAAAGTCAAAGCAGGCAAAAGTGCTATGGACGCCACCATTCTTGAAATCACTAAAGATGGCGTTCGGGTACAGCTTGCTTCAGGCCTGGCAATGATTGTGCGCGCAGAACACTTGCAGTTCTGAAACGGAGGCCCGACCCTGGCATGAACAGCTTTTTTAAGATCGGTATGATCGCGGGCCTGCTGCTGGCAGGCCCCTCCGTTGCCGCAGACAATATCACGCGTGCAGACCAGATCCCGCAGTTACATGAAGAAGCGCAGCATCCCACGGTCAGTGAGCGGGTTACATCGCGCTTTACACGCTCTCACTACCGTCAGTTCGATCTGAATCAGGATTTCTCAGCAAAGATTTTTGATCGCTATCTGAACCTGCTGGATTACAGCCATAACGTGCTGCTGGCATCAGACGTTGCGCAATATGCGGACAAAAAAACCACGCTCGGCGACGAGCTGCGCAGCGGCAAGCTGGATCTGTTTTACGCGCTCTATAACCTGGCACAAAAACGCCGTTTTGAGCGCTATCAATATGCGCTGACGGTGCTGGATCGTCCGATGGATTTCAGTGGCAATGACACCATTGATATTGACCGGGCGAAAGCACCATGGCCAAAGAGCACCGCAGAGCTGAACGCGCTCTGGGACGCCAAAGTTAAATATGATGAGCTCAGCCTGAAGCTGGCGGGCAAAGATGACAAAGAGATCCGTGAAACGCTGACCAAGCGCTACAACTTTGCCATCCGTCGCCTGGCTCAGAGCAACAGTGAAGATGTCTTCCAGCTGGCAATGACCGCCTTCGCTCATGAGATCGATCCCCACACCAACTACCTTTCCCCGCGCAATACTGAGCAGTTCAACACCGAGATGAGCCTGTCGCTTGAGGGGATTGGTGCCGTGCTGCAGATGGATGATGACTACACGGTCATCAACTCTATGGTCGCTGGCGGTCCGGCAGCAAAAAGCAAATCGATTACCGTTGGCGATCGCATTGTCGGCGTCGGTCAGCCAGGCAAGCCTGTTGAGGATGTTATCGGCTGGCGGCTGGATGATGTGGTATCGAAAATCAAAGGACCTAAAGGCAGCAAAGTGCGTCTTGAGATCCTGCCTGCCGGTAAAGGCACCAAAACCCGGACCGTTACGCTCACGCGTGAAAAGATCCGTCTGGAAGATCGGGCAGTTAAAGGCACGGTGCATAACGTCGGCAAAGAAAAAGTGGGCGTGCTGGATATTCCGGGCTTCTATGTCGGTCTGACTGACGATGTCAAAGTGCAGCTGCAGAAACTGCAAAAGCAAAATGTGGACAGCGTCGTTATCGACCTTCGAACCAACGGCGGCGGTGCACTGACTGAAGCGGTCTCTCTCTCCGGACTCTTTATTCCGGGTGGCCCGGTGGTTCAGGTCAGGGATAACAATGGACGGGTGCGTGAAGACAGCGATACCGACGGCATTGTTTACTACAAAGGTCCGCTGGTAGTGCTGGTCGACCGGTTCAGCGCGTCAGCTTCGGAAATCTTTGCCGCGGCGATGCAGGACTATGGCCGGGCTCTGATTGTTGGCGAACCGACCTTCGGCAAGGGAACCGTACAGCAGTATCGTTCTCTGAACCGCATTTACGATCAGATGCTGCGTCCGGAGTGGCCTGCGCTGGGTTCCGTACAATATACCATTCAGAAATTTTATCGTATCAACGGCGGCAGCACGCAGCGTAAAGGGGTAACCCCCGATCTGCTGATGCCAACCGGCGTTGAAGCGGCAGAGACCGGCGAAAAATTTGAAGATAACGCGCTGCCGTGGGACAGCATTAATGCGGCAACCTATACCAAAACCGGTGATATCACCGCGCTGGTGCCGAAGCTGACGCAGTCTCATGCCGATCGCATTGCGCAGGATCGTGAGTTTCAGTACATCATGAAAGATATTGCGCGTTTCAATGCGATGAAAGATAAACGCAATATCGTGTCGCTCAATCTTGCCCAGCGTGAGAAAGAGAGTCACGAAGAGGACGCGCTGCGTCTGGAGCGTATTAACGCGCGTTATCAGATGGAAGGGAAAAAGCCGCTTAAGAATCTTGAGGCGCTGCCAAAAGATTATAAAGAGCCCGATCCCTATCTGGATGAGACGGTGAAGATCGCTAACGATCTGGCTCAGCTGGCCTCTTCTCAGTCCGCTGCCACTCCGGCGAAGTAATCCTGAAGCCGGTCACAAAACACCGCTACGGCGGTGTTTTTTTTTGCACTATACTCGCTAAATAAGTGGTCTGAGCAGTTTGCAATCGATCGCCTGAGTAGAATGTAAAGTTTTGTTTTTTTAGACACTTAAAGATTAAGGTCGCTTGAAAAGCCGCGCAATGAACATAGGATATATATCCGCATACAAGCGCGTGAACAACTGAGGAAGATTAACATTTATGATGCGTATTGCTCTTTTCCTGATCACCAACCTGGCGGTGATGTTGGTATTCGGACTCATTCTGAGTCTGACAGGAATCCAGTCAAGCAGTGTTCAGGGCCTGATGATTATGGCGGGTCTGTTTGGCTTTGGCGGTGCGTTCGTTTCACTGCTGATGTCCAAATGGATGGCGCTACGCTCCGTTGGCGGGGAGGTGATTGCACAGCCCCGTAATGAAACCGAGCGCTGGCTGATGGAGACCGTGGGTCGCCAGGCGCAGCAGGCTGGCATTGCGATGCCGCAGGTCGCGATTTATCATGCGCCCGATATCAATGCCTTTGCGACCGGTGCGCGCCGTGATGCGTCCCTTGTCGCTGTCTCAACCGGTCTGCTGCAAAACATGAGCCGCGATGAGGCTGAAGCCGTGCTGGCGCATGAGATCGCGCATATCGCCAACGGAGATATGGTCACCATGACCCTGATTCAGGGCATTGTGAACACCTTTGTTATCTTTATTTCGCGCATTATTGCGCAGGTTGCGTCGGGCTTTCTGTCCGGCAACCGCGATGGTGAAGAGAGCAGCAACGGTAATCCGCTGGTCTATTTTGCGGTTGCAACGGTGCTGGAACTGCTTTTTGGTATCCTCGCCAGCATCATTACCATGTGGTTCTCACGCCACCGTGAGTTTCACGCTGATGCAGGATCGGCAAAACTGGTTGGCCGTGAAAAAATGATCGCCGCGCTGCAACGTCTGAAAACCAGCTACGAGCCGCAGGAGCCAGGCAGCATGATGGCGTTCTGCATCAACGGTAAAAACAAGTCGTTCAGCGAGCTGTTTATGTCTCACCCGCCGCTTGATAAGCGCATCGAAGCGCTGCGCAGCGGGCAGTATCTGAAATAATCCGCTCAGGCGACGAAAAAAAAAGGCATCACCCTGGTGATGCCTTTTTTATTTGCGTGCGGATAGCGTCAGGCTGGCGCGCGTGACTGGGTCAGCCGCACCAGACTTATCGCAGCAGCAGCGGAAGCAAAGCCACCGGCAAGGATCAAAGAAGCGTGCGTGCCGCTGTCGCTGAACAGGTTAAACATCAGAGCCACCAGCGCGGCACCGGCACTCTGTCCTGTCAGCCGGGCGGTGCCCAGCATGCCGCTGGCTCCGCCGCTGCGGTTGCGCGGGGCAGCAGAGATAATGGTGTGATTATTGGGTGACTGAAACAGGCCAAAACCGGCACCGCACAGCATCATACGCCAGATGATATCTGCATCAGCAGGCTGCGCCGGGAGCATGGCCAGCAGAAACAGCCCGGCGGCAAACAGCGCCAGCCCCAGTCCACCCAGCAGGCCGGCGTGATACTTCTCAATCAGATGTCCGGCAATCGGCGCCATCACCATTGTTGCCAGCGGCCACGGCGTCAGCAGCAGCCCGGTTGCCACTTCATCCCGGCCAAGCACGTTCTGCAGGTAAAACGGCAGCGATACCATCGCCAGCATCTGCGCGCAGAAAGAGCAGACGGAGGTGCCAATGGAGAGCGAGAACAGCGGCAGACGTAGCAGATCAACCGGTAACAAGGGCACCGGCAGGGTTAGCTGACGCCGCACAAAGATAATACCGGTAACGATCAGCGCCGCCAGTTCGGCCACGATAAGGCTGGCTGGCTGCCCCTGCGAAAAGCCGCTCAGTGCAGTGATGAGTAACCCAAAAAAGAGCGCGTTCATCACCGCACTTGGAATATCAAACTTCTGCTGGCGCGCTTTTTGCAGATTGTCAGGCAGGAAGCGCAGTGCCAGCCAGAGTGCGGCAAGGCCAAACGGGATATTGATTAAAAAGAGCCACTGCCAGCTGGCCACGGCCAGAATAGCCGCGGCAATAGTGGGGCCGGCGGCGCTGGAGACCGCCACAATGAGTGAGTTGATTGCCATGCCGCGTCCAAGAAAGCGCTGCGGATAAATAATCCGGATTAGCGCGGTGTTGACGCTCATCAGCGCGGCGCCGCCAAATCCCTGCAGTACGCGCGCCACGGTTAGCGTCGTCAGCGTGGAGGAGAGGGCGCAGAACAGCGATGTCGCGATAAACAGGATCAGGCCGGCCTGAAAGATACGGCGGTATCCCAGCATATCTCCCAGAAAGGAGAGCGACAGCAGCGAGATCACGATTGCGATCTGATACGCGTTAACTATCCAGATTGATTCAGCCGGGCTGGCGCTGAGATCGCGGGCTATCGTCGGCAGCGCTACGTTAGCGATAGCGCCATCGAGTACCGCCATCATAATACCCAGCGCAATCGTGATGATTGCGCCATAGCGCTGCGGTAGCGGAAGTCCATCCTGAGGGGCAATTGAAGGCATAATAGTGGTAAGTAAAGGGAGTAAATATCATCATGCTAATCAATTTAGCGCCGGAAAGCATCGCCGCAGGCGTGAAAAACCTCTATTTCGCTGATGCCGGCATAGCGAAAATCAAAATGGGCTCACGCTGAGCCCGGAAGGGTTACTGGTTATCAATGACATCGCCGCTTTTTTTCAGCAGCGGACAGGCCGTTACACCGACAATTCCGCTGTCGCTATGCAGATAACGGGCGGTCATCATGCCGCGTGCGGTCAGGTAGTTACACTCCAGGCCAAGACCGGCTGCTTTCTCAGCGCTGCCGGTCAGAACACCATAGCCGGTGAAGAGCAGCGCCAGCCACAGCAGGGCGAACAGCATCACCAGACGAATAAAATATTTCATTATTATCTCCCGAAATTGAAAACGCGCCGCATCCGTTTGGCAATAAGCGCGACAGGCGTACCATGCCGTGCTTTACACGTTAATACGATCGGAGATAGCTGAAAGCGCTGCGGCAGGCAACTGCTTTGGTTGCAGAAGATATCTTTTCCTGGCGCAACAGGTAGAATTAGCGCCGTTAAATCCTTACTGATAGTTACCCGAGGCAGTTATGAACGAATTAGCCGCAAACTCCAGCCCGCTGCTGCACTATGGTATCGTGGCGCTCATTATTCTTGTGGCCTTTATCGTCTGGTTTTTTGTTAATCGCGCCAGCGTGCGTGCCAGCGAGCATCTGCAGCTGCTGGAAATGCTGGTGGAAGAGCAGAAAAAACAGACCGCGCTGCTGCGCCGTATTGCGGAGGCGCAGGGAGAAACGTCGTCCGCTGTGCAGGATGACGAAGGCACGGCTTCACGCGATTTTATCCGGCTGATCCCGGAGCGCTGAGAGTAAAATGGAGAGGGCATGAGCCGCAGAAATCCCTGGTACGACGCTTCAAAAGCACACCATACCCCTGACGGGTTTTGCAATCCTGAAGGGGAACAGCGCAAGCCGGGTGATTTACAGCGCTGGCGTCGTGAACGTAAAGCGCAGCATCTCCCGCTGCCGCCTGCCAGCGGCTATGCTGATTTCAGCGCTCGCTGGTATCAGCCCGCCGACCTGAGCGGCAGTGACGATCGCATCTGGTGGCTGGGTCACGCCGCGCTGCTGCTGCGCCTTAAGCAGCGCTATATCCTGATTGACCCGGCTTTATCACCGCGCGCTTCGCCGCTGCCCTTTGCCGGTCCTGAACGCCGGGTACCCTCACCGCTTGATGTGACCCGGCTGCCGCAGCTCGACTATGTACTGATTTCACATAACCACTACGATCATCTTGACCGGGGCACGATAAAGCGCCTGCTGCGCTGTTTTCCGGAGGTAAAGATGATAGTACCGCTTGGCCTGGGCGCATGGTGCCGGAAGCGGGGGGCCCGCAACGTCACCGAGATGGACTGGTGGGAGTCAGCGGATAGTCAGGATTTGAGCATTACCGCTGTGCCGGCGCGCCACTGGAGTATGCGCACGCTGTGGGATCGCAATCGCTCGCTATGGTGTGGCTGGGTAGTGCGCTGCGGCACGCTCAACTTCTGGTTTTCCGGCGACAGCGGTTACAGCGATAACCTGCTGCAGATTGTGCAACGGCTGGGGCCGTTTAATCTGGCCGCCCTGCCGGTTGGCGCGTATGCACCAGAATGGTTCATGGGCAGCCAGCACATGAACCCGCAGCACGCCGCAGACTTATGGCAGTATGCCGGGCATCCATTAACAATACCTATACACTGGGGTGTTTATGAACTGGCTGATGAGTCGCTGGATGCGCCTCCTGCTGAACTGCAGCGTGTGCTGGACGCAGCCGGGACGCCTCTGGCCGGACGGTTCAGCCCGTGGCGAATAGGGGAGAGCCGGACGCTGGCGGATATTGAATGAGATTTTTCTCACCGGTAATGAATAAGGTGTACAGTTTTCTTAACCTGTCCGGATTAGCGTGCTTATAAAAATAACAGATAAGTTCAGCAGGTTAATGATTATATCCGGAGCAGCCGGATAATAATTTTCCCGGTTTTGGTGCAAAAGCGTTTTATAACCTGTACTCCGCGGGTTTAATTGTACACCTTGTGCATTAAGAGAAGCAGGCGCTGTTATTTTACACTGCAGAGAGAAATAATCTTTGTCTGCCATAATAGTGCAACACGTTTAACGTAGCGTCTGGCACTTAACGCAAATTCATGTCCTGCCGCTGCGCTTGACGTTGCTGCAGAAAAACGCTGGTCATCAAGGATTTTGTGCGCCATCAGGCGTTTGCGGTTCCTGTTTCACCACGAAGGAGCAGGGGTCCCGGATAATAATGTGCGACAAGTCGACCACTGTTTAAAAATGGCTTGCCATTATTTAGCGGATATGTGATAACCATCAGCGGGTCAAACGAGGTACAGTTCTGTTTATGCATGGCATCTTCAGTAAAGAAGTTTTGAGTAAAGACGTTGACGTTGAATACCGCTTCCTTGCCGAACCTTAAATTAGTGCCTCATTCAGTAACGTCTCTTTTTCTCTGCAATACTGCCTTCGGGCAAAATAAACATTTAAAGGAATTTGCAAAATGGCAAAAATTAAAGGTCAGGTTAAGTGGTTCAACGAGTCTAAAGGTTTTGGTTTCATTACTCCTGCTGACGGCAGCAAAGATGTGTTCGTACACTTCTCTGCTATCCAGGGTAACGGCTTCAAAACTCTGGCTGAAGGCCAGCAGGTTGAGTTTGAAATTCAGGATGGCCAGAAAGGTCCTGCAGCGGTTAACGTTACCGCTATCTGATTTTCCGCTCAGCCCGGGTCACTGTACCTGCTGAAACGAATCGTAAGCCCTGCTCTCTGAGCGGGGCTTTTCTTTATGCTTTTTGTTACTCCTGCTTCAGGGTAAACTGCGCCGCTTATCGTTGAACCGGAGTCCGCTATGTCCCTGATCTGTCCCCTGTGCCGCCAGCCATTAACCCAGCAGCCGGGCGTGTTTCGCTGTGACGCTGGTCATCAGTTTGATCGGGCCAGAGAAGGGTATGTCAATCTTCTGCCGGTGCAGCACAAGGGGTCGCGAGAGCCGGGTGACAGCCTGGAGATGCTGCAGGCGCGCCGTGCTTTCCTGGATGCCGGGCACTATCAGCCGCTGCGCGATCGCGTGGCGGCGATACTGGCGCAACGCCTGACGCAGCCTGCGGCTCAGGTTCTGGATATCGGCTGCGGTGAGGGGTATTACACCAGCGCCCTGACCAGCGCGCTGCCTGACGCCGAAATCTATGGGCTTGATGTTGCCAAACCGGCTATCCGGATGGCGGCAAAACGCTATACGCAGGTACGCTTTTGCGTTGCCTCCAGCCAGCGGCTGCCGTTTGCCAGCGCGGTGCTGGATGCGGTGGTACGCATCTATGCGCCCTGTAATGAAGAGGAGCTTAGCCGGGTGGTAAAGTCAGGCGGTTATCTGCTGACCGTTACGCCGGGTCCGCACCATCTGCAGCAGTTCAAGGCGCTAATCTATTCGCAGGTGCAGCTGCATGCTGCAGAAGAGAAAACCTATACCGGCTTTACGCTCTGCGAGTCGCAGTCTCTCAGCTATGACCTGACGCTAAGCGGCGCTGAAGCGGTAAGCCTGCTGCAGATGACACCCTTTGCCTGGCGTGCATCGGAAGCGGTATGGCAGACGCTGGCAGCGGCAGAGCAGTTCCGCTGTGACGCGGACTTTACCCTCTCTCTGTGGCAGCGCGATTAGCGAGCGGTGAGGAGCGTATGCCAGATACGCTCCAGGTCATCCAGCGTATGAACAGCAATAAGCAGCCGGCGCCGCTCCAGCTGCATCATTAAAACCCCCTCCGGCGAGAGGTTAATCGCGGCAATGCGCGCATAGCGGATCCAGATCCCGTTATCAAACAGGCCCTCCTGCTTCATCAGCAGCACCGGACGGCGCAGCCAGAATACCCAGAGCGTCAGGGCGCACAGCACCATGATAAGCGTTGTCGTCAGCACCGGCCCTGCATTGCTGATATTTTTCCACAGCAGAATCAGCAGCAGTCCGATAAAAATCGCGCTATCGGGCAGGTGACGTCGTCGCAGTGCGACCCGCAGCAGGGTGATGCCTTTACGGCGCGGCAACACTACATCATGGTAAATAGCAAACAGCAGCAGAGCGGCGATGCAGAACATCAGCAGCAGATCGGTCAGCGCCATTATCGCTCCTTTTTACACTCTGCCCATATTACGCGTCCGGCCGGAAAGCGGCTTACAGTCCCAGCAGGCCAATCGAGTAACCAATAATCCCGATCGCAAAGAAACCGATGATGATCCACAGCGCGTTAACTTTACGACGCAGCAGCCACATACAGCCAAATGTCAGCAGCAGCGGGATCAGGCCGGGCATAAGCTGGTCAAGAATAGACTGAACGGTGGTTACCGTGGTTTTACCGGTCTGGTCGGTAATACTCGATACCACCAGCGGCACGTTAACGTGGGTCCATTTATTGACCAGTGCGCCCATCACAAACAGGCCGAGGATCGAGGCGCCTTCGGTGAGCTTCTGCAGAAAACCGCCGCCCATATCGCTGACGATATCAACGCCTTTGCGATAGCCGTAAGCAACGCCGTAATAGCGGGTCAGCAGGCGCACAACGTTAAACAGCACAAAAAACAGCAGCGGGCCCAGCAGGCTGCCGCTCATGGCAATCCCTGCACCAAGCGCGGCAAACACCGGCCGTACGGTGCCCCAGAAGATGGGATCGCCTACGCCTGCCAGCGGCCCCATCAGACCCACTTTAATGCCGTTAATAGCACCATCATCAATGGCGGCGCCGTTTGCCCGCTGCTCCTCCATCGCCATAGTGACGCCCAGTACCGGCGCGGCGACATAGGGCTGCGTGTTGAAAAACTCCAGATGACGCCGGATCGCCTGTTTACGTGCGTCGTCGTTTTCCGGGTAGAGGCGACGGATCACCGGCACCATGGAAAAACAGAAACCGAGCGCCTGCATACGTTCAAAGTTCCATGACCCCTGAAGCAGGTTAGATCGTATGAACACGGCGCGGACATCACCGGAGGTGAGCTTTTTAGCCATTCGCGTGCTGTCAACCATAGTGGCACCTGCTCCTAGTCAAGTTCATTATCAAGGTCGTTTTGCGAGGCACCTGCCGGCGCTGCGCCTGCGACCCGGTTATATTTCGGGGCGAGCTGGATATAGAGAATCGCCATCACGACGCCGATAACGCCCAGCGCAACCAGATTGAAGTCAGTAAACGCGGCGGTGACAAACCCGAGATAGAAGAACGGCATCAGATAACCGGCGCGCATCATATTGATGACCATTGCGTATCCCACTACCACAATCATGCCGCCGGCGATGTTAAGGCCGTTGGTGACTACCTCCGGAATGGAACTCAGTAGCGTATGCACGGCGCTGGTGCCGACAGAGATAGCGACAATCAGCGCCGGGATGGCAATGCGCATCGCCTGCAGCAGCAGGGCAGAGACATGGATCCAGGAGATAGCGGTGAGGTTACCTTTCGCGGCCGCGTTATCTGCCGCATGCTGAAACGCCACGGTCAGCGTTCGCACGATAATGGTCAGCACCTGACCCGCTGCGGCCAGCGGGATCGCCAGAGCGATACCGGCACCGACGCTCTGTCCGCCGGCAATCACCAGGATGGTGGATATAATGGAGGCGAGAGCCGCATCGGGTGCTACCGCCGCCCCGATATTCATCCAGCCCAGCGCGATCATCTCCAGCGTGCCGCCGATAATAATGCCGGTTTTCATGTCACCCAGCACGGCACCAATCAGGGTACAGGCCACCAGCGGACGGTGAAACTGAAATTCATCCAGGATAGAACCCATACCGGCAATACAGGCCACGATAAATATCAGCACAATCTGTAACGTGGTTATTTCCATTTTGCATCTCCTCAGCACGCCCGCCATTATTGCCGGGCGGCAACAAGTCAGGCGGTGGCCTTCGCAATCAGGTCCATCATATTAAGCTTTTGATCGGTCGAGACTTTGCGTACCTCAAGCTCAATCCCGTGGGCGTTGAGCTGACGAAAAGCGGCAATATCTTTTTCATCTACTGAAACCGCATTATTGACCTGCGTCTTACCCTGACGAAACGCCATGCCGCCGATATTCACAGAGGTAATATTGACGCCCTGCGCAACCACGCGCTCAACGTCGGTGGGATTAGTAAACAGCAGCATGACGCGTTCGCCCGCATATTTGGGGTTATTCCAGACGCGGATCATTTTTGCGATATCGACCACGTGTGCGGTTACGCCCGGCGGCGCCACCTGGGTCAGCAGGGTTTTACGCACGTGATCGTTTGCCACTTCATCACTGATCACAATAATGCGACTGACGCCGGTCTCTTTAGTCCAGCGGGTCGCTACCTGGCCATGGATCAGACGATCGTCTATGCGCGCCAGCCCGATTTTCATATGCTGGCCCGGCGCCAGCGGTGGCGGCGGCGGCACAGCACATTTAGCCGGCGCTGCGGCAGCGGAAACCGGGTTCGCCTTTAGCGCTTTAATGCCCTCACGGCCGGCATCGGTTGCGACCTGCACCAGCGCCGCCAGTTCAGGATTGTCATCGCGGGCCATCAGCGTTTCGACCAGCATCGGAATATTCACGCCAGCAATGACCTCCTGATCCGGGCGATCCGTGACGAGACGGCTGGCGGCATTAAACGGGCTGCCTCCCCATGTATCGACCAGAAACAGGACTCCCTGAGCGGTATCAAGCTCTGCCAGCCGGGCACGATACTTATCCATCAGGGTTTCGGCGTTTTCACCGGGTGCAAAATCGATACAGGCGACATTGTGCTGTTCGCCCAGCAGCATCTCTGCTGTTTTCAGGAGCGGCTCTGCTGCCCAGCCGTGTGTACCAATGACTAATGCGATGGTCACCTGCTACCTCCGTTTATGACGAAACCCTGTCATTAAAGGACGTTGACAGGAATAAAGGATGCGGCCGGGCCCGTCAGGCAATATAAGCCTGAGCCGCTACGATGGAGCCCCCATCGGTTTGCGTTAAGGTCGCCGTTTATTTTAGTTAGCGAAAGAAGAAAGAGTGTGACGCCTGTCGGTTATCTGGTGTAACAGCGGTTCAGCGGACTTTTTTATGCCGTTTTTATGCGCCAGCGCAGCTATGTGTAAATGTAAGAAAATTTTTTGATCTTGTTGAGGTAACTGATACATTAACTTTCTGTTTATTACTCAGGAGTACCGGGCTCAAGCTCACCTTTATGGACCGTCACCGACGTCGCTTCTTATCCTTACTGTGCCAGCCGGCGCAGATCGCCACGCCATTCAGCGTTATTTCGCCTTCGACTCTTCAGCTGTCTCACTTACCGGTGCAGGCTGATTTTCGTGCGTCTACTTTCTTAGCAAGGAGTCACTAATGGAGTTTCTCTTGGATCCCTCGATCTGGGCGGGGCTGTTAACGCTGATCGTGCTGGAAATTGTGCTGGGTATCGATAACCTGGTCTTTATCGCCATTCTTGCTGACAAACTGCCGCCAAAGCAGCGCGATAAAGCGCGACTGATCGGTCTGTCGCTGGCGCTGGTGATGCGCCTCGGCCTGCTCTCCCTGATCTCGTGGATGGTCACGCTGACCCGTCCGCTGTTCAGCGTGATGGATTTCAGCTTTTCCGGTCGCGATCTGATCCTGCTGTTTGGTGGCCTGTTCCTGCTTTTCAAGGCCACGATGGAGCTGCATGAGCGTCTGGAAAATAAAGGCATGGAGCAGCAGGGTAATCGCAACTATGCCAGCTTCTGGGCAGTGGTCGCACAAATCGTGGTGCTGGATGCCGTCTTCTCACTGGATGCCGTGATTACCGCAGTGGGTATGGTTAACCACCTGCCGGTGATGATGACTGCGGTGGTGATCGCAATGGGCGTAATGCTGCTGGCATCGAAGCCGCTGACTAATTTTGTCAACGCTCATCCGACGGTTGTCGTGCTCTGCCTGAGCTTCCTGCTGATGATCGGTTTGTCGCTGGTAGCGGAAGGGTTCGGTTTCCATATTCCGAAAGGTTATCTCTATGCGGCGATCGGCTTCTCAATTTTGATTGAGCTGTTTAATCAGATCGCGCGCCGTAATTTTATGCGCCATCAGGCGCGCCGGCCAATGCGTGAGCGCACGGCAGAAGCTATTTTACGCCTGATGGGCGGGCGCAATCGTCAGCAGCAGCCTTCAACGGATGAGCATACGCTGAATAACGCTATGCCGCAGGAAGCGTTTAAGGATGAAGAGCGCTATATGATTAACGGCGTACTGACGCTGTCGCAGCGCTCTATTCGCAGCATCATGACGCCGCGTGGCGATATCTCATGGGTTGATGTGACGCGTCCGCTGGATGAGATCCGTATGCAGCTGCTGGATACGCCACACAGTCTGTTTCCGGTGTGCCGCGGTGAGCTGGATGAGATTATTGGCGTGGTGCGCGCAAAAGAGCTGCTGGTGGCGCTGGAGCACGGTATGGATGTGACCACGTTCGCATCAGGCTCGCCGGCGATTGTTGTCCCTGAGACGCTGGATCCTATTAATCTGCTGGGCGTGCTGCGCCGGGCGAAAGGCAGCTTTGTTATCGTAACCAACGAATTTGGTATGGTGCAGGGTCTGATTACGCCGCTGGACGTGCTGGAAGCGATTGCCGGTGAGTTCCCGGATGAAGATGAGACGCCGGATGTGATCGCCGATGGTGATGGCTGGCTGGTCAAAGGCGGCACCGACCTGCATTCGCTTCAGCAGCTGCTCGACTACCATGAACTGGTTAAACAGGAGGACGATCACGCTTCGCTGGCGGGCCTGCTGATTGAGCAGAAAGGTCAGCTGCCGCAGCCTGGTGAGGTAATCGATCTGCCGCCGCTGCACTTTGAAATTGTTGAGGCGACAGATTACCGTATCGACCTGGTACGGGTGACCAAAGATGCGCCTCACGATGAAGATGAAGAAAACGCGTAATCGCGCGTAGCTGTTCAATCAGGGCCGTCGTGAAGACGGCCCTTTTTTTAACCCGCTGTTTCCTGATGCTGAGCCAGCCATGCCGGAAAATCTTCGATCGGCATGGGGCGCGCATAGAAGTAACCCTGCAGATGATCTACCCCGCGCTCGCGCAGATAGGAGGCCTGTTCAGCGGTCTCCACGCCTTCGGCCACCAGCGCAATCTTCAGCCGCTGCGCCAGTGAAATCACCATATCGGTTACCGTGGCGTTGATCGCGTCAGTGCCGATCGCCGCGGTAAAAATCTTGTCAATTTTCAGCACATCCGGCTGCAGATCTTTCAGGTAGGCCAGCGAACTGTGCCCGGTGCCGAAATCGTCTATCGCCAGGCGTACGCCAATGTTATGCAGCTGCGCCACGACCGACTGATCGATAACCGGCAAGGCGTCACGCTCTGTCAGCTCCACAACCAGCTGCGGATGGGGGTTAGCAGGCCACCAGATCTGCTGCAGATCTTCCACAATGGCGCGATCGTGAAAATGGCTGGCGGCGACGTTAATCGCAATATGGAACGCGCTGCTTTGCGGCAGCTGCGGCAGCGCCTCTACGGCCCGGGCAATCACGAAGCGGGTAAGGGGAGCGATCAGGTTTTGCCGTTCCGCCAGAGGGATAAAGACGTCAGGTGCAATCCATCCCTGACGCGGATTATGCCAGCGCAGCAGAAGCTCAATACCCTCACACTGTTCGCTGCGGGCATTGATCAGCGGCTGACAATAAACCATAAACTCACTGGCGGTGATGCCGTAGCTGATCTGCCAGCTGAGGCTCATGCGATTGGCCGTTGCCAGCCAGACAATATAGCCAATCAGCAGGCTCAGCATCACCGCCAGCGGCAGCTGGGAAGGCAGCGTATTTAACGCCAGGCGCGCCGGAGAAGGGCCGTAGAGCGTAATGGTGAACGGGTAGCGTAAAGATGCCTGATCGTAAGCGACCTCGTCATCCGAGGGCACCGTGTGTTCAATCATCGGATTACCATACTCAAGGCTCTGACCGCCCACGTTGAAAATAGCCCGCTCTACCCACGGCAGCTGAGGCTCAAGCAGATAATTGCTCATCAGTTCAACATTCACCACCTGCAGCAAGCCATCGCGATTATCCAGCGACTTTGGCGTCCAGAGCAGCAGCACCGGCGAGCCTTTAAGCAGATAATCATCTGTGGTCAGCAGCATGCGCTGATTATTGAGCGCCAGCTCCGGATAGGTCTGACTAAAAGAGATATCGCGGGCGCCATAGATGCTGGAGCAGTAGATAGTGTCATTTTGCACCAGCAGCACGGTGCGTACCGTCTGCAGCGCAGCGATCTTTTCAATCAGCGGATAACGCACCAGCGAACAGGGCAGGCCCACCAGGCCCAGCGTGTTATTGGCGGAGACGTCCAGCGGCGAGAACATACGGTCAAAGCGCTCAATGGCGCGGCTGGCAAAGTTAAGAGACTGCTGCTCAATACGTGACTTCTCTTCGATATAACGAAAAGTCAGGGTAAGGATCAAAACCAGCGTCGCGATCACTAACGCAATAAGCAGCCGCTTACGGCGAAATTGACCCACAAATTGCTGGGGAATGAGCATCAGTAACCACCTTGTTAAGACACAGACCAGGAGCAAATTAACGTGAAGGTTATCGGCATCGGGACGGCCAGGTTTAGCGCTGCCCGTTAAAAAAGCAGGCAATAAAAATTGCGTCCTGCCGGATCCGCGCAGGAAAATTACAATATCTGGTTTGGCAACGCCGAGGTAGGTAAAAAAGCAGAAATCAGTATGAGTGCGCTGATTTTAACCAGCGCACTCCGGACAGGTATCAGTCACACTGAACTTTGATGGCCAGACCGCCACGCGAGGTTTCGCGATATTTAGCGTTCATATCTTTACCGGTCTCATACATGGTCTCAATGACTTTATCCAGCGAGACGCGCGGGGCGCTGGTCCGGCGCAGCGCCATGCGCGCTGAGTTGATGGCTTTGACCGATGCAATAGCATTGCGCTCAATGCAGGGCACCTGCACCTGACCGGCAACCGGATCGCAGGTCAGACCCAGGTTATGCTCCATACCAATTTCCGCGGCCACGCAGACCTGCTCCGGGCTGGCGCCCAGCAGCTCCGCCAGACCCGCCGCCGCCATAGAGCAGGCCACGCCCACTTCACCCTGACAGCCTACTTCGGCACCGGAGATAGAGGCGTTCATTTTATAGAGAATACCGATAGCGCCTGACGCGAGAAAATAACGGATAAAGATATCGGGCGTGACGCTTTCGATAAAGTGATCGTAATAGGCAAGCACCGCCGGCACGATGCCGCAGGCTCCGTTAGTCGGGGCCGTTACCACGCGTCCGCCTGCCGCATTCTCTTCGTTTACCGCCAGGGCAAACATATTGACCCAGTCGATAACGTTCATTGGATCATTGGAGTGCTTGGTCGATGAGACCAGCAGGCGACGCAAAGAGGCGGCACGGCGCGGAACGCGCAGCGGCCCCGGCAGCACGCCTTCGGTGTTCAGACCGCGGTCAATACACGCCTGCATGGTCTGCCAGACATCGGTAAAATAGCGGGTGATCTCTTCACGGCTGTGCAGCGCCAGCTCATTTTGCATCACCAGTCCTGAAAGCGACATGCCGGTCTCGCTGCAGTGGCTGAGCAGCTCTTTTGCCGAGTGAAACGCATAAGGTACCGCGACTTCGTCCAGCACCGGCTGGCCAAAATGCGCTTCATCCACGATAAACCCGCCGCCAATTGAGTAGTAGGTTTTCGTCAGAATCAGCAGATCGCCGGCAAACGCATACAGCGTCATACCGTTTTCATGCAGCGAAAGATTCTCACTGCGGAACACCATGCCGCCTTCGCGTGGAAAGTCGACCTCATGCGCGCCCTTAGCCAGCAGCAGGCGCTCACGCGTTTCCGTATCTTTAATAAATGCCGGGATCGCATCAATATCCACGGTGGCAGGTTCATAACCCGCCAGACCCATAATGATAGCGATATCCGTATGGTGACCTTTGCCGGTCAGCGAGAGAGAGCCATACACATCCACCGCTACGCGCGTGACATCCTGCAGTTTGCCCTGCTCAGCCAGCAGATCCACAAACTGTTTGCCCGCTTTCATCGGACCTACGGTATGTGAACTGGATGGGCCGATGCCCACTTTGAACATGTCAAAAACACTAATCAACGGTAACGCTCCTCACAAATACGGGGTTCTGCGGCCTGAGCCGTAATTGCGGCTAATAGTAATCGCCACGGCGGGCGAAAGAACAGCTTTTCGCATGAAATAATCTAATTATAAACCGCAGAAATAGTTATCAATCCATACCTTTGTGAAGTGGATCGATTTTTCAGCTATGAGTTTACACACGGCATTCAGGGCAGCGCGATCTGCTGACCAAGCGCACGAATAATTCCGGCCGTCATGCCCCAGATAAAATAATCGTTATACCAGGAGAGCCATATCCGGTGCTGACGCTGGCCGCGATATAACGTCAGCGGATGATAGCGGGCCAGATGCAGTGCTTCACGCAGCGGCATGGTAAAGGCGCTTTCGACTTCATCCGGGTTCAGACGGAGCGGCATGGCTGGCAGGATCCCCACCACCGGCGTGACGGCAAAACCGGTACTGCTGGTGACCGCCGGCAGTACACCGGCTATCTGCACCTGACGGGGATCGATCCCGATCTCTTCCTGCGCTTCACGCAGCGCGGTATCGATCAATGACGTATCGCTGGCATCCTGCATGCCGCCCGGAAAAGCGACCTGGCCGGCATGTTTACGCAGCAGCGCCGAGCGCCGCGTCAGCAGCAGTGCCGGCTCGGCGCTGTTGATAATCGGCACCAGCACTGCCGCATGACGTCCGGCAGGGGCCGGCAGGCGTGCGGGTGGCGGAGGCTGCAGCATAAAACGCGTCAGAAACTGGCTGAGTTCGGCAGTCATATTACTTCTCATCGCTGAGGCAGGGCAGAATGCGGTTAACCTTATGGAAGGTCTCTTCATATTCAGATTGCAGATCGCTGTCAGCCACCAGTCCGCCACCGGCGGCGCAGTAGAGGGTATTGTTTTCAGCGATCAGCGTACGAATGGTAATACTGCTGTCCATACGGCCACACAGGCTGATATAGCCTATGCTGCCGCACCAGGCGTTGCGACGATGCGGCTCCAGCTCTTCGATAATCTCCATCGCACGGATTTTTGGCGCTCCGGTGATTGAGCCGCCTGGAAAGCAGGCGCGCAGCAGATCGGTGGCGCGCAGCCTGTCGGGCAGACGGGCCCGCACGGTGCTCACCAGATGATGCACTGCCGGAAAGGGTTCAACCACAAACAGCTCAGGCACGCTCACGCTGCCGGGTTCAGCCACCCGACCAATATCATTACGCATCAGATCAACAATCATCAGATTCTCCGCACGATCTTTCGCGGAGTGCGCCAGCTTTTCCGCCTGCAGACGATCGGCCTCTGCATCGGCCAGACGCGGCAGCGTGCCTTTGATCGGACGCGTTTCAATAACGTTTTGCTGCAGAGAGAGAAAACGTTCCGGCGACAGGCTGAGCAGCGCGCTGTCCGGCAGACGCAGAAAGGCGCTAAAGGGCGCGCGATTGGCGCGCGTAAGGCGCAGAAACGCCTGCCACTCATCCCCGCTATAGCGCGCCTCGAAACGCTGAGCAAGATTGACCTGATAGCAGTCACCTGCCTGAATATACGCCTGTACAGCATTGAAACGTGCTGCATAGGCTTCGCGCGTCAGGTCAGAGCGCCACGCGCTGGTTAAGTGAAACGCCCGCGGCAGCGGAACCGCCTGCGCCTGCAGCCAGCGCCAGCGCGCGTCAGCATCGCTGAGAGAGACCAGCGTAAGCCGCTGCAGGTGATGATCGGCAATCAGCGCCCAGTCATAAAGGCCCACCGCCATGTCAGGCGTCTGCAGATCCTGCTGCGCCACCGCCGGCAGCTGTTCAAACCGGCGGCCGAGATCGTAGCCAAACAGCCCCAGCGCACCGCCCTGAAAAGGCAGGTCGGGATGGGAGACGGGCTGCAGGCCCAGCCGGTCAATCTGTCGCTGCAGCAGCTGTAGCGGATCCTCCTCAGAGCGCTGAATGCCGGTGCCATCATCGGTTTCGGTATACCCGCCGCGCGTGATGAGCGTGATGCGCGGATCGGCGGTCAGAATATCAAAGCGGTTATCGGCGTGATCGGCCTGACCTGAGGTCAGCAGCATGGCCCACGGGCGATGCGCCAGCGTGGCAAAGCGGTTCAGCAGTGCATCGGGACTATAGGTAAGCGTGAGGGTTTTCGCGATCATGGGTTCAGCAGCATTCAACAGGCAGAGGCGTAGCCTGGCATATTTTTTTGCCACTGGCACCTGTTTGTTCCGCGTGGGATAATGCCCGTCCGATTTAATCTGGAGTAACGTATGTTTACAGGGCTTCCGGCACTATCTCATGAGCAGCAGCAGCAGGCGGTTGAGCGAATTCAGGAACTGATGGCGGGCGGCATGGCCAGCGGCCAGGCGATTGCGCAGGTGGCGCAGGAAATTCGTGAGACCTTTACCGGTGAGGCGATTCGGGCACGCTTCGAAGATGAAGATGAAAACGAATAGTGCCCGTGCCGCTTAACGTGCGGCGATAATTTTTATTTCTACTTTATATTTCGGGTTCATCAGTCCGGCCTGTACGGTGCAGCGTACCGGCGCGTTGCCCGGTGATACCCATGCGTCCCAGGCGCGATTCATCGCCGCAAAATCCGCTTTATCCACCAAAAAAATCGTGGCGTCGAGAATATTGCTCTTGTCCGATCCGGCACGCGTCAGAATACGATCGATAACTGCCAGCGCGTTAGCCGTCTGCGCCTCCGCATCGGCATCCAGATTTTCCGGGACGCTGGTGTAGTAGATCGTATTGCCGTGTATCACGGCTTCGGACATACGATGTTCGGGATCGATACGCGTAATAGACATGCTGTTCTCCTCTGTTTTTTGCTGCGCCAGCCTGGCATAACCGGGCTGCGATGTCATCTGTTGTGGTCGCGTCTGCGGAATCCTGACATAATTACAGTGTTTTTCAGGTTACAGGTGAGGATGTGTGGCAGACGATTTTGCAGCAGATGGCGCGTTAGCGCAGGCAATTCCGGGTTTTAAACCGCGTGCGGCCCAGCATGAGATGGCACAGGCGGTCACGGCAGCGGTAACGCACGGCGGTGAGCTGGTGGTGGAGGCGGGCACCGGAACCGGTAAAACCTACGCCTATCTGGCGCCTGCACTGCGCGCAAAAAAGAAAGTCATTGTCTCTACCGGCTCCAAAGCGCTGCAGGATCAGCTCTACAATCGCGATTTGCCCACCATTGCCCGGGCGCTCAAATTCAGCGGAAAAACTGCGCTGCTGAAAGGCCGCTCTAACTATCTTTGTCTCGAACGTATGGAGCAGCAAAACCAGAGCGGCGGCGATCTTACCGTACAGGCGCTGGGCGATCTTATCCACGTGCGCAGCTGGTCATCGGAAACCAAAGATGGCGATATCAGCAACTGCGCCGGTGTCGCTGAAGATAGCCCTGTCTGGCCTTACGTCACCAGCACCAATGACAACTGTCTTGGCAGCGACTGCCCGCTCTATAAAGAGTGTTTTGTCGTAAAAGCGCGTAAAAAAGCGATGGATGCTGACGTTGTGGTGGTCAACCATCATCTGTTTCTGGCTGACCTGGTGGTCAAAGAGGGCGGGTTTGGCGAGCTGATCCCGGAAGCGGACGTAATGATCTTCGATGAGGCACATCAGCTGCCCGACATCGCCAGCCAGTACTTTGGCCAGCAGCTCTCCAGCCGTCAGCTGCAGGATCTCGCCAAAGATATCATTCTTGCCTATCGCACCGAGGTGCGTGATGTGCAGCAGCTGCAGAAATCTGCCGATCGTCTGGCGCAGTGTGCGCAGGATTTTCGCCTGACGCTTGGCGAACCCGGCTTTCGCGGTAATCTGCGCGATCTGCTCAGTGATAACAACGTCATGCGCATGTTTACTCTGCTGGATGATGCGCTGGAACTCTGTTACGACGTCATTAAACTCTCCCTGGGACGCTCAGCGCTGCTTGACGCGGCCTTTGAGCGCGCGGCGCTCTATCGCACCCGCCTGAAGCGTTTACGTGCCATCAGCGAACCCGGTTTCAGCTACTGGTATGAATGTACCAGCCGGCATTTTACGCTGGCGCTGACGCCGCTTTCAGTTGCGGAGCGCTTTCGCGAAGTGATGGATACGCGTAAAGCGGCCTGGGTGTTTACGTCCGCCACGCTGGCGGTGAATGAACAGGTCGGGCATTTCGCCAGTCGGCTCGGGGTTGAGCAGGCGCAGACGCTGATCCTCGACAGTCCGTTTGACTACGCCCGGCAGGCGCTCCTGTGCGTGCCGCGCAACATGCCGGAGCCGAATGCGCCTGGCGGGGCCCGGCAGCTGGCGCGGATGATGAAGCCGCTGATTGATGCCAATAAAGGACGCTGCTTTTTTCTCTGCACCTCACACAAGATGATGCGTGAGCTGGCGGCCGAGTTTCGTGCATCAATGACTCTGCCGGTGCTGCTGCAGGGCGAGACCAGCAAAGGGCAGCTGCTGAAGCAGTTCCTGGAGGCGGGTAATGCGCTGCTGGTTGCCACCAGCAGCTTCTGGGAAGGTGTCGACGTGCGCGGCGATGCCCTGTCGCTGGTCATTATTGATAAACTGCCGTTTACCTCGCCAGACGATCCGCTGCTGAAGGCGCGCATGGAGGATTGCCGGCTGCGCGGCGGCGATCCGTTCAGTGATGTGCAGCTGCCGGATGCAGTAATCACCCTCAAACAGGGGGTGGGGCGTTTGATCCGCGACACCGCCGATCGCGGCGTACTGGTGATTTGCGATCAGCGTCTGGTCTCCCGCCCCTACGGCGAACTCTTTCTCAACAGCCTGCCACCCACGCCGCGGACCCGCGATCTGGCGCGTGCGATCGACTTTGTCCGGCAGGCTGAGGAACACTAATTTATGCCGCTTTGTGATAAGATGCGCGCCATTTTGATTCTCTGAGGTTGTTATGTCCGCCCGAATTTTAGCACTGGACACGGCGACAGAAGCCTGTTCTGCCGCGCTGCTGAATCAGCAGCAGATCGATGCCCGTTTTGAAATTGCTCCGCGCGATCACACGCAGCGCATTCTGCCGCTGGTGCAGTCGCTGCTGCAGGCGCAGCAGCTGGACCTGACCGCGCTGGATGCGCTGGCGTTTGGGCGCGGGCCGGGCAGTTTTACCGGCGTTCGCATTGGTATTGGCATTGCGCAGGGGCTGGCGCTGGGCGCAAACTTACCCATGATTGGCGTCTCTTCGCTGGCAACGATGGCGCAGGGGGCCTGGCGGCTGACCGGTGCCACTCGTGTGCTGGTGGCGATTGATGCACGCATGGGTGAAGTCTACTGGGCTGAATATCAGCGCGATGATGCGGGTCACTGGCACGGCGCCGACAGCGAAGCGGTGCTGAAGCCTGAGGCTGCTGCTGCCCGCATCGCGGCGCTGAGCGGCGAGTGGGCGACCGCAGGCACCGGCTGGCAGGCATGGCCTGAGCTGATGACCACGCCGGGCGCAACGCTACTGGCCACCCCGGTTACGCTGCCCGCGGCTGAAGATATGATGCCGCTGGCGCTGCAGGCGTGGCAGCGAGGCGACACCGTAGCGGTGGAGCATGCAGAGCCGGTTTATCTGCGCAACGAAGTGGCGTGGAAAAAGTTGCCCGGACGCTGAGCCGCCACGCAACTTATTTTTGCACCTCCAGTCTAAATTAAAAATTACAGGAGATGTGCTTATGCCAGGTTATCGTGCTGGAATCGCTGGTGGCGTACTGGCGTGTGTATTGCTGCTGAGCGGCTGCGTCAGCGTACCCGATTCTATTAAAGGAAGCTCGGCGCTTCCGCAGCAGGATTTATTGCGCGTGATGAATGCTCCTCAGCTCTATACCGGGCAGGAGTCACGCTTTGGCGGTAAAGTGGTTCGCGTTACAAACCTCAACGGACTGACGCGGCTGGAGATAGCCACGCAGCCGCTGGATGAGAGCGCACGGCCCCGGCTGGGGGCTGCCTCAATCGGACGGATATATGCCGATCTCAAAGGATTTGTCGATCCGGTTGATGTGAATAACCAATATGTTACGGTGCTGGGTACCATCAAAGGCACCGAAAAAGGTGAAATTGGCAAGGCCAGTTATAACTTTGTTGTGATTGATGTGCGCGGCTATCAGCGCTGGCATCTGACTCAGCAGGTAATGACGCCGCCGCAGCCAATCGATCCCTGGATCGGATATGGCCCGACGCGGCATCATCCGGGTTACTGGGGGCCAAACCCTTACTGGGGGATGAACCTGGGGGGGCCGGCTCAGGTACAGACTATTCTGACCGAGTAGCCGCCACATACTTTTCCGGCCCGGTTGCGGTGCACGCAGCCGGGCTTTTTTATTGGGCGCGTAACCGGCGCGCGAAATTTAGTGATGGGCTTCGCAACCTGAAAATGCCGTAACCGGCAAACTGGTACAATCAGTTAAAGTATTGTTAATAACACTGATTGCAGAGGCGGCGATGGCTACGCAACAAGAATATCGGGGTGACTCTTTGACCAAAGTTTGGCTGAAACGCTATCCGCCAGATGTGCCAGCAGAAATAAATGCCGACCGTTATCCCTCTCTGGTCGATCTCTTTGAACATGCGGTGTTGCACTATGCCGACAACGTTGCCTTTATCAATATGGGGCAGCCGCTGACCTATCGCCAGCTCGACGCGCAGAGCCGCGACTTTGCCGCCTGGCTGCAGCAGGGGCTGGGACTGCAGCAGGGCGATCGCGTGGCGCTGATGATGCCTAATCTGCTGCAGTATCCGGTGGCGCTGTTTGGCGTACTGCGTGCCGGTATGGTGGTGGTAAATGTTAACCCGCTCTATACCCCGCGCGAGCTGAAACATCAGCTCAATGACAGCGGTGCCAGCGCCATTGTTATCGTTTCCAATTTTGCTCACACGCTGGAAAAAGTTGTGGCAGAGACGGCGGTAAAGCACGTGATGCTGACGCGGATGGGCGATCACCTGGCACCGGTCAAAGCGACGCTGGTGAACTTTGTGGTCAAATATGTCAAAAAGCTGGTGCCGAAATACCATTTGCCCGGAGCTGTACCGCTGCGGCATGCGCTGCAGCAGGGCGCACGCATGGCTTATCAGCGTCCGGCGCTCAGCAATGACGATCTGGCATTTCTGCAGTATACCGGGGGCACCACCGGCGTCGCCAAAGGCGCGATGCTCACCCATGGCAACATGCAGGCAAACCTGGAGCAGACAAAAGCCACCTACGGCAAACTGCTGCGCGCCGGGCAGGAGCAGGTGGTAACGGCGCTGCCGCTCTACCATATTTTTGCGCTGACGGTTAACTGTCTGCTGTTCCTCGATCTGGGCGGCACTAATCTGCTGATTACCAATCCGCGCGACATACCCGGATTCGTTAAAGAGCTGGCTAAGTTTCCTTTTACCGCCATTACCGGCGTAAACACGCTGTTCAATGCGCTGCTGAATGATGAAAACTTTAATAAACTCGATTTCTCCACACTGCGGCTCTCCGCTGGCGGAGGCATGTCGGTTCAGAAAGCGGTAGCGGAGCGCTGGGAAAAGCTTACCGGGCATTACCTGCTTGAAGGCTACGGCCTCACCGAATGCTCCCCGCTGGTATCGGTTAACCCTTACGATATTACCTGCCATACCGGCAGTATCGGCCTGCCGGTGCCCTCTACTGATATCCGGGTTATTGACGATCAGGATAATGATGTGACGCCGGGTGAGCCGGGTGAGCTCTGTATCCGCGGCCCGCAGGTGATGGCGGGCTACTGGCAGCGTCCTGATGCCACGCTGGAAGTGCTGAAAAATGGCTGGCTGCATACCGGCGATATTGTTACCGTGGACAGTGAAGGGTTTATCCGGATTGTCGATCGTAAAAAAGATATGATTCTGGTATCCGGCTTCAACGTCTATCCTAACGAAATTGAAGATGTGCTGATGCAGCATCCAAAAATTCGTGAAGCTGCAGCGATTGGCGTGCCAAGCGAACTCTCGGGTGAAGCGGTGAAGGTCTGTATCGTTAAAAAGGATCCCGGGCTGACTAAAGAAGAGGTGCTGGATCACTGCCGTCGTCAGCTGACCGGCTACAAGGTGCCGAAAATTATCGAGTTTCGTGAAGAGCTGCCAAAGACAAACGTGGGCAAAATTTTACGCCGCGAACTGCGCGATGAGGCGAAGCGGGAAGGGCAGTAGTGTCGCCATGCTTCCCCAGGTTAACGCCGGCTACGACCGGCGTTTTTATTGTTTTTAACATGGAGCGCTGCGCGGGGTTTGCGCAGCGGGAATAAATACGTGAATTACACCCTGATCGACCAAGACCACCAGCTGGCTGACGTGTGCCGCCTGGCTCGCCAGCATGATGCTGTTGCTCTGGATACTGAATTTGTACGTACCCGGACCTACTATCCTCAGCTCGGGCTGATTCAGCTGTTTGATGGCGAACAGCTGGTTCTGATCGATCCACTGCCGATTGGTGACTGGACGCCGTTTATCGCCCTGCTGCAGGATACGCAGGTGACTAAATTCCTGCACGCCGGAGGCGAAGATCTGGAAGTCTTTCTGCATCGCTTTGGTTGCCTGCCGCAGCCGATGATCGATACGCAGATTCTGGCCGCCTTTTCCGGCCAGCCGCTCTCCTGGGGATTTGCAGCGATGGTTAATCACTTTAACCAGATTGAACTGGATAAAAGTGAGGCCCGCACCGACTGGCTTGCGCGCCCGCTGACCGAGCGTCAGTGCCAGTATGCCGCAGCGGATGTCGCCTACCTGCTGCCTATTGCCCGTGAGCTGATGGCGCAGACTGAAGCCGCCGGCAACATGAAGGCCGCCCTGAGCGAGTGCGACATGCTGTGTCAGCGCCGGCTCGATATATTGCAGCCTGAAGAGGCGTGGCGCGATATTACCAACGCCTGGCAGCTGCGTCCGCGCCAGCTGGCCGCACTGCAGCGCCTGGCGGCCTGGCGCCTGAAGGTCGCGCGTCAGAAAGATATGGCGGTTAATTTTGTGGTACGTGAAGAAAATTTGTGGAAGGTCGCTCGCTATCTGCCCGGCAGCCTCGGTGAACTGGATCACCTTGGACTCAACGGCCATGAAATCCGTTTTCACGGTAAAGCGATGATTGATCAGGTCGCTGAGGCGCAGGCACAGGATGAGGCAACGCTACCGGCACCGCTGCCCAATCTTATTGAGCATCCGCACTATAAGCAGGTCTTTAAAGCGATTAAAGCGCTGGTACAGCAGGTAAGCGAAGAAACGGGATATGGTCAGGAACTGCTGGCTTCACGCCGTCAGATTAATCAGGTTCTCAGCGTGTTCTGGGGGCTGAAATCAGCAAACCGTCCACCCGAACTGCTGAACGGCTGGCGTGGCGAGCTGCTGAAGCCGGGAATCGACAAGATTCTGCAGGCACTTTAAGCGCGCTGTTTTCCCCTGCGCTATTACGCAGGGGAAACGCTGCGATCCGCTACACTCATTTCGGCGCGTCTTCCGTTTCCGGCAGCGTCACGTTCAGCTCCAGAATCGAAATATCGTCGCCTTTCTGATCGAGCTGTACTGTCACCATATCGGGATCGATTTTGACATATTTGCAGATCACTTCCAGGATATCGCGTTTAAGCTGAGGCAAATAGTGGGGCTCACTGTCGCCCCTCCTGCGTTCAGCAACGATGATCTGCAGCCGCTCCTTGGCTATATTGGCTGTGCTCTTTTTACGGGATAAAAAGAAATCGAGTAAGGCCATTGGTTATCCCCCGAACAGGCGTTTCAGGAAACCCTTCTTCTCTTCTTCAATAAAGCGGAAGGGGCGTTCTTCGCCAAGCAGGCGTTCTACGGTATCAGCATAAGCTTTACCGGCGTCAGAATTGATGTCGAGGATCACCGGTTCGCCCTGGTTTGAGGCGCGCAGCACAGACTGATCTTCCGGAATAACACCGACCAGCGGAATACGCAGGATTTCCAGCACATCTTCCATGCTGAGCATATCGCCACGGGTCACACGGCCTGGGTTGTAACGGGTCAGCAGCAGATGCTCTTTGACCGGGTCCTGGCTGTTTTCAGCACGGCGCGATTTAGAGGAGATAATGCCCAGAATACGGTCAGAGTCGCGTACGGATGAGACTTCCGGGTTGGTTGTGATGATCGCTTCATCAGCGAAGTAAAGCGCCATCAGCGCGCCGGTTTCGATACCCGCCGGGGAGTCACAGACGATAAAATCGAACTCCATAGCGGCTAAATCGTTCAGCACTTTCTCTACGCCTTCGCGCGTCAGAGCGTCTTTATCACGCGTCTGCGATGCCGGCAGAATGTAGAGCTGCTCGGTGCGTTTATCGCGGATCAGCGCCTGATTCAGGGTGGCATCACCCTGAATAACATTCACAAAGTCATACACGACGCGACGTTCACAGCCCATAATCAAATCGAGATTACGCAGACCGATATCGAAGTCGATAACAACGGTTTTTTTGCCCTTTTGCGCTAACCCTGTCGCGATGGCCGCGCTTGACGTGGTCTTGCCAACGCCCCCTTTGCCCGATGTTACTACAATAATGCGTGCCATAAATGTTGATTTCCTTAACGAAAGAAAAGGGGCCTAATTAAGTGTCTGGATGGTAAGCGCGCCCTCTTTCAGACAGAGGCGCGCCGCTTTACCAAAAAATTCCGCCGGAATCTGATCCATGATCCAGTACTCACCGGCGATTGAGACCAGCTCAGCGGCAAGGTGAGTACAAAAAATCTGGCAGTCACGATCGCCACTGGCGCCTGCCAGCGCCCGGCCGCGCATCATGCCGTAAATATGTATATTGCCATCGGCAACCAGTTCTGCTCCGGCGCTAACGCTGCTGGTCACAATCAGGTCGGCGTTACGGGCATAAATCTGCTGACCGGAACGCACTGGCGTATTCACCACGCGCGTTTTGTTGATGCTCTCGGTAACAACAGCGGGTGCAGCAGCTTCTTCCGCAGGCGGCGCTTCAGCCGTTTTGCGGTTCTCTTTGCCTTCAGAGAGCACCGGTAAGCCCGCGCGGGCCACCATTTTTTTCTGGGCGTCATCTTTGCAACCGCTGACGCCAACGATACGCAGTCCGGTGGCGCTGATCGCCTGCTGCATCTGCTTCCAGTTAATATCTCCGGATAGCGCTGAGATGTTCAGGACGACCGGAGCGTTCTGTAAAAAGGCCGGCGCCTGATCGATCTTCTCCTGCAGCGCCTGACGAATCACATCGGGTTGTGAATGGTGCAGATGAACAACTGACAGGGTAAAACTGCTTCCCTTGAATTCGATTGGCGATTGCGGCATCTGTCCTGGCTCAGTCCTGTTTTTTTGACCCGGAGATGAACGTCGATAAAATCGCCATTAACATCATCGGGTCAATATTCGAAGTTCTGCAAGCATGTTATAGTTACTGTAATATTCAGGCAAGTGACGCTAACAGTTAATTCGAGTAAAAAATATGTTTTGTGTGATCTATAGAAGCCCGCAACGCGACCAGACTTATCTTTATGTAGAAAAAAAGGACGATTTCTCCCGCGTGCCGGAAGCGCTGCTTAAAGGTTTTGGCAAGCCGCAGTTAGCGATGGTGCTGTCGCTGGACAAGCGTGAGAGACTGGCCAACGCAGACATTGAAAAGGTAAAGCAGGGACTGCGCGAGCAGGGTTTTTATTTGCAGATCCCGCCGCCTGTAGAAAGTTTGCTCAACGTCCATCTTGAGCAGGGTAAAGAAGTTTAATTCAGATTCATCTGTAAAAAATATAGCCTGTAAATATATTCAGTGTTCAGTGATTAATTAATTGCCCATGTTCCATCCTGTCGTGGGCAATTAATATTTGTTTGCCCGCCGTCGTAAGAAAGATAAATCTCTTTTGACAATTTCTGTTACACCTGTCGCGATAACCGTTAATATTATCTTTACTGGCGCCCCGTTCCGGCCGCTACTCACAGAGCCTCTGTCATCCCGACAGAGCGCAGACATAACTCAGGCAGGTGAAAAATATGTATCAGCATCGTAACTGGCAGGGTGCTCTGCTGGATTTTCCGGTCAGCAAAGTGGTATGCGTAGGCAGTAATTATGCAAAACATATTAAAGAAATGGGAAGCGCAACGCCGGATGAGCCGGTGCTGTTTATCAAACCTGAGACAGCCTTATGCGATTTGCGGCAGCCGCTCTCTATCCCGACCGCGTTAGGCGACGTACATCATGAAGTGGAACTCGCTGTCCTGATCGGCGCCACGTTAAAGCAGGCCAGCGAAGAGCATGTGGCAAAAGCGATTGCGGGTTACGGCGTAGCGCTGGACCTTACGCTGCGCGATCTGCAGGCGGGGTTCAAAAAAGCGGGTCAGCCCTGGGAGCGCGCGAAAGGGTTCGACAACGCCTGTCCGCTTTCCGGCTTTATTCCGGTCGGTGAGTACACGGGCGATCCGCAAAACAGCGAGCTGCAGCTGGTGGTGAATGGAGAGCGGCGTCAGCATGGTTCTACGTCCGATATGATCCACAAAATCAAGCCGCTCATCGCCTATATGAGCCAGTTTTTTACGCTGCGCGCGGGCGATGTGATCCTGACCGGCACGCCAGAGGGCGTAGGCCCGCTGCGCTCAGGGGATAAACTTGAGATATCGCTGGCGGGTCACGGTATCAGCACGCGCGTGCTGTAATACTTGCATCACCGCATCTTAACCTTTATAAGGTGCGGTTTTGCTGAACAACCCGGACCGCAATGATGAGTGACCAACCTTTCTGGCAGACCAAACGTCTGGAACAAATGGACGACGCTGAGTGGGAATCGCTGTGTGACGGCTGCGGACAGTGCTGTCTGAATAAGCTGCAGGACGCCGATACGGATGAGATCTATTTCACCAATGTCGCCTGCAACCAGCTGAATATTAAAACCTGCCAGTGCCGCAACTACGAACGCCGGTTTGAGTATGAAGAAGATTGTATCAAGCTCACGCGTGAAAACCTCACAACCTTTAACTGGCTGCCGCGCACCTGCGCCTACCGGCTGCTTGGCGAAGGCAAAGCGCTGCCCGCCTGGCATCCGCTGCTGGCGGGATCAAAAAAAGCGATGCATGCCCAGCGGATCTCGGTGCGCTACATCGCTGTACGCGAAAGTGAAGTACGCGACTGGGAAGATCACATTATTGACCGACCCGATCGGAATGGCTGATTCTGCGTCCCTCAGCGGCCAAACAGGTTGCGCTGACGCGGCCTGAATATCTGAGCGACAAGTACCACTATCGCCACCAGCAGGTAGGCGGCAAAAATGGCGATCATCCACTGCGGCATGCTCCAGCCGAGGAGCGTCCAGCCGCGCTCAGCGCAGTCGCCGCTGGCAACAAATACCGCGGGCAGCCATTTGTCCAGCGGCAGCCATGCCGGAAAGCGTGCGGCAAAGTCGCAGGTGACAAACGGGTTAGGGTGCAGCTGCAGCATGGTATGCTCCCAGGATAAGCGCAAGCCCTCAGCGGCGCTGTAGATCCAAATGGCCAGGCTGGCCCAGCGCAGCGGAGTCTGCGGCGCAATAGCGCCCACCACGCCTGCCGCCATTACGCCAAACAGCGCACACCGCTCGTAGATACACATCACGCAGGGCTTAAGCCCCATACCGTGCTGGAAGAACAGCGCCACCAGCTCCAGCGCCAGCGCGGTCAATGCCAGCAGCAGCCAGGCGCCACGCCCGCGCGAGCAGAGATTCAGATATCGCAACATAGTGGATTTCCCTTAGCTATCAGTGCCTGGCAGTGTAAACCAAAAGCCTGACGCTGCCAGCCTGCAATCAGGAATTCAGCGATAAAAATGACGCAGATCGTTTATGTGGCAGGTTGTCTGACCCGATAGCCACTTGCCCGGCCCGGGCCAGGTGAAAGCATTCAGCCCGCATGCTGAAATTTGCGCCAGGCCATGCTTTTAATCCGCCGGCAGACTATTTCCGCTATAGCCCCTCTGGTATGATGAGTGTAATGACGATTAAGAACGCAATGAGAACGTAACGCTATGGTTATCAAGGCGCAGAGCCCTGCAGGATTCGCAGAAGAGTACATAATTGAGAGTATCTGGAACAGTCGTTTCCCCCCCGGGTCGATTCTGCCTGCTGAACGTGAATTGTCTGAACTGATTGGCGTTACCCGCACCACCCTGCGCGAAGTGCTGCAGCGTCTGGCGCGTGATGGCTGGCTCACTATTCAGCACGGCAAGCCGACGCGCGTAAATGATTTCTGGGAAACCTCAGGTCTCAACATCCTTGAGACGCTGGCCCGGCTCGATCACGACAGCGTGCCGCAGCTGATTGATAATTTGCTCTCAGTACGCAGCAACATCGCCTCTATTTTTATCAGCCGTGCGCTGCGTCACCATCCGGAAAAAGCCCGCGAAGTGCTGGAGAGCGCGCTGCATGAGCAGGATCAGGCTGATGCCTATGCTGAGCTTGATTACCGGGTATTCCGCGGTCTGGCGTTTGCTTCCGGTAATCCGATTTACGGTCTGATCCTCAACGGACTGAAAGGGCTCTATACGCGGGTCGGACGCCACTATTTCTCTGATTCCGAAGCGCGCGAGCTGGCACGCAGCTTTTATCAGCAGCTGGCGGATATGTGTTCGCAGCAGCCGACGCAGGAGCAGGTGGTTGAGTGCGTGCGGGTGTATGGACGCCGCAGCGGGGAGATCTGGCACAGTATGCAGAAAAATCTGCCGGACGATCTCGGTAACAAGCGCTAAAGAAAACCGGACTCTTCAGTCCGGTTTTTTTATGCTCAGAGTCCGGGCGCACGCGGCGGACATCGGTCGAGCAGTTCTATGCTGCCATCTTCGTTCTGCTGCTCCAGATGAATATCAAATCCCCAGAGCCGGTGAACATGTTTCAGCACATCGCGCCGGCTTTTATCCAGCGGCGCACGCTGCTGAGGAACATAGCGCAGCGTCAGCGAGCGGTCGCCGCGCAGATCTACGTTATAGACCTGAATATTGGGTTCCAGATTGCTGAGATTATACTGGGCAGAGAGCTGCTGGCGAATGGCGCGATAGCCAGCCTCATCATGAATCGCCGCAATTTCCAGATAGTTATTGCGATCGTCATCCATCACGGTGAACAGACGGAAATCGCGCATCACTTTCGGCGACAGGAACTGGCTGATAAAGCTCTCATCTTTAAACTCGCGCATCGCAAAATGCAGCGTTTTAAGCCAGTCGGAGCCGGCAATATCAGGGAACCAGTGGCGATCTTCTTCTGTCGGCGCCTGACAGATGCGTTTGATATCCTGGAACATAGCGAACCCCAGGGCATAGGGGTTAATACCGTTATACCACTGGCTGTTATAAGGCGGCTGATAGATAACGTTGGTATGACTGTGCAAAAACTCCATCATAAAGCGTTCTGATACTTTGCCCTCGTCATAGAGATGATTGAGGATCGTGTAGTGCCAGAAGGTTGCCCAGCCCTCATTCATCACCTGCGTCTGTTTCTGCGGATAGAAATACTGGCTTACTTTACGCACGATGCGCAGCACTTCGCGCTGCCACGGCTCCAGTAAAGGGGCATTTTTTTCCATAAAGTAGAGCAGATTCTCCTGCGGTTCAGAGGGATAGCGCGCGGCTTCTATGTGCGACGCCTCTTTCTCTTTACGCGGCAGCGTACGCCATAGCGTATTTACCTGACTCTGCAGATACTCTTCGCGGCTCTTTTGCCGCGCTTTCTCCTCCTGCAGTGAAATTTTCTGCGGGCGCTTATAGCGGTCAACGCCGTAGTTCATCAGGGCGTGGCAGGAGTCAACCAGACGCTCAACCTCTTCGACACCAAAGCGCTCCTCACAGTCGGCAATATAGTTACGGGCAAACAGCAGGTAATCGACGATTGAACTCGCATCCGTCCAGCTGCGGAACAGATAATTATTTTTAAAGAAAGAGTTGTGTCCGTAGCAGGCGTGGGCCATCACCAGCGCCTGCATGGTCATCGTATTCTCTTCCATCAGATAGGCGATACAGGGGTTAGAGTTGATGACGATCTCATAGGCGAGCCCCTGCTGCCCATGCTTATAGCGCTGCTCGGTTTCGATAAACTTTTTACCGAACGACCAGTGCGCATAATTGATCGGCATCCCCACGCTGGAGTAGGCATCCATCATCTGTTCGGAGGTAATAACTTCAATCTGATGCGGGTAGGTATCAAGCCCGTAGCTTTTCGCCACGCGGTCGATTTCAGCCAGGTAGACATCAAGCAGTTCAAATGTCCAGTCGGGCCCGTCACTGAGTCGTTTACTGCTGCGGGTTGGCTCGTCAAACATTGTCGTCATAGCGCACCTCTGTTTTGCAGGCGGCAGGAAGACCCTGCCACACGGGTGAAGGCTTCGTCCTGAGAAAGAGCGCCCAAAAACTGAGCGAACAGATCAAGGATAGTTCACTGTCTCGCATCCGATAACGGAACTCAAACGAATTCTTTTGGCAGAAAATCATCCGGATAGCGCGATTACACCATGCTATGAGATATTAATCCGGCTGCAAATCAAAATGCAGAATAATAAACTGGGAAAACCGCAGTCAGGCAGCAGCGGGTGATTCTGCTGAAAAAGGGAAAAAGCCCTGATTTTTTTCTGACAAAGCGCTCCGGTCAGCGCTTCAGAAGCTGTAAAACTCTGATCTTTGCTATCAGGAAGGATTTAAGTGTGCAGAATGTTAAAAAAGATGTGAAATAGCCGGGTCAATTCTAAGATAAACAGAGCAGCCTGATTATTCTGACTCAGGTGCTCATACCAGTTAATTATGCTTTTGTCTCGAGGGGCCTATGCGTGTCGTGATTCTGGGTAGTGGGGTGGTGGGAGTGGCAAGTGCCTGGTATCTGGCGCAGGCCGGACATGAGGTTACCGTCATCGATCGACAGCCTGACGCCGCGCTGGAAACCAGTGCCGGTAACGCCGGTCAGATCTCGCCTGGCTATGCGGCGCCGTGGGCCGCGCCTGGCGTGCCGCTGAAAGCGATTAAATGGATGTTTCAGCGCCACGCACCGCTGGCGATGCGGCCAGACGGCAGCCGGTTTCAGCTTGAGTGGATGTGGCAGATGCTGCGTAACTGCGATATGCGCCACTATCAGGAAAACAAAGCCCGCATGGTACGTATCGCTGAATACAGTCGCGACTGCCTGAAAACGCTGCGGGCGGAAACCGGAATTGCCTATGAAGAGCGGCAGGGCGGAACGCTGCAGCTGTTTCGTACTCAGCAGCAGTTCGACAGCGCCAGTAAAGATATCGCCGTGTTGAAAGAGGCGGGCGTGCCCTATGAGCTGCTGCAGGCTCATGAGCTGCAGCGTGCCGAGCCGGCGCTGGCAGCTACCGCGCACAAGCTGACCGGTGGCCTGCGGTTGCCTAATGATGAAACCGGTGATTGTCAGCTCTTTACCCAACGCCTGGCAGAAATGGCTATGGCGGCAGGCGTCACGTTTCGCTTCAATACGCCGGTTGATCGGTTACTGCGTGAAGGCAACCGCATCTATGGTGTGAAGTGCGGAGATGAAGTGATTAAAGCGGATGCTTACGTCGTGGCATTTGGCTCCTATTCGACCGCGCTGCTGAAAGATATCCTCGCCATTCCGGTTTATCCGCTGAAAGGCTATTCGCTGACTATTCCGGTAAAAGATGCTGACGCTGCGCCACGCTCTACGATCCTTGATGAGACCTATAAAGTCGCTGTGACCCGCTTTGATAACCGTATCCGGGTAGGCGGCATGGCTGAAATTGTTGGTTTTAACACCAAACTGTTGCCGGCACGGCGGGAAACGCTGGAGATGGTGGTGCGCGATCTCTATCCTGAAGGCGGGTTTATCGAACAGGCCTCTTTCTGGACGGGGCTGCGTCCGATGACGCCAGACGGTACGCCAATTGTGGGACGTACCCCGCTGACAAATCTCTATCTCAATACCGGACACGGTACGCTGGGATGGACCATGGCCTGTGGTTCCGGCCAGCTACTGGCTGATATTGTATCGGGTCAGAAACCCGCGATTGCCGCAGACGATCTCTCTGTATTGCGCTATCTGCCGGGTTTTGTCTCGCACGCATCGCCTTTACGCCGCGCGGATATCGCACGCTAACACTCACGGAGAGTTAACACTATGTCACGTCCTGTGCGCGCGTCGGTTAACCGACAGGCGCTGCGTCATAATCTGTCTGTGGTGCGTCAGGCCGCGCCGCAGTCACACGTATGGTCAGTGGTCAAAGCTAACGCCTACGGACACGGCATTGCCCGCGTCTGGCAGGCGCTGGAGAGCACCGACGGTTTTGCGTTACTCAATCTCGAAGAGGCTATTCTGCTGCGCGAGCAGGGATGGAAAAAACCGATTCTGCTGCTGGAAGGTTTTTTCCACGCAGACGATCTGAAGCTTATCGATCGCTACCGGCTGACCACCAGCGTGCACAGTAACTGGCAAATCAAAGCGCTGGCGACCGCACAGCTCTCTGCTCCCGTGGATGTTTACCTGAAAATGAACAGCGGTATGAACCGGCTCGGTTTTCGCCCTGAACAGGTGCATAACGCCTGGCAAAAACTGCGTGCGCTGCCGGGGGTAGGTGAGATCACGCTGATGGCACATTTCGCTGATGCCGATAATCCCGAGGGGGTAGCCGGGCCACTGCAACGCATTGAGCAGGCAGCTGAAGGCCTGAACTGTCCGCGTTCGCTCGCTAACTCCGCCGCCACGTTGTGGCACCCGCTTACGCATTATGACTGGGTTCGCCCCGGCATCGTGCTGTATGGCGCCTCACCCAGCGGTCGCTGGCAGGATATCGCCGGTACCGGGCTGCAGCCGGCTATGACGCTGAGCAGTGAAATTATCGGCGTGCAGCAGCTGACAGCGGGCGACGGCGTCGGCTACGGCTATCGCTACCGGGCCAGCGGAGCGCAGCGGATTGGTATTGTGGCCTGCGGCTATGCAGATGGTTATCCGCGCCATGCACCTACCGGCACACCGGTATCCGTTGGCGGCGTACGCACCCGCACCCTGGGAACGGTGTCGATGGATATGATGATGATCGATCTCGAACCCTGTCCGCAGGCGGGTATCGGCACCGCCGTTGAGCTGTGGGGTAATGACGTGAAGATTGATGACGTTGCTGCAGCGGCCGGCACGGTCGGGTACGAGCTGATGTGCGCGCTTGCCCCGCGCGTGCCGGTTGAGGTTATTTAAGCGCGGTCACGCTGCCGCGTATTTTACGGCTGCAGCGCCAGGCAATCAGTGCCAGCGCTGCGCCAGTCAGCATCATCAGGGCCAGTGACGATTTTTCCGCGACCGGCAGGGCAACAATTAGCATGCTGCCGCCAGCGCCTCCCGCCATCTGAATAAAGCCCTGCAGCGCTGCGGCTACACCCGCCTGCTGCTGATAGGGTTCCAGCGCATAGCTGGTGGCCGGGCCAACGGTAAAGGCAAGGCCTGCCACCGAGACCGCCACAGGGATCATATAGAGCGCCCAGTGAGGCTGCCATTCAGCAGGCAGAAGGTGAGCGCCCGCCAGCAGCAGTATTGCCCCCAGCAGCATCGTAATAAAGCCCATCGCCAGACAAAATGGCCGGCCCGCTTTGCGGATCGTTTTATTCACAAAGGCGCTGACCAGCATGATCCAGAAGCCGTTGGCCCCAAAGGCAAATGAGAATTGCAGCGGCGTCAGGCCGCCTTCAGTCATCAGCACATGCGGAGCCAGAGAGACGTAGGTCAGCACCATGCCCAGCGCGCCTGCATTGGCAAACGCAAAAGCGAGAAAGCGCGGCTGGCGCAGAATCGCGCCATATTGCGCCAGCGGCAATCCCTTCACCCGCAGCGTATCCGCCGGCCGGGTTTCCGGTAAGGCCACGATCACCAGCAGGCCAATCGCCAGCGCATAGCTGCACAGGAACCAGAAAGGTGCACGCCAGCCATAGGCTTCCGCCAGAAGGCCGCCCAGCAGCGGTGCCAGAGCCGGAACGATGTTTAGCGCGCCATTCAGAAATCCGTAAGCGCGTGCCGCCTCATCGCCGCTCAGGCGATCGCGTACGCCGCTGAATGCCACCACCGCGCTGCAGCAGACGCCGCAGCCCTGAATAATGCGGGCCAGGAAAAATACCGGCCAGAGCGTGGCGGTTGCCGCAACGGCGCTGCCCACGATATAGAGCAGCAGGCCAGCCAGCGCCACGGGCTTGCGGCCAAAGTTGTCCACCAGCGGACCCGTCACCAGCTGACCTATGCCCATCACCAGCAGGAACAGCGGGATGGTAAGCTGGATCAGGCTCACCGGGGCGTTAAGGCCATCGGCAATCTGCGGCAGAACAGGCAGGTAGAGATCAATACCGAGCGGAGCCAGCAGCACCAGACTCAGCAGAATAAGCGTAAATTTTTGCATGAAGAACCAGAAACGTCCTGTTAAACAGGCGAGAAGGGTAATGAGTCTGCGGATAAAAAGAAAGCGCTAAAGTGAAAAGGCGATGCCTGCCGGACGGCAGGCATCGCACAGAGAGCGGTCAGTAGGCACCGTCGCGGCGCAGTACCACGCCAGCGGTTTTAAACAGAATGGCAATATCGGTCCACAGCGCCCAGTTTTTTACATACCAGGAATCAAAATAGACGCGGGTGTCATAATCGATATCATTACGACCGCTTACCTGCCATAAACCGGTCATACCCGGTTTGGCCATCAGGTAGTAATCAACGTCACCGGCATAGCGCTCCAGTTCAGCTTCGATAACCGGACGCGGCCCCACCAGGCTCATCTCTCCGCGGATCACGTTCCAGAGCTGCGGCAGCTCATCGAGGCTGGTTTTACGCAGGAAGCCGCCGATGCGGGTAACGCGCGGATCGTTTTTCAGCTTAAAGTCACGATCCCATTCGGCCCGCGCCTCTTCGCTGGTGGCCAGCAGCGCCTGCAGGACGTCCTGCGAATTGGTAACCATAGAGCGAAACTTCAGGCATTTAAACTTTGCGCCATCCTGACCTACGCGCTCATGACCGTAGATAGCGTTACCGCCATCGCGTTTCACCATCCAGCAGAGCAGGCCAAATATCGGTGCGAGAAACAGCAGCAGCAGCGACGCTACCACAATATCAAAGGTGCGCTTCAGGAAGCGCGATGAGCGCTTGGCCAGATTATTGCTGACGCGCAGAATCATCACTTCGTGACTGAAGATAAATGACATATCGGTACCGTAAAGCGGTACGCCACGCAGCGTCGGGATCACTGAGACAGAGCGGCATTTCATTCTGGAGAGAAACTTCAGCCAGTGATCGCGCACCGCCTGCTGTTCATATTCGGTCGCCACGATAAACTGCGTGTTATCGCGATCCATGGTCTGCCAGTTAATATCCTTGCGGGTGATAACCGGCACGCCGTTGAGTTTATCCGGGGAGTTTTCATCATCCAGTGAGATAAACGCCTGCACGTTATAACCAAGGATCTCTTCACTCTGCAGCGCGGCATAGGCTTCCAGGGCATTTTTGCCTGAGCCGATGATAATGGTCTCTTTCTGCCACTGTCCTGCACGGCTGATCGCCCGTTTTACCATTGCGCGCATCAGCGGCAGCAGCAGCAGCGCCCAGCTCCAGCTGAACACCCAGACCATGCGTGAAAAGTCCCATTTTGAAAAGGCAATCAGCGCCAGATCCAGCAGTGAAAAAACAAACAGCGTTTTAACCACTTCTTTCAGCTCAAACCAGAAAGGTTTGCGGTAGGTGTAGTGCCGCATCCGGACCCAGAACCAGGCGGTGCAGAGTACCGAGAGGCCAAGCTGCGCGATAAACCGGTACTCAATCTGCTGCGGCGGAATAAAGCTGTCCAGCTCTCCCCAAATCCCCTGGACGGTAGCCGCGGATAAAAACAGCGCCAGATTAAGTGCAATAAGATCGGAAAGACTTAATGCGACTTTAGCAATGAGATTTTTGCGCAGGCCGCTCCATGAGCGGCTTGCGTCATTCATTACAATTGTACTTGCCATAACACCCGCTCTCTTTTCTTAAGTAAAAGATGGCCTGACCAGAATCAAGTACGCGCTCAGGGTTAATGGCTGACAGGAAAAATAACGTTTGTTATCAGCACACTAACCATTAGTGATCACTCAAGCGCTGCACGGCAAGGGCCGGATAAGACGTGATACAAGTCACGAAAACAGCAGCAACGTTTACGAGTATGCAAGAGGAATCTGACGGAGTTAATATGGAATTACTCTTAAAAGGAAATTATTGACCTGAGGGGCTATCAGCTATGTTATTGAAAACAGAGAGATGGTGATGAAAAAGAGGACAAAAACAGCGTTTTTTTTCAGCAATTTTTAGGAATCACCGCCATACGCAGGCATGACGGTGTGGTGAGATCAGGCGGGGCGATTGAGTACCCAGCGATCCTGCTCTTTATCGTAGTGGCCAATTTTCAAATCGACAGGCTCGCCATCAATCCACGCCGGCACGCTGGTCTCATGATCCCAGCCATCAAGCTGATAGCTCAGGCCCGGGTTAGTCTGGCAGGGGATAGAGACGGTATCAGGTTTATCGCCTCCCATCTCCGCATCAACAATTTCATAGCGACCAATTTTGACTACCGTTCCCATTTTTTGCTCCCGTTTGCTGACTGATAAGTAAAATCATAGTCGCTGCTGACCGCTTCAGGGGCGCTAAAACCTCAGATTATTCTCGCTCTTCGCTGACGCGCACGCCGACTTTCATGATTTTATTATCCTCTTTTTCCGCGACGGTCCAGGTCAGCTGCTTCCACTCCACCTGGTCACCTACCACCGGCGTGCTGCCGAGCAGGCTCATCACCAGCTGCCCCAGCGACTGTTGATCGCTGGTTTCATCATCCAGCTCCAGGCCATAAATCTGTGCCACGTCCCGCAGGCGTGCATCAGCGTCGAGAATAAAGTCGCCGAAAAAGCGCTGGTCAAGGGCCACCGGCGGCGTCTGACTGAACATTTTACCCAGCGCCGGTAAATCGCGCTCGCGGCCTATGACGCACAGTACATCACCCTCTTTTAGCCGGGTAGCGCCGCTGGGATGCATCAGCGTGTTATCGCGGAACAGCGCCGCAATGCGCGTTTCACGCGGCATTTTGAGATCGCGCAGCGCCGCGCCCACACACCATTTGTCGGCATTGAGCTGGTAGACAAACTGCTCCCACGGATTTTCCGGATGGATATCAAGCCCGATACGGCTGACAGGCGAGGCGAGCGGCGGAACAACCACTCTGGCGCGTTTCGCTGCGTACCCCAGCGACGTTCCCTGCAGCATCAGCGATACCAGCACCACAAAGAAAGCGATATTAAAATAGAGTCTGGCATTCTCCAGTCCCGCCATCATCGGAAACACGGCCAGGATGATCGGCACGGCGCCGCGCAGGCCGACCCAGCTGATAAAAATACGTTCCCGACCGGTGAATCCTTTGAAAGGCAGCAGTCCGACCAGTACCGAAAGCGGGCGGGCCACCAGAATCAGCCATAGTGAGAGGATCATGGCCGGCAGGGCGATGTGCCACAAATCGGATGGCGTCACCAGCAGCCCCAGCACAATAAACATGCCGATCTGGCTGAGCCAGGCCATGCCATCAAACGTTTGCAGAATGCCGTGGCGATTGCGGATAGGGCTGTTGCCCAGTAAAAAGCCACACAGATAGACCGCGAGGATCCCGCTGCCCTCCATCACCGTGGTCAGCGCGAATACGATAATGCCACCGCTAAGCGCCAGCAGCGGATAAAGCCCCTGAGCCAGGCTGATACGGTTAACCAGCTGCTGCAGCGCCCACCCGCCGCCGAGGCCAAAGACGATGCCCAGACCAAACTGCTGTACCAGATGTACCACAAACATCCAGCTCAGGCCGCTCTGACCCTGCTGGATCATATCAATCAGCGTGATAGTCAGAAATACCGCCATCGGGTCGTTGCTGCCCGATTCAATCTCCAGCGTAGAGCTGACGCGTTCGTTGAGGCCTTTATCACCCAGCAGAGAAAAAACCGCTGCTGCGTCCGTTGAGCCGATAATGGCGCCAATCAAAAATCCCTGCATCAGGTCGAGTTTAAACAGCCAGGCTGCAATCAAACCGGTCAGGCCGGCGGTGATCATGACGCCGACTGTTGCCAGCGACAGCGCCGGACCGAGCGCGACTTTCAGCGAGCTGGCTTTCGTGCGCATGCCGCCGTCCAGCAGAATAACCGCCAGCGCAAGGTTGGAGACCAGATAGGCTACCGGGTAGTTATCGAAGGCGATACCGCCGATGCCATCCACACCGGTCAGCATACCGAGCGCGAGAAAGATCACCAGAATGGGGATGCCAAGACGCGAGGAAAATGAGCTCAGTAAAATGCTTGCAGCGACCAGCACGGAACCAATAATAAAAAGACTGTAAATCATGCTGGTATTCAATAGCATTCTCCTGCAACCGGGGCAAAACTGACAAGCACGAACAATTCGTACAAATAAGTTCAAAAGATAATGCCTTATCAACGGCTTGTCAGCGCTTAATTTCCTGTTTTTTGTTTATGCGAGCTATGATGACATTAAACAGGAAAATCCTGCAACAGGCGGGTCGTTTTGCGGGTAAACAGGTCGTAATCAGATATAAAAAAGCCGGTCAGTGACCGGCTTACGATTCAGGCCTCGGCAGCCTGCTTGTGGAAAAGCTCCCGGAATACCGGGTAGATATCTTCAGGTTCACGAATATGCTGGATAGCAAAATTGTCAAACATAGCCTGTAAGTGTTCATATTCGCGCCACAGCGTCTGGTGGGCCCGCCGGGTGATCTCGATATAGCTGTAATAGCGTACCACCGGCAAAATATGCTTCGCCAGGATCTCGTGGCATAACGGCGAATCATCTGCCCAGTTATCTCCGTCTGATGCCTGCGCCGCATAAATATTCCACTGGGACGGGTCATAACGTTCTTTGACCACCTCATCCATCAGCTTCAGCGCGCTGGAAACAATGGTGCCGCCGGTTTCCTGCGAGTAGAAGAACTCCTGTTCATCCACCTCTTTTGCCTGCGTATGGTGACGGATATACACCACTTCAACGTTTTTATAGGTACGACTCAGGAACAGGTAAAGCAGAATATAGAACCGTTTGGCCATATCTTTGGTGGCCTGATCCATAGAGCCTGAGACGTCCATCAGGCAGAACATCACCGCCTGACTGGAGGGTTCAGGACGTTTTTCAAAGTTTTTGTAGCGCAGATCGAAGGTGTCAATAAACGGCACCCGTTCGATACGCGCGCGCAGTTCAGCAATCTCATGACGCAGTCGATCCTCTTCAAGCAGCTGGGCCGGCTCGCTGTTTTCAACTTCATGCAGGGCAGCTTCCAGCTCATGCAGCATACGGCGCTTGCCTGCTGTCATAGCCGTACGCCGGGCGAGCGAGTTCTGTAATGAGCGTACCACGCTGATATTGGCCGGGACGCCGTTTGAGGTAAACCCGGCACGGTGCGTTTTAAACTCATTGAGCTGGCGATGCTGATTTTTGCGCAGGTTCGGCAGCGCCAGGTCTTCAAACAGTAAGTCGAGATACTCATCTTTCGATATCTGAAAGACAAACTCATCCTGCCCCTCACCATCCTGGCTGGCGTTGCCCTGACCACTGCCGCTGCCGCCCGCGCCGCCCTGAGGCCGCTCGACACGGTCATTTTGTACAAAGTGATCGTTGCCGGGATGAACACGATGGCGGCTTCCGCCGCGACCCTGATGAAATACGGGTTCATTGATGTCATCAATCGGGATCGACACCGACTCACCACTCTCTGTATCGGTTACCGAACGCTTGTTGATGGCCTCGGAAATCGACTGCTTGATTTGCGACTTATAACGGCGCAGAAAGCGCTGCCGGTTGACCGCACTCTTGTTTTTACCGTTGAGACGCCGATCGATAAAATAGGCCATGGTTTCCCCTCAACTGCAGTGTAAGCCAGGCCGGAAAGGGTTCTCCGGCCTGATTAACGGCACGCAAGGCGCCGGGCTTACGGATCGATTATGACGATTTACGCACGCGGAGATACCACTCGCAGAGCAGACGCACCTGTTTGCGGGTATAGCCTTTCTCCATCATACGGTCGACAAAATCATCATGTTTTTTCTGCTCATCGGTAGACGTTTTAGTATTGAACGAGATAACCGGCAGCAGCTCCTCAGTATTGGAGAACATTTTTTTCTCAATGACCGTGCGCAGTTTCTCATAGCTGGTCCAGTTTGGATTACGGCCGCTATTTTGCGCCCGGGCGCGAAGAACAAAGTTGACGATTTCATTACGGAAATCTTTTGGATTACTGATGCCGGCTGGTTTCTCTATCTTCTCCAGTTCCGCATTAAGCGACTCACGGTCAAACAGTTGTCCGGTATCCGGATCGCGATACTCCTGATCCTGGATCCAGAAGTCGGCATAAGTGACATAGCGGTCAAAGATATTCTGACCATATTCTGAATAGGACTCCAGATAAGCGGTCTGGATCTCTTTACCGATAAACTCCGCATATTTCGGAATTAAATAACCCTTCAGATGCTCCAGATATTTCTCTGCCTGATCCTGCGGAAACTGCTCCCGCTCAATCTGCTGCTCCAGCACGTAAAAAAGATGAACCGGGTTAGCCGCCACTTCAGTGTGATCAAAGTTGAACACGCGCGACAGAATTTTGAAGGCAAAACGGGTTGAGAGGCCATTCATCCCTTCGTCGACGCCCGCGTAGTCGTGATACTCCTGCCAGGATTTTGCTTTGGGATCGGTATCCTTCAGGCTTTCACCGTCATACACCCGCATTTTCGAGTAGATGCTGGAGTTTTCCGGCTCTTTCATGCGCGACAGGATAGTGAAACGGGCCAGCGTTTCAAGTGTGCCAGGGGCGCAGGGCGCAGTGGTGAGATCGCTATGGTTAAGCAGCTTCTCGTAAATCTTGATCTCTTCTGAAACGCGCAGGCAGTAGGGCACCTTAACGATATAGACACGGTCGAGGAAGGCTTCATTATTCTTATTGTTGCGGAAGGTGACCCACTCCGATTCGTTGGAGTGCGCCAGAATAATGCCGTTAAAAGGCAGAGCGGAAATGCCTTCAGTACCGTTGTAGTTGCCTTCCTGCGTAGCAGTCAGCAGCGGGTGCAGCACCTTAATCGGCGCTTTGAACATCTCTACGAATTCCATGATGCCCTGGTTCGCGCGGCAGAGCGCACCAGAGTAACCATAGGCATCCGGATCGTTTTGCGCATGATTCTCAAGCTTGCGAATATCAACCTTACCTACCAGCGCGGAGATATCCTGGTTGTTTTCATCACCGGGTTCAGTTTTAGCGATAGCCAGCTGTTCCAGAATCGATGGCCATACTTTTACCACTTTAAAGCGGGTGATATCGCCACCAAACTCATGCAGACGTTTTGCTGCCCACGGCGACATAATGGTGCCAAGGTAACGCCGAGGTACGCCATACTCTTTCTCCAGAATATTGGCATCTTCCTGCGGATTAAACAGGCACAGCGGATGATCGTTAACCGGGCTGCGTTCGCCATCGGCACTCAGTACATAAATAGGCACGCGCTGCATCAGCGCTTTTAAACGTTCAGCGAGAGAGGATTTACCGCCGCCCACCGGACCGAGTAAATAGAGGATCTGCTTCTTCTCCTCCAGCCCCTGCGCCGCATGTTTCAGGTAGGAGACGATCTGTTCAATCGCTTCCTCCATACCATAGAACTCTTCAAACGCCGGGTAACGGCCAATAACACGATTCGAGAAGATACGGGAAAGGCGTGGCTCCTGAGCGGTATCAACCATAACGGGCTCACCAATAGCCGTTAACAGTCGTTCTGCCGCATTGGCGTATGCACTGCGATCCTGCTTACAGATAGTAAGAAATTCCTGCAGTGTGAACTCTTCGTCCTTGGCAGCTTCATAACGCTGACGATAGTGATCGAATATATTCATAGCGATGCCCGTCCTGTTAGAATTGTTGGGAACAATAAGCGTAACCTTACAAACAGTGGTGCCAACCTCTCAATTTTAAGGATATAAATCTCTCTGCTTCTCTATTGTTATGAGCGTGTATCGGATAAAGATCAAGTAGTAAGTGGCGCAGGATTAAACGATTAGCGCACAAAAAACGCGCAAATTTCCGCATATTGTTTTAAGCCACGATCGTTTTGCGAAATATTCGCCTGTGAGGATGGGAGACGGCCTGTAAAGATGCCAACAACTCTGTTCGGTATAAGCTGCGTAAATTTCTGCAAGATGTGAAGAGCGGCAGAATTAGCCATTACGGTTAACAGCAGATTGCCTCTGTTGCAAAATATTCGCTAGACTGCAAAAGCAATTAGTGACTTAACAGGCAAAATATATAGTGAACACCTTTAAACTTTCTGCGTTTATGCTGCTGTCTCCCGCGCTGGTGACCGCATTTACTGCTCATGCTGACCCGCTGTCGCTGGGCGCCTCTGTTATCTATGCTCAATCGCCTTATCGTGGCGGACAGGATCGCTATCTGCCCGTACCGGTTATCAACTATGAAGGCGAAAACTTCTGGTTTCGCAGCCTGCAGGGCGGCTATTACCTGTGGAAAGACCCGCAGAATCAGCTGTCGCTGACGCTGCTCGGTTCGCCACAGCAGTATGACCCGGATGATAACGATCTTGGCGATATGAAATCTCTGGATAAGCGCCGGATGACGTTAATGGCGGGTGGCACTTATCGTCATGTTGCAGAGTGGGGCATCCTGCGCACGGCATTACTGGGTGATGTGCTGAATAACAGTAATGGCATCATCTGGGATCTGACGTATCTCTACCGCTTTGAGTTTGGCGCATTCAGCCTGACGCCCGGTATCGGGGCCCTGTGGAACAGCGCAAATCAAAACCGTTACTACTACGGCGTTTCTTCGCATGAGAGTGCCCGTAGCGGTATCGCCACCTACCGGCCCGATGACAGCTGGTCGCCCTATGTCGAGCTGAACGCCAGCTACCAGCTTACCCAAAACTGGAACGCCAGTTTTTCCGGGCGCTACACCCGCTTTGATGATGAGGTTAAAGACAGCCCGATGGTCGATAAAAACGGCCAGGTCACGCTCTGGACCGGCCTCAGCTACAGCTTCTGATGCACTATCGCAACGCCTGATATCAGGTGTTGTTTTTTTATAGCCGTACCGCGCAGGAGGGATGATGCAAAACGTCTGGATCAATGGTGCTTCGCTGCCCGCTATCGGGCAGGGAACCTGGTATATGGGGGAAAACCCCGCGCTGCGTGCTCAGGAGATCGCTGCGCTGCAGGCGGGGCTTGCTGCCGGATTACAGGTGATAGATACGGCCGAAATGTACGCTGACGGGGAAGCTGAGAGAGTGGTGGGTGAAGCGCTGCAGGGACGACGTGATAGCGCCTGGCTGGTTTCCAAAGTCTATCCGTGGAACGCCAGCGAAGCTGATATCACCGGAGCCTGTGAGCGCAGCCTGCAGCGACTTAAAACCGACTACCTCGATCTTTATCTGCTGCACTGGCGCGGTAATATCCCGCTGGAGGAGACCCTTCGCGGCATGGAGAAACTGGTGGCGCAGGGAAAGATACGCAGCTGGGGCGTATCAAATTTTGACAGCGATGATATGGAAGAGCTGTGGGCAGAAGAGGGCGGCTTCTCCTGCGCGACGAACCAGGTGCTGTATCATCTTGCATCCCGCGGCATTGAGCATACGCTGCTGCCGCTCTGCCAGCAGCGCGCCATGCCGGTAATGGCTTATTGCCCGCTGGCCCAGGCGGGGCGGCTGCGACAGGCGCTGTTTGATAATGCGCAGCTGCTGGCGCTGGCACGGGATAAGCAGATTAGTGTGGCGCAGCTGCTGCTGAGCTGGGCGATCCGGCATGAGGGTCTCATAGCGATACCTAAAGCAGGCAGCGTCGCGCACGTTCAGGAAAACGCTGCGGCGCTGAACATCACGCTCAGCGCCGAAGAGATCGCGTTGCTCGACCAGCTGTTTCCTGCTCCGCAGCAGCGCGTGCCGCTGGATGTGGTTTAAGCTGGCTTAGCGCTGCGCACGCGTAAGGTTGTCCCCAGGCGGGCAGGTGTTTCGCCCGCGCTTTTTAGCGGCTTAGTGATGCGCGCCGTCTCGACGCAGACCATGCGCTTGTAGCCATCATTCGGCATATCCGCCATGCTGCAGGAGAGTTCAGGACCTGGGTTCCAGGTGACAACGTCACTTTGATAGTGATGATAAACTTCAATCTGCCTGCCGCCGCTGCTGTCTTTGATCACGCTGCACTCGTCAGGCGCAGTATAAATACGGTCAATCCGTCCCGGGTAGCGCTGTACGCCGCTACTGTTTTCACCCGGTGAGTTATCCGCCACTTTATCGATAAACGTCTTACCCAGCCCGCTGACTGCGGTCTCAGCGATATCCGCTACGCTAAAATAAGCATGCAGCGCGGCTGTCGCGTCGAAATCGCCCCAGGCTTCAAGTTCAATCTCGCACTGATCGGCCAGCCGGAAACGGGCCAGCAGCGTAAAGTCGTGAGGCCAGAGCTTTTTCGTCTGGCTGTTACTTTCCAGCGTAAAGGTCAGCATGACGGCATCGTCATTTTCATCGTGTGCTGTCAGCGTCCATGGCTGGGTGCGGGCAAATCCGTGAGCCGGTTCACCGGCAGGGCCAAACCACGGCCAGCAGATCGGCACGCCGCCGCGAATCGCTTTACCTGCTTTAAACGCACTTTTATCACTCAGCCAGAGAACAGGCTGCTGACCGCTGGGCTGCCAGGCGAGCAGATGCGCGCCCTGAAGCGCGATAGCCGCACGAACTTTCGGATGACTGATAATCACGACCGGCAGGTCATCCTGCTGACGCAGCGACAGGTAAGGGGTTATCTGCTCTGTCACAGGCAGTGTAAAAAGCGTATTTGGCATCGTTCAGCCTCTGTTTATCTGGTCGAAAAAAAAGGGCGACCGAAGTCACCCTTATTGATATAGCCTGGTCGCTTATTTAGCAGCAACCAGAGCAATCAGGTCGAGAACCTTGTTGGAATAACCGGTTTCGTTATCGTACCAGGAAACCAGTTTCACAAAGTTATCATTCAGCGCGATACCTGCTTTGGCATCGAATACTGAAGTCAGTACTTCGCCGTTGAAGTCAGTAGAAACCACGTCATCTTCAACATAGCCCAGTACATCTTTCATTTCGCCTTCTGAAGCCGCTTTGATAGCTTCACAGATCTCTTTGTAGGTCGCTGCTTTTTCCAGACGAACGGTCAGGTCAACCACAGAGACGTTAGGCGTAGGAACGCGGAAAGCCATACCGGTCAGTTTACCGTTCAGCTCTGGCAGTACTTTACCAACCGCTTTTGCTGCGCCAGTAGACGATGGGATGATGTTCTGTGCTGCACCGCGGCCGCCGCGCCAGTCTTTATGTGACGGACCATCAACGGTTTTCTGGGTAGCAGTGGTGGCGTGAACGGTGGTCATCAGGCCTTCAACGATACCGAATTTATCGTTGATGACTTTTGCCAGCGGTGCCAGGCAGTTGGTGGTGCAGGATGCGTTAGACACGATATCCTGGCCAGCATATTTATCAAAGTTGGCACCGCGTACAAACATCGGGGTGTCATCTTTAGATGGACCGGTCAGAACCACTTTCTTTGCACCGGCAGAGATATGCTTACGTGCGGTTTCGTCAGTCAGGAAGATCCCGGTTGCTTCAGCAACAACGTCAACGCCTGCTTCGTCCCACTTGAGGTTAGCCGGGTCTCTCTCAGCGGTAACACGGATTTTTTTGCCGTTAACAATCAGCGCGCCATCCTGTACTTCTACGGTGCCGTCAAAACGACCATGGGTAGAATCGTACTTCAGCATGTAAGCCATGTAATCGGCGTCGAGCAGATCGTTGATCGCGACGATTTCGATGTCTGAACGCTGCTGAGCAGCACGGAAAACGATGCGACCGATACGGCCAAAACCGTTGATACCTACTTTGATAGTCATATATTCCACCAGCTATTTGTTAGTGAATAAAAGGTTGGCTGTAAAATTACAAAAACCTTACCAGGCGTCAAGCGGAATCGTGTCAATTGTTGCGACAGGTCAATTCCAACGCCAGGAATAATCTGTATTGCAACCGCTTGCGCGCCGATTTTACAGCGCGTCTATCTTACGCTGATTAGCGTGTGAAAAGGGAAGTTTGTCACAAAGAGTGATCGTCATCACAAAACCACGCTGCAGCGACCAGGGCAGAAAAGTTCGCACAAAAAAAACGTCGGGCAATGTTGTCCGTTTGTTAGAATAGTAGCTGATTTCTACAGAAAGATACTCTGGAAGCAAAAATGGCAAAAGATACCGCATCTGAAGCAAAAATCGGCCAGCTGTCGGAAATGCAGCGCTACGTCACGCAGCATCGGGGTACCGAACCACCCTTTACCGGCGCGCTGTTGCACAACAAGCAGGATGGCATTTATCACTGTCTGGTCTGTCAGGCACCGCTGTTTCTGTCAGAAAGCAAATATGATTCAGGCTGTGGCTGGCCCAGTTTCTACCAGCCGGTCAGCGATGAGGCGATACGCTACCTTGAAGACGACTCGCACGGCATGCACCGGGTTGAGATCCGCTGCGGCAGCTGTGACGCGCATCTGGGGCATGTTTTTCCGGATGGCCCGCAGCCTACCGGTGAGCGCTATTGCGTTAACTCCGCCTCGCTGAGCTTTACTGACGAACAGGGCAAACAGCAGGAGGGATAGAATGAATCAGGAACTGAATGCGATGCTGGATGCGATGACGCCTGAGATCTATGCACGTCTGGCAACCGCCGTTGAGACGGGTAAATGGCCTGATGGTGTTGCATTAACGCAGGAGCAGCGCGAGCACTGTCTGCAGCTGGTCATGCTGTGGCAGGCGCGTCATAACGACTCACCTCAGCATATGAGCATTGCCAAAGGGGGAGATATTGTGACGAAATCTAAAAAGCAGCTGAAAGAAGAGTTTGGCATCGAGCCGGATGTCACGCGCATCAATCTGCACTAAGAAAACAGGCTGGAATACCCAGCCTGTTTTTCAGATTATTTCCGCACCCTGCGCCTGCATTTGCGTCAGCGCAATGTCACTGTCTTCCGGATTGAGATTCACGCCGCGGCAGCCCTCTTTAACGACCTGAACGTGATACCCGAGCTCCAGCGCATCCAGCACGCTATATTTCACACAGTAGTCAGTCGCAATTCCCAGCATAACCAGATGCGTAATATCGCGTTCGCGCAGCCAGTTATCCAGTTCAGTTTTGCGCCGGTGTCCGTTATCGAAAAAGGCGCTGTAACTGTCGACATCAACGTCTCCACCTTTGTGAAATACGGCGTCAATCAGGGAGCGATCGAGGTCGGGATGAAAATCTGCGCCCGGGCTGTTTTCGATACCGTGGTCCGGCCACCAGATTTGCGCCAGCCCGTTAAGCTCACCCAGCGTGTAGACAGGCTCACCGGACACTGAGGCAAAGCTGCCATGATTTGCCGGATGCCAGTCCTGCAGGGCCACAACACATTCGCCGCGCTGGCGAAACTCACGCGCATAGCGATTCGCTACCGCCACAGTCTGATCACCTTCGCGCACGGCCATCGGACCGCCGGGGCAAAAGTCATTCTGGATATCGATAATTACCAATGCCCGCTTCATATCATTTTGCTCCGTTCAATCTTCAGTCAGTTCGCCACGTAAGTTCTGCTGCATTCTGGCACGAATTTCATCGGGGCTAAGGTCCTGACTCAATAAATAGTGCAGTTTTGTTAACGTGGCCTCAACGGTGAGGTCAAAACCGCTGATCACGCCAGCATGCTCCAGCGCATTGCCGGTGGCATAGCCGCCCATATTCACTTTGCCGGACATGCACTGCGTCAGGTTAACCACGATAATCCCGCGTTCGCTCGCCTGCTGCAGCTCATGCAGGAACTCCGCATTTTGCGGCGCATTGCCCACGCCATAAGAGCGCAGAATCAGCGCCTTAACCGGCTGGCGCAGGAAGTTGCGCACCACGTCTGCAGAGATGCCCGGATAAATGGTGACCACGCCAATAGGCTGCGGGGTAATGGGATGAACCACCAGCTCGCCCGTCTGCTGTGGCGCGAGAGAGGTGTTCAGACGGCGGATATGGATACCCGCTTCCAGCAGCGGCGACAGATTTGGCGAGGCGAAGGCGTTAAAGCCGTCGGCGTGCGCTTTGGTGGTACGGTTGCCGCGGAACAGGGTGTTATTGAAAAACAGTGCCACTTCATTGATCGGATAGTTAGCCGCCACGTAGAGGGAGTTCAGCAGATTTTGCTGACCGTCAGAGCGCAGTTCCGCCAGCGGGATCTGCGATCCGGTGACGATGACCGGTTTTGCCAGATTTTCCAGCATGAAGGAGAGAGCCGATGCGGTGAAAGCCATGGTATCGGTTCCATGCAGAATAACAAAACCGTCATAGGCGTCATAATTCTGGCGGATATCATCTGCGATTGCCTGCCAGTCCTGCGGCGTCATATCAGAGGAGTCGATAAGCGGGGCGTATTCATGAATCGTAAAATCCGGCATCTCCGGCCGGTGAAACTCAGGCATATTGGCCAGCTGCTGCTGAAGGTGGCCTGATACCGGTACATAGCCCTGCGCAGAGCGCTGCATCCCGATAGTACCGCCCGTGTAGGCTACATAGATATTTTTCTTTTGCATGAGTGTACTCAGACTTGCCGTAAAACGCGCAGTATAAGGGGATTGACAGGGAAAAGCAGCCCGACCAGCGGCCGGGCTGTAAAATTAGCGAACGCTGCCGCAATTCAGACAAAAGGCGTAACGATTTTGCGGATCGTTAAGCTTACCGAGCAGGCCCGGCTGCGACTGCATGGCGCTGACAACATCCTGCACCGGTGCGGGCAGCCAGATTTTCAGCGCGTCGGGCAGTACCGCCTGCGCCGAGGCGTTCATCTGATTAAGCAGCAGATCAAGCATACCGGGTTCATCCTGATACCAGTTCAGCACAGGCTGTTTCACGCTGGCCAGCGAGGCAGCTTTCGCCACGGCGTCATCAAAATCACCCAGCGCGTCAACCAGACCATTGCCTTTGGCATCGCTGCCGGTCCAGACATGGCCCTGTGCAATCGCATCAATCTGCTCAGGCGTCTTATGGCGCGACGCAGCAACCAGACCGATGAAATTGCGATAGCCATTCTCAATCGTCAGCTGCATCAGCTGCTGTACCTCTGCAGGCAGCGTTTTGGTGGTAGCCACATCAGCGAGCGGTGAGGTGGCTACGCCATCCGTATGTACACCGATTGCGTCGAGGCTGTTTTCGACCGTATTAATCACGCCAAAAATGCCAATTGAACCGGTCAGCGTAGAAGGCGCGGCGATGATGTAATCTGCCGGCGTTGAAATCCAGTAACCTCCCGATGCGGCCATGCCTCCCATGGAGACCACCACCGGCTTACCGGCTTCATGCGCGGCGGCCAGCTCTTCACGAATCGCTTCCGATGCGGTGACGCTGCCGCCCGGGCTGTTTACCCGCAGCACGATAGCTTTAATGGCGGGATCGAGGCGTGCTTCACGGATCTGTGCGGCCGTCGTATCACCGCCGACATTGCCTGCGCTCTCTTCTCCATCCATGATCGCACCGCTGGCGAGGATCACCGCGATGTTGCCTTTTTGCTGCGCTGGCTGTTTCAGACGGTAGTCATAGATGCTGACATAGCGGTAGTCATTATTCGCTTTGTCCCAGCCAAAGGTTTTCGCCAGCGCCTGGTCAGCCGCCGCGCGTGAGCTCAGCGTATCCACCAGTTTGTTATTCAGCGCATATTTAGCGGTGTCACCCTGTACCGCCTCCAGTCCGCTGATCACGCCTGCCGCACCGGGAAAGAGCTGCTCTGGCGTAATCTGACGGTTGGCCGACACCGTATTGAGATAATTTTGCCATAGCTGAGTGATCCAGCGGCTGTCCGCATCGCGTGCATCCGGTGACATATTGTCGCGCAGGAACGGTTCAACGGCTGACTTATAGGTGCCTACGCGGAAAACGTGGGAAGAGACCTTCAGCTTTTCCAGCAGCGTTTTGTAATAGAGGCCGTTGGTCGCAAAGCCGTGCAGGTCAACCGTACCCTGAGGGGAGAGCCAGATTTTATTCGCGAAGCTGGCCAGGTAATACTGCGCCTGACTGTAGCTGTCACCCAGCGCATAAACCGGTTTACCGCTGTCGCGAAACTCCCGCAGCGCTTTACCGACATACTGCAGAGAGGGCTGATCGCCACCGGCAAAATCGCGCAGATCCAGCACGATACCGGTGATATTGCTGTCAGTTTTAGCCTGACGAATCGCATCAACCACATCAAACAAGGAGTTTTCCTGCAGGCGATCGCTGTTCGCGCCCAGCAGCTGACGGCTGATGCGGCTCAGACGGTTACTCACTGAAGGTTTATCCACCAGCATACCGCTAAGATCGACTTTTAATGCTCCCTGCTGGACCGGTTCACTGTTGCCGGCGCTCGACAGCTGCAGCCAGATGCCGACACCGGCCAGGATCAGGACAATGAGAAACAGGTTAAGGATAAATTCCCGGATAAAATTCAGAACCCGCCAGCTCCAGCGGAACAGACCGGTAATCATTCGCCACAATGTGCGCATAAACTCTCCATATTCACGTAGCCAGGGCCGGCAGCAGGCGTGCGGACCCCGATATCGGCATCATCCTAAAGAGCAGCGGCTGAAAAGTCAGCAGGAATTCGCACCAGACTGTTACAAAAGATCGCGCTGTGCCAGGATTAGCACATCATCAAAAGGCACAGGAGAACCCTTATGGATGCACTGGAGTTATTAACCAATCGCCGCTCAGCTTCGCGACTGACTGAACCCGCTCCGGCAGGTGAGGTGCTGCAAAATATTCTGCATGCCGGTATGCGGGCACCCGACCACGGTACGCTGCGCCCGTGGCGTTTCGTTATTGCGGAGAATGAGGGACGGGACCGGCTAAGCCGCGTGCTGGAGCAGGCCGCCCGCGAGAGCGCGCTGGATGAAAAAGCCATCGCGAAAGCGGCGGCGGCGCCGTTTCGTGCGCCCATGGTGATAACGGTAATTGCAGACTACAAGCCCTCTGAAAAAGTGCCGCAGTGGGAGCAGGTTGTCTCTGCGGGCTGTGCCGTTATGGCGATGCAGATGGCCGCGCTGGCTCAGGGGTATAACGGCATCTGGCGCAGTGGCCCCTGGACCGACCATCCTCACGTGCGGGCGGCGTTCAACTGCAAAGAAAAAGATGCCATTGTGGGCTTTCTCTATCTCGGCACGCCGCAGCTTAAAGCCAGCACCACGGTTGTCGCACCGGATACCACAGAGTTTGTCTCCTGGTTTTGATTCTCTCGCCTGCAATCTGGCTGAATTGCAGGCGTCGTGCGCAAAAGCGCCGCATCCGTGCAGAGAAAGCTTACCTCCAGCAGGCCGCCAGGCTACCATCGCTTCACTGTTTTCGTTAAAGCTAAAAGAAAGGATTTGCGCCTTCCATGCGTCTATTTATTGCTGAAAAACCGAGCCTGGCGCGCGCCATCGCAGATGTTTTGCCAAAGCCGCATCGTCGCGGAGAGGGCTATATCGCCTGCGGCAACGATCAGGTGGTGACCTGGTGCGTCGGGCATTTGCTGGAGCAGGCGCAGCCTGATAGCTACGACAGCCGCTATGCCCGCTGGAACCTGGCCGATCTGCCTATTATTCCTGAAAAGTGGCGTCTGCAGCCGCGCCCCTCGGTAGCGAAACAGCTGAAAGCCATAGAAGGCTTACTGCAGCAGGCCAGCGAAATCGTGCACGCCGGCGATCCGGATCGCGAAGGTCAGCTGCTGGTGGATGAGGTGCTGGACTATCTGCAGCTGCCGGCTGGTAAGCGCCAGCGGGTGCAGCGCTGCCTGATCAACGATCTTAATCCGGCGGCCGTTGAGCGTGCGGTGAGCCGGCTGCGCGAAAACCGCGAATTCATCCCGCTTTGCGTCTCAGCGCTGGCGCGTTCACGCGCTGACTGGCTGTATGGCATCAATATGACGCGCGCCTGGACCCTGCTGGGGCGTAACGCCGGCTATGATGGCGTTCTGTCGGTGGGGCGCGTGCAGACGCCGGTGCTCGGACTGGTCGTGCGACGTGATGAAGAGATCGAGCACTTTGTGCCCAAAGACTATTTTGAAGTAAAAGCGCATGTCGTCACGCCAAAAGAGGAGCGCTTCGTTGCCAGCTGGGTGCCAAGCGACGCCTGCGAACCCTGGCAGGATGAAGAGGGGCGCGTCCTGCACCGGCCGCTGGCAGAGCATGTGCTGGCGCGTATTCAGGGGCAGCCCGCGCAGGTGACCGGCTATAACGACAGGCGTGAATCGGAAACCGCACCGCTGCCGTTTTCGCTCTCCAGCCTGCAGATTGAAGCCGCAAAGCGTTACGGGCTGAGCGCGCAGAGCGTGCTGGACTGCTGTCAGCGCCTCTATGAGACACATAAGCTTATTACTTATCCGCGTTCGGATAGCCGCTATCTCCCTGATGAGCACTACGCCGGTCGTCATGCCGTGCTGAAAGCGATCGCTGTGCATCAGCCCGATCTCACGCCACCTGCTGACTTCAATACGGAACAGAAAAACCGCTGCTGGGACGATAAAAAGGTCGATGCGCATCACGCTATCATTCCCACCGCGCGTACCGGCAAAGTCGCACTCAGCGACAATGAGGCCCGGATCTATGCGCTGATTGCCCGGCAATATCTGATGCAGTTCTGCCCGGATGCGCAGTTCCGCAAATGCGTTATCGATCTGGAGATCGGTGGTGGCCGGTTTGTTGCAAAAGCGCGGTTTCTGGCGGAAGCGGGGTGGCGCGCGCTGCTCGGGAATAAAGAGCGTGACGAGGAGAATGACGGCACGCCGCTGCCGGTCGTCGCTAAAGGCGACACCCTGCTGTGCGAGCGCGGTGAACTGCTGGAGAAGCAGACCCAGCCGCCGCGGCCGTTTACTGATGCCACGCTGTTATCCGCCATGACCGGCATTGCGCGCTTTGTGCAGGATAAAGAATTAAAGAAAGTGCTGCGTGCGACCGATGGTTTAGGAACGGAGGCGACGCGGGCCGGCATTATTGAACTGCTGTTTCGCCGCACCTTCCTGGTTAAAAAAGGGCGCTATATCCACTCAACGGAGGCGGGCAGAGCCCTGATCCATGCGCTGCCGGAAATGGCGGCGCGGCCGGATATGACGGCGCAGTGGGAGTCAACCCTGACGCGCATCAGCGAAAAAAGCTGCCGCTATGATGAGTTTATGCAGCCGCTGGTGTCAACGCTGACCACGCTGATTGGCGAGGCGCGGCAGCGGCCTTCTTTGCAGGCGTTCAAAGGGCTGGCGGCCGCTTCGCCAGCGCGCGCGAAAGCCAAAAAACAGCGGCGAAAGCCAAAGGAGACGCAATGAGCGGGTATACAACAGGAGTGGCGCTGGCGCTGCTGATCTGCAGCACTACAGCGCTGGCAAACCGGATGCCGGAGCCGGGGCGGACGGGTAATACGGATGTGCTGGTGGATATGCCGGCGGAAGTCTGGACGCAGGGCCAGAATCGTCAGCAAAACAGCTGCCTTCAGTGCTGCATTTATGAAAACCGCAGCTATTCAGAAGGCGCAGTGGTTAAGGCCGAAGGGGTACTGCTGCAGTGCTCGCGGGATGAAAAGGTGCTGGGGACCAATCCGCTGCTGTGGAAAATCATTAAATAGTTAAGCGTGGCGCGCCGGCGCCACGCCTGACGTTTACAGATCGAACGTCGCCCAGACGGGAGCATGGTCAGAAGGTTTTTCCATGCCGCGAATGGCGTAATCGATACCGGCATCGACGCAGCGCGCGGCCAGCGGCTGACTGGCCAGCAGCAGATCGATGCGCAGTCCGCGGTTGTCATCAAATCCGCGCGAGCGGTAGTCGAACCAGGAAAAGCGATCGTTTGTCGTCGGGTTTCTGGCGCGCCAGGTATCGGTAAGACCCCACTGCAGCAGCCGATCCATCCACTCACGCTCTTCCGGCAGAAACGAGCATTTTCCGGTACGCAGCCAGCGCTTGCGGCTCTCCTCACCAATCCCGATATCCAGGTCAGTGGCGCTGATATTCATGTCGCCCATGATCAGCACCGGCTTGTCAGCGGCAGCGTGCTCCATCAGATAGCTCTGCAGATCGCGGTAGAATTTCTCTTTAGCCGGGAATTTAAGCGGGTGGTCGCGGCTTTCACCCTGCGGGAAATAGCCGTTGATAACGGTGATGTTACCTGCCGGGCTCGGTATCTCCGCCATAATCAGGCGTCGCTGGGCGTCAGCGTCATCGCCCGGAAAACCGCGCATGACCCGTACCGGTGCGTTTTTGGTAAGTAGCGCGACGCCGTAGTGACCTTTTTGCCCATGATAGAAGACGTGGTAGCCGAGCTGGCTGACCTCTTCCAGTGGGAACATCTCATCGTGAACCTTGGTTTCCTGCAGGCCGATAACCTCAGGCTGATGCTGTTCCACCAGCGCGGCCAGCTGATGAGGGCGGGCGCGCAACCCGTTGATGTTGAATGAAACAAATTTCATATCGCTGCCATTTTAATAACCTGTATGCGGCGCGATGGTAACGGCTTTTTGGCAAAAAGTCATGCCCGAAGCGGAGCAGGCAGCCCAGTATCAGAGGGGAAGAGCAAACTGAGTTTTTTCAGGATGTAGCGAACGGAACAGGAGATGGTGGCGGGAGAAGGATTCGAACCTTCGAAGTCGATGACGGCAGATTTACAGTCTGCTCCCTTTGGCCGCTCGGGAATCCCGCCTGGGATATAAAGCTCAGATTCAGGCACTGCAGAGTGATTCAGATGGTGGCGGGAGAAGGATTCGAACCTTCGAAGTCGATGACGGCAGATTTACAGTCTGCTCCCTTTGGCCGCTCGGGAATCCCGCCACTTGCCTGAATCTTTGTGCCTGAAGGCGGGGCGCATCATATCAAATGCGTTCCGCCTGTAAAGCACCGGATGTAAAAATAAAACCTGTTTGCCCGTTTTTTACGCGTAGCGCTGAAGAGTTAGACAATTCAGCGCCCTGGCGCCAAAACGCCGCGCTTAAAGAATAATCGTGCGGTTGCCATAAACAAACACGCGCTGGCCGAGCACTTTATAGAGCGCGCGACTCAGCACGTTTTTTTCCACATCGCGTCCGGCGCGCATCATCTCTTCAGCGGTATAGCTGTGATCCACGTTAATGACATCCTGCATAATGATTGGACCTTCGTCCAGGTTGTCATTGACGTAATGCGCCGTTGCGCCAATGATTTTAACGCCGCGTTCATACGCCTGATGATAAGGACGCGCGCCGATAAAAGCTGGCAGGAACGAGTGGTGAATATTGATGATCTGGTTAGGGTAGCGCTGCACAAAAGCAGGCGTCAGCACGCGCATATATTTTGCCAGCACCACGTAATCAGGCTGATAGCGATCGATCTCTTCCGCCATGCGGTTGTCATGCTCTTCGCGCGTTTTGCCTTCATGGCTGACCAGCACAAAAGGAATATCAAAACGTTCTACCAGCGAGCGCAGCGTATCGTGATTGCCGATCACCGCAGCGATCTCCATATCCAGACCGCCAAACGCGCTTTTCATCAGCAGGTCACCCAGGCAGTGCGCCTCTTTTGTGACCAGAATAACGACGCGGCGGCGACCGGCAGTGTGCAGCTCACGCACCGAACCGGTCGGCAGAGCGCTATCCAGATCGGCCAGCAGCGTATTGTCGTTAAAAATGCCTTCCAGCTCGGTGCGCATAAAAAAGCGGCCGGTGCGGTGATCGACAAACTCATTGTTTTGCACAATGTTGAGTTCATGCTTGTAGCAAATATTGGTGATCTTGGCGATCAGACCTTTAGCATCAGGGCAAATGGTCCGTAAAACTTTTCGTTGCAGTGTTTGCGCTTGCATCTCAGTCAAGGTCCTGTCAAAGCGATAAGGGTATTACCATTGCGGCGAAGCGGATATCAGCCACAACATTTTTTGTATTTTTTGCCAGAGCCGCAGGGGCAGCGATCGTTACGCCCGATTGCTGGCGCTGTTCCATCCACATAGTACCAGCGACCCTCCTCCCGAAGAAAGCGTGAACGTTCAGCGATCGCTGACTCGCGCTCTTTTTCGCGGTAGCGCGCAAAAAAGGTCACAAAGGCTTCGTTCTCATGGATGCCATGATTACAACAGGTTACATTTAGTCCGAGCCACGTTGTACCGGCAAAACTTTCAGATAAACGCGCCGTCAGATCGACGCTGCGCTGGCTGGCGTGCCAGGTTTCTGTCAGATAAACTGCATTACCCGTGGCGTAGGCCGTATAGCGAGATCGCATCAGCTGTTCAGCACTTAGCGGGATGGCCTCGCCGTTTAAAAAGGGCTGACAACATACGCTATACTGCTTCCCGCTGCAGCAGGGGCACTTTTCGGACACATCATCTCCTGAGAGTGGTTAACGTTATCATAGGCGTGCGCTATGGTAGCCGACTGCGTGGCATGATGCTACGTACCAGCAGCATCACGAGGTAAGATGAGAAAGGTCAAGATTGGACTGGCTCTGGGATCGGGCGCCGCGAAGGGCTGGGCGCATATCGGTGTCATCAATGCGCTGGAGCGTGCCGGTATTGAAATTGATGTGGTAGCGGGCTGCTCAGTCGGCGCGCTGGTTGGTGCCGCCTACACCAATGGTCACCTGGCAAAGATGGATAAGTGGGTCAGCGCGTTTCGCTACTGGGATGTTATACGCCTGATGGATCTCTCCTGGCAGCGCGGGGGACTGTTACGCGGCGATCGCGTTTTCAGTCATATTCGCCAGCTGATCCCGCATGACCAGATTGACGGCGGCCTGAAACCGTTTGGCGTGGTTGCCACCAACCTGAGTACCGGCCGTGAGCTCTGGCTGACTGAAGGCGATCTGCATCAGGCCGTGCGCGCTTCCTGTAGTATGCCAGGCTTATTACCACCTGTTGGCTACAATGGATACTGGCTGGTGGATGGCGCGGTGGTAAACCCGGTGCCCATCTCCCTGACGCGCGCACTTGGCGCCGACATTGTTATTGCGGTCGATCTTCAGCATGATGCGCATCTGATGCAGCAGGATCTGCTGTCGGTAACGCCGGAAAACGGCGATGACGCGGCAGAGGCGCTCTCGTGGGGTAAAAAATTACGTCAGCGTCTGATGGGATTTTCCCGCCAGCGCGCGGCGCAGTCACCTGGCGCAATGGAGATCATGTCGACCTCAATTCAGGTGCTGGAAAACCGCCTGAAACGTAACCGTATGGCGGGCGATCCGCCGGATGTGCTGATTCAGCCGTTTTGTCCGCAGATTTCAACGCTGGATTTTCATCGTGCTGAAGAGGCGATGGCTGCCGGTAAGGCGGCCGTAGAGAAAAAAATGGATGAACTATTACCACTGGTCCGTAGCAGATAGTCAGTTGTTCATTCAGGGGGGTTGTCGCTGATGACAATAATTAAAGGCGCAACTGCATTTTATGAACCACTATTGCAATATCTGGTACGCAGGGGGAGAGAATGGAAAAACCACTACTCGGCAAAAAGATACTCATTGTCGAAGATGAGGTCGTTTTCCGTTCATTGCTGGAAAATGTACTGACCAGTCTGGGGGCAACAGCCCTGCAGGCCGGCGATGGGCTGGAAGGCCTCGACATTCTGTCGTCGCACAGCGCCGATCTGGTGATTTGCGATCTGGAAATGCCCCGGATGGGCGGTATTGCGTTTGTTGAGCATCTGCGCAGTCAGGGGAATACGGTGCCTGTACTGGTCATATCTGCTACCCAGAATATGGCTGATATCGCGCATGTGCTGCGGCTTGGCGTGCAGGATGTATTACTGAAACCTCTGAAAAATATCGAACGCTTCCGCGAGGCTGTTTTTGAGTGTCTTTATCCCTCGATGTTCACCTCGAAAGTGGAGGAGGATGAGCAGCTGTTTCAGGACTGGGATGCGCTGGCCCGCGATCCGATCGCCGCGGCAAAACTGCTGAAGCAGCTGCAGCCGCCGGTGCAGCAAACCATTGCGCACTGCCGCATCAACTACCGACAGCTCACCATGGCGGAACAGCCAGGGCTGGTTCTGGATATCGCTGCGCTCTCCGATAAAGATCTCGCCTTTTACTGTCTCGATGTTACCCGGGCGGGCGACAACGGCGTGCTGGCCGCGCTGCTGCTGCGGGCGCTATTCAACGGTTTACTGCAGGAGCAGCTGTCCGGACAGCATCATCGGCTGCCGGAACTCAACGGTCTGCTGCGTCAGGTGAATATGCTGCTGCGCCAGGCAAACCTTACCGGGCAGTTCCCGCTTCTGGTGGGATATTATCATCGCGAACTGCGTAAATTAATTCTGGTTTCAGCAGGGCTTAATGCCACGCTGCACCTGGAAACGCAGCAGCTGCAGTTAAACAGCGGTGTACCGCTGGGTACGATGGGGGAGACCCATCTTAATCAGATTTCTCAGCATACCGGTGCCTGGCAGTGCCACGTCTGGGGTGCCGGCGGCAGGCTACGTCTGATGTTATCGGGTGAAGAATAAGCAGTTAAACAGCGGGTTAAATCAGTTAAGCGACAGCGCCAGACCTATCCTTTACACTTGGGTAAAAGTCTTAAATTCCATGGATTAACTTTATCCAGGATAATTCCGCCTGATACTAACTGATATACTCATTTCGTTTTTTAAACCGACATATCAAGTATTAACTTGAGCGGCCTATTAAGAGAGGTATTTGATGTCTGCCTATAAGTCAAAAGTAAAAAAAGCGGTAATCCCGGTTGCAGGTTTAGGTACGCGTATGCTGCCAGCGACCAAAGCTATTCCAAAAGAGATGTTACCGCTGGTCGATAAGCCGTTGATCCAGTATGTCGTAAATGAGTGTATTGCTGCGGGCATTAACGAAATTGTGCTGGTTACGCACTCTTCTAAAAACTCAATCGAAAACCACTTTGATACCAGCTTCGAACTGGAAGCCATGCTGGAGAAGCGTGTTAAGCGTCAGCTGCTGGATGAAATCCAGTCTATCTGTCCGCCACACGTCACCATCATGCAGGTGCGTCAGGGTATCGCTAAAGGTCTGGGCCATGCGGTCATGTGTGCACATCCGCTGGTAGGCGATGAGCCGGTAGCAGTCATTCTGCCAGACGTTATCATCGACGAATATGAGTCAAACCCGACCAAAGACAACCTGGCAGAGATGCTGGCGCGTTTTGAAGAAACCGGTCACAGCCAGATCATGGTTGAGCCAGTAGCAGACGTAACCGCATACGGTGTGGTTGACTGCAAAGGCGCCGAGCTGAGCGCGGGCCAGAGTGCACCGATGGTGGGCGTTGTTGAGAAGCCAAAAGCGAATGAAGCGCCTTCAAACCTCGCGGTAGTAGGTCGTTATGTTCTTTCTGCTGATATCTGGCCTCTGCTGGCTAAAACCCCTCCGGGTGCAGGCGGCGAAGTTCAGCTGACCGACTCTATCGCTATGCTGATGGAAAAAGAGACTGTAGAAGCTTATCACCTGACTGGCGTCAGCCACGACTGTGGTAACAAGCTGGGTTACATGCAGGCTTTTGTTGAGTACGGCGTACGTCACCCGGTGCTGGGCAAAGATTTTGCACAGTGGCTGGACAACGCGGTAGGCAATAAAAAGTAATTCATTAAGCACAGGATAATTTAATGAAAGTCACTGTATTTGGTATCGGCTATGTCGGTCTGGTTCAGGCTGCGGTGTTGGCCGAAGTCGGACATGACGTTCTCTGCATTGATGTCGACGCGAACAAAGTCGAAAACCTGAAAAAGGGTGTTATCCCGATTTTTGAACCGGGTCTGACGCCGTTGGTGATGTCCAATTATGAATCGGGCCGCCTGAAATTCAGTACTGACGCCAAAGAGGGCGTTAATCACGGGGTGATGCAGTTTATTGCTGTTGGCACACCGCCTGACGAAGATGGTTCTGCCGATCTGAAATATGTGACCGCGGTTGCGCGCACGATTGCAGAACATATGAACGATCACAAAGTCGTTATCGATAAATCAACGGTGCCAGTCGGCACAGCCGACCGCGTACGCAATGTGATGCAGGAGACGCTGAAACAGCGTGGCGCCAGCGTTTCTTTCGATGTGGTTTCCAACCCGGAATTCCTCAAAGAGGGTGCGGCCGTTAACGACTGCATGCGACCAGAGCGTATCGTTGTCGGTACTGACAATGATGATGTGGTGGAACTGCTGCGCGAGCTCTATGAGCCGTTCAACCGTAACCACGATCGCATGATCCTGATGGATATCCGCAGTGCAGAGCTGACAAAATATGCGGCAAACTGCATGCTGGCGACCAAAATCAGCTTTATGAACGAGATCTCTAATCTCGCTGAGCTGCTGGGCGCTGACGTGGAGAAAGTCCGTCAGGGTATCGGTTCTGATCCCCGTATCGGCTATCACTTCATCTATCCGGGCTGCGGCTACGGCGGTTCCTGCTTCCCGAAAGATGTGCAGGCGCTGATCCGTACAGCAGAGTCTATTGGCTATAAACCGCGCCTGCTGCAGGCGGTGGAAGAGGTCAATGACGCGCAGAAAAACAAACTGCCTGCCTTTATCAAGCGCCATTTTGGTGACGATCTGCGCGGCAAGACGTTTGCGCTGTGGGGCCTGGCGTTTAAACCCAACACCGACGATATGCGTGAAGCCTCCAGCCGTGTGCTGATGGAAGCGTTATGGGAAGCGGGTGCTACGGTTCAGGCTTACGATCCGGAAGCGATGGAAGAAGCGCAGCGCATCTATGGTCACCGTGACGATCTGAAACTCACAGGGACTAAAGAAGCGGCACTGCAGGGCGCTGATGGTCTGGTTATCTGTACCGAATGGCAGAATTTCCGGGCGCCTGATTTTGACGTAATTAAAAATGCGTTAAAACAACCCGTGATTTTTGATGGTCGTAACCTGTATGATCCAGAGCGTATCAGCAAACGCGGTTTCGTTTATTATGCAATCGGCCGCGGAGCGTCTATTCAAATTGCGTAATAAATGAGGGATGTATGAATTTTCTGGTTACCGGCGCAGCAGGATTTATCGGTTTTCACGTAAGCCAGCGTTTGCTCGCTGCCGGTCACCAGGTTGTTGGTATCGACAACCTGAATGACTATTATGATGTCAGCCTGAAACAGGCTCGCCTCGATCAGATTTCACCGCATCCCGCATTTACTTTTATTAAAATGGACCTGGCCGATCGCCAGGCCATTTCCTCTCTGTTTGAACAGCACGCGTTTGAGCGCGTTATCCATCTCGCCGCGCAGGCGGGTGTGCGTTACTCAATCGATAACCCGCACGCTTATGCAGATGCTAACCTCACCGGCCATCTGAATATTCTGGAAGGCTGCCGTCACCATAAGATTGGCCACCTTCTTTATGCATCTTCAAGCTCAGTTTATGGGCTGAACCGCAAAATGCCGTTCTCCACCGATGACAGCGTTGATCACCCGGTTTCCCTCTATGCGGCGACGAAAAAAGCCAACGAACTGATGTCGCATACTTATTCGCACCTTTATCAGCTGCCGACAACCGGACTGCGTTTCTTTACCGTGTATGGCCCATGGGGCCGGCCCGATATGGCGCTGTTTAAATTTACCCGTGCAATGCTGGCAGGCGAGGCGATCGACGTTTATAACCGCGGTGAGATGACGCGCGACTTTACCTATATCGATGATATCGCTGAGGCGATTGTTCGCCTGCAGGCGGTGGTACCACAACCTGACAGCGCATGGAGCGTGGAGCACGGCTCCCCCGCCAGCAGCTCTGCGCCTTATCGGGTATATAACATTGGCAATAGTCAGCCAACGCGCCTGATGACCTATATAGAGTCGCTGGAGAAAGCTTTGGGCATTGAGGCAGTGAAGAACATGCTGCCGATGCAGCCCGGCGATGTACTGGGCACCAGCGCAGATACGCAGCCTCTCTATGACGCCATCAATTTCCGGCCGCAGACCAGCGTTGAGCAGGGCGTACAGCAGTTTGTCGACTGGTATCGCGACTTTTATCAGAAATAAGCGCATAAAAAAAGGAAGCCGCGGGCTTCCTTTTTTTTACCTGGCGAAACGAATATTGCAGTAAAAGTGCAGACAGTTAAAACGAAGCGCGCGGATTACAGCAGGAAATCGTCCAGCTGTTTACCATCTTCTTCAATCGCTTTTTTAATTACGGCAGGCGTGCGGCCCTGACCGGTCCAGGTGCGGCTTTCACCGTTTTCATCTACATAGCTGTACTTGGCGGGACGGGCAGCGCGACGCGCTTTGGTCACCGTTTTGTTTTCTGATAATGCGTTCAGCAGTTCATTAGGATCGATGCCGTCAGCCAGCAGCATTTCGCGATACTGCTCCAGTTTGCGGCTGCGTTCAGCATTTTCAGCCTGAGCATGACTCTCTTCTTCACGACGCTCATTAACCACTACGTCAAGTTTTTCAAGCATCTCTTCCAGGGTTTCCAGAGAGCATTCGCGAGCCTGAGCACGCAATGTACGGATATTATTAAGGATTTTAAGTGCTTCGCTCATTGTTCTTATCTCAGAATATAAAAAGGAGTGGTTAAGCTGTTCCATAATAGTGGCGGGAATATATAACTGCAATAGTGAAACCTGAGTGAGGAGATTTATTTATTTTTTTAGTTATGTCAGCAGAGTTAATTATCAATCGCTGTGCTGCATAAATTATCCGCGATATGTCTCGTTGCGTGACGGCTATTCCATTTGGCTGAGATTAAATTAACCGCTATTAGTGATTTAACCGCAGCGTGCCGGCATTGATTTTCAGCGTCCAGCAGCGTGGCTTTCTGCTACGGTAAACCTGTCGTTTGTGAGGTGCTCTGCGGCAATACATTTGTGTTAAACTGCCGCCTTCTGAATTTAGTATCCCCGGAGAGACTGGTAAGTGGCTCAACTCTATTTCTATTACTCGGCGATGAATGCGGGTAAATCCACCGCGCTGCTGCAATCTTCCTATAACTATCAGGAGCGCGGCATGCGCACCCTGGTCTATACCGCAGAGATAGACGATAGATTTGGTGCCGGCGTGGTCAGCTCACGAATCGGGCTCTCTTCGCCTGCCTGTCTGTATAATGATAAAACAGAACTGGCCGAAGCCATTGCGGAAGAACATGCGCGCCAGCCCGTACACTGCGTGCTGGTTGACGAAAGTCAGTTTCTGACGCGTGAGCAGGTTTATGCGCTCTCTGACGTGGCGGACAATCTTGATATTCCGGTTCTCTGCTACGGTCTGCGTACTGACTTCCGCGGTGAGCTGTTCACCGGCAGCCAGTATCTTCTTGCCTGGGCCGATAAACTGGTCGAGCTTAAAACAATTTGCCACTGCGGCCGTAAGGCGAGCATGGTGCTGCGCCTTGACGGGGAGGGCAGACCGTTCAGCGAAGGTGAGCAGGTCGTAATTGGCGGTAATGAGCGCTATATATCCGTATGCCGGAAACATTACAAGCAGGCGATTAATCTGGGTACGCGTGAGGCCATATATGGCGCTAATCCGCCACCGGTTTAATCAGCCAGCCATAAAAAAACCCGCCGCGGCGGGTTTTTTATTTTCAGCGGACTACGCTTTCTTTACTTTTTTTTCACGGGCAGCGGACTGCAGCTCGCAGATTTCTGCAGAGGGTATGTCCGTTTCTGAATAATCACGTCCGTAGAACGTATCCAGCATAATCTGTTTTAGCTCAGCGATTAATGGATAGCGCGGATTGGCGCCGGTGCACTGATCGTCAAAAGCGTCTTCAGCCAGCTTATCTACTTTCGCCAGGAAATCCGCCTCCTGCACGCCTGCTTCCCGAATAGAAGCGGGAATACCGAGCTGCGTTTTTATTTCATCCAGCCACGCCAGCAGTTTTTCGATTTTCTGCGCCGTGCGATCCCCGGGCTGAGTCAGGCCGAGATGGTCAGCAATTTCCCCATAGCGGCGCCGTGCCTGCGGCCGGTCATACTGGCTGAACGCCGTCTGTTTCGTCGGGTTATCATTGGCGTTATAGCGGATGACGTTACCGATAAGCAGCGCGTTTGCCAGCCCGTGCGGGATATGAAACTCTGAGCCAAGTTTATGGGCCATAGAGTGGCACACCCCGAGGAAAGCGTTGGCAAAGGCAATGCCGGCGATAGTCGCCGCGTTGTGTACGCGTTCACGCGCAACCGGATTTTTCGCACCATCGCGATAGCTGGCAGGCAGGTTCTCTTTAAGCAGCTTCAGCGCCTGTAGTGCCTGTCCATCTGAGTACTCACTGGCAAGCACCGAGACGTAAGCCTCCAGCGCATGCGTCACCGCATCAAGGCCGCCAAAAGCGCAGAGCGAGCGCGGCATATCCATCACCAGGTCGGCATCGACAATCGCCATATCCGGCGTTAAGGCGTAGTCCGCCAGCGGATATTTTTGCCCGGTGGCGTCATCGGTGACAACGGCAAACGGGGTGACTTCTGAGCCGGTGCCTGACGTGGTGGCGATCGCGACCATGCGCGCTTTCACGCCCATTTTCGGGAATTTGTAGATACGTTTACGGATATCCATAAAGCGCAGCGCCAGCTCTTCAAAATGCGTTTCCGGATGCTCATACATGACCCACATGATTTTCGCTGCGTCCATCGGTGAACCACCGCCCAGGGCGATAATCACGTCGGGCCGGAAACTGTGCATCTGCTCTGCACCCTTACGCACAATGCTCAGGGTCGGATCGGCTTCCACTTCAAAAAATATCTCGGTTTCGATACCCTGTGATTTCAGCACCCGCGTAACGCGCTCGGCATAGCCGTTATTAAACAGAAAGCGATCGGTAACGATAAACGCGCGTTTCGCTCCCTCAGCAGCAACCTCTTCCAGCGCAATCGGAAGAGAGCCGCGGCGGAAGTAGATAGACTTCGGTAACTTATGCCACAACATATTTTCTGCTCGCTTAGCCACGGTTTTCTTATTGATCAAGTGTTTAGGGCCTACGTTTTCAGAGATAGAGTTGCCCCCCCAGGAGCCGCAGCCCAGCGTCAGGGAAGGGGCAAGTTTGAAGTTGTAAAGATCGCCAATGCCGCCCTGTGAAGCCGGGGTGTTGATCAGGATGCGGGCCGTTTTCATTTTGTCGCCAAAATAGTGGATCCGCCCGGCCTCGTTATCCTGATCGGTGTAGAGACAGGATGTGTGACCAATGCCGCCCATCGCGACCAGCTTCTCTGCTTTTGCTACCGCGTCCGCATAATCTTTTGCCCGATACATCGCCAGCGTCGGCGAGAGCTTTTCATGTGCAAAAGGCTCCGATTCATCAACGGCTGACACCTCGCCAATTAAAATTTTGGTGCCCGGCGGGACACTAATGCCGGCAAGCGCAGCAATATTGCAGGCGGGCTGGCCCACAATTGCCGCGTTCAGTGCGCCGTTTTTCAGCAGGATATTCTGAACCGCGCTCAGCTCATGGCCCTGCAGCAGATAGCCGCCGTGGCTGGCAAACCGTTCGCGGACCGCGTCATAGACGGCATCAACGATAATGACCGATTGCTCAGAGGCACAGATCACGCCGTTATCGAACGTTTTAGACATTAAAATGGAAGCGACCACGCGTTTGATGTCAGCCGTTTCATCAATCACCACCGGCGTATTGCCCGCGCCAACGCCAATCGCCGGTTTACCTGAGCTATAGGCCGCTTTAACCATGCCCGGGCCGCCGGTCGCCAGAATCAGGTTGATATCCGGATGATGCATGAGCTGACTGGAAAGCTCGACCGAAGGCGCATCGATCCAGCCGATGATATCTTTGGGAGCGCCCGCAGCAATAGCCGCCTGCAGCACGATATCGGCTGCTTTATTGGTGGCATTTTTTGCGCGCGGATGAGGAGAAAAAATAATGCCGTTGCGGGTTTTCAGGCTGATAAGCGCCTTGAAAATAGCCGTGGAGGTAGGGTTGGTGGTAGGGACGATACCGCAGATGAGGCCAATGGGTTCGGCAATGGTAATGGTGCCAAAGGTATCATCGCTTGCCAGCACGCCACAGGTTTTTTCATCTTTGTACGCGTTGTAGATATATTCTGAAGCGAAATGATTTTTGATCACTTTATCTTCAACAATACCCATGCCCGATTCCGCTACCGCCATCTTAGCCAGCGGAATGCGGGCGTCAGCTGCCGCCAGCGCCGCGGCGCGAAAAATTGCATCAACCTGCTCCTGGCTAAAACTGGCAAACTCGCGCTGCGCGCGTTTTACACGTTCAACCAGTGCATTGAGTTCGGCAACATTGGTTACGGCCATAATACTCTCCTGAGGAAGTTAAACTTTTTTAATAAACAGGCCAGCGCAGAGAAAGAAATCAGCTAAGGTTTGACAGGGCAGGCCCGTCTGTTTAGTAAAAAGGTCTGACGTGAATGATTTACTGCACCCAGCGTAGCGCTGGTGGAGAGACGTAATCATGATGCAGATCAAGAGAGGCTGCAGCGGTGAGCGGTCAGCCAGATCGTTTACGACTAAAGGCGCCGTTTTTTAGACGCTGCTGTTCTGCAGGCATATATGAAAACAGCCAGATTTTTATGCCATCTCTGTGGCGGACATATAGCAGATATTTCTGCCATATACGCTGTTTTTCAGCAGACATATGCACTACATTAAGCGCGTTTTTTTGACTTTTTCAGGAGCCTGTTGTGACCCCCGTGCTACTCGATCTTTCCGGCTATATAAAATTTTTTGTCGGCCTGTTTGCGCTGGTGAATCCGGTAGGCATCATTCCGGTTTTTATCAGCATGACCCGCTATCAGGCGGTGGCTGAACGCAACAAAACCAATCTTACAGCCAACCTTGCAGTCGCGATTATTCTCTGGACCTCGCTGTTTCTTGGCGATGGGATCCTGCATCTGTTTGGTATCTCAATCGACTCTTTCCGAATCGCAGGCGGCATACTGGTTGTGACCATTGCGATGTCGATGATTAGCGGCAAGCTGGGTGAGGATAAGCAAAACAAGCAGGAAAAATCAGAAACGGCTATTCGTGAAAGCATCGGTGTTGTCCCGCTGGCGCTGCCGCTCATGGCAGGGCCGGGGGCTATCAGTTCCACTATCGTCTGGAGTTCGCGCTATCACAGCTGGCTTAATTTGCTGGGTTTTACGCTGGCGATTGCGGTTTTCGCCTTTTGCTGCTGGTTACTGTTCAGAGCGGCGCCGTTAATGGTACGGATATTGGGTCAGACCGGAATTAACGTCATTACCCGTATTATGGGGTTGTTATTAATGGCGTTAGGGATTGAATTTGTCGTCACCGGCATAAAAGCAATCTTTCCAGGATTACTGAATTAGACCTGACCTGTTTTTTGCTGAAAAACATCTTCATGAACCAAAAGGGTGCATCGCGACGTGCACATGCACCTTTTTGGTGAAATTAGTTATCGGGCTACTTTCAGGCTCGCTTTTATCACTTTTACTACTCAGTCAGTCATCCCTGCTTAATATCCGCTTATTAATGTGATTATTGTCACAGATTTACCTGCTGCTAAATCCGCGCTGAAAGTGATTAGCTGTGCCTCTCTTGTAAAGTAGTCGCTGAATATTCCGCTTTGAAGTAAAAACTCAATAGATTTGCGCAGAATGAGTTTTGCATAAAATAAGTGCGCGCATAATCGCCAGAATTGATTAAATAATCATATTTATCAATGTATTAGCTGATATTTAGCGGAAATAATTAACGCTTTCAACGTTATCCCGGACATGATAAAAGAGAAATAGCTAACATTTTTCTGCATTGGCTTTGGCGCAACGGGATAGCTTCTGATAATTTCTGGCACTTCCAGGATTTTTATCGCTCTCTCAGCAGATGTGTACGATTTTTGCTTATTAGCACGCGGGCGTAGTTATACCGGCAACGCGTATCAGAAACCGGCAGCTGAACGCTTTCTTTATCAAAAGAACAGTGAGTGAGTCGTCAGCAAATATCATTACCCGCTGGCGGCTTGCTGAAGTCACCCGGAAGGGGACAGGGATCTTTGCTCGAACGAGACGAAGATCGCCCGGTAAACGGGATACGTCAGGCGCGATAGCGCACCGACGACAATAATAAAACTGGAGCATAACAATGAACAACATCACGAAAAAAAGTCTGATTGCGGCCGGCGTTCTGGCCGCAATTGCCTCTCTGACAGGGAACGCTGCGCTGGCTGCAACGGTACCGGCTGGCGTTGAGCTGGCCGCCAAACAGGAGCTGGTGCGCGGTAACGGTGACGAAGTTCAGTCGCTCGATCCGCATAAAATTGAGGGCGTACCGGAAGATAATATTGCCCGCGATCTCTATGAAGGGCTTATCGTCAGCGATGCCAGCGGCAAACCGGTTCCGGGCGTTGCAGAGAGCTGGGAAAACAAAGATTTTAAAGTCTGGACTTTCCATCTGCGTAAAAATGCCAAATGGTCTAATGGCGAGCCGGTTACCGCACAGGATTTCGTCTACAGCTGGCAGCGTCTGGTTGACCCGAAAACGGCGTCACCTTATGCCAGCTATCCGCAGTATGGCCATATCGCTAACGTTGATGAAATTATTGCCGGTAAAAAGCCGACCTCTGAACTGGGCGTAAAAGCGCTGGACGATCATACGCTGGAAGTTACGCTAAGCCAGCCGGTACCTTACTTTTATAAGCTGCTGATCAATGCCGTGATGTCACCGGTCTATAAGCCTGCAATCGAAAAATCGGGCGATCAGTGGACGCAGCCGCAGAACTGGGTAGGAAACGGCGCGTTTAAACTGGAAGCGCACGTTATCAACGAGCGCGTCACGCTGGTACGCAACCCGCAATACTGGGATAACGAACATACGGTACTGAACAAAGTCACCTTCCTGCCCATCAACTCAGAAGTGAGCGATGTGAACCGCTACTTCTCTGAAAATGGCAGCGACATCACCTATAACAATATGCCGATTGAGCTGTTCAAAAAGCTGCAGCGCGATAATGGCAAAGAGCTGATGGTAAAACCGTATCTCTGCACCTACTACTACGAGATCAATAACCAGAAAGCGCCTTTCACTGATGCCCGCGTGCGCACCGCGCTGAAGCTGGGTCTGGATCGCGACATCATGGTGAATAAGGTACTGGCGCAGGGTCAGCTGCCCGCCTACAGCTATACACCGCCGGCAACCGATGGCATGGAACTGCTGCCGCCGGACTGGTTTAAATGGGATCAGAACAAGCGTAACGCAGAAGCGAAAAAACTGCTGGCTGAAGCAGGCTATACCGCAGATAAGCCACTGACGTTTAACCTGCTGTATAACACCTCAGATCTGCACAAAAAGCTGGCAATCGCGGCGTCCTCTATCTGGAAAAAGAACCTCGGCGTTAATATCAAGCTGGAGAATCAGGAGTGGAAAACGTTCCTGGATACCCGTCATCAGGGCAACTACGACGTTTCACGTGCGGCCTGGTGCGCGGACTATAACGAACCGACCTCCTTCCTGAACACCATGCTGTCCGACAGCAGCAGTAATACAGCGCACTACAAGAGCGCTGATTTTGACAAAGTGATCCACGATGCTGTGAAAGCTGCCGATGAAAAAGCGCGCGTGGCTGACTACCAGCAGGCAGAGCAGATTCTGGATAAAGACAGTGCCATCGTGCCGGTCTATTACTACGTTAACGCCCGTCTGGTTAAGCCTTACGTCGGCGGCTATACCGGTAACGATCCGCTGGATAAAACGCTGGATAAGAACCTGTACATCATTAAGCACTAATAGCACACAGGCTATCGACAGTGGCGGTGCTGCGGCACCGCTTTTTTGATTTTGTGAAGCAACAGCCTGGCAGGTACGGCAATGTTAAAATTTATTCTGCGTCGGCTTCTGGAAGCGATTCCGACGCTCTTTATTCTGATCACCATCTCGTTTTTTATGATGCGTTTAGCGCCGGGCAGCCCGTTTACCGGCGAGCGCACGCTCTCCCCTGAGGTGATGGCCAATATTGAAGCCAAATACCATCTCAACGATCCGATTGGCAAACAGTACCTGAGTTATCTGGGGCAGCTGGCGCACGGCGATTTTGGTCCTTCGTTCAAATATAAGGACTATTCGGTTAACTATCTGGTAGGGCACGCCTTCCCGGTCTCCGCGAAGCTGGGACTGGCGGCCTTTTTCCTGGCGGTGATCCTGGGCGTAACCGCTGGCGTTATCGCGGCGCTGAAGCAGAACAGCCTGTGGGACTACGCCGTCATGGGGGTGGCGATGACCGGCATTGTTATCCCGAGCTTTGTTGTGGCGCCGCTGCTGGTATTAATTTTTGCCATTACGCTGCGCTGGCTGCCGGGCGGCGGCTGGAACGGCGGGCAGTGGAACTACATGCTGCTGCCGATGGTGGCGCTCTCGCTGGCTTATATCGCCAGCATCGCCCGTATTACGCGCGGTTCCATGATTGAGGTCATGCACTCAAACTTCATTCGTACGGCTCGGGCAAAAGGGTTGCCGCTGCGCCGTATCGTGCTGCGCCATGCGCTCAAGCCTGCGCTTTTGCCGGTGCTCTCCTATCTGGGGCCTGCTTTTGTCGGCATCATTACCGGTTCGATGGTAATTGAGTCGATCTATGGCCTGCCCGGTATCGGCCAGCTGTTTGTTAACGGTGCGCTAAACCGTGACTATTCGCTGGTAATGAGCCTGACGATTCTGGTCGGCGTGCTGACTATTCTGTTTAATGCGATCGTTGATGTGCTTTACGCCGTTATTGATCCCAAGATTCGCTATTAAGGGTGGAGCACGCTCATGATGTTAAGCAAAAAAAACAGTGACGTGGTGGATGCCTTCAGCGAAAAGCTCGAGGTGGAGGGGCGCAGCCTGTGGCAGGATGCACGCCGCCGCTTTATTCACAACCGTGCGGCGCTGATCAGCCTGCTGGTGCTGCTGCTGATTGCCCTGTTTGTGGTGTTTGCGCCGATGCTGGCGCAGTTTAACTATGATGATACCGACTGGGCGATGATGTCGTCGCCGCCGGATACGGTTTCAGGCCACTGGTTTGGAACGGACTCCTCCGGGCGCGATCTGCTGGTGCGGGTGGCGATTGGCGGACGTATCTCCCTGATGGTGGGCATCGCCTCTGCACTGATTGCGGTGCTGGTGGGAACGCTCTATGGCTCGCTGGCGGGCTATCTCGGTGGCAAAATCGACTCGGTAATGATGCGTATTCTGGAGATCCTCAACTCCTTTCCGTTTATGTTTTTTGTGATCCTGCTGGTGACCTTTTTCGGCCGCAATATTCTGCTGATCTTTGTCGCCATTGGCATGGTCTCCTGGCTCGATATGGCGCGTATTGTGCGTGGTCAGACGCTGGGACTAAAACGCAAAGAGTTTATCGAAGCGGCTCAGGTAGGAGGCGTCTCCACGGCCAGTATCGTGCTGCGCCACATTGTGCCTAACGTACTGGGCGTCGTAGTGGTCTACGCCTCGCTGCTGGTGCCCAGCATGATTCTGTTTGAATCTTTCCTGAGCTTCCTGGGTCTGGGGACGCAGGAGCCGCTCAGTAGCTGGGGCGCGCTGCTGAGTGACGGAGCGAACTCGATGGAGGTTTCTCCGTGGCTCCTGATGTTCCCGGCCGGCTTTCTGGTGGTCACGCTATTCTGCTTTAACTTTATCGGCGATGGTCTGCGTGATGCCCTCGACCCGAAAGATCGCTAAGGAGTTTCCCGATGAGTTTTGAAACCACAACGCCAGCGCGTGCTGTGCCGGCGGGAAGCCCGGAGCTGCTGCTGAATGTGCAGGATCTGCGCGTAACCTTTACCACGCACGACGGCGACGTTACCGCCGTCAACGATCTCAATTTTTCACTGCGTGCCGGGGAAACCCTTGGCATTGTAGGTGAGTCAGGCTCCGGCAAATCGCAGACGGCGTTTGCGCTGATGGGGCTGCTGGCAAAGAACGGCCGCATTGACGGATCGGCACGTTTTAACGGGCAGGAGATCCTGAACCTGCCCGAAGGCAAGCTGAACAAGCTGCGTGCGGAGCAGATTGCCATGATATTTCAGGACCCCATGACATCGCTCAATCCCTATATGCGGGTAGGGGAGCAGCTGATGGAAGTTCTGCAGCTGCACAAAGGCATGAACAGCGCGCAGGCTTTTGAAGAGTCGGTACGCATGCTGGATGCGGTAAAGATGCCGGAAGCGCGGAAGCGGATGAAGATGTATCCGCATGAATTTTCGGGCGGGATGCGCCAGCGCGTGATGATTGCCATGGCGCTGCTGTGTCGTCCTAAGCTGCTGATTGCCGATGAGCCCACCACTGCACTGGATGTAACGGTTCAGGCGCAGATCATGACGCTGCTTAATGAGCTGAAACGCGAATTTAACACCGCCATCATTATGATCACGCACGATCTTGGCGTCGTAGCCGGGATCTGCGACAAAGTACTGGTGATGTATGCCGGGCGCACCATGGAGTATGGCCGTGCCCGCGATGTGTTTTATCAGCCGGCGCATCCGTACTCTATCGGGCTGCTGAATGCGGTACCGCGACTCGATGCAGAGGGTGAGTCTCTGACGACCATTCCCGGCAATCCGCCAAACCTGCTGCGGTTGCCGCAGGGCTGTCCGTTCCAGCCACGCTGCGCTTATGCAATGGAGATATGTGCCGCTTCGCCGCCGCTGGAGCCGTTTGCCGACGGACGCCTGCGCGCCTGCTTCAAACCGGTGGAGGAGTTAGTATGAGCACCGTTGTGGAAGAGAAAAAAGTACTGCTGGAGATAGCCGATCTTAAAGTGCATTTTGAGATCAAAGATGGCAAACAGTGGTTCTGGCAGCCGCCGAAGACGCTGAAAGCGGTGGATGGTGTCAGCCTGCGGCTGTATGAGGGCGAGACGCTGGGTGTGGTAGGCGAATCGGGCTGCGGTAAATCGACGCTGGCGCGCGCTATCATCGGGCTGGTGAAAGCGACCGAAGGGCGTGTCGCCTGGCTGGGACGCGATCTGCTGGGGCAGAGCGCGGAAGAGTGGCGTCAGGCCCGCAGCGATATTCAGATGATTTTTCAGGACCCGCTGGCGTCACTGAACCCGCGTATGACCATTGGCGACATTATTGCTGAACCGCTGCGCACCTATTATCCAAAAATGCCGCGTCAGGAAGTCAGAGACAAGGTCAAAGCGATGATGATGAAAGTCGGCCTGCTGCCGAATCTTATCAACCGCTATCCGCACGAGTTCTCTGGCGGCCAGTGTCAGCGTATCGGTATTGCGCGCGCGCTGATCCTGGAGCCGAAGCTGATTATCTGTGATGAGCCAGTCTCGGCTCTGGATGTCTCTATCCAGGCGCAGGTGGTGAATCTGCTGCAGAAACTGCAGCGCGAGATGGGCCTGTCGCTGATATTCATTGCGCACGATCTGGCGGTGGTGAAACATATCTCCGATCGCGTGCTGGTGATGTATCTGGGCCATGCCGTTGAGCTGGGTACTTATGATGCGGTGTACAACGATCCGCAGCATCCCTATACCCGGGCGCTGATGTCGGCGGTGCCGATCCCCGATCCTGACCTGGAGAAGAATAAACAGATCCAGCTGCTGGACGGAGAGCTGCCTTCGCCAATCAATCCGCCTTCAGGCTGCGTATTTCGTACCCGCTGTCCGATTGCCGGGCCGGAATGTGCCAAAACCCGCCCGCTGCTGGAGGGCAGTTTCCGCCATGCGGTATCCTGCCTGAAGGTAGATCCGCTCTGACGTCAGTCAGCAGGCTCTGAATAGCAAAACGCCGGGCAAAGGCCCGGCGTTTTTATGGCTGACTTATTCGCGCCAGAGAATATGGCAGAGCTTATGATCCTTCTCACGGCAGAGCAGCACGCGGGCAAACACATCCGTGATAGGTTCGCCATCGGCCTCACCCAGACCAATCACAACCTCTGAGAAAAAGTCGGGATTTAAGTCAAAATCAACATGTTCCTGCCAGTCTTCCGACGGGTCAAACAGCTCTGCGCCGCCACGCTCTTCAAACTGCAGGTTAAACAGAATAATATCAGCCGGATCGAGGTTATCGCCCGCCAGCTCCAGAAAAATATCGTAGGCCTGCTCCAGCGTTTCATCATCGGTCAGGCGGTTGTCTAAATCCATGGTCATGTGCTTATCCTGCGGCGGTAATCTTTCCGCTCGTTTTACAGTAATGGACTAAAGAAGTAAAACAGTCGTTCAACGATGCGCTGCCACCAGGCACGTTTCGCCCAGCGGGCGTTGTCCAGCAGGCGCGAACGGGCAATATAGTCATCCTGCACGGTAGCGAGATCGCTGCCAAAACCATCATCATCTACCACCAGGGTGATCTCAAAATTGAGCCACAGGCTGCGCATATCAAGGTTCACCGTGCCCACCAGGCTGAGCTGCCCGTCAACCAGCACGCTTTTGGTATGCAGCAGGCCATCTTCAAACTGATAGATTTTTACGCCCGCTTCCAGCAGTTCCGTAAAGAATGCCCGGCTGGCCCAGCCAACCAGCAGTGAATCGTTGTGACGCGGGACAATAATACTGACCTCTACGCCGCGCAGCGCAGCCGTGCAGATAGCGTGCAGCAGATCGTCGCTGGGAACAAAATAGGGGGTAGTCATGATCAGCTGCTCGCGCGCGGAGTAAACCGCGGTCAGCAGCGCCTGATGGATCATATCCTCGGGGAAACCCGGCCCGGAAGCGATAACCTGAATAGTGTGGCCGCTCTCCTGTTCAAACGGCATGATGTTGCCGTCTGGTGCCGGAGGCAGAATACGCTTACCGGTCTCAATCTCCCAGTCGCAGGCGTAAACGATCCCCATTGTGGTGGCAACAGGCCCCTCCATCCGCGCCATCAGATCGATCCACTGCCCGACACCGGCATCCTGCTTAAAGAAACGCGGATCGACCAGGTTCATGCTGCCGGTGTAGGCGATGTAGTTGTCGATGAGCACGACTTTGCGGTGCTGCCGCAGATCCATACGCCGCAGGAAAACACGCAGCAGGCTGACCTGCAGCGCCTCAACCACATCGATCCCGGCGTTACGCATCATATTTGCCCATGGGCTACGGAAAAAGGCGACGCTGCCGGCAGAATCGAGCATCAGACGACAGTGCACGCCCCGGCGTGAGGCTGCCATCAGCGACTCCGCCACATCGTCAGCCAGGCCGCCTGGCTGCCAGATATAGAACACCATCTCGATATTATGACGCGCCAGCTGAATATCACGGATTAGCGCCTGCATCACCTCATCGCTGCTGGTCAGCAGCTGCAGCTGATTGCCTTTGACGCCAGCGATCCCCTGCCGGTGCCGGCAGAGATCAAAAAGCGAGCGTGCAACGTCGCTGTGCTCGGTGGCAAAGATATGCCGGCACTGCCTGAGGTCGGTGAGCCACTTAGCCGTAGAGGGCCACATGGTGCGGGCGCGCTCGGCCCGGCGCTTGCCAAGATGCAGCTCCCCGAACGAGAGATAGGCGATAATCCCTACCAGCGGCAGAATATAGATGATCAGCAGCCAGGCCATAGCTGAGGTCACTGCGCGACGTTTCATCAGAATACGCAGCGTTACACCCGCAATCAGCAGCCAGTAGCCAAACAGCAGTAACCAACTGATCAGGGTATAAAAGGTGGTCATTGAGTGGACATCCTGTTCGCGCATTTATAGGCAAAGTTTACGTGCTGATGCGCTGTAGCGAAACCTTAATCTGCCCTGAGATTTATCGATAAAGGTTTCGAATTGGCATTTCTGTGCAGATCACTATAATGCGTGCCGAAATATGCCGGACTGAGAGAGTGTCATGAGACGAAGCAGAAATGAAGTGGCCCGCTGGAGAATGTTACGCCAGGTGCATCGCCGTCGTGCCCGCTGGCTGGAAGGCCAGTCGCGTCGCTATAAGCGCATCCATGCCATTCGTCACCAGGTTGCGCAGCAGCAGCGCCGTTCAATTCTGTTTATTACGCAGAATATGTGAGACCGGCGCGGCTGGGTTCGTTAATGGCCGCGCAGCATCAGCGTAATGTTGACGATCTGCGCCGCCGCCGCCAGGACTATCAGCATGACAATCTGCTGGCGCGCCTGAAGCCAGCCCTGACGGCGCCAGATCCAGAGCGCACGACCGGTAAGCAGCAGTGCCACCAGTAGCAGCAGCAGTGATAACATCACGAATTAAAATACCCGCTTAAACGGCTTAACGGTAACTTTTTCGTAAACGCCAGCGGCGATATAGGGATCGTCCTGAGCCCAGGATTGCGCCGCCTCCAGCGAATCAAACTCTGCGACAATTGCCGAGCCGCTAAAGCCAGCGGGGCCTGGATCGTTGCTGTCGACCACCGGTAGCGGGCCGGCAACAATCAGTCGTCCCTCATCCTGCAGCAGCTGCAGACGAGCAAGGTGCGCAGGGCGCACGCTGTTGCGTTTTTCCAGTGAATCTGCGGTATCTTCCGCGTAGATGAGGTAAAGCACGATGGGATACTCCCGTTAGACTGGCCGAAATTGCGAGACACGTTAAGGGATCGCCCGGCAGAGTGCAAACGAAACCTCAGGGCAATCGGCGCCAGCGCAAGCGGGGTTAAAAAAAAGAGGAAACGGGGCACTTTTACGCTGCTTATTGAAACTGATTGCTATTTGCATTTAAAATCATCTTCTCACTCAATGACCACAGCTGCTATGACGACATTGACAACGCCTTTTCCGACCCGTACGCCTGTTTCACTGATCCTCTCCGTGGTACTGCACGGGTCCGTTATTGCCGGCATTCTCTATGCCTCGTGGCATCAGTCCCGTGAGCTGCCTGCCGCGTCTCAGCCTATCGCCATCACCATGGTCGCGCCTGAGGTGCAGCCGGAACCTGCGCCGGCTGTGGTAGCACCGGCACCGCAACCTGAGCCTGAACCCGAGCCGCAGGCCGCCCCGGAGCCGCCAAAAACGGAGCCGGTTCCTATTGCAAAACCGGAGCCAAAGCCGAAGCCGAAACCTAAGCCGAAGCCAAAACCAAAAGCAGAAAAAAAACCGGCGCCAGCCCCCCGTCAGCCGGCACCGGACCGGGCCGATCCGTTCAGGCAGGAGACCGCAGCAGCTCAGCCCCGGCCCGCCACTGCACCAAAAGCGGCCACTGCTCCGGCACCGGTTAAAGCGAGCGGACCGAAAGCGCTCAGCATCAGCAAACCAGCCTATCCGGCACGCGCGGCCGCGCTGCGTATTGAGGGTAATGTACGGGTGAAATTTGATGTCGACAGTGACGGCCGGGTTGGCAACGTCACTATTCTTTCGGCACAGCCGCGCAATATGTTCGAGCGCAGCGTCAGGGATCAGGTTAAAAAGTGGCGCTACCAGCCGGGCCAGCCGGGCCAGGGCATCACCATGAATATTGTTTTCCGTATTAACGGCGGCGCGAAGATCGAGTAGGGCGCAGAGCAGAGCGGCCGAAAAAGCCGCTCTGCTTTTCATCACTCAGTGGCTGCGGTTAGCGCGATCTGCCGGCAGCGGACGCGACTTGCCGCTGTTGTCTACTGCGACGTAAACGAACACCGCTTCGGTGGCGCAGTAGGTCTGGCCTATCGGCTCAGATGAAACCTTTTTAATCCACACCTCAACGTTGATAGTCATTGAGCTGTTTCCGGTGCGCAGGCAGTGCGCATGGCAGCTGACCACATCGCCTACCGCGACCGGCTTCAGAAAACTCATGCCGTCGACCCGAACCGTGACCACGCGACCTTCAGCGATCTCTTTTGCCAGAATTGCACCGCCCATGTCCATCTGCGACATCAGCCAGCCGCCAAAAATATCGCCGTTGGCATTGGTGTCGGCTGGCATAGCCAGCGTACGCAAAACCATTTCGCCCGTGGGCTGCTTATGCTTCTCGTTCATTGCTCAGTTCTTCTGCAGGTGAAAAAAAGCCCGGCTGGCCGGGCGATGGAAAGACTATTTTGATTCCTGCTGGGGCATCTGCCGCCAGATGTAGAGCCCGCTCAGCAGGGTAAACAGCAGCGTCAGCCCTGTCAGGCCAAACACTTTAAAGTTCACCCATACCGGCTGTGGCAACCAGAACGCAACATAGATGTTGGCAAGGCCGCACAGCAGAAAGAACAGCGCCCAGGCGATGTTGAGCCGGCGCCAGACCGTGGCAGGCAGCTGCAGCTCTTTTCCCAGCATGGTCTGGATCAGGGGCTGCTGCATGAACCACTGGCTGTAGAGCAGTGCGAGCGCAAACAGCGAATAGATTACGGTGACCTTCCACTTGATGAATTCATCATTATGAAACACCAGCGTCAGGGTGCCGAACACCGCCACCAGGACAAAGGTAAACAGGGTCATCTTTTCCAGCTTGCGATAGAGCACCCAGCTCACTACCAGCGCCAGGCCGGTAGCCACCACCAGCGCGCCCGATGCAACGTAGATGTCGTAGAGTTTGTAAAAAACAAAGAAAACGACCAGGGGGAGAAAGTCGAGTAACTGCTTCATAGCGTTTCCAGTCCGGACAGTAGCCTGTGGTTATAGCGCTCAGCGGAGCGCCGTAACCCTTAACGTAACAGCATATAGAGCCGATACAAATAAATAATCAAAACGGCAGAAACCAGATTGCCCAGCGCGTTAAGCACCACGGAGGCAATATTGGCGGGCAATACCGTCAGCGAAGAGAAAAAGAACATCAGAATAATTTTTGCCAGCAGCCACAGCAGAATAGCGGGTGCAATCAGGCGAATATTTTTCCACGCCAGGCGCAGGCTGGCGCGCATGGCACCGATTACGCCCATTTTTTCACTGACCAGCATCACCGGCGCCAGAGAGAGCAAGATAGCGAGCACGATGCCAGGCACCATCAGCACCATAAAGCCAAGCTGCACCAGCAGCGTGATCAAAAAGGTCTGCAGCAGCAGCTTAGGCAGCAGCGGTGCAGCGGTACCGATAGCGCGCAGGGCACTGACGCGCTGACCGCTGGAGACCAGCGGGATCAGGCAAAGCATGCCGCCGAGCAGCAGCGTATTACCAATCAGCGCCGCCAGGGTTCCTGCTGCGGAAGCGCGCAGCAGTATACGCTGCTGATCCGGAGACATATTCTGTACCAGTTCAAACAGGGAGGATGCGCTGCTGTCACTCTGACTCAGCAGCGACAGCTGCTCATCATCAGGCGTTAACGCATGCCCGATAATCACGGTAATGAATGAGGTCAGCAGCGCCATCAGCATTATAGTGACCAGCTGATGGCGCAAAAAATTTCCTGTGTCACGGTATAACGAGCTTGCCGTGATAGACATGTACACTCCTTGAAAAAAACCGGGTTAATTAACCCGGCGATTGTACATGCTAAGCGGTCAGGCTGGCACCCGGAATACCATAACTTTCTGTCATGTCAGGTAAAGAAGGGTGAAAAAGGGCAGGTAATCCATGGCGGGCGCGGGCACGGTCGCAGGCTTCGTTAACGACGCCATTTTCCCCGGACATCGCAAATTCACGGCAGGGAGAGGGGCGCTGCTCATAGATACCGCAGGAGACGCAGCTACCGGGCTCGCCCTGCAGAGCAACGCAGCGCGGCGTGCGATCGCTGGTGCCGCGCATATTGCGCATCAGCAGGTTTAGCGGCTCGGTGAGTTCGGCTGGCACTGCGCCACCGGCATCATCGGCTTCAGCCCAGTAAAAGGAAACGCGAAAATAGGCGCAGCAGGCGCCACAGGTCATACAAGGGTTAGTTATATCGCTCATCTGATCGCCCGCCACTCCTGAGGCATCGAACCAAAATCACTCGGGATCAGCAAAGTAATCACGTTATGAAACTTCAGCAACCTGTTTTTGATCTTTTTTCGCGCTTGCAAATTTGATCTGTGTCAATTCATTGTTAACTAAGCATTTATTCTGCCAGCCAGTTAATGAAATCTGCGCTGAAAACCGTTACATCTGTGCCGCGAAAAATTTTAATTCAGGCAAAGGAGTGATGATGAAACTGGCAAAATGCGCACTGTTCCTGGCGATGGCGATACCACAGCTGGCGCTGGCTCATCAGGCGGGTGACTTTTTTATGCGCGCCGGTACGGCAACGGTCCGTCCGACAGAGGGGTCAGATAATGTGCTGAACATGGGTGAATTCAGCGTCGATAATGATACGCAGCTGGGGCTGACATTCACCTGGATGGCAACCGACCATATCGGAATTGAGCTGCTGGCTGCCACGCCGTTTCGTCATAAAGTCGGTCTTGGTCCGACCGGTAACCTGGCCACGGTGCGTCAGCTGCCGCCCACGCTGATGGCGCAATACTATTTCCTCGACAGTAACAGCGCGGTACGTCCTTATGCAGGCGTTGGCATCAATTACACCACCTTTTTTGACGCAAAGCTGAATCAGACCGCCAGGGATGCACAGCTCAGCGATTTGAGCGTTAAAGACTCCTGGGGCATTGCGGGTCAGGTGGGGCTCGATTATCAGATTAACCGTGACTGGATGCTGAACGCTTCGCTGTGGTACATGGATATTGATACTGAAGTGAAATTCAGACATCAGGGCGTACAGCAGAATATTAATACGCGTATCGATCCGTTTGTCTTTTTCTTTGGTGCAGGCTATCGCTTCTGAGGCAGAAGAAGGGCGACCTGCCGGCCGCCCTTTTGGTATTACTTGATCTGCATATTATTAACAACAGACTTCACGCCTGCCACGCTGCGCGTAACGGAAACGGCGCGGTTAGCCATCTGTGGCGAGCTGACAAACCCGCTCAGCTGAACCTTACCTTTGAACGTTTCAACATTGATTTCTGTAGATTTCAGCGCTTCATCATTCAGCAGCTGCGCTTTTACTTTCGTGGTGATGACGGTGTCATCAATATAACCGCCGGTGCCTTCTTTGGTTGGCGTTGGCGCACAGGCGCTCAGTGTCAGTGCCACAAATGCAGCCATAAAAATTCCCGCAACGACCTTGAACAATTTCATTTGGTTATCTCCCTGTCATAGATGGATTCACACCGTAACGCAACGGCGCATTTAAGTGTGGGTCGGCCCTGAATAATCGGCAACCTGCTGGCAGAGAAAAAGTGAAAAAAGCTGGCGCTCAGGCAGAAAGGATGGGGGGGGGCGGAAAAAAGAGTGTGGCCCCGTCGGAGTGACGGAGCCACAGCGATTAGCAGGTGGCCGCTTTCAGGCCGCTGACAAAGGCTTTCAGCTCACGCAGCAGCGTTGCCGGGTCGCGCTGATTTTTCTCAATGATGCGTACAATGGCGGAACCGGAGATCGCTCCCGCTGCGCCTGCAGCAATCGCTTCACGTACCTGCTCCGGCTCGGAGATACCGAACCCCTGCAGGGCAGGCGGCGCCTGAAACTCACGCAGTTTATCAATCAGATGGTGAAGCGGCTGACTGGCGCGGTTTTCAGCACCGGTCACCCCTGCGCGCGACAGCAGATAAGTGTAACCGCGGCCATGCTGAGCCAGTTCACGCAGCAGGTCATCGCTGGCATTAGGCGGGCAGATAAAAATCGGCGCAATGTTGTGACGCAGCGCAGCCTGGCGGAAGGGGGCTGACTCTTCAACTGGCACATCAGCGACCAGTACCGAGTCGACGCCCGCGGCGGCACACTGCGCATAGAACGTATCGATGCCGCGGCTGAACACCAGATTAGCGTACATCAGTAAACCAATGGGCAGATCGGGGTATTTCTGCCGCACTACCTGCAGCATTTCAAAGCATTGCGCCACCGTGGTGCCGGCCGCAAAAGCCCGCAGCGTGGCGCTCTGAATGGTGGGTCCATCTGCCAGCGGATCGGAGAAAGGGATCCCCAGCTCCAGCGCATCAGCGCCGCCTTCAACCAGCGTATCGATAATCTGCAGTGAGAGCTCCGGAGAGGGATCGCCCAGCGTAACAAAAGGGACAAACGCGCCTTCCTGACGCGCTGACAGGCGTGAAAACAGCTGATTATAACGCTCCATCAAATCTCTCCTTTCGCTTTAAGCAGATCGTGAACCGTGAAAATATCTTTATCGCCGCGACCGGAAAGGTTAACCACCAGCAGCTGCTCTTTTTCCGGATTTGCCCGCATCATTTTCAGCGCATGGGCCAGCGCATGAGACGATTCCAGGGCCGGAATAATCCCTTCTGCGCGGCACAGCGTTTTAAACGCGTCGAGCGCTTCATCATCGGTAATGGAGACATACTCTGCGCGCCCGATGCTGTTCAGATGCGCGTGCTGCGGACCAACTGACGGAAAGTCGAGGCCGGCGGAGATAGAATAAGACTCTTCAATCTGGCCCTCTTCGGTCTGCATCATTGGCGCTTTCATACCAAAATAGATACCAACCCGGCCGTGCTTCAGTGGCGCGCCGTGCTCGCCGCTTTCAATACCGTGGCCAGCGGGTTCAATACCAATCAGGCCCACGCTGCTCTCTTCAATGAAATCAGCAAACATGCCAATCGCATTGGAGCCGCCGCCTACGCACGCCAGCACGGCATCGGGCAGGCGGCCTTCCGCTTCGAGGATCTGCGCTTTGGTCTCTTCGCCGATCATACGCTGGAATTCGCGCACGATGGTTGGGAAGGGGTGCGGACCTGCTGCGGTTCCCAGCATATAGTGTGCAGTTTCATAGCTGCCTGACCAGTCGCGCAGCGCCTCGTTACAGGCATCTTTCAGCGTAGCTGAGCCGCTGTGAACCGGGATCACTTCCGCGCCCATCAACCGCATCCGGAATACATTGGGAGACTGACGCTCAACATCTTTCGCCCCCATATAAATACGGCACTTCATGCCGAGCAGCGCGCAGGCGAGCGCGGAGGCGACACCATGCTGGCCGGCGCCGGTTTCCGCAATGATCTCATTTTTCCCCATTCGCTTTGCCAGCAGCGCCTGACCCAGTACCTGATTGGTTTTATGCGCGCCGCCATGCAGCAGATCTTCGCGCTTCAGATAGAGGCGGGTTTTCGTCCCCTGAGTCAGATTACGGCACAGGGTCAGCGCCGTCGGACGACCAGCGTAATTTTTCAGCAGATCGGTAAACTCCTGCTGAAACTCAGGATCGCGCTGCGCTTCAACAAAAGCAGCTTCCAGCTGGCGCAGAGCCGGCATCAGGATTTGCGGAACGTACTGGCCGCCAAATTCACCAAAATAGGGATTCAATAACGTCGACATAATTGATCTTTCCTCAACGGCCCGCACTGGCGGGCCAGCAACATTAGTAAGCGCGTAATGTGGTAAATACCGCAGCAATTTTGCCGGCATCTTTTATGCCAGGGGCGGACTCCACGCCGGAGTTAAAATCAAGACCAGCGCAGCCCAGCTGGGCTGCCGTCACGCAGTTATCAGCGGCGAGACCGCCAGCCAGCAGCACGTTGTCCAGCGACTCTCCCTGCAGCAGCGACCAGTCAAACTGCTGCCCGCTGCCGCCCTGGCCATTATCAAACACGTAGCGATCAACGTGCGGCCAGTCGCGCGCCGGCAGGCTCTCTTTGACACTCAGCGCTTTCCAGATTTGCGTCTGTGGCGGCAGCGCCTGACGCAGCGTGGCAACATAGTCGCGATCTTCGGCGCCATGCAACTGCACTGCTGCCAGATTCAGCTCTACCGCCAACGTGACAACGTCACCAACCGGCGCATTACGAAACACGCCCACATAGCGCAGCGGCGCTGCGGCCATCACGCGGTGTGCCTGGACAGTATCGATTTTGCGCGGTGAGCCTTCAGCAAAAATCAGACCGCCATACAGGGCTCCCGCTTCACTGGCGGCGCGCGCCGCTTCCGGCTGCGTCAGGCCGCACACTTTATTATCACCCAGCAGCACGCGACGTACCGCAGCTGCCAGGTCAGCCTCTTCCATCAGCGCCGAGCCGATGAGAAAACCGTTAGCAAAGCGGCTCAGCTCACGCACCTGCGCATAATTATGAATACCGGATTCACTGATGACCGTGACGCCGTGACTGAGGCGCGGTGCCAGCTCGCGGGTGCGGTTAAGATCGATTGAAAGATCGCGCAGGTCGCGGTTGTTGATGCCCACCACCTGAGCGTCGAGGGCAATCGCCCGTTCCAGCTCCGCCTCATTGCTGACTTCGGTCAGGATGCCCATGTTCAGGCTGTGAGCCACTGCGGCGAGCTGCCGGTACTGTTCATCATCCAGTACGGAGAGCATCAGCAGGATGGCGTCCGCCTGGTAGTGGCGCGCCAGGTAGATCTGATAGGGGTCGATGATAAAATCTTTGCACAGCACGGGCTGGGTCACCGCCGCGCTGACAATCGGCAGAAAAGCGAAGTCACCCTGAAAATATTTCTCATCCGTCAGTACCGAAATGGCAGACGCGTGATGACGATAGACGGCGGCGATGGCGGCAGGATCGAAATCCTCGCGGATCACCCCTTTTGACGGTGACGCTTTTTTACACTCAAGGATAAAAACGGTGCGGGTGCCGCGCAGGGCGTCATAAAAAGAGCGCGTTGCCGGCTGCAGTTCCGGGTGGAATGTCTCCAGCGGCTGCTGCTGCTGACGCTCTGCTATCCAGATCGCCTTATCCTGCACAATTTTCTCTAATACGGTGCCTTTAATACTCATCTCATCCTCTCGCTGCCAGTGCAACCACGCGCTCATAAGCCTGTCCGCTGCGAATCGCGGCAATGGCCCGCTCCGCGTTGTCGCGCAGGTCTTCATGACCAAACACTTTCAGCAGCATCGCCACGTTAACGGCGACCGCCTGCTCATGCGCGGGCTCTCCTTTACCCTGAAGTAAACGGGTCAGAATGTCACGGTTTTCTTCCGGCGTCCCGCCCGCCAGCGCCTCTTTGTCATGCATGCCAAAACCAAAGTCATCCGGCGTCAGCTGATAGCAGGTAATTTCCCCTTCGCGCAGCTCAGCCACCTGCGTGGCGCTGTGCAGAGCGACCTCATCCATTCCGCCGCCGTGGACCACAGCGGCCCGCTGATAGCCGAGCACCTTCAGCGTTTGCGCGATGGGCAGCACCAGCTCCGGGCTGTACACGCCAATCACCGCCAGCGGCGGTCGGGCCGGATTGATCAGCGGGCCGAGCACGTTGAACAGCGTGCGCGATTTCAGCTGCTGACGCACCGGCATTGCGTGACGAAAGCCGGTATGGTACTGCGGCGCAAACAGGAAACAGACATTAAGATCGTCCAGCGCCTGGCGCGCCTGCTGCGCGGGCATGTCCAGATTAATACCAAACGCTGCCAGCAGATCGGAGGAGCCGGATTTGCTGGAGACGCTGCGATTACCATGTTTGGCCACTTTAAGGCCGCAGGTTGCGGCCACAAACGCGCTGGCGGTCGAGATATTAATGCTGTTACTGCCGTCGCCTCCGGTGCCGACGATATCAGCAAACGCATAGTCAGGACGCGGGAAAGGTTTGGCATCAGCCAGCAGCGCCGATGCGGCGCCGGCTATCTCCTGTGGCTGCTCGCCGCGCACTTTCATGGCAATCAGCGCTGCGGCCAGCTGAGTGGGCTCCAGCTGACCGGTAATAATGGCGCTGAACAGCTGGTGGCTCTCCGCCTGGCTCAGCGTTTGCGCCTGATACAGTTTTTCCAGAATAGTTTGCATCTTTATCTCCCTGTTACTGCGCCAGCGCCCAGGCCAGCGTCTGCTCAAGCAGGCGTGCGCCCTGGGTGGTGAGAATCGATTCAGGATGGAACTGAAAGCCGCAGACGCGATCGGCATCATGCCGCACGGCCATGACCATGCCGTTGTAGCTGGCGTTAACCGTCAGCTCAGCGGGCGTATTACTCCCCACCAGCGAGTGATAGCGTGCCACCGGCAGCGGATTACTCAGGCCGCTGAACATCGCGCTGCCGTCATGCTCTACCGCAGACGCCTTACCATGCAGAATTTCACCCGCCTGGCCCACGTGGCCGCCATACGCTTCAACGATAGCCTGATGACCCAGACAGATACCGATAATGGGGAGCTGGCCGCGCAGCGCCTGCAGCAGGGCTGGCATACAGCCCGCATCAGTCGGCGCGCCAGGACCGGGTGACAGCATCAGCACCGGATTTTCCATCTGCTGCAGCCGCGCAATCAGCGTCTCAGCCGGCACGCTGTTGCGGTAGATCACTACGTTGTGACCAAAGCTGCGCAGCTGATCCACCAGGTTATAGGTAAACGAGTCGATATTATCGAGCAGCAGGATATCAGCCATCAGAACATCTCCTTGCAGTGGTGCGCGGTTGCGATAGCGCGCAGAACTGCGCGTGCTTTGTTGCGGCTTTCATCCGCTTCAGCCTGCGGGACAGAATCCAGCACCACGCCGGCACCCGCCTGCACGGTAGCCACACCTTCTTCGACCCAGGCGGAACGGATCACGATGCAGGTATCGAGATCGCCGGTCGCCGTGAAGTAGCCCACGGCACCGCCGTAACTGCCGCGCCGCGTGCCCTCTTTTTCAGCAATCAGCTGCATGGCGCGTACTTTAGGCGCGCCGCTCAGCGTGCCCATATTCATACAGGCGCGGTAGGCGTGCAGGACATCCAGATCGTCACGCAGCGTGCCGACCACGCGGGAGACCAGATGCATAACAAAAGAGTAGCGGTCAACTTTGGTCAGATCGGCAACGTAACGACTGCCGGGTTTGCAGATACGGGCAAGGTCGTTACGCGCCAGATCCACCAGCATCAGATGTTCGGCCAGCTCTTTATGATCGGTACGCATCTCCAGCTCGATACGGCTGTCGAGATCGCGATCCAGCGAGCCGTCGGCATGGCGGCCGCGCGGGCGGGTGCCGGCAATGGGGTAGATCTCAATCTGGCGCGACTGCGCGTCATACTTCAGCGAGCTTTCCGGTGAGGCACCAAACAGGGCGAATTCCCGATCCTGCATAAAGAACATATAGGGGCTGGGATTGCTGTTCTTCAGCGTTTCATAAGCGGCAAGCGGTGACGGACAGGGTAGCGAGAAGCGGCGCGACGGCACGACCTGGAAAATTTCACCGATGCGGATAGCCTGCTGCAGCGACGCCACCACCTCGCAGTAAGCATCATCGCTCTGGCTGGTGCTGAGCGTCATCTGTTCCACGCGCTGCACCGGCAGGGCGGGCGCCGGCTGTGTCATCTGGCCGTGCAGCTGCTCAATACGGCTCTGCAGACGCTGAAACTCACTGGTTGACGGCGTAAACAGGCTCGCCTGCAGGCGGGCTGAACCCTGCTGGTGGTCGATAATCAGCAGCGTTTCCGCCAGATAGAAGCAGTAGTCGGGACAGCACTGGTCGTTGCGCAGCGCCGGCAGCGCTTCAAAGCCGGCGACCAGGTCGTAAGCAAACAGTCCGCCCAGCAGCATCGCTTCACGCTCATCGGCAGGTGTATTAACCAGTTGCGGAATCAGACGCAGCGCATCAAACACCGAGAAGGCTTTTAGCCGCGAATCTTCATCCTGTACATCATTCGCCGTAGCAAAATGCAGCTCACGACCATCCGGACGAACGTCGATTTTTACGCTCTCAGGCAGAGCGGCATCCAGCAACGGCAGCAGGGCACGGCCATTTTCAGAGAGCGCCTGTAAAGTCACGGTCTGACCAAGGGCGCTGATGCGCAGTGCACTATCAACAATCAGCAGGCTTTTCAGATTTTTTTTGCTGTCGATGTCCGCAGACTCAAGCAGCAGAGTGGCCGGACGTGCGCCGCACAGTTGATGAAACACCGCGGCCGGATCTTCGCGATAGGGTGCGTTTCCGGTAATCAACTTCAATGTAGGTTTCGCATTTGCCATGATAATTTCTCTGAAATTCGCTCAAAAAAAAGCCCGCATGGTGGCGGGCTCAGGTATCTGCACAGGAATCAGGCTTGTGCACAATAACGCCACCCGTTACAGGAAGACGTACGCCAGCTATCTGTTAACCGCATTGCTACCTGACTCATGGCAGATACCCACTGTGTGTGAACTTGTGTACTAGTTAACTGGTTCGGATGAAAAATGTCAATACCCTTTCTCAGTTAACAACAAAATCGCTATCATGCCCGCTGATTTTTAGCCGTGCTCCGGAGTTACTTTGTCAGATATTAGCCGTTTCCCGCTTTACGATCTTCACAGCCATACCCGCGCCTCCGATGGATTGCTGACCCCAGCGGCCCTGGTTCAGCGCGCGGTTGATAAGCAAGTTGGCGTGCTGGCCATTACCGATCACGATACGGTCGCGGGCGTTGCTGAGGCGCAGGCGTTTGCACAGGAGCAGAAACTGCCGATAAAAGTGCTGGCCGGTCTGGAAGCGTCCACGCTGTGGGAAAATCACGAAATTCATATCGCAGGCCTGAATATCGATTGCGATCATCCGGCACTTAAGGCCTTTCTGGCAGCGCAGCACCAGTGTCGTTATGAGCGGGCGCTGCAGATTGCTGAACGGCTGGAGCGGGCCCGCATCCCCGACGCACTGGCGGGCGCACAGCGGCTGGCACAGGGTGGGGTGATTACGCGCGGTCATTTTGCCCGTTATCTGATTGAACAGGGTAAAGCTGAGAATATGGCCCAGGTGTTCAAACACTATCTGGCGCGTGGCAAAACCGGCTATGTGCCACCACAATGGTGTACAATTGAACAAGCTATTGAAGCTATTCATCATTCCGGCGGCGTCGCGGTGCTGGCGCATCCGGGACGCTACGGCCTGTCGGCAAAATGGCTGAAGCGGCTGATTGCCTTTTTCGCACAAGCGGGAGGCGACGCGATCGAGGTGGCGCAGTGTCAGCAGCCGCCTAACGAACGCACCCAGCTGGCAGGCTATGCGCGCGATAATCAACTGGCAGCATCGCAGGGGTCCGACTTTCACCAACCCTGTCCCTGGATTGAGCTGGGGCGTAAACTCTGGCTGCCGGGTGGCGTTGAACCCGTCTGGGAACGCTTTCCCGCTCTGGCCCCCGCTTCAACTGCCTGAGACAGATGACAAGAGGTTTTTATGAGTCAACGTTTTCACATTCATCCTGATAACCCGCAGCCGCGCCTGATTAATCAGGCGGTGGATTATCTCAATAAAGGCAGCGTCATTGTCTATCCCACCGACTCCGGCTATGCGCTGGGGTGCCGGCTGGAAGAAAAAAACGCGATGGAACGTATCTGCCGTATCCGTCAGCTGGATGGTAACCACAACTTTACGCTGATGTGTCGCGACCTCTCAGAGCTTTCGGTTTACTCTCAGGTCGACAACTCAGCCTTTCGTATCCTGAAAAACAACACCCCAGGTAATTACACTTTTATTCTCAAGGCGACGAAAGAGGTGCCGCGCCGCCTGATGAATGACAAACGCAAAACCATCGGGCTGCGCGTGCCTTCGCATCCGGTTGCGCTGGCGCTGCTTGAGCGACTGAATGAGCCGATGATGTCGACATCACTGATGCTGCCCGGTAATGACTTTACGGAATCCGATCCGGAAGAGATCCAGCACAGCATCGGAAAACTGGTCGATCTGATCCTCGATGGCGGCACGCTGGGGCAACAGCCGACGACGGTTGTCGACCTGACGGAAGACACGCCGGTCGTGGTGCGCGCAGGTGCCGGAGATACGCGGCCATTTAGCTAATCGCCCGGCCAGGCCAGGTGTCGCTACGTGACAGGCGCCTGGCTGAGATTGCGCTCAAGCCAGCGCTTAAAATCGCCATAGGGAATATAGAGTGACACATCTTTAAGGATCACTTTTCTGCTACGTCTGTTCGCAATTTCATGACTGTATCCCACAATCACTCCGGCAATGGTTTCATCACTGTTATAGACCGCGCCGCCTGACATTCCCTGAGTCACACCCGCATTAGATGCCATTGCCATACAGGGTTTTTTATTCCAGCGATTAGTAATAGCCGTGCGCGCCAAATTAACGCCGCTCGATTCAACCGGCATGGCAGAAATAAAACTGTAGCCATACATTTTAATCGCTTCTCCGGGCGCGCTGGTACGAAACCTGGCCAGCGTATCAGGACTATTTTTGTGATAAATAATCGCAACGTCGCAATAAGGATGATAGGCCTTAACGCGCTGCACAGACGTTTTAGCAACGTGCGCCGCTGTCAGGCTGTACTCCGGCGTAAGGGGAATAGTTGTACCGAGAACACCCAAACCCAGCACTGTCGGTACGCCTGTTACGCTCATATCAACATGTTCAAGCGCCGCTTTGCTGTATTCAGTCTGTCCAACGGAACAACCGGTTAGCGCCAGCGCGAACAGCGCCGGGCAAAGTACGGTTATTTTCATTGTTACGATCTTCTTTAAGGCGCGTCAGTAACATCCCTGGTGAGGAGAGCAGACACGCTAATTAATTATGTCAGCCTGTACGGGCATATAGACGGGATATTTTCCGTTAAAACAGCCGTCATGCAGAGTGACGTTAATAATTTGTTATAAATAGCTTTAGACTTAATAAAATAATATTTCTTCGAATCTACATCTGGCCTGCTGCTTTATTTTACACCGCTTTTATTTATGCACAAATTCAGCGCGCTAATAGATGGCAATAAAACAGAATATAGAGCCTTAAACCAACCTGTAGCGCGGATCATACGCACAACCCACTCAGGGCGAGGTGAAATTTTGTTTTAAGCTGGTTGGGTAGATGATTGTGTGGTTTTCGTAAGCGATAGCACTATTTTGCCGTGCAGCCGGGGCCTGAGCGGTTTTAGCGGGTTCATTGCTTTAAAGCGATTTCCCCGGTCGGGCTCATCAGGCATCAATATAATACGAGCTTCTCTATCGCCAGGTCATTGACCAGGCTGTAAACAGGAGAGTGTCAGGGATAAAAACGCCTGTCGTCATGAACGGCAAAACCGGCAGAGGCGGGAAAACGCCGGCCAGCTATTATCGGCAGCAAAGTTAAAGGTGTTAACGCAACCTTAGCTGGTGTAAAATCGCAGGCCGTTTGCATCCGGTCAGATTGATGCGCAACGTTAACAGTTTCTGACAGAGGACGTGGTAATCCCGCTGTCTTACCCATTCTTACCACGACGCCTGGGAAGGCGACAACGAGGCAGCTCCATGAGCGAAAAATTACAGAAAGTATTAGCGCGCGCCGGTCACGGCTCGCGCCGCGAAATCGAAACCATGATTTCCGCCGGACGCGTCAGCGTAGATGGCAAACTGGCCACGCTGGGCGATCGCATTGAAAATGACAAAAGCCTGAAAATTCGTATTGATGGTCACCTGGTCTCTATTGCCGAGTCCACTACGGAAGTGTGCCGCGTGCTGGCTTATTACAAGCCGGAAGGGGAGCTTTGTACCCGTAACGATCCGGAAGGGCGCCCAACCGTGTTTGACCGCCTGCCGCGCCTGCGTGGATCGCGCTGGGTGGCAGTGGGTCGTCTGGACGTTAACACCTGCGGTCTGCTGCTGTTCACTACCGATGGGGAACTGGCTAACCGTCTGATGCATCCAAGTCGCGAAGTTGAACGCGAATATGCGGTGCGTGTTTTTGGCGAAGTGGGTGACGATAAAGTGCGTCTGCTGAGCAAGGGCGTTCAGCTGGAAGATGGCCCGGCTGCCTTTAAAACCATTAAGTTTGCTGGCGGTGAAGGGATCAATCAGTGGTACAACGTTACCCTTACCGAAGGACGCAACCGCGAAGTGCGTCGTTTATGGGAAGCGGTAGGCGTTCAGGTTAGCCGCCTGATGCGCGTGCGTTATGGTGATATTCAGCTGCCAAAAGGCCTGCCGCGCGGCGGCTGGATGGAGATGGAGCTGCCGGCGGTAAACTACCTGCGTAAGCTGGTGGGCATGCCGGAAGAGACCGTTACCAAAGTTGCCGTTGAGAAAGATCGCCGTCGCACCAAAGCGAATCAGATCCGCCGCGCAGTGAAGCGTCACAGCAGCGCCGGCAATACCACTCAGCGCCGCAGCAGCAAACGCGGCGCCTGATGGCTGTGTGCCGCTGCCCCGGCAGCGGCTACCAGTCAATTCCCTGTTGCGCCTGGATGCCGGCATCAAAGGCATGTTTTACCGGGCGCATCTCAGTCACGGTATCTGCCAGCTCCAGCAGGCGCCGGTGACAGCCGCGTCCGGTAATAATCACGCTTTGCGCAGACGGACGCTGTTGCAGAGCAAGCATCAGCGCCTCCAGATCCAGATAATCCATGCTCACCATATAGGTGATTTCATCAAGGATCACCAGGTCAACATCGCTATCAGCCAGCATGCGTTGTGCCTGCTGCCAGACCTGCTGGCAGGCGATCGTATCCGTGCTGCGGCTCTGGGTCTCCCAGGTAAATCCGGTGGCCATTACCTGAAACTCAACCCCGTGCTGCGCCAGCAGATTACGCTCGCCGTTGGGCCACTCCCCCTTAATGAACTGTACCACTGCCACCTTTTTTCCGTGGCCGCAGGCGCGCAGCGCCGTACCGAAAGCCGCCGTGGTTTTTCCCTTACCGTTACCGGTAAATACCATAACGATACCGCGATGTTCTGTCGCCGCAGCGATGCGCGCGTCAACCTGCTCTTTCAGGCGCTGCTGACGTTGCTGATGGCGACCGCTCATGCGCTGGCCGGACCCGCTTTACGTCCGGGCTGAGCATCGAAGCTCATGCCCGTTTTACGCCGGCTATCATCGCCCATCAGGTAGAGATAAAGCGGCATTAAATCGGCCGGAGTTTTCAGCAGGTTTGCATCCTCCTCCGGAAACGCGCTGGCGCGCATCTTCGTACGCGTGCCGCCGGGATTGATACAGTTTACGCGCAGGGCGTGGTTTTTATACTCATCGGCGAGCACCTGCATCATGCCTTCAGTGGCAAATTTAGAGACGGCGTAAGCGCCCCAGCCGGCGCGCCCGGTGCGGCCTACGCTGGAGGTAGTGAATACCAGCGATCCCGCCTCTGATTTCAGCAACAGCGGCAGCAGAGCCTGCGTCAGATAAAAGGTGGCATCCAGGTTGATCTGCATCACCTCGCGCCAGAGGGCCGGCTCAAGATCGGCCAGCGGAGCAATTTCACCCAGAATACCGGCGTTATGCAGTACGCCGTCCAGACGCGGCACGCGCTCAGCAATCTGCGCGGCCAGCTGCTGACATGATTCAGGCGTGGCGGTCGCGAGATCCAGCAGGTATGAGCTGGCGGGCTGCTTATTAAGCTGGTTAATCGCCGCTTCTGTCTGCTGCAGGGTAACGGCGTTACGTCCGAGCAGGATAACGCGGGCGCCGTAGCGGGCATAGGTCAGCGCCGCTTCCCGGCCAATGCCGTCTGATGCGCCGGTAACCAGAATAATGCGGTTTTCGAGTAGATCGCCTTTAGGCTGATAGTGCACAGCAATCTCCTTCAGTCAGTGGTAGAGGTTTCTGGCTTTATGCCTGAATTCGCCAGCCGGTGCAATGCTACAGAGGAGCATTCTGTGCCGCCTGCGGGCTTTTCAGGCGACGAACCGGGTTAAAGCAGTTACACTCAGCTGTTAATTGTAATTCACTGTTTAATAAGGCGGCAGAATGGATTTTTTCTCCAGCTATGGGCTCTTCCTGGCCAAGGCTGTCACGGTAGTGATCGCCATTGCGGCCGTAGTATTTATCATACTGAATGCTGCGCTGCGCAAACGTCATCACGCCGGTCAGCTGCAGGTGACGCATCTGGATGATGAGTATCGTCAGATAAAAGAGGATCTGCAGCTGGCTAAAATGAAGCCGCAGGTACAAAAAGTCTGGCTGAAACAGCATAAAAAAGAAGAGAAGCTGAAAGCGAAAACAGAGAAGCGCAACGCAAAAAACGGCGTCACTGAAACCGCGAAGCCGGTACTCTATGTGCTTGGCTTTAAAGGCAGCATGGACGCGGGTGAAGTCGCCTCCCTGCGTGAAGAAGTATCCGCTGTACTGGCCGTAGCGCAACCGGGTGATGAAGTCCTGCTGCGGCTTGAAAGCCCGGGCGGGGTGGTGCATGGCTACGGTCTGGCAGCGTCGCAGCTGCAGCGCCTGCGCGACGCGGGTCTGCGCCTGACCGCCGCCGTAGATAAAGTGGCCGCCAGCGGCGGATATATGATGGCCTGTGTGGCAGATCGCATTGTCGCCGCGCCGTTCTCCATTATCGGTTCAATCGGCGTTGTGGCGCAGATCCCCAACTTCAACCGGCTGCTGAAGCGCAATGATATTGACGTGGAGCTGCATACTGCAGGCCAGTACAAACGTACCCTGACGCTGTTTGGTGAAAATACCGAAGAGGGGCGTGAGAAGTTCCAGCACGATCTGGATGAAACGCATCAGCTGTTTAAGGGCTTTGTGCAGCAAATGCGTCCGTCGCTGGATATGAACCGGGTAGCGACCGGCGAACACTGGTATGGGCAGCAGGCGCTTGAACTGGGTCTGATTGATGAAATCGGCACCAGTGATGCCCTGATTATCCGGCATATGGAGCGCTTCACCGTGCTGGGCGTACAGTATGCGCGTAAGAAAAAGATGATGGATCGTTTTACCGGCAGCGCCAGCCAGGCGGCAGAACGGCTGTTGCTAAAAATCTGGCAGCGTGGCGAAAAGCCTCTGCTGTAACAGAAACCCGGCTCCGGCCGGGTTTTTTATGCTTAGCAACGGGTGAGTCCCATTTACTTCGGCCGGGTTGTGAAATGAATTCCATTTTTGTCCCGAATTATCCGACTTTTTTTGACAGCGCATTTTCTCCTTCTATATTACCTGCCATTCTGTTGCCACTTATCCGTGTTCACGCCTGCAGCTGGCGCAAAATTAAACAGAGTGCTATTTAAGTTGCGTATCAGATTTTATCAGGTAGAGTGTGGGCGATTCAGCTTTCAGGGAGTTCACACCAGGATGTGTGATGATGTCAGGCGGAAAAAGTGTAGTTAATCATAAGGTTGCGCACACCGTTTTAAACTGAATAGTGGCAGTCCCCGCCAGCTTGAAAATCAGATTGCTGGCAGCAATATTAAACCCACTGGGTTTTGGGGCATTAATCCTCTCCCGTTTATCAGGACGTTTCAATCAGGTAAAGGTACATATGGGTAAAGCACTCGTTATCGTTGAGTCCCCGGCAAAGGCCAAAACAATCAATAAATACCTCGGTAATGACTACGTGGTGAAATCCAGCGTCGGTCATATCCGCGATTTGCCGACCAGTGGTTCAACGACCCGTAAAAGTACTGACGGTGAGAAGGTAAAAACCGGGAAAAAAGTTAAAAAAGATGAAAAGGCGGCGCTGGTCAACCGAATGGGTGTTGATCCGTGGCATGGCTGGGAAGCTGATTATCAGATTCTGCCAGGCAAAGAGAAGGTTGTGTCTGAACTTAAAAGCCTGGCCGCTGACGCCGATCATATCTATCTCGCAACCGACCTTGACCGCGAAGGAGAAGCCATTGCCTGGCACCTGCGTGAAGTCATTGGTGGCGACGACAAGCGTTTCAGCCGGGTGGTGTTTAATGAAATCACCAAAAATGCGATTCGCCAGGCGTTTGAAAAGCCGGGTGAACTGAATATCGAGCGGGTTAATGCCCAGCAGGCGCGCCGTTTTATGGATCGCGTTGTGGGGTATATGGTTTCGCCTCTGCTGTGGAAAAAGATCGCCCGCGGTCTCTCTGCCGGACGCGTTCAGTCGGTAGCGGTACGTCTGGTGGTTGAGCGCGAGCGCGAAATCAAAGCGTTTGTGCCAGAAGAGTACTGGGAGATCGACGCAGATTTTGCTACGCCAAAAGGCGATGCGCTGGCGATGCAGGTGACGCATCAGGGCGACAAAGCGTTTCGTCCGGTTAACCGCGAGCAGACGCACGCGGCGGTCGCGATACTGGAAAAAGCGCGTTATGAAGTGCTGGATCGTGAAGATAAACCGACCAGCAGCAAACCTTCTGCACCTTTTATTACCTCAACGCTGCAGCAGGCTGCGAGCACACGTCTCGGCTTTGGTGTGAAGAAAACCATGATGATGGCGCAGCGGCTTTATGAAGCGGGTCACATCACCTACATGCGTACTGACTCCACGAACCTGAGCCAGGATGCAGTGACCATGGCGCGCGACTATGTCGCCAGCGAGTTCGGCAAAAAATACCTGCCGGAAGCGCCGGTGACCTATACCAGCAAAGATAATTCGCAGGAAGCGCACGAAGCGATTCGCCCGTCAGATGTCAACGTAAGCGCTGAGCAGCTGAAAGATATGGAAGCGGATGCGCAAAAACTTTACCAGCTTATCTGGCGCCAGTTTGTGGCGTGTCAGATGGTTCCGGCTAAATATGACTCCACCACGCTGACCGTAGGCGCAGCCGAATTCAGGCTCAAGGCAAAAGGCCGCACGCTGCGTTTTGATGGCTGGACGCGCGTTATGCCGGCACTGCGTAAAAACGATGAAGACAGGACGCTGCCGCCAGTAGCGGTAGGGGAAATACTGGATCTGACTGCGCTGCAGCCGAGCCAGCATTTTACCAAGCCTCCGGCGCGATTCAGCGAGGCGTCGCTGGTGCGCGAGCTGGAGAAGCGCGGTATTGGCCGTCCCTCAACCTACGCGTCTATTATTTCCACTATCCAGGATCGTGGTTATGTACGCGTTGAGAACCGTCGTTTTTATGCTGAGAAGATGGGTGAGATCGTCACCGACCGGCTGGAAGAAAATTTCCGCGAGCTGATGAATTACGATTTCACCGCTCATATGGAAAACAGCCTCGATCAGGTAGCCAACAATCAGGCGCAGTGGAAAGGCGTTCTCGACTCCTTCTTCAGTGACTTCAGCCAGCAGCTGGAGCAGGCTGAAAAAGATCCGGAAGAGGGCGGCATGCAGCCGAATCAGATGGTGCTGACCTCAATCGACTGCCCGACATGCGGTCGCAAAATGGGCATTCGTACGGCCAGCACCGGCGTATTCCTCGGCTGTTCGGGCTACGCCCTGCCGCCAAAAGAGCGCTGCAAGCAGACCATCAATCTGATCCCGGAAAACGAAGTGCTGAACGTGCTGGAGGGTGACGACGCGGAAACCAACGCGTTACGTGCCCGCCGCCGCTGCGTTAAGTGCGGCACCGCGATGGACAGCTATCTGATTGATAACAGCCGCAAGCTGCACGTCTGTGGTAACAATCCAGAGTGCGATGGCTATGAAATTGAGCAGGGCGAGTTTCGCATCAAGGGCTATGATGGCCCTATAGTCGAGTGCGAGAAATGCGGGTCGGAAATGCACCTTAAGATGGGACGCTTTGGCAAGTATATGGCGTGTACCAACGAAGAGTGTAAAAACACCCGTAAAATCCTGCGCAATGGCGAAGTCGCGCCGCCGAAAGAGGATCCGGTACCGCTGCCTGAGCTGCCGTGCGAGAAGTCAGATGCCTATTTTGTGCTGCGTGACGGAGCAGCCGGCGTCTTCCTTGCGGCTAATACGTTCCCGAAATCGCGCGAGACCCGCGCGCCGCTGGTGGAAGAGCTGAAGCGTTTCGCTGACCGTCTGCCGGAAAAGCTTAAATATCTGGCAGAGGCACCGGCAGCCGATCCGGAAGGAAATAAAACCCTGGTGCGTTTTAGCCGCAAGACAAAACAGCAGTACGTTTCGTCTGAAAAAGAGGGTAAAGCAACCGGCTGGTCAATGTTCTATATTGACGGTAAATGGCAGGAAGCGAAAAAATAACTCTCCGGGGCTGGCATCTGCCAGCCCCGTTTACTTTCCCCGCCTTATAACCTAACGTTCTTTATTCGGTTAAAAACTGATATAGTTGTTATAGTTTTTCTATTCTCAATTCGCTCTGTTCCTCACATCTGCATCATGGGCGGCTGCCGGCACGCACGTTAGTCGCTAACGGGAAGATATAACTATGAAACTGCAGCAGTTGCGCTATATCGTGGAAGTGGTCAATCACAATCTCAACGTCTCATCGACCGCTGAAGGTCTCTATACCTCACAGCCTGGCATCAGCAAACAGGTACGTATGCTTGAAGATGAGCTGGGGGTGCAGATATTTGCCCGCAGCGGCAAACATCTGACGCAGGTTACGCCAGCCGGTGAAGAGATTATCCGCATAGCACGTGAAGTATTATCAAAAGTTGATGCGATTAAATCCGTAGCGGGCGAACACACCTGGCCTGACAAGGGATCGCTTTATGTCGCCACCACGCATACGCAGGCGCGCTATGCGCTGCCGGGCGTAATCAAAGGATTTATCGAGCGCTACCCTCGCGTTTCACTGCATATGCATCAGGGCTCCCCTACGCAGATTGCTGAAGCGGTATCCAAGGGCAACGCTGACTTTGCCATTGCTACTGAAGCCCTGCACCTCTACGACGATCTCATCATGCTGCCCTGTTACCACTGGAATCGTGCGATTGTGGTAACGCCCGACCATCCGCTGGCAGGCAAAGACAACGTGACTATAGAGGAGCTGGCCGATTTCCCACTGGTAACCTACACCTTTGGTTTTACCGGCCGCTCCGAGCTCGATACAGCGTTTAATCGTGCAGGTCTGACCCCGCGTATCGTGTTTACCGCAACTGACGCAGATGTAATTAAAACTTATGTACGGCTTGGCTTAGGTGTGGGTGTGATTGCCAGTATGGCGGTTGACCCGGTAGCCGATCCGGATCTGGTTCGCATTGAAGCTTCAGAGATTTTCACCAATAGTACGACCAAAATAGGCTTCCGCCGCAGCACCTTCCTGCGCAGCTATATGTATGATTTTATTCAGCGATTTGCACCGCATCTCACGCGTGATGTGGTAGACACCGCTGTTGCTCTGCGCTCCAATGACGACATTGAAGCGATGTTCCGCGATATCAAACTCCCTTTCAAATAATTCGCCAAATCATGAATTTACCGGGGTGTCCAGTGGGCACCTTCAGGTTTCCCCTCGCTTAGCGCCATCAGTAGTTCAACAAAAGCTGACATTTTTCTGTAAATAAAACATGCATCACAGGTTTTTTCATTGTTATTAATTAATTGAGAAACAGTACACATTTTTCGGTTCACTTCTTTGCACACTGCCAGGATTATTCCCATACTCCAGTTAACACCTGATGAAGAAGGGCTTTATTACTGAGGTTTCTTATTTAACTCAAATTTAAAGTGGTACTAATTGTTGTTTAACCCAAATTTCAGTCGCCGTTTTTTTAATAGTTCTGAGGTCTGTGTTTCAATAAGGCTAATCAGTTTTCGAAGCTTTGATTAATAGCGTTAATCGTTGTGCTCAATAAAAATAACTGGATTTTTGGACTTAAGAAGTTTAGGATTCATCCTAAATCTTAATCGTTGTTATCAATCGTTTTGTTGAGAGTGATTATCAAAAACTATGGCTACGAGAATAACTGTACAACCCGACTTCCGGGCTAAGAGCACCAAGGTTCAGCGTACCGGTAACACCCGTCGCAAAGCCTGGTTGGCTGTCTTCGCTGCTTCAGCGCTGTTCTGGGTAGTGGTGGCATTAATGATTTGGCGTTTATGGGGCTAAGCCATGTGGGCAAACTCACTCAGTCGTAAATATCCGGTCACTGCACGGCAGCCAAATACACCTGCGTGCAAAGCAAAAGAAGCTCCTGCTGCTGAGCAGTCTGTAGCGATTCCTGCTTCCTGGGATCTGAGTGACAAGCAGCGCAGCTTTATCGAATCTTTTATGGATCCAAAACTCAAATAATTGTTGCTGCACTTATTTTTAGCATCTGATGTTGCTTTGATTTTTTCCGGTTATTCCGGCGGGCCAGCAAAAAGCCCATGACCTTACACTGCAAATAAGCGTCGACAGTAGATTACTGAAGATTAAAGAAAATTTAGCCCGAGAACCGGGAAGGAGTGACGAATGAATACAACCACTTTTTCATGGCTTAGCGTTTATGCTTTCTCATTTGCCTTCTGGGCAGCGGCAGCTTGGGCTCTTATGTAACCGACGCTTCTTATCACCGAATTTATGGAAATGCCCCGACTCAGGTCGGGGCATTTTTGTTTGTAGCACCCAGTGCCCTTTCGGGTTGTTATCAAAACGTTAACGAAAATGTGGTCTATCTTTAAGCTAAACCTTGCACTCTCTGAGGTTTAGCCTAAGGAATTAAAGGAGGAGACATGTCGTTAACATTACGCGAGCAAAGTCAGGATACGCTGGCGGTCGGGGCACACACCTATCATTATTACAGTCTGGCTAAAGCCGCACAGCATACCGGCAATATTGATCGCTTACCGAAATCGATGAAAGTGCTGCTGGAAAACCTGCTGCGCTGGCAGGATGACGAGTCCGTTACCCTTGAAGATATTCAGGCGCTGGCAGACTGGCAGCAAACCGCCCACGCTGACCGGGAGATTGCATATCGTCCGGCACGCGTGCTGATGCAGGATTTTACCGGCGTACCCGCCGTAGTCGATCTTGCCGCTATGCGCGAAGCAGTCGCACGACTGGGCGGAGATGTGGCAAAAGTTAACCCTTTGTCCCCGGTGGATCTGGTTATTGACCACTCCGTAACCGTCGATCGCTTCGGTAACGATGACGCCTTTGGCGAAAACGTCAGGCTGGAGATGGAACGTAATCACGAGCGCTACGTTTTCCTGCGCTGGGGACAGAAAGCGTTCAACCGGTTCCGCGTGGTGCCGCCGGGTACCGGCATCTGTCATCAGGTTAATCTGGAATATCTGGGTAAATCCGTCTGGCATGAAGAGCTGGAGGGCAAAAACGTTGCCTGGCCTGATACGCTGGTGGGTACCGACTCGCATACCACGATGATCAATGCGCTGGGCGTGCTGGGCTGGGGCGTTGGCGGCATCGAAGCGGAAGCGGCTATGCTGGGTCAGCCGGTTTCAATGCTTATTCCCGATGTGGTTGGCTTTAAGCTGACTGGCAAACTGCGTCCGGGCATTACCGCGACCGATCTGGTGCTGACCGTTACCCAGATGCTGCGTAAGCATGGCGTTGTCGGCAAATTTGTCGAATTCTACGGTGACGGGCTGGCCGATCTGCCGCTGGCCGATCGCGCAACGATCGCTAACATGGCACCCGAATATGGTGCCACCTGCGGTTTCTTCCCGATTGATGACGTCACCCTGAGCTATATGACGCTGACCGGGCGCGATGAGCAGCAGGTTAAATTGACGGAAGCGTATGCGAAGCAGCAGGGCCTGTGGCGAAATGCGGGCGACGAGCCGATCTTTACCAGCACGCTGGCGCTGGATATGGCTGACGTCGAATCGAGTATCGCAGGACCTAAGCGCCCGCAGGATCGGGTGGCGCTGGGCGATGTGCCCGCCGCGTTTGCCGCCAGTAATGAGCTGGAGATCAACCACGCACAAAAGCCGCATAAAGCGGTCAGTTACCGCGACAGTGAAACCCGCCAGTCGCATCAGCTTGATGATGGTGCGGTAGTTATTGCCGCGATTACTTCCTGTACCAATACGTCAAACCCCAGCGTGCTGATGGCCGCCGGCCTGCTGGCAAAAAAAGCGGTTGAGCGCGGGCTGAAGCGCCAGCCGTGGGTAAAAGCTTCCCTGGCCCCCGGATCAAAAGTGGTATCTGACTATCTGGCCACAGCCCGTCTCACGCCTTACCTGGACAAACTCGGTTTCAACCTGGTGGGGTATGGCTGTACAACCTGTATTGGTAACTCAGGGCCACTGCCGGATGAGATCGAAAGCGTTATAAAAGAGGGCGATCTGACCGTTGGCGCCGTGCTCTCCGGGAACCGTAATTTTGAAGGCCGTATACATCCGCTGATTAAAACTAACTGGCTGGCTTCACCCCCGCTGGTGGTGGCCTATGCGCTGGCCGGCAATATGAACATCAATCTGCAGAGCGAGCCTATCGGTCAGGATCAGACCGGCAAAGATGTTTATCTCAAAGATATCTGGCCATCACCGGAAGAGATCGCCGCCTCGGTGCAGCTGGTTAACAGCAGCATGTTCCGCAAAGAGTATGCGGAAGTGTTTGACGGGACGCCGGACTGGCAGCAAATCTCCGTGAGTGAAGCGGCAACCTACGACTGGGATGAAGGATCGACCTATATCCGCCTTTCACCTTTCTTTGATGACATGGAGAAAACGCCAAAGCCGGTTGAAGATATTCGCGGCGCCCGTATTCTGGCGATGCTGGGTGACTCAGTCACCACTGACCACATTTCGCCTGCGGGGAGTATTAAGGCTGAGAGTCCGGCGGGACGCTATCTGCTGGCGAAAGGCATAGAGCGTAACGACTTTAACTCCTACGGGTCGCGCCGTGGTAACCATGAAGTAATGATGCGCGGTACCTTTGCCAATATTCGTATCCGCAATGAAATGGTGCCCGGTACGGAAGGCGGCTACACCCGGCATTTTCCGGGTAATGAAACGCTGGCTATTTATGATGCCGCAATGAAATATAAAGAAGAGGGCGTGCCGCTCGCCGTGGTGGCCGGGAAAGAGTACGGTTCAGGTTCCAGCCGCGACTGGGCTGCTAAAGGACCGCGCCTGCAGGGAGTACGCGTCGTGATCGCTGAGTCTTTTGAGCGTATTCACCGTTCAAACCTGATTGGTATGGGGATCCTGCCGCTGGAGTTCCCGGCGGGCGTTACCCGTAAGACGCTGCAGTTAACCGGTGAGGAGCGGATAGATATTGCTGACCTGGCGCAGCTGACGCCGGGCTGCACGGTCAATGTTACTCTGACCCGCGCAGACGGCAGTGAGGAGCAGGTGGCCGCACGCTGCCGTATCGATACGGCAACGGAACTGACTTACTACCGCAATGACGGCATACTGCACTATGTTATCCGCAATATGCTGAACTAAAAAAAAGCCGGGCTTGCCCGGCTTCTTTTCTCTCAGGATTTCGGCAGCAGATGCCCCATCTTTTCCGCTTTGGTATCGAGATAGTGGGCATTTTTTGGATTGCGCCCGACGATCAGCGGCACGCGCTCAACAATATTAATGCCCGCTTCGCTGAGGATCTCAACCTTGCGCGGATTATTTGTCAGCAGGCGCACTTCATCGATACCCAGTAATTTGAACATATCAGCGCACAGGGTGAAATCACGCTCATCAGCGGCAAAGCCCAGCTGATGGTTCGCCTCGACGGTGTCATAGCCTTTATCCTGCAGCGCATAGGCGCGGATTTTGTTCAGTAAACCGATATTACGGCCTTCCTGACGGTGATACAGCAGCACCCCGCGCCCCTCTTCAGCAATCGCTGTTAACGCCGCTTCAAGCTGAAAGCCGCAGTCGCAGCGCAGACTGAACAGCGCATCACCGGTCAGACACTCAGAGTGGACACGCGCCAGCACCGGCGTATGATCGCTGATATCACCGTAAACCAGCGCCACATGATCGTGGCCGGTTGCCAGTTCTTCAAAACCTACCATCAGGAAATCTCCCCATGGCGTGGGCAGTTTAGCTTCTGCTACCCGTTTAAGCTGCATGTGATTCTCCAGAACCTTCAGAGGATGCGCTATCATCTTGATAACGCACGGGCCGACTGACCCGAAAATTGTGTCTATTGTGCCATATCCACAAGCAGGCCCGCTAATCAGTCAGAAAGATTGTAGTGATAAAGCACGATTATCCAAGCCGCTTTAGGTATGTTATTCTTTTTTCAGCTAAAGTTATTCAGCAAACGCATTATAACCCGCAGGAAAAGCCAAAGTATGTTGAAAATAGCGCAGCGCACGACTCTGGGTGCCTTTTTATTAATTGCGATGCCACTCTGCGTCTGGCTGTCGGGCTGGCAATGGCAGCCGGGTGAAAGCGGGGGAGTGCTGCGCTTTTTGTTCTGGATGACGGAAACCGTCACCAGCCCGTGGGGGATTATCACCAGCAGCGTGCTGAGCGCCTGGATGCTGTGGTGTCTGCGCTTCCGCCTTAAGCCTGCTATCCTGCTGCTGATTATCATGAATGGCGCGATTCTCGCCGGGCAGTACACGAAGTCATGGATTAAAGAGCAGGTGCAGGAGCCGCGACCCTATGTGGTCTGGCTGGAGCAGCAGCATGGCATCAGCAACGATGAATTTTATCAGCTGAAACGGCAACAGCGGGGCGAGATGGTTAATGGGCTGCTGGCCAGCGATACGCAAATTCCCCGCTGGTTAAAGCAGCACTGGGCATTTGAAACAGGATTTGCTTTTCCTTCCGGCCATACTATGTTTGCTGCCAGCTGGGCGCTGCTGGCAATGGGCCTGCTCTGGCCGCGTCGCCGGGTGGTGACGCTGGTGGTGCTGTTCAGCTGGGCCATTATGGTGATGGGCAGCCGGCTGGTGCTGGGTATGCACTGGCCGCGCGACCTGATTGTCGCAACCCTTATCTCCTGGCTGCTGGTGACCGTCGCGACCTGGCTGGCGCAGCGCTTTTGCGGTCCGCTTACGCTTCCGCCTGATGAGCAGCGCGAAGTCAAAGCGCGCGACGACGGATTGTAATCAGCCGAACTGCCCCCATATAGCTGATTACGCTTGCGCAAAGCCAGCTAACTGATAACGTGAAAGCAGCATGGTACGCGCTTTTTTGGCATACTCTATTGGAAACTCTACGACAGGACGCATTGTGAAATATTTGCTGATTTTTCTGGTGGTACTGGTCATTTTTATCATTTCAGTGACGCTGGGTGCTCACAATGATCAGGTGGTGACGTTCAACTATCTGCTGGCGCAGGGTGAATTTCGTATCTCCACGCTGCTTGCGGTGCTGTTTGGCGCCGGTTTTTTACTGGGCTGGGCAATCTGCGGACTATTCTGGTTACGCATCCGCGTTTCACTGGCACATGCTCAGCGTAAACTGAAGCGTATGCAGGCGCAAAACGAACACGCTTCGGCAGCCACCACCGTATCGACTACAGGTCGTCGGGATTAATGTTCAATGCATGAATTGCTGTTTCTGCTTCTCCCGGTCGCAGCGGCCTACGGCTGGTATATGGGACGACGCAGCGCGTACCAGAATAAGCAACAGGAAGCGAACCGCCTGTCACGAGAGTATGTGGCCGGGGTAAACTTTCTGCTTTCAAATCAGCAGGATAAAGCCGTCGATCTATTCCTCGACATGCTGAAAGAAGACAGTGGTACGGTTGAGGCGCACCTGACGCTCGGTAATCTGTTTCGCTCACGCGGCGAGGTAGATCGCGCTATACGTATTCACCAGTCGCTGATGGAAAGCGCCTCGCTTACCTACGACCAGCGACTGCTGGCGATTCAGCAGCTTGGCCGCGACTATATGGCGGCGGGCCTCTACGATCGCGCAGAAGATATGTTCAGTCAGCTAACGGATGAAACCGATTTTCGCATTGCCGCTCTGCAGCAGCTGCTGCTGATTCATCAGGCAACCAGCGACTGGCAGAAAGCGATCGACGTTGCTGAGAAGCTGGTAAAACTGGGAAAAGAGAAGCAAAAAGGCGAGATTGCGCACTTCTATTGTGAGCTGGCGCTGCAGGCGATGAGCAGTGACGATCTCGATCGCGCAATGTCGCTGCTGAAAAAAGGTGAATCGGCCGATCATCAGAGCGCGCGCGTTTCCATCATGATGGGACGCATCCTGATGGAGCAGGGGGAGTATGCGAAAGCAGCACAGCGTCTGCAGCGGGTGCTGGATCAGGATAAAGAACTGGTCAGCGAAACGCTGCCGATGCTGGAAACCTGCTATCAGCGGCTGGCGCAGCCAGAGGTGTGGGCCGGTTATCTGCAGCGCTGTACCGAAGAGAATACCGGTGCCGCCGCTGAGCTCTATCTGTCAGATATTCTGGAGCAGCAGCAGGGGCCGGAAGCGGCACAGCTCTATATTAATCGCCAGCTGCAGCGTCATCCGACCATGCGCGTCTTCCACCGGCTAATGGACTTTCACCTGCATGAAGCGGAAGATGGCCGGGCAAAAGAGAGTCTGATGGTTCTGCGCGATATGGTTGGTGAACAGATCCGCACCAAACCGCGCTATCGTTGCCATAAATGCGGTTTTACCGCCTACGCACTTTACTGGCACTGCCCATCCTGCCGGGCATGGTCTTCAATAAAACCGATCAGAGGACTTGACGGGCAGTAACAGCTATTTTTAAAAAAAACAGGAAAAATAGTTACAACGTACTTTTTTAATAATCGCCTTATCGCGCATCAGACACCGGCATATGGCTCAACAGGTCACGTATCCCGGGCGTAAGATTGTTCTGCCGCAGCATGGCAGGTAGAATGCAGGCCGTTTGTTGCCCCTGTGCCTGCTTATGAGGAAACGTTATGTCTGTAACCCCTTCACCCATTCTGGTGGCGCTCGACTACAGTAATCTGGATGACGCACTGCGATTTGTGGACCGTATTGATCCTGCTCAGTGTCGCCTCAAAGTAGGCAAAGAGATGTTCACGCTGTTTGGTCCGTCAGTGGTCCGGACATTGCAGGCACGCGGATTCGATCTCTTTCTCGATCTGAAATTTCACGATATCCCCAACACCACCGCACATGCCGTAGCCGCTGCCGCAGAGCTGGGCGTCTGGATGGTGAACGTGCACGCCAGCGGGGGAGCACGCATGATGCAGGCTGCACGCGAGGCGCTGCTGCCTTTTGGAAAAGATGCACCGCTGCTGATTGCTGTAACCGTGCTGACCAGCATGGATGAAGAGGATCTGCGCGGACTGGGCATCACCCTGTCACCGGCGCAACAGGCAGAGCGGCTGGCGCGCCTCACGCAACAGTGTGGCCTGGATGGTGTCGTCTGCTCAGCCCATGAAGCGGCTGCATTCAAACAGGCGTTCGGCAGCGAATTTGCGCTGGTCACGCCCGGTATTCGACCGGCAGGCAGCGACGCTGGCGATCAGCGCCGTATTATGACGCCCCTGCAGGCGAAGCAGGCCGGGGTTGATTATATGGTTATCGGCCGTCCGGTTACGCAGTCAGCCGATCCGGCTGCCACGCTGCAGCAGATTATTACATCGTTACAGGAGGCGTAATGGCGCAGGACAATCCACTGGTTTACTCCACCGACAGCGGGCGTATTGTGCCGGCAGAGGAGAAGCCACAGCGACCGCGCGGCGACGGTATTGTACGCATTCAGCGTCAGACCAGCGGACGTAAAGGCAAGGGCGTCTGTCTGATCACCGGTATCGATCTGGACGACAGCGCGCTGGCTACTCTTGCCGCAGAACTGAAGAAAAAGTGCGGCTGCGGGGGGGCGGTAAAAGAGGGCGTGATTGAGATTCAGGGGGATAAACGTGACCTGCTCAAAACGCTGCTCGAAGCCAAAGGCATGAAGGTTAAGCTGGCGGGCGGTTAATGAAAGCGGGCCACGCATTGTGGCCCGGACAAAAAGGTGTCTGCTGTGTAGCCTGCAAAAAATTAACGGTCGATTTGATGGCCGATAATACCGCCCACCGCCGCGCCGCCCACGGTACCCAGGCCACTGCCGTTGGTCAGGACTGAACCACCAATAGCACCGGCACCGGCACCAATTGCCGTGTTGCGATCGCGTTTAGACCAGTTTGAACAGCCGCTCAGCGCAACAACTAATGTTGCTGCCAGCACGGCAACGGATACACGTTTCACTGTTGTAGTCATAGATATCTCCTTGATGATTGGCTCAGAGGCAACAGCAATAAGTATAGATGCCCGACGGCAAAGTTCTTTATTCCCGGATGGAAAAGTTGGGCCAGGCCGCCGGGTTTATGCTGTCTGCCAGCGTAAATATCCTGAAACCGAATGGTCCTGTTTAATTTTAAACGCTGCGGCGCAGTCGTCAGACAGAAAACGCTGAATCTGCGCCGCATTTATGACGAGACAGCGACTTTCCACTGAGCATTCAGCCATTCTTTCCATAACATCCGATCCCCTCTCTGCGCACAATCTCTCTATCACAGACTGGTGGAGAACAATGATGCTGGAAGCGCTAAAGCAGCAGGTACTGGAAGCAAATCTCGATTTACCGCGCTACAACCTGGTCACGTTCACCTGGGGCAACGTCAGCGCCATTGACAGAGAGCAGGGTGTACTGGTGATCAAGCCTTCAGGGGTGCGATATGAAAAGATGCAGCGGGATGACATGGTAGTGGTAGATCTGGAGAGTGGTGCGGTGATCGAAGGCGCGCTACGACCCTCATCGGACACGGCCACGCATCGTGCGCTTTATCAGGCGTGGCCCGATATTGGCGGTATCGTTCATACGCATTCGCGGCATGCAACCATCTGGGCACAGGCAGGACGCGACATACCCGCCTGGGGCACGACCCACGCGGATGATTTCTACGGCACGATCCCCTGCACCCGCGCCATGCTGCGCATGGAGATCGAGCAGGAGTATGAGTGGAATACCGGACAGGTCATCATCGAAACTTTTGCCCATCGTAATATTCAGCCCACCGCAATTCCCGCAGCGCTGGTTAACTCTCACGGGCCTTTCGCATGGGGCAGCGATGCGGCGGCGGCAGTACACAGTGCGGTGGTCCTGGAGGAGGTCGCCTATATGGCGCTGCATACCGAACAGCTGCGAGCTGAACTCCCGCCTATCTCGCAAAATCTGCTGGATCTGCACTACCTGCGCAAACACGGTAAAAACGCGTGGTATGGACAATAAGGCTGTTCTTACAGCCTCAGGCGCCTGCGGGCGCTTTTTTTATCGCAGCATCAGTAAATTCCTGGCTAACGATGCGTGATTCACGCGCGTGCAGTATGCTAAATCGTCTTTATTCACAACGCGTTAGGCGATCTCATGTACTCTGGCTTTCGCTCTGCTCTATCCTGAAATGGCGCTAATGATTTTTCACCCCCCTGTTCAGGGATACTTCTGGATTTTGCTTTATAAATCAATCTCTCATTTGGTCTGGCCTCACTCTGCATTACGCTGATGTGGCGTTAAACGCATCACATAAATATTAGAGGATGAGACTATGACCGTTATTAACCAACCAACCTGCCGCCTGTTTACCGAAGCGGGACAGACCACCCAACTTGTTGCTTACTACGAGGAAGGGCGTCGCACCATGTGGATGATGTTGCGGGCTCAGCCACGCCCAAGCTTCAACCATGAATTAATCGAGGAGATCATGAACCTGAGCTATACGGCTCAGCGCTCCGGACTGCCGATCGATTTCTGGGTAACCGGCTCTTTAGTCCCACAGATGTTCAACGCCGGTGGCGATCTGCGCTTTTTTGTTGAGTGCATTCGCAACAACCGTCGCGAAGCGCTGCGTGCCTATGCCCGGGCCTGCGTCGACTGCATTCACTCGGCGGCTCGCGGGTTTGATACTGGCGCGGTAACGCTGGCGATGATTGAAGGCAGCGCTCTGGGCGGAGGCTTTGAGGCCGCGCTGGCGCACCATTTCATTCTGGCACAGAACAGCGCGCGTCTCGGTTTCCCGGAGATTGCGTTTAATCTGTTCCCGGGAATGGGTGGCTATTCGCTGGTCGCGCGTCGTTCCGGTATGAAGCTGGCAGAAGAGCTGATCTGTGAAGGGGAGTCGCACAGTGCAGAGTGGTATGAGACGCGCGGCCTGGTCGATAAAGTGTTCCAGCCGGGTGAAGCGTACCGCGCGACGCGCACCTTTATCGATACCTTACGGCCGAAGCTGAATGGCGTGCGTGCCATGCTGAAAGCGCGCCAGCGCGTACTGCAGCTGTCACGTGCTGAACTGATGGATATTACGGAGGACTGGGTAGATTATGCCTTTACGCTTGAACCCAAGGATATCGCCTATATGGAGCGCCTGGTGCAGTTACAAAATCGCCACAGTGCTTCATTACGTAAAGCCGGATAACACTTCCGCGCAGCGTTAAACACGGGCAGGATGCTTCAGCCAATGCCCGAGCTGTTCTGCGGGCATTGGTTTGGCGTAAAAATAGCCCTGGCGCCCATCCACACCGTTAGTGAGAACAAATTTCTCTTCCGCTTTGGTTTCAATACCCTCTGCAATCACCTGCAGCTCAAGGGCTTTGGCAACCGCCACAATCGCGCGCACTAAAGATTGCGAAACCGGTTGTTTGTTGATATCCCGGACAAAACTCTGATCCAGCTTAATGGCATCAATGGGTACCCGTGCCAGCTGAGAAAGGGAGGAGTAGCCGGTGCCAAAGTCATCAAGATGTACCTGCGCCCCAAGCTCCTGAAACTGTTTCATGAGCTTAAGCGCACCCGCTTCATTCTCAATCAGGCAGCTTTCAGTTAATTCAATATCGATCGGGGATTCCGTCAGCCCCGCTTCGCCCAGCGCATTTTTCAAATCGCTGTAGATGCTCTGATCGATAAGCTGTTTCGCGGAGACGTTGACGGCAACGCGCAGAAAAATGCCTTCACTGCGCCACTTTATAATCTGCTGCAGCACATTAAGCATGACCCAGCGGCCCAGCGGGACAATGAGACCGGACTCTTCGGCATAGGGGATAAAGTCGCCGGGCGAGACCATGCCGCGTTCCGGAGAGTTCCAGCGTACCAGCGCTTCGGCGCTGCGCACCTCGCCGTCGCGATCGACCTTAGGCTGGTAATAGACCACCAGGTGATCCTGCTCCAGCGCTTTACGCAGATTGGTATCGAGCCAGAGGTATTCAAAGACCCGCTTGTTCATTTCGCTGGTGAAGATGCAGAACTTGCCGCGGCCATTCTCTTTGGCATGATACATGGCCGTATCCGCATTGCGGATCAGGCTTTCGCGATCTTCGCCATGCAGGGGAGCCAGTGAGATCCCGATAGAACAGCCGCTGTAAACCTCAATAAGCCCGATGCGAAAGGGCTGCCGCAGCCGCTCAAGGATACGCGACGACATCGCCTCCAGCGCCGCCTGACTGGTATGCTCAGCCAGCACCACAAATTCATCGCCGCCAAGACGCGCCAGCGTCTGATCTTTGCCCAGGCAGCTGAGGATAGCCAGCGATACCGCCTGCAGCAGCTGATCGCCGAACATATGACCGTAAGCGTCATTTACCTTTTTAAAATTGTCGAGATCGAGGTAGACCACGCCGGTCTGAGAACCGTTCGCCAGCTCCAGTGCCAGGCTAATTTGCTGGTGAATAGCGTTACGATTAGGCAAACCCGTGACCGTATCGGTATTTGCCAGCACCCGAAGCCGCTCCTGTGCCCGTCGCTCTTCGGTGATATCCGTACCGGAACAGATGAGGAAAATTTCATTTTTCCCGCTGCCGCTGTGAACGAACTTATTACGGAACAGAAACAGTCGCTGACCCTTTTTGGTTTTGACCCAGCGCTCAACTTCATACGAATTTCCGTCGCGGAAAAAACCGGTGATATTACGGCGTGAAGCCTGCGCCTCCTGCCGGGTCATAAATAGCTGAAAGACGTTACGACCGATAACTTCCTGCTCTTTCAGGCCGGTATACTCTTCACTCAAACGATTAAAGCGCTGAATGTTACCGCGCTGGTCGAGGATAACGATAACCGAGTTAGCTTCAGATACCACCTGTTCGGCGAAAGAGAGTCCCTGGGTGAGATCGCGGGCAACCGACGACGTATCACCCCATGCAGAGGCGGTGCCGGCCCAGGTAGACTGGTTCACTTTACGTCCGACAAAGTGCATTGGCACCGGGGTTCCGTGCAGCGGCAGAGTAAGATTAATGCTGGAGGTGATCACCGTCATCGCCCGTAACAGACTGGCCTGCGCCGGAGTAAGCGAAACGGCCAGATTGGTATTGGCATTTTCATCTTCGGCAAAATGCAGTGCGTCACTGTCAGAGGTTAACCGCCAATGGGGGCTGGTGGTGCCAAACAAGGCATACAGCAAGGTTTGCCCCTGTTCATCGGTCATTTAAACTTCCTCCGGCCATGTCTCTAAGACTCTATCTCATTATTTTAGCAACAGTATTCAACCTCCTGCGTAAGCACAAGATGCAAACCGAATATATTTTTGTTTTTATTAAAGAATGGCACGAAAAAGCCCCGAAAACGGGGCTTATAATCATCAGCAGGGACATCTGCCGGGGTTTCCAGCCTGGCTCGGAAAGCGGGCATTGAGACAGTGCCGGTGAAAAGTGCGCTCATCCATGGGCGGCGTTTCAGGATGATGGAGGCGCATATGCTTCAGATAAGTTTGATAATCGTGCACGCCAACCATTAAACGAAAGCTCTGCTGCAATCCGCGCCAGATTTGCTGCCAGCGGGAGAGCGGCGGGGTATCAGCGGCACTCACTATCAGTAAGCAGCGCTTTATCTGCCAGCCTGCGCCGGGAGGCGTCCAGCGATAGATGGACTCAGACATGGCGTACCTCCTTACGCAGTGAAACCTCTGCTTCGCGCACGGTCGGTGACGTGCTGCGGAGCGCACGACGAATAACAAAGAAGGCGGCAACCAGCATGGTGACTGCAACCAGCATAAAGAAGCCGCACAGCGCCGCGTTGATCTGATTGCTGAAGATAATGGTCTGCATATCCGCCACGCTTTTGGCCGGGGCGATCACGATGCCATTGTCGATGCCCTGCTGAAATTTGCGCGCCTGAGCCAGAAAGCCGATGGCGGGTTTTTCATGAAAAATCTTCTGCCAGCCCGCGGTCATCGAGGTGATAAATAACCATGCGGTAGGGAGAATAGTGACCCACGCGTAGCGCTGTTTTTTCATCTTAAACAGCACCACTGTCCCGAGGATCAGCGCCATTGAGGCGAGCATCTGGTTACCAATGCCGAACAGCGGCCACAGCGTATTGATCCCGCCCAGCGGATCGACCACCCCCTGATAGACAAAAAAGCCCCAGCCGGCAACGGCAACGGTGGTGCCGGCCATATTCCCCAGCCAGGAGCGGTTGCTGCCCATTGCCGGAACCACGGTACCCACTAAGTCCTGCACCATAAAACGGCAGGCGCGGGTGCCGGCATCCACGGCGGTCAGGATAAATAAGGCCTCAAACAGAATGGCAAAGTGATACCAGAACGCCATCATCGCGCGACTGTTGAATACCTCGGTGATGATGTGTGCCATACCCACGGCGAAGGTGGGTGCGCCACCGGCGCGTGAGAGCACCGTACTTTCACCGACGTCACGTGCAATGCCGCTCAGCATCTCCGGCGTGACAACAAAGCCCCAGCCATTAATCACCTGCGACGCGTTCTCGACGGTGGTTCCAATCAGCGCAGCCGGGGAGTTCATGGCGAAGTAGACGCCCGGGTCCAGTACCGAGGCGCAGATCAGCGCCATAATAGCCACGAACGACTCCATCAGCATGGCGCCGTAACCGATAAACCGGATATGGCTTTCGCGCTCTACCAGTTTAGGCGTGGTGCCGCTGGAGACCAGCGCATGAAACCCGGAGATAGCCCCGCAGGCAATAGTGATAAACAAAAACGGGAAGAGCGCACCGGAGAACACCGGGCCGGTGCCATCAATGAATTTTGTGACCGCCGGCATTTTCAGCTCCGGCATAGCAAACAGAATTCCTATTGCCAGCCCGACAATAACGCCAATCTTCAGGAAGGTGGAGAGGTAGTCGCGCGGTGCCAGCAGCAGCCAGACCGGCAGCGAAGAGGCGACGAAACCGTAGATCACCAGCACCCACGTCAGCTCTGTGCCTTTAAGGGTAAAGAAGGGGCCCCAGTAAGGATCGGCGGCCACATCGCCTCCATAGATAATCGCTGCCATCATCAGTACAAAACCGATAAGGGAAACCTCAGCAATTTTTCCCGGACGCAGAAAGCGCATATAGACGCCCATAAACAGCGCAATGGGAATGGTGGCTGCGATGGTGAAGAGTCCCCACGGGCTGTTAGCGAGTGCTTTAACCACCACCAGCGCCAGCGCAGAGAGAATAATGATCATCACGCCCAGCGCACCGAGCATCGTCACCACGCCGGCAAAAGAGCCCAGCTCCTGGCGCGCCATTTCACCCAGCGAGCGTCCGTCCCGACGGGTAGAGATAAACAGGATCAGGAAGTCCTGCACCGCGCCGGCGAGCATCACCCCCACCAGGATCCAGATAGTGCCCGGCAGAAAGCCCATCTGTGCCGCCAGAATCGGTCCGACCAGCGGTCCTGCACCGGCAATGGCGGCAAAGTGATGACCAAACAGCACCCATTTGTTGGTCGGAACATAATCCAGGCCATCGCTGAGGCGCTCTGCCGGCGTACGGCGGCGATCGTCAAGTTCGAAGATGCGGCGGGCGATAAACAGGCTATAGAAACGGTAGGCGATGCTGTAGCAGGCGACCGATGCAATAACCAGCCAGACCGCATTGACATGTTCGCCGCGGCTGAGCGCAAGCATGGCAAATGCGCCAGCACCGATTAACGCCACTGCTAACCAGACGATGCCGGTTTTGACGTTGTTCATGAGTTAACTCCTTGTAGAGGCCGGAAAAACAGGCAAGCGAAATACAACGAGTTAAAAGTAAGGTAAAAAAATGTTAACGAAAGGTAGTAAAAGCAGAAGTGTGAAGCGCGATACAAATTTTAAAGCAGAGCAGAAAAGAAGAGGCGGGATAACAGCTGTTATCCCGCACTATGAGCGCCGTCAGGCTGCCGGGCGGGCAACCACGCTGCGGGTCTCCATGCGCACTTCGGCGATGGTGACATCAATGATATCGGTGACGCGATACACCACTTCACCTTTAATCTGCACCGTGCCGCTCTCCTGCGAGCAGACCAGCTCATCGCGTACCGCATGAATAAACGGCGCCGGAATAAAGGCCACCGCACCGTTTTCCTGCAGGCGTACGCGCATACCACCGCGCGATACATCAATGATCTCGGCGCTGAATTTGCGCTCGCTGCCGGCGAAAGGCGTCAGGAAACGCGCATAAAGCCAGTCACCCACATCGCGCTCAGCCATCCGGTTAAGACGGCGACGCTCACCCATGATAACCGTAACGTCACTCTGCGGACGGGCAATGCTCTCACCGCGCACAATAGCTTTCAGCAGGCGATGGTTGATCATATCGCCAAACTTACGGATCGGTGAGGTCCACGTTGCATAGGCATCCAGACCCAGACCAAAGTGCGGGCCGGGTTCGGTGCCAATCTCAGCAAAGCTCTGGAAACGGCGAATGCGGCTGTCGAGATACTGAGTCGGCTGCGCGTCGAGTTCGCGACGCATCTGACGGAACCCTTCCAGTGTCGTAATGGCCTGCGGATCGACGGTAATGCCGTGACCAGCCAGCACGCCGGCTACCTGTTCAGCGTTGGCCAGATCGAAGCCGGTGTGCAGGTTGTAGATGCCAAAACCCAGTTTTTTCTGCAGCACGTTCGCCGCGCAGATGTTGGCCAGAATCATCGCCTCTTCAACCATGCGGTTAGCGATACGACGATGTTCAGCGATAATATCCAGCACTTCGCCTTTCTCTCCCAGCAGGAAGCGGAAATCGGGGCGATCTTTGAATACCAGCGCATGGGTCTGACGCCATTCACTGCGCGCCAGGCAGAGACGATGCAGCAGACGGATCTGCTCAGCAATCGCCTCATTTTCCGGCTGCCAGCTGCCGCTGTTTTCCAGCCAGTCTGAGACGTTGTCGTAAACCAGTTTGGCTTTGGATTCAATCCAGGCTGCAAAGAAATGCACGTCGTCAGCGAGTGCGCCATCCGGCTGGACCGTCACCCGGCAGGCGAGTACCGGACGTTTCTCATGCGGGCGCAGCGAACAGATATTATCGGAGAGCTCGCGCGGCAGCATAGGAATGTTAAAGCCGGGAAGGTAGTTGGTAAACGCGCGCCGGGCGGCCAGCTTATCAAGCTCGCTGCCTTCCGCTACGTAAGCGGTCGGATCGGCAATAGCGATGGTCAGCAGCAGGCTGCCATCCGCCTGCGCTTCCGCATAGAGCGCATCGTCCATATCCTGCGTACTGGCGCTGTCGATGGTGACAAAGTTCAGCGCGGTGAGATCTTCACGCGTCAGCTGCTCATCCAGCATTCCGCCGCATTCACTCTCTGGCGCTTCGCGCTCCAGGTTATGGCGCGACAGCGTGACCCACCACGGCGCCAGGTGGTCGTCTGCGGTAACGATAAATTCAGTCAGCTCAGCATAAAAGCCGCGATCGCCTTTCAGCGGATGGCGACGCATTTCAGCCACAGCCCAGTCACCGTTCTGGAAATCGTGCGTCAGACCGCGCACGGCGCGACACTGAATGGCATCTTTCAGCAGCGGATGATCCGGCACGATGGCGAGACGATCGTCTTTTTTCTGCACCCGGCCGACGAAGCGCGTCAGAAACGGCTCAATCAGGGTATCCGGCTCTGCACTTTCACGATCTTTATCGGTGTGGATCACCGCGGTGATACGATCGCCGTGCATCACTTTCTTCATTTGCGGTGGCGGAATGAAGTAGCTTTTCTGAGCATCAACTTCAAGGAAGCCAAAGCCTTTTTCTGTGCCTTTCACAACGCCTTCGGCGCGCGGAGTCTGCGCGTGAAGCTTCTCTTTCAGCTGCGCGAGCAGCGGGTTATCCTGGAACATAATTTAGTCAGTTTCGTGGCCTAAGAGCGGTGGACAGTTTTACGCGAATCAGGGGCGCGCGGCAAGGTTAAAACGGGTTAAAAAGCCGCAGAGCGCGGCTTTTGTTTCAGAGAATAACGCGTAATCAGGCGATACGCTGCGTGGGCAGGGCGGCGCTAAGCGTGAGCTTCACCGGCACCGATTTAGAGGTCGGCGTTCCGCTGATATCGCCGTAGCTTGAGAGCGGTACCAGCGGGTTGGTTTCCGGATAGTAGGCTGCGAGATTCCCGCGCGGAATGTTGTAAGGCACCAGTTTAAAGCCGCTGACGCGACGGGTCAGGCCATCATTCCAGAGAGTTTCAATATCCACCTGCTGGCCTTCGGTAAAGCCCAGCGCCGCCATATCCTCAGGATGAATAAACACCACTTCACGCTGACCATAGACGCCGCGATAGCGATCGTCGAGACCGTAAATCGTGGTGTTGTACTGATCGTGTGAACGCAGCGTCTGTAGCGTAAACGGCACGGTCACGTCGCTGCCGAGCTGAGGAAACAGCGAGTCGGGCAGGGCGGACGCGCTGAATTCAGCACGCTGCGATGGCGTATTAAAGCGCAGCTCTGCCGCCGCGTTGCCGAGATAAAAACCGCCAGGCTGGTCGCACTTTGTATTGAAATCAGCAAAGCCCGGGATCGTTGCGGCGATATGATCGCGGATAATATTGTAGTCCGCCGCCATGCCGAGCCAGTCGATATGATCGCTGCCCAGCGTCGCGTGGGCGATACCTGCCACAATGGCGGTTTCTGAACGCTGCGTCTCCGCCAGCGGGATGCCCACGCCTTCTGAAGCGTGAACCATACTGAATGAGTCCTCAACGGTAATGAACTGATTACCACCAGCCTGACGATCGCGCTCGGTGCGGCCCAGCGTAGGCAGGATCAGCCCTTCATGACCCGGCACCAGATGACTGCGGTTGAGCTTGGTGCTGATATGCACCGTCAGACCACAGTGCTGCAGCGCGGCTTCCGTAACCGGAGAGTCGGGCGCTGCCGCCGCCAGATTGCCGCCGAGAGCAATCAGCACTTTCACTTCATCACGCAGCATGGCGCCCAGCGCTTCAACGGTGTTGTGACCGGCATTACGCGGGGGTTCAAAACCAAAATGGGCGCCCATGGCATCAAGGAAAGGCTTAGAAGGCTTTTCATCGATACCCATGGTGCGGTTGCCCTGCACGTTGCTGTGGCCACGTACCGGGCAGAGGCCGGCACCTTTTTTACCCAGCTGACCAAACAGCAGCTGCAGGTTGACGATTTCGCGTACGGTGTCGACGGAGTGCTTATGCTGCGTGATCCCCATCGCCCAGGTGATAATCACCCGTTCCGCGCTCTGATAAATGGCCGCCGCTTCGCGGATCTGCGCTTCGCTCAGGCCCGACTGCTGCACAATCTGCTGCCACGAGGTGTTATCTACCGCGTCCAGATAGGCCTCAACGCCCTGCGTGTTTGCGGCGATAAACGTCCGATCGAAAATGCCCGGCTCACCGGCAGCAAGGCGCGCGCGCTCCACTTCCAGCAGCGCTTTCACCATGCCGCGCAGGGCGGCCATATCGCCACCGAGGTTGGGCTGATAGTAGGCGGAACTGATGGTGCCGGCTTTGGATGTGACCACTTCCAGCGGCTTTTGCGGATCGGCAAAGCGCTCCAGACCACGTTCACGCAGGGTATTAAATGTCACAATTTTAGCGCCGTGATCGGCAGCGTGACGCAGGCTGTGCAGCATGCGCGGATGGTTGGTCCCCGGGTTTTGCCCGAGCACAAAAATGGCGTTAGCGTGATCGAAATCGTCGAGACGAATGGTGCCTTTTCCGACACCGATGCTGCGTTTCAGGCCGCTGCCGCTGGCTTCATGGCACATGTTGGAACAGTCAGGGAAGTTATTGGTGCCCATCACACGACCAAACAGCTGATAGAGCCAGGAGGCTTCATTGCTGGCGCGCCCGGAAGTGTAGAGTTCCAGCTGATCGGGATGGTCCATCGCTTTCAGGTGCTGAGCAATCAGCGCAAACGCCGCATCCCAGCTGATGGGTTCATAGTGATCGGTGGTGCTGTTATAGCGCATCGGGTGCGTCAGACGCCCCTGATACTCGAGAAAATAATCGCTCTGCTGATAGAGCGTGCTGACGCTGTGCTGAGCAAAAAACTCAGGCTCGACCACGCGTCGCGTCGCTTCCCAGGTCACCGCTTTGGCGCCGTTCTCACAGAAGCTAAACGTACTTTTATTATCATCGCCCCAGGCACAGCCGGGGCAGTCGAAGCCGCGCGCTTTGTTCATGCGCATCAGATTACGCATATTTTTCAGGGCAGCTTTGCTGTCAAATACGAAACGGGTGGTCGCTTCCAGTGAACCCCAGCCGCCAGCAGCAGCGCGGTAAGGCTGAATTTTACGTTTAAATTTCATGGTAGTCGCAGGCTTATTGTTTATGAGTTGTTATCAGAATATGTCTTGTGTTGAAAAGAAGTGTGCGACTGAGAACAGAGGTTGTCTAATTGATTGACTTAATTGAGCGATAGGCGGCGTTTATCGCCATGGCGGCAAACTGTGATCTACTTCAAATTACCTCAGCTCTGAGAGACACGCGGCTGCGTAAGCAGCGTAATAGTGGCTAATAATTGCTCTTTCACCGTGTGAAGGAGCGCGTCATGAAACAACTCACCAGCCAGATCCACGCGTTTGGTAAAGCGCTGATGATGCCTATCTCGGTTATCGCCGCCGCTGGCATATTTCTCGGACTGGCCGCCGCGCTGCAGAACCCGGCGATCACCGGTGAAGCCTTTGCACAGATGCAGGTGCCACAGCTGATCATCGGCTTTATCCGTAAGGTTGCCGGTGCACTTTTTGCCAACCTGCCGCTGTTCTTTGCCGTTGCCAGCGCAATCGGGCTGGCGAAAGCGGAGAAACCCACGGCCGCTTTTGCCGCCGTCATTGGTTATCTGATGATGAACACAGGCATCAGCGCCACCCTGGCAGCCAAAGGGCTGACCACCGCAACCACCACGCCGCAGGCGCTGCAGCAGGCGGGGATGGATCAAACCAGCGCGATGATGCTGTCGGCAGAATATATCCAGATGCTGGGCATTTTTACCTACAACATGAGCGTACTGGGCGGGGTGATTGCCGGGCTGCTTACGGTAGTACTGCACAACCGCTTTTATACTCAGCAGCTTCCGGTGGCGATCAGCTTTTTTGGCGGACGCCGCTTTGTGCCGATTATTACCGTGGTTGTGCTGCCGCTGGCGGGCGTGCTGCTGGCGCTCATCTGGCCAACTATCGGAGCCGGTATTGCCTGGGTCGGAGAGATGATTGGTAAAAGCGGGCAATATGGCGCCTTTCTGCTGGGAGCGTGCGAACGGCTGCTGATCCCGACCGGCCTGCACCATATTCTGAACGAGACGGTGCGCTTTACTCCGATTGGCGGGATAGCCACCGTCGAGGGACAGAGCGTCGTCGGCGCGCTCAATATCTTTAACAGTTCGCTGACGCATCCGGGGGCGATTCCGGATGACACCGTACGCACCGCCACGCAGTTTCTGGCGCAGGGCAAAATCCCGGTCATGATGTTTGGTCTGCCGGCCGCCGCCCTGGCGATCTACCATACGGCCCGTCCGGAGCATAAGCAGCGGGTAAAAGCGCTGGTGCTGGCGGGGGCGCTGACCTCATTTACCACCGGTATTACTGAGCCGCTGGAGTTCTGTTTTATCTTTGTCTCACCGGTACTTTATGTGCTGCATGCGCTGCTGACCGGCCTCTCGTTTATGCTGATGTCGATGCTGCACCTGATGATTGGCAACGTGCAGGGCGGCGCTATCGATCTGGTGGTATTCGGCATTCTCGGCGGCAGTAAGACCCACTGGTGGTGGACGCTGGTGCTGGGTGCCTGTTACGCGCCGCTTTATTACTATCTGTTTCGCCTGGTCATCACGCGTATGGGGGTAGAGACGCCGGGACGCGAGAGTGAAGATGAGCAGAAAGCGCCGCAGGTCACGGCAGACGAGCGTACCAGAGTCATTATCAGCGGTCTGGGCGGCGAAGCGAATATAGAGGAAGTCGATTGCTGCTTTACCCGCCTGCGGGTACGCGTCAAGGCAATGAATGAGGTAGTTGATCAGACGCTGCTTTCCACCGGAGCTAACGGCGTTAACCGCGTGACGGAACATGATGTGCAGGTGATCTATGGCCCGCAGGTTGAAAAAATTGCGAATGAAGTCAAACAGGCGCTCGGGGTAAGCTGATTTGTAAGCCTGCTAATAGTGAGGATCGCAATCATTGTTAAAAGCGTCGGGCGGATATTTGCGATAGTAACGCTGCCCTTTCAAGAGCTAAGCCATTGCGAGTGCCGGAGATAAGCGCCGGGTAGGGCATTACCCTGAAGCTGCCTGCGGGCAGCTTTTTTGTGCGCAGCGCTTACCGGTTATGAAGCGCAGAGTGCATAAAAAAACCCACCTGTCGGTGGGCTGGCTGAGAACAACGCTGGCTCTTTATCCTGTAAACGCACTTACAGGAATCAGTAACACGTACCGCCAGCATGGTGCGAGCCGGTACCGCCGTGAGGGTGGGTCCCTTTAGGACAGGCAACCGCTGCCGTTGAAAAAACAAATGCTGCAGTTAAAACCAGAAGCGTGGCGACTTTTTTCATTTTTATAGTCCTTTTGCTGTGTGCAATCTTTGCACACCTAATGTATCAGAATAATCCTATAAGTAAATGTTTATTTATCATTAATGCTTATGAGTTATCCCCCAGCCCGTATCGCTTACCGGCTCAGGCAGAGCCAGCTGACAGCTGGCCAGACCGCGCTTGCCCCTCTGTTTGCTCTGTCCCGGCATCGTCGGGTAACCAATATGTTATAATCAGGTCATACGTTAAATTGCCTTCGCGGGCAGTATCAGTTTGCCGTTGGGTGAGGCTCACCAGCTGCTTTAACAGCAATCTGAAAACGTCTGGCACCGCAGTTATCCGCCGTTAGCTCATTGGACAGAGCGCTGGCTACTTAGGGCAGAGAGCGGGGTTAAAATCCCCGACGGCGGTCCAGCCCTCATTTTGCAACATTAAAGGCACTGCATCGGCAGTGCCTTTTTCGTTTTCACCCCCGCCACTCAAAGCGATTTCAAATCTATCCGTTAGACAGCGAGCATCTTTTACACGCGAATAGCCGTAATCGCGGCCTTCTCATTATGATCAACTAAAGCTGCATCGGGCATTTAGCGGCGGGAAGGATCAGGGAAGTTCCTCAGGTGGCAGTGAGAAGTTTAACCGGGCTTGTTCTGTTCACCCTGTCATCAATCCCTGCACAGAAAAGGAGCCGCAGCTGCCGATACCGGCAAGCCTGCTCAGTAATTGCCCGGTGCCGGCTCTTCCGAAACTGACGACCTGGGGTGACAGCATCCTGCTTAACTTCCTGCTGCTGGATTCACTGAATAAATGCAACGGCAAATTGAGATCCATCAGCAGGATTGACGAAAACAGAGCCTCGCAGCACGATGCATTCAGGGAATGTTAGCCCTGGTTAGGTGCAACTTTCCATGCGGGTAATTTGGGTGATATAAGAGACCAAATTACCCGCATGGAAGCCATGATGAAAAAATCGTTTTTTTTAGCTCTTGTCGTACTGCTGGCTGGTTGTCAGTCTAATCCGCAATCTCAGGCCAGACTAAAGGCGAAGCAATCTTCTAAATTTCCAACTGCGGTCGAGTTGAAGAATCAATGTGAGTCGCAAATTCCTCAGGCGAAAGCAGACAGAGATACACTTCTGTGGGTATGCCAGTTCACTTCTGCCATACAATATCGCCTCTTTGATACTGATCTATACCGAGGCAAGATCTGCACCCTGCAAGTTACACAGCCAGTAGGCCAGCAGCCTACGGATGTCATGGTGCTTGAAGGAAACCAAAAGCTCTGTGCTGCAGCAGTCGACGCTATAAAGGGAGCCATAGAGTCAGAAACATTTCCTATGCGTCCGAAAAGCATGAATGAAGTTATACCAGTTCGTGTCGCACCTCAGTAGAAAGAGCCGGGCTTCTCTGGAGAAAATCGGCTAACGAATTATCCAGCAAGGAGTAGCGGCCATTGGCAGATTGTAATTCAGCCAAAGAGCAGCAATTCACACCGTTTTTTTAACCGCCCCCAGGCGGTTTTTTGCTGGAATTAATAAGCCAGGCATCTGCCACATCACGGTGTATTAATCAATGGGGAGCAGGTCTCAGCTGCAGCGGTAAAGCCTGGAAACAGGATTGCGTATCAGTAGAACGGCTATTCAGGACCGGGGAAGGTGTATCGCAATAGCCTGGTGAAAGAAGAGGGTGAGTTGATCGAAGGTGAGCCGCTGAATGATGTCATCGTAATGAGAAGGTAACGTGCGAGGTGCGGAACAGAGATGTTTCATTTTGACATTCATGCTGAGCTACCTGATGATCCGCACTCTGTATCTGAGCAATTTTTTATTTATTACGCAGGTTAGTACATAATAATTTTATCAGATGTTTTATAGTTCATAAGTCATTGATAGGTAATCAAAATAGACATAAAACAATTAATTTACCTGTGTAATCTTGAGCGGGAGCGCCATTTTGGTCGGGCGGCAGAAGCGAGTTTTGTCAGCCAGCCCACGCTCTCAATGCGGCTCAAAAACCTCGAGCGTGAGCTGGGGTTATCGCTGATTAACCGCAGTAATAACTTTGACGGCTTTACCCCGGAAGGTGAGCGGGTGCTGACCTGGGCGCGGGAAATTGTTTCCGTCTATCAGGGACTGAAGCTGGAGGTTGAATCTCTCAAACATGGCGTAAACGGCACGCTGCGGCTGGGCGTGATGCCGCAGTGCAGCGTGGCGCTGCCGGCGCTGCTTAAAGCGGTCGAGACGCGCTATCCTCAGCTGGACTACCGCGTCGCGGCGATGAGCGCCGATCAGCTACTGGAAGCGCTAAACAGCCATACCGTCGACGGCGGGATCGGCTTTTTTGAGCTCACCGCTCTGCGCGAGCTGCATTTTCAGACGGCATTGCTGAACGACGGCGGGGTGGAAGCGATTTTTAACCCGCAGCACTTTCCGGCGCTGCTGAAGCAGCAGCGGCTCTCACTGCATACCCTGGCAGCGCAGCCGCTCTGTCTGGCTGAACCCACGCGCTATTTCCGGCGCTATCTGGACGGGCAGCTGCGCGAAACCGGCCTGCTGCCGCGTGTAATAGTTGAGAGCGCATCCATTATGCAGCTGCTGCAGAGCGCGCAGGTTGGCCTCGGCGTGATGGTTTCACCGTGCGGGCATCTGCTGCCAGAGCTGCTGCAGAATCTGGCACGCCGCCCGATCGATATGGCACCAATGGGACGACAGGCTGCGCTGGTAATCGCAGAGCCGGGACGTGCCTCACCGCTGGCGCAGCACTTTTTTGATGAGGCGCGCCGCCATCTTCATGACTGACGCGTCTCTGCCAGCGCCATAGTAAGCCGGTCTTCCCAGCTGGCCAGCGCCACTCTCTGCAACAGCGTAAACAGGGCGGTATGATCCCAGCCGCTGTTGATCAGCGGCTGCAGGTGGGCGGCACTAAACCGATCGGGCTGACGCGTCAGCTGCCCGCTCAGCGCAGCCACCGCGTCGCGATTATGCGCAGCGTCAGCCAGCAACGCTTCCCGCCACTCACCGGCGTAGCGTGTAAAACGCTGACGACAGCCGTGAATACGCGCGCTGACCGCCAGCGCCAGCGCCTCCGCCTCAGGGTTAACCGGCATCAGCTGCTGTTTCAGGCGCTGCAGGCCGCTCAGAACCGGCGCATCATACATCAGCAGCCAGCTCAGCGGCTCCAGATCGCTATCGTTCAGACAGTCAGCCTGCGCGCTCAGCTGCTGCGGGCTGGCGTAGCGTCGCTCCAGCGGCTTCAGCCCGGGCGAGCAGAGATTATCTTCAGCAAACAGCGTGGCGCAGGCGTCGGGCGGCACTGATGCGCCGGGGATCCAGCGTACCGGCTGTGCCAGCAGCGCCTGCACGCCAGCCACCATCCGCGCCTGGAATCCTGTGAAACCGATAATCTGGGTCAGCGTAATGATATCGGGCTCTGTCAGTCCCACCGCCTCCAGCGCGCCGAGGCTGTGAGCGTTAATCAGCGCCGGCTGCATCGCCAGCTGACGAGCATACTGCGTCATCTGCGTCAGGCGATTGTTGCTCTCGCGGGAAGAGTCGGGACCGGGGAGCGGGTTGAGGCGCGCTGAGTAGTGATTGCACAGGCGCTGAACGCCCGCTACCTGGGCGACCGTCAGGGCCGCGCTCAGCCGGTCGTAGAGTGTCAGCGTATGCGTGTGCGATGCCGTCAGGCTGTCAGGAAACAGCAGCTGGCTTACATCGCGAGCCGCCAGCAGCGCCGGCTGAAAATGGCGAAACAGCGGCTGTAAAACCGTTGCTTCCTGCTGCAGGCCGAGCAGGAATCGATCGTTAACCAGGGCGGCCTCGGGGACCAGCGGGGCGGTGGTGGAGGTGTATGGGCGAGCCTGGCTTTCATACAGCCAGAGGTTATGGCCGGTAAAACGGCGTTGTTCCATAATCCATCCTTTCGCTAAATTCGGGCTGAGCGTACGACGGGAAATTCTGAAAAGCGTGTCGCCACTCGGGGGCAGGCTTATCGTCGCTGATGGTCAGGCGCAGGCAAAAGAATGAAGGGGAATAATTAATATCGAATGGGTATATAGTGCGGTCAGAGAGGGAGTGGGGCGAGTCAGGCTCGCCCCTGCAGAACTTATTTCAGTTCCAGCTCGTTCATTGCAGCGATGCTAAAGCCGCCATCAACGTGAACAACTTCACCGGTGATACCACCTGCCAGGTCGGAGCACAGGAAGGCCGCAGAGTTACCTACGTCTTCAATGGTCACCGTACGGCGAATCGGGGTAACCGCTTCACAGTGGGAGAGCATTTTACGGAAATCTTTGATGCCGGAGGCAGCCAGGGTACGGATTGGACCCGCAGATACGGCGTTGACGCGCACGCCTTCCGGACCCATTGCGTTAGCCATGTAGCGTACGTTAGCTTCCAGCGACGCTTTCGCCAGACCCATAACGTTGTAGTTTGGAATAGCACGCTCTGCGCCCAGATAAGAGAGGGTCAGCAGGGCTGCATTCGGGTTCAGCATCGCGCGGCACTCTTTGGCCATTGCCACGAAGCTGTAAGCGCTGATGTCGTGCGCGATTTTAAAACCTTCGCGGGTCACGGCATTGACGTAGTCACCATCCAGCTGATCGCCCGGGGCAAAGCCGATAGAGTGCACGAAACCGTCAAATTTTGGCCAGGTTTTTGCCAGCTCAGTGAACAGGGCAGTGATGCTCTCATCTTCTGCCACATCGCAAGGCAGAACAATGTCTGAACCCAATTCTTTAGCGAACTCTTCCACACGACCTTTCAGTTTGTCGTTCTGGTAGGTGAAAGCCAGTTCTGCGCCCTGCTTATGCATCGCCTGCGCAATACCGTAGGCGATGGAGAGTTTACTGGCAACGCCAGTAATCAGAATGCGCTTACCGGAAAGAAAACCCATAGCTGTAATCCTTATGGTCATTGTTGTTGGCGGTCGCGATGATTAAAAAGTATACGACCGACGTTAATCGACGTGCGGATTCTAGCACGTCTGTGTCAAATACGGTAAACCGCACCGCGTTTTCCGCGAGACGGGCGGCATTCAGAGCGCGCGCCGCCAGGCTTCAGCGGTCAGCGCTTCACCAAAGTGGCTGGCGATGAGCCTTTTGGTCAGCTCATGCAGCGGCGAGGCTAAAACATCTGCGGTGCCGCCGCGCTCAACTACTTCACCCTGATGCATCACCAGCACCTGATCGCTGATATGTTTCATCATGCCAAGATGCTGCGTGACGTAGATATAGGCGATGCCATGTTTCTCCTGCAGCTCCAGCATCAGGTTAACCAGCTGAGAGCGCATGGTCATATCCAGCGAGGCGAGCGCCTCATCGGCCACGATCACCTTGGGCTGCAGGATCAGCGCCCGCGCCAGCGCCAGGCGCTGCTTCTGGCCCGGCGCCAGCATATGCGGATAGTATCCTGCATGGTCGCGCAGCAGCCCGACCTGACGCAGCGTGCTGATAATACGCTGCTCGCGCGCCTCATCATCCAGCTCCGTGTTCAGACGCAGCGGCAGGTCGAGGATCTGACTGACGCGCTGGCGCGGATTCAGCGAGGTCGACGGGTCCTGAAAAATCATCCGGATGCGCTGGCTGCGATAGCCGTAGTCGCCATAGCTCAGCGGATGATCGTCAATCAGCATTTCACCGGCACTCGGAGCAACCATGCCGCTCAGCATCTTGGCCAGCGTGGATTTGCCGGAGCCGTTCTCGCCAATGATTGCCAGCGTCTGCTTTTCACGCAGCGTAAAACTGACATTTTTTACCGCCTCGACGTGCTGGCGACGAAACAGCCCGGTGCGATAGCGATAGGTTTTGCTCAGGTTGCGTACTTCCAGCAGGGTTTCCATTACTGACGCTCCCGGTTAAGCGGAAAGTGACAGGCAAACAGATGCGATTTACTGCCGGTCAGGCGCGGCGTTTCAACGCATTTGCGCTGCGCGTAGGGGCAGCGCGGGCCAAGCCGGCAGCCAATCGGCAGATGCTCCAGCGACGGAATCGCGCCGGAGAGCGTGTTCAGACGGCTTTTGTGCGGTAGCGCGCTGCCAAAATCGGGCATCGCGCGGATCAGCGCCTGCGTGTAGGGGTGGTGCGGCGTGCTCATCAGCTCTTCGCTCTGCGCGGTCTCCACCGTCTGTCCGCAATACATCACGTTAATGCGGTCAGCCCATTTGCTCATGGTGCGCAGATCGTGGCTGATCAGCAGAATCGTGGTGTTGTTATTCTGGTTCAGGCGGCTCAGCAGGCGAAATATCTGCGCCTGGGTGGTAGGCTCCATGGCGTTAGTCGGCTCATCGGCAATCAGCAGGCGCGGCTGATTTGCCAGCGCAATCGCTATCATCACTTTCTGACACTCGCCCTCGGTAAGTTCGTAGGGAAAGCTGCGCATAATATCTTTGTGATCGCGAATACCTACCCGATGCAGTAATTCAATAGCGCGTGCTTTGCGCCAGAACCACAGGCGCTGATACCAGCGGCCCTTATGCGTCCAGCGTGGGATCGCCTGCATCAGCTGGCGGCCGACGCTCTCCGAGGGATCGAGACAGGATTGCGGCTCCTGAAAAATCATCGAGACATTGTGCCCCATGATTTTACGCCGTTCGCGCGGCGAAAGACGCTGCAGATCGATGTCGTCAAACACCATACGATCGGCGGTAACGCGCCAGTTATCTTTCGTTACGCCGCAGATCGCTTTAGCCACCAGGCTTTTTCCGGAGCCTGATTCCCCCACCAGCCCGCGGATCTCTCCCTCGCTCAGCGTCAGGTTAATGCGGTCCACCGCCTTGACCGGCCCTTCGGGCGTCATAAACTCAATCGTCAGGTTGCGGATATCCAGTAGCGGCATTATTCAGCTCCCGCCTCAACCGCGCGACGGATACCGTCGCCCAGCAGGTTAACAATCAGGACGCTTATCATCAGCGCCGCACCCGGCAGCATCACCGTCCAGGGCGCAACATAGATCAGCTCCAGCGCATCTCCCAGCATCGCTCCCCATTCCGGCGAAGGAAGCTGTGCGCCCAGGTCCAGGAAGCCCAGCGCGGCGATATCCAGGATTGCCATCGACAGTGAGCGGGTAAACTCACCAATCAGCAGCGGCAGGATATTGGGCAGCACCGCGTTCCAGAGAATGCTGAGATTGCGGGCGCCGTCCAGACGCAGCGCCACAACATACTCTTTCTCCAGCTCATCGTGCACGGCGGTGTAGATCTCCCGTACCAGCCGCGGGATCAGCGCCAGCAGCACCGCCAGCATGGCGTGCGCCAGCTGCGGCCCGAGAAAAGCAACCACGATAATCGCCAGCAGCAGTGACGGAATTGACAGCAGCGTATCCAGCACGTGGTTCATCACGGCGGAACGCACGCCGCGCGTCATGCCCGCCAGAATACCCAGCAGCAGCGCGGCCAGCGCGGCCAGCAGCGTCACCACCAGCGCGGAACCCACCGTCGGTGCCACGCCGCTCAGCAGGCGGCTCAGCACATCACGGCCCAGGTCGTCAGTGCCGAGGAAAAATGAGACGTCGCCGTAGCGTGACCAGGAGGGCGGCAGCAGCTGATAGCCCAGAAACTGCTGATCGATGCCATACGGCGCGATCAGCCGGCCAAACAGGCAGAGCAGCAGCAGCGTGCCAAAGCCATACAGGCCGATCATCGCGCCCGTATCGCGGTAGAAGTGATGCCAGCTGAGGCGCAGCGTGCTTGGCAGCCGCTTCTCGGCGTAAACGTTATCGATGGGCATACCACTCCTTGTGCTTTAGCGGGTTCAGGGCGGCGCCAAGAATATCAGAGAGAACGCTGACGATAATCACCAGCCCGCCCGCCACCATTACGCCGGCGGAAATGGCCGCATAATCCTGCTGGCGGATGGCGTTAATCAGCCAGCGTCCCAGACCCGGCCAGTTGAAAACGACTTCGGTGATCATCGCCAGCGTCAGCATGGTCGAAAATTGCAGTCCCAGCCGCGGGATCACCGGTGGCAGGGCGTTATGCAGCACGTGACGGCGGATTACGGTGAAGCGCGACAGGCCGCGGGTAGCCGCCGCTTTAACATAATTTTTATCCATCACTTCACTGGTACTGATGCGCAGCAGCCGGATCACTTCGGTGGTGGGTGCCACGGCGAGCACGATCACCGGCAGCACCATATGTGACAGCGCGCTCAGCAGCATCTCATGACGCCAGCGCGACGGACTCAGCCAGGCGTCGATCAGCGCAAACCCGGTGACATTCTGCACCGGATAAAGCAGGTCGAATCGACCCGATACCGGCAGCCAGCCGAGCGTTAGTGAAAAAAACAGGGTAAACAGCAGCGCCAGCCAGAATACCGGCATGGAAAAGCCCAGCAGCGCCAGCGCGCTGATCGCTCTGTCCGGCCATTTTTTACGCATGACCCCGGCACAGATACCGAGCGGAATACCGGCCAGCAGCGCGAGCATAAACGCGAGCACGCACAGCTCCAGCGTGGCGGGGAAGACTTCACGCAGCTGCAGATCAACCGGCAGCCCGTTAATGCTGGAGACGCCAAAATCAAACTGCAGCAAACCCTGGGTCCAGAACCACCACGCATCGAGAAGCGACGCGCCTTCGAGCGGCGCGTTTGGGGTGAAATAGCTCAGGCTGAAGCTCACCAGCGACAGCAGAAACAGGGTGATCACCAGCAGCAGCAAACGGCGCAGTAAATAGATAATCATCGGTTACTCTCCGCTCTGCTCATCACGATGTACGCCGGCGAAAGAGGCGTTGCCAAACGGACTCAGTACCAGCCCCTGAATATCGTGCCGGTACGCCTGCACGCGCAGTGAAGAGGCGAGCGGCAATACCGGCAGCTCCTGAGCAAGCAGCTGCTGTGCACGGTCATAGCTTTCAATCCGCGCGGAGAGCTGCTGAGAGAGCAGGGCGCGCTGCAGAGACTCATCGAACGCCGGGGAACACCAGTGAGCATAGTTGGTCTGGGAACGGATCGCCGCACAGCTGAGCAGCGGACGGAAGAAGCTATCAGGATCGTTGCTGTCGGTGGCCCAGCCGCTCAGGGTTAAATCGTGGTTCATCGCCATCAGCTGCGCTTCCTGAAAGCGGCCCTCAACCGGGGTGATAATAACGTTAACGCCGACCTGCGCCAGATCCGCCTGCAGCAGCTCGGCGGTTTTAAGCGGGCTGGGGTTCCAGGACATGGAGGTGGTTGGCACCACCAGACGCAGCGTCAGGTTTTCGATGCCGAGGGCTTTCAGCGCCGCGCGCGATTTGTCCGGATTATATTCCGTTACGCGGGCGTCGCTGTCATAGGCCCACGAGGCGCGCGGCAGGATAGACGCTGCAGTTTCCGCCGTGCCGTAATAAATGGACTCCATCAGGCGCTCATTATTGATTGCCAGCGCCAGCGCGTGCCGCACTTCAGGCCGGTCCAGCGGCGCTTTGCGGGTGTTAAACGCCAGATAAGCGATATTCATGCCGGGGCGCAGCGTCATGCGCAAACGCGGATCGTCGCGCAGGATCGAGAGCTGGCTCGCCGCCGGATAAGCCAGTACGTCACACTCGCCGGTCAGCAGTTTTGACAGACGGCCGGTGCCGCCAACGCCCAGGTCAATCACCACCTGCTGCAGGCGCGGTACGCCCTTCCAGTACCAGGGATTACGCGCCAGGCGCAGATACTGCCCGGTACGATACTCGCTCAGCTGATAGGGACCGGTGCCCACCGGTTCCCGATCCAGCTTCTCCTGCTGCCCTTTGGCATCCAGCTGCGCGGCATACTCCTGTGACAGTACCGGCGCGTAGTGGGTAGCGATATGCCATAAAAAAGAGGCGTCAGGCGCGTTCAGGCGGATCTCCACGGTATAGCGATCCAGCTTTTTGACGCTCTGGACGGAGTCGGCAAACTGCAGGCTGTCAAAATAGGGATAGCTGCCGCCGTTAACATTATGCCACGGATGATGCCGGTCAAACATCCGCGCAAAACTGAATACCACATCATCGGCGTTCAGCGTGCGGCGGGGCGTAAAGCTGGCGGTATGCTGGAAAGAGACATTCCGCCGCAGATGAAACCGGTAGGTTGCGCCGTTATCGCGCACTTCCCAGCTCTGCGCCAGATCGGGTATTAAACGATAAGTGTAAGGGTCAACGTCCAGCAGTCTGTCGTAGAGCTGCGCGGCCAGGGTATCAACCACCAGGCCGCTGCTGACCATCTGCGGGTTAAAAGTGTTAACGCTGCCGTTTACACAATAGACAAAGCCGGTCTGACGGATCGATTCCGCAGGCGCAGCAGACGCGCTCAAAGCGCTGAAACTCAGCAGCAGCGAGAAGAGAATTTTTAGCATAGAACTCAACGATTCTGAGGCAATAGCCAGAGTGTATCGCAAACCGGTAAGAGTTCCCAAACTCCCCCGCACGCCAGCAGCAATAACAGCCATATCGTCCAGAAAGCAGGCGCAGTAACTGTGTGGGAATGAGAAAAATTCTCAATAAAGCTTTACAGATGATAATAGGAATGATTATTATTCACTTGCGCTTCACCGGTGGCTCTGCCGGAGAAGAGCACGACATTGCTCACATTGCTTCCAGTATTATGTTGCCCGCCCTGTGCGGGCTTTTTTTTTTCTTCCTGACTGGCGCGGCAGCGGCGTTGGCTGCGTTCAGCAGAACCGGTCACATACTGATGTATGCTCCCGGTCGCGGCTTCACTTGCCGCCTTGCTGCCACACCAGTCAGTTTGAAAAAAGGCTGTCTGGTCTGCGGCAGCTGCACTGGCCGCGTTCAGCAGAACCGGTTACATACTGATGTATGCTCCCGGTCGCGGCTTCACTTGCCGCCTTGCTGCCACACCAGTCAGTTTGAAAAAAGGCTGTCTGGTCTGCGGCAGCTGCACTGGCCGCGTTCAGCAGAACCGGTTACATACTGATGTATGCTCCCGGTCTCCGCTTCACTTGCCGCCTTGCTGCCACCTTACTACTCACTCTCATCCCGTACCTGAATATCATGCTTTTTCATCATTGCCCGCAGCTGATGATAGGTCACACCCAGCAGCCCGGCCGCGCGCCGCTGGTTAAACTTTGCCTGTTGCAGGCTCACTTCCAGCAGCGCGCGCTCCTGCTGATACTGCCACTGGCGCAAATCGAGCGGCAGCGCGGGCAGGACTGCAGATTCGGCAGGGCGCTGCGGCTCTGCTGAATCTGTGGCACGTGAAGCAAACGGATTGATGATGATCGTGTCCAGCGGCTCTTCGGTGCTGCGGTGACGATACACGGAACGCTCCACGACATTCTTCAGTTCGCGCACGTTGCCGGGCCAGTGGTAAGCCAGCAGCTCCCGCTGCGCACGTTCGCTGAAGCCGGGAAACAGCGGCAGACGCAGCTCGCGACACATCTGAATAGCAAAATGCTCCGCCATAAGCAGAATATCGCTGCGTCGCTGGCGCAGCGGCGGCAGCTGCACCACATCAAAGGCGAGACGATCCAGCAGGTCCGCCCGGAATTTTCCGGCAGCAGCAAGCGCGGGCAGATCTTCATTGGTGGCGCAGACCAGGCGTACACTAACCTGCAGCGCGTGATTACCGCCAACGCGCTCCAGCTGGCCATATTCGATTACGCGCAGTAGCTTCTCCTGAACCAGCATCGGTGCGGTCGCCAGCTCATCAAGAAACAGCGTGCCGCCGTCGGCGCGCTCAAAGCGGCCAAGATGACGCTTCTGCGCGCCGGTAAAAGCGCCCGCCTCATGCCCGAAGAGTTCCGAGTCGAGCAGGCTCTCATTAAGCGCTGCACAGTTAAGCGAGATAAAAGGGCCCTGCCAGCGTTCAGACAGATAGTGCAGCCGGCTGGCGATCAGCTCTTTACCGGTGCCGCGCTCACCAATGACCAGCACCGGTTTTTCCAGCGGTGCCAGCTGAGACACCTGCTCCAGCATCTCAAGAAAATTATTCGACTCGCCTAGCAGGTTATCGTTGCCATTAGCCATGATGAATTTCACCAACAGTTGTGTAATTTACTCATCCTGGCCTTTCGCAGCAGGAATGTAAACCCAGCGCACTTAATAAAATCAGTAACTTAAAAGTTGGCACGCATCTTGTAAGCACTACAGGCGTCCCGACCATATACATGACAATATTGAGGAACATCATTATGGGTATTTTTTCTCGTTTCGCTGACATCGTAAACGCTAACATTAACTCGCTGCTTGAGCGCGCAGAAGATCCGCAGAAACTGGTACGCCTGATGATTCAGGAAATGGAAGACACGCTGGTTGAGGTACGTTCAACTTCAGCGCGCGCGCTGGCTGAGAAAAAGCAGCTGCTGCGCCGTATTGAACAGGCTGAGGTCCAGCAGTCGGAGTGGCAGGAAAAAGCGGAGCTGGCTATCAGCAAAGAGAAAGAGGATCTGGCACGCTCTGCGCTGATTGAAAAACAGAAACTCACCGATCTGATTAGCCTGCTGCAGCAGGAATCAACGCAGGTGGATGAGACGCTGGAGCGAATGAAAGGCGAGATCGGCGAGCTGGAAAATAAGCTCGGTGAAACCCGCGCCCGCCAGCAGGCGCTGACGCTGCGCCATCAGGCGGCTTCCTCATCACGCGATGTTCGTCGTCAGCTCGACAGCGGCAAAATTGATGATGCGATGGCGCGCTTTGAGTCCTTTGAACGTCGTATCGACCATATGGAAGCTGAAGCGGAAAGCCAGCGCTTTGGTAAATCAAAAACGCTGGATCAGCAGTTTGCTGAGCTGAAAGCTGATGATGAAATCAGCCAGCAGCTTGCCGCACTGAAAGCCAGAATGAACCGCGGTGAGTGATCGCGTCCGGGCCCGTTTTCGGGCCCGGCTGAAACGGTGTAGATGATTAAGGAGAGTCAATGAGCGCACTTTTTCTTGCCATACCCCTGACGATTTTTGTGCTATTTGTCGCACCCATCTGGTTATGGCTGCATTACAGCAACCGGCGCAGCGCAGGTGAACTGTCGAATAATGATATGCAGCGGCTGCAGCAGCTGACGCAGGAGGCGCAACGTATGCGCGAACGCGTTCAGGCGCTGGAAGCGATTCTTGATGCGGAGCATCCAAACTGGAGGCAGCCATGACAGGCGATCGCAAACTCTGGCGCATTCCGCAGCAGGGCAAAGTACGCGGCGTGTGTGCCGGCGTAGCGGAATATCTCGACATACCGGTGCGTCTGCTGCGCGTCATCGTCGTGCTGTCACTGTTCTTTGGCCTGTTTATGATCACCGTGACCGCCTATTTTATTCTCGGCTATGTGCTGGATGAGAAACCGGCCACGCTGCCGGATCAGAAGCAGCCAACGGCCCGTGAACTGCTGGATGAGCTGGCGCTGACCCTGAGCCAGGATGAGCGCAGCGTTCGTGATGTAGAGCGTTACGTGACCTCTGAAACCTTCAGCGTGCGCAGCCGTTTTCGTCAGCTCTGATCCCCGGACCCTCGCGGGTCCGCATCTCAACTCATAAGGGGCTTTATGCACACTCAGCGAATGACTGCTCTGCGCCGTCGCGCAACACCTGCGTTGAAGTCGGCCGGAAAATTCATCATTATCAGTGCGGTAACATATGGTCCCGGCGGGCTCGCCGGCTGGGCTGTTAAATCGGTGGCGCGCCGTCCGCTGCGCCTGTTGCTGGCGGCCGCCCTGGAACCGCTGCTGAGCAGGGCGTTTCGCCGTCTGTCAGCGCGATTCATCAGGGAGAACGATGAAAAAACTGCAAAATGAACTTGTCGCGTTGATGAACCGCGGCGTGGATCGTCATCTGCGCCTGGCGGTCACCGGACTGAGCCGCAGCGGCAAGACCGCGTTTATTACCTCGCTGGTCAATCAGCTGCTGAACGTCCATCACGGCGCGCGCCTGCCGCTGTTTTCAGTGGTACGCGAAGAGCGTTTACTTGGCGTCAAGCGCGTGCCGCAGCGCGAGCTCGGTACGCCGCGCTTTACCTATGATGAAGGGCTGGCTCAGCTCTACGGCGCGCCACCCGCATGGCCCACCCCAACGCGCGGCGTCAGCGAAATGTGCCTCGCGCTGCGCTACCGGCCTGATAACTCACTGCTGCGTCACTTCAAAGATACCGCCACGCTCTATCTTGAGATCGTTGACTATCCCGGTGAATGGCTGCTCGATCTGCCCATGCTGGCGCAGGATTATGTCAGCTGGTCGCGGCAGATGCGCGGGCTGCTGCAGGGCGACAGAGAGAAATGGTCAGCCCGCTGGCGTGAGCTCTGCCATAACCTCGATCCGCTGGCACCCGCTAATGAAAACCAGCTGGCAGAGATTGCCGCCGCCTGGACAGATTATCTGCACCACTGCAAAAGCCAGGGGCTGCACTTTATTCAGCCGGGCCGCTTTGTGCTGCCGGGCGAGATGGCGGGCGCACCGGCGCTGCAGTTTTTCCCGTGGCCCGATGCGGATGAGCAGGCTGTGAGCAAACTGGCACAGGCGCCGGCCGGCAGTAATTTTGCCGTACTGCAGCAGCGGTATAACTACTACTGTTCGCACGTGGTGAAAGGCTTCTATAAAAATTATTTTCTGCGTTTTGACCGGCAAATTGTGCTGGTGGACTGTCTGCAGCCGCTGAACAGCGGGCCGCAGGCGTTTAATGATATGCGTCTGGCGCTGACTCAGCTCATGCAGAGTTTTCATTACGGTCAGCGGACCCTGTTCCGGCGCCTCTTCTCCCCGGTGATAGACAAGCTGCTGTTTGCCGCGACGAAAGCCGATCACATCACCGCCGATCAGCACGCCAATATGGTGTCGTTGCTGCAGCAGCTGGTACAGGATGCCTGGCAGAACGCCGCATTTGAAGGTATCAGCATGGATTGCCTCGGACTGGCCGCCATACAGGCTACCGAAAGCGGCCTGGTGGATCACCGGGGCGAGAAGCTGCCGGCACTGCGCGGTGAGCGGCTGACAGATGGTGAGCCGCTCACCGTTTATCCGGGTGAGGTGCCGCCCCGTTTGCCGGGGAACAGCTTCTGGCAGCAGCAGGGGTTTCAGTTTGAGCAATTCCGGCCGCAATCGCTGGATATAGATCGGCCTCTGCCGCATATCCGCATGGATGCCGCGCTGGAATTTTTACTGGGAGATAAATTGCGATGAGTGATGAGACGCCGTTAAAAGCGCGAATCGATTTTGCCCGTCCGCTCAGCAGCGATGCGCAGCCACCGCTGCGTGCTGCGCAGACTTTTGACGTAAAAACCGCCGATTTTGTTGCAGCGACCGGGGCAGATCCGCTGCCTGAAGGCGCCGGTGAAAAGATGGTGGAGGCGGCGCTGCGACCTAAACGCAGCCTGTGGCGTAAAATAGCCGCTGCGGGCGTGGCGGTGTTCACCGTGAGCGTGCTGGCTCAGGGCGTACAGTTTATGCACGATGCGTGGCAGGCGCGCGACTGGTTTGCCCTGGGCAGCGGGGCGGCAGGCGGGCTGATTGTGCTGGCTGGCGCCGGCGCACTGATTGCGGAGTGGCGGCGTCTGTGGCGGCTGCGCCAGCGCGCAGAATCGCGCGATGTGGCGCGTGACCTGCTGCAGAGTCACGGCATCGGCAAAGCACGCGCCTTTTGTGAAAATCTTGCGCAGCAGGCGCGGCTCGATCAGGCGCATCCGGCGCTGCAGCGCTGGTATGCTGCGCTGCATGAGACGCATAACGATCGCGAGATTGTCACGCTCTACGCACAGCTGGTGCAGCCGGTACTCGATCGCCAGGCGCGCAGTGAAATCAGCCGCCACGCCGCGGAATCGACCCTGATGATTGCCGTCAGCCCGCTGGCGCTGGTGGATATGGCGTTTATCGCCTGGCGTAATCTGCGGCTGGTGAATCGTATCGCCGCGATTTACGGCATCGAACTGGGTTATTTCAGCCGTATCCGTCTGTTTCGTCTGGTGCTGCTCAATATGGCCTTTGCCGGCGCGTCCGAACTGGTGCGCGAAGTGGGGATGGACTGGATGTCGCAGGATATCGCGGCGCGTCTTTCAGCCCGTGCCGCACAGGGTATCGGTGCCGGGTTGCTGACCGCGCGGCTGGGCATAAAAGCGATGGAGCTGTGCCGTCCGCTGCCGTGGCTGGAAGAGGATAAACCCCGCCTTGGCGACTTCCGCCGCGACCTGGTGAGCCAGCTTAAAACCTCGCTGGCAAAAGGCAGCTCCGCCTCAGAGCAGAGTGCTAAATAATCAACGTTCCTGTCACTTTCATTCTGCTCCCATGCTAAAAGGCAACGTAAACGTTGCCTTTTTCGTTTCTTCCCGGCATAAGCAGCTCTGTCTGACCCGGCGAAAAGGGGAATCTGTGCTGCACTGTCAACTTTTCATGACACAGCCCTTCTGGGGTGCTGCAAGTTAGCGTATTATCTCTGAAATCAAAACCTGACTAAGGCTTACTGCCATGCGTTTGGAAGTTTTTTGTCATGACCGAATCGGTCTGGCGCGTGAACTGCTCGACCTGCTGGTCGCCCGCAATATCGATTTACGCGGCATCGAAATTGCCCCGCAGGGCCGCATCTATCTCAGCTTTTCTGCGCTGGAGTTTGACGCTTTCAGCAATTTGATGGCAGAGATCCGGCGCACGCCCGGCGTCACCGACGTGCGTACCGTGGCATATCTGCCCTCTGAGCGCGAACATCGCGCGCTCAGCGCGCTGCTGGTGGCGATGCCGGAGCCGGTCTTCTCTATCGATCTTAAAGGCAAAATTGAGCTGGCCAATCCGGCGGCGCAGCATCTGTTTGCGCTGGATGAGCAGAAAATCCGCAATCACAGCGTGGCGTCACTGATTGGCGGCGTTAATTTTCAGCGCTGGCTGGAGAGCGAACGGGTAGAGGCGCAGACCCAGCATGTGGTGATTCAGGGGCGTGACTTTCTGCTGGAAGCGCGACCCATCTACCTTGCAGACAGCGATGAGCAGGGCGATAACCCGGTGGGCGCAATGATTACGCTGAAGTCCACGGCGCGTATGGGACGTCAGCTGCAGAATCTCAGCGTCACGGATGAGTCCGAGTTTGACCATATCGTGGCGGTGACGCCTAAAATGCGTCAGGTCATTGAGCAGGCGCGTAAACTGGCGATGCACGATGCGCCGCTGCTGATTGTGGGCGATACCGGCACCGGCAAAGATATGCTGGCGCGCGCCTGCCACCTGCGCAGCGCACGCGGTAAAAAACCGTTTCTCGCGCTCAACTGCGGTTCGATTCCGGACGACGTGGCGGAGAGCGAGCTGTTTGGCCACGCGGCCGGCGCCTATCCCAACGCGCTGGAGGGGAAAAAGGGCTTTTTTGAGCAGGCCAGCGGCGGCTCGGTGCTGCTGGACGAAATCGGTGAGATGTCGCCGCGTATGCAGACCAAGCTGCTGCGTTTTCTCAACGACGGGACCTTTCGCCGCGTAGGCGAAGATCATGAAGTGCATGTTGATGTCCGGGTGATCTGCGCCACGCAAAAGAACCTGATTGAGATGGTACAGCGTGGGGAGTTCCGCGAGGATCTCTTTTACCGGCTCAACGTGCTGACGCTGAATCTGCCGCCGCTGCGCGAGCGTCCGCTTGATATTCTGCCGCTGACAGAGATGTTTGTGGCGCGTTTTGCCGATGAGCAGGGGCTGCCGCGCCCGCGCCTGTCACCGCAGCTGCTGCCGTTCCTGACGCGCTACAGCTGGCCGGGCAATGTCCGGCAGCTGAAAAACACGCTCTATCGGGCCATGACGCAGCTGGAAGGTTATGAGCTGCGTCCGCAGGATATCGTGCTGCCGGAGCAGGCGCTGGATGTGTCGCTGGGTGAAGAGGCGCTGGAGGGATCGCTGGATGAGATCACCGGCCGCTTTGAGCGTTCGGTACTGACCCGGCTCTATCTCTCCTATCCCAGCACGCGTAAGCTGGCCAAACGTCTGGGCGTATCGCACACGGCGATTGCCAATAAACTGCGTGAATATGGATTAGGGCAGAAGCGCGGAGAGAGCGAGTAGCTGCGCTGGCCTGTTCTGAACAGTAAAAACCGTCCCGTAAGGACGGTTTTTTTATGAGCAACTTACTTCAGCGCGGCCAGCGCTGCATCGTAATCGGGCTCTTCGGTGATCTCATTGACCAGCTGGCTGTAAAGCACCTTGTCATTCTCATCAAGCACCACTACTGCACGGGCGGTCAGGCCTTTTAGCGGGCCGTCAGAGATAGCGACGCCATAATTCTCTTTGAACTCAGAGCCGCGCATAGCGGAAAGCGTGACCACATTGGCGACGTTCTCCGCGCCGCAGAAGCGTGACTGGGCAAACGGCAGGTCAGCTGAAATGCAGAGCACTACGGTGTTGCTGGTATCACCGGAGCGCTCGTTAAACTTGCGAACCGAGGCGGCGCAGACGCCGGTATCGATACTCGGGAAGATGTTCAGCACTTTGCGCTTTCCGGCATAGTCTGCCAGCGAAACATCAGCCAGATCTTTAGTGACCAGCGTAAAAGGCTGCGCCTGCTCGCCTGCCTGCGGGAAGTGGCCGGCAACCGGAACAGGATTACCCTGAAAGTGAACGTTCTGTGACATACAATCTCCTTTTTAAATGAAAAGTCAGCGCAGCGCGCGACTTTACGAAAACCGTTAAAGTTTATGCCATAATTTTTAGGGGTTTACGATTACCTTTCTTACAATAATCGCTCAGCTTCACATCAGGCGCACAATTTTAAGGTGTAAAAATGAGAACAGTGAAGAGTTATCCTGAAGCCTGGCCACTGCATTCGCCGTTCGTTATCTCGCGCGGCAGCCGGACGGAAGCGCAGGTTGTGGTGGTGGAAATTGAAGAGAATGGTATTAAAGGCACCGGAGAAGCGACCCCGTATGCCCGTTATGGTGAGAGCGAGGCCTCAGTGCTGGCGCAGATTGCCGCTCAGCTGCCCGCGCTGCAGCAGGGCTTAACCCGAAGCGCGCTGCAGCAGGCGATGCCGGCGGGTGCGGCGCGCAATGCCATTGATTGTGCGCTCTGGGATCTGGAACGCCAGCAGCATGGGCAGACGCTGGCCGCGCTGTGCGATCGCCCTCTGGCCGGGCAGGTAGCCACGGCGCGCACCATCAGTATCGATACGCCGGAAGCGATGGCCAGCAGCGCGCTGGCGCTGTGGCAGCATGGTGCAAAGCTGCTCAAAGTGAAAATGGATAATCATCTGATCAGTGAGCGGCTGGTAGCGATCCGCAGCGCGGTGCCGGAAGCGACCCTGATTATCGACGCAAATGAATCCTGGGAAGCGGAAGGGCTGGCGGCACGCTGTCAGCTGCTGGCGGATCTCAATATTGCGATGCTGGAGCAGCCGCTGCCCGCCGGGCAGGATGCTGCGCTGGCAAATTTTGTCCATCCGCTGCCGATCTGCGCAGATGAGAGTTGCCATACGCGCGACAGCCTGGCGGAACTGGCGGGGCGCTACGAGATGATCAATATCAAGCTGGATAAAACCGGCGGCCTGACAGAGGCGCTGGCGCTGGCCGCTACCGCGCGTGAGCAGGGATTTACGCTGATGCTGGGCTGTATGCTCTGTACCTCGCGCGCTATCCGGGCCGCGCTGCCGCTGGTTTCACAGGCCGCCTTCACCGATCTGGATGGCCCGACCTGGCTGGCAGCAGATGTCGATCCCGCGCTCTCATTCAGCTATGGCACACTTAATGCGGCGCCTGCCAGCGCAGCAGATTAATCATCGCCTCAAGATAGCGTTCGGTCGCCTCATCAACGGAAATCGGCGGCATTTCCGCCGTAATGCAGAGTAGCCCCAGATCGGCGCACCAGCTCCCAAAAGAACCCGGCGTGGCGTATCCCACGCTGCTTACCACCGGCAATGCGGTCTGCTCACCCAGCCAGCGCGCCAGCGCGCTGTGATGGGGATCGTCGATACAGGCCAGCGGTTCATGCCATGAGACCACCCAGCGCGGCTGCAGCTGATGGATCAGCTGGCACAGCGCGCTGGTTTCGGGTTCGGAGGCGGGCTTCTCACCAGTAGAGAGCACCACATCGCGTGCGTCAGCGGCGCTGTTCCAGCGGTAGTGCGTATCGCCCCGCTGCCAGTTAGCGGCGGGAAAGTTACGGTTGAGATCGACGCCGCGCGCGTTGGCGCGCAGCCCGAGCTGACAGCCGTCCGGATTCACGGCCAGAATGACATGATGGCGGCGCAGGGAGGCTGGCAGCGTCCGCAACGCGGCGGAAAGCGTGGCGATTGCGGCGTTCTCATCGCCGTGAGTGCCGGCGATGATCAGTCCGCTCTCTTCATCGGCTGACTGCGCCGGAAACCAGAGCAGCGGGGCGCCGAGCGCCGAGCGACCATACTGCTGCCAGACCGCATCAAGCTGACCGCGCTGCGTTCGCGGGTGATGAAATGACATATCAGGCTCTCCTGTGAGCGGCTCTGCAAACGAGCGGGGCGCGCGCCTGTCCGGCACTACATTAACGGTAAACAGCAAACCGGGAAATAGCTACATACCAATCAGCAATTTGCGTTACAGTTGCCGGAGTTGCTGGCGACATTACGCACTTCAGGTCGCCCTTTTTTCTGTTAAGGAGTGATGATGAAGCCTCTGTTTTTCCCCACGGCGCTGGCGCTGATCGTCAGCAGCACGTTTTTTCCGGCTACTGCTGCTGAGATACCGGCGGGCGCGCAGCTCGCCAGCCAGCAGACAATTGTTCGCCACATCAAAGATGAACCCGCCTCGCTTGATCCCATGAAAGCCGTGGGATTGCCGGAAATTCAGGTCATGCGCGACCTGTTTGAAGGCCTCACCAGTCAGGATGCAAAAGGCCAGATTGTGCCCGGCGTCGCTGAGAGCTGGAACAGTAATGACAATAAAATCTGGCTGTTTACGCTGCGCAAAGATGCGCGCTGGTCAGATGGCAGCCCGGTCACTGCGCAGGATTTTGTCTACAGCTGGCAGCGTCTGGTCGATCCGAAAAACAGTTCGCCTTTTGCCTGGTTTGCGGCGCTGAGCGGTATTGAAAATGCGGAAGCGATTACCAAAGGCAGCATGAGTCCGGAGAAACTGGGCGTAACGGCCACCGATGCCACCCATCTGAAAGTGACGCTGTCACGACCGGTGCCGTGGCTGCCAGCCATGATGGCCAACGCCGCGCTGTTTCCCGTGCCGCAAAAAGTTATCCAGGCTGAAGGTGACGCGTGGACCGCACCGGGCAAGCTGGTGGGAAATGGCGCCTATCAGTTACAAACGCGGGTCGTAAACGAAAAGATTGTTCTGGTGCGCAATAAACATTACTGGGACGACAAGCATTCAGTGCTGACGCAGGTGACCTTTCTGCCCATCAATGAAGAGTCCAGCGCCACCAAGCGCTACCGCGCCGGGGATATCGATATCACCGAATCATTCCCGAAAAATATGTTTGCGCTATTGAAAAAGAGTCTGCCGGGTGAGGTCTATACCCCTGACCAGCTCGGGACCTACTACTACGCCTTTAATACGCAGAAAGGACCGACGGCTGATGTGCGCGTGCGTAAAGCGCTTTCGTGGAGTATCGATCGCCGCATTATTGCGGAGAAGGTGCTGGGGACCGGCGAGAAGCCGGCGTGGCATTTCACTCCCGATGTGACGGCCGGTTTTACGTCACAGCAGAGCTATCTGCAGCAGCATAGCCAGCAGGAGCTGAATGCGCAGGCGAAAGCGCTGCTCGCGGCAGCGGGCTACGGTCCAGCTAAGCCGCTGCATCTGACGCTGCTCTATAACACCTCAGAAAGCCATCAGAAAATTGCTATCGCCGTCGCCTCGATGTGGAAAAAGACTCTGGGCGCAGAGGTTACGCTGCAAAACCAGGAGTGGAAAACCTATATCGACAGCCGCAACAGCGGAAATTTTGATGTGATCCGCGCCTCGTGGGTCGGTGATTATAACGAACCCTCTACCTTTCTCAGTCTGCTGACGGCCAGCCACAGCGGGAATATTGCGCGTTTTAACAGCGCGGAGTATGACGCGCTACTGGCGAAAGCGAGTACCGAAACCAGCGTGCAGGCGCGCAATGCAGATTACAACAAAGCGGAGCAGATCATTGCCGACCAGGCACCCATCGCACCGCTATATCAATATACAAACGGCCGCCTGATAAAACCGTGGGTAAAAGGCTATCCCATCACCAACCCGGAAGATGTGGCTTACAGCCGCGAGTTGTGGATTGAAAAGCACTGAGTACCTTGCGTCACGTTTGCATACACCGGCGCGATTGCAACTGAAAGGCGCGGCGCTAGACTGTAGCCTGTTGATTGAGAGCGTGGAGTGGGGACGTGAACGTTATTGAAGGGAAAGCATTACAGGTATCAGATGCCATTATTGCCTGTCAGTTTGATGGCAAAGGTGGCGTTATCGCGATTAAAGATGACGATATCATCCACTGCGAGCGCCACTGCTGGCTGCATCTGAATTACGCGCAGCGCCAGAGCGCGGAGTGGCTGCAGAATACGCCGCTGATCCCCGATGCCGTGCGCGATGCGCTGGCAGGCGACAGTATGCGGCCGCGCGTCACGCGGCTTGGCGACGGCTTTATGATTGTGCTGCGCAGCGTGAACCACAACGCCGACTCGCGTCCCGATCAGCTGGTGGCGATGCGCGTATTCATCAATGACAAACTGATCGTCTCTACGCGCCGCCGCAAAGTCAACGCGATAGATGAAGTGCTCAATGAGCTGCAGCATGGTAATGGCCCGGCAGACGGCGGCAGCTGGCTGGTGGATGTCTGCGACGCGCTGACCGATCACGCCAGCGAATTCATTGAAGATATGCATGACAAGATTATTGAGCTGGAAGATGCGCTGATGGATCAGCAGGTGCCGGCCAGAGGCGAGCTGGCGCTGCTGCGCAAGCAGCTGATCGTCATGCGCCGCTATATGGCACCGCAGCGTGATGTCTATGCGCGACTGGCCAGCGAGAAACTCCCGTGGATGAGTGACGACGACCGGCGACGCATGCAGGACGTGGCGGACCGTCTGGGCCGCGGCCTGGACGATCTCAACGCCGGCGTGGCGCGCACCGGCATCCTCGCTGACGAGGTCGCCTCGCTGCTGGCGGAGTCGATGAACCGCCGGACGTATACCATGTCACTGATGGCGATGATTTTTCTGCCTGCGACCTTTCTTACCGGACTGTTTGGCGTCAACCTCGGTGGCATTCCGGGCGGTAACTGGCAGCACGGTTTTCTGCTGTTTTGTCTGATCCTGCTGCTGATGGTCGGGGGCGTGGCGGTATGGCTGAAAAAACGCAAATGGCTGTAGCAAAAGCGGGAAAAGCTGATCGATATCAACTCACCCTGCGGAAAATCGCGGCACACTCTCTTTCGCAGGTGAATGCAACGTCAGGCGATGGGCGTTGTACTCCATATTGTCTTACTTCCTGTTTGCGAATTACTGCATAGCACAGTTAATTCCTCTGACACCGGCCCCAGGGCCGGTTTTTTTTATGCTGGCTTGTTCAGCAAAGCTTTCCTACGCTTAAAGTACGTTCCGCAACAGGAGAAAGCGATGCAAGCTATCCACGCCAGTGAACCGATCCCAACCGACCCGGTGCCGATTCCGGAGCCTGTTCCGCAGCCGCAGCCCATTCCGGAGCCGGAGCCGCCGCACGATCCCGATGTGCCACCCATCAGCGATCCGCCGCCGCATCAATAAAAAAAGGCGCGTTCCCGCCGGGATACGCGCCTTTGTAGTTCTCAGCAGAACTACTTTATCTCTAATACATCCAGCCGCAGCTCCGCGGTGGCTGCTGCATCCTCATCCGGCTGCCAGCCCGCGGGCTGCATCGGCAGAGTTTCGCGATCGAAGCCAATATCACCACCATCAACCACTTCATCGCCATGGCGGATGCCTTTGAAATCGAACAGGCTGATATCCGCCATATGCGAAGGCACAATGTTCTGCATGGCGCTGAACATGGTTTCAATGCGGCCCGGAAAACGTTTATCCCAGTCGCGCAGCATATCGGCCACCACCTGACGCTGCAGGTTGGGCTGCGAACCGCACAGGTTGCAGGGGATAATCGGGTACTGGCGCGCTTCAGCAAAGCGGATAATATCTTTTTCACGGCAGTAGGCGAGAGGGCGGATAACAATATGCTTGCCGTCATCACTCATCAGCTTGGGCGGCATGCCTTTCATTTTGCCGCCGTAGAACATATTAAGAAACAGCGTCTGCAGGATATCGTCGCGATGATGGCCGAGCGCAATTTTAGTACAGCCCAGTTCGCTGGCGGTGCGATAGAGAATACCGCGACGCAGACGCGAGCAGAGTGAGCAGGTGGTTTTGCCTTCCGGGATCTTCTCTTTAACAATAGAGTAAGTATCTTCGGTGACAATTTTATACTCCACGCCCAGCGTCTCAAGATAAGCGGGCAGAATATGCGCCGGGAAGCCGGGCTGCTTCTGATCGAGATTGACCGCCACCAGCGAAAAATTCACCGGCGCGCTCTGCTGCAGGCTGCGCAGGATCTCCAGCATGGTATAGCTGTCTTTACCGCCTGAGAGACAGACCATGATGCGGTCGCCTTCTTCAATCATGTTGAAGTCAGCAATCGCTTCGCCGACGTTGCGGCGCAGGCGCTTCTGCAGTTTATTGAAGTTGTATTGCTCTTTTTTTGTTACGTCTTGATTTTCTGACATTATTTTCACGCTTGAGAGTGCCGGCGAACAGAACAGGCGGCTGAAACCCGCATTGGCGGTCATAAACCTGTAGTTATGGATGCGTATGGTACGGATTGCGCGCGCGAATACCAGCCTCGCGTGAACGCTTTTAATCTGTTGCCGCATCCGTGGCTAATAATTTTGCTCTGTCTGCGCCTCTATACCATCTCCAGTGACTGCACCCCTTTAATATCCATGACCTTCTCATAAAGGCTGTGGCGCGGTGCCCGGCGGGAGAGTGTGACCTCTACGCTGAGTTCACACAGGCCGCTCTCTTCGTCACGGTTGACCACCGCGATATGCCCGTAGCGGATCCCTTCACGCTGCAGCACCAGTAACACCAGCGGGACGCTTTTGGCTTTCAGATGCACGATCAGCGTATGATGGCGGCCAATCAGCCAGTGGCTGAGGCGGCGAAAAACCTCCAGCACGACCAGCGCCAGCAGCGTGCCATAAATGCCAATTTCATACATGCCGCTACCGATAACCAGACCGATGGCGGCGGTAACCCAGAGGCCCGCTGCGGTAGTCAGGCCTTTTACGATCTGCTTCTGAATAATGATGGTACCGGCCCCGAGAAAGCCCATACCGCTGACGACCTGCGCCGCGATGCGGCTGGGATCAAGACCCACATGGTCGCTGCTGAGCATATCGGCAAAGCCATATTTCGAGACCAGCATAAACAGGGCGCTGCCGATCCCCACCAGAATATGGGTACGCAGACCCGCCTCTTTTGCCCGCATCTGACGCTCAAGTCCGATAAGCCCGCCGAGAACGCCGGCCAGCGCGATGCGTAACAGCATATCGGTTAACATAATTTCCCCTGAGCAATTGAAATAACGGATTATTTTAGAAGATAACCGGCAAAAATCTTCTCTTCAGGATAATTCTGCTTGCAATGAAAGGTCTGAAATTTTGTAAAAAGCTATGTCCGCACTCGATTCGCAGCAGAGGCTGTCATATGCTGTGAGCACTTTTCGTCCCCTGTCCCCGGAGTCCGACTAATGAAAGCTGCCTCTTTACTGCTGGCTGGTGCAGCACTGCTGCTCTCCGCCTGCAGCAGTACCCCTGATAACGAACCGCCGCAGCAGGCGACCGCGGCTCACGTCCAGCCGCACGTCGTAATGTCCGCGATGGCAGAAAGCAGCTGCAGCGGTGCCGGGGGCACGCTGGCATTTTCCCGCCAGCTGGATGGTTCACGTATCGGCATGTGTCAGCTGTCAAACGGCCGCCGCTGCGATGAACAGGCGCTCATGGGTGGCACGTGCGCCCGCTGATGCGGGCGCACCATTTCAGGGCTTAACCCGGTTCGGGCACGCTTCGCCTTGATCGAGCTGCTGCAGATTACCCAGCGTGGTTTCTGAGATGGCGGTCAGGGCTTCTGCGGTCAGAAACGCCTGATGTCCGGTAAACAGCACGTTGTGGCAGGCAGAGAGGCGGCGGAAAATGTCGTCCTGAATAACGTCGTTCGATTTGTCCTCAAAAAACAGATCGCGTTCATTTTCATAGACGTCCATTCCCAGCGACCCGATCTTCTGCTGTTTTAGCGCTTCAATAGCCGCCTGCGAATCGATCAGGCCGCCGCGGCTGGTATTGATGATCATCACGCCATCTTTCATTTCGCTGAACGCCTGCGCGTTAAGCATATGATGATTTTCCGGCGTCATCGGGCAGTGCAGCGTAATCACATCCGAGCGGGCAAACAGCGTTTTCAGATCGACATATTCTGCACCCAGCTCAAGCGCAGCGTCGCTCGGGTAGGGATCACAGGCCAGCAGCTTCATGCCAAATCCTTTCAGGATCCGCAGCGTAGCCACACCGATTTTCCCCGTACCGACCACGCCTGCGGTTTTATTGTGCATGTTGAAGCCGGTCAGGCCATCAAGCGAAAAGTTTGCGTCACGGGTGCGCTGATAAGCGCGATGAATGCGGCGATTCAGCGCCAACATCATACCCACCGTGTGTTCCGCCACCGCTTCCGGGGAGTAGGCGGGCACGCGTACGACCTCCATGCCCAGCTCAGCAGCCGCCTGCAGATCGACGTTATTGAATCCGGCACAGCGCAGGGCAATATACTTAATGCCCAATGCCGCCAGCTCTTCCAGTACCGCTCTGCCGCAGTCGTCATTTACGAAAATACAGACCGCGTCACAGCCGGCAGCATTTTTTGCCGTATCCTCGCTGAGCAGGAAATCAAAGAACACCAGCTCAAATCCAAAACGGGCGTTGACCTGTTCAAAATATTTCTGGTCATAGTGCTTGGTGCTGTAAACCGCAACTTTCATTGTTTCGCTCCTGAAAAATGCCATGTCGGTATCATTAAAGGATAACGGTTTCTGCGCGACTTTGCTTTTCTTCACGCAGCAGGCCAGGCTAACACCTTCATTTGCGAATGATTACGTGCCATCATTTCGGCAGGAAAATATAAACAACAGGATAGTTACCCGCCATGACGCGTGGCCTTCGCCGACTACTTGCCGCCTTGCTGGCGCTGATTCTGCTGCTGCTGGGCCTGCTGCTGACGCTGACGCAGTGGCTGCCACGGCTGGCCGGTATCTGGCTGCCGGATGAGACGCGCATCGAAATTGAGGGCAGGCCGGGCTGGCAGCAGGGCGCAGTGACGTTGCCGCAGCTGCGTTACCTGACGGGCAGCTGTACGCTGGCTAAGGTTGAGCAGGTGGCGCTGGGCCGCTCACAGCAGCGCTGGCAGCTTAGCGCACAGCGCGTCACGCTTAACAGCGCCTGCTGGCAGTCGCTGCCGCCGCAGCCAGCTTCTGCCGTACCGCGTACGCTGGCCGACTGGCAGCAGCGCCTGCCGGGGGCCGATGTACATATCCGCAGGCTGGCCGTCCTGCCGTGGCAGCACTATGCCGGTGAACTCGATCTCACGCTTGCACCGGAACAGCAGCAGCTGCGCTATCGCGGCGATAATCTCAGCCTGAACGCACGCCTGCAGGGCCAGACGCTGACGGTCGACTCTCTTAAGTTACAACATCCTTTTCTGACACAACCGCTGACGTTACATGGCAGCGTAGCGCTGCCCACATTTGCGGATGGCTTGCCAGTAACCGGCGCACTGCAGAGTGAGCTAAGCGTGGCTCAGTGGCCGCAGCCGCTGACGCTGGATCTGCAGTGGCAGCAGCAGCAGGGTAAGCTGATCGTTCAGGAGCAGGGCGATGAGACACCGCTGCTTGAGCTGCCGTGGCAGAGCGACCGCGATACGTTTCAGATCGCCGACGGGCGCTGGCGCTGGCCTCTGGCCAGTCAGATGCTGTCAGGCGGCGTGGGGCTGACCCTGACCGGATGGCAGCAGGGGATGGACAATCTGCGCGTGCAGGGGCGGCTGAATCTGCTGACGCAGGGGCGCGGCGGTAAAGGTAATGTGGTATTGAGCGTAGGGCCGGGACCGCTGCGCGTAACGGATAACGCGCTGCCGCTGCGCATTACCGGCGAGAGTAAATTTGCCGGGCTGCAGCTCTATGGCAGCCTGCCCGGCGAGCTGCGCGGTGCACTCAGCGCGCCGACGCTGACGTTCCAGCCAGGCGCACTGCTGCGCCTGCGCGGCCAGCTGCTGGATCTCCCTGAAGTGGATGAAGCGCGCTGGCCCCTGGCGGGTGTTTCACTTTCAGCGCAGGGCATTGATGGCCGGCTGCAGGCGATTCTGACGGCGCATAAGCGCGACTATGGTCACTTTACGCTGCATCTGGATGGCCGCGCTGCCGCGTTCTGGCCAGACAGCGGCAGCTGGCGCTGGCGCTACTGGGGCGACGGCAAACTGCAGCCGTTTAACGCAGAGTGGGATGTTACAGGCACCGGCAGCTGGCTGGATCAGCGTATTACGCTGGATACGCTCAATACCGGCCTGAATCAGCTGGCGTGGGGGCCGGTGCAGATTGACCGGCCGCGTATCCGGCTCACTGCGCCGCTGCGCTGGCAGCGGGATAGCACGCAGCCCGGTTTTGCAGGCAGTTTTCGTCTTGATGCGGGGCAAACGCACTTCAGCTACGGCGGCTGGCTGCCGCCTGCAGGGCTGACGTTTGATGTGAAAGGTCGCGATCCGGCACGGTTTTTATGGCGCGGTGAACTGCGCGCTGAAGATATCGGCCCGCTGCGCGTGCACGGGCGCTGGGATGGTGAGCGGCTACGCGGGGAGGCCTGGTGGCCGGCACAGTCGCTGCGCGTGTTCCAGCCGCTGCTCAGCAGCGACTTAAAAATGCGTATCCGCAGCGGTGAGCTGCGGGCGCAGGTCGCGTTTTCAGCCGGAGCCAGCCAGGCATTTCAGGCAGGCGGCTTCTTTGCGGTTCAGCAGGGCAGCCTGCAGCTGCCGGACAGTGACATCAACGGCATCGATTTTGCGCTGCCGTTTCGCTACCGCGCTCAGCAGTGGCAGCTGGGACGGCGCGGACCGGTTTCGCTGCGTATCCGCGAGGTTAACAATCAGTTTGCGCTGCAGAATATCACGGCCGATCTGCAGGGTTACTATCCCTGGCAGGAGAGACAGCCGCTTACCCTGAGTAACGTGACGCTCGATTTACTGGGCGGGCACGTCAGTATGCCGGCGCTGCGCATGCCGCAGCGCGAAGCGGCCAGGATTTCGCTGCGCCAGATCGATCTCAGCCGGCTGGTGACGGCACTCAAGCCCAAACAGTTTGCTATGTCGGGTAAGGTTAACGGTGAGCTGCCGCTCTGGCTCAGTAATCCGCAGTGGCTGATCAGAAATGGCTGGATCGCTAACAGCGGGCCGCTCACGTTTCGGCTGGATAAGGATACGGCAGACGCGATTGTAAAAGACAATGTCGCCGCCGGGGCAGCGCTGAGCTGGCTGCGTTATCTGGAGATTTCGCGCTCCTGGGCCACACTCGATCTGGATAATACCGGTAATCTGGTGATGCAGTCGCAGGTCACCGGCGTCAGCCAGTTCAGCAACCGGCGCCAGACAATCAATCTCAACTATCGTCATCAGGAGAATCTGTTCCAGCTATGGCGCAGCCTGCGCTTTGGCGATAATTTACAATCCTGGGTGGAGCAGAACGCCACCCTGCCATCAAAGAGGGATCCCTGATGATGAGGTTAAGAGGTGCGCTGCTGGCAGGCAGCGTTGTGCTGGCAGGATGCGTACCGCGGATTGAAGTGGCCGCTCCTGATGCGCCGATTACGATAAATATGAACGTGAAAATTGAACATGAGATCCACATCAAGGTGGATAAAGATGTCGAGGCGCTGCTGCAGAATCAGAGCGGGCTGTTCTGATGGCCCGCAACCGAACAATACGCGCCGTTGCGCTGCTGCTGGTTTTGCTGGCCGGGTCTGCCCATGCGCTGACGCTTGATGAGGCGCGGCAGCAAGGGCGGGTCGGGGAAACGCTGAGCGGCTATGTTGCTGCACGGCAGCAGGATGAGGTCACGCTGGCGCTGGTGAGTCGTATCAATGAGGGCCGCCGGATGGCGTATCAGCGCATTGCCGGAGAAAACAAACTCACAACCAGCGACGTCGCGCGGATTGCCGGAGAGAAGCTGGTGAGCCGGGCCAGCGCAGGGGAATATGTGCGCGGCATCAACGGCCAGTGGCTGCAGAAGTAACCGGTGGCGGGAGGCTCAGCGCTTTCCCGCCACCGGGTGTGGCTTGCGAAGGATCTGCTGCTGTCAGGCATTACGCTGCACTGCTGGTACGTAAGACTGCCAGCGCCGGCTGCCCTTCAAGCAGCGCGGCACGCATTTCGTTACGGTCGAAGCTGTGGCGTGTACCATAAATATTTCTTTTGTCATTGTGTATATCATTAAACAGTTTTGAATAGGCGTCATTAACCATCCTCCGGGTTATTGACTGTACTGAGTTAGCACGCTGGCGCCCACTTAAGCTCTGCGAATTACGACGTAAGGTTGCGGAGGTTGCGTTTTTACTTCCAATGTCTTCCTCTACCCGACTGACGCGCTGCTGCATAGTCGGTACGCCATATTTTATATTGTGCCCGATAGTGTTATTTTTTGATAGCGTGAAAAATCTGGCGTTAGCGCCTGAATTAACCGCATAGCGATTAGCCTGATCGCATAGCTTACGCAGATCGATTTCTTTATTTTCTTTTTCTGCCTGATCAATGATGTCACTTATAGCATTAAATATTAGCTCCTGTTTTGCTGCGTTATAAAGAAAGAGAGCATTGGAAGGACTATTGTCATATGCGTTTATTATTTCAGTCATTGATTTACAGCCTTCAGATTTGGTTCTGGCGGTATTTTCAAAGTGTGCTATTTTTTCGCTATGTTGCTGCCGGAATGTATCTGTCAGTGACGAAATATAACTTTTTATCGATGACCAGAACTGCGCAAATTGATGCTTAATTTGGGTTAGCAATGAGGGCGCGCCTTTATGCCCGGCTGTAGTTTTTGCCTGAGTAGTGACAGGGTCAGGTTTTGCTTCTGCCAGAGAAGATGCTGACACACTCGGTCGGGCGATAGAGATATCCTGTACTCTCGCAACTGGCGCTGCTACAGCCGTCGCTATAACCGGTGCAGCGATAGGGCGTGTTACGGAAGAAGATGGCGTGCGGTTGCCCGTACTATGAAGTTTTTCAAAAGCTGATGTCAGCTGCGAAACCTTCTTTTTAGCTTCAATTACAGCGATTTCGCGTGTGTTTTTAACATTGGCATTCAACTGTGCGTCATAGTTACCCGTTCTTTTAATGGGCATCTCAAACATTTTAATCTTGTCGCTCACACCCGAAAAAGAGTTAACGGTTGCAGTTTGTCCGGGCAGCGTATCGCTTACATGGATATAGCATAACAGTAAGGCCATATTATTCTCCTGGTAAAAAAATTATTATTTGAGTAAAAGTTCAAATGTAGTTACAGCCTGCACGGCTGGATTTGATTGCGGATTAATCGTGCCACGTTACTGGTGAGAAAACTTTCGTATTTCGATTTTTATTAAAAGTCGGGCGGTGCTGCGCTTTAATTAAAATGCGGGCGCGGGTTGTCAATAACAGGGTTGAAATCGTAAAGCAGAATGAGAGAGTGATACTGCAGTGTAAATTAAAAAAGCGGGCAGCCGCCGGGAAGCAAAGATATATTGACGTTAAAATAAAAAACCGGGCGCTCAGGCCCGGTAAAATGAAGCAGAATATCTTTTTTTATTAATCAGGCAGAGACGCGCTGTTTAATCGCATCTTTCGCATCAGTGGTCGCTTTGGTTGCCACTTCCGGACCGTAGGCGATACCTTCCGCGAAGACAAACTCAACGTCAGTGATACCGATAAAGCCGAGGAACAGCTTCACATACGGCGTCAGCAGATCGGTTGGGGTATCTTTGTGGATACCGCCACGGCTGCTCAGGATCACCGCACGTTTGCCTTTAACCAGACCTTCCGGACCCGCTTCGGTGTAGCGGAAAGTCACGCCCGCGCGGGCAATCAGGTCAAAGTAGTTTTTCAGCTGCGTCGGGATGTTGAAATTGTACATCGGTGCCGCAATAACAATGGTGTCATGCGCCTGCAGCTCAGCGATCAGCGCATCAGAGAGCGCCAGCGCCTCCTGCTGACGTGGAGAAAGTGGCGCATCTGAAGGACGCAGAGCACCCACCAGTTCACCATCCAGTACCGGTACCGGATCGGCAGCCAGGTCGCGTACGGTTACGCTGTCGCCGTTGGCGCGCGCTTCTTCAGCGTAAAAATCAGCCAGCTGACCTGACTGTGAATAACCGGCAAGGATACTGGACTTCAGAATTAATACGTGGCTCATAATAGGTTCCTGTGGTTATGCGGCGGGCTTCCCGCTCAATGCGTCATACTCTACGGCGTTCACCGGCAGCGTAAAAGCGTAATAATTCGAGGCCAATGTTCGAATTAATTGAATAAGCCAGCCGGAGCGGCTCAGCCAGCAGGCTGAGAATATGCTATCATGGCGTCCGGTAATTGATTGAATCTGCCGGGAAAGCGTCCCGGCGCCGCGCGTGTTTTCGCCGTGCTGCACTAACAGGTAATCCATCCTTATGTCATCATCCATTGAATCACCTTTAGCACCACTCTGGGCCCGGCTTGATGCGCTGACGCTGCGCGATCGCCAGCGCCTGCAGCGACGTCTGCAGGGTGCGGCAAAGGTGAAAAACAGCGCCGCACAACAGACCATTGCCGCAGAGCTGGCGGAGGAATTCAGCGTTGCCGAACAGCGCATCGCCCGGCGCGTGGCCGGCACCCCGCGCATCACCTTTCCGGAAAATCTGCCGGTCAGCCAGAAGCAGCAGGCGATATCAGACGCGATTCGCGATCATCAGGTAGTGATTGTTGCCGGTGAAACCGGATCGGGTAAAACTACTCAGCTGCCAAAAATCTGCCTGGCGCTGGGACGCGGCGTGAAAGGCCTGATCGGGCACACGCAGCCGCGTCGTCTGGCAGCCCGCACCGTGGCGAGCCGCATCGCGGAAGAGCTGGAGACCGCGCCGGGAAGTACCATCGGCTATAAAGTCCGTTTTACCGATCAGGTCAGCGACAGCACGCAGGTCAAACTGATGACCGACGGTATCCTGCTGGCGGAGATCCAGCAGGACCGGCTGCTGCTGCAGTACGACACCATCATTATTGATGAGGCGCATGAGCGCAGCCTTAACATCGATTTTCTGCTGGGATACCTGCGTGAGCTGCTGCCGCGCCGCCCCGATCTCAAAGTGATCATCACCTCCGCCACTATCGATCCGCAGCGCTTCTCGCGTCACTTTAATAATGCGCCGGTTATCGAAGTGTCAGGCCGGACTTACCCGGTGGAGGTGCGCTACCGGCCTATCGCGGAAGAAGCGGATGAGAGCGATCGCGATCAGCTGCAGGCCATTTTTGACGCCGTGGATGAGCTGGGGCAGGAGAGCCGTGGCGATATATTGATCTTCATGAGCGGAGAGCGTGAGATCCGCGACACGGCCGATGCGCTGATGAAGCGTGATTTGCCGCATACCGAGATCCTGCCGCTCTACGCGCGTCTCTCCAACGCCGAGCAGAATCGCGTGTTTCAGTCCCACAGCGGGCGGCGCATTGTCCTGGCCACGAACGTGGCAGAGACCTCGCTCACCGTGCCGGGCATCAAATATGTCATCGATCCCGGTACCGCGCGAATCAGCCGCTACAGCTATCGCACCAAGGTGCAGCGCCTGCCGATTGAGCCGGTTTCACAGGCTTCGGCAAACCAGCGTAAAGGGCGCTGCGGCCGCGTTTCGGAAGGGATCTGTATCCGGCTCTACTCCGAGGCTGATTTCCTCAGCCGGCCCGCTTTTACCGATCCGGAGATCCTGCGGACCAATCTCGCGTCGGTGATCCTGCAGATGACCGCCCTGGGGCTGGGCGATATTGCGGCGTTCCCGTTTGTGGAAGCGCCTGACAAACGAAATATTCAGGATGGCGTGCGGCTGCTGGAAGAGCTGGGCGCCATTACTCTTAATGAAAATGAGCACTACCGGCTGACGCCGTCCGGTCGTACCCTGGCGCAGCTGCCGGTGGATCCGCGGCTGGCGCGGATGGTGCTGGAGGCGCAGCGCTTTGGCTGCGTGCGCGAGGTGATGATTATCGCGGCGGCGCTCTCGATTCAGGACCCGCGCGAGCGGCCGGTCGAGAAACAGCAGGCGTCCGATGAGAAACATCGCCGCTTTGCTGATAAAGAGTCTGACTTTCTCACCTTTGTTAATCTCTGGAACTATATCCAGGAGCAGCAGAAAGCGCTGTCGGGCAACCAGTTCCGCCGCCAGTGTAAAAGTGACTATCTCAACTATCTGCGCGTGCGCGAATGGCAGGATATCTACACCCAGCTGCGTCAGGTCGTGCGTGAACAGGGGATGCCAGTCAACAGCGAGCCGGCACCTTATCGTGAGGTGCACTGTGCGCTGCTGACCGGCCTGCTGTCGCATATCGGACAGAAAGATGCGGAGAAGCAGGAGTTTACCGGCGCGCGCAACGCCCGCTTTGCCATATTCCCTGGCTCCGGTTTGTTTAAAAAACCGCCGAAATGGACCGTGGTGGCAGAACTGGTAGAAACCAGCCGCCTGTGGGGCCGGGTGGCGGCACGCATCGATCCGGAGTGGATTGAGCCGCTGGCTCAGCACCTTATCAAGCGAAGCTACAGCGAACCGCACTGGGAGAAAGCACAGGGCGCGGTGATGGCTACGGAAAAGGTAACGCTCTACGGGCTGCCCATCGTGCAGGCGCGTAAAGTGAATTACAGCCGCATCGATCCGCAGCTGAGCCGCGAGCTGTTTATTCGCCATGCGCTGGTTGAGGGCGACTGGCAGACGCGCCACGCCTTTTTCCGCACCAACCTGAAGCTGCGCAGTGAAGTTGAGGATCTGGAGCATAAATCACGCCGCCGCGACATTCTGGTGGATGACGAAACGCTGTTTGCGTTTTACGATCGCCGTCTGGGCAAAGAGGTGGTCTCTGCCCGTCACTTTGACAGCTGGTGGAAGCAGGCCAGTAAAGAGAATCCGGACCTGCTCAACTTCGACAAGCAGATGCTGATCAAAGAGGGAGCAGATAAGGTCAGCCAGCTCGACTACCCTAATGTCTGGCAGCAGGGCGATCTGAAGCTGCGGCTCACCTATCAGTTTGAGCCAGGCGCCGATGCGGATGGCGTGACCGTTCATATCCCGCTGCCGCTGCTGAACCAGGTGGATGAAGCCGGTTTTGAGTGGCAGATCCCTGGCGTGCGGCGTGAGCTTATCATCGCGCTGATTAAATCGCTGCCCAAACCGCTGCGCCGCAATTTTGTGCCGGCCCCCAATTACGCGGAAGCGTTTCTCGGTCGCGTTCAGCCGCTGGCACAGCCGCTGCTGGATGCGCTGGAGCGTGAGTTCCGGCGCATGTCAGGCGTGACGATTGAGCGCGATGCCTGGCACTGGGATCAGGTGCCCGATCACCTTAAAATGACGTTCCGCATTGTGGATGAGCACAACCGCAAGCTGCAGGAAGGTAAAGATCTGCATCAGCTGAAACAGGCGCTGAAAGGCAAAGTGCAGGAGACGCTGTCGAAGGTTGCCGATGATGGTCTGGAGCAGAGCGGCCTGCACATCTGGAGTTTTGGCGACCTGCCACAGAGTTATGAGCAGAAGCGCGGCAGCTATCAGGTCAAAGCCTGGCCGGCGCTGGTAGATGAAAAAGATAGCGTGGCGATCCGCCTGTTTGACAGTGAAGAGGAGCAGCAGAAGATGATGTGGCGCGGTCAGCGTCGCCTGCTGCTGCTGAACATTCCGTCACCGGTTAAATATCTGCATGAAAAGCTGCCGAATAAAGCCAAGCTCGGGCTCTACTTTAATCCGTATGGCAAAGTGCTGGAGCTGATAGACGACTGTATTGCCTGCGGCGTGGATAAGCTAATGGCGGAGGCGGGCGGCCCCGCGTGGCAGCAGCAGAATTTTGAGCAGCTGCGCGATAAAGTGCGGGCGGAGCTGAACGACACCGTGGTGACGATTGCGCAGCAGGTTGAGCAGATCCTCACCTGCGTGTTCAATATCAACAAATTTCTGAAAGGCCGCGTGGATATGACGCTGGCGCTGGCGCTGGCAGATATCAAACAGCAGATGAGCGGTCTGGTCTATCGCGGATTTGTCACCGGCAACGGCTACGATCGGCTGGGGGATACGCTGCGCTATCTGCAGGGAATCGAGCGCCGTCTGGAGAAGCTGCCCGCCGATCCGCACAGCGATCGCGCCCGCATGCTGAAGGTACAGGCGGTGGAACAGGCGTGGAACGTCTGGCGCAGCAAGCTGCCGCCGCAGCGCCGGGATGATGCCGATGTAGTGGCGATCCGCTGGATGATTGAAGAGCTGCGCATCAGCTACTTTGCTCAGCAGCTGGGTACTCCCTATCCGGTTTCAGATAAGCGGGTGCTGCAGGCGATGGAGCAGCTGAGCTGAATGCATAATGCGCGCAGGTGTGCGTGATCGCGCGCCTGCCTGCTTATTCAGCCAGCTCTTCGAGTTTATCTTTAAACGAGGTCACGGCAATGGCCCGGTTGTCCGCGCGATAGCGATCGACCGGCGCCGGAGCCGAACTCTGTACGGCGATGAGCTGCCAGCCATCATCTTTTTTCAGCAGCAGCGGGGAGCCGCTGTCGCCAGGCAGCGTATCGCACTGGTGCGAAAGCACGGCGCGCTGCGCCCAGCCGGTGACTATACAGTCGCTATGCGAATAGAGTGAATCGAGGTGATCGGCCGGATAACCCGCCTGCGTGACTTTGCGTCCGCTCTCTTTGAGCGCGGCGGTGAGATCGCTGCGTGAGCCATCAAACAGCGGGATCGGCACAATACCTGAAGGGGGGTTGTGCAGGATCACCAGACCATAATCGTAAGGCGCAGCGGCAGAGGGCACAATCCAGCCCTCGCCATCGGCCTGCAGGCGCCGCGCCAGCGACGGCTCAACCCGGGCATCTATATCGTGAATTTCGTAACGCCAGCCTTTTTCACCCGCCATAAAGCGCAGCGCAACCGGCTTATCGAACCGCCCTGGCGGTGTCAGCAGGCAGTGGCCGGCGGTCAGGGCCAGATGAGCAGAGATCAGCGTGGCGGTGCAGAGGTTGCCGCTTTCCGTCTCCAGCTGACCAATGGCATCCCAGGGCGCAGCGGCCACGTCGCTTATTGCCTGGCGATGGTCTTTACCAAAAAACAGCGTCTTGATCTCTTCGGGACTCAGCCCGTCTTCATCATCGGCGTGTGCTGTGAGGGTAAAGCCGAAAATACCAATAAATAACAGAATTGCCAGGCGCATAGTTCTCTCGACAGGGAGAATAAAAGGGAGTTTTTGTTATCACGCTTAGGCGATAACTATAGTCGGTGAGCGGTAAAAAAGGGAGAAATATTGGAGTAATCAGCGCGCTACAGCCATCAAATAAAAAAACTGGCCGCGACAATGCCGCAGAGAATCATCACAAAGAGAATAATTTCGAAGCGATAGCGACGCACCATTTTTCGCTACTCCAGTAAATAAACACCCGGCATAACCGGGTGTTTTAAACAACATCGTGGTGTTGGCGCGAACTTATTTCGCTGATTTTTTCATTTTGTGATGCTTTTTAGCTGCCTGCGCTTTCTGCGCAACTTTAGCGTGGTGCTTTTTAGCCGCCTGCGCCTTCTGTGCAGCAGGTTTAGCGGATTTCACGTGGTGCTTTTTGGCAGCCTGCGCTTTCTGTGCAGCGGGCTGAGTTGATTTTTTGTGATGCTTTTTAGCGGCCTGCGCTTTCTGTTCAGCAGGCTTGGTTGCTTTTTTATGATGCTTTTTCGCAGCCTGGGCTTTCTGCGCAGCAGCTTTATGTTTGTGATGCACCATTTTATGTTTAGCTGGCACAGCGGTAGTGGAGCTGGTGGTGGCAGTTGCCGCCGGAGCAGCGGTTGTCTCAGCAGCAAAAGCAGCAGAAGAGAGACCCATAGCAGCGGCGATTACCAGTGCACATAATTTTTTCATCGCTTAATCCTCGGACTATTTTTCATATGTAGCCCACTGCGGGGCCGGTGAAAACACTATATGAAAAAGCGATTTCGCTTTCCGTGAGGGATTGGTATCGGCGTGTAACGGATTGTACAAGGCGGGAAAGTGGCGGCCGTTGCGGCCGCCTGCGGGATCAATCTGCGAGGTAGCGCTGCTCAAGGTGCTGACGGAAATAGTCCGGGTTCAGCGCTTCACCGGTGGCGTTGCGCAGCAGCTGTTCAGTCGGGAAGCGACTGCCGTGCTGCCAGATATTCTGCTGCAGCCAGTCAAATACCGGCTGCAGCTCGCCGTTAAGGATCAGCGTCTCCAGCTGCGGGATCGCGCGCTTAACCGCCTGATAAAGCTGTGCCGCATACATCGCACCCAGCGTATAGGTCGGAAAGTAACCGAACGCGCCGTCGGTCCAGTGGATATCCTGCATACAGCCATCGCGATAGTTGCCACGGGTATCAATGCCGAGCGACTGCTGCATTTTTTCATCCCACAGCGCCGGAATATCCTCTACCTCAATCTCACCTTCAATCAGCGCGCGCTCAATCTCATAGCGCAGAATAACGTGTGCCGGATAGCTCAGCTCATCGGCATCGACGCGGATAAAGCCAGGCTTGACGCGCTGCGCCAGACGAATAAAGTTAGGCGTCTCCAGCGCAGGCTGCTCACCCATCAGCGCGACGACCTGCGGCTGAATATGCTGCAAAAAGGCGCGGCTGCGGCCCAGCTGCATCTCCATAAACAGGCTCTGCGACTCATGAATCGCGGTAGAGCGCGCCAAGGCCACTGGCTGACCCCGCCACTGCTGTGGCAGATTCTGTTCGTAGCGCGCGTGCCCGGTCTCATGGATCACACCCATCATGGCGCTGAGAAACTCGCTTTCGTTGTAGCGCGTGGTGATGCGCACGTCGTCCGGCACACCGCCGCAAAAAGGGTGGGCGCTGACATCCAGACGACCATGATTGAAATCGAAGCCGAGCAGCTTCATTACGCTCAGCCCCAGCTGCTTCTGTGACTCAACGGCAAAGGGTCCCAGCGGCTGAAGCGGCGCCTGCGCCTGCTTTGCCACCGCCCGCTGCAGTAAATCAGGCAGCCAGCTTTTCAGCGCGCCAAAAGTGGCGTCAAGCCGGGCGCTGGTCATGCCTGGCTCATACAGATCCAGCAGCGCGTCATAGCGCGACGTGCTGGCCGCAGCGGCGCGCAGCTGCGCCTCTTCCCGGCTCAGCCGGACAACCTCTTTGAGGTTAGCGCTGAAGCCCTGCCAGTCATTCGCCGGGCGCTGCGATCGCCACGCATGCTCGCAGCGCGAGCCCGCCAGCGATTTTGCTTCGACCAGCGCGGCGGGAAGCAGCGTTGCCTGACGCCAGGCGCGCTGCATCTCCGCCACGTTTGCCTGCTCAACATCGTTCAGCGACTCCTGCTCAGCAGCAGAGAAAAGCCCTTCCAGCGCCGGCGCGGTCAGCAGCTCATGCATAAACACGCTGAGTTCGGCCAGCGCTTCGCCACGCGCCTGACTGCCGCCGGGCGGCATGGTAGTCTGCATATCAACCCCGGCAATCGCACCGAGGTGACCGAAACGGGAAAGGCGCTGAAACGTGCGGGTAAGTTCCTGATAAGCTGATGTCACAGCCAGATCTCCTTAAGCGGGTAAGCGGGGGGGTGTCTCACGCAAGGGTAAATCAACCGGCCAGCAAAAGCGAACGCTGGCGCCGCCGAGCGGCGAGCTCTCGATCACCACCTGACCCTGCAGCGCCTGGGCAATCGAATGGACGATAGCCAGCCCGAGGCCGCAGCCGCCGGTCGCGCGATCGCGGCTGGGATCGAGACGAACGAAAGGCTCAAAAACCCGCTGGCGCTCTTCGGCCGGAATGCCGGGACCATCATCCTCTACCTGCAAAATGCCGGTTGTGCCGTCAAACCAGAGGCTGACGCGCAGCCGCTCAGTAGCGTAGCGCAACGCATTATTGACGAGGTTATCCAGCACCCGCTCCATCAGCCGCATGTCGGCGCTGCCGGTATTCTGCAGCTGCGGAATATCCAGCGCGATCTGCGTGTGCGGCTGCATACTCTGTACATCAGCAATATAGAGCCGCAGCCACTGCGCCAGGTCGAACGACTGCAGATGCAGGTCGACCCGCGGACGGTCCAGCCGGGCATAGGTCAGCAGTTCTTCAATCAGGCTCTCCAGCTGGCCCACATCGCGATTCAGCGCGGCGGACTCCGCCTCTGTCAGGTTATCGCTCATCTCCAGCCGGTAGCGCAGGCGCACCAGCGGCGTGCGCAGCTCGTGGGCGATGCCATCAATCAGCTGTTTTTTGCTGGCCACCAGCGTATTGATGTTATCCGCCATCTGGTTAAACGCCACGCCGAGACTGTGAAGGCTGGAGGTGCTTTCAAAATGGGTGCGCACGTCCAGCTCACCGCGGCCAAAGCGCTCCGCGGCTTTCTCCAGCCGCTGCATCTCCTGCCAGTGCGGACGCAGCCAGATAAATACCGGCAGTGCCAGCGACATACCGATAAACGCCACCAGCGCAATATCCAGCAGCCGCATCTGATGCAGATAAAACAGATAGGGGATAGGCCCGACAGAGAGCACGTAGTGGCTGCGGGGAATATGCTGCAGAAAGGTGTATTGATCGTCGAGCGCGACAATTTCGCCGGCGCGCAGACGTTTCATATCCCTCTCATCAAGCTGGTATTTGCTCATGGGTTCGATATTGAGATCGAAGGAGAGGTCAAGATCGAGACTGCGGATAGTTTTGTTCCAGTCACGCGGCGGGATCTCGCGCAGCTCGCTGCGCATCAGAAACAGCGAGCTGGCCATCAGGTCATTCATCGACTGCCGGCCAGCCCGCTCGGCGGTAAACTTATACACCAGGCCCACCAGCAGGGTCATCACCAGAAAGCAGACAAACAGCAGCAGGTAAAACTGAATAAAGAGCTTTCTCATCAGCTGCGGGTATCCCAGGCCTGAGGCGCAAACAGGTAGCCTTTGTTGCGGATGGTTTTGATGCGAAACGGCTCAGTCGCGCTGTCATAGAGCTTTTTGCGCAGCCGCGAGATAGCCACATCAATACTGCGATCCATGCCGTCATAGCTCACGCCGCGCAGCGTCATCAGCAGCGCGTCGCGATCGAGGATCTCGCCGGCGTGGCTCGCCAGCTGCCACAGCAGATCGAAGTCGGCCGTTGAAAGCGTAATGTTCTCATCAAACAGCAGCACCTGACGGTTCAGCGCATCGATGGTCAGCGAACCAAACCGCAGCACTTTCTGCGACTGCTGCTGTGCCGGCGTGCTCTCCGGCTTGTTGACCACCGCCTGACGCAGATGCAGCCGCAGCCGCGCCAGCAGCACGGCAGGGGGCGTGGTCTTGAGAATGTAGTCATTGGCGCCCATTTCAAGCGCGAGAATATGGTTCATATCGCTGTCGAGCGAGGTCAGCAGGACAATGGGACCACTCCAGTGCGCCCGCAGGTCGCGGCAGAGCGTCATGCCATCTTTACCCGGCAGCATAATATCCAGCAGGACCAGATCCGGCTGGACGTTAAGAATCGTCGCCTCGGCGCGATCGCCGCGCGTTTCGACCACCACGTCAATATCATGGCGACCCAGATAGGCGGCGATCAGCTCGCCGACTTCCGGCTCATCTTCAACATAGACAATTTTGTTCATAGGTAAGCGCGCTGAAAAAGAATGGCAGCAGCATAGCTTTTCCTGGTCCTGAGCACTACGCTACCGCACGAAATATCCCTGTCTCACTGGTATGTATACCGTGAAATGTGCCATTATTAGCGGCGCGTTAAGGCGCAAGGTTCGGAACCGCATTGAAAAACAGGAGGAGTGCGAGGGTGTCTGATAAAGAGCTGGCTTCAGCCGGATACAGTGATCGCATCTGCTTCAATTACAGTGACTTTCTCTCCGCTTCCTGCAAAAAACGCTGGAGCTTTGTTGACGCCATTTACGGTGTCATGCCCATTTTTGGCATGGTAACCCGTAAGTCCGCTCACAGCTTACAGGCCAGCGACGATCATCTGAAAGAATTAGCGTTGCAAATCATTTCAACGCAGGTCAGCGATGAGATCAATATCGCCCGGCTGATCACGCTGGCGGAGCAGCAGCATATCAGCCGGTTTGATATTCAGCTGCCTTATCCGCTCTCTGCGGAACAGCTTGATGGGATCCACCTCGAATACAGCAAACCCCTGAATCTTACACAGCAGAACGATCTGCTGTGCGTCTCCATTCCGGCACTCGCGCATTGATTACTGCGTAAGCTGCCACAGCGCGGGCAGCGATGCCGCCATCAACAGCACAATCGCCATGCGTTCCAGCTGCAGCAGCGGCTTGTCACCGCGTCCGCCGCGGCGCGCGTAGAGAAACAGCAGCAGTCCCGGCGCGTAAAGCACCACGGAGAGCAGCAGATGCAGCGGGCCTGAGGCGTAGAGCAGCCAGAGGCCATACAGCGTGGCACCCAGCCCGATGCTCATCGCCAGCGGTTTCTGCTGGCCGCGCACCACCTTCATCAGATAGAGTCCCACCAGCAGGTAAGGCACCAGAATCATCTCTGAGGCGATTGTCAGCAGGGTATTGTAGTCAGCGCCGGTCAGCGCGATGGCGATCAGGCAAACCTGTACGCTGCCGTTGGTCAGCCACAGCGACGCCGCAGGCGAGTTATGACGGTTTTGTCGGGCGAGGCTGCGCGGAAATGCACCCTGCCGGGCAGCGATAAAGGGAACTTCAGCCGCCATGATGGTCCAGCTGAGATAGGCGCCGCAGACCGAGACAATCAGCCCTGCGGCTATCACCGCATCGCCCCAGTGACCCAGCAGATGCGTCATCAGCCCGGCCATTGACGGGTTGCGCAGCTGCGCCAGCTCAGCGCGCGGGATCACACCCAGCGAGAGCAGCGTGACCAGCAGATAAACCAGCAGCGCCGCCAGCACCGCCAGCAGCGTGGCGCGCCCCACATCCTGTTTATTGCGCGCGCGCGCCGATACCACCACGGCACCCTCAACGCCGATAAAGACCCACAGCGTGATAAGCATGGTCTGCTTGATTTGCTGCCACAGCGGCTGACCCAGCTCAGCGCCGCTGAAATCGAAGCTGAACCGGTCATAATTAAATGCCAGCAGCGCCAGCACCACAAACAGCAGCAGCGGGACCAGCTTGCCAAGCGTGGCCAGCATATTAATGCTCGCTGCGGTCTGCACGCCGCGCAGCACCAGCCAGTGTACCAGCCAGAGCAGCACCGAAGCGCCCAGCATCGCCTGCCAGGTGTTACCGTCGCCAAACACCACGTGCTGCGGCGTATCGGTAAAAAAGCTCAGCGCAGAGAACACAATCACCAGATAAGAGACGTTGGCGATCACGGCGCAGAGCCAGTAGCCCCACGCCGAGCAGAACCCCGTCAGCTCACCAAATCCGGCGCGGGCATAGGTAAAGATACCGCCGTCGAGCTCCGGTTTGAGCCGCGTCAGCAGCAGCATTGCGAGGGAGAGAAAAATGATACCCACCCCGGTGATGAGCCAGCCGATGAGCAGCGCCGCCGGACCCGCGACGGCCGCCATATTTTGCGGCAGACTGAACACGCCCGCGCCAAGCATGGAGCTGAGCACCAGAGCCGTCAGCGCGCTAAGACCTAATTTTTTATCCAAAATGCCATTCCTGAACAGCAGAGTATGCTGGGTCGTGAACTTTCCGTAGAAGTGTAGTGCACCATCAGGCGCAAATTAAAACGGAATCCCCTGAAAACAGGCGGCAGATTTTACGAGGAGGAGAGAGGGATGGCAATGCAAGAGTATGCAGATTTGTGCAGGAACTATGCAAACAGCAGGGCAGTCTGGCTGCCCCGCTGCATCATTATTTAAACAGGTCGGCGGTAACGGTAAGGTTGCCACCGCTCTGGTTCTGCCACTGGCGCGTGATGTGGTAATACTTCGCGCCTTTGGCGATAGCCCGCTTGCCGACGGCCTCTGAAATCTCAGTCGGCGTGCCGAAATGATCGGAGAAGGTGATGGTATCAAACGGCTGCATCTGCGCGGCGGTAATCGCATTGACTTCCTGCACGCTGCGGCCGTCTGACTGCTTCACCGTATAGCGTTTGCCGGTTGAACTCTGCGTCTCAAAGAAGCGACCTACATTGGTGCTCGGCGTATCAGAAGAGGCTACACCCGGCAGCGCCACGCGCGACGCCGCTGCGCCGCCAGCGGCCAGCGCGGCTTTTCCGGCTTCAGAATCAGCAGGAATCGAGTTTGATGTATCCTGGACGATACGCGCTTTGGCATCAGCTTTATAGACATAGGCGGTGACGTACTGATTGCCGCCGTTATTGGCATCAACCTGGCGCACGATAAAGAATGAGGCGGCGCCTTTTTTCTGTGCGGCTCTGGAGATCGCATCATTTACCGCAGGCTGGCTGGGGAAGAAGCCACTGACTGAAACCGTGTCGAACGGTTCAAGGCGGTAGGCTTCCGCTTTCGGCAGCTCTTTAACGCCGTTGATCACGCGATACTGCGTATCGGTCGATGCTTTAGCGGCGTCCGCTTTGTATAAATCTGCGGTGACGCGCCAGTTGCCGCCGTTACCGTTGGTATCATTGATGCCCTGAACGTAAAACGAGTCAGCGCCTTTCTCATCTGCTGCTCTCGAGACTGCGCTGGTGGCATCACCGATTGCGTTGAAGCGGCCGTTGATATTAATACGTTCGAATGGTTTCAGGCCGGCCGCTTGTTCCGGCGTCAGCTCTTTGGCAGCAAACGCGTTAGCTGCCAGCAGCGATAACAGAGTAGACGCCAGAATGGTGTTCTTCAGCTTCATAAAAATGATCCTTCGCCTTACGCAAAATGAGTACGAAAACGTGCTGGACTCTTGATGTATAACAGATTAGCCGCTGATTATTGCATGTAATAATCAGCCTGTCTCAGCCAATTTAGCGTGAATGCTGTATGGATGCATGTCTCTTTTTGCGGCAATATTTTTTCTGAAATCGCGGACGCATCTGTCGGGCAGTTAAGCGCGTAGCCCTTTCAGGCTACGCGCTGCGGTATAGGATGTTGTTAAGCGGGGCAATGGATCAGGATGGGCGTCATCATGCAGGGGCGCCGCAGCGCCCGTGACGGTTAATCCTCTTCATCTTCCTCATCATCACGATCGACCGGCGATTTAAAATCATCCGGCTTGATGGCCAGTAAATCACAGCGCAGATGATCAATAACCTGTTCAGCGGTGTTGCCAAGAAAGGCCGCCGAGAGGCCGGTACGGCCAATCGTACCAAGCACGACAATACCGGCATCCAGCTGTGAAGCGATATCGGGGATCACCTCTTCCGGCAGGCCTTTAGCGACGTGAGTAAACTCTTCACCAATGGAAAATTTTTGTCGCAGCGCTTTCATCGCTACCAGATGCTGACCGCGGATAGCGTCGTTATAGACGCTGGGATCAAAATCGGGCAGCTCAATGGCGATATTAATCGGCGTAACCGGATAAGCGCCCACCAGATGGACCTCGGTGTGATTTACCATTTCCGCCAGACGCGCGGTTTCGCGGATCAGTTTCTGATTCAGCTCATCGTGATGCGGCTCTTCGCTGGCGAGGTTTACCGCCACTACCGCTTTACCGCCTTCCGGCCACGGCTGATCTTTTACCATCCACACCGGGCAGGGACATTTACGCAGCAGATGCCAGTCGGTGGGGGTAAAAATAACCGACTCCAGCCGGTCATGCTGGTGTGCCATTTTCAGCACCAGGTCATGATTGTGCGCCAGCACCTCCTGAATAATCGCTTCAAAAGGGCGGTTGTGCCAGACCACTTTGATTTCGATATCTACGCCGGCATCCAGATAGGCCTGCGCCTGCTCACGGATCCACTCGGTGCGCTGGCTAATCACCCCTTTGCGCATATTGGTGCGCTCATCAGGCGAAAGCAGGGTGGTCATTTCATAGGAGAAATCATAGATAGGCAGAAACGCTTTAATTTTTCCGCCGATGCGTTGATTCAGATAAACCGCGCGACGCAGCGCCGGCTGATCGTCCTGCTGAGGATCGATCGCGACCAGAACATGTTGGTAACGGGACATAGCGCACTCTCCTTAGACCCAGGCCATATGGAATAAAGATAGCCTAAGTTCCGGGCGTGCAGAAGCGGAAAAGGTGTAGCCGGATCAATAAAATAACAATTACTGACCCGGCATTGCCTCAGGCGGGTTGTTCCGCCTGACCCGCCAGCTCAGAGAGCAGGGCGTGATCTTCAATAGTGATATATTTGCCTTTAACAGCCAGCATGCCGCTTTTCTGAAAACGCCCCAGCAGGCGGCTGATGGTTTCAACCGTCAGTCCCAGATAATTGCCGATATCGCCGCGCGTCATGGTCAGCCGGAACTCGCGCTGCGAAAAACCGCGCTGGCCAAAGCGCCGCGAGAGATTCCAGATAAAGGCGGCCAGACGCTCTTCAGCATTTTTTCTGGAGAGCAGCATAATCATATCCTGATCGCCTTTAATCTCTCCGCTCATCAGACGCATCATCTGCTGACGCAGTGCGGGCATTTTGCCTGACAGATCGTCCAGCGTCTCAAAAGGGATTTCGCAGACCATGGCCGTCTCCAGCGCCTGTGCGAAGCCCGGGTGCTTAGCGTTAACGATGGCATCAAACCCGACCAGGTCGCCTGCCAGATGAAAGCCGGTGATCTGCTCGTCGCCCTGTTCGGTAATGGTATAACTCTTGATTGTGCCGGAGCGAATGGCATACAGCGACTTCAGTTCGTCACCCGCCTTGAATAATGTCTGGCCTTTCTGAATCGGCTTTTTACGTTCGATGATGTTGTCCAGCTGATCAAGCTCATGCTCATTCAGTGTGAAAGGAATACACAACTGGCTGATACTGCAATCCTGACAGTGGATCGCACATCCGCCAGACTGAATACGTCGAATGCTGCGTTTTTCCTGGATCATATCTGTACGCTCGATGATTATTGACTGCCGTCAATTTTACCATTTTTCTTCCTGCTGTGAATGCATACAGGCTGGATCTGGCACAAAAACCTTACAAATATTGGGTATTCGCCCGATTGCTTTCACCCGCGCTGCGCAACAGCATCCTGCCTCTGCTGTTCAGACCTTTTACCCCGTACGGCAACCTTTGCTATTCTTCAGTTTTATCAGTATGCCGTGCGCATATGCTTAATCGGGTATGGGGAAACATGATGAACCTTGATGATGAAGACCTGTTCCGCGATGCCATGGGGGATGTCACGCCCCTGAAAGATTGTGCTAATACGCAGTGGCTGCGTGCGCCCTCCACTAAAGCGCCACGGACTGTGCCGCCGGAGAGCGAAGAGAACTTTCTTACGCGCGGTTTTCTGGAGATTGTCCCGCTCACATCACCGCTGGAGTACCGGGCAGAAGGCATTCAGCAGGGCGTCGTGGATAAAGTGCGGCTGGGCAAATATCCGCTGGAGGCCAGCCTGAATCTGCTGCGTCAGCCGGTGGAGACCTGCCGCCAGTCACTGTTCAGTTTTATGCAGGAAGCGCGCCGGCAGGGGCTGCGTAATTTGCTGATTATTCACGGCAAAGGACGTGATAACGAGTCGCATGCCAACATTGTGCGCAGCTATCTGGCGCGCTGGCTGCAGCAGTTTGATCAGGTGCAAAGCTTCTGTACCGCACAGCCGCAGCACGGCGGTGCGGGCGCGCTTTATGTGAGTTTGCGTAAAACTGAGCAGGCGCGGCTCGACAACCGCGAGCGGCATGCAAAGCGCAGCCGCTAATGGTGAAACTTGCGGATCGTGGCGATCAGCACTTCAGCGCTGAGGCTGAGCGGATAGCCGCTGCGGGTGATGATCCCTACCGGTTCGCCCGGACCGGGTGAGGCGAGCGGCAGTGCATGCAGGGCATGGTGTTCAAGATCCTCCTTGACCGCGCCAGAAGGAACAAACCAGACGTAGTCGTAGCGCAGCGCCAGCTGGCGGGCAAGGGAGGTAGAGGAGGTTTCAACGCAGTCCGGAGGCAAACTGCAGCTCTGCTCATCCAGCATATGCTGCGCGATGCGCCGCGGCGCGGTGCCTTCCGGCGAGATCACCACCGGCCACTGCATGGCGCGGGACAGTGTGACGTTGTCACTTAAAAGCGGATGTTCCGGCCTGACGACCAGCTTCAGCGACTCCAGAAACAGCAACTCATAACTTAACCCCGCCATCATTTCACTGCTGGCCATGCGGCCAATGCCGACATCAAATTCACCGGCGCGCAGCCCGGCCAGCAGCACGTTGTTGTGCAGCGTGGCTACCTGCACCGTGGTGTTTGGCTGCTGCTCATGAAAGCGGTTCAGAATCTGCGGTAACATGCCCATTGCCGCCGTGGTCAGCGCCCCCAGCCGGATAATAACCGGCCGTCCCGGTGCCGGCGCGTTAAAGCTTTGCGCAGCATGATTCAGCGCGTCCAGCACTTTTACTGCGTAAACCAGAAACTGTTCGCCCGCCGTGGTCAGCTGCGCGCCTGAACGCCCGCGATCCAGCAGGCGCGCGCCTGCCAGCTCTTCAAGCTCATTCAGGGTCTTGGAGAGCGCAGGCTGGCTCAGGCTGAGCGTCTCTGCTGCACGCCCCAGCGTTCCCTGTTGCGCAACGGCGACGAAAGCGTGCAGATGGCGCAGGCGAATGCGCTGGCTGAAAACCGTGTTTTTATCCATAGGGTTAACGTAATCCGTAAGGGCTGGCGAGAGCAACCAGCAAAAATGCGTTCTGTTAACTTAATTGCAAAATGAATTTAACAAAAGTCTTTTCATACACGGCCTCCCTTAACCCCTTGTTTTTGCAACCTGGTCCCGACTGGCTGAAAAGCAGTTATTGCAAAAGTATGTTTTATCAGAGGCTTAAATCGTTCTGTTTTTGAGTGAAACAGGCGTCATGTGAAAAAATTGTGCAGTGCAGGGTTAACGATGGGCTATCATATCCGCCGTTTTTTTTACCAAAACTGATGACCTTTTTGCTGAACAGCAGGAGTTAAACCGTGACCAGCGCCGAAGCCGTAGATGTTCGCCAGTTAATCAACCGTCATGCGCTGAGCCGCTGGCAGAAACGGCTTATCGCGCTCTGCTTTGTGATTGTGGCACTGGACGGTATGGATATCGCGCTGATGGGGTTCATTGCGCCCGCGCTAAAAGCAGGCTGGGGCGTAACAAACCATCTGCTGGGCATGGTGATCAGCGCCGCGCTGATTGGTCTGGCGCTGGGGGCGATGGTGGCCGGGCCGCTGGCCGACCGCTATGGGCGCCGCATCATGATCCTGCTCAGCGTGCTCTTTTTTGGGCTCTGGACGCTGGCCACCGCGCTGGCGCAGAACATCGAGCAGATGATGCTGTTTCGCTTTCTGACCGGACTGGGGCTGGGCGCCGCCATGCCCAACGTGGGCACGCTGGTGGCGGAATATGCCCCTGAACGTCGCCGATCTTTCATTATCACCGTGGTCTTTTGCGGCTTCACCTTTGGCGCAGCGGCTGGCGGATTCGCAGCGTCCTGGCTGCTGCCGCGCTACAGCTGGCACGCGGTGTTACTCATGGGCGGTATTTTGCCGTTGCTGGTGCTGCCCTGGCTGATGTATGGCCTGCCGGAGTCGGTGCGTTTTCTGATTCACCAGCGCGCGCCGGCGGCGCGTATACACGCGATCCTTGAGCGTATGCTGCCAGGAGAGGTGGCGCCAGGCAGCCGCTATCACGCCAGTGAAACTCTGAACGTGCGGCGCGGCGCGATAGCTACCGTTGTATCAGAGTCCTATCTGTTTGGCAGCCTGATGCTCTGGGGCGGCTACTTTATGGGACTGTTTCTGGTCTACCTTATTGGCAGCTGGCTGCCGTCGCTTATCAACACGCTGGGGATGTCGCTCACCGAGGCCGCGATTGTCACGGCCATGTATCAGGCGGGCGGCACGCTGGGCTCGCTGTTTGCCGGCTGGCTGATGGACCGCATGAACGCCAGTCTTGCGCTGGCGACCATCTACTTCTGCGGCGGCATTGCGATAGTTGCGCTTGGCTTCTCTCCGGCGCAGGTCGGATTGATGAGCGCAATCGCGTTCTGCAGCGGCTTCTGTTTTAACGGCGCCAATACCGGCATGAATGCGCTCTCCGCTCACTTCTATCCCACACACGCCCGCGCCACCGGCTCAAGCTGGATGCACGGCGTAGGCCGTATCGGTGCGATTCTCAGCGCGTTTGCCGGCGCAGAGTTGCTGACGCTGGGCTGGGCGTTTAGCCAGATTTTCCTGCTGCTGGCGATACCGGCCGTGCTGACAACCCTGATGCTGGTGCTCAAGTACCGCTTTGCCGATCCAAAACCGGGCGTGGAGTGACAGGGCGATCACACTTCAGGGAAAATTTTACCTGCGCTGCGTGCCTTGATTTAGAGTAACAGCACTGTTCCGGCTCAGGACCCCTGTTATGGAAAATTTTCTCAGCTCTGATGCGATCCGTACGCTATTTTCACAGGCCATGTCGGCCATGTATCAGCAGGAAGTGCCGCAGTATGGCGCGCTGACGCAGCTGGTCAGCGCGGTCAATGAACGCACGCTGGAAGCGAACTCCGCGCTGAAAGATCGGCTGGCAGCGGCGGATGAGCTGGCGCGGCTGAGCGTTGAACGCCATGGTGCTATCCGGGTCGGGACCGCCGCCGAGCTCTCTCTGCTGCGGGAGATGTTTGCCGTGATGGGCATGGAGCCGGTGGGCTATTACGACCTGTCGCAGGCGGGCGTACCGGTTCACTCCACGGCTTTCCGGCCCGTGAGCGAGGTCGCGCTGCGCCGCAATCCGTTTCGCGTTTTCACGTCGCTGCTGCGTCCTGAGCTGATTGACGATCCGGCGCTGCACGCCCGCGCGATGGCGATACTCGGCGCGCGCGATATCTTTACGCCCGGCTGCCGCAGGCTTATCCGGCGTCATCAGGAGCAGGGCGGTCTTAATGCCAGAGACGCAGCCGCGTTTGTCAGCGAGGCGCTGGAAACGTTCCGCTGGCATGCGCAGACCACGGTGGACAGCAAAACCTATCATGCGCTGAGCCAGCAGCACCGGCTGATCGCTGACGTTGTCTGCTTCCGCGGCTGCCATATCAACCATCTGACGCCGCGTACGCTGGATATCGATCGCGTGCAGGCGCTGATGCCGTCGCGCGGTATCGAGCCAAAAGTGCTGATTGAAGGCCCGCCGCGGCGCCAGGTTCCGATCCTGCTGCGGCAGACCAGCTTTAAAGCGCTGGAAGAGGCGGTGCATTTCAGTGACGGTACGCCGGGCACGCACACGGCGCGCTTCGGCGAGATAGAGCAGCGCGGTGCGGCGCTGACCCCGGCCGGCCGGGCCCTCTATGACCGGCTGCTGGCTGCCGCGGGCTCCGGCAGCGATAATGCGCAGCATCAGCAGCGCCTCAGTGAGGTATTTCGTGATTTCCCCGATGATGAAGAGACGCTGCGCGAGCAGCAGCTCGCCTGGTTCCGCTATCGTCTGACGGAGCGCGGCGAACAGCAGCCTCCGCGCGCCGGAGAGAGCGTGTCAGCCTTGCTGCAGGCTGGCCGGCTGCAGGCAGAACCTATCGTGTATGAAGATTTTCTGCCGGTCAGCGCGGCGGGCATATTTCAGTCTAATCTGGGTAATGCGGTAACAACGCGCGAGGCGGGTCACGCCAGTCAGGCAGCGTTTGAAGCGGCGCTGGGCGCGTCAGTACAGGATGAGATGGCGCTCTATGCGCAGATGCAGCAGCGCAGTCTGATTCGCTGCGGCATTCACGAGGGATAACAGAGAGCCGGTCAGCGAAATCAGCGATGATTTCAGCAGCCGGCGATTTTTTATCATTATAATGGCAGAAGCATATGCGAATACGCTTCTGCTCAGCGGCACCGTTCAGAACGGTTACGCTTTTTCCCCGATGTAAGCATGGTATTCGATCAAATCCGCCCGTTCAGGATGAAACTCATCTGACCTGCCGGATTCAGCCCCGCCACAATAGACTAAACAGCCTGCCGACAGTAAGCCAAAATATTTGATGATCTCATTCAGCGATCCGGGTCATGTTTCGGCATAATCTGCAAATGCTTTAAGAACATAGACATTTATCGGGTCGCTGCAAATAATGAGGCACGCTTTATCAGGGAACCCGATATGAAAAATGAACCGCGTCTGAGGATCAAGACAGCAGAAGGCGAGCTCAGCGGCCTGATGGATGATGACATCTATATTTTCAAAGGGATACCTTATGCTGCGCCGCCGACGGGCGCGCTACGCTGGCGGCCGCCTCAGCCGGTTACCCCCTGGCAAACCGCACGCGACGCGACCGCGTGGGGAGCAGCGAGCTGGCAAAATCGCGAATACTGCATCGGCATCGGTGGTGGCGATCCGGGCACTTTCAGTGAAGATTGCTTATATCTCAATATCTGGACTCCCGATCCTGAGCCTGGCGCACCGCTGCCGGTGATGGTCTGGCTGCACGGTGGTGGTTTCACCCTCGGTGCCGGCAGCCTGGATCCTTATCAGGGTAAAGCGCTGGCCGCACAGGGCGTGGTAGTAGTCACCCTTAACTACCGGCTGGGCCATCTTGGTTTTTTTTCACATCCCGCGCTGGATGCGCAGTATAAGGCGGGCGCAACCGTCAATAACTTTGCGCTGCTCGACCAGATAGCCGCACTGCAGTGGATCCAGCGCAATATTCCCGCCTTTGGCGGCAACCGTCGCAATATCACGCTATTTGGTGAATCGTCCGGCGCCCGCAGCGTACTCTCTCTCTGCTGTTCACCGCTGGCAGAAGGGCTGTTTCACAAAGGCATCGTCCAGAGCAGCTACAGTCTGCCCGATCTGACGCAGCCGCAGGCGCGGCAGAAGGGAATAGAGGTCGCCGCCCATTTCGGACTGCCGGAGAACGCAACGGCAGAACAGCTGCGCGCGCTGCCCGGCGATGCATTCTGGTCGCTGGCACAGCCGCTGGCGCCGGGACCGGTGGCGATCAGCGGGGATGCCGTGCTGCCAAAGCCGATGCTCGACACCTTTATCGCCGGCCGGCAGCATCGCGTGCCGCTGATGATTGGCAGCAACAGCGATGAAGCCAGCGTACTCAACTATTTTGGGGTCGACGCGCGCGGCGTGCTGCTGCAGATGCGCGAGAAGAACCGCTTCACTTATCGCCTGCTGAAATGGTTATACGACATTCATGATGATGCGCTGCTGGGACGTGCGGTGGCACGCGATATGGCGTTTACCGTCATGCCGCTGCTGGTCGCGCAGTCGCAGTCCGGTACCGGCATGCCCGTCTGGCGCTACTGGTTTGACTATGTTTCTGAAAATGCGCGCGATCTCTACCCGCACGGCGCCTGGCACGGTAATGAAATCCCCTATGTGTTTAACGCGCTGGAGACGCTGCCGCCGCCCGATAACCGGCCTTATACTGCCGCGGACAAAACCCTGGCGGCAGAGGTAAGCGCATACTGGGTGGCGTTTGCCAGGGATGCCACTGAATTCAGCTATCGCCTGCGCGGTCGCAATGAAACGGAGTGGCCCGTCTGGCGCACCGGAGAGGATGTCACGCTCGCGTTTGGTGAACAGGGCCGTGCGGTTACCACTTTAAAAAAGCGCTTTATGCGTCGCCGTTTGCGCCTGTTCCGGCTGATGATGCGCAGCCACGTGCAGCTGTAATGCCGGTAGCAGACTGGCGCACGATTGCGTTGTTCCCCCCCGCTGCGCTGGCGCTTATTTAGCTTACAAAACGGTTACATTTTCCCTGCCTGCTGCCGATAACCGCAATATGCCCGATTTTATCGGGCGATAACGCGTATCAATCCAGGGGAACAGGTATGGGTATCTTTAAAAATTTTACGATTCGCGCGGTTTTACTGGCGCTGCTCGGGCTGTTTTGCCTGCTGTGGTGCGGCGTCGGTCTGTTCAGCGTTTATGCGCTGAATGCGCTGGGGAAAGGCAATGAGGTCGATCGCCAGCTGGTGAATCAGATGACGGTGCTGAGCAAAGGCAACGATCAATATTTTCGGGTAGTAACGCGTCTGTCGCGCGTGATGGAGAGCCGTACCGCCGGCGCGGCAATCAGCACAGAAGCCTTTGCCCCCGTTGAGCAGGCGCTCAGCAGCATGAAAGCGCAGCTGGATCAGTTTAAAGCGATGGCACCCGGTCCGATGGATCCGGCAACAGCGCAGAGCGTAATCAACAGCTGGCAGAAACTGCTGGATGAGGGCATTGCGCCGCAGGTCGCGCTGGCGCGCCAGGGCACGCCTGAAGCGTACAAAGCGCAGGCGACCGGCGTGACGCCGGCGCTGAGCCGCGCGTTTGGCGCCACTGCCGAAACCTTTAATCAGTCCGCGGGCAGCAAACTGGATGCAACACGGGTCACGGTAGACCGGCTGACAGGCATGACCAAAGTCATCATCGTGATGGCGGTGGCGGCAGGTCTGCTGATCCTGCTGTTTACGGACAGGTATCTGGTGAGCATGCTGGTCAGGCCGCTGGCGCGGATCCGCGAGCACTTTACGCTGATCGCGCAGGGCGATCTCAGCCAGCCAATGGAGGATGCAGGCCGCAACTGCGTGGGCAAACTGATACCGCTGCTGCGCGCCATGCAGGAGAGCCTGCGCGATGCCGTCAGCGCTATCCGCAGCGGGACAGATAATATCTACCGCGGCGCGTCGGAAATCTCCGCCGGCAACAATGACCTCTCTTCACGCACCGAAGAGCAGGCGGCCGCGCTGGAACAGACCGCGGCCAGCATGGAGCAACTCACCGCGACGGTGAAACTCAACGCCGATAACGCCCGTCAGGCCAGCGCGCTGGCTGATACCGCGACCGGCACCGCGCAGCAGGGTGGTCAGCTGGTAGGCGAAGTGGTTGCCACGATGCAGGGCATTTCCGGCAGCTCGAAGAAAATTGCTGAAATTACCAGCGTCATCAACAGCATCGCTTTCCAGACCAATATCCTGGCGCTCAATGCGGCAGTTGAAGCGGCGCGTGCCGGTGAGCAGGGGCGCGGCTTTGCCGTAGTGGCCAGCGAGGTGCGCAATCTGGCACAGCGCAGCGCCGGAGCCGCAAAAGAGATTGCCAGCCTGATTGCCGACTCGGTGGAGCGGGTGGACAAAGGCTCCGTGCTGGTAAGCAGCGCCGGCACCACGATGGATCAGATCCTGACGTCCGTGCAGGATGTCAGCGAAATTATGAAACAGATCGCTGCGGCCTCCGAAGAGCAGAGTAAAGGGATCTCGCAGGTTGGCACCGCAGTCACGGAGATGGACAGCGTGACGCAGCAGAACGCCTCGCTGGTTGAGCAGGTCTCTGCGGCGGCGAGCGCGCTGGAGCGGCAGACGGAAGCGCTGCAGCTCTCCGTCGCGCGTTTCCGCCTCTCTGCCGTCGCGCCGGTTCATCATGCGCCGCCGGTTTCCGCTGCTCCGCTGCGTCGTCCGGCGCTGGCTGGCGCTACGCCGGCGGCGAAACCCGCAGCCAGTGAGGAGTGGGTCGCTTTTTAGGCACGGCTGAGCCACGACACCAGCTCAGCGAGCAGCGGCGGGGCGCGCTTATCCTGACGCTGCAGTAAACTGTACGCCGCCCCGGTTGCCACGCTGCCGGGGAACGGCGTCACCAGGCGCTGCGCCAGCAGATCGTTTTCAATCAGCGTGATATCCGCCACCGTAATACCAAACCCCTGTATTGCCGCACTGATAGCGAGATCCATCGTGGCAAAATGCTGATTACGCTGCATCACCAGCTCAATCCGCTGCTGCTGCAGCCAGTGCTGCCAGTCACGCCGGTCTGGCGTCGGATGCAGAAACGTCAGCGCGCTCATCTCTTCAATTCGCTGCGGGATCGCCATCCCGGCGGCCAGCACCGGCGTCAGACGCTCATCAAACAGCCGCAGCGCATCGGGTGGCGGCAGACCATAAACAATCGCCGCATCGAACTCCTCCAGCTGAGAGAGATGCTCCTGGGTCGTGGTCAGCGCGACATGCGTTGCCGGGTAGCGCTGTTCAAACGTAATCAGGCGCGGGAGCAGCCAGCGCATAATGCAGCTGGGCGCTTTCAGCCGCAGCGTCTGCGACGGCTGGCGCGCCCGTTCCGTTACCGCCAGCAGCTGCTGATAGCTCTGCTGCAGCTCCGGCAGCAGCGCCGCGCCGCGTTCAGTCAGCCGCAGGCCACGCGCATGGCGCTGAAACAGCGCAAAGCCCAGCCAGTTTTCCAGCGTGGCAATTTTGCGGCTTACCGCACTCTGCGTCAGGTACAGCTCGCGCGCCGCATGCGTCAGATTGAGACAGCGCGCCGTCACCAGAAACGCGTTAATCGCCGTCAGGGGAGGAGCAGAACAGGCCATAACATCCTCAGCTATGCAATTTTCTCATGGCTATTATGACGACAATTCGCTTGTCGTCTCAAGGCGCTATGCGTTGAATAACGATCTGATCTTTCAATCTTACTCTGTCAGTCAGCGAGGCCGCAGCAATGAGCATCACCACGCCAGTTTCTCTCTGTTCAAAACAGCCCGATGTGGGCACCACGATCTTTAGCGTGATCGGTCAGCTCTCGGCCCGCCATCAGGCGATTAACCTGTCGCAGGGCGCCCCCAATTTTCCCTGCGATCCGCTGCTGGTGGAGCTGGTGGCGCAGGCGATGCGCGACGGCCAGAATCAGTACGCGCCGATGACCGGCCTGCCGGCGCTGAAAAACGCGCTGGCGGAAAAAGTGCGCACGCTTTATGGCCAGCATTATGATGCTGACAGCGAAGTGCTGATCACCGGCAGCGCCAGCCAGGGGCTCTATATGGCGATTTCAGCCCTGGTGCACGCAGGCGATGAAGTGATTTTTTTTGAGCCAGCCTTCGACAGCTATGCGCCGGTGGTGCGCCTGCAGGGCGCCACGCCGGTAGGGATCAAGCTGCAGCAGCCCGATTTTGCCATTAACTGGGATGAGGTACGCGCCCGTCTCTCACCGCGTACCCGCATGATCATTATTAATACGCCGCATAATCCGACCGGACAGGTGCTGACGCCGGCAGACCTGAGCGCGCTGGCGCAGCTGACGCGCAACACCGATATTATTGTGCTGTCAGATGAGGTGTATGAGCATATTCTGTTTGATGGCCGTCAGCATTGCGGTATGGCGACCCATCCGGAACTGGCGCAGCGCAGCGTTATCGTCTCGTCATTTGGCAAAACCTTTCACGTCACCGGCTGGCGGGTTGGCTACGCGCTGGCACCGGCTGCTATCATGGCAGAAATCGTCAAGATCCATCAGTTCATGATGTACGCGGCAGACACGCCGATGCAGGCGGGGTTTGCCTGCTATCTCGCGCAGCCGGAGCACTATCTGCAGCTCGCTGCGCTCTATCAGGCAAAGCGCGACCGGCTGGCCACGCTGCTGCAGGCGTCACCGTTCAGGCTGCTGCCCGCCAGCGGATCCTTTTTTATGCTGGCGAGCTTTCGCGATTTCAGTGACGAGAGCGACAGCGAAATGGTAAAACGTCTTATCGTTGATTACGGCGTGGCGACCATTCCGCTCTCAGCGTTTTATTCAGATGGCACCGATAACCGATTAATCCGTCTTTCGTTTGCTAAAGATGACGCCACACTTGAGGCGGGCGCAGCTGCGCTCTGCCGGGTTACAGGGTAAAAGAGGACATATAATGAAAAAACTAAACGCGCTGTTTATTGCACTGGGCATGATCGCATCGGCACAGACGCTGGCGCAGACCAGCCTGCGCTATGGCGTGGAGTCACAATACCCGCCGTTTGAGAGCCGCAACGCGCACGGCGAGCTGGAAGGCTTTGATATTGAGCTGGGTAACGCCATCTGTAAAACCGGCAACTTCAATTGCAGCTGGGTGGAGAGCAGCTTTGATGCGCTGATCCCGGCGCTGCAGGCGAAAAAGTTTGATGCGATTAACTCCGCGATGAACATCACCGAGGCGCGGGCAAAAAGCATCGATTTCACCAAACCGATTTACCGTATTCCCAGCATGCTGATTGTGAAAGCGGGCGAGAAGCTGCAGCCTTCAGCAGATGCGCTGAAAGGCAAATCGGTCGGCGTGCTGCAGGGCTCTATTCAGGAGACCTATGCGAAGAAACACTGGGAGCCTCAGGGCGTGACGGTAACGTCCTATCAGGATCAGAACCAGGTCTATAACGATATGGTCGCCGGTCGTCTGGACGGCACGCTGGTGATGTCGGCGGCCGGGCAGTCCGGCTTCCTGGATAAGCCGCAGGGGAAAGGTTTTGCCTTTGCCGGCGGACCGGTTGAGGATGACGCTATCCTGGGCACCGGCATCGGTTATGGACTGCGCAAAGGCGACAGCCAGCTGAAAACGGCGCTGGATGAAGCTATCAGCAAGGTTCAGGCGGACGGCACCGTGACCCGGCTGGCAGCCAAATATTTCCCGGGCATTGACGTGACCGCCAGCAAACAGCCCTGATAAAGAGCGGGCAGGCGCAACGCCTGCCCTCTGTCAGGCTGGCCTGGCAGCCAGCGCGCACAGCGCCTCCGCCACCTGATACGACTTCACAAATGAGGGGATCGGCAGAAACTCAAAGCGCGAATGAAAATTGTGCGCGCCGGTAAAAAAGTTAGGCGTCAGCAGACCTTTCGCTGACAGCGCAGAGCCATCGGTGCCACCGCGCATCGGGATCACTTTCGGCGTCACGCCAGCCTGCGCCAGCGCGGCAAACAGCAGATCGATGGCGCGGCGATCTTCACCAATCGCATTGCTGATATTGCTGTAAACGTCGCCGATCGTCAGCGCCACCTTGCCGGTGGGATAGCGGGCGGCAATCTGTTCGGCAACCGTTGCCAGCTGCTGTTTCTTCGCGGCAAAACCCTGCAGATCGAAATCACGAATGGAGGCTTTCAGCACCGCCTGGCTGGCGTTCGCCTGCATCTCATTAAACCAGATATAGCCTTCGCGGCCCTCGGTCTGTTCCGGCGTCGCCTGGCGATCAAAACAGCTGATAAAATCATGCGCCATCAGCAGCGGATTGACCAGCACCCCTTTCCCTGACATCGGATGCGCCGGCACGCCGCTAAACACCAGCTCAGCGCTGGCGCCGTTGAAGCATTCATAGACCACCTCTCCCAGCTCACAGCAGTCGATGGTCCAGGCGAAATCGACGTTAAAACGCCGCTCAAGATCCAGCGCTTTGGCACCGCGCAGCCCAATCTCTTCGTCCGGCACAAACGCGACCACGACATCGCCGTGCGCGCCCTGCAGATTCGCCATGAGCGTCATCACCACGCTTACCGCCGCTTTGTTATCGGCACCCAGCACGCTGGTGCCGTCGCTGAAAATAATCTCCTGACCGCGGTAAGGCAGGATCTCCGGATGTTCCGCCACGCGCAGCCAGATTTGCTGCTCAGCATTAAGACAGAGGTCGTCGCCGGTAAAGGTCAGCTTTTGCGGATGGATATCGGGCGAGAGGCCAACGTCCACGGTATCGATATGGGTAATAAAACCGATACGGGGTGCGCCAGGCGTGTTGCCGGGCTTAACGGCGGTTACGGTGGCGTGCTGGTCAATCTCGACCTGCTGCAGCCCCAGGTCTCGCAGCTCCTGTGCCAGCAGCGCAGCCATCTCATGCTGAGAGGGCGTACTGGGCAGGGTGGTGGACTTTGCATCACTCTGGCTGGAGACCGCCAGATAACGATAAAACCGCCGGGTCAGTTCCCGGGCAAGCTGGTCTGTCATCACAATTCCTTATCAGTAAGGGTCCGCAGGTGATACGCCTGGCGGTGAAAACATGTTATCAATGAAATAAATAGCGATGCAGACCAACATAAGTCAATAAAAAGCGAGAAACAGTATGAAAATGATGATGAGCAAACTGGCGCTAAGCCTGCTGGGCGTGGCTGTGGCGGGCAGTGTGTCAGCGAAGACGCTGGTTTACTGTTCTGAAGGCTCCCCGGAAAACTTTAACCCGCAGCTTTATACCTCCGGCACCAGCGTGGATGCCAGCGCCGTACCGCTGTTTGACCGGCTGGTGGACTTCCGTCCCGGCACGACCGATTTACAGCCTGCGCTGGCAGAAAGCTGGGAGATCAGCCCCGATGGCAGGGTTTACACCTTCCATCTGCGCAAAGGCGTAAAATTCCACAGCAATAAACTTTTCACGCCGGGACGCGACTTCAATGCGGACGACGTGATTTTTTCTTTTATGCGGCAGATGGATGCAAAAAATCCCTATCACACCGTATCCGGCGGCAACTACGCGAACTTTGAGAGCCTGGAGCTGGCAAAACTCATCACTGCCATTGACCGCGTAGATGATCACACCGTGCGTATCACGCTGGCGCACCCGGAAGCGCCTTTTCTCGCCGATCTGGCGTGGTATTTCGCCTCCATTCATTCCGCCGAGTATGCGGACAAAATGCTGAAGGCGGGCACGCCGGAAAAGGTTGATATGCAGCCGATTGGCACCGGCCCGTTTGAGCTGGTGCAGTATCAGAAAGATTCACGCATTCTGTATAAGGCGTTCCCGGCTTACTGGCAGGGCAAAGCAAAACTGGATCGGCTGATATTTTCAATCACGCCGGACGCCTCGGTGCGACTGGCGAAGCTGGAGAAAAATGAGTGCCAGGTTATGCCGTTCCCGAATCCGGCCGATCTCGATAAGATGCGCAACAATCCCGATCTGACGCTGGAGCAGAAGTCGGGCCTGAACACCGGTTTTCTCTCGTTTAACACCACCAAAGCGCCGCTGGATAATGTGAAGGTGCGCCAGGCGCTCGCAATGGCCATCAATAAACAGGCGATTATCGACGCAATCTTCAAAGGCACCGGCACAGTAGCGAAAAACATTCTGCCGCCGGGCGTCTGGAGCGCGGATCAGCAGCTGAAAGATTACGCCTACGATCCGCAACAGGCCAAAGCGCTGCTGCAGGAGGCGGGCATCAAACCCGGTACCGAAATCGCACTCTGGGCGATGCCGGTGCAGCGCCCCTATAATCCCAACGCGCGCCGGATGGCTGAGATGATTCAGGCGGACTGGGCGCAGGTGGGTATCAAAGCCAGCATCGTCAGCTATGAGTGGGGCGAATACCTTAAGCGGGTCAAGAGCGGCGAGCATCAGGCGGCGCTGATGGGCTGGACCACCGCCACCGGCGATCCGGATAACTTCTTTGGTCCGCTCTACAGCTGCACATCAGCGAATGGCGGCTCCAACTCGTCAAAGTGGTGCTATCAGCCGTTTGAGAAAATCATTACCGCCGCGCGCGCCGAGCAGGATCATGATCGGCGCGTTGCGCTCTATCAGGAAGCGCAGCAGATGATGCATGACCAGATGCCGGCGGTCATGATCGCACACTCCACTATTTTTGAACCGGTGCGCAAGTCGGTCAGCGGCTATCAGGTTGATCCGTTTGGCAAGCACAACTTCTATCCGGTCGATATTAAGCAGTAAGCGCTGGATCTTCTGCGCTCAGCTGCTGCTGCAGGAACGCGAGGAACAGCGTCAGGGCGGCGCTGCGGGGTCGCCCTGACTGCGCCTGCAGCTGGAGTGTACGCTGACTGAGCTGTTCGATATTAATGCTCCGCAGGGCGAGCTGATGCCGTCCGGTCTGGCCGCGTACGGTAAAGGCGCTGCAGATTGTCACCGCCTGCGGCGTCTGCAGCAGAAAGTTAAACAGCGCCGAGAAGTTGTCGCAGGTTAACACCGGCTCAATCAGCTGGCCGCTCATGTGGCTCGCCAGTTCAAACAGCTGGCGTACGGTCGTATTTTGCTGGGGCAGCGCCAGCGGATAGTGGCTGAGCTGCGCCAGCGTAATAGCGGACGCTGCGGCCAGCGGGTGCTGCTGCTGCATCAGGAGCAACACCGGCGCAGGCCAGGAGCCGATAACCTCCACTCCCTGTTCAGCACGCAGGCTGAACTGCAGCGCAATATCGCACGCGCCCTGACGCAGCTGCTCTGCCACACCCTGTGCGTCTGCCACCTGTACCTCAAACAGCGTGGCCGGGTGGTCAGCGCGAAACGCGGCGATCAGAGCCGGTAGCAGGCTGAACGCCAGACCATCGGTACAGGCCACGCGGATCAGCGTGCGCCGCATCGCACGTAATCCGTTGATTTCCGCCAGGGCATACTCCATATCGAGCTGCGTTTTTCGCACGTGATGCGCAAAGATTTCCCCCGCCTCCGTCAGCACCATCCCGCGCGCGTGGCGCTGAAACAGCGGCGTGCCAACCTGCGTCTCCAGCCGCTGTATCTGACGACTGATAGCGGAAACGGCCACGTAGAGCTGCGCGCTGGCCGCGCTGAGCGATCCTTCCCGGGCAACCACCAGAAAATAGCGAAGTTCAGTGCTTAACATCGACGTGCCTCATGATAGTGCATGCCTCAGAAACGGGCAGGGAAGCTTTGCTGTAAAAGCAAAGCATACTCGATAAATTGATAATTGTGGCAAAGCAGTGATTTCGTAACTATGTCAGCACAATAACGCAAACAGAGATGCAAACATGACACGAGATCGGGCGATATCAGCCGCGCTGCGCTACTTCGACAGCGGTGAGTTTCAGCAGCTGCTGGCGAGACGCGTGGCGCTGCGCACGGAGAGTCAGCGACCAGATCGTGCGCCGCAGCTGGCGCATTACCTGCGCGAGGAGATCGGCCCGCAGCTGAGCGCGCTCGGTTTTGAGCTGCACTTTATCGCCAACCCGCTGGCGGATAAGCCGCCGTTCCTGGTTGCCATCCGTATGGAAGCGGCGACGCTGCCCACGCTGCTGAGCTATGGTCACGGCGATGTGGTCTTTGGTGACGATGAAAACTGGCGCGCCGATCTGGATCCCTGGCAGCTGACGGCAGAGGGCGATCGCTGGTATGCGCGCGGCAGCGCGGATAATAAAGGCCAGCACTGCATAAATCTGGCGGCGCTGGAGCAGGTCTGGCACGCGCGGGGCGGCCGGCTCGGCTTTAACTGCAAACTGCTGTTTGAAATGGGTGAGGAGATTAGCTCGCCGGGCCTGGCGGAACTCTGCCGGGAACATGCTGCGCTGCTGAAGGCCGATCTCTTTATCGCGTCAGACGGACCGCGCGTCAGCGCACCCCGTCCGACCCTGTTTCTCGGCTCACGCGGCGCGGTAAATTTTCGTCTCACCATCAACGCGCGCGACAACGCCTGTCACTCCGGCAACTGGGGCGGCCTGTTGAGTAACCCCGGTACCCGGCTGGCCCATGCGATCGCAGCACTGATAAGCGCCCGCGGTGAGCTGCAGGTCGCCGCGCTGAAACCTGACTCTCTGACGCCCGCGGTGCGTGCGATCCTGAGCAGCATCCGCGTGGGCGGCATGCCGGGCGATCCTGCGCTTGCCTGCAACTGGGGGGAGCCGGGGCTGACGCCTGCCGAACGCCTTTATGGCTGGAACACGCTGGAAGTGCTGACCTTTATCACCGGCAATCCGGCACGCCCGATGAATGCTATCCCCGCCAGCGCCACGGCGGTATGCCAGCTGCGCTTCGTGGTGGGAACCGACTGGCAGCGGCTGGGCGAGCACGTTACGGCTCACCTTGCCGCCGCAGGCTTTACTGACGTTGAGGTTGAGGTGCTGCACGGATCGCCGGCAACGCGTTTTGATCCGACCGATCCGCTGGTGGAGTGGGTCATGCATACCATGACGGCGCTGTGTGAGCAGCCTCCGGCGCTGCTGCCGAATCTGGGCGGATCGCTGCCGAACGATGTGTTTGCGGACATTCTGGGATTACCGACGCTCTGGGTGCCGCACTCCTATCCGGCCTGCGGGCAGCATGGCGTCAATGAGCATCTGCTGACGCCGGTGGCGCGCGAAGGGCTGCAGATCATGACCGCGCTGCTGTGGGATCTGGGCGAGCGGGGTGACGCGCTTATTGCACAGCATCGTGCCAGAGCAGGAGGTGCACAATGAGCAGCCTGAACCCGGCCGCCACGCTCGCGGGGAGTAAACCTGCGCTGCATAAAACGCTGTTTGCCACCTGCATCGGCAATGCCCTGGAGTGGTTTGATATTGCGGTATATGGATTTTTTGCCAGCTATATTGCCCACGCGTTTTTCCCGGTCAGCGATCCGGCGGTCTCGCTGCTGCTGACCTTTGGCAGTTTTGGCGTCTCATTTCTGATCCGCCCGCTGGGGGCAATCGTGCTGGGTAACTACGCCGATCGCCACGGACGCAAGCGGGCGCTGCTGCTCTCAATCAATCTGATGATGCTGGGCGGGGCGATCATCACTTTTATGCCGGGCTATGCGCACATCGGGCTGCTGGCGCCGCTGCTGATTCTGGTAGCGCGGCTGATTCAGGGATTTTCAGCTGGCGGCGAGTTTGGCAGCTCGACGGCCTTTCTGGTGGAGCACTATCCCGAGCGCAAAGCCTTTATTGCCAGCTGGCAGTTCGCGACCCAGGGAGCCAGTACGCTGATGGCCTCTGCGTTTGGGCTGGGGCTGACGCAGCTGCTGAGCGAAAGTGAAATGCAGGCGTGGGGCTGGCGCATTCCGTTTGCCTTTGGGCTGCTGATTGGTCCGCTGGGTCTCTATATCCGCCGCCATGTGCATGAGCCCGCAAGCTTTGCCGACCGCCCGCCGGAGCCCGCGCCGCTGAAGCGTCTGTTCGGGCGCCAGAAGCAGCTGATGCTGCTGGCGATTGGCCTGATGGTAATCTCGACGGCGGTTAACTACATGCTGAACTATGTGCCGACCTGGGCGACCAAAAATCTCCACCTTTCAGGCAGCGCGGCCTTTACCGCTACGCTGCTGGGCGGGGTGATCCTGACGCTGGTGACGCCGCTGATGGGCCTGTGGGCGGAGCGCGTTGGCCGCGCACCGCTGATGTGGGGATCGCTGATACTGTTAATGGTTACCATCTGGCCGGCGTTCCGGCTGTTAGCGAACCATACCACGCCGGTGACGCTGATTTTGCTGGTCTGCTGGATGGCGCTGCTGAAGTCGGTCTACTTCTCCGTGGTGCCTTCAGTGATGGCCGATCTCTTTCCGATGGGCACGCGCGCCAGCGGCATGGCGATCAGCTATAACGTCGCCGTTACCCTCTTTGGCGGCTTTGCGCCCCTGATTTGCACGCTGCTGATTAGCTGGACGGGAAGTAGCCTGGCACCGGGCTATTATCTGATGGCGATGTCGCTGCTGAGCGGCGCGGCGTTGCTCTTTAGCCAGAAGCATATCCGTTAAGGCGCAGACGTCGGCTGCTGCCGCCGCAGCGGTGCCGCTTTACGATCCCGGCACCGCTGCACCGCTGGCGATAAACCAGGCCAGAAACGTTACGCCGGCAACAATAATGGCAATGGGAAACAGCAAACCAATCTTCATAGCAATCCTTATTAAGCGAGCCGGAGCAGCGCGCGATGCGTTTTCATCATGCTGAACAGTTCAAACTGCGTGGCATCCGCGATCTGCCGCAGGCGATCGCCTTTATGGTAGTCAATGTGCTGAATCTGCCCGAGCTGACGCCAGACCACAATAGCGGAGGCGAGCAGCGCACAGTTCTCTTCGCTCTGCAGGCACTCAACCGTGGCGTAGCGGGTTTCATCCAGGGTATTGATAAAAACGCTCAGCGCAGCGGCTGGCACAATCGCCCGGATATCCTCAAGCATGACGTGGCTGACGGCGCGCGACAGAATCAGCGTTACTCGTTTACTGTTCATAACGGTCCCTGCGGAGAGAGTCAGTGGGATTATAAAGGGCAAAACGGACAGGATGCGAGGCGTAATACAAAAAGCGGGCTCCGGCAGCGTGCGTCCCTGCAGCTGCCGGTCGGTCAGTCAGCCATTAGAGCGTAACTGCGGATAGCGGCGGAAAATCGCCACGCACCAGAACAGCGAGAAAAGCCCTATCAGCGCCCCGACGTTACCCACGTCTGAGAGCTGCAGATGCTGGCTGACCTGGCTGCCGAGCAGTGCGCCGGCTCCGATACCGATATTATAAATACCGGAGAAGAGCGACATCGCCACATCGGTGGCATCCGGGGCCAGTGACAGCACGCGAACCTGCATCGCCAGTCCGATCATCATCATCGCCATGCCCCAGATAATACAGAGGGTAATAATGGCGGTCGGGCGCACCGCTGCAAAAATCAGCAGTCCCATACAGAGCGTGATCAGCGCAATAGCAGCGATTAACATCGCAGACGGGAAGCGGTTACCCAGCGTACTGAACAGAATACTGCCGAGAATGCCCGCAGAGCCGAACAGCAGCAGCAGCAGGGTGGTAAAATTGGCATCCGCGTTCGCTACCACCTGCATAAAGGGTTCAATATAGCTATAAGCGGTGTAGTGCGCCGTGACCACCAGCGTCACCAGCAGATACATCGTCACCAGCGCCGGACGGCGGAACAGCATCGGCACGCTGCTGAGTGAGCCGGTATGCTCGCTGGGCAGACGCGGTAACACACGCACCAGCAGGATCATCAGCACCAGCGCCGAGAGGCCAATCATGCCAAACGTGGTGCGCCAGCCGAGATACTGCCCGATTACGCGCCCGATAGGCACCCCCAGAACCATTGCCAGTGCGGTTCCGGTGGCAAGCATACTCAGCGCCTGCGTTTTTTTACCCGCCGGTGCCACGCGAATAGCCAGCGAGGCAGTAATCGACCAGAACACGGCGTGTGAGAGTGCAATCCCGATACGGGACACCACCAGAGAGCGGAAGTCCCAGGCAAACGCTGAGAGCACGTGGCTGCCGGTAAAGAGAATAAACAGCACCGCCAGCAGCAGACGCCGCTCAACGTTGCGCGTCAGCAGCATCAGCGGCAGCGACAGCAGCGCCACCACCCAGGCATAAATGGTGAGCATGATCCCCACATCTGCCGTTTTCATCGTAAAGCTTGCTGCAATATCAGAAAGCAGGCCGACCGGCACAAATTCAGTGGTATTAAAGACAAACGCCGCAATGGCCAGCAGGACAACGCGTAGCCAGGCTGTTTTACGGGAAACGGTAGATGTTTGCATGAAGTTCAAATTAGTCAGACAGCAGGTTAACGGGAGCAGAGACGCCTCAAAGGTGATCTGCGTCACAAATTATCTCTATTGTGGCTGATGAACCGGCAGATGGAAACCTGCTAAGGCTTTTTTATTCCTCTGTTTATTACCGGCATCAGCCGCTGACGGGGAAAAGCGCGGAATTCAGGGCTGACAGAGTGGCGACGTAACCCTTATTTATAACAGTGTGACTTCAGACCAGAATTATCAGAGTCACACCATATGTTTCAGGGCCACGCTATTATAGGGGGTCAGGTTTTTTTTTACACCCACCGGGCAGCAGTGCTCACAGCCCATGGCGCCCGGATAGAATTTACGCGCCTGCTGGATCGCCGCGTTCGGCGCATAAAAAGTGCCAAGAAAGCGCCGCGCAGGGTCGGCAGGGAGGAACGGGCAGCCTTTTGCGTGCACCACATGATTATTGTTATACCCGGCATGTTTATCAACATAGTAAAAAAGCGCCATTAACCACCTCATTGCTGTAAAAAAAAACGTCTGACTATTATTGGAATAGAAAAGATTATAACGATGAATTGCAGTTTTGTTTCAGGTGGACCTGGAGAAAGGTGGCAGAAGCGGAGCCGGGGCGCTCCGCCTGGCCATAAGCGCGGGTCAGAGGCGGCGGCGCAGCAGCAGAAAACCGGTGAGCAGTGCCAGCAGCAGCAGCAGCGTAATAAATAACGTGACGCCCGGCCAGCCGTAACTATGCCAGAACAGGCCGCCCGCCGTACCGGCCAGGCTGGATCCGGCATAGTAGCTGAACAGATAGAGTGAAGAGGCCTGGCCTCGGGCGCGCCGGGCGCGGGTTCCCACCCAACCGCTGGCAACGGCGTGAGCGGCAAAAAAACCGGCGGTAAAGAGCAGCATGCCGGGAACGATCAGCCACAGGGTGGGCGCCAGCGTCAGCAGCAGTCCGGCCAGCATAATAGCGATAGCGCTCAGCATCACCGGCGCGCGCCCAAAGCGGCCGGTCAGGGCTCCTGCTTTTGGCGAACTCCATGAGCCGGTGAGATAGACCAGCGACAGTAATCCTACTACCGCCTGGCTGAGAGTCCACGGCGCACTCATCAGCCGGTAACCAATATAGTTAAACAGGGTGACAAACGCGCCCATCAGCAGAAAGGCTTCGGCAAACAGCAGCGGCAGCCCGCCGTCGCGCCAGTGCAGGCGGAAGTTGATCAGCAGATGGCGCGGGCGGAGCGAGGCGGGGCGGAAGTGACGCGATGCGGGCAGGATTTTCCAGAACATCAGCGCCGCCGCCAGCGAGCAGCAGCCGGTGACGCCAATGGCGATTCGCCAGGAAAAGAGATCGGTGATCACCCCGGTGAGCAGACGGCCGCTCATGCCGCCAATGGAATTGCCGCTGATATAGAGTCCCATCGAAAAAGCCACCACCCGGGGATGCATCTCTTCGCTCAGATAGGTCATGCCAACGGCGGCCACGCCGCTGAGCGACAGGCCGATCAGCGCACGCATCAGCAGAATGGCGTGCCAGCTCTGCATCATCGCCGACAGCAGCGTACACAGCGCCCCCAGCATCAGCGCCGTTACCATCACCGGCTTACGGCCAATAGCGTCTGAAAGCGGACCGGTAAACAGCAGCCCCAGCGCCATCAATCCGGTAGAGAGCGAGAGCGAGATGCTGCTTTGCGCCGGCGTAATGCCAAACTGCTGCGACAGCACCGGCAGAATAGGCTGGACGCAGTAGAGCAGAGCAAAAGTGGCAAGGCCGGCAGAAAACAGCGCCAGCGTCACCGGCAGGAACTGCGGTGAGTCGCGCCCGATGCGGGACGGGGTGGCGTCAGCAGTGACGTCGATAGGGTTACGCCATATCAGCGAGGTAAGGCGGCTCACAGGATATCCTTATTGAGAGAGAGTGACTTACTGTAGAAAGGCGTTAATGAGATGTACAATATATTAATCCTCTCAACTGATATGTTAAAAATATGGCTATCGAGCTGCGTCACCTGCGCTATTTCATTGCTGTCGCTGAGGAGCTGCATTTTGGCCGCGCGGCGCGGCGCCTCAATATTTCTCAGCCGCCGCTCAGCCAGCAGATCCAGCAGCTGGAGCAGAGCATTCAGGCCCGACTGCTGGTGCGCACCAATCGCAGCGTACAGCTGACGCCGGCCGGTGCCGCTTTTCTGCAGGATGCGCGCGCTATTCTGCTGCAGGTAAACCAGAGCGCTGACCGGGCGGCACGCATTCATCAGGGGCAGCAGGGCGAACTGCGCATCGGTTTTACCTCATCAGCCCCGTTTACCGGACTGGTTTCCGATGCGCTGTTTCGTTTTCGCCAGCGCTGGCCGGAAGTGCATATTCATATGCAGGAGCACAACACCCGCCAGCAGCTGACGCCGCTGCTTGATGGCCAGCTCGATCTGGGTGTGATGCGCAATACGCCGCTGCCGGCAGATCTGCATTACCAGCTGCTGCTGCGGGAGCCGTTATATGCGGTGATGCACCGCGATCATCCGCTGGCGCAGCACCGCAGCCTCTCCGTTCGCGCCCTGACCGGGGAGCCGTTTATCTTCTTTGACGCGCAGAGCGGTACGGCGCTCTACGGTGACATTCTGGCCCTGCTGCATCGCTATCACGTCAGCCCGGTTATCACGCAGGAGGCGGGTGAGGCGATGACGATTCTGGGACTGGTAGCGACCGGGCTGGGGATCTCGGTATTGCCCGCTGCGTTTGCCCGGGCGCGGCTCGCCGATCTGATCTGGATCCCGCTGGAGGAGAGCGATGCGCGCTCGGAAGTGTGGCTGGTCTGGTCAGCGCTGCGGGAACCCACCGCCCAGATGCGCAACATGCAGGCGCTGATGCTGGAAAACGCTGAAATCTGACGCAATCAGGGCAGACGGAGCCGAACAATCTGTGCGACCAGTCACATTTCCAGCCAAATAGTTAACGCTCTCCGGCAAAGTGCCTCACCATAGCGAATGTTTATTTAGAAGCGCGAAAATATCCGGGAGCAGGGTGTGAATCGGGAGAGTCAGCCTGGTCATATTGACCACATCAAACAGACTAACGCAGGCGTAGTCTACCGTCTGATTGACCAGCATGGGCCGATATCACGTATTGAACTCTCCAGACGGGCGCAGCTGGCACCCGCCAGCATTACTAAAATTGTACGCGAAATGCTGGATGCGCATCTGGTGCAGGAAACGGAGTTTCAGGAGCCGGGCAGCCGCGGTCGTCCGGCGATTGGTCTCGTGCTCGATACCCTGGCGTGGCACTATCTGGCGATACGTATTCAGCCCGGCGCAATCACGCTGACGCTGCGCGATTTAAGCAGCCGCGCACTGGAAGAGGATCGCCTGCCGCTGCCCGTGACGTCTGACGTGCCGCTGCTGCAGACGCTGCAGACGCTGGTGGATGCGTTCTTTATCCGGCATCAGCAGCGGCTGGAGCGTCTGACAGCTATCGCTATCACCACCCCGGGTCTTATCAACGCCGCCTCCGGCGTGGTTCATCGCATGCCGGGCTATGATGTAGAGGATATGCCGCTGGGCGAAACGCTGGCGCAGCGTTCCGGCCTGCCGGTGTTTGTGCAGCATGACATCTCAGCGTGGACGCTGGCAGAGGCGCAGTCTGGCGCATCGCGCGGCGCGCAGGATGTTATTCAGATTGTTATTGATGAGACCGTAGGCGCAGGGGTCATCAGTGGCGGTCAGCTGCTGCATAAAAGCGGCCGTGCGCTGGTGGAGATAGGGCATACCCAGATCGATCCCTGGGGCCAGCAGTGCTATTGCGGTAATCACGGCTGCCTGGAGACCGTGGCCAGCACTTCCAGTCTGCTGCAGCTGGCGCAGCAGCGGCTGGCGCTACAGCCTGACAGCCCGCTGCATCAGCAGCCGCTGACGCTGGAAAACCTCTGCCGCGCTGCGCAGCAGGGTGACCGGCTGGCGCACGATGCGATTGCCGGCGTGGGGCATCACGTCGGGCGTATGCTGGCGATGATGGTGAATATTTTCAACCCGCAAAAAATTCTTATCGGTTCGCCACTCAATCAGGCGGCAGACGTACTTTTCCCCGCCATAAACAGCACTATCCGGCAGCAGGCGCTGCCCGCTTACAGCCGCGATCTGGAGCTGGTGCCTGCGTTAATGAGCGATCCCGGTACGCTGGGGGCGGCAGCGCTGATCAAAGATGCCCTCTATAACGGTCATCTGCTGATTAAACTGCTGCAGGGATAACTACAGCCCACCTTAAGTTTGCGCTAACGCAAGCATCCGGCGGCGTCAATTACCTACACTGCCTTCTTCGCAGGCTATCCATGCTGCTTACTGGAAGGAGTGGAACAGGTGAAAACGCTATTTGTCACAGGTACCGATACCGGAGCAGGAAAAACAGTGGTTGCATGCGCGCTGCTGCAATTGCTGGCACAGGCAAACATCTGCGCCGCAGGTTTTAAACCTGTGGCAAAAGAGGCGCGCGCCACGCCGGAAGGATTACGCAACCGCGATGCAGAACTGCTGCAGCAGGCGTCAGGGCTGACGCTCAGCTATCCGGCGGTTAATCCGGTTATTCTGACCGATGATGCGTCCGGACCGGGGGCACGGCAGCATATCGATTACGCGCTGCTGGATCGTCATCTGGCCGATCTGCAGACGCAGGCGGGATATGTGATCGTGGAGGGCACAGGCGGCTGGCGCAGCCTGATAAACGATCGGCAGCCGCTCGCCGGCTGGGTACAGCAGCAGCAGCTGCCGGTCGTGCTGGTCGTGGGGATAAAAACGGGGTGTATTAATCATGCGCTGCTGACAGCGGAGGCGATTGCGCACGATGGCCTGACGCTGGCAGGCTGGGTCGCAAACCGCATCAATCCGGGTTTGGCTCACTATGCGGAGATTGTCAGCGTGCTGCGCGACCGGCTTGCCGCGCCGCTGCTGGGAGAGCTGCCTTATCTGCCGCGCGCTGAGCAGCGCGATCTCACGCGCTATATCGATCCGGAGGCGTTAACCGGGCCGGCGTTTTCCTTTACCAGGGCACAACCCGCAGCCGTCAGCGTGTCAGAACACGATTAACGAGCCACGCGTGCGCCGCTTCCGGCGCACGCAGCGTTCAGGGGTTCAGACGGCGGCGGGTCCGGCCAGAACTGAGATAATCCGCTATGTAATCCTGCGAAATTTCGCCGCTGTAGCGACCATCTTCATCGACAATCGGCATCCAGACGGTATTGTGCTCATACAGCTTTGACAGCACCACGCGCAGGTTCTCTTCAGCTTTACCGGTGACGCGAAAGTGGTGCAGCAGCTCTCCGCACTGGCCGGCAGCGCCGCGCGCTTCGCGCCGCTTCACAAATCCGAGCGGCCTGCCATCCTCATCGACAACCGTAACGGAACGCATATCGTTGTCATCCATGGTGGCAAAGGCCTCTGTAAGCGGCGTACTGCGGCGTACGGTAATGGTGGGCTGCTGGTCAGTGACGTCGCCCGCCTGTACCAGCAGCAGGCGCTTAAGGGTGCGATCCTGACCAACGAAGGATCCGACAAAGTCATTAGCAGGTTTTGCCAGCAGCTCATCCGGGCTGGCGCACTGCACAATTTTTCCCTGACCAAACACCGCAATGCGATCGCCGAGCTTCAGCGCTTCATCAATATCGTGGCTGACCAGCATGACCGTTTTTTTCAGCTGTCGCTGCATCTCCAGAAACTCGTTCTGGATTACTTCGCGGTTTATCGGATCGACGGCGCCAAACGGCTCATCCATCAGCAATACCGGTGGATCGGCGGCCAGGGCGCGGATAACGCCAATACGCTGCTGCTGACCACCGGACATTTCACGCGGATAGCGATGCAAAAATTTAGTCGGGTCCAGCGCCACCATGCTCATCAGCTCCGTAGCCCGTTCGCGGCAGCGCTTTTTATCCCAGCCCAGCATACGCGGCACCACCGTAATATTCTCCTCAATCGTCATGTTCGGAAACAGGCCAATCTGCTGGATCACATAGCCGATGTTGCGGCGCAGCGTTACCGTATCCTGGCCGCTGGTATCCTCTCCGTTGATATAAATCCGGCCGCCACTGGCCGGTATCAGCCGGTTAATCATCTTCAGCGTGGTGGTTTTGCCGCAGCCGGAAGGGCCGAGCAGCACGCACATTTCGCCTGCCGGTACATCCAGGCTGACGTTATCAACCGCATTGAAGGCCGCGCCGCTCTTCTGGGTAAAGGTTTTCGTCAGGTTTTCCAGTTTAATCATTAGCGAATCCCCCTCGGGGTCAGTGCCAGCTGCAGCCGGTGCAGCAGCCAGTCAAGAAAGATAGCCAGCAGACATATCATCAGCGCGCCGGCAATAAGCATGCGTACATCGCTACCGCCGATGCCATCCAGCAGCTGCAGTCCGAGACCGCCTGCACCGATAACGGCGGCGATCGCCATAACGCCGACGTTCATCACCACCGCCGTGCGGATGCCGCCGAAAATCACCGGCAGCGCCATCGGGATCTCTACCCAGCGCAGCCGCTGCCAGAACGTCATACCGATGCCGCGTCCCGCTTCGCGCAGTCCGGAGGGCAGGTTTTCCAGCGCCGTATGGGTGTTCCGCACAATAGGCAGCAGCGAATAGAGAAACACTGCCGTGATGGCGGGCAGGGCGCCGATGCCCTGGCCGATCTGCGAAAACAACGGGATCATCAGCCCGAACAGCGCAATAGTCGGAATGGTCAGTACAATAGTGGCGACGCCCAGCACCGGTGTCGCCAGCCACTTAAAGCGGACAATTAAAATGCCCAGCGGTACGCCAGCCAGGATGGCAAAACCAACCGCCACCAGCACCAGCCAGGTGTGCTGCCAGGTCAGGCCGAGCAGCATCTGCCAGTTATCAGTGATGTAATAGAGGGTATCCATGGTGTCTCCTTACAGCATGTTACGGGTCTGGAGGAAATCGCGTGCAACCTGAGCGGGTGACTGATGATCGATATCCACCCGCTTGTTCATTTCTGAAATAGCGTCATCAGTAATCAATGCTGACAGCTGATTCAGCGCTTTCTCCAGGCCAGGATGTGCAGCGAGCACCTCTTTACGTACCACTGGCGTGACGTTGTAACTGGGGAAGAAGTGCTTATCATCTTTCAATACCAGCAGGTCAAAGCCTTTGACACGGCCATCGGTGGTATAGATCAGGCCGGCGTCCACAAACCCGTCACGGACCGCGTTATAGACCAGGCCGGGATACATCTGACGGATTTGCGGGCGATCGAGCGGCAGTTGATAAACTTTTTGCAGCGGCTTCAGGCCATCGGAGCGACCAGCAAACTCCAGGTCGAGTCCCAGCCGCCAGTTATGCTCCGGATCGCTGGCGCGCACCTGCTCCATTTTGCTGACCAGCTGCGACAGGGTGGTGATACCCTCCTGCTCTGCGCGACGTCGCTGCATGGCGAAAGCGTAAGTGTTGTTCATCGGTGCCGGTTCAAGCCAGACCAGGCCCAGTTTCGCATCCAGCTTTTTTACTGTTTCCCACGCCTGTTCAGGAGACATGGGCTTACTGATGTGGTTAAAAATAATGAGCGAGGTGCCGGTATATTCCCATGTCATATCGATCTGTTTGTTGATCATGGCATTACGGCTGATGGTGGTCGCAATATTGGTCTTAGGGACGATCGTAAACCCGTTTTTCTGCAGCCACAAAACGGACAGGGCAGACAAAATATGCTGTTCAGTAAAGCTTTTGGTTGAGAGCGTAATGGGCGCAGCCGCCAGCGCTGACTGATTAAGCAGTAGCGCAGCGCTCAGGGCCAGCACAGCGCCGCGCAGCCGGTTGAAAAACAGCCTGGTGGGGGTCATCAAAACGTGCTCCATGAGTTAAGTTGCAGCGTGTGGCGAAAGAATGCGGCCCAGCGCGGCCAGCAGCATGTCCAGGATCAGGGCAATCAGCGCGGTAGCGGCCGCACCCAGAATCAGCGTCGGGAAATCGTTCAGATAGATCCCGGGGAAAATCAGCTCGCCATAGCTGCTGGCGCCTATCAAAAAGGCCAGCGGCGCGGTGCCGACGTTAATTGCGGTGGCGATGCGCACGCCGGCTAATATCACCGGCAGCGCGTCCGGCAGCTCAACCTGGCGCAGCCGCTGCAGGCGGGTCATGCCAATGCCTTTAGCCGCCTCGGTCAGCGCAGGTGGAACCGCGCACAGGCCGGCATAGGTATTGCGCACAATGGGCAGCAGCGAGGCAAGAAACAGCGCAATCAGCGCCGGTCGCTCACCGATGCCCACCACGACCATAGCCAGCGCCAGCACGGCCAGAGGCGGGAGGGTATTGCCGACGTTGAAGATCTGCATAACATATTCAGCCTGACGTCGCGCAAAAGGACGGCTCAGCACAATCCCGGCAGGGATCCCCACCAGCAGGGCGCAGAACATGGACCAGAAAACCAGCCAGAGATGCTGCTGGCCAAGATAGATCAGATCGGTCTGGCGGGCGCGCAGCGTATCCGGACCAATGCCCCAGATCAGAAGCGCAACGAGTAGCGTAAGAGTGAGAAGAGCCAATCCGGTGCGCCGGATCAGCGATGCGTGAGGCATAACCGTTTTCTCCCTGAATAAACAGAACTATCAGCTATGATTGCTCTGCTGAGCGGCAGGATAAGAGGCCGCGTTCGATAGCAAAATTTTATGGTTAAGGTGCGGGTTGCCTGCGTTAATTCGGCATAAATTCACAGATAATTAACCTGACGGCTAAAAGTCTATAGCAATCTCTGATCGGCAACGCCAGCATTTAACGCAAAAAACAGCTGACGGTGAGGGGTCAAAACCGCCTGCAGCCCGCACCGGGTACGGGATGGTATGACAATAAAAAAAATTCATCGAAAAAGGTTACCCTGTCACATAAGCACGGGCTGTGTGGCGGGATAAGAGAGAGTAAAACGGGATAAGGAGCGTTATGTCAGAGCACGCTGAAGTTTTGCGCAGCCATCGTCCATGGATTTTGTTTGCCTGTATGCTGGCTATGTTTATGGCCGCGATTGAGGTGACGATTGTGGCGACGGCGATGCCTACGATCATTGCCGATCTGGGCGGCTTCGCGCAGTTTGGCTGGGTATTTTCTATTTATCTCCTGACGCAGGCGGTGAGCGTGCCGCTTTATGGCCGTTTAGCCGATATATGGGGACGTAAGCGGCTCTTTTTTGTCGGGGTATCGCTGTTTTTGTTTGGCTCAGTGCTGTGCGGCTTTGCTCATACCATGACATGGCTCATTCTGTTTCGCGCCTTTCAGGGGCTGGGAGCGGGTGCCATTATGCCGCTGACCACTACCATTGTGGCGGATATCTACTCCCCGCGTGAACGCGCCACCGTTCAGGGCTGGCTCTCCAGCGTCTGGGGCGTGGCGGCAATTATCGGACCGCTTAGCGGTGCGTGGCTGGTGCAGCACTTTAGCTGGGCGGTGATCTTTTGGGTCAACGTGCCGATAGGGCTGATCTCTATGCTGCTGCTGGCGCGTTTCCTGCCCGCCCGCCCGGTCTCCGCCGCAGGTGCGCTGAATATTACCGGCAGCTGCTGGCTGATGATCAGCGTCACTGCGCTGCTGGTGGCGCTGCTGCAGGCGGAAGCGCTCGGCTACTGGCTGCTGCCGTTTCTGCTGCTGGCAGGCGTGGCAGGCTGGCGTCTCAAACGGCACGAACAGCAGACGGCGGCACCGCTTTTCCCGCTTGCGCTGTGGCGCAGCCGTCTGATTGTGGCAGGCAACGCCGGTAATCTGATTATCGGCGCCACCATGATGGGCATCAGCGCGTTTCTGCCCACCTGGATCCAGGGGATCACCGGCGGTACGCCGCTGCAGGCGGGCAGCGCGCTGGCGATGATGTCAATTGGCTGGCCGATTGCCAGTACGCTCAGCGGTCGCCTGATGCTCGTGACCTCTTATCGCTTCACCGCTCAGCTTGGCGCACTGTTACTGATCGCTGGCAGCGCGCTGCTGCTGCTGCTCCACGCGGAAAGCTCCGTGCTGCAGGCGGGCTTTACGGCCTTTGTTATCGGCACCGGCATGGGCATGACCAGCACCACGTTTCTGGTTTCCGTGCAGAACCATGCGCAGTATGAGATCCGCGGTATCTGTACCGCCTCTATTATGTTCAGCCGGATGCTGGGTTCAGCGCTGGGAACCGCACTGATGGGGGCGGTTTTAAACATCAATCTGGCGCAGCGGCTGCCGCAGGCGGAGGATCCGATGCAAAAAATCATGTCGCCGGAAAGCCGGGAGGCGCTGCCGGTTGCAGAACTGCAGCTCTGGACGACCCAGATTGCCGCATCGCTGCACTGGGTATTTATCGTGGCCTTGCTGATCGCGCTGCTGACGGTGTGGATCGCCTGGCTGATGCCGCGTCAGCGACCGGAGATGGAATAGAAGAGAAGAAGCGGGGCAGCGGCGGCTGCCCCGGTTGCAGGTTACTGCGCTGACATATCCTGAGAGCTGCCGGCGCTGTCGGGTGCGCTGCCCTCTGCATCCCGCATATTCTTTTTATAAACAATTTTTTGCGTATCATTTTCACAGTGGCCGACCACCTGACCGCCCGCCTGGTCGGCCTGATCGTTTGGCACGATATCCAGCGTAAAATCTGACTCCGCCACGCCATTACTGACAATTTTTTTACTGATATCGGCGCGAACGCTGTCGCAGGAGGCCTGAGCCATCAGCGGCAGCGTCATCACACCCAGCAGCAGTACCAGAGAACCCTTTTTCATCGCAAACTCCTTGTTGACTGTCTCTCTGAACACTATAGCAGCAGCGCCGCGTTACGGCGCGACCGGACGACCGGTGCGGCGATCGAGGCAGCGCAGGGTATTCTCTTCCCAGTAAGCGTTGACGTTATAGCTCTTGTCGCAGGCGTCGCGGGTATCAAACGCGCGGTCCGCTTTGTCGAACTCTTTCTCTGTCCGGGTATTAATCTTGCTGCGCAGATTACGCGTATCGTTCCACTGCTCTTTACTCTGGCGGGCGGCTTCATTGCTGGCCGCGCTATTGCCATCTTCCACGATCAGGCGATCGGTACGGGCAGCGGCAAAGGGAGCGCTCAGCAGCACGCTGGCCGTCAGCAGCGCCGTAAACAGAACGGAAGCATAGTTTTTCATGATGTTGTCCTTTAGTCAGACCCGGTCAGCCGTGCGAGGCTGTTGCCGTAACAGCGGCTAGTATATCATCCTGCTTTTGCTGCTCACCAGCGGTGTGCAGCGCGTTGAGGGAACAGAGAGCAGAGTTATGCTGATCAAGACCGCACTATTATTTTTCATTACGGCTGTCGCAGAGATTGCGGGCTGTTTCTTGCCCTGGCTCTGGCTGCGTAAAGGGATAAGCGCCTGGCTGCTGTTGCCGGCTGCGACGAGTCTGGCGCTATTTGTCTGGCTGCTCACGCTGCATCCGGCGGCGAGCGGGCGGGTTTACGCGGCGTATGGTGGTGTCTATGTGTTTACAGCGCTGATCTGGCTGCGCGTGGTGGATGGGGTACGGCTGAGCGCATGGGACTGGGCGGGCGCGCTGATAGCGCTGTGCGGAATGCTGATTATTGTCACCGGCTGGGGAAAAGCGTAACAGCGTCACCCGGTACTATCAGGTGACGTTGTCACACACGGTTATGCGTCTTTATGCACTTTCAGCCCGGCGGTGGTCTGGCTGACCGGCATAATCTCCAGCGTGTTGATATTGACGTGCGCTGGCAGCGTGGTTACCCAGTAAACGGCCTCGGTGACATCCTCTGCCGTCAGCGCCGTTGTACCTTCATACACCGCGCCGGCGCGATCGTCATCGCCTTTAAAGCGCACGTTGGAAAATTCCGTTCCGCCTACCAGACCCGGCTCGATATCGGTCACGCGCAGCGCGGTGCCGTGGAGATCGGTACGCAGATTCAGGCTGAACTGGCGCACAAACGCTTTGGTTGCGCCATAGACGTTGCCGCCCGCATAGGGCCAGCTGCCGGCAATGGAACCGATATTGACGATATGCCCGACGTTGCGCTCTACCATGGCAGGCAGCAGCGCCCGGGTCATGAAAACCAGGCCTTTGGTATTGGTGTCGATCATATTCTCCCAGTCATCGACGCTGGCTTTATGGGCTGGCTCAGTGCCCAGCGCCAGGCCGGCGTTGTTGACCAGTACATCAATGTTGCGCCACTCTGCCGGCAGCGCAGCGATGACCTCCTCGATAACGGCACGATTACGCACATCGAGCTGAACGGTATAGAGGTTTTCACCCAGCTCATCCTTCAGCGCCTGCAGCCGTTCGGCGCGCCGCCCGCTGGCGATCACTTTATGGCCTGTGGCAATGAAGCGACGGGTAATACTTTCACCAAACCCCGCAGTAGCACCGGTAACAAAAATAATCATCTCACTGTTCCTTAACTGTTTTCAGGTAGTCCGCGTTTAACCATATCACCATCATTCTTCGCCTGCTGAAAAAAAGCGGTCGGCAAACTCTCTGTCGCCGGAATGCGTTAACAGGGTGCAGGCGTGCACCGCGCTGATGCATCATGGTGCAGCGTGAGCGGTCGCCAGCAGATCTTAACGCCGGTGCAGATGCACGTAATCGTTTGCGCATCCGGTTGCCTCTCTTTTAGCCTAACCTTATGATTTAGCAGGTAAATGACCCTTAACTGGCACGGCTTTTGCACACTCATTTTATCTTACTGAGAGGATGAGTTATGAATGCTGACAACGAGACGCTGCTGCGCGCCAGTTTTTTTGATTTTACCCGCACGGTAGATCAGCCAGAGGCGCTGAGTGACGCCGCACGCTATCTCGCTGATGGTCTGCTCACGCTGCGTGCAGGAAAAATTGTCAGCCTGGAAAGCTGGAGCAGCGCGGCGCTACGGGTGGATAGCCGGCGGGTCACGGACCTGCGCGGCAAGCTGATTGTGCCGGGGTTTATCGATACCCACATTCACTATCCGCAGACGGAAATGATGGGCGCGTTTGGCGAACAGCTGCTGACCTGGCTGAATAACTATACCTTTCCGGTTGAGCAGCAGTATCACTGTGCAACCCATGCGGCAAAGATGTCCGATTTTTTCCTGCAGCAGCTGCTGGCTAACGGTACCACTACCGCACTGGTGTTTGGCACGGTGCATCCGCAGTCGGTTGACGCGCTCTTCAGCGCGGCGGAGCGGCTCAGCATGCGGCTCATTGCCGGTAAAGTGATGATGGACCGCAACGCGCCGGACTACCTGACTGAAACCCCCGAAACGAGCTATCAGCAGACGCGGGCGCTGATTGAGCGCTGGCACCGGCGCGGCCGTCTTGGCTATGCGCTGACCCCACGCTTTGCGCCGACCTCTTCGCCACAGCTGCTGGAACGGGTAGGTCAGCTGCGGAGAGAGTTTCCCGATACCTGGCTGCATACGCACCTGAGTGAAAATCCGCAGGAGGTGGCGTGGGTCAGAGAGCTTTTTCCCGAGCGCAACGGCTATCTCGATGTCTATCACCACTATCAGCTCACCGGCGCACGCAGCGTATTTGCCCACTGCCTGCATCTGCAGGACCATGAGTGGCAGTGCCTGCACGACACCGGTTCAGCCATCGCATTTTGCCCTACTTCAAATCTGTTTCTTGGCAGCGGGCTGTTTGATCTCAAACGCTGCTGGCAGGAGAACGTGCGCATGGGGATCGGCACCGACGTTGGCGCTGGTACCACCTTCAACCTGCTGCAGACGCTGGGCGAGGCGTATAAAGTCGGGCAGCTGCAGCACTATAAGCTGACCGCCTGCGAAGCGCTTTATCGCGCCACGCTGGGCGGGGCGCAGGCGCTGGATCTCGACGATAAAATTGGCAGCTTTACGCCCGGCAAAGAGGCGGATTTTGTGGTGCTGGATCCGGCCGTATCGCCGCTGCAGCAGCTGCGTCATGGCAACAGTAAAGATATCTTCGAGCAGCTATTTGTTCTGATGACGCTGGGTGACGATCGCAACATTGCGCAGACCTGGGTAAATGGCCAGCCGGTGTGGCAAAAAGAGAGGGCGGGCAGCACGCCGGGTTGTTGCCCGCACACCGGCGTGCCAGGATAAAGGCTCTCTGCCGCAGGCTATTGCGGCGTTGCTGATTATCAGGAGCGATAATGAACCGATCCGCCAATCCCTTTTTTAGCGCCAGCACGCTGCCGTATCAGGCGCCGCCGTTCGATCAGATACGCGAAGACGATTTTCTGCCGGCGCTGGAAGCGGGCATCGAAGAGAAGCGCCGCGAAGTCGCCGCGATTATCGCAAACCCTGCGCCACCGGACTTTGCTAATACGTTTGAAGCGCTGGAGCGCAGCGGCCTCTTACTGAGCCGGGTGTGGCAGGTCTTTTCAGCCATGACGGCAGCGAATACGTCGCCACGCCTGCAGGAGGTGGAAGAGATCATTACGCCCGCCCTGGCGGCGCTGCACGATGAGATCTACCTCAATAGCGCGCTCTTCGCCCGGCTGGAGGCAGTCTGGCAGCAGCGCAGTACCGCCTGCCCGGACGCAGAGGCGGTGCGGCTGACGGAGGTTACCCGGCAGGCGTTTCAGCTGGCCGGAGCCAGCCTGAGTGATGATGAAAAACAGCGGCTGCGCGACATCAATCAGGAGCTGGCAGGCCTCAGCACCCGCTTTGGTAACCGGCTGCTGGCGGCGACGCAGTCAGCCGCTTACACCGTCAGCAGCCCGGAGGCGCTGACGGGACTCGACGATGCAGCGCTGGAGCAGGCGCGTGCCGCTGCGGCCGCACGTGGTCTGGATAATCAGTGGCTGATCCCGCTGCAAAACACCACGCAGCAGCCAGCGCTGAGCCGGCTAACCATCCGCGCCACGCGGGAAGCGCTGTTTGAGCAGGCGCTGAAGCGCTGTGAGCGTAACGATGTTAACGATACGCGGCCGCTGGTTTCGCGTATGGCGCAGCTGCGGGCGGAGCAGGCCGCGCTGCTGGGCTATAGCAGCTATGCGGCGTGGAACCTGCAGGATCAGATGGCGAAAACCCCGGATGCCGCGCTGGACTTTATGCGCAATATTGTGCCGGCAGCCTGCGAGCGCGCCGGGCGCGAGGCCGCAGAGATAGAACAGCTGATGGCTGAGCAGCAGCAGAGATTTGACCTGCGCGCCTGGGACTGGAATTTTTACGCAGAGCAGGTGCGCCAGGCGAAATATGACTTTGATGAAGACGCTATTCGCCCCTGGTTCGCGCTGGATAGCGTGCTGGAGCGCGGCGCGTTCTGGGCCGCCACGCAGCTTTACGGTATTCGGTTCAGCCGGCGCCACGATCTGCCGGTCTATCATCCGGATGTGTGCGTCTATGAGATTTTCGACGCCGATGAGACGCCGCTGGCGCTGTTTTATACCGACTTTTTCGCTCGTGATAATAAAAGCGGCGGGGCATGGATGGGCAACTTTGTTGACCAGTCTGCGCTGCTGGATCAGAAACCGGTGATCTACAACGTCTGCAACTATACCAAACCGCAGCCTGGCCAGCCGGCGCTGCTGAGCTGGGATGATGTTATCACGCTGTTCCACGAATTTGGTCATGCGCTGCACGGCCTGTTTGCCAGCCAGCGCTACGCCAGCCTCTCCGGTACGGCCACGCCGCGCGATTTTGTGGAGTTTCCGTCGCAGATTAACGAACACTGGGCCAGTCATGAGGCGGTGTTCGCCAGCTATGCGCGCCACTGGGAAACCGGGGAGCCGATGCCCGCTGCGCTGCGCGAAAAAATGGTACAGGCCGCTACCTTTAATAAAGGTTATGACATGACCGAACTGCTGGCCGCGGCGCTGCTGGATCTGCAGTGGCACTCCCTCTCCGCGCACGATAAGCCACAGGATGTGGAACATTTTGAACGGCAGGCGCTGCAGGCAGAAAACATTGCGCTGTCAGCAGTGCCGCCGCGCTATCGCTCCAGCTATTTTCGTCACATCTGGGGAGGAGGATATGCGGCAGGCTATTACGCCTATATCTGGACGCAGATGCTGGCTGACGATGGTTATCAGGCGTTCACTGAACAGGGTGGCCTGACGCGGGAAAACGGGCAGCGCTTCCGGGATCTGGTCTTGTCACGCGGAAACAGCAGCGATCTGCAGCACGTCTGGCTGAGCTGGCGCGGTAAAGCACCAGCGCCAGAGCCGATGCTGCGCCATCGCGGATTAAGCGCAGAGTAGGGCAGAAGCGGTGGCGCGCTATCCCATCGGACCACCGCAGATTGTGTCGCACATGCCAGCCAGCACCCGCTCGCCGCTTTCGGTTTTTAGCTCTTCATACCAGGCTGCCGTCAGCGCGGGCTCTTTACCGTGCGTCACGTCGCAGCGCTTGCGTGCCTTCAGCACCAGGTCGCGGGTGCGGTCCAGCCGGCGCGCCTGATAGCGCAGCAGCGCATCTTCCACCCCCAGCGAATGTGTCGCCAGCGTTTGTGCCAGCACCACGGCATCTTCCATTGCCGCGCAGCCGCCCTGACCAATATCGGGGGTGGTGCTATGGGCTGCATCGCCCAGCAGCGCCACGCGTCCGCGCACAAAGCGGGTAAGGGGTTCGGTATCGTGTATTTCGACCCGGTTAGTGGTGAGCGGATCGAGCTGCGCTATCAGCCGCTGCACCGGTTCGGCCCAGCCGGCGAAATAGCCGCTGAGATCGGCGCGCAGCGTGGTGCGATCCTGAGCGAGGCCGGCAGGTAGCGGCACATCAAAGAAGAAGTAGAAGCGGTTGCCGGCAACCGGCATCAGCGACACGCGCTTGCCGTCGCCGACAAAAGTGGTCCACTGATCGGCGGGTGCAATCGCTTCATCCACGCTAATCAGCCCGTTCCAGTTTACATAGCCCGCATAGCGACGCGCCACGCGCTCGCCCAGAACCGCCTCGCGCAGTACAGAGTGCGTGCCGTCCGCAGCGATCAGCAGGTCGCCTGTGGCTTCGCTGCCGTCGGCAAAGAAAGCGGTAACGCCCTGCGAGGTTTGTTCAGCATGCGTGACGCGCCTGCCAAAGCGAACGCGCGTCCGGCCATAAGTATCAAGCAGCATCGCCTGCAGCCCGGCGCGTGATACCGGCGCAGGATATTCACCGGTGCGCTGCACCAGCGGATCCAGGCTGAAGCGGGTCAGGGGGGCACCGCTTCGCGCATCGTGATAAGCCATCCAGGCCATATTGCCGCTCAGCGCGCGCAGCGGCTGTTTCAGACCGAGGGCATTCAGGCATTTCACGCCGTTAGGCCAGACGGAAATGGCTGCGCCAACCGGTTTCATCTCCGCAACGGCCTCATAGACTTCCGTCTCAAAGCCCGCCCGTTCCAGGGCGATAGCAGCACTCATTCCGCCGATACCGGCGCCAATAACAATCACTTTCATCATGCTCTCCTGTGCTCAGTCAGGGAAATACTGCAACTTCTGTACCAGATGCGCGCCAACAGACAGCGTGTTGATAACTATGGTTTTTTATAAAAGAGACATAATGATGAAACGATTGTTGCAGTGCGCTCGCACTTTTATAGTGCAACTCTATGCGCATGAATCTTTTGTTTCATTCGGCATTCTGACCAGATTTTGCGCATACTTAAAGCTTCAGAGCGGAGGATTAATCATGAAGTGGATAATTGCGTTAATGATGGCGTGCAGCGTAAACGCGATGGCGCAGAGCAGCTGGCAGCCGTCGCCCAAATCGCCGTCTGCTATGTTTACCCCGATCGCGTCAAAATGCGATCTGTCGGCCTGTCAGCAAAACTGCTACGTACAGCAGTCACAGTGCAAAAATGATAGCGGCGGCGGATGTGGCTCGCTGGCGCAAATCTGTGTACAGAACTGCACCAGCCAGTGTCGCTGAGTATCAGCGGGTCTCGCGCCAGATGTCGCGCATCGCCAGCTCCAGTTTTTTAAACTGGTGATAGCGCGCGTCGTGGAAGCTGACCCACTCCGGCCGCGGCTGCCGCTCTTCCGGCTGCAGACGCACCGCATGCTGCACCGCATCCGTCAGATCCCGCCACACGCCCACGCCAACGCCTGCACAGAGCGCGGCGCCCAGCGCGCCGGTTTCCGTACACTCTGCCACCCGCACCGGAATATTCAAAACATCGGCAAACATCTGCGGCCAGATGACGCTGCGCGCGGCGCCGCCTGAGAGCGTGGCACGGGTAAATGGGAGGCCGGCAGCGTGCAGCCGGTCAATATGCGCCCGGTGAGCAAAGGTCACGCCCTCAAACAGGGCAAACAGCATATCTGCACGGGTATGCCAGCCGCCCAGCCCGTAAAAGCCGGCGCGGGCCGGTTCCGGTTTGCGGCCGGAGTAGAGGTAGGGGTGATAAAACGGCAGATGCGGATCCTGACGGATCTGCGCCACGCACTCGCTGCTCTGCACCGCGCCTTTTCCTCCGCGCCGGTCGTCAAATTCCCGCAGAAACCAGTTGAGGTTGGCCGCCGAGGTTGCGCTGGCTTCAATCGCCATAAAGCGATCCCGTTCTATCATTGAACTCATGGAAACCGGGCGAAGATAGTCAGGTTTATCCACCACAACCTGATTGATACTCCACGTACCCGCTACGATTGAGGCGTCACCGCAGCTGACGACCCCCGATCCCGCTGCGCTGGCCACCACATCAAACAGACCCGCCACCACCGGTATACCCGCCAGCAAACCGGTGCGTGCCGCCGCCAGCGCGGTAACATAACCGCTGACAGCGCTCGATTCACGCAGCGGCGGCAGCCAGGCTGCTGCCTCCTGAATGTCATAGAGTGCCAGCAGTTCACTGCTGTAATCGCGAACGCGATAGTCAATCAGCCCGGCACCCGCCGCATCTGAATAGTCGCTGCTGAGCGCGTCGCTGAGAAAATGGACGATAACATCTTTAGCGCTCAGTACCGCACCGATCTGCTGCCATATCTGAGGCTGGTGCTGTTTAACCCAGCTCAGCAGCACTGGCGTGGAGGCTGCCCACGGCGTCTGGCGGGAGAGGGTATAAATGGCGTGCTGTTTTTCAGCCTGCTCCAGCGCAGCGACAATATCGTCCGCCCGCCGATCGATCGACTGAATGCCGAGCTGCGGCTGCAGCGCCCGGTCCAGCGTATAGAGGCCATTGCCGTGTCCGGCGGCGCCCACTGCAATGATATCCTGTGCGTCCGTGCCCGCCTGCAGCAGGCAGTGACGGATCGCCTGTTCAGTACCGTGCCGGATGGCGGCTATCGAACGCTCGGCGTAGCCCTCCTGCGGCTGCAGCGTTTCGCCGCTATGCTCAGCCACGGCCAGTATCGTCCCGCTGAGATCAAACAGCACCGCCTTGATCATCGTATTACCGGCATCAATACCCAGGATTTTCATATCCGGCTCCGTAAAACCGCAGAGGAGAGCGCGCACAGAACGTGCGCCAGGTCAGGCGTCAGCCTGCTGATAAAGGGCCAGCGCATCCTCGCCGCTGGCACCCTGATGAATAATGGCCATCAGGGCGGCGACGACCCGGGCAGGAGAGGCGTGCTGATAAACATTGCGCCCATACACCATGCCGCTGGCACCCTGCGCCATCAGCAGCGCGCTTTTGTGCAGTACCGCACCGATCTCGCCTTTACCCCCACCGCGCACCAGCGTCGGACAGCGCGCCGCCTCTACCACGCGGTGAAAATCAGCCGGATTATCGGTTGGATCCGCTTTAATAATATCGGCGCCCAGTTCGCGCGCCAGCCGCACCAGCGGAACAATCTGCTCTGCATCGCCCAGTGAACCGTAGGCGGCCCCCTGACCGGCGGGTGCCATCACCAGCGGCTCAATCATCAGCGGCATGCCGTAGCGGTCGCACGCATGGCGCAGCCGGCCAATATTTTCGATGCACATGCGAAAAATCGCGGGTTCATCGGGGATAAGATAAAGATTCACCACCACGGCGGCCGCATCCAGCTGCAGCGCCGCCAGAACCGGCTCATCGGGATTATGCAGCACTGCCCACATCTCGCGATGGCGCACGGCGTTATAGGCGTTGCCGACGTCGGTGCGCAGCACCAGAGCGGGTTTCGCTCCTTCCGCGCACTGCAGCAGATCTGCCTGTCCGTAATTGAGCTGAATCGCATCGGGCTGCGCGGCAATCAGGTTCTGCATCACCGCGTCAATATTCTCAAGCCCCTGCAGAAAATCGGGTTCATTGGCAATACCGTGATCGACCGCTACGTCCAGACAGCGGCCGTGACGGAATAACCGCTTCATGCGTGCCTTATTGCTCGCTGACATGCTGTGCCTCCTGCTGCATCACCGTAGGGTAGAGGCCATGCAGACCGTGAAAACGCGCCAGCGACGCGCAGCAGCGCTGCAGCTGCTGTACCCGCTGACGCTCGCTCCAGCCCAGCGTCTGCGCCATCAGCAGCGAGATCTCCTGAATGAGCGGCGGGGTCAGCTCGCCGCCGATCGCCAGCGACGTGCGGCGCACCAGCAGATCTTCCAGCTGGCACACCTGCTCATGCTCTGTCAGATAGCGCAGTTCCGTGGCGCTGTAATCGGCGTGATGATGCAGCGGACGGTCGTCATCGCGCAGCAGCGACAGCAGCGGTAAGGCGCGGCTGCCGTAACGTTTTACCAGCTGCGTGACGCGCGGCAGCGGCAGCGCATGCTGCTGCGCCAGCTGGGCGATCCAGGCGGGCTGGGCCGCCGGAGCAGGGAAGTCGCGCCCGCCGCCAATCGCTAAATCAGTGGTGGAAACATGGCGCTTTTCGCCCAGCAGCCGCAGAACGCGATCGGCCGCCTCTTCACCGAAGCGGCGAAAAGTGGTCCACTTACCACCTACCAGACAGAGCGTGCTCCAGGCGCGGGTGGGATCGGGCGGCAGCATCACCAGCGAGTGGTTACGTGATATCTGACCGCTCAGCTTTGCATCACTGGCAGGCAGCGGACGTACGCCGCAAAAGGTGTAGACCACGGCGGACTCCGGCACCACCACCTCAGGAAAGACAAAGCGCAGCGACTCAAGAATATACGCTTTCTCGGCTGCCTCGCAGACCACGTTATCGGGATCGTCAACGCGGATATCCGTTGAGCCGGCCAGGACTTTACCTCCCCACGGATAGAGGATGCAGACGCGCCCCTCCTGATTCTCGAAGTAGACCATTTCACCATCAAGCATGCGCAGCAGCTCCGGATGATCGAGGATCAGATGTGACCCTTTGGTGCCGCCAATCAGTTTCTGCCGGGCGCTTTTGGGCGCGATCTGCTGGTTAAGCCGATCAATCCACGCGCCGCCGGCATTGACCAGCACGTGTGGCTGCAGGCGAAACTGCTCTCCGCTCAGCGTATCTTTCAGCGTGACGCTCTCACCGTCGCTGCTGATTAACTGCATATAATTCAGCGCCAGCGCGTCGCTGCAGGCGCGCTCCGCATCCTCCACCAGCTCAAGCCCCAGCCGTTCAGGGGCGCTGATCCACGCATCATAGTAGCTGGCGCTATATTTCACCCACGGCGCAAAGCCCGGCCAGCGATCGCGGGTTGCCGCCTCGCTTCGTACCTGATGTTTAGGCATGGAGCCATACTGGCGCGTATAGAGGTCATACAGGCTGAGGCCGGTTTTGATCAGCAGCGCACCGCGCCGGGCAGGTTTGTCACTGAGGCGCAGAAACCGTCGCGTGGCGTTGACCATGCCGCCGCCGAAGGTTTCCACCGGCACCGTCGTCCGCAGCGGGAAAACATAGTGCGACGCGTTTTTCAGCAGCCGGTCGCGCTCGATCACCGACTCTTTAACCAGACCAAACTCACCGGTTTCAAGATAGCGCAGGCCGCCATGGATCATGCGCGACAGGGCACCACTTGCCGCCTGACACCAGTCATCGCGCTCCACCAGAATAGCCGGGATGCCCTGAAGGGCCAGTTCGCGAAAGGTACTGATGCCGTTTATGCCGCCTCCGGCAATCAGGACCGGTGTAATCTGACGCTGGCGCAGCCTGTCGAGACGCTCATTACGGGTTAACACAGTAGCCATAGCACGCTCCCTGACGGTGAAGGCTTATCCGTCAAAGGTATAGGAGTGCGCAGCCAAAACGGCAAACCCGCTTACTCAGGATGTGACTCTGTTCACTTACACCACGAATGGGCATGTGGGGTGGGCCGGGGGCGGATATACTATGCGCACCGCTTTTGGTTCTGAGGAATAAGGATTATTCATGCGACGCCGCGTTATGGCTACATTTTTGCTGTTTATCGCCACTTCCGCTGCTGCCCGGGCACCGGATAACATTATTGAGCCGCTGATGGCGCGCTTTGCGATCCCCGGCATGGCGGTTGCCGTGCTGAACAAGGGCCAGACGACCTTTTATAGTTACGGTGTCACTTCAACCGATCGCGGAGAGCCGGTCACCTCCCGCACGCTGTTTGAGATCGGCTCGCTGAGCAAAACCTTTACCGCCACGCTCGCCAGCTACGCCGTACAGCAGCATAAAATGCAGCTTCGCGACAGCGCCAGCCAGTGGCTGCCTGCTCTGCAGGGCAGCGCGCTCGATCGCGTTACGCTGCTGAACCTGGCGACGCATACCAGCGGCATGCCGCTGTTTGTGCCGGAGGAGGTCACGGATAGCGCGCAGCTGATGCAGTGGTATAAGGCGTGGCAGCCTGAGGCAGAGCCGGGAACAGAGCGCATCTATTCAAACCTCGGTATCGGTATGCTCGGCATGATAGCGGCGAAGAGCCTGAATATGTCATTTATGCGCGCAATGGAGTCGATGCTGCTGCCGGCGATGGGAATGCATCGTACTTTTCTTCAGGTGCCGCCGCGCGCCATGCCGGATTACGCGCAGGGCTACGATAAACAGAACCGGCCGGTACGCGTGACGCCCGGGCCGCTGGATGCAGAAGCGTATGGGCTGAAATCAACGTCAGAAGATCTGATTCGCTGGATCGGCATTCAGATGGGAGAGATTAACGTGGTACCTGCCTGGCGGCAGGCGGTGGCTGCCACCCATCAGGGCTATTTTCGCACGGCGGCATTTACGCAGGCGATGATGTGGGAGTACTACCCGCTGCCTGTTACTCAGCAGCAGCTGGTGGCGGGGAACAGCAGCAAAATCATACTTAACGGTATGCGGGCCACGCCGGTTTCTCCTTCTGCGCCGGTGCCGCTGCGCGCCTGGTATAACAAAACCGGCTCAACCAATGGCTTTTCAGCCTATGCGGTGTTTATCCCTTCCCAAAGGGTGGGGCTGATTATGCTGGCCAACAAATGGATACCCAATGACGATCGCGTTATTGCTGCAGATGAGATTATCCGTGCGCTGGCAAAGTGAGGAGAGACGATGAATATACGGGCATTGCGGGCTGAGGATTATGTGGCCTGGCTGCGGTTATGGCAGGGCTACCAGCAGTTTTATCAGACAGAGATTGATGAGGCGACGACCGGCGAAACGTTCCGGCGCATGCTCTCCCGTGCGGAACCGATGTATTGTCTGGTGCTGGAGCAGGGTGGCAGCATGGTGGGGCTGGTGCATTTTCTGACGCATCGCTCCACCTGGACGCGCGGTGACTACTGTTATCTGCAGGACCTGTTTGTCGCAGAAGCGGCGCGCGGTAACGGTGCGGGCGAAGCGCTGATACTGGCCGTCTATGAGCAGGCCAGAGCGCGCGGCTGTTCACGGGTCTACTGGAACACGCAGGAGGGCAACGTCGCCGCACGGGCGCTGTACGACCGGATGGCGACAAAAACAGAATTTATTCAGTATCGTTATCTGGTAGCACCTTAGTAGTTACAACAAACAATTTTTCCCATGATAAAAAGGGTTAACCTCCTCTGCAAAAAATTGCCTGACAGAAAATATAAGCCGCGGGCAGGGCAGCCCGCAGGAGCTGAGCGCTCTGTTACCTCACACTTTCAAATGAAACCTCCTGCCAACTGTGACCGCGTCCGGCTTTCCGCCACAACCGGCTTGCCATACGCCAGCTGCGTGTTATGAATGAAACGTTATTAACTTTCATTTGAAACCAGAGCGAGAGGTGATTTCTGTGACCACTTTATTCTCTTCAGAGCAGCAGCCCGACGATTTCAGAAAAAGCATTCGTCAGATGAAGCAGCAGCTGCGCCAGCAGATCGGAGATGTGGAGGCGCTGTATAAGCAGGTGCGGGAGAGCGTGGTGACGGAGCTTGCCGCGGCCAGAAATGAAGAGGCGCAGTCTGGTTCCGCCTGGCCCCAGCTGAGCTGGCAGGCGATAGCCGCAGGTGAAATCAGTGAGGCGCAGAAAGCACATATCCGGCGGCGCGGCTGTGTTGTGGTAAAAGGTAATTTCAGCCGCGAATGCGCGCTGGGATGGGATGCATCGATGATGCGTTATCTGGACGATAACGATTTTATGACCGGCTACCGGGGACCGGGAGATGATTTCTTTGGCAATCTTGCGGCGTCGCGGCCGGAAATCTATCCGATTTACTGGAGTCAGGCGCAAATGGCCGCGCGGCAGAGTGAGGCGATGGCTGCCACCCAGCGATTCCTCAATCACCTGTGGCGGTTTGATTCTCAGGGTAAACGCTGGTTTGACCCTGATGTCAGCATTATCTATCCCGACCGCATCCGCCGGCGGCTGCCCGGCACAACCTCTAAAGGGCTCGGTGCGCATACCGATTCCGGTGCGCTGGAGCGCTGGCTGCTGCCGGCTTATCAGCAGGTATTCAGACATATCTTTAATAACCGCTTTGCACAGTACGACTCGTGGGATGCGGCATACCGCACAGAGGTAAATGAATACCAGTCCGGTACTACCACAAAATGTTCGGTATTCCGTACGTTTCAGGGCTGGACGGCGCTCTCTGATATGCAGCCGGGTCAGGGTTTGCTGCACGTTGTGCCGGTGCCGCAGGCAATGGCGTTACTGCTGCTGCGTCCTCTGCTCAGCGATGTACCGGAAGAGGAGCTATGCGGGGTTGAGCCGGGTAAAGTCCTGCCGGTATCGGAGCGCTGGCATCCTGAACTGATTGCCGGACTCTGCTCCATTCCGGCGCTGGAAGCGGGCGATTCCGTATGGTGGCATTGCGATGTGATACATTCTGTCGCGCCGGTAGAAGATCAGCAGGGCTGGGGTAATGTGATGTATATTCCGGCCGCGCCGATGTGCGACAAAAATCGCGCTTACGCGCATCAGGTGGCGCAGGCGCTGACAGAGGGTGTTTCACCCGGTGATTTCCCGCGTGAAGATTATGAGGTTAACTGGCAGGATCGCTTTACGCCCCAGCATCTGAACGCCCGCGGCCGTCAGGCGCTGGGCCTTACTGACTAACTGCAGGACACTATGAACGCACGTCATCAGTCAATTATCGAGCTGCTCAGTGCGCGCGGCAGCGTCAGCGTCAGCGAGCTGGCGCTGACCACCGGCGTCTCTGAAGTCACGATGCGCCAGGATCTTAACCAGCTGGAAAAAGAGGGGCTGTTGCGTCGGGTGCATGGCTCCGCCGTTGCTGCGGGCGGTGACGATGTCAGCGCCCGGATGCAAACCCGCCTTGCCGTAAAAAAACGGCTGGCCGATTATGCCGCCTCTCTGGTGAATGCAGGGGAAACGGTATTTATTGAGGGGGGCAGCACCAATGCGCTGCTGGCACAGGCGCTGAGCGAGCGGCATGACGTTACGCTGGTCACGGTAAGCCACTATATTGCCGGCCTGCTGCGTGAAAAGGGCGGCGACGTCATTATTCTCGGCGGTCTGTTTCAGAAAAGCAGTGAGTCGGTGGTCGGTCCGCTGACCCGGCTCTGTATTCAGCAGCTCAGCTTTCATAAAGTCTTTATCGGCATTGATGGCTGGGATCGCGCCACCGGCTTTACCGGGCGCAACATGCTGCGCTGCGATGTGGTTCATGCGCTGCTGGAAAAGCCTGCGCACACTATTGCGCTGACCGACTCCTCTAAATTTGGTCAGATCCACCCTTATGCGCTGGCGCCGCATCAGCCGTTCAGGCAGCTGATTACCGACAGCGAGCTTGATCCGGCCGCTCAGGCGCTGCTGACGGCGCAGGGAACGGAGGTCACGCAGATTTAACCTGGCGGTGCAGAGCGCTATTTTACTGACCGGTCAGCGTTATATCAGCAGCGCCTGCGCCGTGACCTCATCAGTGATCAGCCCGGAGAGCTGACCGCTGCTCAGCACGGCACGAATAGCCGCCACTTTACTCAGGCCACCCGTCAGCGCCACAATCTCACTGCGGTTCTGGCTGAGCGGCACGGAAAGTGTCCGCGCCGTCAGTGAGTTGTGGATCAGCGTGCCGTCGGCGGCAAAAAAGTGGCCCAGCAATTCTCCCACCGCGCCGGCAGCTGAGAGGGCGTTGATCTCCGCCTCTTCGAGCATGCCGGCTTCAACCAGCTGAGCCGCCGGCTCTACCGTCCCGATACCGACCAGCTTGACCTCACTGCGCGCGGCCATATCAAAAATCTCGCTGACGCCGCGCTGCGCCAGCAGAACATCGCGATCTTCTTCAGTGTTCGCAAAGAACGGCACCGGCATCATGTAAGACTGCGCGCCGGTTTTGGCGGCGATGCGGTGCATAACATCATGCGGGTTGAGCGCATAGTTGCGCGTCAGGCAGCCCAGCAGCGACACAAAACGCGCCTGTGGTGCCTCAAGGCGCGCCAGCTGATGGATCGCCGCGGAGAGGGTACGGCCATGCCCCAGCCCGAGCGTAATCGCGGGCGCGCCGAGCAGCAGCTGGCGCAGATAGTCCGCGCCAGCCATCCCCAGCGCCCGCACCGGCAGCCCGGTCTCACCCAGATCGGGCGCAACCTGACAAAACCGCAGGCCAAAGTGCTGACGCAGCTTATCCTCCAGCGCCACGCAGTCGAGAATATCGCCATCAATGGTGATTTTTACTGCGCCTTCCGCCACCATGCGAGCAATCAGGCGGTGCGTTTTTACCGAAGGCAGCCCCAGTCGTTTAGCGACTTCAGCCTGAGTCAGGCCGCCTACGTAGTGCAGCCAGGCCGCACGCAGCGCCAGAGAGTCATCACGATCGGCAGAAGCAGGTGCGGATTTCATGTCTTTGTCCATTCAGAGTAGAAGACGACGCGGGCTCCGGCCCGCGTGTTTAGCTGTGCGCTCCGGCGGGCCGGTGCGTCGCCAGATGCAGGTCCGCCACGCCGGTTTCAATATGGCTGGCCCAGAAAGCGACGCTCTCTGCGATCTCCGCCACGGCGCGACTGTCGGTGGGCTCGCGCTCTTTGAAACTCAGCTCCAGGCAGATTTCATTATCCTGCGCGCCACCACGCGCCAGCGCCTCCAGCAGCGGCTGCGGCTGAATACGGCCGCCGTCATTGTACTGCATTGTAAACGGACGATGCCCGCCTTTATCCATCATGCTCTGCTTGATATGAATGATCGGTGAGCAGCGCGGCACCGCTTCGGCCCAGGCGTAAGGATCGTAATCCTGCGGATCGGCCGAGGTCACATCACCGTGATCAATATCCGCCATCATCCACATCGGCAGGGCAAAATCGCGCTGGCTCAGGCGCTGCTGCAGTGCCAGCGCGGCGGGAATGGTTTCGCCAAACTCGCGCGCCACACTCATCGGCTCCCAGAAAAGATATTTCAGCCCCGCCGCGCGCGCATGTTCAGCGACCTCCTGCCAGCAGTCAGTGGCGATATCGATAAGCGTTTCGCGGCGCTCTGCGTCCCGGAAGTCGCGCTGCGTAAAAATGGCAAATTGCGAGCCGATAGCCACACCGCCCAGTTCAGCGGTGATATCCGCAAAGGTTTTGAACCAGTCAATATAGTAGCGGCGCACCGCAGCATCGGGATGACCAAAGTGGTTCAGTCGCCCGTAGGGGCCGGTCATACCGGAGGTGACGCGCACGCCGGTGGCGTTCAGCGCCTGCTGCATACGACGCGTCATTGCGGTTATCGTCGCGGCAGGCCAGTCCGGATTGATAAATTCATGGGTCAGCTGCAGGTCGCGAATGCGGATCTGTTCCGCCACCGTGATAATTAAGTCGTGCGGATCGGCAAAGCGGTTAACCAGCGGATTCGTATTAAGCGAAAGAGTCAGGGCCATATCAGTTCTCCTGTCCGGCACGGGCGCGCAGCGGGATCACGCGCGCGGAAGCCGCTTCAAACCAGGTGATGAACGCATCGCGCTGCGCCGGGGTAAGGTGCAGCTGATGTTTAGTGCGCCGCCACAGAATATCCTCCGCCTGCTGCGCCCACTCGTGGTCAGCCAGATAGCGTGCTTCTGCTTCATACAGCAGTCCGCCAAAATGGCGTCCCAGATCGCTCAGCGCCGTTGCATCTGCCAGCAGCTGTGCGATGCGCGTTCCATAAAGACGGGCGTAGTGTTTACGCAGCGGCTGCGGCAGCCATGGCCAGCGCGCTTTGCACTGTTCAAGAAAGGTTTCAAAGTCGGCGTCAGCCATATCGCCTCCCGGCAGCGTGGCCGCACGCGTCCAGTCAGCGCCCATCTGCGGAAAGAAGGGGGCTAGCTTCTGCAGGGCGTGCTCTGCCAGCTTGCGGAACGTAGTGATTTTCCCGCCGAAGACGTGCAGCAGCGGCGCATCCTGCTGGTTATCGAGGTCAAACACGTAGTCGCGCGTCACCGCGGAGGGGTTGCCTTTGCCGTCGTCAAACAGCGGACGCACGCCGGAGAAGCGGGTAATAACGTCAGCCGGGCGCAGCTTAACTTTGAAGTAGCGGTTAACGACGTCTAACAGATACTGTTGTTCCGTATCGTCGGCGGTCACCGCTTCCGCTTTGCCTTCCCACGGAATATCCGTCGTGCCAATCAGCGCTTTATCGCCTTCATAAGGATTGATAAAAATCACGCGCTTATCGGTGTTCTGCACCAGATACGCCTGCTGACCCTCCCAGAATTTAGGCACGATAAGGTGTGAGCCTTTCACCAGACGTACCCGGCGCTGGCTGTGGCTCTGCGTCACGTCGCTCACAATGTCCAGCACCCAGGGTCCCGCCGCGTTGACGATTGCCCGCGCAAACAGCGTGCGGCGCTCGCCGCTGCTGACATCTTCAAGGGTTATCTGCCATTTGCCGGCCAGGCGCTGTGCGGCAACGCAGCGCGTGCGCGGCAGAATGGTTGCGCCGCGCTCAGCGGCATCCAGCGCGTTCAGCACCACCAGCCGCGCGTCATCGACCCAGCAGTCGGAGTACTCAAACCCTTTTTTATAGCTGTCGAGCAGCGGGGCGCCTTCGGGATCGCGCGTCAGATCGAGTGAGCGCGTACCGGGCAGTTTCTTACGGCCGCCCAGATGGTCATAGAAGAAGAGGCCGAGCCGTACCAGCCAGGCAGGGCGATCGGAGGGGCTGTGCGGCAGCACAAAGCGCATCGGCCAGATAATATGCGGGGCAGCATTCAGCAGCACTTCCCGCTCAATCAGCGCTTCGCGCACCAGCCGGAACTCATAATACTCCAGGTAGCGCAGGCCGCCGTGCACCAGCTTCCCGGAGCGGGAGGAGGTGCCCTGCGCCAGATCGTCTTTTTCACACATCGCCACCGACAGGCCGCGACCGGCGGCATCACGGGCGATACCGGCGCCGTTAATGCCGCCGCCAATAACAAACAGATCCAGCATAGTGTCACTCATGATTGACTCCGTTACAGGTATTCAGCGCCTGCCAGCAGGCCGGCAGATCGCTGCGGATCTGCTGATAATGAGGAAACAGCGCGTCATAGCGCTGCATCAGATCGGGCTGCGGCGCTTCCGGTGCATCAAGCAGCGGGCGGACCCAGGTTTCGGCACACGCGGCCATAGAAGAGAACGCGCCCACTGCAACCGCGGCCATCATTGCCGCGCCGGCCGCGCCCGCTTCTTCACGCTGGCTGATACGCACCGGGGCACCGATAGCCGCCGCGAGGATCTGCCGCAGCGGCGCTGAGCGCACCGCACCGCCGGTCAGACGGATCTCGCCGGGCCGATCCTGACCCATCGCCTGGTAGCAGTCGCGCGCCGCCATCCCAATTCCCTCTACCACGCCGCGCACCAGGTCTCCAAAAGTGTGCTGATAGTGCAGGCCGGTAAAACCGGCACGCGCGCTGGCATTCACGAAGGGACCGCGTTCGCCCGCCAGTGAAATATAGGGATGAAACAGCAGCGTGCCGGGCGGGGTGCGCGTCAGCCAGCTATCAATCTGCGCCACCAGCCGGGCGTGATCGGTTTCGCAGCCAAAGCTCTGCAGCAGGTCTCCGGCGACATTCAGCAGCCAGTCCAGGTTCAGCGTCGAGGCCATATTGGTCTGAACCTGCGTGACATAACCGGGCCACGGCAGCGGGATCACGTAGCCGGTCTGCGCCGGATTGAGCCAGACATCATCAACAGTAACGCTGCGCAGATGGACGCCGGTTGAACCCACAATCGAACAGGCGGTATTGGCCTCGCCGGTGTGGACGCCCGCGCCCAGCGCCGTCATCGCCATATCCACATAGCCCAGCACTACCGGGGTCCCGGCCCGCAGGCCCGTCAGCGCTGCCGCCTCGCGGGTCAGGGGATGCGTGGTCTCTGTGCCCTCGACAATCTCCGGCAGCAGATGACGCCGGTGCGTCAGCCCCAGCGCGTCAATCACGGTGTCGTCATAGCCGGCGTGACGAAAGTTGCCAAAGGTAAAACTCGCCTCAGACGGGTCGGTGGCGCGTACACCGGTCAGGTTAAGGTAGAGCCAGTCTTTGCAGTGCAGCGCGACGTCAGCCTTTGCCAGCAGTTCAGGAAAGTGCCTGTCCATGTGTGCCAGCTGCGCCCCCTGCTGGCAGGTATTGAGTCCGGTGCCGGTGGCGCTGAAGCGCGCCTGCGCCAGCGGATGCTGATTCAGCGTGGCCACCGTGGGGGCCGCCCGGGCATCGAGCCAGATCCAGGCGTCACCCACTGGCCGATCTTCCGCATCCACCAGCCAGCTGCCGTCCCCCTGAGCCGTCACGGCTAACGCTACTACGCGGACTGCCAGGTTGTCGATATGGTCGCCGAGCTGACGCAGGGCGCTGGCTGCATCCTGCCAGGTTTGTGACATCGACTGCTGCGCTGCGCCACCTGCTGCGCGATAATAGCGGTTACGTACCGACGCGCAGGCCAGCTGTTTGCCGGTCAAATCAAAGGCTACCGCCTTGACCACCGAGGTACCTGAATCCAGGCCCACAATGATATCGTCACTCTCCACCGACACCTCCACCTGGTATGTGCTGCGGGCTGCCTGCGATCCCGCCGTATGCCGTGTTAACGGCGTGTGATTATTATGCTGCTGCTAGTGATACTTCTTTTCTCACTTAGATAACATATCTTTTGTATTAAATTTCAATACAGATAAAATATTTCATTTCACTTAGCGAGCAGGATCACGAAATCACCGCCCGGCTGAGTCACCTCCAGACAACTTATACTCGCCAACATCCCTGACATAAGGGAATTTAAACCTTTATCAGCGGTTGCGGTTCAAACAGCGATCCAGATCGCTCTCCTGAAAAAATCGCCGCCGGGCTGTTGACATTTTAGTCACATCAGCACAATTCTCATCACATTAGTTATCACATATATAACACAGCCAGCGTTAATTCCGGGCTGTTAACCCGATGAGGTGTCGTTATGTCTGATGTTTCAGTGCTCGCACACCAGCTTGACCGGCAGCGCAGGCGTCGCCTGCTGCTGACCGCCGTGCTGAGCTGTGCCGTCATAGCCGGCATTGCTCTGGATACCCACGTTGTCAGAACCGACGCCGCCGGGCAGACGCAGCAGGGCTTTTCACCAGACAGCTGGGCGGAACAGCACTTCCCTGAGGTGAAGCAGAGCGTGGAGCGTCGCGCCGTTGCGGCGCAAACGCTGGCCGCAGCGCTGCAGGCGAACCAGCAGGCCGCCGCCGCGCAGTATGGTGTCGGCTCGCCGCTGCCGGTGATCCCGGTCAGGCTGGAGGGCGTGGTGCAGCCGGGAGAGAAGGGGATTTTTCCGCTGCAGGTCGCCGGCGTGCCGGAGAGCCTGAAAGTACGCCTGCAGACCGGGCCGGCCCTGAGCGGTACCGATCTGCGCGACGCCAGCGGCACTATTCAGTTCGGCGATTTTACCAACCAGATTGAGTATCAGAACGCCGGGGCAGCGCTGAACCGCGCCATGAAAAACAGCGTTCTGGAGAAGCTTGACCGCAACGCGCTGCCGGGCAAGACCGTGGAGGTCATCGGGGTGTTTCGCCTCCTTAATGCCAGTAACTGGCTGATCACACCGGTCAGCGTGGAGGTTAAATGAAACCCTTTCCTGTTAATCCGGCGCTGTTAAAAGGTGAAGTGGTGCTGCAGGCGCGTAACGTCAGCAAGGTGTATGGCTCAACGCATGCGCTAAAAGGCGTGAACTTTGAGATACGCCGCGGCGAAGTCACCACGCTGTTTGGTGAAAACGGCGCCGGCAAGTCGACCTTAATGAAGATTTTATCCGGCGTGATTACGCCAACATCCGGGGAAATTTTGCTCAATGGCGAAAGTAAGCTATTTCACTCCGCCACCGAGGCGCGCGGCTGCGGTATCTCCATTATTCATCAGGAGCTGAATCTCGCGCCCAATATGAATGTCCGTGACAACATCTTCATGGGACGCGAAATCATGGGGGCTACCGGCGTTGACTACGACGAAGAGGCACGGCTGACCCGGCACCTGATGGCGGCGCTCGAAGAGGATATCGATCCGCTGACGCCGGTCGAGAACCTGCGTCTCGGCCAGCAGCAGATTGTGGAGATTGCCCGGGCGCTGTCGGTAAATTCGCAGATCCTGATCATGGATGAACCAACCTCGGCTCTGAGCGCCGCCGAAGTCCGGGTGCTGTTTCAGGTGATCCGCGATCTCACCAGCCAGGGCGTCGCCATCGTTTATATCTCCCATCATCTGGAGGAGGCGCTGGAGATCACCGACCGCGCCGTTGTGTTGCGCGACGGCGTGATGACCGCCTGGGCGCAGCGCAGCGATATCGATCTTGAGTGGATCGTGCGCAACATGGTGGGGGAGCATTTCGATCTCGGCTCGCCGCCGCAGGGTTACGCCTTTGGCCCGCCCGCGCTGACGGTTGAAAACCTGACGGTGAAGAGTAAAACCGGCATCCGGCTGGTAGACAACCTGTCGCTGACCATAAAGGCGGGCGAGATAGTCTGTATTTATGGCCTGATGGGAGCAGGGCGCACGGAGCTGCTGGAGTGCATTGCCGGACGTATTGCGCAGAGCAGCGGCGATATCCGGCTGCAGGAGACGGAGATTAGCCGCTTATCTCTGGCGCAGCGTATCGCTATCGGGCTGGCGCTGGTGCCGGAAGATCGGCAGCGCGACGGACTGGTACAGACCATGAGCGTAGGGGAGAACCTGTCGCTGGCCAGCATCGGTGAGTTTGTCCGGGGACTGATGCTCTCCGCCCGCCGTGAGAAGCAGCTGGTAAGCGATACCATTCGCAACGTCACGGTGAAAACCGCAGGCGGTGACGCGGCGATCGGATCGCTCTCGGGCGGTAATCAGCAAAAAGTTGTGATTGGCAAGATGCTGGCGACGCGGCCCAACGTGCTGCTGCTCGATGAGCCAAGCCGCGGCATCGATATCGGTGCCAAAGCAGAAGTGTTTCGCCTGCTGGCAGAGAGTGCGAAGCAGGGGCTGGCGGTGGTTTATACCACCTCCGAGGTTGGTGAATGTCTTAGCATCGCTCACCGCATCGTGGTGATGAGCAAAGGGCGTATCTCCGCCATTTTCGACGCCAGCGTGAGTAAAGAGCGCATCATGGCGGCGTCGGGTGAAGCACTGGTGGCATAACATGAAAAACGGAGTGAAAAGTATGACCGATCAAACGCAAACGCTGGCCACCTCGCCCGCGGCGAATGCCTCCCGCACTACAAAACAGCTTAACCTGGCCCGCCTGCTGCTGGAGGGACGCGCCTTTATTGCGCTGCTGGTGATTATCGCGACGTTTTCGTTTCTGTCGCCTAACTATTTTAGCGGAGCTAACTTCCTGACGATGGCGTCACACGTGGCGATATTCGGCCTGCCCGCTATCGGTATGCTGCTGGTGATCCTGAATGGCGGCATCGATCTCTCGGTCGGCTCCACGCTGGGACTGGCTGGCGTAATGGCGGGCTTTATGATGCAGGGCATCAGCCTTGAGGCGCTCGGCGTGGTGCTCTATCTGCCGGTGTGGGCCGTGGCGATCCTGACGCTGGTCGTGGGCGCGCTGGTAGGGCTGGTGAACGGCGTACTGATTGCCATCTGCCGCGTACCCGCCTTCGTGGCCACGCTTGGCACTATGTATGTGGCGCGCGGCATTGCGCTCCTGATGACTAACGGTCTGACCTATAACAAGCTTTCCGGCAGTGAATCCCTGGGCAACACCGGCTTTGACTGGCTTGGGTTTAACCGGCTGTTCAACATTCCGGTTGGCGTGCTGGTACTCGGCGCGGTGGCGCTGGCGTGCGGTTTTCTGCTGAGCCGTACCGCGTTTGGCCGCTGGCTCTATGCGTCAGGCGGCAATGAGCGCGCCGCCGATCTCTCCGGCGTGCCGGTGAAACGCGTGAAGATTAGCGTATATGTGCTGTCAGGTATCTGTGCCGCGATGGCGGGGCTGGTGCTCTCTTCGCAGCTCACCTCTGCCGGCCCGACGGCGGGTACCACCTACGAGCTGACGGCGATTGCGGCCGTGGTCATTGGCGGGGCGGCGCTGACCGGCGGGCGCGGTAACGTGCGCGGCACGCTGCTGGGAGCATTCGTGATTGGCTTTCTCTCTGATGGTCTGGTGATTATCGGCGTTTCTGCCTACTGGCAGACGGTGTTTACCGGGGCCGTGATTGTACTGGCCGTGTTACTGAATACGCTGCAGTACGGGCGACGCAGCCGCTGAATTGCGCGCGCCGCTGCGGTGCGCGTTTATCCGTAAAAAAAACCTGTACCCTGATAATAACGGAGTCACTATGTTTACCAAACGTCTTATGCTTGCCGCTACCGTCGCCATCAGCACCTTTGCTGCACCAGGCTGGGCCGATAAAGGTCTGATGACTATTATCGTCAACGATCCCTCTAACCCTTACTGGCTGACGGAGGGCCAGGTCGCGCAGAAGGCGGCTGAAAAACTTGGCTACAGCGCCAAAGTCAGCGCCCATAAAGGCGATACCAACGCGGAAAGCCAGCTGATCGATACCGCCATCACCAATAAGTCTAAAGCGATCATCCTCGATCCCGCCAACGCTGACGGCTCCATCGGCTCGGTGAAAAAAGCGATTGCCGCCAATATTCCGGTGTTTGTCATTAACGCAGAGCTGAATCAGAGCGGGCTGGCGAAAGCGCAGCTGGTTTCAAACAACGCGCAGGGCGCCGCTGCTGGTGCCATGGAGTGGGTGAAGCAGGTGGGCGACAGCGGTAACTATGTTGAGCTGGTAGGACCGCCCTCGGATAACAATGCGGCAACCCGCGCCAACGGCTTTGATACCGTGCTGTCGCAATATCCCGATCTGAAAAAGGCGGGTCAGGAAGTGGCGAACTGGGATCGCACGCAGGGCTTTAACAAGATGCAGTCGCTGCTGCAGGCGAATCCGGATGTCAAAGGCGTGATCAGCGGTAACGATGAGATGGCGCTGGGCGCTATTGCGGCTCTGAAACAGGCCGGCAAACTGGGGCAGATCAAGGTCGGGGGCTTTGACGGCACGCCGGACGCGGTCGATGCGGTGAAAGCCGGCACGCTGGCCTATACCGTTATGCAGCCGGTCGCGCTGTTTGCACAGAAAGCGATTGAGCAGGCAGATACTTTCCTGAAAACCGGAAAAACCGGCGCACCGGCTGAAAAACAGCTGTTTGACTGCGTGCTGATCACCAAAGAGAACGCCGGCAACTTCATTTCACCGTTTGTGCTTAAACAGTAACCGCAGCATCCCCGGCTGGCCGCAGCTGGCCGGGGTGCAGGCGATCGGTTATTTGCATTAATGGGTATAACGCGCTGTAATTACAACTAATCCTGCATTTTACTCCTCTCCGGAACTTATATGGCGCATAACCCACACGACACGCTGCCTGGTGTTTTCACGGCGGATACGCTGCCCGGCGACAGTCGCCAGGCACGCCAGCAGGCGCGCCGCCAGCTGATCGCGGAAGCGGTCATGGCCGAGGGCGCCGTACGAATCGAAGATCTGACCGCGCGGTTTGGTATCAGTCTGATGACCGCACACCGTGATATTGATGAAATGGTCGAGCGCGGCCTGCTGCATAAGTCGCGCGGGGTGGTATCGGCTACCTCAACCAGCCTGGTGGAATCGAGCGATATCTATCGCGCCACGCGCCAGCTGGAGGAGAAGCAGGCGATTGCCGAAGTGGCGGCCAGCTATCTGGAGCCGGGGCAGGCGCTGTTTCTGGATGATTCCACCACGGTGTTTCAGCTGGTGCGGCAGCTGTATGCGAAAGCGCCGCTGACGGTGATCACCAACTCGCTGACCCTGATGAACGAGCTGCGTAACGGGCGGGATATTACCCTGATGGGGCTGGGCGGGCAGTATCACCCCTGGTGTAACGCGTTTATGGGGCGCATGACGCGCGAAGAGATCGCCTCGCTGCGCGCAGATATCTTTTTTGTCAGCATGTCCGCCATTGTGGATGACGCGGTGTTTCATCAGTCAGCAGAGACGGTAGAGACCAAGCGCGCCATGTTTGAGTCGGCACAGAAGCGTATTCTGCTGATGGATCACACCAAGTTTGGCCGGCGCGCGCTGCATCGCTTTGCCGATTTGCGCGAGTTTGACGTGGTGATTGTGAATCAGGGCACGCCGCTGCCGCTGCTGCGTCGCATGCAGGATAACGGGGTCAACGTGGTGGTTGCACCGATCAAGCGCGCCGCTGGCAGCCCGGAGTAAACCGGGCTATTTAACATAATAACAGACCTACCTCATCGGCCAGCGCCTCCAGCCAGACGCAATCAGCAGGACAGCACCCGGCGGGGAGGTATCCTCAGCTGCCTGGCACGGCTGTTCGGTCAGCTTTTTTGCACGGAGAACCAGCTATAACAGCTATCGGCCAGTTTTTTCCCCGCGCGGATAGCGTAGCGTTCGACATAGCGAAACAGCAGCGCAGCCAGCGCGACACTGCCGCTTACCGACAGCGCAAAGACCAGCAGCTTTGTGCCTGCGCTGGCGTCAGCCGGCAGCTGGTTGAGCAGCACGCGGCGCAGCGGATAGTGCACCAGATAGAGGGAGTAAGAGATGTTGCCGAGGAAATTCAGCACCGGCTGCGGCGCTGACTGTCGTTCGTCACTAAGCAGAATGACGCAAGCCATGATAATGGCGGCCAGCCAGTAGCCGCCGTGCAGGCCAAACGGCTGCGGGCCTGTCAATAATGCGATACCCGCCGCGGCGGCGAGCGCTAACCAGACAATGCGTCGTCCGCGGGTGCGCAGCGCCGGCATGTTGCCGCTGACGACCAGTTCGGCCAGCAGCATGCCGGTAATAAACTCAAATACGATGGTATTGCTGCTGAGTTTGATCCACGCCTGCCACCAGGCGTTTACCACCAGGTCCGGAGACGCCTGAGAGGAGAGGGTGACGCTGCCGTTATAGGCCAGCTGAAAGCCGACGGAGGCGGTAAGAAAAATCAGGCTGCAGACCAGGCTGCGCTGACGATAGCTGATACACATTGCCAGCGTAAACAGCGTATAGAACAGCACTTCGTAGGTCAGCGTCCACGGCGGCCCCAGCGCGCTGTAACCAAACACCGGTCCGGCACTGCTGTAGTCCTGCAGGCAAAAGTAGAGTACGCAGCCCATCTGCTGAAATTCACGTTCGTTATAAACCAGCGTCCAGGCCGCCAGCCAGACCAGAAAAAACACCGGCCAGATACGAAAGAAACGCTTAATCAGAAAAGGCAGTGGACGTTCAGCGGAGTGTGCCGTAATAAAGGTCATGATAAAGCCGCTGATGATAAAGAAGATATCGACGCCCAGCGCGCCCGGAATATGCGCCGCCATACCATCCGGTAACAGCAAAGCGTTATGCGCAACAACAACCAGCAGCGCGGCCAGCCCGCGCAGATACTGAACAGAAAGGAACTTCATTTAACACATCCTGTGGCCGATCGGGTGGTCCGGAGGTACTTTGTCAGAAAGTACCACGATAAAAGATGACGCATGAATACATGCTAATTGAATCCCGCCGGGCGGTCGCCGGATTTATGCGTGAGCCGGGGTCGGGCGCAGGTTCTTTTACCAGGGGGCGGGCGCATGTTCACCAGGAGCGCATTAATGCGCCCCCTACAAAATTCGCCGGAGCGCCCGGATAACACGTCATCATTCAACGCACGCCCATAAAACCCACAGGGGCGCCATTAATGGCGCCCAGGCCCGCGCGGTTGTCGGATCCGGATCGCATACGGTTTTGTAGGGGCGCCATTAATGGCGCCCAGGTACGTGCGGCCGATTCTGTATAAATGTCTATTCTGCGATATATTACCGGGTGCCACCTTAATGCGCATAATGTATATTATGTTAAATGATGGATTTCATCCGCAACGACGCAATGACCTCAGACCTCTGTCAGACCGTTTTCCCTGCTACCCGCCTCACCTCTTCCGTTGAGATCATTAGCCTTCTGCTTTTTCTGCTGCAGTCGCCGCTGCTTATCCTGGCGAATACGCTCCACATACTTTTTCATGTCCGCTGCTTTAACCGGTAACGCTTTCTGCCAGAATGCTGCCGGCACATTATAGCTTTCCGGTTCAGCTGCAAATATTGTCATCAGCTGTTCAACGATACGGTACAGTGCCATCTCATACCGCATCAAAATTCTTCAGGATAACTTTTACGCCGCTCTACGCCACTTCAGCTGACGTGTCGATCAGCGCCTGCAGGCGCTGGCGATAAGCGGTGTCGAACTGCGCCGGCACGCGACGAATATAATCAAATGCGTGTTCAGCCGCCTCACCGCTCAGGCTGGCGAGATGCGCGAGCGCCTCGTCGCAGCTGGGGATTAAGCCTTCCTGGTGCTGATAGCGCGGCGGCAGCGCGGTCCAGATTACCGCATCAAGGCAGCGATCCTGCGCCCAGTCGCTAAGCACACCCGGCGTATGCTGCGGCTGCAGCAGTATGCCGACGCCATCTTCACGCTCATCAGGGATCGCCTCGCGCAGACGCAGTGCCGCCACCGCTTCCGGCAGCGAAACGCTCGCCAGTACTGCCCAGTAAACGTTAACTGGTGCCGCGTTCATACAGAGCGCCGTAGCCAGTTCACCGCCATCGCCAATACGACAGAACTCCACCGGCAGCGCCGGACCATCCGCATGCCACTCGCCGGCCACCGGCAGTTCACCGGGTTTCCAGATCAGTGACCCCCATGCTAAACAGGCTATTTTCACCGCTGTCCCCCTATTAATGATGTTATTTAACGCGTGAGCACCCGTTATTAAAGGTAGCGCAGTTCGCGATTCCCGCTACGCTTCCTGCAAATTGCCTGCAGCTCTCACACTTTTCTCGCCGTTTCTCTCACTTTCAGGCGGCCTGTGCCACACTTGCAATACCGTCTATTGGTAAGGAAAACTGATGCGTTATTCTCTTATTGCCCTGGTCTGCACCGCGCTGTGGAGCGCCGGAGCGGGTGCGCAGCCTCTGCCGCAGCGCCCGCCTGATACGCTGGTCCCTGAACAGTATCTCTCCGCAGTTAACACCGATGACAGCATAACCTGGCGACTCTGGGCACCCTCTGCAAAAGCGGTGGATGTGGTCACCGGCGCCACGCCTGACCGCTATGTCGCGCATCCCATGACTAAGGATGAGCGTGGTATCTGGCGCTTTACCAGTGAACCGCTCGCCCCGAGCCTGTATGAATATTTCTTTAACGTAGATGGCTTTCGCAGCATCGATACCGGCAATTCCCTGCCCAAACCACAGCGACAGGTCAATACCAGCCTGATTCTGGTGCCCGGCAGCCTGCTGGATACGCGTCAGGTCCCGCATGGCGAAATCCATACCCTGACCTGGCACTCAGAGGTGCTGAAGCGCGAGCGACAGCTGGCGGTCTGGGTGCCACCGGGCGCGGCGGACGCCGCGGATCCCCTGCCCGTGCTCTATTTCTATCACGGCTTTGGCGACACCGCGCTGTCGGCGGTAACCCAGGGACGCATCCCGCAAATCATGGATAACCTGCTGGCGGAAGGTAAAATTGTCCCGATGCTGGTGGTGATCCCGGATACGGAGACGGATATCAGCGATGCCATCCCCGAGACCTTTGCGCCCGCCTCCCGGCGTGAAACCTTCTATCCGCGTAACGCGCAGGCAGCCGATCGTGAGTTAACGCAGGAGATTATGCCGCGTATCGCTCAGCGCTACCGCGTGCGCAGCGAGGCTGGCGGCCAGGCGCTGGCGGGCCTCTCTCAGGGCGGTTACCAGGCGCTGGTCAGCGGTATGCGGCATCTGGATCGGTTTGCCTGGCTCGGCATCTTCAGCGGCGTCACCACGGAAACCGTGCCTGACTTTCGTGTTACCGCACAGCTGAAAAAGCCCGCCGCAATCAATCGTCAGCTGCGCCTGTTTGCGCTGGCGGCAGGTGACGAAGATATTATCACCGGCCGGGATATGACCGGACTGCAGGCGCTGCTGGAGCAGCAGAAAATCCGGCATGAGTGGCACAGCTATGCCGGTCTCGGGCATGAGATGGATGTCTGGCGTCCGGCTTATATAGCGTTTGTCCGGCAGCTGTTTAAACCTTCAGACGCCTCAGACGCCCGGTAGCGCCCGCCACAGCGTCAGCTGGTTCTCTGCCGGCTGACGCTGATAACTGACCCGATCCACGCTGGCGTAAATCAGCGGCCAGCCCCGGCCGCCCTCAGCCAGCAGAGCGATGTCATCAAAACCGCGCTGCGCGCGCTCCATAAGTGCCTCAGGCACCGGTTGCCCGCTATCGGACAACGTGACGGTGACGCCCTGCTCATCACAGGAAAAATGCACCCGGTAGTGCTGCTGCGCATCATCCTGATAACCGTGGCGGATAATATTGCTCGCCGCCTCGCACAGCGCCAGATCGAGCGGGTAGATCCAGCTCTCCGGCAGCTGCAGCGGCTGCAGAAAACGACGCAGCGCGTTGCCGAGACGGGTCAGGCTGTTGAGCGTAGCGGGCAGCGTCAGCATCTCTGCGGCCATTGCGTGGTGCATAAGCCCCTCCTTATTGCAGCGTACGCAGCGCCTCTTCGCGATCGGCGCACAGCGTAAAGACCCGGTCCATCCGGGTCAGCGTGAACATACTTTTGATGTTGCTGTTCAGGGCACACAGCATCAGCTGGCCGCCGTTAAGTGATTTCAGGATAGAGATCAGCGCGCCCAGACAGCTGCTGTCGATGAAATCCACGCGTGAAAAGTCGAGGATCAGCGCGCGCGTGCCCTGCCGGATCTCCTCCAGCACCTGCTGCTTAAAGGGCAGCGCAACGGCGGCGTCCAGTCGTCGTACCACCGGGGTCAGAATGCGGGTGTTATCGACGGTGTCAGATTCAAACTTCATGTGCAGACTCCTGTTCGTCCGGGTTCAGATGTTCAATAACCAGCAGTGAGATATCGTCGCCTGCCGGTGCGGTACTGTCAGCGGGCAGGTCACGCCAGCGGTTAAGCTGCTGGTGCAGCGTCTGCAGCAGACTCTCTGCCGGCTGGCAAGCCTGCTCCGCGAGCAGCGCCTGCAGCCGCGCCATGCCAAACATCTCCTGCTGTGGATTTTCACACTCTGTAATGCCATCGCTGTAGAGGCAGAGCCGCTCGCCGGGGGCCAGCGTAAAACTCACCTCCTCCCAGCTCAGATCGTTAAGCAGCCCGACCGGCGCACCGCCCTCACCGACGATGCGGATTGTGCCATCGCGCGCCACAATGAGCGGTGGCGGATGCCCGGCCTGACAGAGTCGTCCGGCACCGCTCTGACGATCAATCGCGCCATACACCATAGTGAAATAGCTGGTTACGTCGCTGCTTTGCGCCACAAAGCGCTCATTCAGTATCGCCACCACGTCGGCGGGCGGCGTGATCGTCTCGCCGCTATAGAGAAACCGCTCTACCGTACGGCCATGCAGAAACTGGCGCGCCACCGCTACCGACATCATTGCCGCTGACACGCCGTGTCCGGAGACATCGACGCTGTAAAAACCGAGCGCCTGCCCGTCCAGCGGAAAAAAATGAAAGATATCGCCTGAAACCCAGGCCGAAGGTATAAACAGCCAGTCGGCAAACCAGCCGGCGTGATGAATGGCGTGCGGCGGTAATATGCTGCGCTGCAGCGCGGCGGCAGCCTGCAGGTCGGTCTCAATCTGCTGCAGCGCCTGCTGCAGGCTCTGGTTGCGACTCTCCAGCGTCGACTCCAGCTGCAGAATGCGCTCTCCGGCATGCAGGCGCGCCTGCAGCTCGACCCGGTTTACCGGTTTACGCAGAAAATCATCCGCACCGGCGGCGAAGCCGGCGCGTAGATCGTCGGTGCTTTCGCGCACCGTCAGCAGGATCACATAGATATAACGCTGCCGGAACTGCTGGCGCACCTGACGGCACAGCGTCAGCCCGTCCATGACCGGCATCTCCCAGTCGCTGATCAGCAGATTAACCGGATGCTGCCGCAGCAGCGCCAGCGCCTGCTCACCCTCTTCAGCTTCCAGCACGTGATAGCCCCACTGCCGTAGCAGACCGGCCAGCAGCTTACGCCAGGTAAGCGCATCATCAACAATCAGTACCGACTGGGCGGAAACGGGCTGCATATATACCTTCCTAAAACGGCAGGAACCAGATCAGAGATACCGTGCCTTCACGAAACTTTGCATTCGCACTGCTTCTGCCGGGAAAGCGGGTACCGCTATAGTTGCTGTACTGCAACGAGAACGAGCCAGGCGTATAACCGGCATAGCCGAAGCTGTAGCTGTAATCTCCGTTCCACGGCTGCTGCTGACTGGCGTGCGGATACCAGAACGCGGTGGCGCGGACGAAGAAGTGCTGTTTAAAGGTGTAACCACAGCCGCCCAGCATGACCTGCTTGTTGGCGCGCAAATCGTTATCCGCCAGCGAATAGTAGCGCGGCACCCAGCTGTAGCCGAGCTGGCAGGTCAGCGCATCCCCGTCGTTAATCAGCAGGTGACGCTCAAGGGGTTTGGGCAGCGAAAATTTATAGGCAAACGTAAATGCCCCCTGCTCAAAGTAGGTAAAGCGCTTAGTGCCGGAGGGAAACAGATGGTTATCGCCATAGTTGCTGTAGACCAGGCTAAAGGTGTTGGCATGCCAGTCGTCATAGCCAAAGCTGTAGCGGAAATCGGTGGTGTAGCGGTCAAAATCGGTGATCGGTGCGCGCAGGGTGACGTTAGCAAACCAGTAGCTGTAAGGTGAATACTGCAGGCTCAGGTTCAGCAGCTGATTGATCTTCTTTTTTTGCTGCGCAGATTCAGAGCCGTTCGGGATGGTCAGCCACTGCTCTTTCAGCCCGCTGGAAAAACTCAGCGCGCCGGAGAAGGTATCTTTGTTACCGGAAAAGAGTCGTCCCCAGCGGCTGGTAAACACGCCCGCCTGAATCGGTTCACTGCTCTCTGCTCCAGCCCCTTTATCCGAGCCGGTCTCTGCCGCTGAGGCGTCAAGCGTGCCTGCCACCAGCATAATCACACCGCACGTTATCCCTGCCCGCTGCCCGAATTCCATCTGATGTCTCCGATCAATTAGGAATAAAACGCCCGCCAATCTCTTTTTTAGCCATCCACCACAGCAGGCCGAGTGCGCCCACATGGATAGCGGTGTTGCGCAGCCACGCCTGCTGCCACAGATCAAAAGTGACAAACTGGCTGACGCCCAGCACCACAAACACGTGCAGGATAAAGGTGTAAAGCGAATGCTGACCAAGCGGGATCAGAAACCAGCCCGCCACTTTATTGATGGGCCACCAGCAGCGGGTAAGGATCAGATAGACCAGCAGAATCAGGCAGAAGTCGTTGATGACCCGACACGGTCCCAGCGCGTTCTTGGCGGCGAGATGGTGATAAAACCAGTTAAAATCGGCGGGCGGGATGATGTGCAGCAGCAGCGCCGGCGGCATAAACGGATTGGTATGGTTCTGCGCAACAAACATCATCACCAGCGCATAAATCACCATCAGCGTGATCACCACATAGCCTGCCGGGGTGCGCGCCAGCGAGGTCAGCTCATCTTTAAACCAGCCGCAGCACATGCCCAGCACGTAGATCAGCTGCCACGCCAGTAAGGGAAAGGCGAATTCAAACTCGGAAACCGTCAGCCGCAGCGGCCAGCGCTGGTAAGCGAGATAGCCAAGCAGCGAAGCAGCGATAAGCCAGCCCGAGCGTCGCGTCTGCAGCAGCCAGAGGAACAGCGGGCTGACCAGCAGCAGGCAGATATAGAGACCCAGGATCTGCGTCTGATGAGGGCCTATCTGCAGGTAAAGCACAATATTAAACCAGGTCTCTTTGATCTGCGGCGTAGCGGGAAACAGCGCCCAGACCGTACCGGAATAGCGATCGACAAAGTGCGTAACCTCAAAGGTGTTAATCAGCGGCAGCGCGGAGAGCAGCAAAATCAGCAGCACAATGACGATATTCACCAGATAGATCTTCCCGGCCCGCCGCCATAGCGTCCAGCCAATCGTCAGCAGCACCTCTTTTTGCAGCCGCTGCCGGTTGAGCATGCCGAGCATAAAGCCGGAAAGGATGACAAACCCTTCAGCCCCCGTAGTCAGGCCAAACCGCTCCCAGGTAAAGATATTGATCGCAGAGAGCAGTTCAGTATGGGCCACGACCATCATCACCAGCGCAATCCCGCGCAGCATATCAATGCGCAGATCGCGCCGGCCAGGCACAGCATAACGCCATGTGTGCGGCACGGTGACAGACGGCGCAGCCGCGACGGCAGATTCGCTCATAACGCATTAGTCCTGCTGATAAAGGATCAGTTAAAACATTAATATAATATATATTTCAGATGTAAGGAAAAGTGTAGCTGCATTGCGCAATAAATAGACTGATGATAAATATAGCGTAAAATAAGCTGTTAAAACCGCTATTTGCCAGCTATATGTTTTCTTGTGCTGTCAGGCGCCCTGAGCGTAAGCATCAGAAAGCCAGACGGTAATAATAAATAATAGTGATCTGTTTTAATATTATTCATTCATTTAGCTTGCCTTAACGCGTTCACCAGGTCAGATGCCCTTTTTTGCAGGATGTGAGACAGGATGCCATGGACCACTACTTTTCCCGTTTTGAACAGCGTCGTCCCCCTCCGGCGCTGCAGACACCGCGCTGGGTTGTTATCTGCTGGCAGGTGCTGGCCGTTGCCGGACTGATTCTGGGCGCAAACTACATTCGCTGGCGCTGGATGTCCTCGCTGAACCCTGATGCGCTCTGGTATGCGGTGCCGCTGGCGCTGGCAGAGACCTGCGCCTGGTTTGGCACGCTGCTGTTCACTATCAACATCTGGCAGGAGAAAGATCCGCCCTGTCCGCCTGCGCCGGAGGAGATTAACCAGTGTCTGCTGCCGGCAGATCAGGCCGCGCCGCGACCTATCCGGGTTGACCTGTTTATTGCGACCTACTCAGAAGATCCGGAGCTGGTCAGGCTGTCGATTCAGGATGCCTGTAAGGTGCACTATCCCGCCGCTATCGATTACAAGGTGCACGTGCTGGACGATGGTCGTCGCCCGGAGATGCGCGCGGTGTGTGAGCAGGAAGGTGTCAATTACATTACCCGCGACAACAACACCGGGTTCAAGGCGGGCAATATCCGCAACGGCATGGAGCACACTGACGGCGATTTTCTGGTGATCTGCGATGCGGATACCCGTGTTTTCCCGACGCTGCTGGTGCACACGCTGGGCTATTTCCGCGATCCGGACGTCGCCTGGGTGCAGACGCCGCAGTGGTTTTATGACCTGCCTGAAGGTGAGCGTCTGCCGGCATGGCTGCGGCGCCGGACCGGCTGGCCCGGCTGGCTGCTTGGCAGCCTGAGTGAAAAGCTGTTTGGCCCGCTTACCGTGGGCAGCGATCCCTTCTTTAACGATCCGCGTATGTTCTACGACGTGATCCTGCGCCGCCGCAATGCGGCCAACGCGGCGTTCTGCTGCGGTGCCGCCTCTGTCCACCGGCGCGAAGCCGTTATGCAGGCCGCCCTGCGCAGCTACGCGTTTAACGTGGAGGAAGAGATTGCGCGCTTTACGCAGGATATCCGCGATGAGGAGACGCGTCAGGCGCTGTCACAGGCGATGCGACCGCACATTATTGCCGACACGGAGCTAACGCCCTATAAATTCCACGTCTCTGAAGATATCTATACCTCAATCGTACTGCACGGTGACGCCGGTCGCCGCTGGCGTTCGGTGATGCATCCGGGCATTGAATCCAAAATGCTCTCGCCGCAGGATCTGCTGACGTGGATGATCCAGCGCTTTAAGTACGCTGCGGGTTCGCTGGATATTCTGTTTCATGACAAAATTTTCAGCCGCCGCCGCTTTAAGCTGAGCGCGGCACAAACGCTGATGTACGGCACAACGTTCTGGTCCTACCTGGCCTGCATCTGGAACACGGTGTTTCTTATCTCGCCGCTGATCTATCTGTTTACCGGTATTCCGCCGGTGGCCGCTTACTCAACGCCTTTTTACCTGCATTTTCTGCCGTTCTTTATCGTCTCTGAGCTCGCCTTTATGTTCGGCACCTGGGGGATCTCCGCGTGGGACGGTCGCGCCTCTTATCTGGCGTTCTTCTCTGTCAACCTGCGGGCGCTCGGTACGGTGCTGCGCGGCGAAAAAATCAAGTTTCACGTCACGCCAAAGGAGCGGCAGAGCGGGCGTTTTCTCTACCTGGTGAAGCCGCAGCTGGCGATTGTGGCGCTGACGCTGCTCGGGCTTATCTGGGGCGGTATACAGGTAGCGCGCGGCAACGTCGATGACCCTTCGGGTTACGTCATCAACATTTTCTGGGGAGCCGTCAACATTGCGGCGATGCTGCCTATGATTATGGCTGCGCTCTGGACGCCGCCGGCACAGGAGACGGCAGACCATGAGCCTTAAAGCGGGACTCTATAGCGCACGCAGCTATCTCACCATTCTGATCGGCTTTCTGATCGGCTTTGCCATTGTGCTGTGGGTTGAACATCAGATGCCCACCCGCACGGAAACCACCGATGGAATTATCCTCAGCGAAAGTTTTCCCGCGCTGCCGGAGACGCGCGAGCTGACGTTTGAGGAGGCGGTGTGGGCACGCGTGGCGTGGCAATACTTTGTCAATAACACGCAGCCCAACGGGCTGGCTAACGCGGAAGCGGATAACCCCTGGCTGAGCCTGTGGAGCAGCGGCAGCTATCTGCTGGCAACCATTGCTGCCCGCCAGCTGGAGGTGATTGACGCCGCTGAGTTTGACGACCGCATCGGCTCCGCGCTTGAGGCGCTGGGCAGGCTGCCGCTGCAGCCGGATAAACTTCCCGCCGCTTTTTATCAGGCTGAAACCCTGACCCCGCTCGACCAGGATCCGGCGCGCCCCGGCTCCGCTATCGATATGGGCCGTCTGCTGATGCCGCTGCAGATCCTGCTGTGGCGCTATCCGCAGCACGCTGCCGCCGTACAGCAGCTGCTGGCGGGCTGGCAGCTGAATGCGCTGCTGCAGAGCAGCGGTCCGCAGGGTGCCAGCCTGCCGGTCAATCGCTGGGTGATCCGCAGCGACGACCCGCGCGGCAGCTACGGCTACCGTCTCTATGCGGGCAGCGTGCTGCGGCTGATCAACAGCACCGCGGGACTGGCAGTCAGCCAGCCGCCGGACGGGCTGAAGATGATTGAGATTGAGGGGCACGCGGTGCCTGATGAAGGGATCCGCACGCCGTGGGGCAAACAGCCGTCGCTCATCAGCTCACCCTATCTGCTGACCGGGCTGGAGCAGGGATTTGACGCGCGCAGCGGTGAGATCAGCTGGCGCATTATGCAGATCCTGCAGCAGCGCACCGGCAAACCTGACTCACGGGGGGATATCAGCGCCGACTATGCCGAACAGGCACCCGATTTCAATGCGGCGCTGCCGGGCCGACAGCCGCAGCGCGGCGCACCACAGCATACCGTCGCCCCGCTGCCCAACCAGGCGCTGCTCTCGGTCCGTACCGCCTTTGCCTGGTATGCCCTGTTCCGCAATCGCTGGAGCGACGCGCTGCGCCAGCAGATGCTGCCGCTGCTGGTGCCCGGCAAAGGCTGGCAGGCGGGATTTAACCCTGACGGCAGCGTGAACGCTGCCCTGAATGCCGATACCAACGCGATGGTGCTGGAGAGCCTCTCCTATATCGCCCACGGACAGCTGCTCTGCCTGGGCTGCCTGTCTCAGCCCCCCGCAACCGCACGCAACAAGGAGCAAGAACGATGAAAGTGCTATCGCTACAACACGCTGGCCTGGCGGGGCTGACGCTGCTGCTGACCCTGTGGATGCTGCCGCTGCAGGCGGCCGTCAGCCTGCCCGCCTCCGACTATAAAAGCCGCCACGGCGAGCTGACCGCGCGGGAGATGCAGGTGGCGCGCAACGCCTGGTCCTATTTTGTCGCCAACTATCAGCCCACTACCGGTCTGGTGAACGCGGTGAATAAATACCCCTCCACCACCATGTGGGACAGCGGCTCTTACCTCGCCGCGCTGACGGCAGCACGCGAGCTGGGGATCATTGATAAAGCGGAGTTTGATCGCCGCTTTCTGCAGTTTATCGCCACGCTGAACAAGCTGGTGCTGTTTCAGAACCAGGTGCCAAACAAAGCCTATAACACCATTACCGGGCAGAAAGTCGATTACCTGAACAAACCGGGCGAGATAGGCTTCTCCGCTATCGATATTGGCCGCATGCTGCTCTGGCTGAAGATTATCAAAGAGCGCTATCCGGAGCATGGCAACAGCATTGATAACGTCGTGCTGGGCTGGGACTTTACCCACGTGGTCGATGAGTGCGGCACGCTCTATGGCGCCTATCTCGATAAGCAGAAGCAGCCTCAGTACGTACAGGAGGGCCGGCTTGGTTATGAGGAGTATGCGGCGGCGGGCTATCAGCTGTGGGGATTTACCACCTGTCAGGCGAGCCGGCCTGAGCCTTATGCGCTGGCGGATATCTACTGCGTGCTGGTGCCCTACGACTCGCGCGATCCGCGGCTGACCAATCAGCATAACTACGTGGTCACCGAATCCTATCTGCTGCATGGCCTGGAGATGGGCTGGGACAACAGCGACGATCGTGAAGCGCGCCCCAACAACCACTCTCATCCGTGGATGAAGAACTTCGCCGATCGGGTCTATCAGGCGCAGGAGAACCGCTACATGATCACCGGTACCCTGACGGCGCGCTCCGAACACCAGCTCGATAAATCCCCCTACTTTGTCTATGACACCGTCTTCAGCGACGGCTTCAACTGGAACACCATCACCGATAAAGGCCAGTATGTGCCCAATGTGGCGGCTGTTTCGCTGAAGGCCGCACTCGGCATGTGGGTGCTGTGGAACTCCCCTTATACCGATCGCCTGTTTGACGCGATTGAAAACGCCGATGAGAAAGACAAAGGCTACTACGAAGGGCTCTATGAGAATGGCGACGGCCCGATCAAAGAGTTCACCGCCAACAACAACGGCATCATGCTGGAAGCGCTGCTGTTCAAAAAACAGGGCAAGCTGCTGCGCTTTAACACTAACGATGCGCGCAGCCGCAGCTATGCGCCCTCCCTGTGGGAAAAGCGCCTGGTAGATCTGTTTGAAGAGAACAACACGCGTCGCAACCGGCCTTTCCTGGAGGTGACGCCCGGCATAAAAACCTGGTGCGATCAGAGCGGGACCGCCGTGCGCAGCGCACCGAAGTGCAGCGCCTGCAAATGCGCCCGCTGCGACAGCAGTGCGCCCGTTAAACTTCCGCCGGTAGCGACCTCATGCCTAAAACCCTAGTGCGTATCACCGGTCTGGTCGTGGCTCTGCTGCTGGCGCTCGGGGCCTGGCTGCTGCTGCGTCACGAGGGAGACGGCTGGCGCTGGCTGGTGAACGGCGGCTGGCACACCACCGCCCGCACCGGCGCGCTGACGCCTGAAGAGCAGCGCTGGGCCGCGGTGGCCTGGCGCTACTTTGAGAATAACAGCGAGGCGAACAGCGGTCTGGTCAGCGGCAGCGACCGGCGGCCGGTGGTCAGCCTGTGGCAGATGGGCGATACCCTGATTGCGCTCACGGCGGCGCGCGAACTGCAGCTTATCGACGATCGCCGTTTTGACCACCAGCTCAGTCAGCTGCTCGGCAGCCTTAATCGCCTCCCCCTCACCCGGAGCGGCGTGCCCAATCTGCTCTATAACAGCCGGACGCTGTCGATGGTGGGCTACAGCAATACGCCACAGGTGATCGGCTGGTCCTCACGCGACATGGCGCGTCTGATGATGGCGCTGCAGGTGGTCGCAACGTTTCACCCGCAGTACGGGGAATATCTGCAGCGCATTATCCTGCGCTGGAACTTCTGCCCGGTGGTGGATAAGCAGGGCCAGCTCAGTGCGGGCATGTGGCAGCAGCAGCAGATGCGCATCCAGCCAGAGGGGCGGCTGGGCGACAGCGAATACAGCGCCGCTGGTTTCGGGCTGTGGGGCTTTGCTAACCAGCAGTCGCTGCAGCCTCCGGCGCAGCACGTCATTATCGACGGGCTGGCGCTGGATATCGACAGCCGCGATCCCCGCACCACCTGGACGCCCGCCGCCCTTACCACGCTGCCCTGGGTGCTGAGCGGAATGGAGTATGGCTGGCAGCTGCCGGGCGCCGACCGCGCGCAGATCCGGCAGCAGCGCCAGCGCGCCAGCCTGGTCTATCAGGTGCAGGAGCGTCGCTGGCAGCGTCAGGGCATTTTAACCGCCCGCAGCGATTTCGCCCTGAACGTCGCGCCGTGGCACGTCAACGACACCATTTTCGCTAACGGCTACGCCTGGAACACGCTGACCGATGACAATAAATGGGTGCCGACGCTGGCGCAGGTCTCCACCCGCGCGGTATTTGGCCTCTGGGCGCTCTGGGACACGCCGTTTACCGATGCGCTGATGCGCACCACCCGGCTGCAGTACGATCCGGCGCGCGGCTGGTATGAAGGCCGCACCGAGGCGACCGGGGAGTACAACCGCGCTATCACGCTCTCTACCAACGCCACGGTACTGGAAGCGCTGCTTTTCAAAACCCACATGAAGCCGCTGATCGACAGCGGAAATAGCGAGAACCGCCAGTTTTTCCGTCAGCAGCTGGCCGATCCGTTCCGTGTGCCGCAGCGCTGTCTGCCGGTCACCGCCCCGCTGGCCGAAGAATAAGGAGAAACTGATGCCGGAAAGCCTGTTACCCAAAGCGCTCGATTCCCTGCGCGCCGCGGTGCTGATGTATGACGCACAGGAGCGGCTGGTGGCGTATAACCAGCAGGTAGTCTGTTTCTACCCCGGAATGGAGCAGCGGATCCGCGTCGGCATGACGCTGACCGAGCTGGCGCAGGATTTTATCGCTTCCGCCTACATGACAGAGGATGACCGCAGCCGTCAGGCGATGATCGATAACCTGATAAGCCGCTGCCGGCTCGACAATCACAGTGAGATGCGGCGCATCGCTAACCGGCAGGTGTTTGTCCAGCATAACCGCACGCCTGAAGGCGGCATCGTCAGTCTGCATATTGACGTCTCGGGCTATACGCTGATTGACGCATCGCGGCGGCAGCTGCACGCTGACTTTGTGCTGGCGGCGGAATCGACCCAGATTGGCATCTGGGACTGGCAGCAGCAGCACGATCTGCTGCAGGTCAACGATGCGCTGCTCAATATGCTGGGCTATCCGCGTGAAACCTGGCACTACAGCGCCACTTTTCTCGATACGCTGCTGCACCCGGACGATCGCGAGCCGCTGCAGCAGCTGTTTGCCTCCGCCAGCAACAAACAGCTGCCGGTATTTGAACGGGAAATTCGCCTGCTGCACCGCAGCGGCAACTATCGCTGGATGCTGCTCTCCGGTCAGGTGGCCAGCGTCACGGTCAGCGGCGAGACGGAACGCGTCATTGGCACGCTGCAGGATATTACCAAGCGCAAAGAGGCAGAGCAGCTCTCGCTGCAGGCGATTGCCGCTGCGCACGCGGCCAATGAAGCCAAAAGCGCGTTTCTGGCGAACATGAGCCATGAGATCCGCACGCCGATGAACGGCATTCTGGGTATGACCCAGCTCTGTCTCGACACCCGGCTGACTGCGGAGCAGCGCGAGTACATGACGCTGGTCTATCACTCAGCCCACACCCTGCTGCGCATCATTAACGATATTCTCGACTACTCCAAAATAGAGGCGGGAAAAATTGAGCTGGATGAAGAGCGGTTTGAGATCCGCCCGTTCCTGCACGCCGTGGCGCGGCCGCTGATGCCGGCCGCCAGCGAAAAAGCGCTGGAGCTGCTGATTAACGTCACCCCGGATGTTCCCGCCACCTTTCTCGCTGACACCGTACGCCTGCGCCAGATCCTGACCAACCTCATCAGCAACGCGCTGAAGTTTACTCATCAGGGCGAGGTTGAACTGGCCGTGACGCGCGATGCCACGCACAACCGGCTGCGCTTTCAGGTGCGCGACACCGGCATCGGTATTCCACCGGAGAAGCAGCAGCTTATATTTGAATCGTTCAGCCAGGCAGACACCTCGACCACCCGCAAATATGGCGGCACCGGGCTCGGGCTGACCATCTCTGCCCGGCTGGTGGAGCGGCTGGGCGGTTCGCTGACCGTACAGAGTGAACCGGGGCGCGGCAGCACGTTTACCTTCTCTCTGCCGTTGCCGGCAGAGACAGAGAGCGATCCGGTGCGGCATTCGCCGCGCCTGGCACCGTTACCGGTACTGGTGGTGGATGACAACGCCACTAACCGCCATCTGCTGAGCGACATGCTGCGCAATATGGGTCTGCAGCCCAGCCTCGCCGCCAGCGCCGCCGATGCGCTGGCGCTGCTGCAGGCGCAGCCGGACTTTCCGCTGATCCTGCTGGATGCGCAGATGCCCGATCGGGATGGCCTTGACCTGGCGCGGGAGATCCGGGCAAACCCGCAGCTGGCAACCAGTCAGATTATTATGCTCAGTTCAATGAGCCGGGCGATGGATGCAGAACAGCTGCGGCAGCTCGGCGTGAATAAGTTTCTGGCTAAACCGATCGATCAGCGTGAGCTCTATGACGCGCTGGCGGGTGCCTCCGGGCAGCGCCAGCCCGCCAGCAGTGCGGAAAGTGCGCCGGCCAGCCCCGTGGCCGACCCCGCCACGCAGGCGCTGCGCATTCTGCTTGCCGAGGACAATCTGGTGAATCAAAAGCTTGCCGCCCATTTCCTCACCCGGCTCGGTCATGAGTTCGCCATCGCCGGTAACGGGCTGGAGGCGCTGACGCTGCTGGAGCAGGATGGCTGGGACCTGGTGCTGATGGATCTGCAGATGCCGGAGCTGGATGGTGAAAAAGCGACGCGTCTGATCCGCGAACGTGAAGCCGCCGCATCGCCGCCCCGCCACCAGCGCATCATTGCCATGACGGCGCACGCGATGAAAGGCGACCAGGAGTACTGCCTGCAGAATGGCTTTGATGGCTACGTCGCCAAGCCGGTTAGCCAGGAGATGCTGCATCAGGAGATCAGCCGGGTCATGGCGCTGCCTGACCCGGCGGCAGGCGACACGCCTGCGCCAGCCGGCAACGCCGCCGCGCTGGCGCAGCAGCTTGGGCTGGACGCGACGCTGCTGCACGAACTGCTGCTGCTGTTTGCCGATTCGCTGACGGAGATCGAAACGCAGCTGCTGACCGCGCTGAGTGAAGGCGACTGGACGAGCGCGTCACGCCACTGCCACAAGCTGCGGGGCGAAGCCGCCATATTTGGATTCACAGACTTAACCCATACGCTGCAGACCGCTGAAACGCAGATCCGCCAGGGTGACGCCATCGATGCCGCCCGGCTGCGCGAAAGCCTGATACACGAGTGTACGCGGGTGCGTCAGCAGCTGCGCGCCCTGCTGGAGGAGAAGTGATGCGTGGTTTACTGTCCCTGTTACTGATAGTCAGCCTGCCCGCAGCCGCAGCCAGCGAGGTGCCGGTCAGCTGGTCGCTGGCCGGACAATGGCGCGTGCATGACGCGAATACGCCCGGCTTTGAGGGCTGGCGCGAAGCGGACAGAAAATGGCCGACGCTGCGCGTCCCTGCCAACTGGTATAGCGCCGGTCGCGATCATCAGGGCGCGCTCTGGTACCGCCATGAGTTCTCGCTGCCGCCGCTGCAGGCGGACCAGCGGGCGACGCTGGAGTTTGACGGGGTCGATTACATGGCTGACGTCTGGCTCAACGGCCGGCGGCTGGCGCAGCATGAGGGATATTTCCAGCGCTTTGCTGTCGATCTCACTGACAGCCTGCGCCGCTACAACCGGCTGGCCGTGCGGGTCGACAGCCCGCGCGAGGCGACGCCGGGCACCTGGCCGCTGCACAAGAACCTGATGAAAGGGATCCTGAACCAGCACGATACGCGTCCCGGCGGAGCCTGGAGCGATCGCGGTCAGGAGGCGAACTCCGGCGGCATCTGGGCGCCGGTACGGCTGCGCATCAGCCGGGGGGCAACGATCGATCGGCTGATCCTGCGTCCCGACTGGTCTCAGGGGCTGGCGCAGCCGCAGCTCTCTGCCGGGCTGCACTACCGCGCCCCGGTCGCGGCTGACGTCACGCTGACCCTGCGCGCCACACCGGATAACTTTCCCGGCCAGGCGTTTGAGCTGCAGCAGCGCGTACGGCTGGAGGCGACCGGCGATACGCCCGCGCATCTGCAGGTCACGCTGCCGATGCCGGCGGCGCGGCTGTGGTGGCCGGTGGGCTACGGCAAACCCCATCTTTATCAGGTCAGCGCCACGCTCCGTGACGATCGCGGCGTGATGGATCGGCGCAGCAGCCGCACCGGTCTGCGCAAGGTGGAGGCGCTGGAAAATAATCAGGGCTGGCGCATCAACGATCGGCGGATCTTTGTTCGCGGCACCAACTACATCGGTTCCCCGTGGCTCAGCACCATGAACAAAGCGCGCTATCTGCGCGATTTTACGCTGGTGGAGAAGATGAACGCTAACGCTATCCGCGTGCATGGTCACGTGGCGGGCCGGGCGCTTTATGAGGCGGCTGACGAACGCGGTCTGCTGATCTGGCAGGATGTGCCGCTGCAGTGGGGCTATAACGACTCTGCCGCCTTTGCGGATAACGCGGTGGCGCAGACCCGCGCCATGACCGCGCAGTTTGGCAACTCGCCGGCTATCGTGGTCTGGGGCGGCCAGAACGAGCCGCCGTTTAACTCGCCGTGGATGGAGAAGCGCTTTCCCGACTGGCATAAAGATCTTAACCGCACCCTGACCCGGCGTGTGGCAGACGCGCTGGCGGAAGATCGCAGCCGCATTGTGCATCCTTACTCTGCTGTGGAGGAGCACTACTGGGCAGGCTGGTATTTTGGCACGCTGAATAATCTGCTTGAGCCGGCGAAAACGGCCACCGTCACGGAGTTCGGTGCGCAGGCGCTGCCCGATCTGGCCACCCTGAAGAGCATCATTCCGCGCCGCGAATGGTGGCCAGCCTCAACCGAACCCGGCGATCCGCTCTGGACGCGCTGGAAATATCACAATTTCCAGCCGATCCAGACGTTTAAAAACGCGGGCATCAGCCGGGGCAAGAACATCCATGACTTTATCAAAAACACCCAGCGCTATCAGGCGCAGCTGGTCGCCGTGGCTGCCGAGAGCTACCGGCGGCAGCGCTTCCAGCCGGTGACCGCGCTGTTTCAGTTTATGTTTGTGGAAACCTGGCCCTCAATCAACTGGGGCGTGGTGGATTACCTGCGTCAGCCGAAAGCGGGCTATTACGCCCTGCAGCGCGCCTACCAGCCGCTGCTGCCCTCTATCGATCCGCATACCCTGAACTGGCAGGCCGCCAGACCCGGCGCGCTGTCACTCTGGGTGATTAACGATCTGCCGCAGGCGTTTCCGGCGCTTACGCTGCGCTGGCGCGCCACTCAGCAGGGTCATCTGCTCGCGCGCGGTGAACGGCAGGTCGCGGCGGCGGCTGATACCGGCAGTAACGTGCTTGATGTGCCGCTCACCCCCGTCAGCGCTACTCCGCTGCGGGTGCAGACCTGGCTTATCGACGCACAGGGTAAAACGCTGGCAGAAAACCAGCTGGAGCTGGAGGTGGCACCCGCCGACGCCAGATAACTGCCCGCCCGGCACGGCAGCGGGCGTGGCGGTTTACTCATCGTTGGTAAAGCGACCGACGCGGGTGGCGCCGGCGAGCGCGTGACCTTTAAGCTGAGCGATCAGCGCATCATGCGTCAGCCCGGCCGGCAGCCTGTCCGGCGGCAGATCGGTGGCGATAATCACAAAGTTGTAGTGATGCATGCCGCTGCCCGCAGGCGGACAGGGTCCATAGTAGTGCGCCGTGCCTGGGCTGTTGGTGCCGCCGGTATAACCGGTTCCCCTGCTCAGCTCGCCGCGCGCAAACTGCTGCCGATCCGCCGGAATGTTATAGGCGACCATATGCACCACGCCCAGCCCTTTCGCACCCACCGGATCGGTCATCAGCAGCGCAAAGCTGCGTGTGCCCGGCGGCGCATCGCGCCAGCTGAAGGCGGGTGAGAGGTTCTCGCCGCTGCACGCCGGATTGCCCGGTTTATTGCCGGCAAACGCCTTCTGCAGCATACCGCCATCCTGAAAATCGGGCGACTGAAGGGTAAATACCGGCGCGGCCAGCGCGCTGACCGGCAGCGCCAGCGCCAGTAACGCCATTTTTACGCTGTTCATAACAAGCTCCCGTAATAAATCGCTGAGCATCAAGTATATAACCTGTTCAGCCGCGCGCGGGCGACTACACTGCTAATCGCGCCCTCTTACCCGCAAGGAGTCCGGGATGTCTGTCCCACCGCTGTCGCACTTTCTACCCGCCACGCGCCTGTGGTTTACACAGACGTTCGATCAGGCGACGCCGGTTCAGCAGGCGGCCTGGGAGGCGATCGCCGGCGGCAGCCATACGCTGGTTGTGGCGCCGACCGGCTCCGGCAAAACGCTGGCGGCGTTTCTGCACGCCATCGATGCGCTGTTTCGCGAGCGCAGTCCGGATGTCGCCGTTGCGCACGAAGAAACCACGCGCGTGCTTTATATCTCGCCGGTTAAAGCGCTGGCCGCCGACGTGGCGCGCAACCTGCAGCTGCCGCTGGCGGGCGTCAGCGCATGTCGTCAGCAGCAGGGCGAGCCGGCCATCACGCTCCGTTGCGGGATCCGCAGCGGCGATACCCCGGCGCGCGAGCGGGCAGCGCTGCGCCGCCATCCGCCCGATATCTTAATCACCACGCCGGAGTCGCTCTATCTGCTGCTGACCTCGCAGGGGCGCGATACGCTGCGCGGCGTCACCAGCGTCATCGTTGATGAAATTCATGCGCTGGCGGGCAACAAACGCGGCGCCCATCTGGCCCTGTCGCTGGAGCGGCTCGATGCGCAGCTGGCCCGGCCGGCGCAGCGTATCGGGTTATCCGCAACGGTAAACCCGCCGGAGACCGTGGCGCGCTTTCTGGCCGGTCGCCGCCCGGTCACTATCGTCAACCCGCCGCTGCCGCGCCCGCTGCAGCTTCGCGTCACGGTCCCGGTGCCGGATCTCACGGCTCCTCCGCCGCTGCCGGGGAGCGAAAGCGAAGCCGGCGCGCTCTGGCCGCATCTGGAAGCGGGAATACTGGCGGCGGTGCTGCGCCATCACACCACGCTGGTGTTTACCAACTCGCGCGCGCTGGCGGAGAAGCTGACGGCGCGCCTTAACGCCCGCTGGCAGCAGCAGCAGCAGCGCGACGACGCCGCAGAGATCGCACGCGCGCACCACGGCTCCGTTGCCCGGGAGCAGCGCCTGCTGATCGAGAGCGCGCTGAAGAGCGGTGCGCTGCGCTGCGTGGTGGCCACCTCCAGCCTGGAACTGGGGATCGATATGGGCAGCGTCGGACAGGTGATTCAGGTCGGTACGCCGCCGTCGGTCGCCAGCGCCCTGCAGCGCACCGGACGCGCCGGACACCGGCCGGGCAGCACGCCGCAGGGGGAATTCTGGCCCCGATCGCGCAGCGATCTGCTGCAGACGGCGGTGATCGTCACGGCGATGCTGGCGGGCGAAACGGAGCCGCTGACCGTGCCGGAAAACCCGCTGGATATTCTTGCCCAGCAGACCATCGCTGCCGCCGCCATAGCGCCGCTGGAGGCTGGCCGCTGGTTTAAGCAAGTCACGCGCAGCGCGCCTTTTCTGGCGCTGTCGCGGCACGATTACGATGCGGTGCTGGCGATGCTGACGGGACGCGACGACACTGACGCTTTCGCCCTGCTGCGCCCGCGGCTGATCCACGATCCGCAGACGGATCGCATCACGGCCCGGCCCGGCGCAAAGCTGCTGGCGATTATGCACGCCGGCGCCATTCCCGATCGCGGCAGCGTCAGCGTGATGCTGCCGGAGGGTGAGGCGCAGGCCGGTACCCGCCGCGTGGGCGAGCTGGATGAGGAGATGGTTTACGGCTCGCGCGTCAATGACATCGTGACGCTGGGAGCCACAACCTGGCGTATTCAGCAGATTATGCGCGACCGGGTGATTGTCACACCGGCACCGGGACGCACCGCACGGCTGCCGTTCTGGCAGGCGGATGCGCCCGGACGCGCCGCATCGCTCGGCGCGGCGCGCGGCCGCTATCTGCGTCAGGCCGCAAACGGCACGGCAGAAGACCCGGCGCTGGACGCGCACGCCCGGCGTAATCTGCAGACGCTGCTGCGTGAGCAACAGGTGGCGACCGGACAGCTGCCGGACGATCGCACGCTGCTGATTGAGCGCTGTGCGGACGACAGCGGCGACTGGCGCATTATTCTGCACTCGCCGTGGGGCAGACGCGTACACGCGCCCTGGGCGCTGGCGCTGGCCGATCGGCTCGCGGAACAGCACGGCATAACGGCTGACGTGGTCGCCAGCGACGACGGCATTGTGACGCGTCTGCCGCCGCATGCCACATTTTCACTTTCCGACTGGCTGCAGTTTACGCCGGATGAGTTACAGCAGCGGGTCAGCCGCGCCGTCAGCGGATCGCCGCTGTTTGCCGCCCGCTTTCGCGAATGCGCCGCCCGCGCCCTGCTGCTGCCGGGTCAGCGTGCCGGGCAGCGCACCCCGCTCTGGCAGCAGCGGCTGCGCGCCGCAGAGCTGTTTGACGCCGTGCGGCCGTTCCCGGATTTTCCGCTGCTGCGGGAAACCGCGCGTGAATGCCTGCAGGATGTCTATGATCTGCCCGCGCTGCAGCAGCTGATGGCGCAGATCCGCGCCGGAGAGGTGCAGCTGCGCGAGGTAACAACTGACGCGCCCTCGCCCTTCGCTGCCGCGCTGCTGACCGGCCATCTGGCTGACGCCGACCGCCGGGCGGTGCCGCAGGCTGAGCAGCTGGCCGCACTGCTGGCGCTGGATACGTCACTGCTCAGCGAGCTGATCGGGGCGCTGCCGCCAGAGCAGCTGCTGGACGCAAACGTCATTGCGCAGACGGAAGCGCTGCTGCAGCGCCTGACGCCAGCACGCCAGGCTACCGGCGAGGAAACGGTGGTGGATCTGCTGCGCGAACTGGGGCCGCTCAGCGCCGGAGAGATAGCCCGGCGCTACCGGGGCGCGCCGCCGCTGGCAAACGTGCTGGAGACCCTGCAGCAGGCGGGCCGGATCCTGCCGGTTACGTCTGGTGCGCAGGCCTGTTTTGCGGTCGCAGAAGATGCCGCCCGCCTGCAGGTGCTCTCCGGTGGCGGCAGCGCAGTGCCGGAGAGCGCGGTTCGCCCGCTGCAGGGGCTGGTCAGCCGCTATCTGCAGACGCACACGCTGGTAAGAGCCAGCCAGGTCGCCCGGCATTTTGGCCTCGACGCCGGCACGGCAGAGAGGCTGCTGGCGGAGACGCCGGGTGTCGTCAGAAGCGAACCCGCCTCCGGCGGGGTGCAGTGGATAGCCGCGCCGGTATTCCGGCGTCTGCGGCTGGCATCGCTGCAGGCGGCGCGTGAGGCGACCCAACCCGCTGCGCCGGCGGCATGGGTGCAGGCGCTGACGGAGCGCCACGCGCTTACCGCCCGGCTCAGCGGTACAGAGGGTCTGCGCCGGGTCATCGCGCAGCTGGCCGGCGTGGCCCTGCCTGCCGGGCTTTGGGAGAGTCAGATTTTTCCGGCGCGTATCGCTGATTACCAGCCCGCGCTGCTGGATGAACTGCTGGCGAGCGGCGAGGTGCTCTGGCGCGGCAGCCGCGCAGCCGGCACGCGACAGGAGCGGGTGGAACTCTGCCCGGCTGACGCCGGTGCCGCAATCATGACGCCACCGGCGGAGACGCAAGTCGTGACGCTGTCACCTCTGCAGCAGCGGATCGTGGCGCACCTGCAGCAGTACGGCAGCGCAACCTTCCGGCAGCTGCAGCTCGCCACCGAGAGCGACGCCGGTGATGGTGCGTCACCGGAAACCGACGCGGCGCTGTGGGATCTGGTGTGGCGTGGCTGGATCACGTCGCAGAGCTGGCAGCCGCTGCGGATGCCGCCGCTGCGCAGCAAACCGCGTCCGGCACGCCGTCGCCGCATGGCCGGACGCCATTTTGGCGCGGCACCCGGCGGCGCCGGGCGTCCGGCCCTGGCCGCCACCGTGACGCTGCCCGGCAACTGGACGCTGCTGAATATCAGACCGGCGTCCGATACGGTGCGGGCGCTGGCGCTGACCCGCGCCCTGCTGGACCGCAGCGGCGTGGCAACGCACGGCGCCGCCCGCAGCAGCGCGATCCCCGGTGGTTTTCCGGCGCTGCAGCCGGTGCTGCGCGCGATGGAGGATGCCGGACACCTGCTGCGCGGGCGTTTTGTCAGCGGCATGGGGGCCGCGCAGTTCGCTGAGCCGGCGCTGATTGAGCGTATCCGTCAGCTGCAGCGCGCGCCGTCCGCTGCGACGCTGGCGCTGGCTACGCTGGATCCGGCTAATCCGTTTGGCACCCAGCTGCCGTGGCCGCTGACCCTCTCCGGGACGAAACCGCTGCGGCGCAGCGGCAGCTGGGTGGTGCTGTTTCAGGGAGAGCCGCTGCTCTGGCTGCCGCCCGGCGGTAAACAGCTGCATACGTTTATGGCAGATATATCGCCGGAGATCCTGCAGCAGGCGCTTGGCGCGCTAGCCGCGGCCCTCCGGCGCGAGCCGCGCCTGCGCTTTACGCTGGAGCAGATTGATGGTTCTCCGGCCAGCCAGTCGCCGCTGACGGCGCTGCTGAAACCGGCAGGCTTTGCGCGCGTACCGGGCGGCTACAGCTGGGATGGCTGAGCGCGCAGGCGCAGAGCGTGCTGCTGCAGGGCGGCGCGCTGGCCGGCGGTCGCCTCCGGCCACGCCAGCTGCGGAAACAGATAGAGCCGGACGCTGAACAGATGAAACAGCGGCGTAAACAGGCGTTCATCATCCAGCGCCAGCGCTTCCAGCTGCAGCAGCAGCAGATCCAGCGTCTGCTGCAGTTCAGCGTGCGGGGCGCTCTGCAGCGACTTCAGCCGCTGCTTCAGAAAGCGTCCCAGCTCATAGAAAAACGCCCCGCTGTCGAGCAGGTAATTACCCAGCAGCACCCGGTGCCGCGCATAGTAGTCGAAGCTGTTGACGCCCAGCCACACCTCATTAAGCAGCATACCGGCGCTGCTCATATCTGACTGCGGATCGAGACGCAGACGCGGCAGCACCATGTTGACCTTATCCAGCATCAGGCTGATAAAGCGCTGCCGGGCCGGCAGGGATGAGCCGTTGCGCTCAATCTCCTTAATAAAGCGCAGCAGCTCGCGCAGTCCGCGCCGCACCGCGCGCCGCGCACTCCACGACGGCCGCTTGTTGCGCATAATGGCCGTGGCGATCGCGGCAAACAGGACACCGGTCACCGAGGCGATGGCGTTATTCACCAGCAGCACCAGATCCGGCTTCAGATGGTGACCAAAACCGATCAGTCCCGGGATCTGAATCGCCACGCTCAGGCCAATCAGGTTGGTTGCCGGGCGGGCGATTGTCAGCGCCAGCATAATAAGCCCCGGCGCCATGCAGATTATCAGCGCCTCAAACGAGGTCGCCTGCGGCAGCAGCAGCGCGACATACACCAGGCTGATACCAATGGCGATCAGCACGCCGCGCACGAACAGCTTCATCGAGGTGAGCGGCGTATCGAGGCTGGCGAAAAAAGAGCTCAGGATCGCCGCCATAACCGGGGCAGAGGCGCCGTCGCGCCACCCGCTTCCCATCCACAGCAGGCAGCTGCCAAAGGTGGCGCAGAAAGCGGTCAGCGCCGAAAGACGGATAAGCCCGCGATCAAAGAAGCGGTGGGTGCGTCTGCCGCGCGCCAGTGCGGTGTCACCCGACAAATCGCTCACCATGCCACTGACGCTCTGATACGCCCCGGCGATGCGCACAAAGTCGATCATGCGCTCCAGCAGCCCGCTCAGCAGCAGGCAGTGTTCCACCGGCAGCTCGCCGGCGCGCCACGCCGCGTTGATCTGCGCCTGCCGGTGGGTCAGCTCCAGCTGAATGCCGATCACATCGCCCGGCGCTTCTCCGTCGCTGAGCCACTGCAGGAACTGCTGAAATCCCTGCGCCACATAGTCAGGCAGCAGGATATTGCGTGCGGCCAGGCGCTGCAGGCGCAGCTCGATGGCGGTCAGCGTCGGGATAAGATAGGAGAGATGCTGATACTGCGCGCTGACTAAGCGGATCAGCCGCCGGGCAGCGTCACCCTCATAGACGCAGTGGGTGATCAGAATTTCCACCTGCTGCGGTGCGGTAGCCATCTGCGTCAGGATCGCTTCCCGTTCGGGCGAGACGGCGCTAACCGGCCCGGAGAGCAGATCGTGACAGAGCCGGCGGCCGGTGAGATACCACTGCGTCACGCTCTGCTCCAGCAGGCTGCGCATGGAGACCGGAAACAGCAGGCCGTGTATCAGGCTGCTGCAGACAATGCCTAAGGTGATCTCTTCAATACGCGACAGCACCGTGCTGGTAATGCCCCACGGCGTGTAAACTTCCGGAAACCCCATAATCGCCGCGCTGTAGCCCGCCAGCATAAACACATAGCTTTTGGGCGTCCGGTCATGCAGTGAGAGCCAGAGACAGCCGCTGACCCAGAGTGAAATCACCAGGCTGAACAGCAGCGGATGCGCCACCGTCAGCGGAAAAATCAGAAAGATAAACAGGCCGCCCAGCAGCGTGCCGAGCAGACGAAACAGCGATTTAGAGATGGTCGAGGCGGAGTAGAGCTGCGAAGCGACAAACACCGTCGTCAGCGCCCAGGCGGGGCGATCCAGGTTAATCTCCAGCGCCAGCCAGAGCGCCAGAAACGCAGCGAGCGTGGTTTTTAAGGCAAAGAACAGAGCGGGTCGGGTAAGCCACGGCATGTCACAGGGACCAGAAGGCACTAAGTGCGGCGTATCCTGCCAGATTGCTGCCTGCGCTCACGCAGATAACTACGACAAATTGTTTCGTCATCAAAATTTATGCTGGATGATACGCCCCGCGTGTGCGGTTATCCGTTAACGCCGCTTATCGAAGCTGCCGGTGCCGCAGCGACCAGCGTAGTGGCTGCACGGCACCGGAGGGAATCGTCCGGTTAACAGATAAAATGTGTCGGCGATCACATTTCTCAGCTGTGCGGCGGCTCCATAAAATTATTTTGTGCAGACCGCCGCCTGCACAGCCGTCAGTAGTGCACGATCGTCACCCAGTTGGCATCGCTGCCCACCGGCGCTTCACCGGTGCGCGTCAGCGCCCCGCTTTGTGGATCGATGCGGTAACTGCCAATCACCGCGCTCTTCTCGCCGCTGACCACCAGCCCGCGTCCGTCCGGGGTAATGGCAAACCCGCGCGGCTGCTTCTCCACCGGCCAGCTGCCCGCTAACGTCAGCGCCCCGCTCTCTGCATCTACCCGGTAGCCGCTCAGCGTACTGCTGGTGCGCTCGCTGACGTAGAGAAAGCGCCCGTCCGGCGTGAGATGAATATCGGCGGCCCAGATACGCGGCGTGGGATCGCTGTATCCCGGCGGCCGTTCGCGCCCCTCTGCCAGATGATAAGAGGCGGCAACCGCGCTGGGGGATTCAGCAACTTTTACCAGCGCCCCGTTCGCCTCACGCCGGAACTGCGTGATCACCCCGCCCATTTCGCCAATGTTATACAGAAAGCGCCCGTCTGCGGACATTACCGAGTGGCGCGGGCCGTTGTTTTTAGCCGTAGCGACATACCCGCTGCCGAGCGCGGCCAGCGTGCCGCTGTCGCTCAGCGTCAGCTGCAGCACGCGGTCGGTGCCGAGGTTGCCGACATACACCGTTTTGCCGGCTGGATCCGCAATGGCCGAGTGAGCGGCAGGCCCGGTGGCGTACCGGCTCACCGGCGGTGCGCTGAGTGTCGCTTCCGGCGTCAGCCGGTATACATCAACGACGTTACCATCATACGAAGCCGCCAGCAGAAAACGCCCCTGCGGCTCAGCGACGATCCAGGGATAACTGGCGGCGGCGGGCACCTGCTGCTTCTGCGTCAGGTCGCCGCTGCGGCGATCAATCACCCAGCTTGCCAGCTGCAGCGGCTTGCTGCGGATCGCCGCATAAAGATGGGTTTTATCGGTGCTGAGCGCCAGCGGCATCACCTTGCCGTCCGCCGGAGTATGGCCCAGCAGGTGCAGAGCGCCGTGCTGATCCAGACTGTAGCGCGCAATCGTGCCGTCGCCGGCTTCTGAAACATAGACGTAAGTCTGCGCCAGCAGCGGCGTACTGCCTGCCAGCGTCGCCAGCAGCAGCGCGGCGCGTAACGGTTTTATCATAACAATCTCCGGGTCAGGAAACGGCACATGCGAAGCAGCACGGTCCGGGGGGATCTGGCAATCGGTCGCTCTTATATAACACCCTTCCGCGAATGAGTGACAAACTATTGCGGCAGACCGGTCGCGCAATATCCGCTAACGGCAGTGCGCTTATCCTCAGCTACACTTGCCTCACCCGTTTGTCATAAGAGAGGTAACTATGTCGCAACACGCTGTATCAAACCAGGCCTGGCTGCTGGCTTCCCGTCCCGAGGGCGAACCGGTAAAAGAGAACTTCCGGCTGGTGGAACAACCGGTGCCGGAGATCAAAGAGGGTGAGATGCTGCTGCGCACGGTGTGGCTGTCGCTGGATCCCTATATGCGTGGCCGCATGGATGACGGTAAATCCTATGCGCCGCCGGCGGAACTCGACCAGCCGATGGTTGGCGGCACGGTGTGTCAGGTTGAGTCATCAAAGCACAGCGATTTTAAAGCGGGCGACTGGGTGCTGGCCCAGAGCGGCTGGCAGACCTATGCGGTTTCTGATGGCGAAGGCGTGGCAAAGCTCGGCGAGCTGGCTCACCCCTCCTGGGCGCTCGGCATTCTCGGCATGCCCGGTTTTACCGCCTATATGGGACTGATGGACATTGGTCAGCCTAAAAAGGGCGAAACGCTGGTAGTGGCGGCGGCGACCGGTCCGGTCGGCGCGACCGTGGGCCAGCTGGGCAAGCTTAACGGCTGCCGCGTGGTGGGCGTCGCCGGGGGTGAAGAGAAGTGCCGCTATGCGATTGAAAAGCTCGGCTTCTCCGCCTGTATCAATCACCACAGTGATGACTTTGCCGACCAGCTGGCTGCGGCCTGCCCGGACGGTATCGATATCTATTACGAGAACGTCGGCGGTAAAGTGTTTGACGCGGTATTCCCGCTGCTGAACACCGCTGCCCGCGTTCCGGTCTGCGGCCTCGTCTCGGGCTACAGCAGCCGCGACCTGCCGCCGGGACCTGACCGCACGCCGCTGATCATGGCGGGGATCCTGAAACGCCGTATCCGCATGCAGGGCTTTATCATCTTCCAGGACTACGGCGACCGCTATCCTGAGTTTCTGAAAGCGATGACGCCGCTGGTTGAGCAGGAGAAGGTGCACTATCGCGAGCATGTGATTGAGGGGCTGGAGAATGCACCGCAGGCGTTCTTCGATATGCTCAATGGCAAAAACTTCGGTAAAACCGTGGTGAAAGTCAGCTGATACCTCCCGCCCGGGTGCCGCCACGGCACCCGGTTTTACCTCACGGCAATAACGGTAAAACGCACCGCTACCCGGCCTGCTACGCTCTCTCCCCCACAACAGGAGGCAGCATGAGTTCCATTATCGATCTTTTCGCTCAGCATAAGAGTGAGCGCAGCTATACCGATCAGCCCGTAGAGGATGCGGTACTTGAGCGAATTATTTCAGCGGCGTACTACGCGCCTACCTCGGTCAACTCCCAGCAGGTATCCGTCGTCGTCACCCGCGACGCCGCGCAGCGCCAGCAGATTGCCGCCATTGCCGGCGGGCAGCCGTGGATCGCGAAAGCGCCCGTGTTTCTGACCTTTGTCCTGGATATGCATAAGTCGCGCCTGGCGATAGAAGCCAGCGGCCGTGAGCAGATTGCGCAGCAGAGTATTGAAAGCGTGGTCTCCGGCGCCACCGATGTGGGCATTGCGCTGGGATCGGTCATGGCCGCCGCGCGGGCTGAGGGGCTGGGTATTGTGCCGATTGGCGGCATCCGCCGCGATCCGGAAGCGATGATCGCGCTGCTGGATCTGCCCGACTATACCTTCCCGGTTGCCGGGGTGGTCATCGGCCACGTCGACCAGCCTGCGCACCAGAAGCCGCGTCTGCCGCTGCCGACTTTCCGCCACGAAGAGCGTTATCAGCAGGCGGATCTGCCGCAGCATATCGCTGATTACAACGCGCAGCTGGTGCAGCACTGGCAAACTACCGGCCGCAGCGATGGCGAGAGCTGGAGCGACAGCGTCAGCGGCTACTACCAGCACATTTACTTCCCGCACGTGCTGGCGGCGCTCCATAAACAGGGGTTTGGCACCGATAAATAATCCGATCCGCCCGCAGGCCGGGCGGATAATCCGGGGCTTAACGCCCCTTTTTTTTGCGGCCGGGCTGGGTAAAGCGTTTGCGGTTCGCGCCCTGGCCCCCCGCTTTATCGCCCTGCTTTGCAGCCGCAGCGGGCGCTTTTTTCGCCGGCGACACCGTTTTTTTCTTCGCCTGCGCCTGCCGGGTTTTAGTATCTTCTGATGACGAATCCTCAATCAGCTTAAACAGATCGATCAGTTCATCATCGGTCAGATCGCGCCACTCGCCGAGCGGAATCCCCTTCAGGCTGACGTTCATGATGCGCGTACGCTCAAGCTTCGTCACCTCATAGCCAAAGTGTTTGGTCATGCGGCGGATCTGGCGATTGAGCCCCTGCACCAGAATAATGCGGAACACAAACGTCGACTCTTTTTTAACTTTGCACTTTTTTGTTACCGTGCCCAGCATCGGCACGCCACCCGCCATGCCCGCGATAAATTCATCAGTGATCGGTTTATCAACCGTCACCACATACTCTTTTTCGTGGTTATTACCGGCGCGCAGAATTTTGTTAACCAGATCGCCGTGGTTGGTGAGGAAAATTAACCCCTGCGAATCTTTATCCAGCCGGCCGATAGGAAACACGCGCTTGCTGTGGTTCACAAAGTCGCCGATATTGTCGCGCTCACCCTCTTCCATGGTGGTAACAATGCCGGTGGGTTTGTTAAGCGCAATCAGCACCAGATCGTCGGCGTCACGCGGCTCAATCAGCTGGCCATTCACCCTGACCTCATCTCCGGCGTACACCTGAGCACCGACGGCGGCGCGTTTACCGTTAATAAATACGTTGCCCTGTTCGATATAGCGATCGGCATCGCGGCGCGAGCAGATTCCGCTCTCGCTGATGTATTTGTTCAGGCGGGTAGATAAGTCAGGCAGCATGGTTCCTCCGAAAAAAAACGGACTATACCTCAACTGCCGCCGTTGCGTAAGGCTGTCGCACCTTCCGCGTACGCGCATAAATCCCTGCACACTGCAGGGTTGTTTAGCGTCAGACGCCAGGCGACAATCCCCGGCCACTGTTTCTGGCTTCTCACGGATTTTCTATGACACAACCGCAACCGGCGAGCCGACTGGCCTCGCTGCGCCTGTTTCTGGCCCGCTTCTGGCCACATCCCCTGCCCGTGGCGCGCAGACAGCGCCTGCTGGCCAGCCTCGGAGCCGGGCTGGGCCTTATGCTGACGAGTCTCATCAGCCACTGGATGCTGGGTGCGGTAAACCTGTGGTTTGTCGCGCCAATGGGAGCGTCTGCGGTGCTGCTGTTTGGCCTGCCCAATAGCCCGCTGGCGCAGCCGTGGTCGATTATTGGCGGTAACCTCGTTGCCGGCGTTATTGGCGTGACCACGGCACTGCTGATCCCGCAGCCGGCACTGGCGTGCGGAGTAGCCGCCTGTCTCGCTATTGCGGTGATGTTTCAGCTGCGCTGTCTGCACCCGCCCAGCGGCGCGGTGGCGCTGACGGCGATTCTCGGCGGCGGCAGCGTGGCGCAGCTCGGCTACCACTTTGTGCTGACGCCGGTGATGCTTAACTCTGTCTGCCTCGCGCTGCTGGCGATCGTATTTAATAACCTCGCCGGACGCCGCTATCCTCATCCGCTGGCGGCCGCCGAGGCGAAACCGCAGCCGGTGGCGATGCCGGTTCCGCTCACGCGCGACGACCTGCATCAGGCGCTGGAGAGCGGGCCCCTGCTGGATATTGATGAGGACGATCTGCAGCTGCTGCTGCAGCGCGCCGAAGAGATTGCAATCCGGCGCGTTCAGATACGCTAAAGCGCGCTTTAGCGCGCCTGTACCAAGCTCAGCACCGTGCGGATATTCTGCGCCGAGGTCGCGATGATATCGATGGCCCCGGTGCGCAGCGCCCCGAGTATCGCCATCGCCTTGGTATTCTCTGCGGCTATCGCGATCACGCACGGGATCCGGCGCAGCTCATCAATGCTCAGCCCGATCACGCGCTCATTCATGACCGTCTCCACCGCTTCACCGCGGGCGTTGAAAAAGTCATAGCCGGCAATATCACCGGTCACACCCTGATTAACGCTGGCGTCGATAATTTCACGCGGGGTAAACCAGCCCAGCTTCACCATGTAGCTGTTCTCATTCATATCCCCGATCCCCACCAGCGCCACATCCGCTTTACGCGCGCGATCCAGCGTCTCTTTTACCGTACCGTTCTGCATAAAGCTGTCGCGCAGCGCGCGGTTCTCCACGTAGGCGGGGGCATAGAGCGTTTCGCTGCTGCCGCCAAACTTCTTTGCCAGCCGGCGGCTGATGTGATCGGCGTTGATGGCGTCGCCCGGGCGGTGCGTGCCGCCAATACCGCTGATAAACAGGCAGTTGCGGTCGGGCACCTGACCCGGATGATCGGCCACCGCCGCCACGTTACGCCCCTGACCGACAGCGACGATAGCGTTATCTTTCAGCGTCTGCGCCAGATGGGCAGACACCAGCGCGGCTACCTGACGGCGCTGCTCGTCGCTGTCGGCGGAATCCAGCGCAATCAGCGCCCGCTGCAGGCGCGGAAAAGAGCGCTGCAGCTGCTGCTCCAGCCGGGTACTGAAAACCGGATGGTAGCGCACGCTGATTTCCACAATGCCCTCTTCGCGCGCACGTTTAAGCAGTCGCCCGACCTTGATGCGCGAGATACCAAATTTACGCGCGATCTCCTCCTGCGTGATGGCATCCTGATAGTAGGCGACGGCAATCTCGGTCAGCAGCTCAGCATCCTGACCCGGCGTGGTATTCTCCATCTCTTCTCTGTCCTGTGTAACGCGGTCGTAAGCAGCCGTAAGTTATAGCACTCATCGCGGCCGCCCCGCTATGCTCTGCCACCGGCGAGCGCGCTGGCCTCTTCAATAATCTGCGCCAGCGCCTGCGGGTCGTGAGCAAAGCGGCCAAGAAACAGGCCATCCACATCACTGCCCAGTCGCTGGATCAGACCCGGTCCGGCGCTGCCGCCATATATCACCTTCAGCGTAATACCGGCGGGCAGCGGCAGCGTCCGCAGCCCGGCGCAGACGGTACGAATATAGCTGTCGGGGGCCGGCTGCGGCGCGCCAATGGCCCACTGGGGTTCATAGGCAAACAGAATCTCGCCCCGCAGGCGATGCGCCGCCGCCTGCGCCAGCGCATCGTTAAGCTCTGCGGCACAGAGCGCAATCGCCTCCGCGGGCGTGCCCTGCTCCGACTCGCCAATACAGAGCACCGGCGTCAGCCCGTGCTGTAGCGATATCGCCACTTTGGCGGCAATCTGCGCCGCATCCTCGCGGAAGTGTCGCCGCCGCTCCGCATGACCGATTTCAGCCAGCGAACAGCCCAGCTCCTGCAGCATGCTGGCGCTGACTTCACCGGTCCAGGCGCCATTTTCCGCCTGGCAAACATCCTGTCCGCCAATGCGTACCGGCGTGCCCGCGAAGATCTCCGCTACGGCAGGGATCGCCGGATAGGCGGGCAGGATAAACAGGCCGACCCTGCCGCTTCTGATCGCCGGGTGATCGGCCAGGCTGGCGACCTCGCGGCACCACGCCAGCGTTTGCTGATAGCCAAAGTACATTTTGAGACTGACACCAAGTAAGCGTTGTGGCTGAGACATCATGCAGCTCCCGGTTATAGCGCGCCCTGACCCTGATGGTCATTTGTTCATATGAACAGTAAACGAATTAATGAACCTGTTTCAATGCGCGTTCAGAGGATCTGTGACCTGGCGCAAGGCCCTGTCGCGCCTTAAAACCTGCCACCTGACTCATCTATCGCGATCGCGCTCACAAAACCATCATATTACAAATGAACATGCATTGAACAAATGTTTAACCCTGTGGCACGCTGTGATCCACGCCTGGATGCAGGCCCTTTTTCTTTACCGGAGAACCGCTATGAAAACGATTGCAATCGGTGCTGATGATGCGGCTGTCGATCTGAAAAATATCATTAAGACGCTGCTGGAAACGCAGGGTTATACCGTGACAGATTTTACCAACGATGCTGATAACGCCCGCCCTATGTACCCGGATGTTGCCTGGGCGCTGGCGACCGCGATTCAGCGGCAGGAGTTTGCGCGCGGCATCCTGCTCTGCGGCACCGGTATTGGCGTAGCCATCGTGGCCAATAAAGTGCCCGGCGTGCGGGCAGCGCAGTGTCACGACACTTTCTCTGCCGAGCGGGCGCGTAAAAGCAATAATGCCCAGATCATGACGCTGGGCGCGCGCGTGGTGGGTCCGGAGCTGGCAAAAAATATTGTGAATGCGTGGCTGGCGGCGGAGTTTGAGGGGGGCGGTTCTGCGGCAAAAGTAGAAAAGATAGATTTTTACGAGCACGCGGCGCAGCGCTGATCGCCCCTTCTGCCCGGCGCGCGGGGTGTTCCGGACAGGGTGAGTGGCGCTCGCTTCAGATTGCGTAACTAATCAGGCAAGCGCAGCGCATGCTGCTACGCTTAAAGGCTGAGATTACCCTTACAAAATCTGGAGATATTATGAGCAGTGATAATCGCAAACCGACCACCACGGATGCGGGCATTCCGGTAGCCAGCGATGAACACTCCCTGTCGGTCGGGCCTGATGGTCCGCTGGTGCTGCACGATCACTATCTGATTGAACAGATGGCCAACTTTAACCGCGAGCGTATTCCGGAGCGTCAGCCCCATGCAAAAGGCAGCGGCGCATTTGGCCATTTTGAAGTGACAGAAGATGTCAGCCGCTATACCAAAGCCGCCGTTTTCCAGCCCGGGACCCGCACTGATGTGGTGATGCGCTTCTCCACCGTAGCCGGTGAACGCGGCAGCCCGGATACCTGGCGCGATCCGCGCGGCTTCTCTATCAAGTTTTACACCACCGAAGGCAACTACGACATGGTGGGCAATAACACGCCGGTGTTTTTTATCCGCGACCCGATGAAGTTTCAGCACTTTATCCGCTCGCAGAAGCGCCGGGCGGATAACAACCTGCGCGATAACGATATGCAGTGGGATTTCTGGACCCTCTCACCCGAATCTGCGCACCAGGTGACCTGGCTGATGGGCGACCGCGGCATTCCGAAAAGCTGGCGCCACATGAACGGCTACTCCAGCCATACCTATATGTGGGTTAACGCCGCTGGTGAGAAGTTCTGGGTGAAATATCATTTTAAAACCGATCAGGGCATTGAGTTCCTGACGCAGGAGAATGCCGACACGCTGGCCGGTCAGGATGGCGACTACCATACGCGCGACCTGTTTAATTCTATCAAAGAAGGCAATTTTCCGAGCTGGACGCTCTATATGCAGATCATGCCGTTTGCAGAAGCGGACAGCTACCGCTACAACCCGTTTGATCTGACCAAAGTCTGGCCGCACGACGACTATCCGCTGATCAAAGTCGGTAAACTGACGCTGGATCGCAACCCCACCGATAACCATGCCCAGATTGAACAGGCGGCGTTTGAGCCGAATAACCTGGTTCCCGGTATCGGCCTGAGCCCGGACAAAATGCTGATGGGCCGTATTTTCGCCTATGCAGATGCGCACCGTGCACGTCTTGGCGTTAACTATAAGCAGATCCCGGTGAACGCGCCGCAGGCGCCGGTCAACAGCTACAGCAAAGATGGTGCGATGCGCATTAATCCGGTCTCCGATCCGGTCTATGCGCCTAACTCCAAAGGTGGTCCGGTGGCCGATGGCGAGCGCTACCCTACCGATTCCACCTGGCAGTCGCAGGGCGATATGGTGCGTTCACCTTATACGCTGCGCAAAGATGACGATGATTTCGGCCAGGCGAATCAGCTGGTGAATAAAGTGATGGATGATGCCGCACGCGATCGTCTGGTAAACAACGTTGCCGGTCACCTGCTTAACGGCGTGGAGGAGCCGGTGCTGTCGCGCGCTTTCACCTACTGGCGTAATATCGACAAAACTATTGGCGATCGTATTGCGCAGAAAGTGCAGAGTGAACGTGCGAAAGCGTAATCTCTGATTCAGCGTCCCGCCGGGCGGCGGGACGCTGGTTAACCCTGGTGTGATACGTCCTTCTTTACTTCAGACGAAACGCCACCACGCTGTCGCCCGCTTTGGTGCCGAGCGATCCGTGCCCCCCCGCCGCGATTACTACATACTGCTTGCCATCTTTACCCATATAGGTTGACGGCGTGGCCTGTGCGCCTGCGCTGAGTTCGGTCTGCCACAACAGCTCGCCGGTGGTGCTGTCATAGGCGCGGAAGAAGTTATCTGCCGTCGCACCGTGGAACACCAGATCGCCAGCGGTCAGCAGCGGCCCACCGTGTGCCACCATCCCCATCGGGAATCCCAGCGGGAAGCGGCCTGGCAGGAAAGTGGTTTTCAGGTTCTTCGTGGTGCCGATACGACGCAGCCACTCCGTTTTCCCGGTTTTCAGATCAACCCCCACCAGGCGGCCCCACGGCGGTGCAATGCAGGGAATACCCAGACCCGACGCGAGCTGCTGAATGTGGATCGCATAGTCGCCGTGAAAGTTTTCATTCCAGTAAGGCTGACCATCTTTGGTGAACAGGCGCTCGGTCGCCGTCTGCGGCGTGCGCTTGATCAGATTATATTTATACGCCAGGCGTACCGGCGCAGCGATCAGCATCTGGCGCTCCGGATCGACCGCGACGGATCCCCAGTTAAAGACGCCAATATTGCCCGGGAACACCAGCGTGCCCGCCTCGGTAGCTGGCGTCCACGGATTGCCATCATAACGCAGACGATGAAAATCGATCCGGCAGGCGATCTGGTCAAACGGCGTAATGCCCCACATCGATTTTTCCGTCAGCGCCTGCGGAATAAAGTTCAGGCTGGAGACCGGCTGCGTGGCGGCAAATTTTTCGCCGGGAACGCCACCTTCAGTCGAGACTTTCACTTCGTTCACCGGATAAACCGGCTGGCCGGTCAGACGATTCAGCACAAACAGGTTGCCGGTTTTGGTCGGCAGGATCACTACCGGCTGCTTCTGGCCCTGATAATCGATATCCAGCAGTGAAGGCTGTGACGGGTTATCGCGATCCCACAAATCGTGGTGCGAGCTCTGATAGCGCCACTTAAACGCACCGGTCTGCAGATCCAGCGCCACCAGCGTGTCGCGGAACTTCTCGGTGTTACTGTCAGCGTCGCGTTCAATCCCCACTTCATCCGGTGATGCATTACCAAAGGGAACGTAGACCAGGCCATTTTTGACATCGGCGCTCAGCGTTGCCCAGGCAACCGGCGTATCCTGCGGATAGCGCTTATCTGCGGCAATCGGCACGGTCACATCCGGCGTGGCCGGATCGAAATTCCACACCAGGCGGCCACTCTGCGCGTCATAGGCACGAATGACGCCGGAAGGATTGCCTTTCTCAAAGCCGTTATCCATGACCGATCCACCCACGATCACCAGATTACCGGCCACCAGCGGAGCAGACGTCTGCATCAGCGCGTGCGGGCGGATCTCACCCATGTTTGCGCGCAGATCCACCACGCCATCGCGGCCAAAATCAGGGCAGCGCTTGCCGCTGTCGGCATCCAGCGCAATCAGGCGCGCATCGGTGGTGGCGTTGAAGATACGCTTACGGCAAAGCGCAGGCGCACTGCTGCTGGTTTGTGCAACCGGTGCGGCGTAGTAGCTGACGCCGCGGCATGTCTGATGCTGCTGAAGATAAGAGCGGTTTTTCTCCGGCGTATATTTCCATTTCACCGCCCCGCTTTCCGGATTGAGCGCGTGGACTTCATTATGCGGCGTGCAGAGATAGAGCATATCGTTGGCTTTCAGCGGCGCCGCCTCAAACGTATACTCGGTGGCATCGCTCTCCTGACGCATATCACCGGTATGATACTCCCAGGCGACTTCAAGGTTACTGACGTTCGCTTTGCTGATCTGTTTCAGCGCTGAGAAGCGTTGCCCCGCTGGCGTACCGCCATAGGCGGCCCACTCATTTTCTGCGCCAGGCTCGTTTACCGGCTCGCGTGCATTGGTGATGGTACCGGCCTGCGGCAGCGGATCGTAAAAACAGAGACCGATGACGACCAGCACCATAATCGCCACGGTGCCGCCGAGCAGCGGATGAAAACGGCGTTCGCCGCGGGTAAGCGGCCTGACAACCCACGGCATCGCCAGCCACAGGCCGATCACGCCAAACAGGTCGCCGCGCGGGATCCACTGCCACTTATCAAATCCCGCTTCCCAGACGATCCACGCCAGCGTGATCCACATCAGTACCGCATAGAGCGTCAGCGCACTGCGCTGTTTGCGGAACAGTAAAACAGCCGTCAGCAGTAATCCTGCCCCCATCATCGCGTAGAACGCGCTGCCTCCATTGAGTAACAGCTGACCACCCATATAGAGCAGCGCTATCGCCAGTATCGCCATTACGATACTGGTGAGTTTTGTTATCATGCCAATCCCTCAGTTTTGTTCATTAATTTATGCCGTTACGACATCGCAGCAATTCCAACAAAATATTAACTTATGTAAGCACTGTGTAAAAACCCGTGAGTTTATGTGTTGTCAGATCCGCTAATGAATCAAGCGTTGCTTAAGGCTTGCCGTCAGCGGCAGGCTCACCATGTGACTGAAATCACGTTTAATTTTGATAGATTTAATTAATCATTGCCGCAGCGATTGCGCACCTTTTGCTAACTCACTGGCATAACAGATGGCGTGAGCGCGTGCACGATAACAGGCCCGGCATCATAAAAATGATTACCGTCAGGCTCGCTGAATGGCTTAAATGAGGGGCAATAGGGCCTGCAGCACGCTTTGATGAAATTGATTAACGGGTCCGCGCAGCCGGTATACGAATTATCCTGGCGTAAATTGCCTGCTGCCATTTAATTTGCCGCTACGCCTGACAATTCTTCCGATTGGTTTTACGTTGAGCCGGGGTTTAATCATTAAATAACGCAGCGTAATTTCAGTTTGGGAATTTCCTCAGCCTCTGTTTTTTCAGGAAGAGTGATATAAATCACCTGACTGCTCTATAGCAGATCCGCAGATAAAAAGAAGGTTATTATGATCAGCGCAGATTCCCTTTATCGTAAAATACGGTTTCCATTTAAATTTACACACGCAGCGTTAAAATTCCCGGTTGCCCAGGCACATGCGCGGCAATATCAGGTGATGTCACCTGAACAGACGATCGATTTGCTGCTCAGTAACGACAGGTTATCCGTATGCCGGTATGGGGATGGAGAACTGGAGATGACACTGTTTAAAAATATTGGCTTTCAGTCATTTGATGAGCGTCTTTCTATCAGACTGAAAGAGATCATGCGGCGCGGTACGCGTGACGATAACCCCTGCCTGCTCTGCATGCCGGATGCTTTTCGCTCCACCCGCAATATGCGTTTTGGCTCAGCCCTGTTCTGGTTTTTTCATAAAGCCTTTTTCTTTCGCCGCTATGAGCCTTTATTAAAAAAAACGTATCAGTATGGAAATACTTCGGTAACGCGCCCTTATCATGATTATATTGATAAACAGCAGGCGACCCGCGTATTTGCTAAATTCAAACAGCTTTTTTACGACAAAAAAATATTGATCGTTGAAGGCAGCGGCACCCGGCTGGGTATCGGCAACGATTTAATGGACGGCGCACGCGAAATAAAGCGTATTACCACGCTAAACCGTAATGCATTTTCAGTCTATAACCAGCTCTATACCAGTGTGCTGGCGCATGCCCGCGAGTATGACTTAGTGCTGATTTCGCTGGGTCCGACGGCGACCGTGCTGGCTTACGATCTCAGTCAGCAGGGGATCCGCTGTATTGATACCGGGCATATCGATATTGAATATGAGTGGATGCGCAGTGCGGCGCGTACCAAAACGGAAATTGCGGGCAAGAATGTCAATGAAGCGGGCGTGTTGCTGAGCGACGATCAGCACGACACGGATGAGCACTATCGTGGTCAGATTTTACTGCATGTCGGATTACCTCAGGAGCCGATGGTGAATGGCGTGATCCTGCAGCAGCCCGTGGTGTAATTCTGCACCCTCAATGCACGCTTAAGCATCCAGTCTGGTGCAGCGCAGCAACCTTTACGTTTCCCGAAGCATAAAGTGCTTGCTGTTCTGCCCGGTTTTATCCCTCTTCGCGCTGATATGACCCGGCTCAGAGATTCTGGCATTACCTTTGCTTACTCATTCCTGTGTTCTTCACAGGAGTTATGCCATGAAAGCCTCTGCTGTCCGCTACCGTATCTTTTCATTATTGTTCCTTATTGCGCTGATTAATTACGTTGACCGCGGTGCACTCTCCTTCGCTGCGCAGGCCATTTCGCAGCAGTTCCATTTCAGTAAGGTCGAGCTGGGCGCCGTGCTGGGGTACTTTGGTTTTGGCTATCTGTTTGGCTCGCTCTGCGGCGGTTTTCTCGCCGACCGGTTTGGCACGCGTAAAGTGTGGCTGATGGCCGGCGTGCTCTGGTCGCTGCTGGAGATCGCCACGGCCTGGGCAGGTGAAATTGGCGTGGCGCTGTTTGGCGGCTCCGCCATCATGGGGTTCGCCGCGCTGCGCGTACTGTTTGGCTTTGCCGAGGGTCCTGCCTACGCGCTGATGAACAAGACAATTGCGCACTGGGCGCCGGATAATGAACGCGGCATGGCGCTGGGTATCGGCCTGCTGAGTACGCAGGTAGGCTCGCTGCTGACCGCCCCCATCGCGGTTGGCCTGCTGCTGCTGACCAACGACTGGCGCATGATGTTTATCCTGCTTGGCGTCTTTTCGCTGCTGGCGATGCTGCTGTTTGCCCGCTACTTCGCCGATACGCCGCAGCGGCATCCGGCGGCGAACGACGCTGAGCGTGCGCTTATTGTACAGGGGCAGCGTGCTGAAGCGCATGATGAGCGCCCGTTACCCTGGTGGCGCTTTTTCACCAGCCGCACGCTGGTGTGTAATGCGCTGGGCTATTTCAGTTTTCTCTATATCACCTTTACGCTGGTCACCTGGCTGCCAAAATATCTGCAGGATAATTTTCATTATGACCTGCACTCGCTCTGGTATATCGCCATGATCCCGTGGAGCGGAGCCTGTCTGACGGTGCTGCTCGGCGGACGCCTCGCCGATCGTTTGCTGGCGCGAACCGGAAATCTGCGGCTGGCCCGCAATGGCTTTGCGGCGATTACGCTCTGCGCCACCGCCTGCTGCTTTATGGCCATCCCGTTTGCCGGTTCGGCGGCCGCGATCATCGCCCTGATGACGCTGGGAAACGCACTCAATGCGCTGGTCAATAATGTTTACTGGTCGGTGGTTATAGACGTTACGCCAAAGGCGTCGGTGGGTGCATTCAGCGGGATGACGCTGGCAATTGCTAACCTGGCCGCCATTATTTCACCCATGCTGTGCGGCTGGCTGGCGGAGTATTACGGCTATAACGCCATGTTTACCGTGACTGCCGTTATCGCCTTTGTCAGTATGCTGGCCATGACATTGCTGCAGCCAGAGAAACGCCTGCAGCCAGCCCCCGCCGTTTCGTCAGCACCGGCCGCCAACGTCATTTTGTAGGGGCGCCATTTATGGCGCCCTGGCCCGGGATATACATCCGCCTTCACGGGCCGCATTAATGCGGCCCCTACGGAAGATATCTACGCCATTCCGTAGGGGCGCCATTTATGGCGCCCTGGCGTCCACCTTCACGGACCGCCTGAGCGGCCACGAAAAAAGGCGGAGGGGTGAGCTCCGCCTTGTTTCAAGTTCCGGTCAGTGCGCCTGACCGGTCAGTTGCAAAAGGGCAACGATGATTTGCAGGATGATCCGGACGATGTCCAGGAGTAATCGTACAAGTTCCATCACTTTCCTTCTCCTCTGACAGGAGCGCGCGCCGTTCAGCGGCCGGGGCCCTGACCCTACCCGCCGGCCGCCTGAGCACATCTGTGAGGAGCGCTGAGCGGCACTCATTGCTAAAGCCACAGGCCAGCACCACCTGGAACCTGCCGGGATTTGACTATCCGCGCCCCTGAGAGTCATCAGAAAGCAACGATACTCCGCCCGCACTCAACACTGTATAACCATACAGTAATTTCCTGAAACTTGAAATATTTCCCGTCACATTTTATGATTCGCTGTGTGAGGAGTGCTGAGCACCCCGTTCGCCGCGCGGTTACCCGCCGCTTAAGCGAACCAAAAAAAAGGATTTGGCTGACCAGCCAAATCCTTTTCTATTTTTACCGGTAAAAATTACTGCGCCGCGCTGATGCGCCAGATCGCATCCCCCGCATCGTCCGCTATCAGTACCCCACCCTGATTATCCGTTGCCAGTCCCACTGGCAGACCACGCACGTTCTTCTCATCGTCCGTCAGGAATCCGGTGACTACCGGCTGTGGCTTACCGACCGGCATGCCGTTTTCAAATTTAACCCATACTACTTTGTAGCCATTAAGCGGCGTCCGGTTCCAGCTGCCGTGCTCGCTGATAAACGCGCCGCCGCGATACTGCGGCATATTGTCCGCGCCGTAGAACAGCAGTCCGAGCGGTGCAACGTGCGAGCTCAGGGCGTAGTCCGGCTTGATCGCTTTCGCCACCATGTCAGGCCGCTGCGGCCGGACCCGGTCATCCACGTGCTGGCCAAAATAGCTCCAGGGCCAGCCGTAGAAGCCGTTATCCTGCACGGAGGTCATATAGTCAGGAACCAGATCGGACCCGATTTCATCGCGCTCATTCGCGATCGCCCACAGCTTGCCGCTCTGCGGCTCCCACTGCAGTCCGGTAGGATTGCGGATGCCGCTGGCGTAAATGCGGCTCGCCCCGCTGGCGGCATCCACCTCCCAGATCGCTGCGCGCTGATATTCCGCACCCAGTCCGTTTTCGGTGATGTTGCTGTTAGACCCGACGCCAACATAGAGTTTACTGCCATCCTGGCTGGCGAGCAGCGCCTTGGTCCAGTGATGGTTAAGCTCGCCACCCGGCAGTGCCGTGACCTCTTCCGGCGCGGTGCGGATCTCCGTCTGCCCGGTCTGATAAGGGAACTTCACCAGGCTGTCGGCATTGGCAACGTAGAGCGTGTTGCCAATCAGCTGCATACCAAAGGGCGCATTCAGGTTTTCGATAAAGAGATGCTGCTCCCATTTACCGTTAACGTTACGCAGCAGTGAGATACGGTTGCCGCCCGGCGCACCTTTGCCTGAGGATTTCTGCACAATGCCCATAATAAGCTGCTTCGGCGCCGTGACCGGATTTTTTACCCCGTTGGCCTCGGCCACCAGCACATCTCCGTTTGGCAGTACGTAGAGCTGGCGCGGGTGCATCAGCTTCGCCGGGATCCGCTCTATCTTCAGTCCGTCCGCCACCTTTGGCGTTTCGCCGGTTTTCCACGGCGTCCCTTCCGGTACCTGCATAGGCGGCATGAAAAAGTTCTGCGCTTTAGGCAGCTCGGGATTGGGTCCGGTCTGTTTTTGCGGATCGAGAGAAGATCCGCTGTCGCAGGCGCTCAGTAGCGCAGCAAGACTGACAGCACTCAGAATGCGCAGTTTCATGGACGACCTCCCGGGATACGGCGCGCGCGCAGCGCCAGCTGTACGTTGGCGATCAGCAGCAGCGCCACCACGATGGTCGACAGCGTGACGCCCATGGGCACCACCGCATACGCATCACGGCTATGGATAAAGGCGTTAACTATGGCCACCAGCACCGCCAGCAGCGAGAGCCAGAAATGCGTTTTCTCACCGGCAGTGACGCCGCGAAACAGATGAATCAGGCTGATAATTCGCGGCAGAATAGCCAGCAGCAGACCAAATACAATCAGCCAGCTGGCGGCTTTGGTCCACATCACCACAAAGGTCTGCAGATAGAGGATGTCAAACAGCCAGGCGGCAAAAAAAAAGCCCAGCGGCAGTGGCTCCAGTAAGGCATACAGCGTAATGCCGAACGCCGACTTTCCCGAGGTATGAAACATGGCACGCTCCCTTTAGAGTTTTCAGACGGCGGCGAGCCGACAGGCTTCACGACGCCGCCAGAGAAATATTAGTAAAGATAAAGGGTAATGCGCAGAAAACCGGCAAAAAAGCTAACAGTGTGGCCGGTAGTGTGCCAGTTCGCGCGCATCGTGGCTGCAAAACAGCGCAACACCGCTTTGGGGCTGCAGCGAGAGTTCGCGCAGCCGCTGCTGATTAATACGCCACGCTTCGCGATCGCTGCACATTAGCCGCTGATAGGCGCGCAGGCCCGGCGTACAGTGCCGCTGGGTGTGATGCATCTCTCCGCGATAAAACCAGGCGTCTCCCCCATGCAGCAGCCAGCCACCGCCGTGGCGGATCGCCACGCCTGCGTGTCCGGCGGTGTGTCCCGGCAGCGGCACCAGCAGGATCTCATCGCTGAGATCGTCAATCGCTCTTACCGCATCAAACCCGAACCAGCGTTCACCCTCGCTGGCGTAGCCGCGCCAGCCATCGTGCGCGGTCCACTGCTGTGGCCGGAAGCGCTGACGCGCCAGCCAGCTCTGCTCACGTCCGCTGCGTACCGTATCAAGCTCACGCTGCAGAAGATGGATCCGCGCCGCCGGAAAATCACTGATGCCGCCTGCGTGATCAAAATCGAGATGGGTCAGAATAATATGACGCACATCTTCCGCCTGAAAACCCAGCAGCTGAATTTGCGCCAGCGCGCTCATCTGCTCACTGTAACGAATATTATTCAGCAGACGAAAAAAACCAGAGAGCCGGCGTTCCGGATAGCGCATATCATTAATTCCCAGTCCGGTATCCACCAGAATCAGGCCGTGGCGATCGCTTTCAATTAACAGACAATGACACACCAGTTCAGCAAAGGGACCCCGGCTGAAGCCATCAAACAGCGCCCCGCCCAGCGGGCACATGCAACCACAGTTCAGATGATGAATACGCATACTCTCCCTCACTGCGGCGCCCGAAAATATCCCGCCGCGATAATCAGAAATTAGCCTGTTATTCAGGTATGCATCAGTTGCGGCATTATTGCAAAAATTTAATTGCTGCCTTAAATAAAGCCAGCCGCAAAAAAAATAAAATAACCGCAGCGCCGGGATAATTGTCCGGATAATTATTACTTTCCTGTTTTAAAGATTATTAATCAGCGCAAATTGAACCAGCTATTATTAAAAAAGGCGCCCGCAGGCGCCCTCTGTTATCCGCTGAACTGTTCAGCCCACCATAAACGCAGCAGCAGTCCCCAGCGGCTGCTCCAGCCGCTGGTGGTACTGACAACCCGGCCCTGATAGAGCACGATAAACGTCGGCGTGGCGGCGATTTGCCAGCGCTGGCCCAGCTCGCCGCGCGCGTCGTTAACGGCTAACCCCTGCAGGCCTTTTTTTGCCAGCCACCGGGTCACCTGCGTATCAGAACCCGAGCGCAGCGCCACGCTGACTACCGGCACGCCCTGCTGGCTGAGCTTCGCCACAACCGGCGTGGTCAGTTTGCAGACGCCGCACCAGCTGGCCCAGACGTAAACCAGAACCGGTTTCGATGCGCTCAGCCCGGCCAGGCTCTGCTCACCCTGCAGCGTAGTAAGCGGCTGCTGGGCCAGATCGGCAGGCAGCTGCGGCGCGCGCAGCCAGTCGACCGCCAGCATAATCAGCACGCCTGCCAGCAGCAGCCAGAGCGCTTCACGCAGCCAGCGCTTCAGCCGGCTCACGGTGCCGCCTTCAGCGCATCTTTCACGGCCGCCTCCAGCTGGGCATAAGGCACCGCACCGCTGATCAGCTGATTACCCACCAGCGTGGCCGGGGTTCCCTGCACGCCCAGCTGCTGCGCCAGCGTCAGGTTGTGATTAATGGTATCCAGGCTCGCTTTGCTCGGTGTCGACAGGCTGATACCGGTTTTTTTCAGCGCGGCGCTGATGCTGGCCTCGTCGTGATTGCCTTTTTTCGCCATCAGCTTTTCATGCAGCTTCAGAAAGTTTTTTGGCTGCTGCTCCCAGACCGTCAGCGCCAGCCGCGCTGAACTCAGCGAGCTTTCGGCACGATAAGGCAGCGGCTTAATGACCACCGCAACCTGCGGATGCGCTTTCAGCAGCGTGGTGATATCACCCTCAAATTTTTTGCAAAATACGCAGTTGTAATCGGTGAAGTAGACCAGCGTCAGCGCCGGTTTTTCAGCGCCGATGCGGGGTGAACCGGCATCGCTGAACAGCATGTCACGATTTTTTTCAACCATTTGCGCCACCACGTTCTGCTGCTGTCGCGCGGCTTCTTTATCAAAGGCATCAGCGGCCTCAGCCAGTATGGCGGGATTCTGTACCAGCGTTTCGCGGATCAGCGCTTTGATGCGCGCCTCCTGCTCCGGCGTAAAAGGAGCGGCAGCCAGTACCGGTGCGCTCAGCAGCAGCAGCATTGCAAACAGAGATTTTTTCATTATTTTTTCGCCTTACTCAGTGTGGAAAGCACCGCGTCGCGACTCAGCAGCGGTGACAAAATCTGACCCTGCGGCAGCGCCGGGCCATAAATCTGATTAAACGGAATCGCCGCCCGATCGCGCTGGCGCAGAAAGTCGCCAATGGCGGGGTCGGGCTGTGTCCAGTCGCCGCGCAGCAGCACGATATCGTCAGCGCTCAGCGCGGCGCGAACGTCAGGCTGATTCAGCACCCGGGACTTATTGACCTTGCAGGTAATGCACCAGTCAGCGGTGATATCGACAAACACACGCCGGTTCTGCTGCAGCGCCGCGGCGATAGCCTGCTCTGACAGCGGCTGCCAGCGCAGTTCACCGGCATCCTCTGCCGGACGCATCAGCAGGAACAGCGCGCCCGCTACCGTCAGCGCGATGGCGACGGCGCCCGCCTGCTGCAGCGCGCGGCGGCGCAGCAGCCAGATTAGCAGCAGCAACAGCAGCGCGGCGGCCAGCAGGCCTGCTGCACCACTGCCCCAGTGCGGGATCAGCAGCGTAACCAGCCAGAGCGTCGCCAGCAGCATCAGAGTGCCCAGCAGCGTACGCAGATGCACCATCCAGCGTCCCGGACGCGGCAGCCAGCGTGCGACGCCCGGCAGCGCGGCCACCAGCAGCCACGGTACGCTCATGCCGATACCCAGCGCCGCAAACAGCAGCCAGAGCTGGGGCAGTGGCGCGGTCAGCGCATAGGCTACCGCCGTGCCGAGAAATGGCGCGCTGCAGGGCGTTGCCAGCAGAGTGGCAAACGCACCCTGCGCAAAATGCCCCGCTAATCCGTTCCCCTGGTGCGTGGCCAGCCGGGTGTTGAAGGCGGAGGGCAGACGGAAATGCAGCAGATCAAACAGACTGGCGCTGAACAGAAACATGACACCGGTCATCAGCAGCAGGAATCCGCTGCTCTGGAACTGTATGCCCCAGCCCAGCGCCTGACCGCTCAGGCGCAGCGCGCTCATCAGGAGTGCCAGCAGCAAAAAGGAGAAGAGGATCCCGGCGCTGGAGGCCAGAAACTGCAGGCGCGTCTGGCGGCGCGTCTGACCCTGCTGCTGCACCAGACCGCTGAGCTTGATCGCCATGACCGGCAGCACGCAGGGCATCAGATTCAGCACCAGGCCGCCGAGCAGCGCCAGCAGCAGCACCGACCAGAGCGTCGCGCGCGTCCCGCCGCTCAGCAGGGGCTCTGCCTCAATAGTCACCTGGCTCTGCTGCGCCAGCCCCTTATCGCCGATCACCAGCGACAGCTGGCGGCCGCGCAGGTCGGGTGCCGCATCGCCCCATTCATCGGTCACGGCCACGCGCGCGCTGAGCGTGTTGCCCTGCACGCTGATCACCGGTGCTGCCAGCATGCTGCCCGCCGGATAGTCAAAGAAGAGTTCCGGCGTGCTCCAGCCCGCCTGACGTACCGCGCGGATCTGCAGCTCACCGTTAACAAAACTGGCATTGAGCTGGTCAGTCAGGCCGGAGTCAGGCGGAACCTCTCCCATCGCGCGGGCAAAGTCGCGGTCAAACGCCGCCGCGGGCGGCCGGGTCAGATCGAGGCTGAACGGAAAATCCGTCAGGATACAGACGTCGCTGCACGTAGAGAGCGTCAGCGTGCCGGTAAGCGTATCGCTGCCCGGCGGGCGCTGCAGCACGATCGGCAGCGTGACAGTGCCTTTATAGCCCTGCGTGGTCAGCCCGCTGACGTCAAAGCGCGCCGGTACAGGCCAGAACCACTGAGCGCTAATGCCGGGCGTCTGCCAGGCGATGACGGGTGCCACGCCGCCTTCTCCCGGCGTGCGCCAGTAGGTTTTCCAGCCGGGTTCCAGATGAATATCCAGCAGCAGCCGGGTGTCGCCCGCCTGCGGCGCGGCGCGCAGGCGCACCTCAGCGTGGCTGTTTTGCGCGTTGCGCAGCCAGCCGGTATCCGCAGCCTGCGCACTCAGCACGCAGCCTGCCAGCAGGAGCAGCAGGCTCCTGATTAAAACAGTCATGATAAATTCTCCGGTAAATAACAGGGGGTACGCGAAACAGCGTGCGGTGTTATTCCCGGAAGACGCAGAGCGTAAGATGTCGCCGTCGCAGCGGCGGACGGTGCGACTGATGACGCCAGAAGAAAGAGAGGCGTTGCGGAACGGCAAGCGCGGCGACCAGCGCCATGACAAGCATCAGCAGCGGCAGCGCCGCATCAAAGACCGGCGTGCTGGCGCTGAGGGATTTTGCGCTCAGCGCACAGGGCTTGTCACTGCTGGCGGAGGCATCCTGCGCGCCGGACTCACTCAACACGGCAGAGACGGTAACAGGCTGAACGGGCATACTGAAGCTGCGCTGTACCAGACAAAATGCCAGCACCAGACAGGCGAGTGCCAGGATCCACGTTGCGCGTTGGGGCGATATCATCATGCCGCAGCCTCAGAGAAAAGTGCGGGCATTTTATGTAACGCCGCCGCAAACGCCAAGTTTTGCCGTGTAAACTTTTGTCGGGACAGGCGGCGGCGCCGGTGTGTACCGGTTTAGTGCCGGTTGATCAGCAGCCGCCAGCGCCGCCGCTGACGCACCAGCCGCCGGAAAAGCTGCTGCATGCGCGGCAGCGTCAGGGCAGAGACCGCCTCAGGCGTCAGGATCGCGCCGCCCGCTTCGCGCCGCAGCAGATCCTGCGCCACCTGCCGGTTAGCGTACGGCTGGCAGCGTTCCCGCAGCGTCTGCTGCCATGCGTGCAGCATTTCGGCATCACACTCGCTCAGCGCCGTCTTCATATCCAGCAGAAAGCGCCGGCAGTGGGCCAGCAGGCGTACCCAGTCGATATCGGGCGACTGCAGCGCAAACAGCAGTCCATCCACATCGGCGCAGCGCTCATAGCGGGCCGTGACCACGTAGCCTATCTGTTGATCCACACGCAGCCGCTGAAAAAAGCGCGGTGCCAGAAACAGCCCCAGCGCCTGCAGCGCCGCCAGGCTGATATCATCCGGCGTCGTCAGGGGGATAAACAGCAGCAGCGCCTGGTCGCGCCCCTGGCAGGCGACGGGCGTAATGCCGCGCCGCAGCGGTGGCGGCGCAGAGGGCGCTGTCTGTTGCCTGAGGCTCGCCAGACTCTGGGCGGCGCAGTGATTGAGGTGCCGATCGTGCCCGCACCACGCCGCCTGCCAGCCGCGGACTGCCGCCGGATACAGCAGCTGAAACGGCAGCGTCTGCAGCAGCTGGCGGATAACAATGGTCGCGGGTTCAGGCGGGTCGCCGGCCTCATCCGCTGCGCTCAGCTGCGCCGTGATAGCCGGCAGCAGCTGCCAGGCCACGGCGGCGTCGGCCGGAATATCCAGCAGCAGCTGCCAGATCCCCTGCTGCTGCTGCCAGACGCCACGCCCACCCAGATGACGCAGCTCTGCCAGCAATGGCCGCAAACGCCGCTGACAGGCCACTCCTGCGTGGTCAGCCAGCGGCTGGTAGCACGCCGGGCGCAGCAGCAGCGTCTCCGCCGGCTCAACCGGCAGCGCCTGCGGTAACGCGGCTGCGCTGCCGCAAAAACCTGCCGCGGCAGCCTGCAGGGCGCGCGGCGGAAACTGCCAGCGCACCGCCGCCGGTAAGTCACCGCAAAGCACGCTGCTGCTGCAGCGCAGCGTAAATCCCTGCGTGATGCAGGTCAGAGCATCGCTCAGCGGCTGCCGGGTCAGCAGGCGCAGCCGGCCAGCCTGCGTCAGCTGGCGGATCGCCAGGACAAGGTCAGGAGGCAGATCGGCCGCAGGCGCTTCTGCTGCCGCCCGCAGCCGCAGCTGACGCAGCGGCGTCTCAGCGCGGAAGTCGCGCTGCGCCAGCTGCAGATAGTGCTGATGCTGGCGCTGCGTATTGTGCTGCACGGCCTGCAGATGCTGCCAGACGCGCTGCTCTATATGTCGGGCCTGCGCAGGTGAGATCTTCGCTGCACTGAAGCGCAGCGCGAGCAGCGCGTGCCGGGTATCCTGCCACAGCCAGCTGACCTGCAGCGTGTCACACGCGCCCTCACTGCGCAGCTGATGCAGCAGGCCGCCTTCAGCCTCATCGAGCCAGTAGCTGCGCAGCAGAGTGACACTGTCACTAAGTGTGCGATCGAAGGGGGTTAAAAGCGTCAGCCAGAATGCGTTCTCACCCGGCAGCTCAAGCTGCGCGAGCGCATGGCTGCCGGGCTGCCGGGGCACCACCGGCAGCGCCGGTACCTCGCCGCCCGGCAGGCGATCAAAAGCTGCGGCCAGCGTTGCCAGCTCATCCAGCGACTGCGGCCCGGAGAGCCAGAGCTCCAGACTATTTGCCGTAAAGCGGGTCTGATGGAAGTGGCGCAGCGCACGCTGCAGCTCCGTGACGTTGTCACCAAAAGCCGCCCTGCTGCCGGCGCGAAAGCGCCTGAAGCGCCCGCCCAGCGCGTGCAGCAGCGCCGCCTCGCTCAGCGTCTCGCTGTGGCTCTGCAGCAGCTGATACTCGGCATCGATAACGGCGCACTCCTGGCGGATGGCGTCAGGCGCGAGGTTCGGGGCGATCAGCATATCCGCCAGCCGCGTAACGCCGCCTTCCAGCGCGGCGGCCGGCAGCTGAAAAAACCACGCGCTGCGGCTGAGCTGGGTGGTGGCGTTGACCTCGCCGCCCTGTTGCTGCACCCACGGCATCAGGCGCTGGCTGCCACTGAAGCGCGCGCTGTCGCAGAACAGCAGATGTTCGAGCAGATGCGCCAGTCCGGGCCAGCGATCGGGCTCATGCAGGCTGCCGGCCCCGACCTGCACCAGCGCCGCGGCCTCGCGGGCGTCAGGCTGGTGATACAGGTGGCAGCGCAGGCCGCTGGCCAGCGTCAGGGTACGCTGCATCATCAGAGACGCTGTTTGACAATCAGCGCGGAGTTGGCCCGGTTGCGGAACTGCAGCTGGGCAATTTTAATATCGCTGCAGTTTGCCTCACGCCGCGCCTCGAGGATCTGCCCGTGATGCGGCGATTTGCTGCAGACCGGATCGGTATTATCAGCGTTACCGGTCAGCATATACGCCTGACAGCGGCAGCCGCCGAAATCTTTCTCTTTCTCATCGCAGGAGCGGCACGGCTCCGGCATCCAGTCAAAGCCGCGGTAGCGGTTAAAACCAAACGAGTCATACCAGATCGACTGCAGGCTCTGCGTCAGTACGGAGGGAAATTCAACCGGCAGCTGGCGCGCGCTGTGACAGGGTAACGCGGTGCCTTCCGGGGTTACGCTGAGGAAAATGGAGCCCCACCCGCCCATGCACGGCTTGGGACGCTCTTCATAATAGTCCGGCGTCACAAACAGCAGATTGGTCAGGTTGCCGCTCTCGCTCATGCGCGCCCGGTAGCGTGCGACCGTCTCTTCCGCACGGGCGATCTGCTCGCGCGTCGGCAGCAGCCCCTCGCGGTTCAGGTGCGCCCAGCCGTAAAACTGGCAGGTTGCCAGCTCAACGTCATCGGCATCCAGCTCGATACAGAGGTCGATGATTTTATCGATCTGATCGATGTTATGCCGATGCAGTACAAAGTTCAGCACCATCGGGTAGCCATGCTTTTTCACTGCCCGCGCCATCTCCAGCTTCTGCTGAAACGCTTTTTGCGAGCCAGCCAGCGCGGCGTTCAGCGTTTCATCGCTGGCCTGAAAGCTGATCTGAATATGGTCCAGACCGGCGTCCGCAAAAGCGTCGAGCTTTTTCTCTGTCAGGCCAATGCCGGAGGTGATCAGGTTAGTGTAAAAGCCAAGGTCGCGCGCGGCGCGGATCAGCTCGGGCAGATCTTTGCGTACCAGCGGCTCGCCGCCGGAGAAGCCGAGCTGTACGCTACCCATGGCGCGCGCCTGGCTGAACACCTCAATCCACTGTTCGGTGGTCAGCTCTTTCTCCTGCTGCGCAAAATCGAGCGGATTAGAGCAGTAAGGACACTGCAGCGGGCAGCGATAGGTCAGCTCCGCCAGCAGCCAGAGCGGCGCATTGACGGCAGGTTTATTCGGGTTCACGACACTGGATCCATTTCTGTTCAACGGCTGACTGCAGGAAATCTTTCACGTCGTCGCCGACGCCGCCAGCCTCGGGAAAACGGGCGTCAAGCGTGCTGACGATCGCGGCCACATCCTGCTTACCGGTCACCAGCTCCAGGATGGCCGCTGCCGTTTCATTCAGTTTCGCCATGCCTTCCGGATAGAGCACGACGTGGCTCTGCTGCGCGGCTTCCCACTGCAGACGATAACCGCGCCGGAAAGCGGGGATCAGGGTATCTTTCATGCGCTTACACCAGTCTTGTTGTGTGCCAGGCCGCCCGATCGGTGACCGTATGATAAGGCGGACGCTGCAGCACATAGGCCATAGTCATGGCGTCAAGCATCGTCCAGAGAATATCGAGTTTAAACTGCAGGATCTCCAGCATGCGGTTCTGCTGTTCCGCCGTGGTAAAGCGCTCCAGCGCCAGCGCCAGCCCGTGCTCAACGTCGCGGTTAGCCTGGCTCAGGCGGCTGCGGAAGTAGAAATACCCCTCCTCTTTGATCCACGGATAGTGCTGCGGCCAGCTGTCGAGGCGCGACTGATGGATCTGCGGCGCAAACAGCTCGGTCAGGGAACTGCACGCCGCTTCCTGCCAGTCAGCGCGCCGGGCAAAATTGAGATAGGCGTCAACGGCAAACCGTACGCCGGGCAGCACGTACTGCTCCGACAGCAGCGCCTCACGCGTCAGGCCTACCGCCTCACCCAGCTGCAGCCAGGCTTCAATGCCGCCATCGCCATCGTGACTGCCGTCGTGATCGAGAATGCGCTGTACCCACTTACGCCGCGTGGCCGGATCGGGGCAGTTGGCCATGATCGCGGCATCTTTCAGCGGAATGGTGGTCTGGTAATAGAAACGGTTTGCGACCCAGCCCTGGATCTGCTCGCGCGTTGCCTCACCGTTATGCATCGCTTTATGGTAAGGGTGATGAATATGGTAGTAAGCGCCTTTGGCGCGCAGCGCCTGTTCAAACGCCTCGGGGGTCAGAGCGTCGGTGATCACGATGCGGACTCCTGCAGATGGATCGCCATCCCGTCCTGGCTCACTTCAATGCCCTGCTGCGTCAGAAACTGGCGCTGAGGCGAGTGTTCGTCGAGGATAGGATTAGTGTTGTTAATATGAATAAGAATTTTGCGCTTTGCCGGCAGCGCGGCCAGTAGCGCCATCAGGCCCTGCTCTTCAGCCAGTGCCAGATGGCCCATCGCCCGTCCGGTGTTTTTGCCGACGCCGGTGGTCAGCAGTTCATCATCCTGCCAGACGGTGCCGTCAATCAGCAGGCAGTCCGCTTTCTGCAGCCACGGCATGATCACCCCATCCGGTTCGCCCAGACCCGGCGCATAGAGCAGCGTCTGTCCGCTGGCGCGGTTTTCTATAAACAGCGCCACGTTGTGCCCCGGCAGCGGCCGGTCGCGGTACGGAGAGTAAGGGGGGGCGTTGCTGAGAATCGGGATCGCAGTAAACTGCAGATCGGGACAAACCGCCACGCTGAACGGCTCAAGCGGCGTCAGCGCATGATGCTTCAGGCCGCCGTTCCAGTGCTGCAGCATGGTAAAGACAGGAAAACCGCTGGTAAGGTCGGCATGCACTTCAGGGGTGCACCATACCTGATGCGGGCAGCCTTCGCGCAGGCTGAGCAGCCCGGTGGTGTGGTCAATCTGACTGTCGGTCAGAATAATACTGCCGATCGCGGTGCCGCGCAGCACCCCTTTTTTCACCAGCTCAGGCGTCTGCGCAATCTGCTGACTGATATCAGGCGAGGCGTTGCATAACACCCAATTTTCTCCGTCATCACTGACGATAATTGAGGACTGGGTGCGCGCCTGCGCCTGAATGGTGCCGTTACGCAGACCGCTGCAGTTGGCGCAGTTACAGTTCCACTGCGGAAAGCCACCGCCTGCCGCTGAACCGAGAACTTTAATAAACATGTGAAAGACCGAAGCAGAAAAAGAGAATGCCCGCACGAGCGGCGGGCAGAGAGTCTTAGCGGTTGGAGATGTACAGTGTCACTTCCAGGCCCAGACGCAGGTCAACAAACTCAGGTTTTTTCCACATAGTGTTCTTCCTCATCAATGAAAACGCAGAGCAGGCTCTGCCATAAATGCCGCTGGCGACTGCAGGCAGTACACCAGGCGCGGCGATGTTGCGCCAATGTCGCGCGGAGATCAACCCTGATTCATCAGGGAAACGCGGTTCAGGCCTGCCAGATCTGACGCAGCACGCGCTGCCAGTTGCCCCACGCGAGCTGTTCAGTCAATGCCTGATCATAGCCGAGACTTTGCAATAGCGCATAGAGCCGCGGTAAACCGGTAACATCTTTTAACGTCGCTGGTACGCTGATGCCGTCAAAATCCGATCCCAGCGCCACGTGATCGCGGCCCATAATAGCGATCAGATGCGCGGCGTGTTTAACAATTTCCGTCAGCGCGGTGCTGTCATCGCGTTTTCCGTCACTGCGCAGGAAGGCGTTGCCGAAATTTATCCCCACCACGCCGCCGCTGTCGCGAATGGCACGCAGCTGATCGTCAGTCAGATTGCGCGGCTGTGCGCAGAGCGCGTGTGCGTTGGAGTGCGTGGCGACCAGCGGCAGCGTGCTGAGCCGCGCCGTCTGCCAGAAGGCTTTTTCATTCATATGCGAGAGATCGATAACCATACGCTGCTGACAGGCCAGCGTAATCAGCTGCTCCCCCTCCTCCGTCAGCCCGTCACCGCTGTCGGGCGATCCGGGAAACGCGCCGGTGACGCCGTGACCAAAGCGGTTAGGCAGATTCCAGAATGGCCCGATGCTGCGTACGCCAGCCTGATAAAACGCCTGCAGATCTGCGCCGGCACCGTCGAAACCGTCGGCGCCTTCGATATGCGCCACCAGCGCCAGTACGCCATCGCGCCGGCAGGCGGCAATCTCCTCCGCGTTCAGGCAGAGCCGGGCGCGTCCGCCTGATTCCGCCGCCAGCGTTTTCAGAATCGCGAGCTGCTGCCAGAGAATGGTGAGCGGCGGCAGCTGCTCCCCGGCGCGCTCAGGCGCCACCTCGCTGAGATAGCCAGCCGGGGGCACAAACAGCGCAAACAGCCCGCCGCCAAAGCCGCCCTGCTGCATGCGCGGAAAGTCGAGATGCCCGGTTTCTGTACCGGAGAAAAATGCGCGCGCCGGATCGTCGCGATGATGCAGCCAGAGCCGCAGTAACAGGTCGTTGTGACCGTCGAACGTAATAAATGACATAGCCTGCCTGAGCCGGAAACCGTGCCGCTATGCTACGCGCCCGCACCGCTTTCGCCAACCTGTCCGTTTTGCACGCGTGGTTGTCCGCTACGCGCAGGCGGGCAGCGATCCACCTGCGCCACACTACAGGCTCTGCTAAAGGAGACGACGATGCTGACTCACCCTGCTGATAAATATTACCCGACCCCTGTGCTGCCGCTGGCCGATCGCCAGTGGCCGTCGCGCCAGCTCACTCACGCGCCGCGCTGGCTCTCAACGGATCTGCGCGACGGCAACCAGGCACTGGCGGTGCCGATGGACAGCGCCCGCAAGCTGGCGTTCTGGCAGCTGCTGCTGCGCTGCGGCTTCAGCGAAATTGAGGTGGCCTTTCCTGCCGCATCGCAGACCGACTATGCGTTTGTGCGGGAACTGATCGAGAAAGATCACATTCCGCCCCATGTCACCATTCAGGTGCTCACCCAGGCGCGCAGCGATCTGATCGATCGCACGTTCGACGCGCTGACGGGCGTCCGGCAGGCGATTGTTCATCTCTACAACGCCACCGCCCCGCTGTTTCGCGAGCGTGTGTTCTGCCAGAGCAAAGCGGAGATTGTCGCCCTGGCGTGCAGCGCCGCCCGCCAGATCCGCGACCGCTGTGCCGCGCAGCCTGATACGGCGTGGACGTTTCAGTATTCACCGGAAACGTTCTGCTTTACCGAGCCGGACTTTGCGCTGGAGATTTGTGAAGCGGTAGCGGCGATCTGGCAGCCTGGCCCGCAGCGACCGATGATTATCAACCTGCCCGCCACGGTGGAAGTGAACACGCCTAACGTCTACGCCGATCAGATTGAATACTTCTGCCGCCACTTCAGTCAGCGTGCGGCGGTGACCATCAGCGTACATCCGCACAACGATCGCGGTACCGGCACCGCCTGCGCCGAGCTGGCGCTACTGGCGGGGGCCGATCGCGTCGAGGGCTGCCTGTTTGGCAACGGCGAGCGCACCGGCAACGTTGATCTGGTGACGCTGGCGCTGAACCTCTACACCCAGGGCGTGGCACCGGGGCTTGATTTCAGCGATATGCAGCAGGTGATTGAGACGGTGACGGCGTGTAATCAGCTGCCGCTGCATCCGCGCCACCCTTATGCCGGTGAGCTGGTCTTTACCGCCTTTTCCGGCTCCCATCAGGACGCCATCCGCAAAGGCTTTGCCGAACGTGCAGCGCGGCAGGAAACCCGCTGGCAGATCCCCTACCTGCCGCTCGATCCGCGCGACATTGGCTGCAGCTATGAAGCGGTGATCCGGGTTAACAGCCAGTCGGGCAAAGGCGGCAGTGCCTGGCTGCTGGAACAGAACCACGGACTGCAGCTGCCGCGCGCGCTGCAGCAGGATTTCAGCCAGCGGGTGCAGCAGCAGACTGACACGAACGGCGGCGAGATGACGCATCATGCCCTCTGGCAGCTGTTCTGCCACCACTACGGCCTGACGCAGCCGGCGCGCCAGCTTGACACGGCGGAGAGCCAGAGTGACGAACGGGCAACGTGTATCCGCCTGCAGTTTACGACGGCATCGGGCGGGCGCATGCTGAATGGCAGCGGTAACGGCCTGCTTTCCGCCGCCGTCAGCGCGCTGCAGCAGCACTACGGGCGCGCAATCGCCATTGAGGATTACCATGAACATACGCTGGGTAAGCGCAGCGACAGTCGCTCGGTTGCCTATATCTGCTGTACTGACGCAAACGGCAAACGCGCCTGGGGGGTCGGAATCGACAGTGACGTAACGCGCGCCTCGCTGCAGGCGCTGCTCAATGCGGCGAACGCCTTTCTGCCGGCGGAAAGTAGCCCGCCGGTGAAACGCCCAGCACGCGGCGAAACATCGCGCTGAACGCACCCGGACTCTCGTAGCCGAGATCCAGCGCCACCCGCAACACGCTCTCTCCCTGCGCCAGCCGCATCAGCGCCTGGCTCAGCCGGGCGCGCCGCAGCCAGTCGCCAAAGCGCAGTCCGGTTTCGCGGCTGAAATGGCGCGACAGCGTGCGCTCTGCCACGCAGAGTTCCGCCGCGGCCTGCGTCAGCGTCCACGGCTCTCCGGCACTCTGCTGGATCCGGGTACAGAGCGCCAGCAGGCGCGGGCTTTGCGGCATCGGCAGGTCAAACGGCAGCACATTCATCACCCTGATCTCATCGAGGATCAGCTCATAAATGCGTTCGCTGCGGCTGCCGGGAGAGTAGTCCTCCGGCAGCGACAGCGCGCTCACGATCAGTTCACGCAGCAGCGCGGAGATCTGCACCACCTGACAGCTGGCCGGCAGATCAGCGCGCGCCAGCGGATCGATAAACAGCGTGCGGGCAGCGACCTGGCCGCCCGTCTGCAGCGCATGCCGCGTGCCGGCTGGCAGCCAGACCCCGCGGCTGGGCGGCACCATCCAGCTGCCGTGCGCCGTCTCCACCCGTATCACGCCGCTCAGAGTATGGATCAGCTGCGCACAGGTGTGATAGTGCCACGGCTCGCGGGCACCGTGCGCGTAATCGTGCGCAAAGGGTATCAGCGGGCGCCGGGAAAAATCGAAGCTTATCTGTTTACTCATCTCCGCGCTTCAGCCAGGCGTAGACGGAGGCCAGATCCTGTTCGCCGTAGCCCGCCTCCACTGCCTGCTGCCAGAGCTGCGCAATGTTCTCCAGCGCCGGCAGCCGGGTCTCTCCCGCCGCCTCCAGCGCCAGTTTCGCATCCTTCAGTGCCCAGGTAAGCTGCATCTGCGGGGTGTAGTCGTCGCTGGCAATCGCGCCGAGTTTGACCTTCGCGTAGGGGGCCGCCAGCGGACCGCCCTCCAGCACCTGCCACAGATCGTCAGTGCTGAAACCAAACTGCTCTGCCAGCCGCGTGCTCTCGGCCAGGCTCTGCATCAGGCCAATCAGCCAGCTGTTCACCACCAGCTTCATGCGCGAGCTGGCGCCCGCCTCGCCCAGCCACTGCGTGCCTTTGCCGATCGCGGCAAACACCTGTTCAGCATCCTCAGCCCGCGTGCGGTCACCGCTGGCCAGCACCAGAATCTGGGCGTTTTCCGCCGGCGCTTTGGTGCCGGAGACCGGCGCATCAATAACGTTGATATCGGGACGCGCCGCGGCGATCTGTGCGATCAGCGCGTCGGTTGCCGCGACGCCAATGGTGCCCATCTGTACCAGAGTGGCGTTCTGCTTCAGCACCGGCGCGATGCGCGCCGCCACGTCGCGGGTGGTATCTCCATCGGCCAGCATCGTGATCACCACATCCGCCTGCGCAGCAGCAGCTTCCGCGCTGCCGCTCAGCTGCAGGCCTGCCGCCTCCAGATCTTCTCCTTTAGACCGGGTACGATTCCAGCCCTGCACGCGAAACCCTTTTTTCAGTAAGCTGGCGGCGAACGCATGGCCCATCGCTCCCAGACCCAGTACGGCTACAACCGGTTGCTGACGCATTTTCTCTCCTGATGATGTAAGCACTTCTCTTTACAGTGACAGAAAGCGTAGTACGCAGCCAGAGGTGCGTGGCGCGACGATAACGTTTTCATCATACCGGCCACGATCCGCGCGGTTTTTTACGCTTTTCAATCAAATGACATAACCGGTAACATACCGCTCACTGAGCTTTTCTGATTTCTCTCTTTTTCTGACGGTTTTGATTATGAATATTGCTTTACTGCGTCAGGCGCTGCTGCTGCCGGCGCTCCTGCCGCTGCCGCTGCTCGCCGCAGATAACGCAGAGCGTACGCTGGTGGTCAGCGCGGCACCCGCGGCCAGCGGCCTCTCTGAACTCGATACGCCCGCTGCGGTAAGCGTCGTGAGCGGCGAGGATATGCGCCGGGCCGCGCCGCGCGTCAATCTGTCGGAGAACCTCGCCAGCGTGCCTGGCCTGCAGATACTCAACCGGCAGAACTACGCCCAGGATCTGCAGCTCTCGGTGCGCGGCTTTGGCTCGCGCTCAACGTTTGGCGTACGCGGCGTTCGTCTTTACGTCGACGGTATCCCCGCTACCATGCCGGACGGCCAGGGGCAGACATCGAATATCGATATCGGCTCGGTGGCGCACGTGGACGTGCTGCGCGGCCCCTTTTCAGCGCTCTATGGCAACGCATCAGGCGGCGTGATTAACGTTGAAACCGCCAGCGGCGAACAGCCCCCTGTGCTGGAAGCGGGCAGCTGGTACGGCAGCTTTGGCAGCTGGCGCAACAGCATAAAGGCCAGCGGTGCGACGGGAGACGGCACGCAGCCGGGCGACGTCAGCTACACCCTTTCCGCTTCACGGTTTACCACCCACGGTTATCGCGACCACAGCGCCGCACAGAAAAACCTCGGTAACGCAAAGCTCGGCGTGCGCATTGATGAGGTGAGTACCCTGACGCTGCTGTTTAACAGCGTGCATCTGGAGGCGCAGGATCCGGGCGGCCTGACCGACGCACAGTGGCGCGATAATCCGCGTCAGGTTGCCAGTAATGTCTCTCTCTATGACGCCCGCAAAAGCGTGGATCAGACCCAGGCGGGCGTGCGCTATCAGCGCGAGATGAGCGAGCATGACGACCTGAGCCTGATGCTCTGGGCCGGCGAGCGTGAAACCACGCAGTATCAGTCCATTCCGGTTGTGGCGCAGAACAGACCCGGTCATCCCGGCGGCGTGATTGCGCTGACGCGCCACTATCAGGGTATCGATACGCGCTGGACCCATCGCGACGCGCTGTTCAGCGTGCCGGTGACGCTGACCGGCGGTCTCGACTATGAGACCATGACGGAAAAGCGCAAGGGCTACCGCAACTTTACCCCGGACGGCACGCTGGGCGTGCAGGGCGAGCGCCGCCGCGATGAGCGCAACCGGATCTGGAACCTCGATCCCTATTTACAGAGCGCCTGGCAGCTGACGGACGCGTGGTCGCTGGATGCGGGCGTGCGCTTCAGCACGGTGAACTTTACCTCGGACGATCGCTACGTTACCGAAAGCGATCCCGACGACAGCGGCAGCCGTCGCTATCACCGCTGGCTGCCGGCCGCCGCGCTGAATTACGCTATCGATTCGGGCTGGAACGCTTACCTCTCCGCCGGACGCGGCTTCGAGACCCCCACGCTGAATGAGCTCTCCTATCGCGCCCGCGGTACCAGCGGCCTGAACCTGGATCTGCAGCCCGCCACCAGCGAGACGCTGGAACTCGGCACGAAAAAACGCCTCGGCAACGGAATGCTCAGCGCCGCGCTGTTTCAGACCGATACCCGCAATGAGATTGTTTCAGCCGGCAGCTATGAAGGACGCTCAACCTTTAAAAACGCCGGTGAGACGCGCCGCCGCGGCCTGGAGCTGGCGTTCGATCAGCAGATTGGCTATGACTGGCAGCTGAAAGCGGCGTGGACGCTGCTGGACGCCCGTTACCGCAGTAACGCCTGCGGTGACGAGAGCTGTCGCGGCCATCGTATTCCGGGCATTGCGCGTAACATGGCCTATGCAGGCATAGCGTATGCGCCGGAACAGGGCTTTTACGCCGGGGCTGACGTGCGCTATCTGAGCGATATTGCGGCCAATGACGAGAACAGCGTGCGGGCGCCCGCCTACACGCTGGCTGGTCTGAACAGCGGCTACAAGTGGCACATCAGCGACTGGATGCTGGATCTGTTTGGCCGCGTGGATAACCTGCTGGATCGCCACTATATCGGCTCGGTGATTGTGAATGAGAGCAACGGACGCTACTACGAACCGGCGCCGGGTCGTAATTACAGCGCCGGTCTTAATGTAAGCTACACCTTTAACTGACCGCCCGGTGCCTGACCAAATCAGGCACCGGCAGGCCTTACTCCGCCAGCAGCGCCAGTACCTCTGCGGTGCTGCCGGTCTCACCCAGACGCGGAAAAATGCGCGTGACGCTGTTTTCATGCGTGTGCGCATCGAGGCAGGTCATGGCGTCGGTGGCCAGCGTCACGTTATAGCCGAGCGCATACGCCTCGCGCGCGGTCGACTCTACGCCAATGCTGGTGGCAATGCCGCACACCACCACCTGCGTGACGCCGCGCTGCTGCAGCTGCGCGTGCAGGTCGGTCTGATGAAATGCACCCCAGGTTTTTTTCGTGATGCAGATGTCATCCGCTTGCGGCTGCATCTCCGGCACCAGATCTGCCCAGTCGGCAGGTAAATCAGCGTCATGGCGCGGCATCTCATTGCGCCCCGGCGCGCCGCCCGCGACGTTAACCCGTACGACCGGCAGACTGCGCGCGTGAAACGCGCCAGCCAGCTCACCGGCGCGCGCAATCACGTCGTCAGCGCTCAGCGGTGCCACCGGCAAACGGACAATGCCGTGCTGCAGGTCAATGATAATCAGGGCGGTGTGTGCATCAAGCGTGGTTAGTGCCATGGGGACTCCTCGTCAGTTCGTTAGCAGAGAGATAGTGTATCAGACTGTGGAAACGCAGCGGCGTGGCGAGCGGATTCGCGTAACTGTGCGGTTTATCGGCGGCAAACTGATACGCCTCACCCGCCCGCAGCCGCTGCGCGCCCTGCTCCAGGCCCAGCAGCAGCTCGCCCTCCAGCACCACCACCTGTTCAATGACCCCGGCCTCGTGGGCAGAGGAGCTGCTCTGCGCGCCGCCGGCGAGCGTCACCTCAAGCAGATCAACCCCTACCCGGCTATCAAACGGCAGCAGCGGGCGAACCTGCATCTGTGCGCTGGCCTCGCTGAATACCGTGGTGCTGGCGGAGTGTGGCGCGCTGCCGTGGATAAAGCGGGAGAATGGCACGTTGAAGCCGGTCACAATCTTCCACAGCGTAGCTACCGTGGGGCTCGATTCGCCGCGCTCAATCTGTCCCAGCATCGCTTTACTGACGCCGGTACGGGCGGCCGCCAGCGTCAGGCTCCAGCCCCGATCCTGACGCAGCTGCTTCAGCGTCTGGCCTAACTCGTGTTGCAGATTATCCATATCGTCTCCTGAAAGCGTACCCTCCAGTGTATCACTTGTCGCGGCAGGGCACGCGTGCCACAATGTGCGTTATAACGCACAACAGGACGTTTTCTATGCATCTGGCTGACACCCGCTCTCTCCCGTTTATTCCGCTGCTGGTCGCCGGTTTTGTCGCCGTGCTGGTCGGCTACAGCAGCAGCGCTGCCATTATCTGGCAGGCGGCGCAGGCGGCGGGAGCCACACCGGCGCAGACCGCCGGCTGGTTTACCATGCTGGGGCTGGCGATGGGGGTGGCCACGCTGGCGCTCTCGCTGCGCACCCGCCTGCCGGTTATTGCGGCCTGGTCAACGCCGGGTGCAGCGCTGCTGGCGACCAGCGTGGAGGGGCTAAACCTGAATGAGGTCATCGGGGTGTTTGTGGCGGTTAACCTGCTGATCCTGCTGAGCGGCGTAACCGGGATATTTGCCCGGCTGATGCGCTTTATTCCGCCCGCGCTCGCGGCGGCGATGCTGGCGGGTATTTTACTGCGCTACGGCATCGGCACCTTTACCGGCCTGGAAAGCAACGCCGTGCTGTGCGGCACCATGTGCCTGGTCTGGCTGCTCTGTCGCCGCTGGCTGCCGCGCTACGCCATTATTCTGGCGCTAATCGCCGGGGCGGGCGTCACGCTGCTTCAGCAAAGCGTGATCCTGCCGCCGGACTCCTTCAGCTTTGCCCTGCCGGCATTTGTGATGCCGCACTTTACGCTTGCCGCTCTGACCGGCGTCGCGCTGCCCTGTTTTCTTATCACCATGGCCTCACAGAATGCGCCCGGTATCGCCACGCTGCAGGCGCACGGCTATCAGCCGCCGGTCTCCATGCTGACCAGCTGGACCGGGGCCATCGCGCTGCTCTGCTCGCCGTTTGGCGGCTTTTCGGTCTGCGTGGGGGCGATCTCAGCCGCTATCTGTATGGGCGATGAGGTCGACCCCGATCCGGCGCGCCGCTGGATCGCCGCCGTCTGCGCCGGGGGGTTCTATCTGCTGGCCGGGCTGTGCGGCGCGCTGATTGCAGCGCTGCTCGGCGCGCTGCCCGCCGTGCTGATTGCGACGCTGGCGGGTCTTGCGCTGCTTAATACCCTCGCCGGCAGTTTGCAGCGCGCGCTGCAGGAGCCGGATCAGCGCGACAGCGCCATTATTACCGTGATGATCACCGCCAGCGGCATCTCTCTGGCCGGTATCGGCTCCGCCTTCTGGGGCATGGCGGGCGGCGTGCTGGTCCATCTGCTGCTGACCGCTCGTCGCCGCGGTTAATCCGTAACCACTTCATACCGGAGCCGGGGAAAAACAGCCTGTTTACCCCCTCTTTTCGCGCCTTTGATTTTCCGTATTTGGCTTAAGATCACTTTTACGCCATCAATACACGATGTTTTGCACGTGACCTCCATCGATAAGGGCCAACGAGTGGCAAAAACTTTTCTGCGCAGCGGCAAGCTGGATTCGGTACTGGCTCTGGGTGAGAGCGGCCAGCCGGTATGGATCTCCGCGCTGCAAATTCGCGAAACGCTGCGGCTGCGTCATCAGGATGCGCTCGCCAGCTGTCTCGCTATTCCGCAAGCCAGCGACAGCGGCGATCGCCTTGACTGGTACGCCCCGCACGCGGGTAAGGTCAAATCCTGGCTCGCCGCCAGCGACAGCGAGCGGCGCCGGGCGCTGGAGCTGCTGACGCAGTACCAGCAGGCGCTGCAGGCGCTGAGCGAACGCGCGCGCGCGGCGGACAAGCCGGCGCTGCGTCTGTTTGGTGCGCTGCTGGGCAAAAGCTTTCAGTTTCCCGATCAGCAATATGTCTATCTGGTTGACGCTAAACCGGTGATCACCTTCTGGGGCTTTGTGGATCCGCTGGCGCGCACGCGCGATGACGCCCTTGCCTGCCTGCGCGACACGCTGGAGCTGACGCTGCCGGCGCTGGTAGCAGAACCTGAGCCCTCCGTCATACCGGAGCCGGTGCGTACTGAACCGGTTGCTGAGCCTGAACCAGAAACTAAACCTGAACCTGAAGCCGTTACGGCGTCTGAGCCGGTATCGCCTGAGGCACCGCCGGTGGCAGAACCGGCAGCGCCCGCTCCGGTCCGCCGCCCGTCCCGCCTGCGCCCGCTTGCCCTGCTGCTGCCGGCGGCGGCAGTAGCCGCGGGCGTCACGCTCTGGATGCAGCGCAGCGAAACGCCTGCGCCCGCGGCTGACCTGACGGCAGCCGTAGCCCCCGCCCCGGTCAGCGCGCCGGTTCTGCCCGGCGTACTGGTCAAAGCTGCGACGCTCTCCGCGACGCTGCCGCAGCGTATGGCTGCGGCTCCCGCAGCACCGGCGGACGCCGCACCGCCAGAAATTGTGGCGGAACATACCGAAGCGGCAAAGGCGGATGACCTGGTTATGACCACGGATGACGCCCGCCTCGGCTCGGTGAAATTTATCGACGGCACCTGGCGCGTGACGCTGCGGCAGACCAACCTGCCTACCGGCAAACCACCCAGCCTGCGTTATAAGATCCGCAACGGCAAAGGCACCGCCTGGATCAGTCAGGGCGATAATATTCGCTGTAAAGCGGATATCACCGCTGCGATGACCAGCGCCGGAACCATGGTGGTACGCAGCCGCTATACCGCCAGCTGCAGCGACAAGTCGCGCTATCGCATGCCGGAGCTGATATGCAAAGCGGGCGACGGTATTGCCAGCTGTAACGCACAGTATGGGGCTGAACAGGCCTTCCCGTTGACGATTAAGCGTGAGAGTAAGTAACCATGTTGGCTCCTCTGATTGATGACAAACAGAAAATCACGCTGATTGAAGCGAGCGGCGTGCAGTTTCTCGACTTTGGTCTGCGCCTGCCTTCTGCTCAGGCGCGCCGCCAGTTTGTGCGCCAGACCGCCAACGGTCCGCTGCTGCGCCTGCACGTGGATGGCAATAACGGTAAATTCCTGCTCTACCCGGAGGAGGGAGGCGCGGCCGAGGTCGTACGCCCGGAGTCGGATGTCGCCCTGACCGACTCCCTCGCCCTGCTGGCTAATCAGTGGCTGCCGCTGCCGGTGCTGCGCTGCACCAGCGGTCGCCGCTTTATCGGCGGTCCCGATAACTGGGCGCGCGCCCGCCTTGCGCCGCTCAGCGAACCGGATGCAGCGGGCCATACGCACCGCATTACCCTCGCCTTTGACACCCGGCTGGTACCGGAAGCAGAAGGCGGTGAACAGCTCGGCCTGAGCGCGGCCGACGCGCAGAACGGCGTGAGTTTTGCGCTGGCGTGGCACAACTATGAGCTGGGCGAGTTTCTTGACCTGACCTGGGTCGACGGCTGGCTGCGTGAGACCTTTGTGCAGCGGGCGGTCGCGCTGGAATCGCGCGGGGAGCTGGCGCTGACGCAGGCGCTGCGCGAGTTTGAGTATCAGGCGCATTATCTCAATCTGCTGGAGCTGCTGGGTGAGCAGCTCGATCTGGCGGAGATCGCTATTCAGGCGGCGTCGCTGCAAACCCCGGCGGTCAGTGTGGATCTCATTCTCGATGTCGGCAACTCGCATACCTGCGGCATTCTGGTGGAGGATCACCCGGAAGAGAGCAACGGCCTGCGTCAGACGTATGAGATGCAGCTGCGCGATTTATCGCAGCCGCACCGCGTGTATAACGAACTGTTCGACAGCCGGCTGGAGTTCGCAGAGGCGAGCTTTGGCAAAGCGAGTTTCTCACTGCAGAGCGGGCGCGATAACGCATTTATGTGGCCTTCGCTGACCCGCGTGGGGCGTGAAGCGAGCCGTCTGGCGCTGCAGCGCGCCGGCACGGAAGGCAGCACCGGTATCTCCAGCCCGCGTCGTTATCTGTGGGATGAGGCGCGCTATCAGCCAGGCTGGCGCTTTAACGCTGGCGGTCAGAGCGAAGAGGCGCAGGCTATTGCGCTGCCCTTTACGCTGATGATCAACGATGAGGGAGAGCCGCTGCAGGCGCTGCCGGAAGAGGATCGCCTGCCGGTGTTTTCCGCCAGCTACAGCCGCAGCGCGCTGATGACTTTTATGCTCTGCGAGCTGCTGGCGCAGGCGATGATGCAGATGAACAGCGTTGCACAGCGCCAGCGCATGCCGCAGAGCCAGGCGCCGCGCCAGCTGCGGCATGTGATCCTGACGCTGCCCTCCGCGATGCCCAAGCCGGAGCGGGAGATATTTCGCCGCCGCATGCAGGAGGCGCTCGCCCTGGTGTGGCAGGCGGAGGGCTGGGACACAGCGCCCGCGCACCGCCTGCTGCCGGATGTGCAGATGGAGTGGGACGAAGCCACCTGCGGCCAGATGGTGTGGCTGTTTAATGAAACGCAGGTGAACTTTGCCGGGCGGGCGGAAGATTTTTTCAGCAGTATGGCGCGCCCCGATCGCCCGCGTGAGAGCGATGAGCTGCCGGGCAAAAGCCTGCGCATCGCCTCAATCGACATCGGCGGTGGCACCACCGACCTCGCGATCACCCAGTACCGGCTGGATGATGGCCAGGGCAATAATGTGAAAATTACGCCGCGCCTGCTGTTTCGCGAAGGCTTTAAGGTTGCCGGCGATGATATTCTGCTGGATGTGATCCAGCTCTGGATCCTGCCGGCGCTGCAGCAGAGCCTGCAAAAAGCGGGCGTCACCCTGCCCGAGCCGCTGATGCAGAAGCTGTTTGGCCACGACAGCCGGATGGATGGACAGGCGACGCTGCGTCAGCAGGTTACGCTGCAGCTGTTTATCCCGCTGGCGCAGGCGGTGCTGGAGCGGTATGAGAACTGGGATCCGCTCGACAGCCACAGCGAGATCAACGCGCTGTTTGGCGAACTGGTGCCGCAGCAGCCGGCAGGCGCGGTGCTGGCGTTTGTGAATGGCGAAATTCAGCGCACGCTGGGCAGCGAGAGCCGGTTTGATCTGCTGCAGGTGCCGCTGGTGGTCAGTATGGCGCAGCTGCACGGCGAATTTTTGCAGCACCGTATGGCTATTATCCCGGCGCTGCGCGCCATGTGCGAAGTGGTGTCGCTCTATCAGTGTGATGTTCTGCTGCTGACCGGCCGGCCGTCGCGTTTCCCCGGCATCCAGGCGCTGGTGCGTCACCTGCAGCCGCTGCCGGGCAGCCGTATTCTGTCGCTGGAGGGGTATCACACCAGCGACTGGTATCCGTTTAATAAACAGGGACGCATCGATAACCCGAAATCAACCGCGGCGGTGGGCGCGATGCTCTGCCTGCTGGCGCTCGATCTGCGTCTCAGCAGCTTCTGGTTCCGCGCCGGTGATTTTGAGCCCTATTCGACCATTCGCTATCTTGGCGTTCTGGATGAAAATGCCACGCTCAGCGATGATAATCTCTGCTACAGCGAAATCGATCTCGACAGCAGCAGTTTTGCCCTGGATCGCAAAAGCAGCTTTCGCATTCGCGGCAACGTTTGCCTCGGTTTTCGTCAGCTGGAGAACGACCGCTGGCCGGCGTCGCCGCTCTACAGCCTGAGCATTACCGACCCGCAGCTGGCGCGCAAAGTCGCGGGCGAAAGCGTGCTGCGTATTAAGCTGGCAGCAGAGCCGGGACCAGATAATAACGGGCCGGAGCGGCTGATCCTCAGCGACGCGCGGCTGGATGATGGCACGCGGGTGCCGCTGGAGCAGCTGAGCCTGAAGCTCAATACCCTTTCCGGCAGCGGCAATGCCAACGCGCAATACTGGATTGACAGCGGGAGCGTCTGTAAACGATGAGAACGACCAGAAAAACCACCGCCACCCCGGCTAAGCGACTGAGCCTGCTGCGGGAAACGCTGGACAGCGCGCTCGGCTGGATCGATGCCCAGCAGCCGCACTCGCCGCGCCTGGCGCTGGAAGCAGATACGCTGCGCCTGCAGCTGCGCCGCGCGCGCGCTGAGAGCCAGGCGCTGGCGCTGCAGCTGGCGCGTCCGGTTACGCTGGCGCTGTTTGGTCAGTCGCAGGCGGGTAAAGCCTGGCTGCTGAGTGAGATGGTGGGCGATGCGCAGGGTCAGCTGATGACCCGATTCAGCGACAAAGTGCTCAACTATTTTCAGCATATCAATCCCGGTAATCTCGATTTCGCTGCGGCCACGCGCTTTAGTCACCAGCGTGAAGCGACCTCCGGCACGTGGCCGGTTGAGCTGACCCTGCTTAATGAAGCGGAGCTGATCCGATTGCTGCTCGCCAGCGCCCGCATTGAGCGTGACGGCGCGGATATCCGCACCATTGAGACCACGCTGCAGCGCCTGCAGCGTCACCGCCAGAGCGAGCCACAGCCCGGCGCAGAGAGCGACGCGCTCATCACCCTGTGGGGATGGAGCCGCCGTCATCATCGTCACGCGGAAGCGCTGGATCGCCATTTCTGGCCCCAGGCCGCCGAACTGGCCCCCTGGCTGAGCGTTGACGATCGCGTACAGCTTTATGCCCTGCTCTGGCCTGGTCAGCCTGCCCTGAGCGACACGCTGCGTCCGCTGCTGCACCTGCTTCAGCAGCTGCGCCACGCGCCGCGCGTGCTGGCGCAGCTCTCGCTGCTGGTGGATGATGCGCAGCTGCCGGCTGAAAAGCTGATCGGTCACGACGCCGATCTGCAGGAGATGATTGAGGTCTGTCCGGTGGTAGCCAACCGCAGCGGTAAGCCACAGCGGGTCGCGCTCGGCGAGCTGGCGCTGCTGACGCTGGAGCTGACCATACCGCTCAGCTCCACGCCGCGTCAGGCGCTCTATGATGAGGCGGACATGCTGGATCTGCCTGCCCCCGGCACGCTTCCCGATCGCCAGCTGCAGGAGGAGCAGGCACAATTGCGTCTGCGCGATCCGCTGCGTGCGCAGCTGCTGGAGCAGAAGCGCGCCCTGCTGCCCGGTTTTTACGCCACGCGCCAGGGCATTGACCTGATGCTGATCTGCACCGCCGCCAGCCAGCGCCACGACGCCGATCCCGCCGCCAGCGCGCTGCGCGAGTGGCAGATGCAGCAGAGCGTAAGCAGCGGCAGCGAAAAACCGCGTCTGATCTGGGCGATAACCCCTTACGATGCGCGCTATCAGGCGCAGCAGATCAATGTCGACGAGGCGGTGCAGCGTCAGATTGGCCAGCCGGGTCAGAGCTGGGGCTCAATGCTGGCGCAGGATCGCGCAGGCGTCGATCGCATGAGCAGCTGGCTGCAGGAAGAGATGCAGCCCGAGGCGCGTCGCGACCGTCTGGCGCTGCTGACGGGCGCGCTGCAGCAGAAAGTCGCGGCCCGGCTGCAGCCGTGGACAGAAGCGAGCGCCTCGCCCGAGCAGGCGCTGCGTAAACAGACCATCGCCGATACGCTGCTGAAATGTCTGCAGCACCGCACCGGCCTGCACGGTGAGCTGCTGGAGCGGCTGCAGCCGTCGCGTGATGCCGTGCGCCAGCTCTGGCTGAGTCAGAGCAGCGGCGCGGTAACGGCGCACAGCGGCAAGCCCGCTGCGGAGCAAAGCTATTTTGGTATCGGCTTTGAGTTCGATCTGTTCAGCGACGCGCCCGCTCCCGCCGGCGAGCCGCAGCATACGAGCGTCCGCAGCGAGCAGCAGTTTCCGCAGCAGGTTCTGACGCTGTGGCTGGCGCATCTGCGCCAGCTGCCTGAGAACCGCAGCCTGCTGACGCTGCTGAACGTCGACAAGCCCACCATGGAGCTGCTGACCGAGGAGCTGATTGCGGCCAGTTTTCGTCTTAAGCTGCTGGCAAGGCTGCAGAGTGCGCTGAATGAGCCGGACAGCAGCACGCATGAAGCACGCACCGATCGTCAGGTTTCGCGCGCCATGACGGTGCTGGGTGATTTTGTCGCCTGGCTCGGTTTTTTACAGCGTCCGGAGAGCGAGCGCCCTGAAAGTCGCGTAAACCGGGGGCAGACGATTTTTTCCCGTCCGCCCGCGCCGAGCGTCAGCTTCTCGTCAGGCCAGCGCCTGACGCGCCTGACGGCTGCGCCCGCTAATCATACGGCGTTCTACATCTATGACTGGCTGGTCGGACTCAACCAGCTGATTGTGGAGAATAATGGTTATACGGGCGGCAGCGATCTGCCCGCCGGCGCGCGGCAGACGCTGTCGGTGCTGCTGCTGCCGCTGCACGCCTGATCAGCGCCAGACCAGGTGCAGCTCGCCCTCCAGCAGCTGCGCCGCCTCCTCAAGCAGCGCCAGTACCGGCGCAAACTCCGCCTGCTGCGCGGCCTGCTCTGCATGTATCAGGCAGATCGTTGCCGGCAGCGCCATGCCGCCGGTCAGCCAGTCCCACAGCGCGTCCAGATTTGCGCCGACAGCAGCAGGCGCACCGCTCTGCGCATTCAGCGCCTGATAAAACGCCGCGCGGTCGCGCAGCGTGGCGAAGTCGATATCTATAGTCAGCACGCTCAGTGCACCTTTCTGAAACTGCGATAGTGATCGCGGGTGAGGTAGATCAGCCCGTCGGAGGAGTAGATCAGACGGTCAGCGCCGCGGCGCCCGCAGCGATAATTGACGTCCGCCTCATACCACTGCCGTCCCGCCTGACGCGGCAGCTGCTGTTCGCGATTGCTGAAGCGGTCACCGCCGATGGCGCGTCCTGGCAGAACCTCGCACAGATTGCCTTTATCCGGCTCCCAGCCCTGACGGCGCGCGGCCGCTTTGGTCAGGTAAAAATCGGGCAGACGCTGATGCTGCACCAGCCAGTCCGCAACGCGTTCAGCCTGCGTCAGCGCATCAATGGTGGCAGAAGAAGAAGCCGTGGCGTGGCCAGCCGTGGGATCGGCAGGCGGAGTGCTAACCTGTGGCCGCAGCGCGGTCCAGCAAACAATGACGATCGCCAGCAGGCCGATCCAGCGTAATATTGACATGGCGACACCCCTGAAAAAAGGAGGTCAGCATAGCAGATTCAGGCGGGAAATTGACGCGGGCCAGCGTAGCTGGCCCTGGCGGAGAACTTACTGCATGGCACCGGGTGCATGTGAAGCGTGACGACGCCACGCGCCGGGCGCTACGCCATACTGGCGCTTAAAGCTGCGGTTAAACGACTGCTGTGAATCAAAACCCAGCGAAATCGCTACGTTCAGAATAGGCTCGTTGGTCGTGGTGAGCCGGTCCGCTGATTTTTTCAGCTTTTTCGCCCGGATATATTCGCCCAGCGGATAACCGGTGTGCTCTTTGAACATACGCTGCAGGTGCCATTTGGAGTAGCCCGCCCGGTCAGCCACGGTATCAAGATCCAGCCGTGCTTCGATATTGTTATCGATCCAGTCAATCAGATCGTGCATAAACGCGTCGCTCATCATCCCATTCTCTCCCGTCGCCGTTACGAACAGTATCAGTATCAGTTGCAGTTACACTTTAAGGGTGACTGACTATCGCACTTAATGCAAGTTTTATTATTACATTAAATGCCGCACATAAAGCAGGGTTTTTCTCTCTGCGCTGAGCGCCCGTCAGACCGCACATAAAGTGTATCAGATATTCTTGCAGATGCACTTCGCCGCGACCTACACTCCTCCCGATTAATGCAATCGTTAAAGTTGCATATTTTTACGTCGTCTTTCGTGCTTCATCAACGTGGAATAACAATAATGTCCGGAAAAAAAGACAGGGTTCGTCAGGCTATTGGCCTGGCAGGCGCGGCACTGCTGGCAGGTTTGCTGGCGGGTTGCGATCGCGGCGTGGCGCAAAACGCTCCGCCGCCGCCGCCGGAGGTGAGTGCGGCACAGGTGATCCGGCAGCAGGTCAGCGAATGGGATAACTTCAATGGCCGGATCGAGGCGGTCGAGAGCGTTCAGCTGCGCCCGCGCGTTTCCGGCTATATCGATCAGGTAAACTATCGCGAAGGCGATGAGGTTAAAAAAGGTCAGGTGCTGTTCACCATTGATGACCGCAGCTACCGTGCCGCACTGGCGCAGGCTGAGGCGCAGCTCGCCGGTGCGCGCACGCAGGCGGCGCTGGCGCGCAGTGAATCGGATCGTACCGATAAGCTGATCAACAGCCAGGTGGTATCCCGCGAGATCTGGCAGCAGCGTCGTTCGGCCACGCAGCAGGCGCAGGCGAGCGTGCAGGCGGCGCAGGCGGCGGTTGATATGGCCCGCCTCAACCTGAGTTTTACCCGCGTGACCGCCCCGATTGATGGCCGCGCCAGCCGCGCGCTGATCACCGCCGGCAATCTGGTCACCGCAGGCGACAGCGCCAGCGTACTGACCACGCTGGTTTCCCAGGATCGGATGTATGTCTGGTTTGATGTCGATGAGGCGACATTTCTGCACTATCAGCAGCTGGCGCGCCAGGGCGAACAGCGCGGCGCCCTGCCGCTGCAGGTTTCCCTGACCGGCGAACACGGCTATCCGCATCGCGGCACGGTGGATTTTCTGGATAACCAGCTTACTGCCAGTACCGGCACCATTCGCATGCGCGCGCTGCTCGATAACCCGCAGCGCGAACTGACGCCGGGGCTGTTTGCCCGCGTCCGGCTGCCGGGTCGTGCCGATTTCACCGCGCTGCTGATTGATGACAAGGCGATTCTCACCGATCAGGACCGCCGCTATGTCTACATTGTTGATGCCGCAGGCAAAGCGCAGCGGCGCGATATCCAGCCTGGCGATCTCTCTGGCGGACTGCGTATTGTTCAGCAGGGTCTGCAGCCAGGCGATCGCGTGATCGTAAACGGTCTGCAAAAAGTCTTTATGCCCGGCATGCCGGTACAGGCTCACTCAGTCGCGATGCGCCCCGCTCCTTAACCGAGACCCTACTCTATGGATTTCTCTCGTTTTTTTATCGACCGTCCCATTTTTGCGGCGGTGCTGTCGATACTGATTTTTGCCACCGGGTTAATTGCGATCCCGCTGCTGCCAATCAGCGAATATCCGGATGTGGTGCCGCCCAGCGTGCAGGTACGCGCCGAATATCCTGGCGCTAACCCAAAAGCGATCGCGGATTCCGTGGCGACCCCGCTGGAAGAGGCGATCAACGGCGTTGAAAATATGATGTACATGAAGTCGGTGGCCGGCTCCGATGGCGTACTGGTCACTACCGTGACCTTCCGCCCCGGCACCGATCCCGATCGGGCGCAGGTACAGGTGCAGAACCGCGTGGCGCAGGCTGAGGCGCGTCTGCCGGAAGCGGTACGCCAGCTGGGGCTGACCACCCAGAAAATGTCGCCCACGCTGACGCTGGTTGTGCATCTTTTCTCCCCGCACGGCAAGTATGATTCGCTCTACCTGCGCAACTACGCCACCCTGAAGGTGAAAGATGAGCTGGCACGCCTCCCCGGCGTCGGCCAGATTCAGATCTTCGGCGCGGGTGAGTATGCGATGCGCGTCTGGCTCGATCCCAACAAAGTCGCCGCGCGCGGCATGACGGCCGCAGAGGTGATTACCGCCATGCGTGAGCAGAACGTACAGGTCTCCGCCGGACAGCTTGGCGCGGAACCGACCCGCAAAGCCAGCGATTTCCTGCTCTCTATCAATACCCAGGGTCTGCTGGAGAGCGAAGAGCAGTTTGGTGACATTATCCTGAAAAGCACGGCTGACGGCTCTCTGGTACGGCTGCGCGACGTGGCGCGCATTGAGATGGGCTCCGGCAGCTACGCCCTGCGCTCTCAGCTGAATAACAAGGATGCGGTCGGCATCGGTATTTTCCAGGCGCCGGGCGCGAACGCTATCGATCTCTCCGACGCGGTGCGGGCCAAAATGAACGAGCTGGCCACGCGCTTCCCGGAGGATGTGCAGTGGGCTGCACCTTACGATCCCACGGTGTTTGTTCGCGACTCTATTCACGCCGTGGTGCAGACGCTGTTTGAAGCCATTGCGCTGGTTGTCCTGGTTGTGATCCTGTTTCTCCAGACCTGGCGCGCGTCGATTATTCCGCTGCTGGCGGTACCAGTTTCCGTGGTTGGCACCTTTAGCGTGCTCTGGCTGCTGGGTTTCTCACTCAATACGCTCAGCCTCTTCGGGCTGGTGCTGGCTATCGGCATCGTGGTGGATGACGCCATCGTGGTGGTTGAGAACGTTGAGCGCAATATCGAACAGGGTCTGACGCCGGTGGCCGCCGCGCACCAGGCGATGCGCGAGGTGTCCGGTCCGATTATCGCCATTGCGCTGGTGCTCTGCGCGGTGTTTGTGCCGATGGCGTTTCTCTCCGGCGTGACCGGGCAGTTCTATAAGCAGTTTGCCGTGACCATCGCTATCTCGACGGTGATCTCCGCCATTAACTCGCTGACGCTCTCGCCGGCGCTGGCGGCTAAACTGCTGAAAGCCCATGACGCGCCTAAAGATCTGCCTGGCCGGCTGATTGACCGCCTGTTTGGCTGGCTGTTTCGCCCGTTCAACCGCTTTTTCCAGCGCAGTGCAACAGGCTATGAATCCCTGGTAGGCACCACGCTGCGCCGGCGCGGCGCGGTGTTTGCGGTTTATCTGCTGCTGCTTGCCGGCGCAGGCCTGCTGTTTCACAGCGTGCCGGGCGGTTTTATTCCCACGCAGGATAAGCTCTATCTGATTGGCGGCGTAAAAATGCCGGAAGGCGCTTCGCTGGCGCGCACCGATGCGGTGATCCGCGAGATGAGCGAGATTGGCATGCATACTGACGGCGTCGCCTATGCGGTTGCGTTTCCCGGCCTGAACGCGCTGCAGTTTACCAATACGCCTAACGCCGGCACGGTGTTTTTTGGCCTGAAACCGTTCAGCGAACGGACGCGCAGCGCGGCAGAGATCAACGCGGAGCTGAATGCAAAAATTGCTAAGATTCAGCAGGGCTTTGGCTTCTCAATTATGCCACCGCCGATTCTGGGTCTGGGCCAGGGATCGGGGTATTCGCTTTATGTGCAGGATCGCGGTGGCCTCGGCTATGGCGCACTGCAGGAGGCTATTAACACCCTCTCCGGTGCCGTGATGCAGACGCCGGGCATGATGTTTCCGATCTCCTCCTATCAGGCCAATGTCCCGCAGCTGGATGTGCAGGTCGATCGCGACAAAGCCCGTGCACAGGGCGTGGCGTTACCCGATCTCTTTACCACGCTGCAGGTCTATCTCGGCTCCGCCTACGTGAACGATTTTAATAAGTTTGGCCGTACCTGGCGCGTGATGGCGCAGGCGGACGGCGATTTCCGTGACAGCGTTGAGGATATTACTTCGTTGCGTACCCGTAATGACCGGGGCGAAATGGTGCCGGTCGGCAGCATGGTGCATGTCGCCACCACCTACGGCCCCGATCCGGTGATCCGCTATAACGGCTATCCCGCTGCGGATCTGATTGGCGATGCCGATCCGCGCGTGCTCTCTTCCGCGCAGGCGATGACGCAGCTGGAGATGATGTCAGAGCAGATGCTGCCCAACGGCATGAATATCGAATGGACTGACCTGAGCTATCAGCAGGCGACCCAGGGCAACAGCGCACTGATCGTTTTCCCGGTTGCGGTCCTGCTGGCGTTTCTGGTACTGGCAGCGCTCTATGAGAGCTGGACGCTGCCGCTGGCGGTGATCCTGATTGTCCCGGTCACCATGCTTTCCGCGCTGGCGGGCGTCTGGCTGACCGGCGGTGATAATAACGTGTTTGTCCAGGTCGGGCTGGTGGTGCTGATGGGGCTGGCGTGCAAAAACGCTATTCTGATTGTGGAGTTTGCACGTGAGCTGGAGATGCAGGGTAAAAGCGTGACCGCTGCCGCGCTGGAGGCGTGTCGTCTGCGCCTGCGGCCGATTGTGATGACCTCGATTGCCTTTATCGCCGGTACGGTTCCGCTGATTCTGGGTGAAGGGGCTGGCGCAGAAGTGCGCGGTGTGACCGGTATAACCGTGTTTGCCGGGATGCTTGGCGTGACCCTGTTTGGCCTGTTCCTGACGCCGGTGTTCTACGTTACGCTGCGCAAGCTGGTAACGCGCCGCACGCGTGCGGAAAGCGCAACGTCACTTTAAAAGCGGTACAAATGGAAAAGCCCGGCTGAAGCCGGGCTTTTTTATATCCTCTTGACCGTCGGACGCGCATGCAGCGCCGGTATCAACGGGTTTTCTGGCAGAGTCCGGCGGGTTCAGCGTCCGGCAGCGGTTCGCAATTGCTGGTATCGTTGCTTTTCAGTTCGTTCAGCGCATCCGCCACGGTGCGCGTCTCCAGCACTTTCAGCGATGCTTCCTCCGCCTCCTGAGCAATCGATTTGAAATACCAGCAGAGGTTGGCGCTGACCAGGCAGCGCGGTGCAACATCCGGCCGCGACGCCCACAGTTTTTTGTCTTCAATGACTGACGTATAGATATCGCGTAGCGTGATCTCTGCTGCGGGCCGGCCCAGGTGAATGGAGCCGGTGCGACCCAGCGTCGAAACAATAATGCCGTCGCGCGTCAGCGGAACCATCAGCTTACGAATAAAGCTGGGATTCGCCTCCAGACCATACGCCAGAATAGCGCTGGTCGAGCGTTTTCCCAGTTGCTCCGCCATCGCGACGCTTAAAACCATCTGCAGAGCTGTCGGGAAGCGATAATCTAACATTTCAATATCCTGAGTTGCGGCTTATCTTTTTGTTTTTATAGCGCGTCAATGAGTGAACAATGAGCAATAAATATAACAAACACTGTTGCTTTTTAGAAGCAACCCCAACCGCACAGGGCACGGATTCCCCATCTGCGGCCCGGTTAGCGCACAAGCTGCTTAGTTTTGCACGGACGACGCCTGCGCCGGTAACTGCTGCTTAAGCAGCGCCACCAGCATAACGTTTATACCCGCCAGCCCGCACAGTACCCAGAGGGTCACGTCAGCGCCGGCATGCGCTGCCAGCCAGCCCCCCGCCAGCGGCGTCAGCGCCTGTCCGATCAGCGCCGGGCGCGCCATACGACCGGTGATAACGGCATACTGTTCCGGTCTGACAACGGCCAGCGGCAGCGTACCGCGCACGATGGCCCGCAAACCGTTTCCTGCGCCATAGAGCACCATAGCGACCAGCGCCATTGCCGGAAACAGCGCCAGCAGCAGCAGCCCTGCTGCCACCAGTCCCACAGAGAACAGCGCGGTCCATATGGGATGACTACGTTTAAACATTACATCCAGAAGCCGCGATCCAATCTGACAGGGACCGAGAACGGCACTCAGCGCCAGCGCTGCGCTCAGCGAATAGCCCCCGGACTGAAGCAGCGTAATAAGCTGAACCGAGATGGCGGTCATAATAACCGAAGCGAGGGTAAAAATGGCGCACAGCAGCCAGAAAAGTCGCGGCGAGAGCGCGCTCTGCAGAGTGTCAGAGATCGCGCCGGTCCGGCCTCCCCTGCTCCCGGTTTGCGTGACCGGCGCCGGCAGCGCATAGCGGTAGGCGGGAAAGACCAGCAGAGTAAGCAGCGCAGCAATGATGAAACAGGCATCACGCCAGCCGGCGAGCGCAATCAGCCATGCCGTTCCCGGCCAGACCAGCGTGGTGCATAAGCCCGAAATCAGCGTCACGCCGGTGATAGTGCTGCGCGCCTGTCCGCCATAGAGCGTGCCGAGCGTTGCAAACAGCGCATCGTAAAGGCTCATTGCCATTCCTGTGCCAATCAGCAGCCAGGCGGCAAAAAACCAGCCAGGCTGGTAGCTCATCCCCATCACCACCAGCCCTGACGCCATTACCACACCGCCGCCTGCCAGTATCAGCGGCCCGTAACCACGGGCAATCAGTCGTCCGCTGAGTGGCGCCAGCAAGCCGGAGACCAGGATGCCGAGCGACAGCGCCCCATAAACCCACTGCTGAGACCAGCCGGTTTCAGCAATAATCGGAGCGGCCATCACCGCCATCAGGTAGAACGACCCGCCCCAGGAAAGGATCTGAACCGCACCCAGCGTAATAATGGCGGGTATCGCGGGTTTTGAATGATAGTGCACGGGCGCTTCCCGTATCAGATAAAGCATTGTTATATCATGGATATTCTGCAGGCTGAACCTTCTTCTTGTCAGGCCATTATTGGTCTCCGGGGCTGATTCTGGTAAAACTTAAATTTTAAAAGTTTGTTGTAACTAAACTGGAAGCTTGTCAGCGGCGCAGGCACAGGTACATTAAGTATGTTGTAACAAAGGAGAAGATTATGGCTCGCTACGATTTAGTCGCTGATTTACATGAGTGCGTTAACACGCTGGAACAGCGCCTTGGTGCGCTGCGCACCAGCATTGAGCAGCAGCCGCTGCTGGTGGCGCGCGTGTTCAGCCTGCCGGCAATTGAAAAAGGGCACGAACATGATGAGATTGACAAAATAGCGGTGACGCAGCATCTGGGCAAAAGCGCGCGTGAGATGGCCCTCACCCACTACTGCCGGCTGTTTATGCAGCATCAGTCAGAAAAGATCAGTACCAAAGCGGCCGTGCGGCTGCCGGGAGCAATCTGTATTGAGGCGGACGAGCAGGCCGCTGAGCAGATCACGCAGCAGGTCAGCGAAATCAACGCGCTTAAACAGCGGCTGGAGCAGCTCATCACCGTAGAGTCCGGCTTGCCGAGCGAGGCCCGCTTTGAATTTGTGCATCAGCATCTGCGCGGGCTGATTACGCTGAACGCCTATCGCAACGTGCCCCTGCTCAATGCGCCGGATACGCTGCGCTTTGGCTGGGCGAACAAAAACATCATTAAAAATCTGACGCGGGAAGCCGTTATTGAGCAGCTGGAACGCAGCCTGAAAGCGAATCGCGCTCAGGCTCCCTGGACGCGTGAGCAGTGGGCAGAAAAAGTGCAGCTGGAGCTGGAACTGGTGCGATCGCTGCCCGCAGGCGCAAAGCTGAAAATCAAGCGGCCGGTTAAAGTGCAGCCTATTGCCCGCGTCTGGCGCGCCAGCGAGAAGAAACAGACGCAGCTGGCCTGCCCCTCTCCGCTGCTGGTGCTGTGTCGTGATAAAACCCAGGTGCCGGTGCTGGGCGAACTGCTGGATTATGATGCAGAGAATATCGCCCACCGCTATAAGCCGCTGGCGCAGCCGCTGCATCTGATCATCCCGCGCCTGCACCTCTGGAGCGACCGCCTCGCCTGATGAAGCGGCCGCCACCTGCAGGATTACGCTTTCATGCTGCCAACCATCTCTTCCGGGCGCACCCAGGCATCAAACTGCGCCTCATCGAGATAACCGAGCTGCAGCGCGGCTGCTTTAAGCGTCAGCCCCTCTTTATGGGCCTTTTTGGCAATTTCGGCTGCTTTATCATAGCCAATGTGCGTGTTCAGCGCGGTCACCAGCATCAGCGACTCATTCAGCAGCTGATCGATACGCTCCCGCACCGGTTCAATACCGGTTGCACAGTGATGATTAAAGCTGTCCATGCCGTCGGCCAGCAGCCGCACCGACTGCAGGAAGTTATGGATGACCATAGGACGGAATACGTTCAGCTCAAAGTTGCCGGACGCGCCGCCCATATTGATCGCTACGTCGTTACCCAGCACCTGACAGCAGAGCATGGTCATCGCCTCGCACTGGGTCGGATTGACTTTGCCCGGCATAATGGAGCTGCCCGGCTCATTTTCCGGGATACTGATTTCGCCGATGCCGCAGCGCGGGCCGGATGAGAGCCAGCGGACGTCGTTGGCAATTTTCATCAGCGACGCCGCCAGACCTTTCAGCGCGCCGTGTGCGTGCACCAGCGCATCGCAGGTCGCCAGCGCTTCAAATTTATTGGGTGCGGTGATGAACGGCTGACCGGTCAGCGCGGCCAGCGCCTGCGCCACGCGGACGGCATATTCAGGATGCGTATTCAGGCCGGTGCCTACGGCGGTGCCGCCCAGCGCCAGCTCGGTCAGATGGGGAATGCTGTTTTCAACGTGCTTCAGATTATGCTCCAGCATCGCCACCCAGCCTGAGATCTCCTGTCCCAGCGTCAGCGGCGTGGCATCCTGCAGGTGCGTACGGCCAATTTTCACAATATCACTGAATGCATCCGCTTTACCGGCCAGCGTGGTTTTCAGCACCTCCAGCTGCGGAATGAGCTGCTCGCGCAGTGCCGTAACGGCCGCCACGTGCATAGCGGTAGGAAAAACGTCGTTAGAGCTCTGGCTTTTATTGACATCATCATTAGGGTGCACCAGCCGCGCCATACCGCGCTCGCCGCCGAGGATCTCGCTCGCGCGGTTAGCCAGGACTTCATTCATATTCATATTGGTCTGCGTGCCGGAGCCGGTCTGCCAGATCGCCAGCGGAAACTGATCGGCGTGCTGGTTTGCCAGCACTTCATCCGCCGCGCGGATAATTGCTGTCGCGCGATCGTCCGGCAGCAGCTGCAGATCGCGGTTAACCTCTGCCGCTGCCCGCTTGGTCTGCGCCAGCGCGCGGACCAGCTCAACCGGCATTTTCTCGGTTGAGATACGAAAATGCTCCAGCGAGCGTTGCGTCTGTGCGCCCCAGAGTTTATCTGCCGGCACATCAACAGGACCCATTGAATCTTTTTCAGTGCGACTGGCTGCCATAGCCCTCTTCTCCTTTCTCAGTAGTGAAAGCAATCCCCGGGCGCGGCCTCTTACCGCCCCGCTTCAGGCCGGATTGTTATCCGAATCAATAAAACAGTATGCGGGCACATCGCGTTTCCTGCACACAGGTCGCGCTAATTGCTGAAATTTTCTGCTTTACTGGGCAATAACTGTTCAGCTGAGGGCGCAACATGCATAAATTGAACAACTCACTGCAGTACTACGACTGGGGCAGCACAACGGCGTTAACGGAACTTTATGGTATTGCCGATCCGCAGGGCCGGCCGCTGGCAGAGCTGTGGATGGGCGCGCATCCGAAAAGCCCGTCCACGCTGATTGTTGACGGCCGGCACGCCTCGCTGCGCGATTTCATTGCGCGCGATCCGGTCGCCATGCTGGGAAGCGCCGTTGCCGACCGGTTCGGTGAACTGCCGTTTCTGTTCAAAGTGCTCTGCGCGGCGAAAGCGCTCTCGGTGCAGGCGCATCCCGATAAGCGCGCAGCTGCCGCCGGTTTTGCCCGTGAAAATGCAGCCGGCATTGCGGTGGATGCGCCGCAGCGCAGCTATAAAGATGCCAGCCATAAACCGGAACTGCTCTATGCGCTGACCCCTTTTCAGGCGCTGAACGGCTTCCGCGAGCGGCCCGAAATGGTATCGCTGCTGAGCGCGGTAGCGGGCGCCCATCCGCAAATCGGGCACTTTATTGAGCAGGCCAGCCCGGACGCCCTTGCCCGCCTGTTTGCCACGCTGTTCTCGCTGCAGGGGGATGAAAAAAGGCGCGCGCTGGCGATCCTTTGTTCAGCGGCTGCGGCACACGATGAGGAGCCGTGGCTGACTGTGCGGCAGCTGGCGGCTGATTACCCGGATGATAACGGCCTGTTTGCACCACTGCTGCTTAACCTGCTGCTGCTGCAGCCCGGCGAAGCGATGTTTCTCTCTGCCGGCACGCCGCACGCTTACCTGCAGGGCACTGCACTCGAGGTCATGGCTAACTCAGATAATGTGCTGCGCGCCGGCCTGACGCCAAAATTTATCGATATGCCGGAGCTGCTGGCTAACCTGAACTTTACCCCCCGCGCCGCCGATACGCTGCGGCTGCAGCCTGAGCGCGATGCGCAGGCGCTCTGTTTCCCGGTGCCGGTTAATGATTTTTCCTTTGCCATCCACCTGCTTTCTGCCGTAGCGCAGCCGCTGGCACCGGCCAGCGCCGCCCTGCTGTTCTGTATTGAGGGAGAAGCGCGGCTCGCCAGCGCGGATAGCCAGCTTGTCCTGCAGCCAGGCGAATCCTGTTTTGTCGCCGCCAGCGAGCCCCCGGTTGCGGCCTCAGGCAGCGGACGCCTGGCGCGCGTCTTCAGTATGCTTACTGCAGACGGCTGACGCTGCGCGCGTTAACTGCTATTCTTTCAGACTATTACTTTAAACGCCTGCGGGCGTTTTTCTTCACCCGGCGCGTCACCCCGACGGGACGCGGACGCAAGGATAAGGATGACTCAGCGATGAAAAAGACTCAGGTTGCAGCAGGTGTGATTGTCGCGCTCGGTGTGGTTTGGACCGGCGCAGCGTGGTTTACCGGCAAGCAGATTGAGAGCCACAAGGATGAGATGCTGCAACAGGCCAACAGCCAGATTAACGCCTGGTCCCCCAACAGCCGCCTGACGCTGAGCTATCAGGACTATCAGCGCGGCCTGTTCAGCAGCAGCACGAAACTGGTTGTGCAGGCGAGCTCCCAAACGGTGGATAATCCGCTGCTTAAGCCGGGCCAGACCATTGTGCTGAATGAGACCATCGATCACGGCCCTTTCCCGTTTGCGCAACTGAAGCGCGGTAACATTCTGCCCGCGATGGCCTCGGTGCATTCCGAGCTTGCTAATACCGATGCGGTGAAAAAGCTGTTCGCGCTGACTGACGGTAAATCACTGGTTGCCGCCGATACGCGCATTGGCTACAGCGGGGCTACCGATACGGCACTGACGCTGCTGCCGGTGGATTACAGCAACGCGCAGACCGGTGACCGGCTGGCCACCAACGGCGGTAAGCTTGACGTCAGCGCCGACAGCAAAGGCGATAAAGTCAGCCTGAAAGGTGAGTTCTCCAGCATCGCCGTCACCAGTAAAAACCAGCTGGAGCAGCCGGTGCTGTTTACGCTTAACGGTCTGGCGCTGGGCGGTGATACTCACCTGAGTCCGGAAGGCGTGCGCGTGGGCGATCAGACCATCACGCTGGATAAACTGGAAGCCAGCATCAACGGCCAGCAGGGAATGACGCTGCAGAAAATTGACGGCAAATCCTCTTTTGATAATAAAGAGGGCAAGATTGGCGGCACTATCGATTATAAAGTGGGCGATATCAACCTGCAGCAGCAGCCGTTTGGTGAAGCGCGTCTGGCGATGAAATTTTCGCAGTTTGATGCGCAGGCGGTGAAAACTTTTTCTGACACCTACAACGCGCAGATGCAGGATCTGCTGCGCCAGCCGGGTGTTGCCGACGATCCGATTCGCTATCAGGCCAGCGTGCAGACCATTCTGCGTAACAACCTGCCGCTGCTGCTGAAAGGTGCGCCGGCGGTCAGCATTGCCCCGCTGAGCTGGAAAAATGATAAGGGTGAGAGCACGTTCAACCTGAATATCGGCTTCAACGATCCGGCCGCCGTCAGCGGCGAGGCGCAGAGCTTGGGTGCCGCGGTAGATCGCATGCTGAAAACGCTGGATGGCAAACTGAATATCAATATGCCGATGGCGACAGAAGCGATGCGTCATGTCGGCCTGGCCGAAGGATATCAGGGCGATGATGCGCAGAAGCTGGCGGATCAGCAGGTCAAAGGCGTGGCTGCGATGGGCCAGATGTTCCGTCTGACGCAGCAGCAGGATAATAACATTGTGACCAGCCTGCAGTATGCAAACGGGCAGGTAACGATGAACGGCGACAAGATGTCACTGGAGCAGTTCCTCTCCCGCTATATGCTGGGTATGCCAACCAGTGAAGGCATGCCGCAGTAACCGGCACTGTGCGCCGCTTCATCCTGCGGGAAGAAGCGGCGCTTTACCGCTTTAATATTCACCATCTGCACCCTGCTTTGCGCAAATCGCTGGCGCAGTTGCGCAAGATATTTTTATAATGCTCTGCACTTTATTCCTGACAAGCGAGTGCGCCATGATCGACCAGCAGCTTCCTCTTACCGATATTCACCGCCACCTTGATGGCAATATCCGCGCCCAAACTATTCTCGATCTCGGCCGCCAGTTTAATCTCTCTCTGCCCGCCAGCTCTCTTGACGCGCTGCGTCCCCACGTGCAGGTCACCGCGAACGAGCCCGATCTGGTGAGTTTTCTGCAAAAGCTCGACTGGGGCGTCAAAGTGCTGGGCGATCTTGACGCCTGCCGCCGCATTGCGCTGGAAAATGTCGAAGATGCGGCGCGTGCCGGTATTCACTATGCAGAACTGCGCTTCTCGCCGGGCTATATGGCGATGACCCATAACCTGCCGGTGGCGGGCGTGACAGAAGCGGTGATTGACGGCGTACGCGCAGGCGTGAAGCAGTACGGTGTGGATGTTAATCTGATTGGCATTATGAGCCGCACCTTTGGCGAAGAGGCGTGCCTGCGCGAGCTGGAAGGATTACTGGCCCATCGCGACGGTATCACCGCCGTGGATCTGGCCGGCGATGAGCTGGGCTTCCCCGGCAGTGAGTTCCTGAGCCACTTCAACCGGGCGCGTGACGCTGGCTTCCGTATTACCGTACACGCCGGCGAAGCGGCGGGTCCGGAGAGTATCTGGCAGGCGATTCGTGAACTGGGCGCGGAGCGTATCGGTCACGGCGTTAAAGCGATAGAGGATCGCGCGCTGATGGATTTCCTGGCTGAGCAGCGCATCGGCATCGAATCCTGCCTGACCTCAAACATTCAGACCAGCACCGTCTCCTCGCTGGAGAAACACCCGCTGAAAGCGTTTCTGCAGCATGGCATTCTGGCCACGCTGAATACTGACGATCCGGCGGTTCAGGGCGTGGAGCTGGCGCATGAATATGAGGTGGCGGCCCCTGCAGCCGGCCTCTCTGCGGCAGAGATCCGCCAGGCGCAGGAGAATGGCGTGGCGATTGCGTTTCTGAGCGAAGCGGAGAAAACGGCGCTGCGCCAGCGCGTAGCGGGCTAAGGCTGAACACGCGCCGCCGCTGGGCGGCGCGCAACATCAGCGTGGTGACATCGTCTGACGCTTCTCTGCAGACTGCAGACCCAGCTCAATCAGCTCCATGACCTGTATCGCCTCTTCAGCCCGCACCGGGTTCTGCCCCGTGCCGGCTATCGCATCGCGGATTGCCGCATAGTAGGCCGGATAGTTACCCGGCTGCGTCAGCAGCTCCTGCTCCACCAGCATATCGCCTTCTGCCAGCGTCAGCGTGCCGTTGCGCATGTCATAGCCCCACTCCTGCTGCGGCGGTCTGGCACCCGATTTCAGACGATCCTCCTGCGGATCGAGGCCATACTTTACGTAGCTGCCACGCGTGCCGTGTACCACAAAGCGCGGTGACTCTGCTGCCACCAGCATGCTGGCGTGTAGCACCACGCGACGCGTCGGATAGGTCAGCACCGCATGAAAGTAGTCAGTGGTTTGCGCGCCGGGGCGCAGCTCTGCCATGTCCACGTTGATCGCCACCGGCATGCCAAACAGCTGCAGCGCCTGATCCAGCACGTGCGGGCCGAGGTCAAACCAGATACCGCTGCCCGGTCCTTTCATTTCGCGCCAGCGCTGGCGCACTTCCGGGCGGAAGCGGTCAAAATGCGACTCCAGATAGCGTACCTCGCCCAGCGTGCCCTCGCCGAGCAGCGTTTTTAGCGTCAGAAAATCGCTGTCCCAGCGGCGGTTATGGAAGACCGACAGCAGCAGCCCTTTCGATTTTGCCAGCTGATCAAGCTCACGCGCCTGCGAGAGCGTGACGGTAAAAGGCTTGTCGACGACCACATGCTTGCCGGCATTCAGGGCCGCTTTGGCCAGCGGAAAGTGGGTGTCATTGGGGGTGGGGATCACAATCAGCTGCAGGGTGGGATCGTCCAGCAGCGCCTGCGGATCGGCAACGACCTGTACAGAGGGCCAGTCAGCGTGCACTTTACCGGCATCGCTGCTGGAGATCGCTGCCAGTTCCATTTCAGCTGTTCCGGCGATTAAAGGGGCATGAAAGGTTTTACTGGCAAAGCCATAGCCTATCAGGCCGACACGTAGTTTATCGCTCATTCTCACTCCTTTTGTCATATACCCGACTGATTTAAGACGAATCAGCCGGTGAGAACAAGGCGGAATCAGCTGAAAGAGATCGCCCGGCCGGGTTCCGGCCAGTTCTGCTGCGCTTCAAGCGCGTCATGCGCATCCTGGCTGCGGCGGCGAAAATCACTCGGGCTGACGCCTGTGCGTTTACGAAACACGCGTGAAAAGTAGAGCTGATCGTCATAGCCCACTTCCCGCCCCACGGAGGCGATAGGCTCCTGCGTGGTCTGCAGCAGCAGCTTGGCGCGGATCACCCGCTGATCTTCTCGCCAGCGCAGCAGATTGATGCCCATCTGTTCGCGAAACAGATGCGCCAGCCGCGAAGGAGATAAACAAACATGCCGTGCCACCTCCTCAATTTTGACTTCGCTGGCAAGATGGTTGGTCACGTACTGGCAGGCTTCAATTACGCGCGGATCGCGAATCTGCTGATGGCTGCGCGGATCCTCTTCCACCGCGCGCAGCAGCAGACGCTCCAGCAGGTTCATGGCCAGCTCTTCAGCAAAGCGGCGACCGGAATTGTGGGTCTGCTCAATACTGGCAAACAGGCGATCAAACTCGCCGCATAACGCTTCAGTCAGGCGCAGCCGGCCCACGCCCTGCTTCTGCTCCTGCCACTCCAGCCAGTCAATCCAGTAGGCGCGCGGCCGGAAATAGACCCAGCGATGGTGCCAGCACGGGCTGTCGGGCGACCGTCCATAATAATGGGGTGTTTTCGGCTGAAACAGCAGCAGATCGCCCGGCTCACAGTCAAAGGCGGATTCGCCGTCAAAAACCCGGCCTTTACCGCGAATGGTGAGGTTAAGAATATAGCCCTTCATCCCCAGCGGGCGGTCGATAAAAAAATCGAGCGGCTCCTGCGCGTTAATCGGCGTGAGTCCCGCGACCAGCCAGGCGTTAAACGGATAGCCCGGCAGCAGGGGGTTCTGTTGTTCACTGGGGGGTTCGCGATGGTACATAGTGCCCTCACTCTCTGCATGACGCGCGGCGCAACACCCGTTGCGCCGACGGAATCAAACGGCTCTGTTTTTCTGTTTGTAGCGATCGAAAATCACTGCGGCTAACAGTATCAGACCACGCACGACATACTGTGAGAATGGCGAGATATTCAGTAAATTCATCGCATTCTCTACGGTACCCAGGATCAGAACCCCTGCCACCACATATGAAATTTTACCGATGCCGCCTTTCAGCGAGACGCCGCCCAGCACGCAGGCAGAGATCACAATCAGCTCATAGCCCAGCGAGGTCATGGGCTGACCGCTGGTCATGCGCGAGGCCAGAATAATGCCCGCCGCCGCTGAAACCAGCCCGGAAAGGATAAAGATAATGATGCGGGTCCGCACCACCGGCACGCCGGCCAGCCGGGCGGCTTCTTCATTGCCGCCAATCGCCAGCGTGTTGCGGCCAAAGGTGGTTTTATTCAGCAGGAAGCCAAACGCGATCATGGTGGCAATCGTGAGCCAGATAGGCGCCGGCACGCCGAGCCAGTTGGCATAGCCCAGCGCAAAAAAGCGCTCATCTTCAATCCCTACCGCTTTACCGTCAGAGAAGATATAGGCCAGGCCGCGCACAATCTGCATCGTTGCCAGCGTGGTGATCAGGGCATTAATTTTCAGCCGGGCGATAACAAATCCGTTAACAAAACCGGTTGCCATGCCAAGCAGCAGCCCGGCAGCCACGCCAATCCACAGGCTTTCGGTCATGTTGATCACCACCGCCGTCACTACGCCGGCGCAGGCGATAACCGAGGCGATGGAGAGATCAAAGTCGCCCGATGCCAGGCAAAACAGCATGCCGCAGGCCACCATGCCGGACATCGACATCGCCAGGCCCAGCCCTTTCATATTGATAAAGGTGCCGAAGTTCGGCACAAAAATGGCGCAGACAATAAACAGCAGTGCAAAAACCACCAGCATGCCGAAATTATCCCAGATACGCCCCAGCTGCAGGCCGCTGCGCTGCACCGGTGGCGTATTGGAAGTGGTAGATGAAGCCATTGTTGCTCTCCTGTACATCAGGCCACGGCGGCCGTTTGAGGGGTTTTCGGCATCGCCAGACTGAGCGTCAGCTGTTCGGTTGCCGTGTCGTGCGTCAGTTCTCCGGCAATTTCACCTTCGCGCATGACAATAATGCGGTCGGCGAGGCCCATGACTTCGGGCAGATCGCTCGATGCAAACAGCACCGCAATCCCTTTGCCTGCCAGTTGATAAATCAGGTTGTAGATCTCATGTTTTGCGCCAACGTCAATACCGCGCGTCGGCTCATCCAGCATGATCACGTTCATCTCTTCTGAGAGCCAGCGGCCCAGAATGGCCTTTTGCTGGTTGCCACCGGAGAGATTCATGATCAGCTGGTGCGGGCCAGGCGTTTTGATATTGAGCGAACGGATGTGGCTTTCTGCATTTTTTGCCTCCCAGCCGGGCCTGATCAGGCAACCCGCCGTGAGGTTATGCCGCCGCGCGCTGATATTGATGTTCTCCCGCACGGAGTGCACCGGAATGATGCCTTCCGCTTTACGATCTTCGGGACAGAGCATAATGCCCGCCCGGATGGCGTCGATCGGCTGACGGATCGCGAGCGGCCTGCCATCAAGTGAAACCGTGCCGCTACGCAGCTGCGTGGCGCCAAACAGCCCTTTCATCAGCTCGCTGCGTCCGGCGCCCACCAGACCAAACAGTCCTACAATTTCTCCGGCGCGCACGCTGAACGAAATGGGCATGCGCACCCCTTTCGCCTCGACCTGGTCGAGCTGAAGACGCACGGCGCCCAGCTCGCGGGGCGCATAGCCATAGATGTCACCCAGGTTGCGCCCGACCATCGCCTCGACCAGATCGTCATGATGGGTATTGGGCATATCCGTAAAGGTGCGCACATAGCGGCCATCTTTAAACACGGTAATCGCATCGCTCAGGGCAAAAATCTCCTCCATGCGGTGCGATACATAAAGCACCACCCGTCCTTCAGCGCGCAGCTGACGGATAACGCGAAACAGATGCTCAATTTCACGGGCTGAGAGTGAGCTGGTCGGCTCATCAAAGGCGATAATGCGGGCATTGCGCGCCAGCGCCTTGGCGATCTCCACCATCTGCCACTGCCCCAGCGACAGGTATTTCAGCGGCATGTCGGGATCGATATCCATCCCGAGATTTTTCAGCTGCAGGCCCGCTTCGTAGCGCAGCAGCTTGCGGTTTACCAGGCCGCGTTTATGCGGCAGCTGGCCGAGATAGATATTCTCCGCCACGCTCATTTCCGGCACCAGGTGTAGCTCCTGGTAGATAATGGCCACGCCGGCATCCAGCGCCTCAACCGTATTACTGAAGCGCTTCGCCTCGCCTTTGATGCGGATTTCACCGCTCGTGGGCTGGTAGCTGCCGCTGAGAATTTTCAGCAGCGTCGATTTTCCCGCGCCGTTTTCGCCCATCAGCGCGTGCACCTCACCGGCGCGGCACTCAAAACCGATATCCTGCAGGGCTTTTACGCCAGGAAAGGTTTTGCTGATGCCATGAAAAGAGAGAAATGCCTGATCGGTCTCCATGGATACTCCTGATAGTGCCTGTCGGATTTCAGGTGCGCATAAATGCGCACCCTGTGCGTTACATCAATCCTTTCTTCGCCAGTTCGGTTTTGAAGTTATCGCGGGTGATCAGCACCACATCTGTCACCTCAGTAAATCTGGCGGGCTCTTCGCCTTTAGTGACCCAGTTGTAGAGCATCTGGCTGCTCTTATAACCGTGAACGTCCGGGCTGGGCAGCAGCGAACCATAGAAACCGGTCGCAGAGCCTTTAGAGAGTTCGCTGATCGCATCCACGCCGTTGATGCCGATACCAATCACATCTGCTGCTTTAAAGCCCTGACCTTCTGTGGCGCGCACGCCGCCCAGCACGGTGTTATCGTTCATACCGACAATCAGCCAGTGTTTGACTTCCGGGTGCTGCACCAGCAGGGAGTTACCGGCATCAAACGCGCCGGGGATATCGTTGGATTTGGTAGGAACCTGATAAATCTGCTTCTCAGGGAAGCCTGCTGCTTTAATGGCCGCCATAGAGCCGCCGGTACGACGACGCGCCGTATCCAGCTCGTTAGCAGTGATCGCCATTACCGCGGTCTCTTTAACGTCCCAGCCGCGCTTCTGCATCTCTTTATAGAGTTCCTGACCCTGGCGCTCGCCGATCTTCGTTGCCGCCATCATCACCAGCGGAACGGTCTCCATCGGCTTGCCTTTCGCTGTGACAAACTGGTCATCTACCGCGATCACTTTCAGATCGTAGCTGCGCGCTTTTGCCATAATGGCCGAACCGAGTTTGGGATCGGGGGTGCAGATGACAAAACCTTTTGCGCCGCTGGCCGCCAGGCTGTCGATGGCGTTAAGCGTTTTTTCACCATCCGGTACAGCAATTTTAATCACTTCAAAACCCAGATCTTTGCCCGCTTTATCGGCAAATTTCCATTCGGTCTGGAACCACGGCTCCTCTGGCTGTTTAACGAGAAAACCGAGCTTCATCGTCTCGGCGATAGCGGAATGTGACATAACCGCGGCGAGGCTGACGGCCGCCAGCGCTTTAGTGAATTTATGCATGATGCTCTCCGGCACAATGGTGTTTTATCGCTGTTATTAACGTTTTTGTGTAAACGCTACCATCTGAATTCTGCTTTCGTGTACAGCGCAAAATCAGCGCGTTAGCTCAAGAGTTGCTGAAAGGCTGTGCAAACGCTGGGCTAGTTGTAGCGAGAAACGCGGCGCAAAATGTAGAGCGGTATCACATAGCAAAACGAAGGCAAAAATATCCATATATTCAGCAAAATTAACCGGTGTCTGACTTTTGCGGCCGATCACACAACCTGTCCGATGACAGAAAAGTACATATTCTCAGCCGCTGATGACTAACGGCTTATGGCATTGCCTCGCAGGATAGAACCCAGATAACTCACACAGGAGAATCCCGATGGGTGCTGGCGCCATAACAATTGGGCTGGATTTTGGCAGTGACTCAGTGCGTGCGCTGGCGGTTGACTGCCACAGCGGCAAAGAGCTGGAAAAAGCGGTGGTCAACTATCCGCGCTGGGCGCAGGGCCAGTTCTGCGACGCGCACGCCAACCGGTTTCGTCATCATCCGCAGGACTATATCGATGCGCTGGAGCAGGCGCTGGTCAGCGTGATTCAGGCGTTAACACCCGCGCAGCGCGCAGCGGTTGCCGGGATCGGCGTGGATACAACCGGATCAACACCGGCCCCTGTCGATCGCAACGGCAATGTACTGGCGCTGCGTCCGGAGTTTGCGGCGAATCCCAACGCCATGTTTGTGTTGTGGAAAGATCACACCGCGATTGAGGAAGCTGAAGAGATCACCCGTCTCTGCCACAGCGGGCGCTTTACCGACTACACCCGCTATATCGGCGGCATTTACTCATCTGAATGGTTCTGGGCCAAAATCTTACACGTCTCGCGGGAGGATGCTGCCGTGCGGGAGGCGGCGGTCTCCTGGGTTGAACTCTGCGACTGGGTGCCGGCGCTGCTAAGCGGTACGACCGCCCCCGATAAGCTGCGCCGCGGGCGCTGCGCCGCCGGGCATAAATCGCTCTGGCATCCGGAGTGGCAGGGCCTGCCGGACGTGGCCTTTCTCAACGCGCTTGATCCGATGCTGACAGAACAGCTCGACTCGCCGCTGTTTACCGATACCTGGACCGCTGACCTGCCGGTTGGCACGCTGAGCGCTGAATGGGCTGCCCGCCTTGGGTTATCTGAACAGGTGGTCATCTCTGGCGGCGCCTTTGACTGCCATATGGGTGCGGTTGGTGCCGGTGCTCAGCCCTATACGCTGGTTAAAGTCATCGGTACATCGACCTGCGATATTCTGATTGCAGACAGCGAAACCGTCGGCGATCGTGCTATCCGGGGCATCTGCGGCCAGGTTGACGGCAGCGTCGTTCCCGGCGCCATTGGCTGTGAAGCGGGCCAGTCTGCTTTTGGCGATATCTACGCCTGGTTCAGCCGCCTGCTCGGCTGGCCTCTGCAGCAGGCTGCGCAGCGCCACCCTGAGCTGCAGCCGCAGCTGGCTGCGCTGCAGCAGGATCTGATCCGCGAACTCACCGAAGCGTGGGCCGCTAATCCGCAGCTCGATCATCTGCCGGTGGTGCTGGACTGGTTTAACGGACGCCGCACCCCGGATGCAAACCAGCGGCTGAAAGGTGTGATCACCGATCTCAACCTGGGCACCGATGCGCCGGCTTTGTTTGGCGGTCTGATCGCCGCCACCGCTTTTGGTGCGCGGGCGATTATGGAGTGTTTTGAACAGCAGGCGATCCCGGTAAAGAGCATCCTGACGCTGGGGGGAATTGCCCGCAAGTCCCCTGCCATTATGCAGGCGTGTTGCGATGTGATGAACCGCCCGCTGGATATTGTCGCCTCAGACGAGTGCTGCGCGCTGGGCGCGGCAATTTTTGCGGCCGTGGCGGCGGAAGTCTATCCCGATGTACCTGCCGCGCAGCAGGTGATGGCCAGCCCGGTTGCCGTCACGCTGCAGCCCGACGCACAACGCGTAGCGGCATATCAGCAGCTCTATCAACGTTATCAAAACTGGTGTGAGGCAGCTGAACCGCAGTACGCGCCGCGCACCCTATCCGCACAGTAAAGGAGTGGTTTAATGGAACAGCATAACGCACAGCAGGTGTGGTTTGTTATCGGTACACAGCACCTCTACGGCGCGGAAACATTGCGCCAGGTGGAAGAGCACGCCCGTCAGGTGATGGAAGGACTCAATCAGGCTGGCACGCTGCCGGTACCGCTGGTGCTGCAGCCGCTGGTTAAATCGCCGGATGAAGCGCTGGCGCTCTGCCGGGCAGCGAATCACGATAATCAGTGCGTCGGCATCATCACCTGGCTGCACACGTTTTCGCCGGCAAAAATGTGGATCGGCGGATTGAGCGTGCTGAATAAACCACTGCTGCAGTTCCATACTCAGTTCAACGCAGAGATCCCGTGGGACAGTATGGATATGGATTTTATGAACCTGAACCAGACCGCACACGGCGGCCGCGAATTCGGTTTCATCGGCGCCCGCATGGGACTGCAGCACAACGTCATCACCGGCCACTGGCAGGATCGCACCAGCCAGCAGCGTATCGGCCGCTGGATCAACGCGGCGCTGGCAAAACAGGCCAGCCAGCAGCTTAAGGTTGCCCGCTTTGGCGATAATATGCGGGAAGTTGCCGTAACCGAAGGTGATAAAGTTGCCGCACAGATCCAGTTTGGCTACGCCGTTAACGGCTGGGGCGTGGGCGACCTGGTCGAGGTGATCAATGGCGTCAGCGACGGTGACGTCAGCGCGCTGATCGATGAGTATGAAAGTCAGTATCTCTTCAGCGAGGCGGCAGCCGTTAACGGTGACAAACGGCAGAACGTGCTGGATGCAGCGCGCATTGAGCTGGGCCTGAAGCGCTTCCTGGAGGATGAAGGCTGTAAAGCGTTCACGACCAACTTCCAGACGCTGCACGGTATGACGCAGCTGCCGGGACTGGCGGTGCAGCGTCTGATGGGCCAGGGCTATGGCTTTGCCGGCGAGGGCGACTGGAAAACCGCAGCGCTGCTGCACATTCTCAAAGTGCAGGCGGGCGCACGTGCCGGCGGCACCTCCTTTATGGAGGATTACACGTATCACTTCTCTCCGGGCAACGATCTGGTACTGGGTTCGCACATGCTGGAAGTCTGCCCTTCCATTGCCAAAGAGGAGAAGCCGCTGATTGACGTCCAGTTCCTGGGAATTGGCGGTAAGGCCGATCCGGCGCGTCTGATTTTCTCAACGCCTGCCGGACGCGCGATCAATGCCAGCGTAATTGATCTTGGCGATCGTTTCCGCCTGCTGGTTAACGTAGTGGATGCGATTGAACAGCCTGAACCGCTGCCGAAGCTGCCGGTTGCCCGCGCGCTGTGGCGCGCCCAGCCGTCGCTGGCAACTGCGTCAGAAGCGTGGATCCTCGGCGGCGGTGCGCACCATACGGTATTCAGTCAGGCGCTGGATCTGGAGGATATGTATCTCTACGGCGAACTGAACGGAATTGAAGTGATGGTGATCGATGAAGAAACCCGCCTGCCTGCGTTTAAGGATGCGCTGCGCTGGAACGAAGTTTATTACCGTTTAGCCCGCTGATTCCGATTACTGATCCAACGCTAAGCCGCGCATCGTCGCGGCTTTTTAATGCCTGAAATTCCCGGTTTAAAACCGGCCAGGAAGCCGATCTCGGCCAGGGGCGCATGAATGCGTATGGCCAGGGAGCCAATCTCGGTCAGGGGCGCATGAATGCGTATGGCCAGGGAGCCGATCTCGGCCAGGGGCGCATAAATGCGCCCCCTACGGGGAGAATGGTGATACTGTGCTGTAGGGGCGGCATTTATGCCGCCCTGGTTGCAGCGGATACCTGATGTGTGAAGATTGGGCTCTGGCAACGAGCGAGAATGCTGGCAGGACGCCGGGTTCCTTTGCGATCGCCCCGGGCTTTACTGACCGTGGTAGTCGGCCAGGGGGCGTATAGCCCGGGAGCCGATCTCGGCCAGGGGCGCATTAATGTGCCCCCTACGAGGCAGAATGGTACTGAATGCGCCCCCTACGAGGAAGAATGGTGCTAAATGCTTCCCCTACGGGGTGAGACGTTTTACCGGGGCGTTTTGCTGGCGATCCCACATTACGGTTAACATGCGCTGCAGCGCGATAAAAGCAAACAGCAGGATGCCGATAGCAATCTTGGTCCACCACGAACTTAGCGTGCCGTCGAAATTAATCCACGTCTGGATCAGTCCCTGAATCAGTACCCCAAACAGCGTGCCGAGCACGGTGCCAACGCCGCCGGACAGCAGCGTACCGCCAATCACTACCGAAGCAATCGCATCCAGCTCTACGCCAAGCCCGGCCAGCGCGTATCCGGCGGAGGTATAGATAGAGAACACAATACCGGCCAGGGTCGCCAGCGTCGTAGAGAGCATATACACCTTAATGGTCGTCGCGCGGGTCGAAACGCCCATCAGCTGCGCCGAGGTAAGATTGCCGCCAATGGCGTATACCTGATTTCCGAACCGGGTACGGTGCGCCAGAATAATCCCTCCTGCGACCACCACCAGCATAATTACCGCCAGCAGGCTCAGCCGCCCGCCGCCGGGGATTTTCCAGGCCAGGCCTGACAGCGTGGCGTAAAGAGGATGATCAATCGGAATAGAATTCTCTGACACCAGGTAACTGCAGCCGCGCAGAAAAAACATCCCTGCCAGCGTAATAATAAACGCCGGGATCTTCAGCGCATCAATCAGCCAGCCCATCATGGCGCCAAACAGCGCCCCCAGCGCAAGAATCAAGGCAAACGCCAGCAGCGGATCAAGGTGGAAATCACCGATAATGCGGGCCAGAAACACGCCGGTAAAGGCGATTACCGCGCCAACGGAGAGGTCGATCCCGCCGGACAAAATCACAAAGGTCATGCCTACGGCGATAATGCCAAGAAAAGCGTTATCCGTCAGAATATTGCAGATAACCCGTGTTGATGCGAAGCCCGGAAACTGGCTCAGACAGAACAGATACCCCGCCACAAACACCAGCAGCGTAATCATCAATGGCAAATGACGCTTTATCATTTTGAACGCCTCCCCTTCAGCATGGCGATAAACCGCGGCGACTGCAGCAGCAGCACGCACATCACAACCACCGCTTTCACCACCTGGTTCAGTTCCGGCGGGAACCCTGACAACAGGATCCCGGTATTCATCGACTGGATAATCAGTGCGCCAATCAGCGACAGCACCAGATTAAAGCGACCGCCCATCAGCGAGGCTCCGCCAATCACCACGGCCAGAATGGCATCCAGCTCCAGCCACAGGCCGGCGTTATTGGCGTCAGCACCCCGGATATCAGCCGCGACAATCAGCCCGGCCACCGCTGCACATAAGCCGCTAATCACATAGGTCGACATCACTACCAGCCAGCCGTTAACGCCTGCGTTACGCGCCGCGCGCAGGTTGATACCTACCGCTTCGATAAACAGGCCCAGCGCTGTTTTGCGCGTCAGCAGCCAGACAGCCAGTGCCACCAGCAGCGTGATCCACACCGGCACCGGCAACCAGAGCAGCGAACCGCTGCCAAACCACGCCAGGCTTTCGCTGTTAAACGTCACGATCTGCCCCTGCGTAATCAGCTGCGCTACGCCCCGCCCCGCTACCATCAGAATAAGCGTGGCCACAAACGGCTGGATTTTCAGCAGCGCCACCAGTACCCCATTCCACAGACCACATAGCAGACCGGTGCCGAGCGTTGCCAGCACAATCACGCCCAGGCTATGTCCGGCAACGGTCAGCGTGGCTGCGGTTGCGCCCGCAATAGCCATTACTGCGCCCACAGAGAGATCGATCCCGCCGGTAGCGATGACCAGCGTCATGCCCACGGCGAGCAGCGCTACCGGCGCGGCGCGGTTCAGAATATCGATCGGGCTGCCAAACAGACGACCATCCTGAATATGAATGGCAAAAAAGTTATTCGCCACCAGGCTGTCAATCAGCAGCACCAGAATCAGTGCAACAAGCTGTGGCATACCCGGAGGCAGCTTCAGCTTACGTCTTTCAGGTTTTGACTGTGTCATAGACGATTCAGGCATGTTGTGCACCTCCCTCGGCGATCGCGTTCACAATGGACGCCACGGAGAGCTGCTCGAGTGGGATTTCAGCCACCTGCTTCAGATCGCGCATAATCAGGACGCGATCGGCGTAGCCAACCAGCTCTTCCAGTTCAGAAGAGATGACCAGCAGCGCCAGACCATCCGCGCAGAGCGATTCGATCAAACGAATAATCTCAGCGTGCGCACCGACATCGATGCCGCGCGTTGGCTCATCCAGGATCAGAAACTGCGGTTTGGTCACCAGCCAGCGCGACAGCAGCACCTTCTGCTGATTGCCGCCTGACAGCAACTCGATCGGCTGGTCGGCATGCGGCGTACGGATGCCGAGGCTTTTAATGAAACGTTCGGCAATCGCCTGCTGCTCGCGACGCTTAATCGGACGCAGCCAGCCGCGCTGCGCCTGCAGCGCCAGAATAATATTCTCACGCACGGAAGCCGCACCAATAATGCCATCCGTTTTGCGATCTTCAGGACAGAATCCCATACCCAGGCGGGATGCCTGCGCCGGCGTGCGAATAGTCTGCAGCTTGCCTTTAATACGCGCGGTGCCGCGATCGGCACGCCGGATGCCAAACAGCACCTCTGCGGTTTCAGTACGGCCTGAACCCAGCAGACCCGCCAGACCCACCACCTCGCCTGGCCTGACCTGCAGGCTGAAAGGCTCAATGGTGCCTTTCCTGCCATAATCCTCAAACGCCACTACCGGCTGATCGCTGCGCAGGGTGCTGCCCTGTCGCTGCAGCGCGGTCTCCAGCAGCTCGCGCCCCAGCATCAGTTTAATCAGCTCTATCTGTGGTAGCGAAGCGGTATCACGCGTGGCGATAAACTGGCCGTTGCGTAATACGGTAATGCGGTCGGTAATACGATACACCTGGTCAAGAAAGTGGGTTACAAAGATCAGACTCATGCCTCTGGCACGCAGCTGCGCCATGAGCGTAAACAGCATCTCTACTTCACTGGCGTCCAGACTGGCCGTAGGCTCATCCAGAATCAGTATCTGTGCCGACAAATCGACCGCGCGGCAGATAGCGATAATCTGCTGCATGGCGACAGAGTAATGTCCGAGCGGGCGCGTCACATCCAGCGCAAAGCCGTAATTGCGCATCAGTGTATCCGCATCACGGTTCATTTTCCGGCGATCGACCATGCCAAAGCGCTTTGGCTCACGGCCGATATAGAGGTTATCTGCTACCGACATATTTGGCAGCAGGTTAACTTCCTGATAGACCGTACCGATCCCGGCGCGCTGCGCATCCGCCGTACTGTGGGGCGTGATTGCTTCTCCGTTAAGGGTGATGCTACCGGCATCGCGTGAATAGACGCCGGTCAGCACTTTAATCAGCGTTGATTTGCCGGCGCCGTTTTCACCCAGCAGCGCCATAATCTCGCCTTTGCGGATAGTGAATGACACATTATCCAGCGCTTTTACGCCGGGAAATCCTTTACTGATGCCGCTCAGCGTGAGCAGCGGTGTATCATCAATGGTGCTCATCAGGCTCTACCTCGCTGATGTCAGCAGAGCCGCCCCCGCAGGGCGGCTGCGGGGATCAGTAACCCATGTTTTTCTTTTTATCGAGTTCTGTCTGGGCATCCGCCGGCAGGAAGAGCTTCGACTCCGTTTTAATGATTTTAGGCGGCATGGTGCCATCTTTCTTAAACTTCTCCAGCGCATCAAACGCCGGGCCAGCCATATCCGGCGTCAGCTCGACGTTGGCATTTGCCTCACCGGCCAGCATCGCTTTATAGATATCCGGTACGCCATCGATTGAACCAGTCAGAATATCTTTGCCCGGCTTCAGGCCCGCTTCTTTTATCGCCTGAATGGCACCGATTGCCATATCATCATTGTGGGCATAGACCATGCAGATGTTTTTGCCGTTATTTTCAGCTTTAATAAAGCTCTCCATCACCTCTTTACCTTTACTGCGGGTAAAGTCACCGGACTGGGAACGGATCACCTTAATGTTGTTATGTCCGGCTATCGCTTCGGCAAACCCTTTTTTACGATCGATGGCCACACTGGCGCCGACCGTTCCCTGCAGCTCTACGACGTTACACTGCTTGTCGCCCACGGTTTTCACCAGCCAGTCGCCAATCAGCTTGCCTTCCAGCACGTTGTCCGCCGTCACCACAGCCATATAGAGAGATTTGTCCTTAACAACAATGGCGCGATCCAGCAGGAAAACCGGAATTTTGGCATCTTTTGCTTCTTCAAGTACCGGTTCCCAGCCGGTCTGCACCACCGGCGCGATGAAGATGGCGTCCACCCCCTGAGCAATAAACGAACGTACTGCTTTAATCTGGTTTTCCTGCTTCTGCTGACCATCAGCAATTTTCAGCGTAATGCCGCGCTTTTTAGCCTCGCTTTTTGCGACGCTGGTTTCGGCAGCACGCCAGCCCGATTCTGAACCAACCTGCGAGAATCCCACTGTCATATCAGCGGCCAGCACCGGCGTGCTGAGCGCGGCGCTTACCATGGCGGTCAGGAGTAAACGTTTCCACATAGTTTTCATTCCTCTGAAGGGAGTGTGTAGTCGGGGTACAAACGCAGATTAAGCCTGACGTAATTCAGGTAAAACTAGCGCGACATAACTCACAAAACAGAATGATTTAAAGGGGTTACGCCTAAATAGCATCATCAGCTCGCGGCAGGTTTATGGATAAAACAGCTAAGTTTTAATATCCGAAGGGGCAAATAACTGTAATAAACAGAACTGGTTAGATTTGAACGGGCTGGAAGCGATTACAACCGCTGCGTAAAGAATGGTTATGCTGTTGTTCATAAAGCAATAAGCAATTTTGTGATAACCCGCACACTCCACCAGCGGCTACGCTGGCTTAATTATTTTATTTTGCATTTAAGACTTAATTACCGGCGAAAAATAAACGCAAAAAATGTTGCCGTTATCATCTGTTAGATTTTCTCACAGCATCGGAAATAAGGTGTCTGTGAAATAGATGTTTGGCTGTTATACCCCGAAACATCCCTCAAAAAACCGCTGCTGATGAAGTAATTACTCCACCTGGTCTGAATTTTAAATTTTTTTAACACCGATATATAGACAGCAGCAGCGCGCTCCCTATACTTGAGCCTTCTTTCGTTCTTTCTGTTCAATGGCAATCATGACTGCGCTGGATTACCTGCTAAAATTTCGCAAAGTGAATAATCTTGAGAGTCTGGAAAAACTCTACGATCATCTCAACTATTCGCTGACTGATGATAACGACATCATCAATATGTATCGTGCTGCCGATCATCGCCGCGCTGAACTGGTCTCTGGTGGCCGATTATACGATCTGGGCTGCGTGCCTAAATCAGTGTGGCGCTATGTGGTTTAATTATGTCTGAATCTGTTCACTCACCGCGCATCGGGGGCTGGCTGTTACTGCCGCTGGCCTGGCTGATTATGACCATGCTAACCAGCGCGCTGGTTGTCGCGCTTTATCTGCGCCCCCTGTTTGACAGCGAGCTGCGTACCACGCTGTTTTCACACGCTAATCTGCTGTTATCACAGTGGCTGGTCTCCCTGCTGACGGCCGCTGCGGTCTGGCTCTACAGCATCTGGGTATGCTGGATATTCTGCAGACGTTCGCGACGCCTGCCACGGCACTACACCATCTGGCTGCTGATGTCCGTCGTGCTGGCGCTGAAAACCTTTGCGTTCACGCCGGTTGCAGACGGCAAAGCGCTGCAGACCCTGCTTCTGACGCTGCTGGCCGCGGCCCTGTTTGTGCCCTACTTTAAGCGCTCCCGACGGGTTAAACAGACCTTCACCGCTCTGTAATGATGCGTTATTCGTCAGGAATTTAATTCTGCGTGCTCTCAGAGCTGCTCTCGCCGGGGTAAAGGTTGAGATGTAGCTCTCATTTCCGGATAATAAACGCCTTTAGGCTTCCCGGGTTAAACCATGACCGATTACTTGCTTCTCTTTGTTGGCACAGTGCTGGTGAACAACTTCGTGTTGGTCAAATTCCTCGGCCTTTGCCCGTTCATGGGCGTGTCAAAAAAACTGGAAACGGCCATTGGCATGGGGCTTGCCACTACGTTTGTTATCACGCTCGCTTCGGTGTGTGCGTGGCTGGTTAACCATCTGATTCTGATCCCGCTGGATCTGGTTTATCTGCGTACGATGTCCTACATCCTGGTAATTGCCGTAGTGGTGCAGTTCACAGAAATGGTGGTGCGGAAAACCAGTCCGTCACTCTACCGGCTGCTGGGGATCTTCCTGCCGCTGATCACCACCAACTGTGCGGTACTGGGTGTGCCATTACTGAGCGTTAATCTCAACCATACGTTTCTGCAGGCTGCGCTCTATGGCTTTAGCGCCTCGCTGGGCTTTTCACTGGTGATGGTGCTGTTTGCCGGCATGCGTGAACGTCTGGTGCTGGCTAACGTGCCGGCACCGTTTAAAGGTAACTCTATCGCCCTGATCACCGCTGGCCTGATGGCGCTGGCGTTTATGGGCTTTACCGGTCTGGTGAAATTCTGATATGACCGCTATCTGGATAGCAATCGCTGTACTCAGCGCGCTGGGGCTGATTTTTGGCGGCCTGCTCGGCTACGCTTCGCGCCGTTTTGAAGTTGAAGAAGACCCTATTGTCGAACAGATTGATGCCGTACTGCCACAAAGCCAGTGCGGTCAGTGCGGCTACCCCGGATGTCGTCCCTATGCGGATGCCGTCGGCAACAACGGGGAAGCGATTAACAAGTGCGCTCCGGGTGGCGAGCAGACCATGCTCAGGCTGGCGGAGCTGCTGAACGTTGAGCCGCAGCCGCTCGATGGCGGTGCCGAAATCCTTACGCCGGTACGCACCGTGGCGTGGATCGACGAAGAGAACTGTATCGGCTGCACCAAGTGCATTCAGGCGTGTCCGGTGGATGCGATCGTCGGCGCCACGCGCGCCATGCATACCGTGCTCAGCGACGTCTGCACGGGCTGCGACCTGTGTGTGGCTCCCTGCCCGACTGACTGCATTGAAATGCGCCCGGTCGCCACCACTCCAGCAAGCTGGAAGTGGGATCTCAACACCATTCCTGTAAAAGTGATCCCGGCAGAACATCATGCTTAATCTGTTAAATCTGTTTCGCAAAGAGAAGCTGTGGGATTTTCAGGGCGGTATTCATCCGCCGGAAATGAAAACACAGTCTAACGGTATGCCGCTGAGCACGCTGCCGCTGCCTGAACAGTTTGTTATTCCCCTGAAACAGCATATTGGCCATGAGGGTGAGATCTGCGTCTCGCCAGGCGATCGCGTGCTGCGCGGCCAGCCGCTCACCTTTGGCAGCGGACGCATGCTGCCGGTACACGCGCCAACCTCAGGCACTATAGAGGCTATCGCGCCACACATGACGGCGCACCCGTCCGGGCTCTCAGAGCTGTGCATTTTCCTGCGCGCTGACGGTGAAGATCGCTGGATTGAACGTGATGCGCAGCCCGACTACCGTGCGCTGAGCCGGGAAGAGGTTATCCGACGCATTCACAGCGCCGGCGTAGCGGGCCTGGGCGGCGCCGGGTTCCCCACCGCGACTAAACTGCGTGGCGGCCTGCAGGGTGTCAAAACGTTAATCATTAATGCTGCAGAGTGCGAGCCTTACATCACCGCTGATGACCGGCTGATGCAGGATTACGCCGCCGAAGTGCTGGAAGGCTGCCGGATCCTTGCCTGGGTACTGCAGGCGGAACGCGTTCTGGTGGGTATTGAAGATAACAAACCTGAAGCGATAGCTGCCCTGAAACAGGCGCTGTGCGGCGAGCGCGATATTGAGATCCGGGTTATCCCGACAAAATATCCCTCTGGCGGGGCCAAACAGCTGACCAAAATCCTGACCGGGCGGGAAGTGCCGCACGGCGGACGCTCAACCGATATTGGTGTGCTGATGCAGAACGTCGGCACCGCCTGGGCGGTTAAGCGTGCGATCGTTGATGGTGAACCCATCACCGAGCGCGTGGTCACGCTGACCGGCGACGCGATTGCGCAACCGCGCAACGTCTGGGGGCGTCTTGGCACCCCGGTGAGTCATCTGCTGCGTCAGGTCGGTTTTCAGCCGGGGCCGCGTCAGATGGTGATCATGGGCGGGCCGCTGATGGGCTTTACCCTGCCTTCCCTCGACGTGCCGGTTGTGAAAATCACCAACTGTATTCTGGCGCCTGCCGCCAGCGAAATGGCTGCGCCGCAGGAAGAGCAATCCTGCATTCGCTGCAGCGCCTGCGCCGACGCCTGTCCGGCGAAGCTGCTGCCGCAGCAGCTCTACTGGTATAGCCAGGGCGGCGATCATGAAAAAGCGCGCGCGCATAATATCGATGACTGTATTGAATGCGGGGCCTGCGCTTACGTCTGCCCGAGTAATATTCCGCTGGTTCAGTATTACCGGCAGGAAAAAGCTGAGCTGCGCGCCATCGATCTTGAAGCGAAGCGCACGGCGGAGGCTAAGGCACGCTTTGAGGCGCGTCAGGCGCGGTTAGAACGTGAGAAACTGGCGCGCGAGGCGCGTCATGAAGAGGCGAAGCAGCGCGTTGCACGCAGCGATAACGGTGAACGCGACGCCGCTGCTGCACGTATTAAGGCGCGTCAGGCGAAAACGCCAGAGCAGGAACTGGCCGAACGCGAAGCGCGTCACGCACAGGCGCTGGCGCAGCAGGCAGCAACCCAGGCAGAGACGCAGCCGGTTACCCGTCAGACAGGCGACCCGCGTAAAGCGGCGGTGGAAGCCGCGATTGCCCGGGCAAAAGCGAAAAAAGCGGCTCAGCCAGAGAGCGAGGCTGCGGCAGAGAGCGACCCGCGTAAAGCGGCTGTGGAAGCCGCGATTGCGCGGGCAAAAGCGAAAAAGGCGGCAACCGAGCGTCCTGAGGCCACTCCTGCTGCGATGCCCGCAGCAGAGGCACCTGAGCCGGTAACGGAAGACGATCCGCGCAAAGCCGCCGTCGCCGCCGCCATTGCCCGCGCCAAAGCGAAAAAAGCGGCCGCGCAGGCCACAACCGCGGACGAGCCGGTCGCCGCAACGCCTGAGCCGATAACGGAAGACGATCCGCGCAAAGCCGCCGTCGCCGCCGCCATTGCCCGCGCCAAAGCGAAAAAAGCGGCCGCGCAGGCCACAACCGCGGACGAGCCGGTCGCCGCAACGCCTGCGCCGGCAACGGAAGACGATCCGCGCAAAGCCGCCGTCGCCGCCGCCATTGCCCGCGCCAAAGCGAAAAAAGCGGCCGCGCAGTCGGAAAGCTCGCTGCCGCCGGCGGTATCCGCTGAACCTGAACCTGAAGACCCACGCAAAGCGGCCATCGCTGCGGCGGTCGCCCGTGCTAAAGCGCGTAAAGCGCAGCAGCAGCCTTCGACCACTGAGGAATAAATGGCCTTTCGTATCGCAAGCTCTCCCTATACTCATAACCGGCGCAGCACCGGTAACATTATGCTACTGGTGGTACTGGCGGCCCTGCCCGGCATGGCGGCGCAGTGGTATTTCTTTGGCAGCGGTTTTCTTATCCAGGTTGTGCTGGCTATTGCGACGGCGCTGCTGACCGAAGCGGCGATACTGCGGTTGCGCCACAGCGCCGTAAAGCCGGTGCTGGCAGATAACTCAGCCCTGCTCACGGCGCTGCTGCTCGGGATCAGCCTGCCGCCGCTTGCCCCCTGGTGGCTGATTGTTCTGGGCACCCTGTTTGCGATTCTGATTGCCAAACAGCTCTATGGCGGCCTGGGCCAGAATCCGTTCAACCCGGCAATGGTCGGCTACGTTGTGCTGCTGATCTCTTTTCCGGTGCAGATGACCAGCTGGCTGCCGCCCGATGCGCTGCAGGCGGTAAAACCGGATCTGATGGATTCACTCAGTATGGTGTTTCGCGGCCATACGCTGGCCGGCGATACCATGCAGCAGCTGCAGCTCGGGGTGGATGGCATCAGTCAGGCCACGCCGCTCGATACGTTTAAAACCGGACTGCGCGCCGGCCACAGCGCCGAAGAGCTTCACGCTCAGCCAATCTACGCCGGGGTACTGGCGGGACTGGGCTGGCAGTGGGTCAACCTGGGTTACCTGCTGGGCGGCATGCTGCTGCTGGCAAAAAATGCGATTCGCTGGCATATCCCGGCCAGCATGCTCGCCTCGCTGGCGGTATGCGCCACGCTCGGCTGGATCTTCTCGCCTGAGACGCTTAATACACCGCTCACCCACCTCTTTTCGGGTGCGACCATGCTGGGCGCATTCTTTATCGCTACCGATCCGGTTACCGCCTCCACCACTAACCGGGGGCGTCTGATCTACGGTGCGCTGATCGGTCTGCTGGTCTGGCTGATCCGCAGCTTTGGCGGCTATCCGGATGGCGTGGCGTTCGCCGTGCTGCTGGCAAATATCTGCGTGCCGCTGATTGACTACTACACTCAGCCGCGCGTTTATGGTCACCGGAAGGATTAAGGTATGATCGACGCTATTCGCAAAAACGCGGTAACGCTGGGGATGTTTGCAGTGGTGACGACCGGCGTAACCGCCGTGGTGAACTATGTGACCAAACCCACCGTTGAGCATCAGACTGCGTTGCAGCAGAAAAACCTGCTGGATCAGGTGGTACCGACCGCGCTGTACGATAATGCTATTCAGCAGGAGTGTTATCTGGTGCACAATGCGGCGCTGGGTAATGAGCAGCCGCATCACCTCTATATTGCCCGTAAAGGCGACAAGCCGGTGGCCGCAGCGCTGGAAAGTACCGCCCCCGATGGCTACTCCGGCGCCATTCAGCTCCTGGTAGGCGCTGACTTCAGCGGTACCGTGCTGGGCGTGCGCGTCATTGAACACCATGAAACGCCCGGGCTGGGTGATAAAATTGAGCTGCGCATCTCTGACTGGATCAACAGCTTTAATGGAAAACAGATTAAAGGGGCCGATGACCCGCATTTTGCCGTGAAGAAAGATGGCGGCGATTTCGATCAGTTTACCGGTGCGACCATTACGCCGCGCGCGGTGGTTAACGCCACTAAACGCACGGCGCTCTATATTGAAACGCTGCCAGCGACGTTGCGTTCGCTGCCGGAATGTGGAGAAACACCATGAGTGAAGCGAAAAATCTGCTGATTGGCGGTTTATGGAAAAATAACTCTGCGCTGGTACAGCTGCTGGGACTCTGTCCGCTGCTGGCGGTGACCTCCACCGCAACCAATGCGCTGGGGCTGGGGCTGGCCACGACGCTGGTGCTGACCATTACCAACAGTGCAATTTCCGCCTCACGCCGCTGGGTACCGGCAGATATCCGTATCCCGATTTATGTGATGATTATCGCCTCGGTTGTCAGCTGCGTTCAGATGCTGATCAACGCTTACGCCTACGGTCTTTATCAGTCGCTGGGGATCTTTATTCCGCTGATCGTCACTAACTGTATTGTCGTGGGCCGTGCTGAAGCGGTAGCGTCAAAAAGCAGTATCCCGCTATCCGCGCTGGATGGGTTCGCTATCGGTATGGGAGCGACCTGCGCCATGGTCACGCTGGGATCCATTCGCGAACTGATTGGCAGCGGTACGCTGTTCAACGGTGCCGATCAGCTGCTCGGCCCGTGGGCAACCTCACTGCGCATCGAAGTCGTGCACTTTGATTCACCGATGCTGCTGGCTATGCTGCCACCCGGCGCCTTCATCGGTCTGGGTATGCTGCTGGCAGGAAAGTATCTTATCGATCAGAAAATGAAACAGCGCGCCGCGCTGCGCGCTGAAGCGGAAGCTAAAACAGTGGCTGCGCCAGGTGAAATCGGGAAAGCGGTGTGAATAAAGAGAAGCGCCTGCAGATCCTGACCCGTCTGCGCGATAACAACCCGCATCCGACCACTGAGCTGCAGTTCAGCTCGCCATTTGAACTGCTGATTGCGGTACTGCTTTCGGCTCAGGCGACCGATGTCAGCGTGAACAAAGCCACGGCCCGGCTCTATCCGGTCGCGAACACCCCGGCGGCCATGCTGGCGCTTGGCGTCGACGGCGTCAAAGAGTACATCAAGACAATCGGGCTGTTTAACAGCAAAGCGGAAAACGTGATCAAAACCTGCCGCATATTGCTGGAACAGCATGGCGGCGCGGTGCCGGAAGATCGTGCCGCACTTGAGGCGCTGCCGGGTGTCGGGCGTAAAACCGCTAACGTGGTGCTGAACACCGCCTTTGGCTGGCCCACCATCGCCGTCGACACGCATATCTTTCGCGTCAGTAACCGCACGCGCTTTGCGCCGGGTAAAAATGTGGAAGAGGTTGAAGAGAAACTGCTTAAAGTGGTGCCTGCCGCGTTTAAGGTCGACTGCCATCACTGGCTGATTCTGCACGGGCGTTATACCTGCATAGCACGCAAGCCGCGCTGCGGCGCCTGCCTGATCGAAGACCTGTGCGAATACCGTGATAAGACGGAGATCTGAGCGCGGTGCCGGGGTCAGCGGCACCGCATTCTCCTGTCTGGTTACGCTTCCGGATGGCTCAGCGTAGCCCGTACATGCGGCAAACACTGCGGATAGTGCTGCTGAATAAACTCAATCATCTTTTCCCGCACGTAGCAGCGTAAGTCAAACGCGGTAGGCGAGTTATGTGCCGTCATCAGCAGCCTGATCGTCATGGTTTTTTCGGTTGTTTCCGTTACCTGCAGCACCTGCGTTTCCCGATCCCAGAGCCGGGTTTCATTGAGCACCTTCTCAAAATGCTCGCGCAGCGGTTCCAGCGGCATAGAGTAATCAAGATAAAGAAAGACGGAACCTAAAATCTGTGCGTTATTACGCGTCCAGTTCTGGAACGGATTTTCTGTAAAGTAGGTTATCGGCAATACCAGCCGGCGCAGATCCCAGAGACGCACCACAACATAGGTCAGATTAATTTCTTCAATCCAGCCCCACTCTTTTTCTACCACCACCGCATCATCAATTTTTATCGGCTGCGTAAATGCAATCTGAATACCGGCAAACAGATTGACCAGCGATTTCTGTAATGCAAAGCCAATAATAATACCGGCAACGCCTGCCCCGGCGAGAATCGTCGTGCCAAACTTACGCACACCCGGAAAGCTAAGCAAAATCAACGACAAACAGAGCGTTACCAGCACAACAATCACAACTTTTTTTACATACATGATCTGCGTGCGGATTTTTCGCGCGCGCAGGTTATTTGAGATATTAATGTCATAACGGATAAAGAGCATGTCCTGCGCGACATTGATCATCCTGATCATCAGCGAGCAGAAGGATAATATAATAAAGATGTGCAGAGCGGCATTAATAAAGCCCAGCGACTCCGGCTGAATATTCACATAATCTACGCCGGCGCTGATGAATAACAGCGGTAAAATAAGAAACATCGAGCCGCGCAGATGTTTTTCGAGAGATTTGAAAAGTTTTTTATCCCGTCCCTGCCAGTAACGAATCAGGCTGAGAAGGATATATCGCGCCAGAAAGCCCATTGCGAGCGACAGTGTGACGAGTAATACAGCAGGCACCCATTGCGGAGCACCAGATAACTCACCCAGTATCAACGGCATCATCTTCCCTCATGGTTTACTGACGGCACTGCACCGCCAGTACGCTGAACATCTGGCCGGTTTCACGCCGGCCCCCGGAATTGTACTGACATGAGTATATGAAATTTATGATAAACCGCGTCTGCCCACGGCTGTTTATTCGTCTGAAAGGATGAGTTGATGTTTCAGTTAAGCCGTGAACAGCGTTCAGCGCTGGCTGGCATCAGCGTTTTCGTTCGTTCCCTCAATAAAAAGAGATTTGCTGCACGAACAGCGCGCCATTTCTTTTTTCATGCGGCTAATTAATTGGAGAATTTGTGCGCTGGATCAACTAATTAGCTTTCCGGAAACCCCGCCCTGCTCTTTTAGCTCAATAATCAACCTATTATGCCCATAATTCACGCGAAAACAGCAGCATATATCGTATAAATATTCAGCAACAGTCTGTTATTCCGCTTTATGCCTCTCAGGCGGTTTGTTTCAGTAAAGGGGTTTACCAAACTTATGCGCTGCGCGTTTATTCTGTTACAATCGTTTTACACCCTATTAAACACTAAATCATTGCGCTTAGCCGCAGAGATTGCCCTGCCGGCATTCGCTACGCCAGCGTGTAAAAAATGCTTGCCCTGTGGCCCCGATTCAGCCAAATTAGGCGCCGTTTTTCCTTTCTAATAACAATGTTGCGCGGGATGACCCAGACCGACGCAGACTTAATTCCTGTTACAAAACAGGCGATGTATAAACTGAGGTATACGTGTCAACTGCAAACAAACACACTGACGAGGCAGTAAGCCTCAACGCCTTCCGGCAACCTAAAGCATTTTATCTGATCTTCTCTATCGAGCTGTGGGAGCGTTTCGGCTACTACGGCTTACAGGCCATTATGGCCGTCTATCTGGTCAAACAGCTGGGGATGTCTGAAGCGGACTCCATTACGCTGTTTACCTCCTTTAGCGCCCTGGTTTACGGTCTGGTGGCTATCGGCGGCTGGCTGGGTGACAAAGTACTCGGCACCAAGCGCGTCATTGTGCTGGGCGTCATGGTGCTGGCACTCGGCTATGCGCTGATCGCATTTTCCGGGCATGATACCACTCTGGTTTATGTCGGCATGGCGACCATTGCTGTGGGCAGCGGCCTGTTCAAAGCGAACCCCTCTTCGCTGCTCTCCACCTGCTACGCCAAAGACGATCCGCGCATCGACGGCGCATTTACCATGTTCTATATGTCGATCAACATTGGCTCGCTGTTCTCAATGATGCTGACGCCGTGGCTGGCAGCAAAATATGGCTGGGGTGCCGCTTTCTCTCTCTCCGTCGTGGGGCTGGTGATCACGCTGCTTAACTTCCTGTTCTTTAAGCGGCTGGTGAAAGAGTATGGGTCAAAGCCCGATTTTGCTCCGCTGCAGGTGGGTAAACTGCTGCTGACCATCGTGGGCGTTGCGGTGCTGATCGCACTCGCCACCTGGCTGCTGCATCATCAAAGCATTGCGCGCATAACGCTCGGCGTTGTTGCACTGGGCATTGTTCTGATCTTTGCCAAAGAAGCGTTCACGCTGCAGGGTGCCGCGCGCCGTAAAATGATTGTGGCGTTTCTGCTGATGGTGGAAGCGATTGTCTTCTTTGTGCTCTATATGCAGATGCCGACTTCGCTCAACTTCTTTGCGATCCGCAACGTTGAACACGCCATTTTCGGCATCGCGTTTGAGCCGGAGCAGTTCCAGGCGCTGAATCCGTTCTGGATCATGGTCGCCAGCCCGCTGCTGGCCGCAGTCTATAACAAGCTGGGCGATAAGCTGCCGATGCCGCACAAATTTGCCATTGGCATGGTGCTCTGCTCCGGCGCGTTTCTGGTGCTGCCGCTCGGCGCCGGCTTTGCAAATCAGGCAGGTATTGTCTCCGTTAACTGGCTGATCCTGAGCTATGCCCTGCAGAGTATCGGTGAGCTGATGATCTCCGGCCTGGGTCTGGCCATGGTCGCGCAGCTGGTGCCACAGCGTCTGATGGGCTTTATCATGGGCTCATGGTTCCTGACTACCGCAGGCGCAGCGATGATCGCCGGTAAGGTGGCCAACCTGATGGCGGTGCCGCAGGATGTCACCGATCCGCACACTTCCCTGGCGGTCTACAGCCAGGTATTCCAGCAGATTGGTATTGCCACCGGTGTGATTGCCCTGCTGATGCTGGTTACCGCCCCGCTGCTCAACCGCATGACGCAGGATACCGCTGAGGGTGCGCTGAAGCGCGCCGGCGCCAGCGAATAACCGCATCCGGCTCCGCGCTGCGCACGCCTGTTACTGCGCACCGGAGCCGTTTTTCAGCTGATAAGTCCCTTCCCATCTCTCTTTTTCCCTTGTAGTTTACTCAGAGTCCGCTATCCGGCGTGCCATGTTTGTCACGTCACTCATATCATTTGTTGAGGAGATGCAACAATGAAACTCTATTGCAAGCCCGGCGCCTGTTCCCTCTCCCCCCATATCGTCGCCCGCGAATGCGGCCTCGACTTTACGCAGGTTAATGTTGATCTGCAGAAGAAACTGACGGAACAGGGTGAGGATTACTGGCAGATTAACCCTAAAGGTCAGGTTCCGGCGCTGCAGTTTGATGACGGGACGATACTGACTGAAGGCGTGGCGATTGTGCAGTATCTGGCGGATCTCAAACCTGATTACCATCTGCTGGCTCCGACCGGCAGCCTGACGCGCTACCATACGCTGGAGTGGCTGAGCTTTATCAGCAGCGAGCTGCATAAAGGGTTTTCGCCGCTGTTCCGCCCCGATACGCCAGACGCGTACAAACCGCAGCTGCGTGCCCAGCTGGAGAAGAAGTTTCAGCTGGTCAATGCGGCGCTGGAAGACAAGCAGTGGCTGCTGGGCACGCGCTATACCGTAGCCGATATCTATCTGTATGTGGTGACGCGCTGGGCGAAAGCGGTGAAGCTGCAGCTGGATGAGATGCCGGCGCTGGACGCGTGGTTTGCCCGCGTGGGTGAGCGTCCGGCGGTTCAGGCGGCGCTGCAGGCAGAGGGGCTGGCGTAAACAGTGCGACAGGCCGGCGCTGAAACCGGCCTGCCGTGCAGTCAGAGTTTTTCTGCCGCGAAATGCTGCTGCGGCTGCGCGATAGCGTCCTGTGCCGCGACCAGCTGCAGCTCATACTCTCCCATTTCATGGGTTTTCAGCATCACTTCATATACCGCTGCAGTAACATGCTCCAGCGCCTGCTGCAGCGATTTGCCGTGCAGCAGATCCACCAGCAGCAGACCGCTGGTCAGATCGCCTACGCCTACCGGCTGACGCACGCCAAAGTCCACCAGCGGACGGCTGATATGCCAGCACTCATCAGCGGTAACCAGCAGCATCTCAAAGCGGTCGCTGCGCCGGCCGGCACGGGCCAGATGTTTAACCAGCACCACTTTCGGTCCCTGCGCAATCAGCAGACGCGCCGCATCCACCGCCTGCTCAACGTCAGCCACCGTCTGTCCGCTCAGCATCTCCAGTTCAAGCAGGTTAGGTGCAATCAGATCGCTGGCGGGCAGCGCCTGTTTGCAGTGAAACTCCGCTACGCCCGGTGCCACAATACAGCCTTTCTCAGGATGCCCCATCACCGGATCGCAGAAAAACCAGGCGTCCGGGTTGGCGGCTTTGACTTCACGCACAATCGCCAGAATCTGCTCGCCCTGTTCGGCTGAACCCAGGTAACCGCTGAGTACGGCATCACAGGTTTTAAGGCGATCGATGGCGGCGATACCTTTGACGATATCGGTCAGATGGCTGGCCGGCATCACCGTACCGGTCCAGTGACCATACTGCGTGTGATTAGAAAACTGAACGGTATTGAGCGGCCAAACGTTTGCGCCCATGCGGCGCATCGGGAACTCTGCCGCGCTATTACCGGCGTGGCCAAACACCACGTGAGACTGAATTGCGAGAATATTTTTCATTATAACCCTGTACTGCCTTGCCATGAAAAAGGGCCGGAAACCGGCCCTGACACCTTACTGCCAGTTTATCAGGCAGTAGTGTTTTTTGCCGCGACGCAGCAGCGTAAAGCGGCCAAACAGCTTGTCGCTGTCGCTGAAACGATACTCGGCATCCGCCTGTTTTTCTCCGTTCACAGAGACCGCATTAGAGCCGATCATCGTCCGGGCCTGGCCGCGCGACGGCACCAGCTCTGCGGCAACCAGCGCCTGCTGCAGATCGTCTTCCGCGCTGAGCGTGATAACCGGCATGCCGTCCTGTGCCAGCTGCTCAAAGTCTGCTTCGGTCATGTCGCTCAGGCTGCCTGAGAACAGGCTCTCGGTGATCCTTCTGGCCGCAGCCAGTCCTGCATCACCGTGCACCAGGCGCGTAACCTGCTCGGCCAGCACGTACTGGGCGCGTGGCGCTTTGCCGCTGTTTTTGTCCTCTTCTTCGAGCGCGTTAATCTCATCCAGGCTCATAAAGGTAAAGAACTTCAGGAAGCGGTAGACATCTGCGTCAGCGGTGTTGATCCAGAACTGGTAAAACTTGTAAGGACTGGTTTTTTTCGCATCCAGCCAGACCGCGCCGCCTTCTGTTTTACCGAACTTGGTGCCATCTGATTTTGTAATAAGCGGCACGGTCAGGCCAAAGGCCTGCTGCTGATGCAGACGACGGGTCAGGTCGATACCGGAGGTGATATTTCCCCACTGATCGGAGCCGCCAATCTGCAGCACCACGCCATAACGCTTGTAAAGCTCGGCAAAATCGTAGCCCTGCAGCAGGTTGTAAGAGAACTCCGTGTAGGAGATCCCCTGATCCTCACGATTCAGACGCTGTTTAACCGCTTCCCGGTTGATCATCTGATTAACAGAGAAGTGCTTGCCGATATCGCGCAGGAAAGTCAGCACGTTCATGCCACCAAACCAGTCGTAGTTGTTAGCCGCGATAGCGCTGTTATCGCCGCAGTCAAAGCTAAGGAACGGGGCAACCTGGTTGCGGATCTTCTCTACCCACTCGCCTACGGTTTCACTGGTATTGAGTTTACGTTCCGCGGCTTTAAAGCTGGGATCGCCAATCAGACCGGTGGCTCCACCCACCAGCGCAACCGGCTTGTGGCCGGCATCCTGAAAACGCTTCAGGCAGAGCAGCGGCACCAGATGGCCCAAATGCAAGCTGTCGGCGGTAGGGTCAAAGCCGCAATAGAGGGCAATTGGCCCTTGCGCCAGTCGCTCTGCTAACGCTTCTTCATCCGTTACCTGGGCCACAAGGCCACGTTCCTGCAATTGTTGTATCAGGTTACTGCTGGTCATCACTGACTCCAAATTGATCGGGCTGCACCTGGGCTGGTACACAGCTTTCCGCTACGATGCGGAGACGAAAAAAAAGAGGGCTATAGCATAAAGCGCTGACGCTCACGGCGCCAGCGCTGAAACGGGGAAAAGCGGGTTTTACGGTGCTAACCGGTCAATCGTCCAGCCATTCTCACTGCGCTGATAGAGAAAACGATCGTGCAGCCGGTGTTCGCCGCCCTGCCAGAACTCAATGGCAGAAAACCGCACGCGGTATCCGCCCCAGAACGAGGGCAGCGGGACGTCGCCCTGCTGAAATTTCTGCGTAAGTTCCAGAAACTTGCTCTCCAGTACGCTGCGCGCAGAGATACGGCTCGACTGTTTAGAAACCCAGGCACCAATCTGGCTGTCGCGGGGGCGGCTATGAAAATATTTTATGACCTCCAGCGGCGAGAGCTTCTCCGCCTCGCCCAGCACCATCACCTGACGCTCCAGAAAGTGCCACGGGAGATGCAGCGAGATGCGCGGGTTTTCTGCCAGCTGCAGCGCTTTACGGCTGCCAAGGTTGGTATAAAAGACAAAGCCTGCAGCATCGTAGTGCTTGAGCAGCACAATGCGCTGATAAGGCTGACCGCTGCTGTCTACCGTCGCCACCGTCATGGCGGTGGGATCGGGCAGCTGCGCGGCACACGCCTGCTGCAGCCACTGTTCAAACAGGACCAGAGGATCGTCCGGCAAATCTTTGCGCCGCAAGCCGCCGCGGGTATATTCCCGGCGCAGATGGGCAATCTGTTGCAGGCTGTCGCTGTCGCTCATAGCGTCTCTCTTAATCGTATTAAGACCGGTTGGTGTTCGCCGCGTCCTGCAGTTCGCAGTCGTTGATAATGATTCTGTCATTGCGCTCAACAAAAGCGCTGTTGCCTTTCGACCAGAAAACGTAGTGGTCGTCACTGTAGCGCGCGCCCGACGCGGAGACGGTCTGTTTCAGCGTCAGCGGCTTGCCATCAAGAATAAAGCTGACCTCTTCTTTGCTGTTATCCAGCGTGACCGTCAGCGGCAGCGTGCCGCACTGGTAGTGCAGCGTTTCGGGCTGCGGGGCCGGCTTCTGCAGCATACCGCAGCCGCTCAGTGCCAGGCAGCCCGCTGCCAGCATATATCTCTTCATTACTTCTCCTTATCGTGTCGGCCGGCTATTTGCCGGATAGATAGCACCCAGCACGCTCATTTCACGCGCCCCGGTGACCGCAGGCAGATTGCCTGGCAGGCCAGAGAGGGTCCGGAACGCCAGCCAGGCAAAGGCCAGCGCTTCCATATCATCGCCGCTGACGCCCGCGGCATCGGTAGTGGTCACCTCGGTGCCGGGAAGATGCGCCGCGAGCCGCCCCATGAGCAGCGGATTGCGGCCACCTCCGCCGCACACCAGCAGACGGTCACAGCCGTTACTGAGCTGGATCTGCTGTGCAATTGTCAGCGCCGTCAGTTCGCTTAGCGTAGCCTGCACATCCTCCGGTGCCAGCGCAGGAAAAGCCTGTAGCTGACGCTCTATCCAGTCAGGATTAAAGTACTCACGCCCGGTGCTTTTCGGCGGCGGCAGCGCAAACCAGGGATCGTTCAGCATCTGCTCCAGCAGCGCGGGTACCACCTGCCCGCTGGCGGCCCAGGTCCCGTTATGATCGTAGCTTACCCCCTGATGACGCCAGATCCAGGCATCAATCAGCATATTGCCGGGTCCGGTATCAAAGCCCCGCACCGGCTGCCCCGGGATCAGCAGCGACAGGTTAGCGATGCCGCCAATATTCAGCACCATGCGGCGTTCACTGCTGTCCATGAGCAGCGCCTGATGAAACGCAGGCACCAGCGGCGCACCCTGCCCGCCCAGCGCCATATCGCGCCGGCGAAAATCGCCGACTACGGTCACGCCGGTGGCGGCGGCAATCTGGTTATTATCGCCAATCTGCAGCGTATTAGGGGCGAAGCTGCCGGGTTCATGCCAGACGGTCTGACCGTGGCAGCCGATGGCCACAATGTCATCGGCTTCCAGCGCCTGCTGACGCATCAGGGTGACCACCGCTTCAGCAAACAGCTTACCCAGCTCGGTGTCCAGCTGCCCGAGCTGCGACAGCGTCAGCGGCTGTCCCTGGCATATAGCCAGTACCCGCTGCCGCAGTGCGGGCGGAAACGGGTGACAGTAGCTCGCCTGCTGCGCCACCATGTGACGGTCGATCGCCGCCAGCACCACGTCCACGCCATCCAGACTGGTGCCTGACATCACTCCTATATAGCGTCCTGACTTTATCACGATAGCTCCTCGTTATCCGGCGGGCGCCGGCGCCGGCACTCTGCTGATGCCGCCTTTCTAATATGATGATAACTTTCTGCTTTTCACTCTGCCATGCGCAGTGCAGCAGAGCAGAAATATTTTTACCGGCGGATTGAATTTTTGTTGATGAGGCATACTCTATGCTGCGACTCTGGTACTGATTGTGCGGCATGGCATCCATGCGTCGCTTTCTGTCTTATACTCTGTGCAGAGCAGGATGAGAACATGGCGTTTTTTATAAAGGAGCTTTCTGATGATTAAGCGTTTCATAGCCGTGGCCCTCGCTGGTGTAACGCTGGCAGGCTGTGTCAGCAATGACACCCTCTCAGGCGATGTTTACAGCGCCAGTGAAGCCAAGCAGGTCCAAAATGTGTCATACGGCACGCTGGTGTCAGTGCGCCCGGTTAAGATTCAGGGTGGCGATGACAGCAATGTCATTGGTGCAATTGGCGGTGCGGTGCTGGGTGGTTTCCTGGGTAACACCATCGGTGGTGGTGCAGGTCGCAGCCTGGCGACGGCGGGCGGTGCGGTACTGGGCGGCGTTGCGGGCCAGGGCGTACAGGGTGCCGTTAACAAATCTAACGGCGTTGAGCTGGAAATCCGCAAAGACGATGGTAATACCATCATGGTCGTGCAGAAGCAGGATGCGAGCCGCTACTCACCAGGCCAGCGCGTGGTACTGGCCTCTAACGGCAGCCAGGTCACAGTCTCTCCGCGCTAACTCTGACGCGCAAAAAAACCGACGCCTGGCGTCGGTTTTTTATTTTTCGCGATGCTGTAATTCGAGAATATTTTTCTCAAGCCGCGCAATCAGCGTGACCATCTGATTGATCTCTTCGGCGCTGATGCCAGCCAGGATATCGTCGCGGGTTGCATCAATAACGTGCTCTACCTGCCCGATAATCGGTGCGGCTTCTTTGGTCAGCCTGATGCGTTTCGCCCGCCGATCGTTTGCGCAGGTGGAGCGGGTGATCAGTCCCTTCTCTTCCAGCTGATCCAGCGTGCGCACCAGCGAAGGCTGCTCAATACCGATCGCTTTAGCCAGCTGGATCTGCGACTGTTCTGGCGGAAGTTGATGAATATTATGCAAAGTCACCCAGTGCGTTTGTGTCAGCTCCAGCGGCTTCAGGCGCTGATCGATTAACGCGCGCCAGATGCGCACCAGGCGCGACAGGTCGGTTCCAAGTGGCGTATCCATTTCATCTCCTTATAATTAGCTTGCTAGCTATCAAGCCAGATTTTACACTATTTTGCGAGTTTACAGGACAAAATACAAATAGCAGGCCAGACGTAGTGGATATCGCTACGCTTATCATGACATTGCCTGAGTCAACAAAGGATGATGACACATGCCCACCCCTGATTTTCCTGCAGCAGCGCCCCTGACCGATCTGGTCTTTGGTGCCTCACTGCTGTTTCCGCCGCTGTTTAAGGCCGTGCTGCTCGGCTTTTTTTTCTGGCTGCTGATCCATCCTCTGCTGCGCGACCGGCTCTATGCCGGTGATATCTGGCACCCCACGCTGCTGGATCTCTCACTGTTTGTGCTTTGCGTGTCAGCCGCGCTGTGGCTGGTGCAATATGGATAACCGACCATGACCTTTAATCCCCTGAAATATTTCTCGACCCTGATTGTTTTTGCGCTGGCGCTGCTGGCCGCTTGGTGGATGTGGAATACCTACATGCAGGCGCCCTGGACACGCGACGGCAAAGTGCGCGCTGAACTGGTTGATGTGACGCCTGAGATCTCCGGCCGCATTACTCAGCTGCGAGTGCGGGACAATCAGCGCGTACACAAAGGCGACGTGCTGCTTGAGCTTGATGCAAAACCGTGGCAAATCGCGGTAGCGAGCGCTGAAGCACAGCTGGCGAAAGCACAGAGCGATCTGGCAAAAGCGCAGCATGAAGCGCGGCGGCGGGCAGAACTGCCGCGTAATGTTATTTCAGCAGAAGATCGGGATATCGCTCAGCTAACCGCTGAAGCGGCTGCCGCTACGGAGAAAGCGGCGCAGGCGACGCTGGATCAGGCGCGCTGGAATCTGCAGCAGACCACACTGACGGCTCCCACCGATGGCTGGATAACCAATCTGACGCTGCGTCCTGGCAACTATGCGACGGCGGGAACACCGCTGTTTGCACTGGTTGACAGTCATTCATGGTATGTCGTGGGCTATTTTGAAGAGACTAAACTGCGCCATATCCAGCCTGGTGCCGCAGCGCGAATTGCGCTCTATAGCGATGGCACCCGGCTGCAGGGAGAAGTAGAAAGCATCGGCAGCGCTATCTACGACCAGAGCGTAGCGACCGACAGCGGCCTGGTGCCGGATATCAAACCCAATGTTCCCTGGGTGCGGCTGGCGCAGCGGGTACCGGTACGTATCCGGCTGACGCAGCTGCCCGCTAATGTCCGGCTGGTTGCGGGCACCACCTGTACCATCTCTGTTGCGCACTGAGGCGAGCATGAAACTGCACTGGCTGGCGTGGCATAACCTGCCCTGGATCAGAGCCACACGCGGTGAATGGCGGAGCGCCCTGCGCATTAGCCTGGCGATGTGCCTGGCCCTGACTATGGCGTATCTGCTGCAGCTGGATGAGCCCTACTGGGCGATGACGTCGGCGGCGGTCGTGAGCTTTCCCGGACTGGGGGGTGCAATCAGTAAAAGCCTGGGGCGGATCGCCGGCAGCCTTACCGGCGCGCTCGCCGCGCTGCTGATTGCCGGTCACACGCTAAATGAGCCATGGCTGTTTGCTTTTTTTATGGCCAGCTGGCTGGCGCTCTGCACCTGGATCGCCAGCCATTATCAAAACAATGTCGCTTACGCTTTTTCCCTCGCTGGCTACACCGCCGCTATCATCGCGTTCAGCAGCGTTAACGTCAGCGACACGGCTGAGCTCTGGACGATTACCCAGGCGCGCGTCTGTGAAGTCATCACCGGTATTCTCTGTGCGGGCATAATGCTGATGCTGCTGCCCGCTACCTCAGATGGCAGCCATCTGATGCGCTCGCTGCAGCAGATGCATCAGCGTCTGCTGCAGCACGCACGTTTGCTGCTGCAGGAGCGCGGCGAAACAGCCCATCTTGCTCATGAGCAGGTTATCAGTGAAATTCTGACCATGAATCTGCTGCGCATTCAGGCATTCTGGAGCCATTACCGCTACCGCCGGCAGAATAGCGTGCTGAACTATGTGCTCCACCAGCAGCTGCGGCTGACCAGCATGCTCTCAGGCCTGCGCCGTATGCTGCTCAACTGGCCCGATGCACCGGACGACGTGCAGGAGGCGTTAGCGCAGGTGCTGGAGCAGCTTACCCGGCCGCAGTGCGATAAATATTGCATCGCGCGCATCCTGAGCCGCGTGACGCCGCCTGACAGCGGTGATTTTCGTCAGCGCGCTTTTGTCACGCGTCTGCATACCTTCTGCCGCCTCTGGCTGGACGTGCAGCGCTGGATCCGTCTGCTGCAGCACCCCGAAACCGGCGTCCGTTTTCAGCCACCGCGCGTTCCGGCACTGTCGCGTGAAGCTGACAGCGTTGAGGCGGCCTGGAGCGCCCTGCGCACGTTTACCGTTATTATGCTGGGCTGTGCTTTCTGGATTGTTACCCGCTGGGAATCGGGTGCCGCAGCGCTGACGCTGACGGCTATCGCCAGCGTACTTTACGCCTCAGCCCCTTCGCCCGGCGGCAGCGTTCTGCTGCTGCTGCGTACTCTGCTCTGGCTGTCGCTGTTCAGTTTTCTGTTTCAGTATGGATTGATGGTGCAGATCAATGCGCTGGGCGGGTTTTTAGCCGTGCTTTTTCCGCTACTGCTGACGCTGCAGCTCTTCAGGTTACAGCAGAAAAAACGGGCGGCGCTGTGGGGGCAATTCATTGTGTTCATGGGATCGTTTATCGCCGTCACCAATCCGCCTGAGTGGGATTTTCAGCGTTTTATTAATGACAACCTGGCAAAGGTGTGCGGCGTGTTGCTGGCGTGGATGGCCTTTCAGCTGCTGCGGCCGGGTTCTGATATGCGCCGCAGCCGCCGTTATATCCACGCTATTCGTTACGCTTTTCTCGACCAGCTGCGCAGACGACCACGCCTGAGCGAATATCGTTTTGAATCACATATCTATCACCATATCGGCCAGCTGACGCAGAGCCGCGATGCGCAGGCCCGTCTCTGGCTGCTGCGCTGGGGCGTTGTTCTGCTGAACTGCTCGCATATTGTCTGGCAGCTGCGCCAGTGGCAGCCTGCGGATAGCGCGCTGGCGCAGCTGCGCGACCAGAGTATTCAGGATCTGCACCCGATCATGAGCCGGCGCGGCGTGCAGCATCGCGCCCTGGAGCAGACGCTGCAGGCGCTTGATAAACAGATATCCCGGCCCGGTTCAGAGGTCAGCGGTGAAGCGAATACGCTGGCAGGCATGTTATGGCAGCTTCGCTGTGCGCTGGCTCAGCTGCAGCAGGCGCTGCCGGAGTAATTACCGGCAATATTTTGCCCACTGATTCTGAAAATCGGTTTGCAGCTGCGCCAGCGTTTTACGATCTTCAAACCGGCTTTTATCCTGTTCGCTCTCCGGCCTGATCACCAGCGCTTTTTCATCATAAGAGTAGATAAAGCGGCGGGTCAGCGTGGTTCCGGTAAAGCTGCGCCCCTGAATTGAGCCGCAGACCACCGGGATAGTCTGCGTATAGATCGCCGTATTGAGGAAATTGGTTTCGCTGGCGCTACGCAGCACGTTCTGGCAATGGTGCTTTTCCAGCTGCTGCACGCTGTGCGGCGTCAGCCACTCCCGGCCGCGGGCGATATGCTCGCAGCTGGCGCGCAGCGGACTGGTATCTATATTGCGCTGCAGCTGACGGCTGGCGTCGAGACGCAGCTGCGTATCCCTGGGCCGATCGCACCCTGCAAGTAACAGTGCCAGCAGCACTATCCCTAAGCTTTTCATTCCTGCCCCTGAGTGGTTCCCTGACTGTATCGCTATGATAGAGCGGAATAATCGTCCTGAGTAGCATTAAACGGTGTCAGAATTTTATTGCAGCGGGCAGCCCTTGCTGCGCTACCCGCGGTTGATCAGATTACGCCACAGGCAAGACGCGCCCCTCCGCCTCCCAGCGGTTCAGGATGATCGGCATGGTTATCACCGCCCACGTGAACCATCAGCGCCTTACCTTTAATATCACTGAGCGATTTCAGACGCGGCGCAACCACCGGATAGCTGGCTTTGCCGTCATCTGTAACATAGAGGGCCGGCAGATCGCCGAGGTGCCCGTCGGCATAAGGACCGAGATGTTTGCCGCTGTTCTGCGGATCAAGATGGCCACCTGCAGCGCCGGCTGCCACGGTTTTCCCCTGCGACTCGCCAGGTTCACAGCTGCCTTTAGCATGCACATGGAAACCATGGATGCCCGGTTTCATACCGGATAACGCCGGGGTAAATTGCAAACCGTAGTCCGTTTCCGTAATGGTCACTTTACCCACGGCCTCGCCGACGCCCTGGGCGGAAACCTGATGCAGCGTGACCTCCTGAGAAGCAGCGCTGGCACCGGCCGAACAGGCCAGCGTAATAAGAGCAATAAGCGTTCTTTTCATAACGTCTCCTTACGGTTGATAGACCCGATAAGTCTGGACGCTTTTTGCCCGCGCTGCTGCAGTTTGACGAAGCTTTACGCTTCAGGGCACATCGTAGCCGAGCGCGGCTTTACGGATACGGAACCACTGCTGGCGATTAAGCGTCAGCGCAGCCGCCTCTGCCGCCTGACCGATGCGGCCGGTTTTACCGGAGCCGATGATCGGCAGTGGCCGGGATGGCAGCATCATAATCCAGGCATAGACCACCTGCTCAATCGTGGCCGCACCGATCTCCCGCTGAACCTGGCTCAGCTCGTCGCGCAGCGGCTGGTAGTGTGGATCGCTGAACAGACGGCCGCCGCCGAGGCAGGACCACGCCATAGGACGCATCCGCGCCTGCTGACACTGATCGAGCGTGCCATCCAGCAGCGCGGTCTGCTCCAGCGGCGAGATCTCCAGCTGGTTGGTCACCAGCGTAAACGGCAGGCGCGACTGCAGCAGCGAAAACTGCGCCGGGGTAAAATTTGAGACGCCAAAATGACGCACTTTACCGCTCTGGTGCAGCTGCATAAACGCTTCGGCCACTTCATCGGCATCCATTAGCGGATCGGGACGATGGATCAGCAGCAGGTCGAGGTAGTCAGTCGCAAAATGCGTGAGCGAGTTTTCCGCACTGCGAAGAATGTGGCTGGCATCGGTGATGTAGTGTCCGATCTGATGCTCAGGTTTGGCCCGCGTTGCGATGCCGCACTTAGTCACAATCTGCAGCTGTTCGCGCAGCTGTGGCGCCAGGCGCAGCGCAGCGCCAAACGCCGCCTCGCACTGATAGTCACCGTAGATATCCGCATGATCGACCGTGGTCAGCCCGAGGGAGAGATGATACTCAATGAATGAGACCAGCTGCTGTGGTGTCATCCCCCACTCCATTAACCGCCAGTAGCCGACCACCAGAGGAGAGAACGCCGGCCCCTGAGGGGAGATAGCCTGTGGTTGTAACATAACAAAACTCCCTGCATTGAATGTTAAAAAAGGGAGTATAACGAAATGAGGACAGAAGCGGCGTTTAAAACAGCGAGGGCTGCTGCGGATCCTGATCCGCATCCGGTTTTTGCTGACGCTGCAGGCGCAGATAGCGCTGCCGGCACAGCCTTAGCACTTCACGCTTCTGCGCATCGCTGAAGCGCATCCAGTTAAAACGCTCTTCACGACTTCGCAGGCAGCCGCGACAATAGCCGCGCGCATCGGTCTGACAGATGCCGCGACAGGGGCTGGGTACCGGGAAAAACTCGAGTTGTTCAGCCACATCTGCCTCTGATTCGCTACTGGATAACATAGTGATAACAGTTTCCGCGTGAACTGCAAGCTGCGGTGCTAAAAGAAAGCGTACCTGCCCGGCTCTCTGATCTAATCAATAAGTGTTATTTAACTTTAACAATAACGTCATCTGAAGTGCGTTTAAGGTTATCCTCAGATTTCTTCTCTACTGTGCGTCCATTCTGACTTGATAATGAACCTCAATGAAACCTGCCATTAAGTTACAGTGTCACGAAAACCGGTTTAATCTGCTGGCTGCCCTGCTGTTCGCGCTGATTCTGAACGCGCTGTTTCTGCAACAGGCGTGGAAAATCATCACCTATACCCGTCTGCACGACTACCTTTTTGCTGCCAGCATGCCGGTCGTGCTGACGGCCGCATTTTATCTTCTGTTTTGCCTGTTTGCCTGGCCATGGGTTCGCAAGCCACTGCTGATCGTACTGGTACTGATCAGTGCAGCAGCCAGCTACTTTATGTTCAGCTTTGGGACGGTAATCGACACCAATATGGTGGCCAACGTCTTTGAATCCAGCGTACAGGAGGCGGGTGCGCTGGTAAGCCCGCGCTGGCTGGTCTGGATGCTGCTGATGGGGTTGCTGCCGGTGCTGCTTATCGCCTTCGTGCGCGTCAGGCGCAGTCAGCGCTGGTGGTGGAGCATCCTGCAGCGGCTGGCGGGAGCGCTGGGGGCGCTGCTGGTGATCCTGCTGATGGCTGCCCTGTTCTACAAAGATTATGCGTCGCTGATCCGTAACAACAAAGGGCTGGTAAAAATGATCACGCCAGCCAATGTGATTAGCGGTGCTGGCCATTATGTCGATAAGCGCTATCTGCAGGGCAGCCAGGCGCTGATTAAAATCGGGCAGGATGCCCGCAAAGGCCCGCTGATCGCGCAGGCAGCTAAAAAAACCCTGGTGGTGCTGGTTGTGGGAGAAACGGCACGCGCGGAGAACTTTTCGCTGGGCGGCTATGCGCGCCAGACCAATCCGGAGCTGCAGAAGCAGCAGGTGATTTACTATCCGCATGCGACCTCCTGCGGCACCGAGACGGCGGTTTCTGTACCCTGCATGTTCTCGGTGATGCCGCGCGAGCATTACGATGCTGACCTGGCACATCACCAGGAGGGCGTACTGGATGTGCTGGCGCACGCCGGAGTCAGCGTATTGTGGCGCGAGAATGATGGTGGCTGTAAAGGCGCCTGCGACCGCGTGCCGCATACTGACATGACGCAGTGGTCGTTACCGCAATACTGCCATAGCGGATTCTGCCTCGATGACGTGCTGCTGCACCGCTTCGATAACTACGTTGACAGTTTACATAACGACAGCGTGATCGTGCTGCATCAGATGGGAAGCCACGGCCCGGCCTACTATCTGCGCTATCCGGCTGCGTTCCGTCGTTTTACACCCACCTGTGACAGTAATCAGATTCAGGATTGCGATCCGCAGGCGCTGGTCAACACCTATGACAATACCCTGCTTTATACCGACAGCATGCTTAGCCAGACTATCGACAAGCTAAAAGCGCTGAGCGACCGCTTTAACGTGGCGCTGGTTTATCTTTCGGATCATGGTGAGTCGCTGGGCGAACACGGTATGTACCTGCACGGCGCGCCCTGGATGCTCGCCCCGTCACAGCAGACGCATATTCCGCTGCTGATGTGGTTCTCACCCGGCTATGCCAGCGCGTTTCATCTGGATGAAAGCTGTCTGCGGCGGCAGGCCGCAACGCAACCGGTCTCCCAGGATAACCTGTTTCATACGCTGCTGGGCCTGTTTGACATCCGGACGCAGGTTTATCAGCCGCAGCTGGATATGATCAAATCGTGCCAGCAGAAAAGCTGACGCTTGCATTAGACCGACTGGTCTACTAGGCTTTTGCTCATGAATAAAAGTGTGCAACGTAATGAAACCCGTGAACACCTGCTCGCTACCGGCGAGCAGGTTTGTCTGCAGCGCGGATTTACCGGAATGGGACTTAACGAAGTACTCACGCTGGCGGCCGTGCCGAAAGGGTCCTTCTATTACTATTTCCGCTCTAAAGAGGCGTTTGGCGTTGCGCTGCTGGAGCGCTATTTCGTCAATTATCTGCAGCAGATCAATCAGCAGCTGACGCTGCCATCCCTGCCTGCACGTCAGCGGCTGCTGGCGCATTTTCGTTCAGGCCGGCAGCTGTTTGCTGAGCAGGGGCTTATTATGGGCTGCCTGGGCGTCAAGCTGTCGGCTGAGGTATGCGATCTCTCAGAGCCGATGCGCGATGCGCTGCAGCGCGGCGCCAGCGCCATTATTGCCGCTTACGCACACTGCCTGACCGAGGCAGCGGCTGAACAGCCGCTGCTATTTAATCAGACTCCGGTGCAGCTTGCGCAGCGTTGCTATCTGCTCTGGCTGGGCGCCAGTCTGCAGAGCAAAATTTCCCGCGAACCAGATCCGATTAATCTGGCACTCAGCACTATCGAACAGTGGCTTAACGGCCCGCATTTTTAAAACAGATGTTTATAGACGACCGGTCTAATAGAGGAATTACTATGGCGAGCAAACAGCTATTTTCCCCGCTGAAAGTGGGTGCAGTTACCGTTCCTAACCGCGTATTCATGGCACCGCTGACGCGGCTGCGCAGCATTGAGCCGGGTGATGTTCCCACGCCGATGATGGCTGAGTACTACCAGCAGCGTGCCGGAGCGGGCCTGATTATTACTGAAGCGACGCAGGTCTCTTTTCAGGCTAAAGGCTATGCGGGCGCACCAGGCCTGCATACGCAGCAGCAGATTGATGCATGGAAGATGATCAACGAAGGCATTCACGCTGCTCAGGGCCACGTTGCGGTCCAGCTGTGGCATACCGGCCGCATTTCACATTACAGCGTGCAGCCAGAAGGCAATGCACCGGTTGCGCCTTCTGCCCTGCCAGCCGGTACCCGTACCTCGCTGCGCGCCGCTGACGGCAGCGTGTATCGCGAAGAGACCTCCGTGCCGCGCGAACTGACCGTCGATGAAATTAAACAGATTGTGCAGGATTTCGGCCAGGCTGCAGCCAATGCCCGCGAGGCTGGCTTTGACCTGCTTGAGCTGCACTCAGCGCACGGCTATCTGATGCACCAGTTCCTGTCGCCTGACTCAAACAAGCGCGACGACGAGTATGGCGGCTCGATTGAAAAGCGCGGCCGCTTTGCGCTGGAAGTTGTGGATGCAGCGATCGCCAACTGGTCTGCCGATCGCGTCGGGATCCGCGTTTCACCTGTCGGGGCGTTCCAGAACCTGGAAAATGGCCCGGACGAAGAGGAAGCTGCGCTCTGGTATATCAGTGAACTGGGCAAACGCGGCCTGGCCTATCTGCACCTTTCTGAGCCAGACTGGGCGGGTGGCAAACCTTACACTGATGCGTTCCGCGAAAAAGTCCGCACGGCTTTCCCCGGTGTGATCATCGGTGCCGGCGCCTACAGCGTGGAAAAAGCGGATGATTTGATCGCGCGCGGCCTGATTGATGCCGTGGCGTTTGGCCGCGACTTTATTGCCAACCCGGACCTGGTTGCCCGCCTGCAGCAGGATGCTCCGCTTAACCCGCAGCGCCCGGAGAGTTTCTACGGCGGCGGTGCGGAAGGTTACATCGACTACCCGACGCTGTAACCGGCAGCTGCCGCATAACGATGCGGCAGCCCCGTCACCCGCTATACTTGTACTGTTTCTGCGTCAAAATCTGACCATGTTAAAAAAGAGGATGTTATGCGTTTACTTCACACCATGTTACGCGTTGGCGATCTGCAACGCTCAATTGACTTCTATACCCGCGTACTGGGTATGCGCGTGCTGCGTCAGAGTGAAAATGCAGAATATAAATATACTCTGGCATTTGTTGGCTACACCGAAGAGAGCGAAGGTGCGGTCATTGAGCTGACCTATAACTGGGGTACGGAAAAATATGACCTTGGGAACGCCTATGGTCACATCGCGCTGGGCGTAGACGATGTCGCCGCAACCTGCGAGCGCATCCGTAGCGCGGGCGGCAACGTAACCCGTGAGGCGGGCCCGGTTAAAGGTGGCAGCACGATTATTGCGTTTGTTGAAGATCCCGATGGCTATAAAATTGAGCTGATTGAAAACAAGCATGCCGGTAATGGCCTTGGTAACTGATGCCTGACGCCAGCCCGCAAATTTGCGGGCTGGTTTTTCTCATCTGCTGCACCCTCCCGCCTTTTTTGCCATAATGCGCGCTGCCCTTTTCACTGCTATGAGATCCTGATGTCTGAATCGAACGCCCAGAACGCCCTTAACCAACGCTTTCGCGGCTTTTATCCGGTAGTTATCGATGTCGAAACCGCCGGTTTTAATGCGCAGACTGATGCGCTGCTGGAGATTGCCGCCACGACCCTGAAAATGGATGAGGATGGCTGGCTGCAGCGTGACGAAACCCAGCATTTTCACATTGAACCCTTTGCAGGTGCCCTTCTTCATCCTGAAGCGCTGGCGTTTACCGGTATCGATCCTGCGAACCCGCTGCGCGGCGCAGTGAGCGAATATGAAGCGCTGCACGCCATCTTTAAACAGGTGCGCAAAGGGCTTAAAGAGAGCGGCTGCAACCGGGCGATTATTGTGGCGCATAATGCCAACTTTGATCACAGCTTCGTTACGGCGGCGGCTGAGCGCGCCAGCCTGAAACGCAACCCCTTTCATCCGTTTGCCACCTTTGATACGGCGGCGCTGAGCGGGCTGGTGCTGGGACAGACGGTGCTGGCAAAAGCGTGCAAGGCGGCAGGTATCGATTTTGACAGCACGCAGGCGCACTCGGCGCTTTATGATACAGAGCAGACGGCAATGCTGTTTTGCGAGCTGGTAAACCGCTGGAAACGTTTAGGTGGCTGGCCGCTGGCGCTAAATGACGCTGAGGCAGAGAGCGAAGCGTCAGGCGAAAGCGCGGCAGAGTAAGAGAATGAAAAAGGCCGGCACAGCGCCGGCCTTTTAATTTATTCCGCTTCTTTGTGTTTCTCAGCGGTTTCTTTGATCAGCGGCTGAAGTTCACCGCGCTGGAACATCTCAACGATGATGTCGCAGCCGCCGACCAGCTCCCCATCCACCCACAGCTGCGGGAAGGTTGGCCAGTTAGCGTATTTTGGCAGTTCAGCACGGATATCAGGATTCTGCAGGATATCAACATACGCGAAGCGTTCGCCACAGGCAGAGAGCGCCTGAACAGCCTGAGCTGAGAAGCCGCAGCTTGGCAGTTTTGGCGATCCTTTCATATACAGCAGGATCGGGTTTTCTGCGATCTGGCGCTGAATTTTTTCAACAGTACTCATTTTTGCCTTCCTTAATTCTTCACTTCGTGTTTGTTTATTGTAGCGACTTCATCCCGCGACTGAAATCGGGAATTTGCCTCGCTGCGGCATGAATCGCCATGTTTGTTAAGTTTGCCGCCACGGGCGTATGACGAAGTGTGTATTAATACACGATTAGCAATAAATATGCTGCGTTAACCGCCTGAAACCGCTCATTTTTGCTGCACAGCCCTTGTGTTGATGGATTTAATAAAAAAGACCTTACCTTTTGTAAAAAAAGTGGATTAGAATCAATCCGGCGCTGATCGCTGATCAGAATTTTCTAATATTGCCGCGGTCTGCTTCTGCAGCCTGCCGAACCTGTAACCGGACTATGCGTTTACTGATTACGCTTTTCATACTGGCTTTTGCTCAGCTGTTTTTTAACGTGGCCGCTGCTTCACCGCACAAGCCGGTTAACGCCAGCCTGCAGAAAGCGGAGAAAAAGAGTGCGCGCGACGATGAGCGCCGCAAACGACGTCCGGTTAAAACCTCGGCTAAAAAAACACGCGTCACGCCCGTACAAAAAGTTAAATCGAAAAAAAGCCTGCACGCAGAACCGCCTGCGACCTCCCGTACCGCCCGTAAAAAAGCGCCCGCCCTCTCCGCCAGCAAAAAATATGGTCATCAGCGTACCAGCCGGAAAATAGCGGCCGCGGAAGAGAGTACCGATGCGCTGACCGGTATCAGGCTCAGCAAATCCCACCGTCTGCGCTACCAGAAGGCGCGTGAAACCGCCATGACTAAACTTATGGGCCAGCTGGGCAAACCTTATCAGTGGGGTGGCACCTCTCCGCTTACCGGATTCGATTGCAGTGGCCTGGTCTGGTACGCCTACAAAGATCTGGTCCGTTTCAAACTGCCGCGCACGGCCAACGAAATGTATCATCTGCGCGATGCCGCTCCCATCAAGCGCGAAATGCTGGAGAAAGGGGATCTGGTGTTTTTCCGCATCAATAATCGCGGTACAGCCGATCATGTTGGCGTTTATCTGGGTAACGGCAAATTTATTCAGTCGCCGCGTACCGGCAAGGATATTCAGATCAGCGCGCTGGGTGAAGATTACTGGCAGAAGCACTATGTTGGCGCACGCCGCATGATGACACCTAAAACCATTCGTTAGCGGTTGCGCAACACGCCGCGCGCGTTTTGGCCTGAACACATACCGGCTGCCGTAATCTAAATATTTTCGCCTGACCTCAGGTAAAAATCTCGTTTTATGCCCCTCACCTTGCTAGAATCGCCGCCTTTCGTTGCGCAACACCTTTTGCGCACGCTGCTGTCATTATCTGTTACGGTTAATTACTCGCCTTAAATCAGCCATTTTTATGCTGAAACCGGGCAGAAAACCCTGCGCAGACGCAAACGTTTAACACTATACTTATCATAAAGTTGCGATAGGTTTAAGAGGTCCATTTTCATGGCAACAATTAAAGATGTGGCAAAACGCGCTGGCGTATCAACGACCACGGTTTCGCACGTCATCAATAAAACGCGCTTTGTCGCTGAAGAGACGCGTAATGCCGTGTGGGAGGCGATTAAAGCGCTGCACTACTCTCCCAGCGCCGTGGCGCGCAGCCTGAAGGTTAATCACACGAAAACATTGGGTCTGCTGGCGACATCCAGCGAAGCCCCCTACTTTGCTGAAATCATTGAAGCGATTGAAAACCACTGCTTCGCTCAGGGCTATACGCTGATTCTGGGCAATGCGCACAATGACCTGCAAAAACAGCGCGCCTATCTGTCGATGATGGCGCAAAAGCGGGTAGATGGCCTGCTGGTGATGTGCTCTGAGTATCCGGACGATCTGCTTCAGATGCTGGAAGAGAATCGCAATATTCCGATGGTGGTCATGGACTGGGGCGCTTCCCGCGGTGATTTTACCGATACCGTGCAGGATAACGCCTTTCAGGGCGGCTATCTGGCCGGCCGTTACCTGATCGAGCGGGGTCATCGCGATATTGGCGCTATTCCGGGCCAGCTGGAGCGCAATACCGGCGGCGGACGGCACGCCGGCTTCCTGCAGGCGATGCAGGAAGCGGGGATCGCGGTGCGTGCGGAGTGGATCGTACAGGGCGATTTTGAGCCGGAGTCGGGTTATCAGGCGATGCAGCAGATCCTGAGCCAGAAGCAGCGGCCTACCGCTGTGTTCTGCGGCGGCGATATTATGGCAATGGGCGCCATCTGCGCTGCTGATGAGATGGGCCTGCGCGTACCGCAGGATATTTCGGTGATCGGCTATGATAATGTGCGCAACGCCCGCTACTTTACGCCGGCGCTGACGACGGTGCATCAGCCCAAAGCTCAGCTGGGTGAGAAAGCGCTGGAGATGCTGCTGGACCGCATTACCAGTAAACGTGAAGAGCCGCAAACAATTGAAGTTCAGCCCAGTCTGATTGAGCGTCGCTCCGTCGGGGATGGTCCGTTTCGCGACTATCGCCGCTAAGCGCGGCGCTCGCTGAGCCACTCATGGTTTAGCGTCTCAGCATCACCCAGGTATTCCAGCAGCCAGGTCAGCGCCGGCGACGCCCGCTGCTCGGCCCAGCTGACGCAGCAGGGACTCTCCGGAAAGGGCTGCGGTAATATCAGCTCCACCAGCGCGCCGCTATCCAGTAGCGGCCGCGCCAGATGTCCCGGGATCATCCCCACGCACAGGCCAGCCTGCAGGCAGTCGATTCCGGTTTCCCACTCCGGCACCACCAGCCGGCGCTGATTATCCAGCGTCCAGGTCATACGGCGCGGCAGCGCGCGCGACGTATCTTCCAGCACCAGCGACGGCCAGGCGCGCAGCGCCTCTTCGTCAGGATGCGCGCTCTGCGCCAGTGGATGATCCGGACTGACCACGCAGCGCCAGTTAAGGGCGCCCATATCCTGAAAAGCAAAGCGTCCGCCAACCGGGATCGCCTGCGTGGCGCCGATGGCTACATCAACCCGGCCATCGGCCAGCGCATCCCATACGCCGTTAAACACTTCATAGCTGATGATCAGCTCCATATCGGGAAAGTGGCGATAGAAATCTTTCACCAGCTGGCGCGTGCGCTGCGGCTTGACGATACAGTCAACGGCAATAGTGAGCTGGCCGCGCCAGCCGTTGGCCAGCTGCTGACACTGGCGTCGCGTTGCCAGCATTTTTTTGATAACAGAGCGGCCTTCTCGCACAAAATGCTCGCCGGCCGGCGTCAGGACCACCTCCCGATGCTGGCGTTCAAACAGCTCCACAGCAAGCCAGCTCTCCAGCTGCCTGATGGTATAGCTGATAGCAGAAGGCACGCGGTGCAGCTCCTGCGCTGCCGCGCTGAAACTGCCGGTGCGGGCGACGGCATCCGCCACCTCAAGTGCATATTCAGACCACATATTTTTGCCTTCAAAAAATTTAACAGCACTCTGCAAATATTAGCGTTTCACAAAGCTGACTGCACCCTTTTACACTCCTTCGCGTTTCCCTGCCGAATGAGAAAAATAGTGATGTCATCTAAAGGATTTCTGCCCTATCTGGCGCTGCTGAGCATGCTCGGCTTTCTCGCCACGGATATGTATCTGCCCGCATTCAGCGACATGCAGCGTGATTTTGCCACCGCTCCGGGTGTTATCAGCGCCAGCCTGAGCCTGTTTCTGGCGGGCTTTGCCTGTGCGCAGGTGGGCTGGGGACTTCTCTCTGACCGCATTGGCCGCAAACCGGTTTTACTGGCGGGCCTCTCAATCTTTGCCCTGAGCTGTCTGGTCATGCTATGGGCCGACAACGTCTGGCTGATGCTGGCGCTGCGCTTTATTCAGGCTGTGGGCGTCTGTGCCGCCGCCGTGAGCTGGCAGGCGCTGGTTATCGATCGCTACCCTAAAGCGCAGGCCAATAAAGTGTTTGCCACTATCATGCCGCTGGTGGCGCTCTCTCCTGCTCTGGCTCCGCTGCTGGGTGCCTGGCTGATGAGTCATTTTCACTGGCGCACTATTTTCCTGGTGCTGACGCTGATTACCCTGGTGCTGCTGGCAGGTACCCTCAGACTTCGCTCGCCGCGTATCTCTCAGGCGGCGCGCGGCGATCAGCCGGGCTGGCTGACGCTGCTCGCTACCCGCGCCTACAGCGGCAACGTGCTGATTTACTCCGCCTGCTCTGCCAGCTTCTTTGCCTGGCTGACGGGTTCACCCTTTATTCTGGCGGCCGCGGGCTTAACCCCGGCCGATATCGGGCTCAGCTATGTGCCGCAGACGATTGCCTTCCTTATTGGCGGTTTTGGCTGTCGTGCGCTGCTTAATCGCTTTCAGGGCGCGCAGCTGCTGCCCTGGCTGCTGCTGATTTACAGTCTGAGCATTATGAGCCTCTTTGCCGTTGCGCTGCTTCCCGCGCCGTCGCTTTTTGGCCTGCTGCTGCCTTTCTGCGGTATGGCGCTGGCAAACGGCGCTATCTATCCGATTGTGGTTGCCAGCGCGCTGGCGCCGTTCCCGCACGCCAGCGGTAAAGCTGCAGGTTTACAGAATCTGCTGCAGCTTGGCTTATGCTTCCTTGCCAGCCTGATTGTCTCGGCTGGTTTGCAGCAGGCGCTTTATCACACTACGCTGGTAATGGTAAGTACGGTGGTGCTCGCCTGGATGGGCTTCGTCTGGCAGCGCGCAACAGCTAAATCAGCCGATATCGCCCATCCCTGCGAAGACAACGCATAAGCCGGTCTGGTGCTATTTTGCCAGAGAGCGATCCGCCCGCATTCGCGCCGCGGGTCGCTATCTCTTCTGACATTCATAACAATAACAGCGCTCCCGGTCTTTCCGGGACAGCATCTGCGTGCGGCCAGGCCGCTGCGCATTGCGTGAGTCCGGACTATTCATACCTCTGTTAATGTGGTTTAGCTGCGCACGGCACCACCCTGCGTTCTTTCACAGACCTGATGCAGATCCTTCTGTTTCCCAGGTCATATTTACAAGGTGATGGAGAAGCTATGAGTTCATCATGTGCAGAAGCAGTCACTCCCGAAGAGAATCCGTGGTTTCGTATTGCCCGGGAGTTACTTGAACAGGCAGATATTCGCGTTAATGGTTCACGACCGTGGGATATTCAGGTTCATCATGCTGACTTTTTTAAGCGCGTGATGCAGGAAGGCTCACTGGGTCTGGGCGAAAGTTACATGGATGGGTGGTGGACGTGTGAACGACTGGATATGTTTTTTCATCGCGCGCTCAGACATCATCTCGATCATCAGCTGCCGCACCACTTTAAGGATACGCTGCGTATCGCCGCTGCCCGGCTGACCAATCTGCAATCAAAAAAGCGCGCCTGGCAGGTCGGCAGAGCGCACTACGATTTGGGTAATGACCTGTTCAGCCTGATGCTGGACCCGTTTATGCAGTACTCCTGCGGCTACTGGCCTCATGCGCAAACGCTGGAAGCGGCGCAGGAAGCCAAGCTGGATCTGATCTGCCGCAAACTGCAGCTTGAACCCGGCATGTCTCTGCTGGATATCGGCTGCGGCTGGGGCGGGCTGGCGGAGTTTGCTGCCCGCCGCTACGGTGTCAGCGTATATGGCGTCACTATCTCCCAGGAGCAGCAAAAGATGGCACAGCAGCGCTGCGCCGGACTGGACGTCACGATACTGCTGCAGGATTATCGCGACCTTGAGCAGCAGTTTGACCGCATCGTTTCCGTCGGGATGTTTGAGCACGTTGGCCCGAAAAATTATGCGACCTACTTCAGGGTGGTTAACCGCAACCTGAAACCCGGCGGCCTCTTTCTGCTGCACACCATCGGGGCGGTAAGAACCGATATGCGGGTAGATCCGTGGATCGATAAATATATTTTCCCGAACGGCTGCCTGCCCTCTGTGCGACAGATAGCGGACGCCAGCGAGCCTTATTTTATTATGGAAGACTGGCACAACTTCGGGACCGATTATGACACCACGCTTATGGCGTGGCATACGCGTTTCCTGGCGGCGTGGCCGCAGCTCTCTGCCCGCTATGATGAGCGTTTTAAGCGTATGTTCAGCTACTATCTCAATGCGTGTGCTGGTGCCTTTCGCGCCCGGGATATTCAGCTGTGGCAGGTGATGTTCAGTCGCGGCTATGAAGGCGGGCTGCGCGTTGCGCGCTAGGTTAAAAAGGCGCGCTGCGCGCCTTTACTGAAGTTTATTCTGCCGGTCCGGCCGGCGCTGTTGCTGCGGCAATCAGGGCGGCTTCACGCTGCGCCATAACGCGCTCAACGGTATCCACAATCGCCTGCGTTTGCGGATCGATTTCGATATTGACCTTATGCCCCAGCTTTTTGCTTCCCAGCGTGGTGCGCTCCAGCGTTTCCGGGATCAGGTGGACGCAGAATTTGGTTTTGGTCACATCGCCGACCGTCAGGCTGATGCCATCAATACCGATATAGCCTTTGCGCAGAATATATTTTATCTGTTCTGCATCCTGCAGTCTGAACCAGACTTCGCGGTTATTTTCCGACTGAATAATTTTGCAGATTTCAGCGGTGGTCATAATATGACCCGACATCAGGTGTCCGCCAATTTCATCGCTGAATTTAGCCGCACGCTCAATATTGACTCTGTCACCCACCTGCAGCGCACCCAGATTGGTAATGCGCAGCGTCTCTTTAATCAGGTCAAAGCTGACCCGATCCTCTTCGATGGCCGTTACGGTCAGGCAGCAGCCGTTGTGCGCTACAGACGCCCCCAGCTCCAGCCCTGGCAGCAGGGCTGCATCAAGACGTACAGTATGAGTGCGAAACAGCTCTTTCTCTTCAATGGCGACAATTTCCGCCACGCCCTGCACAATACCCGTAAACATAACTATCCTCTCCACGCGTTTGTCTTAGCTTATCACAGCCTGCCAGCACAACTTAATTTGCGCATGCGCAATGGTTGCATAAAAGGCAAATAAATTTGTTATCATTATTTGTTCCGCGTGCGGGCTCTGGCTGCATTGAGCGCGCATTCGCCGGGAATAGTCTCTCTTTCTCTTAATCAAACAGGTGATACGTGCAGAAGTATTTAACAGAAGCGCGTCAGCTGCTGGCCCTCGCAATCCCGGTGATCCTCGCTCAGGTAGCCCAGACTGCGATGGGATTTGTAGATACCGTTATGGCCGGTGCGGTAAGCGCCACGGATATGGCCGCCGTTGCTGTTGGCACCTCTATCTGGCTTCCCGCCATTCTTTTTGGTCACGGTCTGCTACTGGCACTGACGCCAGCCGTTGCGCAACTCAACGGGTCCGGACGACGTGAACGCATTGCCGAGCAGGTGCGCCAGGGGTACTGGCTGGCACTGGCCGTTTCGCTTGTCATTATGGTTGTGTTATGGAACGCGGGCTATCTTATCCGCGCAATGCATGACATTGACGCCGATCTGGCCATTAAAGCGGAAGGTTACCTGCATGCGCTGCTCTGGGGCGCACCAGGCTATCTTTTTTTCCAGGTGGCGCGTAACCAGTGCGACGGTCTGTCTAAAACCAAACCCGCCATGCTGCTGGGCTTTCTCGGACTGCTGACCAACATTCCGCTGAACTACATCTTCATTTATGGCCACTTTGGTATGCCGCGTCTCGGCGGCGTGGGGTGCGGCGTGGCAACCGCCTCCGTCTACTGGGTGATGTTTCTGGTTATGCGCTTCTGGCTCCGGCGTATGCCGGCGATGCGCGATATTCGCATGGCCTCACGCTGGTCAGCGCCCTCGCGCGCTATTCTCACGCGGCTCTTTTCGCTGGGGTTACCGGTAGCGCTGGCGCTGTTCTTTGAAGTTACGCTGTTTGCCGTAGTGGCGCTGCTGGTTTCACCACTGGGCATTGTGAATGTCGCAGGACACCAGATCGCGCTCAACTTCAGCTCACTGATGTTTGTCCTGCCACTGTCGCTGGGGGTAGCCACCACGATTCGCGTGGGTTACCGGCTGGGTGAAGGCTCGGCGGAAGGTGCACGCACCGCCGCCTGGACCGGTCAGGGCGTGGGCATCGCCATGGCGGCCTGCACTGCCCTGTTTACAGTCACGTTCCGTCACGATATCGCCGCGCTCTATACGGCGAACCCTGCGGTCATTACGCTGGCTGCCCAGCTGATGCTGCTGGCTGCGATCTATCAGTTCTCCGATTCGATTCAGGTTATCGGCAGCGGGATCCTGCGCGGTTATAAAGATACCCGCTCGATCTTTTTCATTACGCTGATCGCTTACTGGGTATTGGGACTGCCGGCAGGCTATATCCTGGCGCTGACTGACTGGATTGTTCCGGCGCTGGGTCCGGCCGGATTCTGGTGCGGGTTTATTGTGGGCCTGACCTCTGCCGCCGCGATGATGATCTGGCGTATTCGCCGTATGCAGCGTCTGCCTGCAGAGGTTATTCTGGCGCGGGCGGCGCGCTAAGTGGCTGAACGGGCGTTTATCTGGCCCGCAATGCTGAAAAAAGCGACGCTTCGCACAGATGCTGGTCAGTCGTCCCGATTTTCTGTTTTTTTCCCTTGCCAGGTTTCCGGCGTACCGTTAATATTCGTCCCCGCTGTCGCCCTGACAGCGTGTTGCGCTCTTAGCTCAGTTGGTTAGAGCACCACCTTGACATGGTGGGGGTCGATGGTTCGAGTCCATTAGAGCGCACCAAGTGCGTCCGTAGCTCAGTTGGTTAGAGCACCACCTTGACATGGTGGGGGTCGGTGGTTCGAGTCCACTCGGACGCACCAGTTTGCTGTATTGCGCGCTCTTAGCTCAGTTGGTTAGAGCACCACCTTGACATGGTGGGGGTCGATGGTTCGAGTCCATTAGAGCGCACCACTTCGCTGTATCCTCTTCTTGCGCAACGTCGCTTTCCTTGATCCAGGTCGATATCCCCTGCTGCTTTTATATTGGTTTTCGCATACTTAGCGATTATACTATGGCTCGTTGTTTCACCTGAAAGGTTTCAGCGCTGACGTGCCTATGCCATCAATGTCTCTGATTTGCGCAACGCCGCTCTGCCGGCCTGCTTCTGCAACGCATAACTTCCCTGCACGCTCAGTTCCTGTCACCTATTCTTACTTCTGTATTATCCGTAGCCACAATCGTCACATTTTCACTTCGGTGCTCCGCGCATCGGATACCGACCTTTATCATCCATCACAACATACAGATATCTGACATGAAAAAGACCAAGATTGTTTGTACTATCGGGCCGAAAACCGAATCAGAAGAGATGCTGACCCAACTGCTGGAAGCAGGCATGAACGTTATGCGTCTCAACTTCTCGCACGGTGATTACGCCGAACATGGTCAGCGCATCGCAAATATGCGTGCCGTCATGGAAAAAACGGGGCATCAGGCCGCGATTCTGCTGGACACCAAAGGACCGGAAATCCGCACCATGAAGCTGGAGGGTGGCAACGACGTTTCACTCAAGGCGGGCCAGACCTTTACCTTTACCACCGATCAGTCTGTGATTGGTAATCATGAACGCGTCGCTGTTACCTATGCCGGTTTTACTGAAGATCTGAAAATTGGCAACACGGTTCTGGTCGACGATGGCCTGATTGGCATGACCGTTACTGAAGTCACGGAAAACAGCGTAGTGTGTGAAGTGCTGAATAACGGCGACCTCGGCGAAAACAAAGGCGTTAACCTGCCTGGCGTCTCTATCCAGCTGCCTGCACTGGCAGAAAAAGATAAGCGCGATCTGATTTTTGGCTGCGAGCAGGGAGTGGACTTTGTCGCCGCGTCGTTTATTCGTAAACGCTCTGACGTGCTGGAGATCCGCGAGCATCTGAAAGCGCATGGCGGCGAAAACATCCAGATCATCTCTAAGATCGAAAACCAGGAAGGCCTTAACAACTTCGATGAAATTCTTGAAGCGTCTGACGGCATCATGGTTGCGCGTGGCGATCTGGGCGTAGAGATCCCGGTTGAAGAGGTTATCTTCGCGCAGAAGATGATGATCAAAAAGTGCAACAAAGCCCGCAAAGTGGTCATCACTGCTACGCAGATGCTCGACTCCATGATCAAAAACCCGCGCCCTACCCGTGCTGAAGCGGGCGACGTGGCTAACGCCATTCTTGACGGTACTGACGCCGTGATGCTGTCTGGTGAGAGCGCCAAAGGCCGCTATCCGCTGGAGTCGGTCACGATCATGGCCACTATCTGTGAGCGTACCGATCGCGTGATGAAGTCACGCATCGACGAGCTGAAAGATTCCCGCAAGCTGCGTATTACGGAAGCTGTCTGCCGTGGTGCCGTTGAGACCGCAGAGAAACTGGAAGCACCACTGATTGTTGTAGCCACCGAGGGCGGTAAATCAGCAAAATCAGTACGTAAGTACTTCCCGGATGCAACCATTCTCGCCCTGACGACCAACCAGACCACTGCCCGTCAGCTGATCCTGAGCAAAGGTATCGAGACTCGCCTGGTCGCCCGCATTGAATCAACCGATGATTTCTATCGCATTGGTAAAGAGCTGGCGCTGGAAAGCGGCTACGCGCAGAAAGGTGATGTGGTCGTGATGGTTTCAGGTGCCCTGGTGCCAAGCGGAACTACTAACACCGCTTCCGTGCACGTGATTTGATTTAACGTCACACTTTATTTAAACAAGCGCCTTAACCGGCGCTTTTTTTATTCCATCGCTAATCTATAATCAGAAAAATTCAAATCGAAAATAACTATTCAATATGTTGTGGAATTAAGGTTAATCCGATTAAATCCCTCTGTTTTCGCTAAATATTTTCATCATATTCTGCCAGATGCTGCTTCTTTGAGCGAACGATCAAATTTAAGCATGTTCTCATCAAAAATTTATTCTCAACTTAAAAAGCTTTGTGCAATACTTGTAACGCTACATGGAGATTAACTTAATCTAGAGGGTATAAAATGAAACGTACTAAACTGGTACTGGGCGCGGTAATCCTGGGTTCAACTCTGCTGGCTGGTTGCTCAAGCAACGCTAAAATCGACCAGCTGTCTTCAGACGTTCAGACTCTGAACGCTAAAGTTGACCAGCTGAGCAACGACGTGAACGCAGTGCGTTCTGACGTTCAGGCTGCTAAAGATGACGCAGCTCGCGCTAACCAGCGTCTGGACAACCAGGCTCACTCTTACCGTAAGTAAGAGTTCTGGTTTGAAAAATGGTGCCCTGGTGGCACCATTTTTTTTGTGCTGATTCCAGCGCCCGGTGGCGCTGTCTGACCGGCTGACTTCAGCCCTGCGGCTCTGCTGCAACTTGCTCTGCCGTCTCTGCGGCAACCGGCTCGCCGCTGCTGACCAGCACCGGCATACCTGAACGGCGCGTCATCGCCTCCTCAATCAGCGCACTGTCGCTTTTCGCACTGCGGCTAAAGGCTTTCAGAGCGGTGCTGCGCACCAGCGGCTGCGTCTGCGGATCATCTTTTTCACTGCGCGACAGCGGCTGATGAACCTCAATATAGCGTTTACCGTCTGGTTCGATGGCGTACTTCACCGGCTGATTAACAATCTGAACGCGCGTGCCTGCCGGGACGCTGTTGAACAGCGCTTCAATATCAGCGGGACGCAGGCGAATACAGCCGGAGCTGACGCGCATGCCGATGCCAAAGTCAGCGTTAGTGCCGTGAATCAGGTAGTGTCCCTTGCCATACGCCAGACGCAGGGCGAATAGCCCCATCGGATTGTCAGGGCCGGCCGGAACCGTCACCGGCAGCGTCACGCCCTCTTTCGCATAGCGCTTGCGAATATTTGGCGTCGGTGTCCAGGTCGGGTTGGGAATTTTCTGGCTGATACGCGTCACCATATCGGGCGTCGCAGCGCCTAACTGGCCAATGCCGATCGGATAGACCACCACGCGGTTTTCTCCCGGCGGATAGTAGTAGAGGCGCAGCTCAGCCAGATTAACCACAATCCCTTTGCGCGGCGCATCCGGCAACAGCATCTGCAGCGGCACGGTGATCTGCGTACCTGCCGCCGGCAGCCAGGGATCAACGCCGGGGTTTGCTTCCAGCAGGCCGAGCAGTCCCGTGCTGTAGCGCGCTGCCACGCTCTCCAGCGGCTGTTTGTTATCAGAGATAGTGGTCAGAACGTTTTCGCCGATCAGGCGGCTGTCGTCGGCAGGGAGAGGATATTCAGTAGCCATTGAAGGTGCAGAGAGTCCAAAGCAGGACAGCAGCAGTGCACCAGCTAAACGTAACGCAGGTTTCATGCAGGTTTCTCTTTCTGGATGGAAAAGACCCCGGCTAAACCGGGGTCTGAAGAGTGTACCTTAGCAGAGCTGCTGAGCGTTATGCCGGATAGCGCGGATCATCGCTTCCAGCCCCTGAGAACGCGTTGGCGTCAGGTGCTGAGTCAGCGCCAGTTCCGCAAACCAGTGGCGCACATCCAGCTCGAGGATCTCCTGCGGCTTCAGCCCCTGATAGAGGCTAAATACTACTGCAATCAATCCCTTAACAATAGCTGCGTCGCTATCCCCTTCAAACGCCATCGATCCGTCCGCCTGCGGCGTCATGCGGATCCAGACCTGGCTCTGACAGCCTGAAATGACATACTCAGGCTGATGCAGGCTTTCAGAGGATTCTGGTAATTTTGCACCCAGCTCAATGATGTAAAGGTACTTCTCTTCCCAGTTAGCGCAACGATTAAAGTTGCGCACCAGCTTCTCTTTTTCCGGCAGGTTCGCCATCTGTTACTCCTGAAATCTGCTTAGCCCAGCAGGCGATGGATACGCGTCAGGCCAGCGGCCAGCCGATCTGCCTCATCTTCGGTATTATAGAGCGCGAAGGAGGCGCGACACATCGCCGGTACGGCATAGTGGCGCATCAGCGGCATCGCACAGTGGTGACCGGTGCGAATGGCAATACCATACTGATCGAGGAAGCTGCCAACGTCAAAGGCGTGATGTTTACCCAGGTTAAAGGCGATCACCCCGCTGCGCTGCGCAGGACCATAAAGCACGATGTCCGGTACTGAAGCGAGTTTGTCCAGCGCGTAACGCATCAGCGCGCTTTCGCGTGCATGAATAGCATCAAGACCCAGTTCACTTACCCAATTCAGTGCGGCACCCAGACCGATGATACCGCCGGTATTAGGCGTACCCGCTTCAAAGCGCCACGGCGCGCTGTTCCAGGTGGTTCCCACCGGCAGCATGACCTGGTCAATCATGGAACCCCCGCCTTCCCACGGCGGCATCTGCTCCTGCAGCGCTTTACGCGCATAGAGCACGCCGATGCCGGTCGGACCGTAAATCTTATGTCCGGAGAAAACGTAGAAATCACAGTCGATATCCTGCACGTCAACGGCGTGATGCATCACCGCCTGCGCGCCATCAATCAGTGTCACCAGGCCGGCTGCTTTCGCCTGAGCGACCAGCGCCTTAACCGGGTTAACGGTGCCCAGCACGTTAGAGACGTGCGTGACCGCCAGCAGCCGGGTACGGCTGTCGATAAGCGAAGCAAGCTGCTCTGTAGCCAGTTCGCCGCTATCGCTGAGCGGCAGGACGCGGATCTCAGCACCGGTGCGCTGTGCCACCATCTGCCACGGCACGATGTTAGCGTGATGCTCCATCTCGGTAATGATGAGATTGTCACCGGGCTGCAGCTGACTGCCGCCCCAGCTATTGGCTACCAGATTAATGCCTTCGGTTGTGCCTTTAACAAAGATAATCTCTTCATGCGAAGCCGCATTCAGAAAGGCCGCAGCCTGCGCGCGTACCGCTTCCATATCGCTGGTGGCCTGCGCGCTAAGCGAATGGATGCCGCGATGCACGGCGGCGTAGCCGTGCTGGTAAAAATGACTTTCCGCGTTGATTACCGCGAGCGGACGCTGCGCGCTGGCCGCGCTGTCAAGGTAGGCCAGCGGGTGTCCGTTGACCTCACGACTCAGGATCGGAAACTCCGCTCTGACTCGTTCGGAATCGAAACTCATGAATGTACTCCAGGGAAACGCTGTGAGATGCGTGCCAGCACCGCCTGACGCAGAATGTCATCATCCAGCGTTTCGGTCAGTTCGGCGGCAAAAGCGTGGATGATCATCTGCTGCGCCGCTTCTTCAGCGATACCGCGCGAGCGCAGATAGAACATCTGCTCATCATCAATGCGGCCGATGGTGGCACCATGGCTGCATTTCACGTCATCGGCGTAGATCTCCAGCTGTGGCTTGGTATCGACTTCCGCCAGCCGGCCCAGCAGCAGATTATTGTTGGTCATCTGGCCATCGGTTTTCAGCGCGTGCTGTGCCACTTTGATGTGACCATTGAAGACGGCACGGCCTTTTTCGCGCGAAATGGTTTTATGCAGCTGACGACTCAGGCAGTGGCCTTTGTTGTGCTCCAGATAGCTGCGGGTATCTGCGATTTCGCTGCCCACCGGCAGGACCAGGCTGTTCATTGCCAGCTCGCTGTTTTCGCCATTCAGCTGCGTGCTGGTGTTATGACGTGACAGGCCGGCGCCCAGCAGGAAGCTGGTGCTGCTGACGCGCGCATCCTGACCCATCACAATGTCATTATGCGCAAAGTGATAGCTGCTGCTGGTTTCAAAGGCGAGCTTGGTATGTTTCAGCTGCGCATTATCCGCTACGGCAAAGGTGATCCGCGCGCCGGTAAAGTGCGCCGCGTCATTCAGCGTGACATAGTGCTCAACGATTTCCGCTACCGCACTCTGCTCCAGCTCTACATGATGACGATGATGCACGGTGTTGAGCGCATCTGCCTGACCGCTGGTGATATGCAGCAGGTAGAGTGGGCGGGTAGCCGCTTTGCCGCGCGCCAGACGAATCGTCGTCACCTCTTCTGCCAGGCTCTCTGTCAGATGCAGGAAGATCTCCGGCTGTACCGGCGCCGGCAAATCGCGACGCTCAGCTGCCTGAACGTGCTGGATCTCAAACAGATCGGTTTCCGTGCTGCTCAGCGCAGGCTGGAAGCGGCCATCAACAAATACCAGTCGTACCGCGTCCAGCGGCAGCGCCAGCGCATCCGCCTGCTCACGGCTGAGACTCTGCGCGGAAGGCAGCACAAAGTGCTGTCCCAGCAGGCTCTCCAGCGACGTATATTTCCAGTTTTCATGCTTGCGGGTGGGCAAGCCTTCACGCATCAGCTGCTGCCAGTGCTGCTGCGCCTGCAGCGAGCGCTGCTCGCCGCGAGACTCAAACAGATGGTGCCACTGCTGCAGGGCATTATCACTCTTCGTCGGTAAGCCAGCCATAGCCTTGCTCCTCCAGCTGTTTCACCAGTGAAAAGTCGCCAGACTTAACGATTTTACCCTGATAAAGAACGTGCACGTGATCCGGCTTAATGTAATCCAGGATACGCTGATAGTGCGTTACGATGATGAAAGAGCGCTTACCGTCGCGCAGGCTGTTAACGCCCTCAGACACGATTTTCAGGGCATCAATATCCAGACCCGAATCGGTCTCATCGAGAATGCAGAGTTCCGGCTCCAGCGCCGCCATCTGCAGAATATCATTGCGCTTCTTCTCACCACCGGAGAAGCCGACGTTAACTGAACGCGTCAGCAAATCTTCCGGCATTTTCAGCAGCTTGATCTTATCTTCGATAAAATCCTGGAAGTCGAAGCGATCCAGCTCTTCCTGCTCGCGATATTTGCGTACTGCATTAACGGAGGTCTGCAGGAAAAACTGGTTGCTGACACCCGGGATCTCTACCGGGTACTGGAACGCCATAAAGATGCCTTCTCCGGCACGCTCTTCAGGTTCCAGCGCCAGCAGATCTTTCTCTTTAAAGGTGACGGAGCCACCGGTGATCTCGTAATCTTCGCGACCCGCCAGCGTTGCTGAAAGCGTACTTTTACCTGAGCCATTCGGGCCCATAATGGCGTGGACTTCACCTGGTTTAACTTCCAGGTTCAGACCGCGCAAAATCTCTTTATCTTCAACGCTAACCTGTAAATCTTTAATACTTAACATACTTATTCCTTCACATTGCTTCCGGCAACGCGTGTGGCATCAGCCGACACTGTGCTCAAGGCTGATCGCTAACAGTTTTTGTGCTTCCACGGCAAATTCCAGTGGCAGCTCGGAGAAAACATCTTTACAGAAGCCGTTGACGATCATAGAGATCGCATCTTCTTCGCTGATGCCGCGCTGCAGGCAGTAGAACATCTGATCTTCGCCAATACGTGACGTAGTGGCTTCATGCTCAAGCTGCGCTGTGTTGTTGCGCGTTTCTACATACGGGAAAGTATGCGCACCGCAATCGGGACCAATCAGCATCGAGTCACACTGCGTAAAGTTACGCGCATTGGTTGCCGTCGGCATGATTTTCACCAGACCGCGGTAGGTATTCTGGCTTTTACCCGCCGATATCCCTTTAGAGATAATGGTCGATTTGGTGTTTTTACCGATATGGATCATTTTGGTACCGGTATCCGCCTGCTGGCGACCGCTGGTCAGGGCAACCGAGTAGAACTCACCTACGGAGTAGTCACCGCGCAGGATACAGCTTGGATATTTCCAGGTAATCGCAGAGCCAGTCTCAGACTGCGTCCAGGACATCTTGCTGTGATCGCCTTCGCACAGGGCGCGCTTGGTAACGAAGTTGAGGATACCGCCCTCACCTTCGCCGCCAGGGAACCAGTTCTGTACCGTGGAATATTTCACTTCAGCATTTTTATGGATGATGACTTCAACGACCGCTGCGTGCAGCTGATAAGTGTCACGTACCGGCGCCGAGCAGCCCTCGATATAGCTGACATAGCTGTCTTCATCTGCAATCAGAATGGTGCGCTCAAACTGACCTGTTTTCGCCGCGTTGATGCGGAAATAGGTCGACAGCTCCATCGGGCAGCGTACCCCTTTCGGGATATAAACAAAGGTGCCATCGGAGGCTACCGCTGAGTTAAGCGCAGCAAAGAAGTTATCGTTGTGTGGCACGACAGTACCCAGATACTTCTGTACCAGTTCCGGATGGTCATGGATCGCTTCACCAAATGAGCAGAAGATAATGCCCTGTTTGGCCAGCTTGTCACGGTAGGTGGTTGAGACCGACACGGAATCGAAAATCGCATCGACAGCGACCTCTTTACCTTCACGTACCGGAACACCCAGCTGATTAAACGCGTCTTCCACTTCCTGAGTCAGGTAGTCACTGGAGGCCACGCTGCCCGACGCCTGGGTTGCACCCGGCTCAGATGCGCAGCTGTCGTCACAGTTCCCGCATGATGGCGCAGAAAAGTAGCTGTAATCCTGATAGTCGAGCTTGTCATAGTGCGCTTTTAACCAGTGCGGCTCTTCCATTTCAAGCCAGGCACGGAAAGCCTTGAGCCGGAACTCAAGCATCCATTCGGGTTCGTTACGTTTAGCCGAGATCGCACGCACGACATCTTCATTAATGCCGTGTGCCAGTTCGTCGGTTTGTAACCGGGTAAAGAAGCCCTCTTTGTAGTTGAGCTTGCCTTCCCAGGTCTGTACATCATCAGATGCTTCGCTATGTCGTGACATATTTCACTTACTCGACGCCAAAGCTTTCACCGCACCCGCAGGCGTGCTGAGCTTTAGGGTTATTGAATTTAAAGATCTGGTTCAGGCCTTCACGGACGTAGTCCAGCTCGGTGCCGTCGACAAACGGCATTGCCTGAAGCGGCACAAAGAGTTTTGCGCCAAACTGCTCAAACTGCAGATCGTCATCGGCTGGCTCTTTTACCAGATCCATGACATAACCAAAACCGGCACAGCCAGATTGTTTCACGCTCAGTTTCAGACCCTTTACTTCCGGGTCCTGTTCAACCAGAGTCAGGATCTGTTTCGCTGCCGACTCGGTCAGCGTAAGTCCTTTCCAGACAAAATCGTCAGGCGAAAAGGACGCGGCGTTTACTGATGACATCGTTGTACCTCGCAAGTCTGGACCTTCTCAGGCTATCCCCCTATGGTAGTGATATCGCCTATCACTTCAACCTCTTGTTTTGCAGGGATAATCATCTCGTGCTGTTTTTTCTGCTTAATTATTAAGCATAGTCCCTTTAGTACGGCCTGTAACAGACAGTTTTTATTCGGGACAAATATTACAACCTATTGATATCGTAACATTTTATAAAAACCGGCCCTAAAGCAATTAACCTGTATACAGGTTACGCCTTTACCGAATGTAAAGAGATTGTTATTGCCGATTTTAGTAACAGGTTACAGACATCAATATATTTCTTTAGCGGGAATTGCATTCCTGACGCAGTTTAATATGATAATGATTATCATTAACTATTTAGGCGGCGCTATGACACGTACCGTTTCAGCCTGGTTACAACACAAAATCAGCGACTACCGATTTGCCGTGCGCGACATCACCGTAGATTTTTATCTGGCCGAAGCCAGACTCAACCGGCCAGAGTGCTCACTGGAGCAGCTGCGCCGGTTTAACGATACCTGCCTGGATATGGCGGAAATCTGCGATATCAACGGCGACGATCGCAGCTATCTGCACGCCTTAGGCAAGCTGCACCATCGCCTGATTCAGGAGATGGGCAACGATGACCGTGACCGGCTGTTTCGCCTGCAGGCGTATCAGTTCGCCCGCCAGTCGCTGACGCATTTATGCCAAAAGCTTGCACAAAGCGGCGACTGGGACCAGATAACGGGCCTGCAGCGTGATTTTGTCCGCCACGCTGGCTGGATATTCTAATCCAGCTTTGTGACGGCTCCTACATTTTGTTTACATCAATTCCAGCAGCGCCTGTAAAGGATGACGCATGCCGTTGCCTTCGGCACGTTTCACCTGGCTGCGACAGGAAAAGCCGGTCGCCAGACAGCGCTGGCGCGGCAGCCGCTGCAGCTGCGGATGCCAGGAGAGCGCATAGATGCCGAGCGAGTTCTCCAGATGCTGCGCCTCGTGGCCATACGTCCCCGCCATGCCGCAGCAGCCGGTATTGATATTTTCCAGCCGGGCACCGAAGCGGGCAAATATCTTCTGCCATTGATTCGGCGTAGCGGGCAGCGCGGTCACTTCCGTACAGTGCGCAAACAGATACCAGGGCTCGCCGCTGACCGGCTGATTTACGCCATCAGCCAGCGCCTGCTGCAGCCACTCATGCACCAGTAGCACGCTGAAATCACCGCGCTTGCTTTTCAGTACCTGCTGATACTCATCGCGATAGCAGAGCACAGTGGCCGGGTCGACCCCGACCATCGGGATCCCCAGTTTTGCCACCCGATTGAGCAGTTCAGCAGTTTTCGCTGCGGTACGGGCGAAACGCTGCAGAAACCCCTTAACATGCTGCGCTTTGCCGTTGGGAGAGAAAGGCAGCAGCACCGGACGGTAACCCAGCTTTTCAATCAGTGAAATAAAGTCGGTCACCAGCTGCGCTTCGTAGTAGCTGGTAAACGGGTCCTGCACCACCAGCACGCACTGCTGCCGCGCTGCGCTATCCATCGCTTCCAGCTGCTCCAGCGTCAGGTTCATTGCCGGATGCCCGCTCAGACGCTGTTTAAGGTTAGGTGCGGAGAGCTGAGGCAAATCCACCATACCGATATGCGTTTTGCTGAATTCGCGCATCCACGGCTGCTGCAGGAAGAAATTGAACACCTTTGGCGCTTTCGCCATCAGCGGCGCATAGCTCTCTACGCTGGCCACCAGGTGATCGCTGACCGGTCGCAGATAGCGCGTATGGTAAAGTTGTAAAAAGCGCGCGCGGAAATCGGGCACATCGATTTTAATCGGGCACTGGGTCGAACAGGCTTTACAGGCCAGACAGCCCGACATCGCCTCTTTTACCTCATGGGAAAAATCGTACTCTCCGCGGTTAGCGTGCCAGCTGTTACGCGTACGCTGGATCAGCATACGCAGGCTGGCTCCCTGCTGCGGCAGCGCCTGCTCAAGCTGGTCAGGATCAACGCCCTGCTCCGACAGCAGGCGCAGCCATTCACGCGTCAGCGTCGCGCGTCCTTTCGGCGAGTGAATACGATTGCGGGTGATTTTCATCGACGGACACATCGGGCTGCGCACATCAAAATTGAAGCAGAGGCCGTTGCCGTTGCACTCCATCGCGCCGCGCCAGCTGGTGCGCACCGTCAGCGGGATCTGACGATCCAGATCGCCGCGCATCGCGCCATTCACCTGCATCATCGGCGCATCGCTCTCCAGCGGCGTGCAGATTTTACCCGGATTCAGCCGGTTATCGGGATCGAACGCGCGTTTGATACGACGCAGCTCGGTAAACAGCGTTTCACCGAAAAAGGCCGGACTATACTGCGCGCGGAAACCTTTGCCATGCTCCCCCCACAGTAACCCGCCGTAACGGGCCGTCAGCGCGACCACTTCATCTGAAATCTGCTTCATCAGCAGCACCTGCTGCGGATCGCACATATCCAGTGCCGGACGCACGTGCAGCACGCCCGCATCAACATGGCCAAACATACCGTAGCTCAGGCCGTGGCTATCCAGCAGCGCGCGAAACTCACCAATATAATCGGCCAGCTGCTCCGGCGGCACCGCCGTATCTTCCACAAACGGAATTGGCTTGGCGCGCCCCTGTGCATTGCCCAGCAGGCCAACCGCCTTCTTACGCATCGCGTAAATACGCTCGACCTCAGCCAGTTCATTACAGATCTGATAACCTATGACGCCACCCTGCCGCTCAGCCATCAGCGTATCCAGCCGGTCGCAGAGACGGGCGATTTGCTGTTCGATAAGTGCGCCATCATCGCCGGCAAACTCCACGATATTCAGTCCCAGCATCGTTTTATCCGGGATATCGGTGATCAGTTCTTTAACGGAGTGCCAGACAATATCTTCCCGCGCCAGATTCAGTACTTTTGAATCCACCGTCTCCACTGACAGCGCCTGCGCTTTTACCATAAATGAAGCGTTGCGCAGCGCGGAGTCGAAAGACTCATATTTAACGTTAACCAGACGACGGACTTTGGGGATTGGCGTGATATCAAGACGCGCTTCCGTAATAAACGCCAGCGTGCCCTCGGCACCGCACAACAGCCGCGTGAGATCGACCTGCTGCATGTCATCACTGAAGACGTGGCGTAAATCGTAACCGGTCAGGAAGCGGTTAAGCTTTGGAAATTTTTCAAGGATCAGCGCGCGCTGCTCACGACAGCTTTGCAGCACCGTCTGGTAGATGCGGCCCTCAGGCGTCGGCGTTGCGGCGAGCTGCTCCGCCAGCGCCACCGGTATGGCGCGCGTATCAAGGATATCGCCGCCCAGCAGCACCGCGCGTAACCCCTCGACATGATCGGAAGTTTTACCATATACCAGCGATCCCTGACCTGAGGCATCGGTGTTGATCATGCCGCCCAGCGTGGCGCGGTTACTGGTGGAGAGCTCCGGGGAAAAGAAGAAACCGTATGGCCGGAGCCAGGCGTTGAGCTGATCTTTCACTACTCCCGCCTCAACCCGCACCCAGCCCTGTTCGGTGTTGATCTCCAGAATGCGGTTCATGTAGCGCGACATATCAACCACAATGCCCTGATTCAGCGACTGTCCGTTAGTGCCGGTGCCGCCGCCGCGTGGCGTAAACGTCAGGCTGGCAAAAGCGTCCTCACCGGCGAGCCGCGCAATCAGAGCGATATCTGCGGTCGAACGCGGAAACAGTGCCGCATCCGGCAGAAGCTGATAGATGCTGTTATCCGTAGAGAGTGAGAGACGGTCGGCATAGCTGGTAGCGGTATCGCCGGTAAAACCCTGCTCTTTGAGCGCCTGCAAAAAGGCGAGAACTTGCTGAACCAGGCCAGGAGCCTGCGGAATTTGTGGGATCATGGTGTCGTGACCGGGATGTTGTAAACGTTTGCGTAGTAATTTTTTAACGTCTGGTTGTATCACATTTTTTTCCTGTCTGCTGGCATTTCCCTTCCCCGCTTCTGTGGCCCTGCTTTTCCTGTTTAATTTTCAGGAAATAGCGCATGATGATCCCGGGCCAGGGGCCCTTCCTGAAGGATTAACTGAGGTTAAATCGCTGTTATGAAAAGCCTGCAACGCGGTGTGGATCTGCCGCAACTGCTGTTCTCACTGATGTTTATTTTGCTGATGATTATCGCCTGTCTCTGGGTGGTACAGCCTTTTATTCTGGGCTTTGCCTGGGCAAGCATGGTTGTTATCGCAACCTGGCCACTCATGATTCGCCTGCAGCATCTGCTGTGGGGACGCCGCTCCCTGGCCGTTATCGCCATGACGATTCTGCTGCTGCTGCTGTTTATCATTCCGATTGCGCTGCTGGTCAGCAGCCTGATTGACAACAGCGCCCCGGTTATCGCCTGGGCTACTCAGCGCCATCTGCTGATGCCGGAATTCGCCTGGCTGCGGGAGATCCCGTATGCCGGCAACAAGCTCTATGTCAGTTACCATAAGCTGGTGGATGGAGGCGGTTCAGCGATCATGCGTCAGGTGCAGCCCTATATTGGTCGCACCACGGGCTTCTTTGTCGCACAGGCGGGACATTTTGGCCGCTTTATGCTGCATCTGGCGCTGATGCTGTTATTCAGCGTGCTGCTTTACTGGCGCGGTGAGCAGGTGGGACAGGGTATCCGCCACTTCGCCTACCGTATGGGGGGGCCCCGTGGCGATGCTGCGGTGCTGCTGGCCGGACAGGCAATACGGGCCGTTGCGCTGGGTGTTGTCGTCACGGCGCTGGTGCAGGGGGTATTAGGCGGGATCGGACTGGCGATCTCGGGCATACCTTATGCCACGCTGCTGACGGTGCTGATGATCCTGACCTGCCTGGTCCAGCTGGGTCCGCTGATTGTTCTGGTACCCGCGATTATCTGGCTCTACTGGAGCGGTGATACGACGTGGGGCACGGTGCTGCTGGTCTGGAGCTGTATTGTCGGCACGCTCGACAACGTGTTACGTCCGGTGCTGATTCGCATGGGTGCCGATTTACCCATGATTCTGATCCTCTCAGGTGTTATCGGCGGCCTGATCGCCTTTGGCATGATTGGCCTGTTTATCGGCCCGGTCGTGCTGGCGGTCTCTTATCGCCTGGTTTCAGTCTGGATGCACGAGGCTCCGGCGCCGGATGATGATGTGGAAACGGCAATTGAAGCGCTGACAGAGCATGAAGAGCTGCCCTGATACCTCTGATGGTCGCAGCGGCCTGAACATTCATGCCCGGGCATTTTTCAGGCACGCTGTTTTTCATAAACGGTTTTTAAGAAAAAACGCGCTTTTTAGCGCTTAACGACGTTTCGCTGGCTGGAATGATTATTTTTCATACTGAATCGCCCGATGCAGCGGGCAAAAGAGGCGATAAAAGATTATCAGCTTTAAACTAATAAGAGGATTCTTAAAGACTATAGCAGGCGCAATAAATAATATGTTTCTCATGTTGGAAATCAACCTACTGATTTTTAAACAACCTTTTTCCCCTGAGTAACGTAAAAGAATTGCTGTGTGTAGTCTTTGCCCATCCCCTGTGATGGGCTTTTTTTTGGCCTGCATTCAGCGCCCGCTGTAGCACTGCATGCTATCTGAACAGGCGGGATGCTTAGCAGCTAAAAATCAGGGTTATTATGCTGAAACAGTGGCTCATCCGCAGCTTAAGCCTGCATGAATCATGACGCGTACGGTATAACCTTACGCGCCATGCTCAGAGGTTAAGCGCGCTGAGCAGAGTCAATCTCAGCCAGGCTCAGCCAGGTTTCCACCACCGTATCCGGATTAAGCGACAGGCTGTCAATGCCCTGCTCCATCAGCCACGCGGCAAAATCCTGATGATCTGAAGGACCCTGTCCGCAGATACCGACATATTTGCCCTGTTTTTTTGCGGCCTGAATCGCCATCGAAAGCAGCGCTTTCACCGCTTCATTGCGCTCATCAAACAGAGCAGACACCACGCCAGAATCGCGATCCAGCCCCAGTGCCAGCTGCGTCATATCGTTGGAACCGATGGAGAAACCGTCGAAGTGCTGCAAAAACTGTTCTGCCAGCAGCGCGTTTGACGGGATTTCACACATCATAATCACCTTCAGACCCGCTTCACCGCGCTTCAGCCCGTGCTTCGCCAGTTCAGCCACGACCGCTTCCGCCTGGTCAACGGTGCGCACAAAAGGCACCATGATTTCAACGTTACTCAGCCCCATCTCATTGCGCACCCGCTTCACGGCTTCGCACTCCAGCGCAAAACAGTCGCGGAAGCTGTCAGCAACGTAGCGCCCGGCCCCCCGGAAGCCAAGCATCGGGTTCTCCTCTTCCGGCTCGTAGCGCTCTCCGCCGACCAGATTGGCGTACTCGTTCGATTTAAAATCGGACAGGCGCACAATCACGCGCTTCGGCGCAAAGGCGGCGCCCAGGGTAGCAATCCCCTCCGTCAGGCGCGCGATATAGAACTCAACCGGATCGTCAAAGCCTTTCATCATCTGGCGGATCTGCTGCTGTAGCTCCGGCGTCTGCTGATCAAACTCCAGCAGCGCTTTAGGATGCACGCCGATCATGCGGTTGATAATAAACTCCAGCCGCGCCAGACCCACGCCCTCGTTGGGCAGACAGGCGAAGTCAAACGCGCGATCGGGATTACCGACGTTCATCATGATCTTAAGCGGCAGATCGGGCATCGAGTCGACCTGAGAGCTGGCGATCTCAAAATCGAGCAGGTCATTGTAGACGTAGCCGGTATCGCCTTCGGCGCAGGAAACCGTCACTTTATGCCCGTCACGCAGGTGATCGGTGGCATCACCACATCCCACCACCGCCGGGATCCCCAGCTCACGTGCAATGATCGCCGCATGGCAGGTGCGTCCGCCGCGGTTGGTCACGATAGCCGACGCTTTTTTCATGATAGGTTCCCAGTCCGGGTCCGTCATATCGGTGACCAGCACGTCGCCCTTCTCAATGCGGTGCATTTCGCTGATATCGTGGATCACCTTGACTTCACCCGCACCGATACGGTGACCGATGGCGCGTCCTTCAACCAGCACCTGGCCCGTGCCCTGCAGGCTGTAGCGCTCCATCACCTGACCATTCGAGCGTACGGTTTCCGGTCGCGCCTGTACGATATAGAGCTTGCCGGTATGCCCGTCTTTTGCCCACTCGATGTCCATCGGGCGCTTGTAGTGCTGTTCAATCAGCACCGCCTGGCGTGCCAGCGCCTGTACTTCGTCGTCGGTCAGGCTGAAACGATCGCGCGTTGCCTGCTCCACATCCTCAATGCGCACCTGCTCGCCATGCGTCTGAGAATCGGCATACACCATGCGGATTTTTTTAGACCCCATCGTCCGCCTGACAATAGCCGGGCGGTTTGCCGCCAGCGTCGGTTTATGCACGTAAAACTCATCCGGGTTGACCGCACCCTGTACCACCATCTCACCCAGCCCCCAGGCTGAAGTGATAAAGACGACCTGATCAAAACCTGACTCAGTATCAATGGTAAACATCACGCCAGAGGCGGCAAGATCGGAGCGAACCATACGCTGCACCCCGGCCGAGAGCGCCACGCCGCGATGATCGTAGCCCTGATGCACGCGGTATGAGATAGCCCGATCGTTAAACAGCGAGGCGTATACGTGCTTAACCGCCACCAGCACGGCATCAAACCCCTGTACGTTGAGGAAGGTCTCCTGCTGCCCGGCGAATGAGGCGTCAGGCATATCCTCGGCAGTCGCGGATGAGCGGACGGCAAAAGAGGCGTCGGCATCATCAGCAGAAAGCTGCTCATAAGCAGTACGAATAGCCGCTTCCAGCGCCGGCTGAAACGGCGTGTCCACGACCCACTGGCGGATCTGCTTGCCCGCCTGGGCCAGCGCCGCCACGTCATCAATATCCGTGATATCCAGTAGTGCATAAATGCGCTGGTTCAGTCCGCTTTGGTCGAGAAACTGATTAAACGCGTCAGACGTCGTGGCAAAGCCGTTCGGGACGGATACGCCCAGCGACGACAAATTGGTAATCATTTCTCCAAGAGAGGCATTTTTGCCTCCCACCCGATCAACATCATGCATGCCAAGCTGGTTATACCAGAGCACTAGCGATTGTTGGTCTTGATTGGACATTGAGATGATCCTTTTAAATGATTAGGGCACATGGAACATTTTGCTATTCGCCACAGCAGCCTGGCATAACTGGTTTATAAAGACTAAGTGTTGAATCGTTAAAGCAAAAAAAGAGAGACAAAATCAGACTATTACCTGCCGGGGCTGACGTTGCGCAAACGGCACTATTATTACTAACAGCTTGCTGCAATAACGAATTTTCCATTTTTATAGCATTATCAGCGGATTGCTGTTGCGCAAACGACATCAGACAGAGTCTGCGCGTCATTTATAGAACTGTGGCGGGCGCGGACGTTTATTTATCGCTTTTTCTTTATGATGCTATTAACGTCAGGTATGACATTATTCCGGTCTGAGCACGGCGGCATATGGATATTTCATTTCGATTTAATTTGAAATGAAATCGGTTAATTCACTATTCATTCAGAGAGCACTTTTCAATGAGCACTGAACGCAGCGTGTTTTATATTTCAGACGGCACCGCCATTACAGCAGAAGTGCTGGGCCACGCGGTGCTCTCGCAGTTTCCGGTTGATACGCACAGCGTTACCCTGCCGTTTGTAGAAAACGTGCAGCGGGCCCAGGCGGTCAAAGCGCAGATCAACGCGCTCTGGCAGCGCAGCGGCGTGCGGCCGCTGGTCTTTTTTTCCATCGTTACGCCTGAGGTTCGCGACATCATTCTGGAGAGTGAGGGGTTTTGTCAGGATATTGTGCAGGCGCTGGTGGCTCCCCTGCAGAGTGAACTGGGCGTCTCCTCTATGCCGGTGGCACACCGCACTCACGGGCTGACCGCGAATAATCTGGGTAAATATGATGCGCGTATCGCCGCGATTGACTACACCCTGGCGCATGATGACGGGATCTCACTGCGCGGACTCGAAGATGCTCAGGTGATCCTGCTGGGCGTTTCGCGCTGTGGCAAAACCCCGACCAGCCTCTATCTTGCCATGCAGTTTGGTATTCGCGCAGCCAACTACCCCTTTATTGCCGATGATATGGATAACCTCAAGCTTCCTCCTGCGCTGCGCGCGCATCAGCACAAGCTGTTCGGGCTGACCATTGATCCGGAACGGCTGGCGGCCATTCGCCAGGAACGGGCGGAGAATACCCGCTACGCCTCGCTACGCCAGTGCCGGCTGGAAGTGGGTGAAGTGGAAGCGCTGTTCCGTACACATCAGATTCGCTACCTCAATAGTACCAACTACTCGGTCGAGGAGATTGCCACCAAAATCCTCGACATTATGGGGCTGGAGCGACATATGTACTGACTGATGCGCTAAGCGGCCCGCGTATTTATTATCTCTGTGATTTTGCTGGTTGAATTCAGGACGCATTGGTTTATTGTGAACCTCATCACTTCCCGGTATATCACCGCTGCGAAGAACCTGTTTGAGAGCCACTATGAATAAAACTGATGAACTGCGTACGGCGCGAATTGGCAGCCTGATTACGCCCGCCGCGCTGGCCAGCCAGCACCCGCTATCGTCTGATATCGCAGAGAGCGTTACGGCCGCGCGCCAGCGTATTGCGCGCATTCTGACCGGCGAGGATCCGCGCCTGCTGGTCATAATCGGGCCCTGTTCGCTGCATGACCCGCGCGCTGCGCTGGATTATGCGGCACGCCTGCAGCAGCTGCGCGAGCAGTATCAGGACCGGCTGGAAATCGTCATGCGCGCCTATTTTGAGAAACCGCGTACCGTGGTGGGCTGGAAAGGGCTGATTTCCGATCCCGACCTTGACGGCAGCTTTGATGTCAATCGCGGTATTGCTATCGCCCGCAAGCTGCTGCTGGATATCAACGCGCTGGGTCTGCCAACGGCGACTGAATTCCTCGATATGGTCATCGGCCAGTTTATAGCCGATCTCATCAGCTGGGGTGCCATTGGCGCCCGCACCACTGAAAGCCAGATCCATCGCGAAATGGCCTCTGCGCTCTCCTGCCCGGTAGGGTTTAAAAACGGCACGGACGGTAACGTACAGATCGCCGTCGACGCCATTCGTGCTGCCCGCGCCAGCCATATGTTCCTCTCGCCGGATAAAGCGGGCCAGATGACCATTTATCAGACCAGCGGCAATCCGCACGGTCATGTGATCCTGCGCGGCGGGCGTCAGCCAAACTATCATGCGGAAGATGTGGCGGCGGCGGCAGCCAGCCTGCGTGAGTTCAGCCTGTCTGAGCAGATGGTGATCGATTTCAGTCACGGCAACTGCCTTAAGCAGCATCGTCGCCAGCGTGATGTGGCGCGCGATATCGCCGCGCAGATCCGCGCCGGTTCGCGAGCGGTAGCAGGCGTTATGATTGAGAGTTTTCTGCAGGAAGGAAACCAGAAAGTGGTGGCTGGTCAGCCGCTGGTGTACGGCCAGTCGATTACCGATCCCTGCCTCGGCTGGGACGATAGCGCGGCGGTACTGGCAGAGCTGGCTGCCGCCGTCGACAGCCGTTTCTGATATCAGCTGGAGCAGCTGACCTCCAGCGTTTTACTCCACTCTGGCGGCCGCTGGCGCAATGTCGCGCTGCTGGCCGCTTCATCAAAGGGGTGCTGCAGCGCCAGATGCAGCTCTTTAAGGGCCGCAGTCTCGCCCCGCTCCACCTCTTCAATCACCTGCTGGGCAAGATAGTTGCGCAGCACGATGGCGGGGTTGGCCGCCTGCATCACCGCCTGCCGTTCGCTGTCGCTGGCCTCATCCTGCAGCAGTCGCTGCTGATAGCTGCTATACCAGCGATCAAACGCGTCGCGATCGATAAACTCATCGCGCAGCGGCGAACGCCTTTCCTGCTGTTCGGTATAGCTGAGCTGACGAAACGTAAAGGTGTAATCGCTGTGCTCATTGCTCATCAGCGCCAGCAGGTTGCTCAGAATCGTATTATCCTCTGCCTGCGGCGTCAGCAGGCCAAGTTTCGCCCGCATGCGCTCTCCCCAGACGCGCATCAGTTCAGGCTCATAGTGGCTCAGCGCCTGCTTCAGCTGCTCCGTGGTCAGCAATCCCGACAGCGCGTGCGCCAGCCGGTTGAGGTTCCACAGGCCAACCGTCGGCTGATTATTAAACGCATAGCGCCCCTGATAGTCACTGTGGTTGCAGATAAAGGCGGGATCGTACTCATCAAGAAAGCCGTAAGGACCGTAATCCAGCGTCAGGCCGAGAATCGACATGTTATCTGTGTTCATCACTCCGTGAGCAAAGCCTGCGCTCTGCCACAGTGCGATCAGGCGGGCGGTACGTTTTGCCACATCCGTGAACCACAGCAGATAGCGATCCGGTTCCGCCTCAAGGTGCGGCCAGTGATGACGAATCGCATAGTCTGCCAGCTGGCGTACTTTATCCGTCTCCCCTGCGTAATAGAAGTGTTCAAAGTGACCAAAACGCAGATGGCTCTCCGCAATACGCATCAGCATCGCGCCGCGCTCCTGCGTTTCGCGCAGCACCGGTTCGTCACCGATGGCCAGCGCCAGGGCGCGCGTCCCGGGAATACCCAAATGGTGTAACGCTTCTGAAGCGAGAAACTCCCGCACGCTTGAGCGGATCACCGCCCGTCCATCTCCCATGCGGGAATAAGGGGTTAAGCCTGCGCCTTTCAGATGCCAGTCCAGCTTGCGCCCATCTTCCAGCTGCTGCTCACCCAGCAGCAGGCCGCGTCCGTCACCCAGCTGCCCGGCCCAGACGCCAAACTGATGGCCGCTATACACCTGAGCGAGCGGAGCCATGCCTGGCAGCAGCGCCTGACCGCTCCATACGCCGTGGCCGTCGCCGGCAAACAGCTCCGCATCCAGCGCCATTTCCGCCGCCAGCGGCGCATTATGATAGAGGAGACGCCCTCCCGCCAGCGGCGTGGGCTGCAGCGATGTGTAATATCCGGTCAGCTCCTGCTGCCAGCTATTGATAAATTGCATATATACTCCAGAGGTGCTTAATAATGCAGCACCAGGATAGCGTGTAGAGAGTAAAGGATAGTCTGGCACGGGGCGCCCGGGAAAAACAGCGCCTGAATTACTGCTGCGAGGGTGTGGTCTGCGTCAGAAAAGGAGTGATGAGATCTTCTAACCGTTCCGCTTTAACCACCGGGAACACGTTACCCTGAATATGCACGCCGCTCAGATCGCTGACTTTGCTCAGCAGGCGCGCATCATCGATACCAGAAATAATAATTTGCTGCGTATAGCCGCTGAAATTATCGATAACCGTCTGCATAAAAGGGATAAAGGAGGCGCGCTTCGCCAGATTCTGGATAAATAATTTATCCAGCTTCAGGACGCTAAACAGCGAATCATAGACTGCCGTTGCCGGGGCTTTGCCAGCTCCGAATTGTGAAAGCGATAAACGGAATTGATGATTAAGTCGGGATAAAACCGGATGCGCTTTGCCGGCAGATAATTGCGGAAACGTTTCGCTGATATCCATTACGATAAATGGCAGCTGTTTAAATTTCCTTAACAGAATTTCACTCTCTAACAGCGTTTCAGCCAGCGATTCGTCAATTCTCATTAGCGCATCAACATGATTACGCTCAAAGAAAGCGCGGTGCTTTTCCAGGATTAAAAGCTGAGCCTGCAGCAGCCTTAACTGCTGACTGGCATCGAGCTGCGGCAACAGTAAATCCTGTGGCAACGTAATTGGCGCACTGTCATGAACAAATTGTGTAACCAGCTCAACCGCAGTGAGCTGGCCCTCCAGCGTATAAGCCGGATAAAACCAGGTTTCCGACTGATAGTCGGCCGAAATATGGACTTTCATTTTTTACAGCCAGAGGCAGTGGCAATGAAGGCATCGTATATCAATGAAAAGAGTCAGGCAATAGCACCAAACGCCGGAAGAGAAGGTGTTTTAGCGCCTAATGCAAGCTATTAATCATTAAATTATACTTAAGCCAAATACGCCGTGTTAATATCCACAATGATAAAATCTTTAGCTCTATTTTTAGTAGTAATTTGTCAGGTGGTAAAGTACCAATTTTAATGAGAGCTTTATTTCAGCAAAAAAAGAACCCATTGTGCGAATTAAGCTCTCTTTTCGCCGCGCTATTTCATTCATCCAGAATGCAACTTGTCATATTCTGCGCGCCTGCCAGAAGACCCTCTGCCAGTAAACATTATTGAGCGAAGAGCGAATAACGCCTTTGCTGGTAGAGGCGTGTATAAAGGTGTTGTTGCTGGCATATATACCGACATGCAGCCCGTTTTCGCCGCTGCCGGTTTTGAAAAACAGCAGATCGCCAGGCAGCAAATCACGTGGATCGATACGGTTGCCGATTTTTGTCTGAGCGCGTGTGGAGCGTGGCAGCGCGATGTCAAAGCGATCGCGGAACGTCAGCAGGACAAAGCCGGAGCAGTCAACCCCACGCGGACTGAGGCCACCATAGCGGTACGGCGTGCCCTGCCAGCGGCTGAGCTGATAGTTGAGCCGGGTCTGCACTGCGGCAGGATCTGAGAGACGGGAATCAGGCGGAGGCGCATGATGACTGCACCCTGTGACCATCAGCACGAATAGCAGAATAAGTAACCGCATAGCCTGTTCCCTGTCAGCCCGATCCGGCAGACACTGTAGCCGTAAACGCGCGCGGTGTGCAAGTCAGGAGAGCAGCAGCAGACGCCCCTGCGGTGTATCCACCTCTGTCAACTCTGTCTGAAACAGCGGCGCAAGCCGGGCGGCCGTCAGCACCTCATGCGCCCTGCCCTGATATTTCAGCTCTCCCTGATGCAGCAACCAGACGCGATCCGCGTAGCGCAGCGTATGATTCAGGTCGTGACTGCTGGTGATCACGCCGATGCCGGCGGCGCAAAGCTGCTGCAGAAGCCGGGTGACGCCCTGCTGCTGCGCCACATCCAGCGCGCTCATCGGCTCATCGAGCAGCAGCAGGCTGCCCTGCGGATTGATGTCAGGATGGATTTGCAGTATCACCGCCAGCAGGCGCACCCGCTGCCACTCCCCTCCGGAGAGCTGCGTCAGAGCGCTCTCCAGCTTATGATGCAGACTCAGCTGCGACAGCAAACGCGCCAGCACGTTATTCAGCTCTGTGCCAGCACCACGCGGCAGATGCATCTGCAGGTAGTGCCAGACCGGCATCGCGCCGGGCGCAGGCTGCTGCTGAGGCAGCCAGCCACGCTGCTGAGCCAGCGCCTCTCCTGACAGCGCAGCAACAGCGGTGCCGTTAAGCAGCAGCTCTCCGCGCGGAGTCGCAAGACCGCTGAGCGCCTCCAGCAGGGTGCTCTTTCCGGCGCCGTTAGCGCCCACCAGATGTACCCACTCCCCGCGCGCGAGAGCGAGATCCAGCGGCGCCAGCCGGCCGGGGCAGCTCAGACCGTGACACGCCAGCAGCATGTCAGGCGGTCAGCGCCTGCTCAATACGCTTAAGCACCTGCGGCGCATCCGGAGCCATATCGGGTGAAAAACGGGCGATAATGTTACCCTGTTTATCGACCAGGAACTTCTCGAAGTTCCACAGGATATCGCCGGGTTCTGCCGGCGCCCGGCCTTTCGCTATCATACGCTCAAGAAAACCGCTCTCCTCCGGACGTTCAGCTTCCGGCTGGGCGCTGACCAGCGTGCGATAGAGCGGATGGCGCTGCGCGCCGTTAACGTCCGTCTTATCAAACAGAGGAAACGTCACGCCATACGTGGTGCTGCAAAACGTCCGGATCTCTTCGTTAGTGCCCGGCTCCTGCTCCAGGAACTGGTTGCAGGGAAAGCCCAGCACGCTAAAGCCTCGCGCCTGAAACGCTTTATGGAGTGACTCAAGCTGCTCATACTGCGGCGTCAGTCCGCAGCGGGAGGCGACGTTCACTACCAGCAGTACGCGGTCACGCCAGGCCTCCAGCGTAGTGGCGGTACCATCAAGGGTTTTCAGCGGGATCTGATACAACGTCATGGTGTTCTCCTGTGTCCGTCAGATAACGCCAGCCGCAGCTAGCGTGAAGATTTTACTAAAAGCAGAATAAACAGCGGTGCGCCCAGCGTCGCGGTCACCACGCCTATCGGCAGCTCAGCAGAGGTCAGCAGCAGCCGCGCAAGAATATCCGCCGCCAGCAGCACTGCCGCACCCGCCAGTGCTGCTGCAGGCAGCAGATAGCGATGATCGCTGATGCCGCTCAGCCGCAGAAGATGCGGGACAACCAGCCCGACAAAGCCGATCGCCCCCGCCAGCGCCACGCTGACGCCTGTCAGCCAGCCCATGGCCAGCACCAGCAGGTTACGCCACAGCTGCAGCGGTAAGCCGAGCTGCCGCGCAGACGTCTCGCCCAGCGCCAGCAGATTCAGCGTGCGCGCACTGCACAGCAGCGCGGCGATTACCGGCATCAGGCTGAGTATCAGCCAGCCATAGCGCCAGTCAACGCCGCCAAAGCCTCCCATCATCCAGTACATCAGCTGACGCAGGTCGAGCGTGGTACTGAAGTAGACTGCCCACGTCATCACAGCGCTGCAGATAATACCCAGCGCCACACCGGTAAGCAGTAAGCGACTGCTGGCGAGCTGACGATGGGCAAAATGCAGCAGGATCAGCGTAATTGCCAGGGCGCCAGCCATCGCCGCCAGCGCCAGGCTCCACAGGGAGCCGCTGCCGAGCAGCACGCCCAGTACTACTCCCACGCCGGCACCGTTAGAGACGCCGAGCAGTCCCGGCTCAGCCAGCGGATTTGTAAACAGCGCCTGCATAACGGTACCGCAGAGCGCCAGCGCGGCGCCTGTCGCAATAACGGCCAGCGTACGCGGCAGACGGATCTGCCAGACAAACAGCTCGCCCTGCGGGGTAAACCATTCGGCAGGCAGCAGCCAGCGCTCGCCGGCACACAGGCTGAGCAGGCTGAGCAGCAACAGCAGCGCGGCGAGCAGCAGCAGTGTACGCCGGCTACGGCGACCGGTCTGACGGGCAAGCTGATCGAGCAGAGTCATAAGCGAGGCAGTTAAGCAGGAGAATGTCACGATTGTAGAGGGATTATGGCAAAAAGAAAGCCATCCCCTGCAGGCTGGCACAGTAATAAAAAAGGCCGCTGAGCGGCCTTTTTATCATACTGAAATCAGTCAGCATCCTTCGGTGACGCGTTTTCAACGCGGCTTTTCAGCTTTTGCCCCGGACGGAAGGTCACCACACGGCGCGCGGTGATAGGAATATCCTCTCCCGTTTTCGGGTTACGGCCCGGACGCTGGTTTTTGTCGCGCAGATCAAAGTTACCAAATCCGGACAGCTTAACCTGTTCTCCATTTTCCAGCGCGCGGCGAACTTCTTCGAAAAAAAGCTCGACCAACTCTTTGGCGTCGCGTTTGCTCAACCCGAGTTTTTCAAACAGATATTCTGACATTTCAGCTTTTGTAAGCGCCATAGGTTCAATCCCTCAAGGTTGCCTGGAATCGCTCTTTTAATGCTGCTACACATCTGGCAACGGTCGCAGCAATCTCCTCTTCTTCGAGTGTCCGGCTGGTATCCTGCAAAATCAGGCTAATCGCAAGGCTCTTTTCGCCTTCGTTCACGCCTTTACCACGGTACACGTCAAACAAGTTTACGCCAACTACCTGATTTACGCCAACTTTCTTACACTCTGCGATGATATCTGCTGCAGGGACGCTTTCTGCCACCACAACAGCGATATCACGGCGGTTAGCCGGGAAGCGTGAAATCTCACGCGCGTCAGGCAGGACGCGGTCTGCAACCTTATTCCAAAGCAGTTCAAACACTAAGGTACGACCGTTGAGATCCAGCTTGCGTTCCAGCTCCGGGTGAACCACCCCGATAAATCCGATTTGTTCATTGTCCAGCCAGATAGCCGCTGTTTGTCCGGGATGCAGCGCCGGATTGGCAGCCGCGCGGAATGAAATCGCTTCAGATTTGCCGGTTAATTCCAGCAGCGACTCTAAATCGCCTTTCAAATCATAGAAGTCAACCGGCTGACGCGCCAGATCCCAGTGCTCTTCGTCACGATGACCGCTGATTACGCCCGCCAGCATAAGATCCTGGCGAATGCCGAGATCGGCCTGCGTATCAGGCACAAAGCGCAGACCGCTCTCGAACAGGCGCACACGCCCCTGCTGGCGATTCTGGTTGTAAACCACTGAGCTGAGCAGACCGGTCCAGAGTGACAGGCGCATTGCTGACATATCGCTGGAGATAGGGCTTGGCAGGATAAGCGCCTCTTCCCCCGGATGCAGCAGCTGCTGCACTTTAGGATCGACAAAGCTGTAGGTGATCGCTTCCTGATAGCCTTTGTCTGTCAGCAGCGTTTTCGCCCGCTTCAGCGACAGGCTGGCTTCACGATGCTGCGTCATAATCAGGCTGGCTTTTACCGGCACATCAGGGATGTTGTTGTAGCCGTAAACGCGGGCAACCTCTTCAACCAGATCTTCCTCAATCGCCATATCAAAACGCCAGCTCGGTGCCACCGCTTTCCACTCGCCTTCGCCCTGCGTGACCTCGCAGCCGAGACGGGTCAGGATATCTGTCACCTGTTCGTCGGCGATAACGTGGCCAATCAGGCGATCGAGTTTTGTACGGCGCAGCGTAATCGTGGCGCGCGGCGGCAGTTTACAGGCATCAGTCTGATCGATAACCGGACCGGCTTCACCACCGCAGATATCCAGCAGCAGGCGGGTCGCACGTTCAATCGCTGTATGCTGCAGCGCCGGATCGACACCACGCTCATAGCGATGTGACGCATCAGTATGCAGTCCGTGGCGGCGTGCGCGGCCGGTAATGGCCAGCGGATCAAAGTAGGCGCACTCAAACAGCACGTTACGTGTCGCTTCATTTACGCCTGAGTGCTCACCGCCAAAAATACCGCCCATCGCCAGCGCCTGCTGGTGATCGGCAATAACCAGCGTGTCATTCTGCAATTTTGCTTCGGTGCCATCCAGCAGGGTCAGCGTCTCATTCTCCTGCGCCATACGCACCACAATGCCGCCGCTGATGCGGTCGAGATCGAAGGCGTGCATCGGCTGACCCAGCTCAAGCAGCACATAGTTAGTGACATCGACCACCGGGTCAATTGAGCGAATGCCGCAGCGGCGCAGTTTCTCACGCATCCAGAGCGGCGTTTCAGCTTTGACATTGATACCTTTAATTACGCGTCCCAGGTAGCGCGGACAGGCGTCGGTAGCGTCGATGCGGATTGGGAATGTATCGGTAATGGTCGCCGCAACCGGTTCTGCTGCAGGCGCCGTCAGCGGCAGTCCGTTAACCACGGCCACATCACGCGCCACGCCGGCGATGCTCAGACAGTCCGCACGGTTTGGCGTCACGCTGATCTCGATAGTATTGTCATCCAGCTTCAGGTAGTCGCGAATGTCGCATCCTACTGGCGCATCGGCTGGCAGTTCGATAATACCGTTGTGATCGTCGGAAATACCCAGCTCTGAGAAGGAGCAGAGCATGCCTTCAGAAGGCTCGCCGCGCAGTTTGGCCGCTTTGATTTTGAAATCACCTGGCAGTACGGCACCCACGGTAGCCACTGCCACTTTCAGTCCCTGGCGGCAGTTAGGCGCGCCGCAGACGATATCCAGCAGACGATCGCCGCCGACATTGATTTTGGTTACGCGCAGTTTATCCGCGTTCGGGTGCTGGCCGCACTCCACCACTTCACCCACGACTACGCCATGAAACGCGCCGGCAACGGGATCAACACCATCAACCTCAAGGCCTGCCATGGTGATCTGTTCAGACAGCGCAGCGCTGTCCAGGGCTGGATTTACCCATTCGCGTAACCAGAGTTCACTGAATTTCATTGGATAACCTGCCCTTATTTAAATTGTTTGAGGAAACGTAAATCATTTTCGAAGAAAGCACGCAGATCGGTGACGCCATAGCGCAGCATGGTCAGACGTTCCATTCCCATACCAAAGGCGAAGCCGGAGTAAATTTCCGGATCGATGCCGACGTTACGCAGTACATTCGGATGCACCATGCCGCAGCCCAGTACTTCCAGCCATTTGCCATTTTTGCCCATTACATCCACTTCCGCTGAAGGTTCAGTAAAGGGGAAGTAGCTCGGGCGGAAGCGGATCTGCAGATTCTCTTCAAAGAAGTTATTCAGGAAATCGTGCAGCGTTCCTTTCAGGTTGGTAAAGCTGATGTCTTTATCGACAATCAGGCCTTCCATCTGGTGGAACATCGGCGTGTGGGTCTGATCGTAATCATTACGGTAAACGCGGCCCGGCGCGATAATGCGGATCGGCGGCTGCTGATTTTTCATGGTGCGGATCTGCACGCCTGAGGTCTGCGTACGCAGCAGGCGCGTGGCATCAAACCAGAAGGTGTCATGATCGGCGCGGGCCGGATGGTGACCCGGAATATTCAGCGCGTCGAAGTTATGATAGTCATCTTCAATTTCCGGTCCGGTCACCACGGCAAAACCCAGCTCGCCGAAAAAGTTTTCGATGCGGTCAATGGTGCGCGTTACCGGATGCAGACCGCCGTTTTCGCTGCGGCGTCCGGGCAGTGAGACATCAATCGTTTCTGCCGCCAGGCGCGCATTCAGCGCCGCACTCTCCAGCGTATTTTTACGGGCGTTAAGATGATCCTGTACCTGCTGTTTTGCTTCGTTAATCACCGCACCTGCCGCCGGGCGCTCTTCAGCCGGCAGTTCACGCAGGGTGGTCATCTGCAGGGTAAGGTGCCCTTTTTTACCCAGAAATTCGACGCGTACAGCGTCCAGAGCGGCGATATCCGACGCCTCGTCGATGGCGGCCGTGGCACGGGCCACCAGGTCTGCGAGTTGGGACATGATTTCCTCTTCTTCCAGCCGGGCTGGTCAGTTCTTGTTGGGATCCGGGATCCGATTAAGTCTCGCCAGAAACAAAAAAGCCTCCACGAGGGAGGCTTTCAGCGCGATTTTTCGTTTCTTTTCTTATGCGCACAAGCCCCTGATGTTCAGGCGCTAAAGTAAAAAAAGAAACGGAAAAGAGCAGCGTGCATGCTTGCATTACCTTGAGAAAATTAAAAACCGCCCTATTGAAATGCCCGGCGGCGAAAATGTCAATCTTTTGCGTGAGTTGCAGGTAATAAAAAAGGGAGCAAGCTCCCTTTTTTACCTGACTTACGCCAGAGCTGATTTCGCTTTTTCTACCAGAGCAGCGAAGGCTGCTTTGTCGAATACAGCGATGTCAGCCAGGATTTTACGGTCAATCTCAATGGACGCTTTTTTCAGGCCATTGATGAAACGGCTGTAAGACATACCGTTCTGACGCGCCGCTGCGTTGATACGCGCGATCCACAGCTGACGGAACTGACGCTTACGCTGACGACGGTCGCGGTAAGCATACTGACCAGCTTTGATAACAGCCTGGAAAGCAACGCGGTAAACACGTGAACGTGCACCGTAGTAGCCTTTAGCTTGTTTTAAGATTTTTTTGTGACGTGCGCGAGCAATTACACCACGTTTTACGCGAGCCATGAGCTCTCCTTAATCATATTCTGTTTTGCCGGTGCTCTGCTGGCGATAAGCCTTACAGCGCGACGGGCGAATTAAAAAAATTTACTTATGCGTACGGCAGGCAGGCAATAACCAGACCCAGATCGCCTTTAGACACCAGGCCTTTTGGACGCAGGTGACGTTTACGCTTGGTAGACTTTTTGGTCAGAATATGACGCAGGTTTGCGTGCTTACGCTTGAAGCCGCCAGAGGCGGTCTTCTTGAAGCGCTTAGCCGCGCCACGTACAGTTTTAATCTTTGGCATTTTTACAAATATCCACTTCGCATTGTTAAAAAAATGAACCAGACAGGCGAATGATCCCGCACAGCGCGAACGCTGCGCGGCATCATTACTTGAAAGCCTACTGTTTCTTCTTAGGTGCGAGCACCATAATCATCTGGCGGCCTTCGATCTTCGAAGGGAAGGACTCGACCACTGCCAGATCGATATCTTCACACAGATCTTTACGGACGCGGTTAAGCACTTCCATACCGATCTGCTGGTGCGCCATCTCACGACCACGGAAACGCAGCGTGATTTTGGCTTTATCGCCCTCTTCCAGAAAGCGCATCAGGCTGCGGAGTTTTACCTGATAGTCGCCATCATCGGTACCAGGACGGAATTTAATTTCCTTAACCTGGATAACTTTCTGCTTCTTCTTCTGTTCCTTAGAAGACTTACTCTTTTCATAAAGGAACTTGCCGTAATCCATAATACGGCATACCGGCGGTTCGGCGTTCGGGCTGATTTCAACTAAATCTACGCCAGCTTCTTCAGCTTTCTCAATCGCTTCGCGTAGAGAGACAATGCCAAGTTGCTCGCCGTCAACGCCAGTGAGGCGCACTTCGGTGGCTCGGATTTCGCCGTTAATACGGTTTGGACGCGTCGGTTGTACTCGTTTTCCGCCTTTAATAACCTTATTCCTCTAATTGGTGAAGATGTCGGCTGCGAATCTCTTGTTGCAGCTTCTCAACAAACACATCTACGTCCATGCTCCCGAGGTCTTTACCACGGCGGGTGCGCACGGCAACTTTGCCTGCTTCCACCTCTTTCTCACCGCAAACCAGCATATAAGGGACGCGACGCAATGTGTGCTCGCGGATTTTAAAGCCTATCTTCTCGTTTCTCAAGTCTGCTTTGACACGAATGCCAGCATTTTGCAGTTTCTTTGTCAGTTCACTGACATATTCTGCCTGACTGTCAGTGATATTCATCACTACAGCCTGTACCGGTGCCAGCCAGCTCGGGAAGAAACCAGCGAACTCTTCAGTCAGAATACCGATAAAGCGCTCCATAGAGCCCAGAATCGCACGGTGAATCATCACCGGTGTCTGACGGTCGTTGTTTTCACCCACATAGGTGGCATCAAGACGTTTTGGCAGAGAAAAGTCTAGCTGAACCGTGCCACACTGCCAGGCACGATCGAGACAATCATACAGGGTGAACTCGATTTTCGGGCCGTAGAATGCCCCTTCACCCGGCTGATACTCAAAGGGGATATCATTCTCTTTCAATGCTTCGGCCAGGTCAACCTCTGCGCGATCCCACATCTCATCGGTACCGATGCGTTTTTCCGGACGGGTAGACAACTTCACGACGATTTTTTCAAAACCGAACGTGCTGTACATGTCGTACACCATACGAATACAGCTGTTTACTTCGTCGCGCACCTGATCTTCAGTACAGAATACGTGAGCATCATCCTGCGTAAAGCCGCGTACGCGCATCAGACCATGGAGCGCACCCGATGGCTCGTTACGGTGGCAGCTACCGAACTCTGCCATACGCAGCGGCAGATCGCGATAGGACTTCAGACCCTGATTGAAGATCTGCACGTGACCCGGGCAGTTCATCGGTTTAATGCAATATTCGCGGTTTTCTGAAGAGGTGGTAAACATCGCCTCTTTGTAGTTTTCCCAGTGGCCGGTTTTTTCCCACAGCACGCGGTCCATCATAAACGGACCTTTTACTTCCTGGTAATCATACTCTTTCAGTTTGGTACGGACAAAAACTTCCAGCTCGCGGAAAATCGTCCAGCCGTCATTGTGCCAGAACACCATGCCCGGCGCCTCTTCCTGCATATGGTAGAGATCGAGCTGTTTACCAATTTTGCGATGATCGCGTTTTGCTGCTTCTTCCAGGCGCTGCAGATAGGCTGACAGCTGCTTCTTATCTGCCCAGGCCGTGCCGTAAATACGCTGCAGCATTTTGTTATCGCTGTTGCCGCGCCAGTAAGCGCCCGCAATTTTCTGCAGCTTAAAATGGTGGCAGAAGCGCATGTTCGGCACGTGCGGACCGCGGCACATATCCACATACTCTTCATGATGATAGAGGCCAGGACGATCGTCGTGACTGATATTCTCATCAAGGATTGTGGTTTTATAGCTTTCGCCACGCGCAGCAAAGACGTCGCGCGCTTCCTGCCAGCTGACTTTTTTCTTTACCACGTTGTAATTGGTTTCAGCCAGCTGGTGCATACGCTTTTCCAGCTGTTCCAGATCTTCCTGCGTCAGCGTGTGGTCGAGATCGACGTCATAATAGAAGCCGTTATCGATGACCGGGCCAATAGCCATTTTGGTATCAGGCCACAGCTGTTTAATAGCATGGCCCAGCAGGTGCGCGCAGGAGTGCCGGATAATCTCCAGACCCGCTTCATCTTTTGCGGTGATGATTGCTACCTGAGCATCGTCGGTGATGGGATCAACCGCATCTACCAGCTCACCGTTTACGCGACCGGCGATACAGGCTTTCGCCAGGCCGGGACCAATATCCAGCGCAATATCCATTACGCTGACCGGGTGGTCAAAAACGCGCTGGCTGCCGTCAGGAAGAGTAATTACTGGCATTTTATATCCTTAAATTGCAGTGGTAAGCCACACGAAAGCCTACATGCAACACTGTGTTTGGTGTGTGTACCCGGCGTGATGTCAGACCCACATTGTCGGAATGACGCCAGGCGCATAAAGCGGCAAATATGATAACAGCTTTCACCCTGCAGCAAAACCCGCCTTGCGGGCTAAGTCTAAGCAAACACGAAAAAAAACCGCCGTGCAGCCTGAGCCGGACGGCGGTTTTCTGGTATGGCAGTTACATTGCGTAGGAGAGCTGAATCGTGGTTTTGGTATCGGTACGATCGGGCGCGGACTCTGGCGGATTGTTGTTCCAGGTCACGTTGTAGCCCATCTTCAGCGCAAAGTGCTCATTGATGGCGACCTGCAGGGCCGTTTCTGAGTTCACCGTAGTATCTTCGCCGAAGCTGCTCAGCACGGATACACCCTGAATGAATTTCGTGGTATCCGTCAGCTGCCACTGATAGCTAACTGCGCCATAGCCCAGCGCTTTGGTCTCATGCCCGCCGTCGTGAAAGTCGTCGTAACGTACGCCCGGACCAAATTCCGCGCGCAGAGAGTGCACCGGACCGTTGAGGATCTGGCGACCATAACCGGCCGTCAGGACGTCGCGGGAATCGTAACCATTCAGACGATCGCTCAGCCAGCTGGCCTGACCAAACAGATAATCAGCGCTGTTCATGTTGTAGCGGCTGCGGCCACCGATATTGTAGGTTTCAGATGAACGCTCATCGTTGGATGAGGTGTTCGCCGCGTTGCCCCACAGGCTGTAAGCCGTTGAGGTCTGATACCAGGTCATGCTGGTTGAAGCCGTCAGCGAAGAGCTGGTGGTGTTACCGGTTTGCGCCAGGTAACCGGCTGATGCGCTGCCTTCAAACGGCTGTTTGGCCGTTGAAGGATCATCCATTGAGGTGAAGACAGCGTTATCAGCAAAAGCCTGGTGACAAAATGCTCCGGCAGAGAGCAGAAAAATAGCGGACAGCTTATTAAGAACTTTCATTAAAGGGTGATCCGTGCGGCAATTTAAAAACAGGTGAGTCTGCAGCGTTTTTACCGGCAATCAATGCAATTTACTGTAAGTTTTGTAAAAAATTATGAGGCGGCATCAGGCCGTTCCCTGCATCAACCAGCATGATACGTTGCAGACGCGTTCACTAACGGCGCGCATTATAGGTGCCGTTCAGAGAAATAACAGCCCGCAATTATCAGGAATTTTGCCGCTGCTGACACAGCCTTACGCTGCAACTGAACAAAATTCGCTCTCAGCTGTGGGGTGGACTACGCTGAAATCTGTTTGGTTACAGTGAGGTGAGAAAATGAGCACGCTGGACGTTATGAGTTACGTTGTCACTTTCCACTATCAGGAGTCGGGGCTAAGCGATCTTCAATCGCTGACCAGCGCTATGGTCAATAGCGGATATAGCACCACCCTGCACGATGCTGAAGGACATCCGCATGAACTGGGAACCAACAGCTTCGGCATTGTCAGCACGCTGACGCCTGAAGCGGTTTCGGAGCAGGCTGCGCGTATTGCAGAGGTGGCATTGCATCAGTCTCCGCAGACAAAGGTTACAACGCTGCAGCAATTTTTGCAGAACCCTGTCTGAGGCCGCCGGTAAAACTGGCCTTGCCTATTTTTTGCGCGCTACAATTGCAGCGATATCGCGATTAACGAGGAGCCCGCCATGTGGTCAGCCATCAGCCGCCTGTTAAGCGAACAGACTCAGCCAGCAGAGATTACGCAGCGCGAGCCCCTGCCCGGCGGGGATATCCATCCCGCCTGGCGTATCCGCTACGGCGATCTGGATGTCTTCGTCAAGTGCAACACCCATGACCGGCTGGACCTGTTCCGCTGGGAGGCCGATCAGCTCAGTCTGCTGGCGCGCACGCAGACAGTCCGGGTGCCGACCGTCTACGGCGTCGGCAGCACGCGCGACGCCAGTTTTCTTCTGCTGGAGTATATTCCGCCGCAGCCGCTCAGCGCGGAAGCGGGTTATCAGCTCGGGCAGCAGCTGGCGCGCCTGCATCAATGGAGTGAGCAGCGCCAGTTCGGACTCGATTTCGATAATAATATTACCACTACCCTGCAGCCCAATAGCTGGCTGCGGCGCTGGTCGCTGTTTTTTGCGGAGCAGCGTATCGGCTGGCAGCTGCAGCTGGCAGCGGAACGCGGTGTGACCTATGGTGAAATGAATCAGATTATTGACAGCGTTCAGCAGGCGCTGGCTCATCATCATCCGCAGCCTTCGCTACTGCATGGCGATCTCTGGCCTGCCAACTGTGCAGATAGCAGCAGCGGGCCATGGATTTTCGATCCTGCCTGCTACTGGGGTGACCGCGAATGCGACCTGGCGATGCTGAGTTATTACCATGAACTGCCGCGTGAGATCATGCAGGGCTATCACGCAGAGTGGCCGCTGGCAGAGGGATTTTCGCAACGCCAGCCTGTATATCAGCTCTATTACCTGCTGAACCGCGCGAACGTTTTTTCCGGCCAGTGGCAGGAGGAGGCGCAGTTTGCCGTCAGTCAGCTGCTTAGCGACGACAAACTGGCGCAGGATCGGGCCAGACCGGCCTGATGATTTAAAGCATGCCCAGCAGCGTCAGTAAAAAGTAGCCGGCAACAGCAATAATTACTGGCAGGATATAGAGCGGAAAAATCTGCAGCAGAATAGTGTGGTGCGGGACGCGGATTTTTTCCTCAAGCTGCGCGCGCGTGCGGCCTTCGCTACCCTTTGCCTGCTCCAGAATCAGCTGATCTTCAATGCCCTCTTTAACATGCCGCGACTGGCGCCACATGCGCGCACCCGATGCCTGTAAAGCCATGCCGATGAAAATCAGCGCATAAACGATCCAGAAACCGATATTTGCCCCGCCGTGAAAATCGGGCACCGGCGAGTTGTGCCAGAACGGATTGAGAAACGACGTATTGAATTTAAGCATGTCCACCATGACATGGATAAAATCCAGCAATACGGCATCCAGTCCGGGCTGCTTTACGCTGTGCTGATATAAATAACCGAGCATGGAAACAATTGTCGACAGCAGTGCCGGAATGAAAATGATCCAGCCAGCCACGCGCTTAAGGATGGCGACCTGGCCAGCCTGTTGGTATGTCATGCAGACTTTCCTATACAGATAATTATTTTGCCCTAAGTCTACCTGCAGTCGGCGATTTTTTCCTGAAAAATGCGTTACCTGTCGCGTCCTTGTTTTCGCACTCTGGCGTGATAAGGTGGCGCAAACCGCTAAGAAGGATATTGTCATGCGCTATCGTCGTCCGGTGTACGCCGCTATTTTTGATATGGATGGTTTACTGATTGATTCTGAACCGCTGTGGGATCAGGCTGAGATGGAGGTACTGGCAAGCCTTGGCGTTGACGTCAGTCGTCGCGCGGAGCTGCCTGACACGCTTGGCCTGCGCATCGATCAGACCGTACGCATGTGGTATGAGGCACAGCCGTGGCAGGGTGCGACTCAGGCCGACGTCACGGCGCGTATTATCGATCGTACGCTATCGCTGATCGAAGCGCAGCAGCCGCTGCTGCCCGGTGTCGATCAGGTGCTGCGGCTCTGTCAGCAGCAGGGGCTGCGGATTGCGCTCGCTTCCGCTTCGCCGCTGGCCATGCTGGAGCGGGTGCTGGAGATGTTCCGGCTGCGGCCCTGCTTTTCCGCCCTCGCCTCCGCTGAAGCGCTGCCGCTGAGCAAACCTCATCCGCAGGTCTATCTGAATGCGGCAGCGGCGCTTGATATCGATCCGCTTAACTGTGTGGCGCTGGAAGACTCCTTCAACGGCATGATCGCCTGTAAAGCGGCGCGCATGCGTTCTATTGTGGTGCCTGCGGCTGCACACTACGCGGATGCCCGCTGGGCGCTGGCAGATGTGCGGCTGCCGAGCCTGACGGAACTGCGCGCAGAGCATCTGTTTAACTGACCGCAGAGTGTATGGCGCAGTCTGATACAGCGGTCAGCCAGCGCGAAAATAATTCACTCTTCGTTACAGCGTCACCGTTCTCATTTACTGGATAAATCCCTATACTGGATGCATTGACAGTTTTGTATCCGGATTTAATCATGACGGCCGAAGGCCATATAATTTTTGCTATCGCCAGCGCTATTTTTGCCAAGCGTGCTGAGCTGACACCGGTTCTGGCTGCGGCGGACTGGTGGCATCTGGTTCCCGCTACGCTGCTGACCTGCCTGCTGCCGGATATCGACCACCCCCGATCCACGCTGGGCCAGCGTTTTCGCTGGCTCTCTCAGCCCATCGCGCGGGCGTTTGGACATCGCGGTTTTACCCACAGTTTGCTGGCAGTGGCTATCAGCCTGTGGCTGTTTAAAGTGAACGTGCCGGCAGACTGGTTTCTGCCGGCGGATGTGCTGCAGGGACTGACGCTGGGCTACCTGAGCCATATCGTGGCTGACATGCTGACGCCAGCTGGCGTTCCGCTGCTGTGGCCCTGCCGCTGGCGCTTTCGTCTGCCTATTCTCAGAAGCCAGAGCGGTAATCAGCTGGAGCGGATACTTTGTCTGGGACTGGTGGTTGCGGCGCTCTGGTTTCCGGCTGGCATGCCTGCTTTTGGTGCAAACGGCTGGCCGCAGCAGCTGTTTGATACACTGCAATCCAGCGTGAACCGGTTAATTAATCCGCTAAACGGCTAATAATTACGCCATATTAAACAAAAAGTTATAACCCATGCTTTTTGGGTATAAGCCTGCACTTAATTGTGCTGCTAACATCCCTGACATTCTCTGATAGAAATTTACGTTACGCTATGCCGCCTGCACTTTGCAGGACGGCATCTTTCTGGAGTTAAGTATGGATTTCCCTCTTATTATCAACATAGTGGTCTTTGCCGCTCTGCTGGTGCTGCTTAACCGCATTGGCAACCAGAGCTGGAGCCTGTCAAAGCGCGTACTGACCGGCCTGGTGCTGGGCGTGCTATTTGGCCTGGCGCTTCAGGCGGTTTATGGCGAAAACAGCGCAGTGGTTAAGGATTCGATCGGCTGGTTTAATCTGGTCGGTAATGGCTATGTACAGCTGCTGCAGATGATTGTTATGCCGCTGGTATTCGCCTCAATACTGAGCGCGGTGGCGCGTCTGCATAACGCCTCCTCGCTGGGCAAAATCAGCGTGCTGACCATCGGTGTACTGCTGTTTACCACGGCTATCTCCGCGCTGGTCGGCGTGATGGTGACCGGCCTCTTCCACCTCAGCGCTGAAGGGCTGGTGCAGGGTGCGCAGGAGACCGCGCGTCTGAATGCTATTCAGAGCAACTATGCGGGTAAAGTCGCCGATCTCAGCACGCCGCAGCTGCTGCTCTCTTTCATCCCTAAAAACCCGTTTGCCGATCTGGCAGGCGCGAACCCGACCTCCATTATCAGTGTCGTTATCTTTGCTGCTTTCCTCGGCGTCGCTGCACTGCATCTGCTGCGCGATGATAAAGTGAAAGGTGAACGCGTACTGGCCGCGATTGATACGCTGCAGTCCTGGGTGATGAAACTGGTGCGCCTGATCATGAAGCTGACGCCATATGGCGTACTGGCTCTGATGACTAAAGTGGTCGCCGGCTCTAACCTGCACGATATCGTTAAGCTGGGCAGCTTTGTTCTCGCCTCCTATCTTGGCCTTGCGATTATGTTTGGCGTGCATGCGCTGCTGCTGTCGATCAACGGCATCAATCCGCTGCGCTTCTTCCGCAAAGTATGGCCGGTGATCACTTTCGCTTTCACCAGCCGCTCCAGCGCGGCCAGCATTCCGCTGAATGTGGAAACGCAGACGCGCCGTCTCGGCGTGCCGGAAGCGATTGCCAGCTTTTCCGCCTCCTTCGGTGCCACAATTGGTCAGAACGGCTGTGCCGGACTCTATCCGACAATGCTGGCCGTGATGGTTGCTCCTACTGTCGGTATTAACCCGTTTGATCCGGTCTGGATCGCCACGCTGGTCGGGATCGTCACCCTGAGTTCCGCTGGCGTAGCCGGTGTGGGCGGCGGTGCTACCTTTGCTGCGCTGATTGTGCTGCCGGCAATGGGGCTGCCGGTGACTCTGGTCGCGCTGCTGATTTCCATTGAGCCGCTGATTGATATGGGCCGTACCGCGCTCAACGTGAACGGTTCAATGACGGCCGGTTCGCTGACCAGCCGCTGGCTGGGTCAGACCGACAAAAAAATTCTGGAGAGCGATGAGCACGCCGAACTGGCGCATCGCTAAGCGCTGACTTCAGCATGAAAAAGGGCCCGTCTCAGACGGGCCCTTTTTTATTCAGCAAAAAAGAGTTACTGCGCAACCTGCGGATCGGTGTCGTACTCTTTGCAGCTCTGGAAGCCGTAGTTCATCACGCGACCGGTATCGTTGTAGCTGACAAAATAGGTCTGCATTTTGCCATCGCGCTCGCCGATAACGTAAGTCTGGCAGGTGCCACGCGCGTGCGCCATGGTCACTTCGGTCGAAGCCGGACCCGCAATCTGACGCACCTGTTCACGCGTCATGCCTTTTTTAACATCTTTTACCACCGGTTTGGTGACATAACTTTCCGCGCGATCGTAAGTGGTACAACCAGACAGAGCAGCCAGCGTCATAGCGGCAGCGATACATCCCAGCACTTTATTCATTTTTTGTTCCTCATACTTTGTCCATGTCGGAATAAGCCTGGAACACAAATTCAGATTTATCAACCTGGTGGCGACGCTTTTAGATGCGTTCATCGCAATATATCCGGAGTAAAGAAGCTGTGCTGCTGCGCCCTGCTCCGTATAATCGCGCGGTTAACTTTTTACCCGGCTCAGAGGCCCCATGACATCTGCACACCCTAACCGGCTGGTTTACGCCATCACGCTCGGACTTCTGGCGGCGCTCGGACCGCTCTGTATCGACCTCTATCTCCCCGCGCTGCCTGAACTGGCGCGCGATCTGCACACGCAGACCTCCACCGCTCAGCTCAGTCTGACTGCCGGCCTGCTGGGCCTCGGGGCGGGACAGCTGCTATTTGGTCCCATGAGCGATAAATTTGGCCGCATCCGGCCCCTGCTGCTGTCGCTGCTGCTGCTGTTTATTGCCTCTGTCGGCTGCGCGCTGGCAAAAGATATCCATTCGCTACTGATTGCCCGCCTGTTTGAGGGGCTGGCTGGCGCTGGCGGTGCCGTGCTGTCGCGCGCTATCGCCCGGGATATGTATAGCGGACACGAGCTGACGCGCTTTTTTGCGCTGCTGATGCTGGTCAACGGCCTTGCACCGGTGGGAGCGCCGGTACTGGGCGGCGCGCTGATGACAATCATGAGCTGGCGCGGCATTTTTCTCGTACTGGCGGCGATCGCCATTCTGCTGATTCTGCTGGCGCGCTGGCAGCTGCATGAGACGCTGCCGCCTGCACGCCGTAGCCAGGGCTCTCTGTTTTCCGCCTGGGCGGCGCTGGGCCAGGTCGTTACGCATCGGCCCTTTATGGGTTTTTGCCTGACGCAGGGCTTTATGATGTCAGGCATGTTTGCCTATATCGGCGCCTCGCCGTTTGTGCTGCAGCAGATCTACGGCCTCTCGCCTCAGGCGTTCAGCCTCTGCTTTGCTGCCAACGGGTGCGGCCTGATTATCGCCTCACAAACCAGCGCACGGCTCTGTCCGCTCTGGGGCGAATACCGGGTGCTTAAGGGCGGGCTGACGCTGGCATTTGTCGCCTCCGCCACCCTGCTGACCGCCGCGCTGAGCGACGCCGCCCTGCCGGTTATTCTGGTGGCGCTATTTTTCTCTATTGCCAGTAACGGTGTAATCGCAACCACCGCCGCATCGCTGGCGATGCAGAGTCAGGGGCACCGCGCCGGCAGTGCTTCTGCGGTTATCGGCGTCACCATGTTTACGCTGGGCGCCATCAGCGTGCCGGTTAGCGGCGTGGGCGGGACCTCGGTTATCAGCATGAGCGCCACCATTTTCGGCTGCTTTATGCTGGCAATCCTGATGTTTACCCTGCTGGCGCAGCGGCCTGAAAGCGCCTGATTCAGCAGCAAACCGTCTGCGCCAGTCGCCGTTTGGCTTGTTGTTTTGCGGCCAAGGCGTTAGCTTTAGCTGATGTTACGCATCATGCCGTCAGGCTTCTGACTTGAGGAGAGGTTCATGTCACTGCAGCAGGAAATTATTCAGGCCCTTGGTGTTAAACCCGCTATCGATCCGCAGCAGGAGATCCGCGTCAGCGTCGATTTCCTGAAAGCGTACCTGAAAGCGCATCCTTTTCTGAAAACGCTGGTGCTGGGCATCAGCGGCGGGCAGGACTCAACGCTGACCGGTAAGCTGGCGCAGATGGCGGTCAGCGAACTGCGTCATGAGACCGGCGATAAAGAGTACACCTTTATTGCCGTGCGCCTGCCGTATGGTAAACAGGCCGACGAGCAGGATTGTCAGGATGCGCTGGCGTTTATTCAGCCCGATCGTACCCTGGTGGTCAATATCAAAGAGGCGGTGCTGGCGAGCGAGCGCGCACTGCAGGAAGCGGGTATCGCGCTGTCAGATTTTGTCCGCGGTAACGAAAAGGCGCGTGAACGCATGAAGGCGCAGTACAGCATCGCCGGCATGACCAAAGGTATCGTGCTGGGCACCGATCACGCGGCGGAAGCGGTGACCGGTTTTTATACCAAATATGGCGATGGCGGCAGCGACGTGAACCCGATCTTTCGCCTTAACAAAGGCCAGGGTAAACAGCTGCTGAAGGCGCTGGGCTGTCCGGAGCACCTCTGGATGAAACATCCCACGGCCGATCTTGAAGACGATCGTCCCGGCCTGCAGGATGAGGTGGCGCTTGGCGTAACCTATCAGCAGATCGATGATTATCTGGAAGGCAAAACCATCAATGCCGAATCGGCGAAAATTATCGAGGGCTGGTACACCAAAACCGAACATAAGCGCCGTATGCCGGTGACTGTGTTTGACGACTACTGGAAAAAGTAGCCCCTCCCTGCGACTCTCCCTCTGCGGAGAGAGAGTCGCGCCTCGCTTGCCACTGGCGATAAAAGCAGCACGCTGATACACTGTATACAAAACCAGTAAGCGGAGCATTCTTTGGTCAGACGAGCAACCAGCCATCGCCTCGACTTTGACGCGGCGGCAATCTATCAATATCCCGAACACCTGCGCCAGTGGCTTGAAGGGCTGCCTAAAGTGCCCGGCGTCTATACCTTTCACGGCGAGAGTGAAAATCTGCCTCTTTATATCGGCAAAAGCATTAATTTGCGCAGCCGGGTGATGGCGCATTTTCGCACCACGGATGAAGCGAGCATGCTGCGTCAGGCGCGGCGCGTAAGCTGGATCCCCACCGCCGGCGATATTGGCGCGCAGCTGCTGGAAGCGCAGATGATTAAAACGCAGCAGCCGTTATTTAATAAGCGCCTGCGCAAAAATCGTCAGCTCTGCTCACTTCAGCTGGGAGAAGGCGCGCCGGAAGTGGTCTATGCAAAAGATGTCGATTTCTCTCGTTCACCCGATCTCTACGGGCTGTTTCGCAGCCGTTTTGCCGCGCTGGAGAAGCTTAAAAGCATGGCCGATGAGCTGCAGCTCTGTCACGGCCTGCTTGGGCTGGAGAGCCTGCGGCCAGGGCGCGGCTGCTTTCGCGCAGCACTGAAGCGCTGTGCCGGCGCCTGCTGCGGAAAAGAGAGTGTTGAAGCGCACCAGCAGCGGCTCCGCGAGGGGCTGGAACGCTTTCGCGTGGTGTGCTGGCCGTGGGAAGGCCCGGTTGGCATGGTGGAGCGCGGCGCTGAGATGACACAAATCCATGTGATCGATCACTGGTTCTGGCTGGGTTCTGTTGCCACTGAAGCGGAAGCGCGCCAGCTGCAGCGCGCGCGCCAGGGGTTTGATCACGACGGCTATAAAATTCTCTGCCGTCCGCTGCTTTCCGGCGAGTTCCCGCTGATAGAGCTATAAAAAAAACCGCCGACGCTGTTCAGGGCGGTACTCTGCCCTGAACAGCGCCGGCGGTCTTAATCCGGATCGATCACGGTGTGTTTACTCACCGTCAGCAGGCGGTGGTGGCATTTTACCATCGTGTGGCGCTTTTTCCGTCAGGCGCGTTTCGAAATTGGCGTTGTACTGCTTTTTCTGTTCCGGCGTCAGTACGTTATAGATTTTGTTCTGGGTTTCCATCATGCGTACCGCATTCTCTTTGGCGTTTGCGGTCATCTTCTCAGCCTGTGCTTCCGCTTTGCTGCGATCGAAGCTGTCGGCGGCAATAATGGCATGGTTCGCGCGGCGCGCCTCCGGCGACGGGCGCTGCATCTCTTTATGACCATCCTGCATGATGGTGCGGATCTGTGTTTTCTGCGCATCGGTCAGAGTAATGCCTTTAAACATCTCCATACCGTGATGACGCATCGGCTTATGCATCGGCTTTTCAGTGCCGGCCGGCGGTGGCGTCAGGTTATCGGCCGCAGCGTGGACGATATTGGCGGCACCCAGTGCCATTGCGGTAGCCAGAAAAACAGAAGTCAGTTTACGCATAATATTGTCCTTTCTTGTCAGTTATATGACGACAGCCTGTGTCGCGTCTTCGGAAACAAGCATACGACGCTGAACGTCAACTACTCAGAACCTGAGTAAAGCCCTGAAAGCATAGAAGATAGATATCGTGCGATCGTGGAGAGATTGCGAAGAATTACGTGAGAAAATGCAAAAAAGTATGACAATAGCGGGAAAATGGCAGGAATTAAGGAGGAGTGTAATGAGTTTGCCCGCGCCGGGAAAGCAAAATGTTAAGCGATCGCTATCAGCATGGCTGACGCCATCAGGCGTCAGCCATGCTGCGGCCGTTTATTGCGCCGGCATCTGTGCGTTCTCTTCCGTCAGCATCAGCCCGGCGCGTAATCCCGGCGCCACCTGCGGATTGGGAAACAGTACATATTCCCGCGCCTGCTGTACGTAATAGCGCGTGTCGCCCTCTTCTGCCAGCAGCGTGCCCTGGGGAAACGCGGTGAAATTCAGCGTGTCCGCGCTCATATGCAGCGTAAATCCCTCTCCCTGACGGGTGATTTGTTGTGAAACGTGATAGCGCCGCGGCTGCGTATGCGGCTGCGGCCATGTTTCGCCCTCCAGCAGCGCAGCGAGTGCCCGCTGCACTGCCCTGAACTGCGTGAGATCATTTTCACCAAACGGCAGCGCCTTACCCAGTTCCAGCGTCGAACTCGCCGCATGATGATGCTCACAACTATAGTGGGTGAAGGTGCCGCCCGGCGCACGATGAAAAACCAGCGCCTCCAGCTCAGCTGCGGCCAGCCACTGCATAAACGTATCCGGCCACGGTCGCGCGTTCGCGGGCATAACGGCAAAGCGTGGATAATAAGAGCCACGAATAGCGGTATGCAGATCAAGATGCCAGCGCGACGTCTGCCTGTGGCAGCTGCGCCAGAATCGCTCCATCACCTGTTCCAGCTGCAGGGCGCGCTGTGCCTCACTGGTTTCACTGACCCGCTGCCAGCGGCCACCAAACAGCCGGTTGAGATCGTACTGCTGATAGCGACGGCCGCTGCGCAGCGCCGCCGGATTACCCAGTATCACCAGCAGCCGCACCGCCAGCGGTTTTTCTCCGCTAAGCAGCGGCGCCAGCAGCTGCTCCACTATCTCCACCGGCGCGGTTTCATTGCCGTGGATCCCGGCTGACAGCACCAGCGCCCGGTCGCAGTGCGTCAGCGGCGTCAGCGAGAGGATCCCTTCCGCCTGCCACTGCCAGCGCAGATAAGCTGTCTCGCCCTGCGTGACGGCAGGCGGCGTGCCCGCCAGCGTCTGCTGTAAAAAACTGCGCATATTTTCTCCTTAATCCTGCCTCAGCCTCAGCGCTGAAAGGCGTAGACGCTGCCCAGCTTCAGCAGCTGCGTCAGCGCATCCAGAGCGTCACGCCCCTCCTGCAGCAGCGCCGGATCGGCTAAATCCGCCTGCGTGAGATAGTCGCGATAGTGGCGTTCTGCCCACTGGCTGAGCTGCGTAAACAGCTGCTCGTTCATCATTACCGCCGGGTTGACCGCCCGCTGCTCTTCTGCCGTCAACACGACCCGCAGGCGCAGGCAGGCTGGCCCGCCGCCGTTGCACATGCTTTCACGCAGATCGAATACCGTGAGCTCCCGAATCGGTCCGCCGCTCTCTGCCAGCTCCGTCAGATAAGCCCAGACGCCCGGATGCTGCCGTGCCTCTTCGGGCAGTATCAGCCGCATACCGCCATCGGGGTGCTGCAGCAGCTGACTGTTGAAGAGATAGGTCGCCACCGCGTCGCTGACGGATACGCGCGCGCGCGGCACCACGATGGCGGTAAACCCCGGCACCCGCTCTGCCAGCTGCTCCAGCAATGCAGGCTGATTGACGAAAGCCTCTTCGTGACAGAACAGCACCTGCTGATTACTGACGGCAATCACGTCGTTATGGAAAACGCCCTGATCGATCACCGCCGGGTTCTGCTGCACGAAGAGCGTGCGCGCCTCGTCAAGCTGATGCAGACGCGCGACCGCTCTGCTCGCTTCCAGCGTCTGGCGCGCCGGATAGCGTTCCGGCGTGATGCCGGCGTGCTGCCCTTCGCGCCCATAGACGAACAGCTGCAGGCCGGCGTCGCCGTAGCGCGCTCCGAAGCGATTATGATTCGCGGCCCCTTCGTCACCAAACAGCGCCACCTGAGGCAGCGCGTCATGCACGCAGAAACGCTGCGGGTCGCGGAAGATCGCCCGCAGCAGATCAGCCGTTTCCGGTGCTTCAATGGACCGGTGAAACTTATTATTCAGATTGGCAACGGTAAAATGAACGCGTCCGTCACCGCTGTCTGCCGAGGGCGATACGGTGGCCGCGTTGGCAACCCACATCGCCGAGGCTGAACTGGCGGCTGAGAGCAGCTGCGGCGCCTGCTGCGCAGCGCGCGCCAGCACCTGCGCGTCACTGCCGTAAAAACCGAGCTGGCGCAGCAGCGGCAAATTAGGTCGCTCGTGCGGCGGGATCACGCCCTGCAGATAGCCGAGATCGGCCAGCGCTTTCATTTTGCGCAGTCCCTGCAGCACCGCCAGTCTGGGATTAGAGGGCTGCAGCTGATTGCGGGTTGACGCCTCATTACCAAATGAGAGGCCCGCGTAGTGGTGCGTCAGGCCAACCAGTCCATCAAAATTGACTTCAGCTGCGTTCATGGCGCGCTCCCTGAGCAGAGAAATCGAGACCCGGCGAGAGCGTATCGGGCAGGGCCAGACTGCTGCTCTCCAGGGTTGCCATCGGCCAGGCGCAGTAATCCGCAGCGTACCAGGCGCTGGCGCGGTGGTTGCCGGAGGCGCCAATGCCGCCAAACGGCGCGGTGCTGGCCGCACCGGTAAGCGGCTTGTTCCAGTTGACGATACCGGCGCGCGCCTCCAGCAGCAGCTGATCAAACTGCGCCCGCTGCGGTGAGATCAGACCGCATGAGAGGCCATAGCGCGTGGCGTTAGCCAGCGTAATCGCCTCGCTGTAGTCGTCATAACGGATGATTTGCAGCAGCGGTCCGAACACCTCCTCATCCGGCAGCGCACTTACATGGGTCATATCGATAATGCCTGGCGTAATAAGTGCGCGCTGGCGATCCGGCCACTGCATATTCAGCAGCACTTCACCGCCCAGCGCCACGCGCTGCTGCCACGCCTGATAGATCTGTCCGGCCGCCGCAGGCGAAATGACGCTGCCCATAAATGGCTGTGGCTCAGCATTCCACGCTGCGGGCTGCAGCCGGGCGCTGACGGCCACCAGCCGCTGCAGAAACGCGTCGCCCGCCGCGCCACGTTTTACCAGCAGGCGACGTGCGCAGGTGCAGCGCTGCCCGGCAGAAATAAAAGCTGACTGGATGACGATATGTACGGCGCCATCAATATCGGCCGGATCTTCCACAATCAGCGCATTATTGCCACCCATCTCCAGCGCGAGCATCTTCTCCGGCTGGCCGGCAAACTGCCGGTGCAGGTGATACCCGGTAGCCGCGCTGCCGGTAAACAGGACGCCATCAATCTGCTCTGCCTGTGCCAGCGCCTGGCCGCTTTCCCGTCCGCCCTGCACCATATTGATGACCCCCGCCGGGAGCGCTGCCTGCTGCCAGAGCTGCACGGTGCGTTCCGCGGTCAGCGGCGTCAGCTCGCTCGGCTTAAACACCACGCAGTTTCCTGCCAGTAGCGCGGGCACAATGTGGCCATTTGGCAGATGCCCCGGAAAATTATAGGGCCCGAATACCGCCAGTACACCGTGCGGACGATGGCGCAGTGCGCTTTCACCCGACTGCTGTTCGCCGGTACGGGCGTGATACGCTTTCACTGAAATGGCAATTTTATTGATCATCGCCTGCACTTCCGTCAGCGTCTCCCAGCGCGGCTTGCCGGTTTCCTGTGAGATGATCTCCGCCAGCTCCACCTTATGCTGCTCCAGCAGCGCGGCAAAGGTTTCAATCCCTGCCTGACGTGCCGTGAACGGCAGGCGCGCCCAGTGCGGGAACGCTGCGCGGGCTGCCGCACAGGCGGCGCTGACCTGAGCCGCAGAGGCGGCGTTGCCCTGCCACAGCTGTTCGCCTGAGACCGGATCGGCTTTTGTGAAGAGGTCACCGTCGCCGCGCAGCCACTGATTATTAATAAAGTGCGTCATGCCTGTTTCTCCTCACGGCAGAGTGTTACAACCCGTAGCGCATCACCATATTCACAGCGCAGCGCCTGACGCTGGCTCTCACTGAGGCAGACGTGACCGGCGGCGATATCCACCGGCAGTAGCGTGGCGCGAAACTGCTGATAGTTGCTGTTAGCGACCAGGCAGAGCGGCCAGTGCGCCTGCGCGTCACCGGCGCCTGCCGGCAGCAGCGTACTTTTGCGAATGGCCCGGATACGATCAATTTCACACTCCAGCGTCGGTCCGCCATCAAAGATGTCGACATAGTTCTGATAGCGAAAACCTTCCGCTTCCAGCACCGCGCGCGCCGGCGCCGTTTTCGGGTGTACTTCACCAATGACGCGCTGCGCTGCCTCGCTGAGATAGTGAATATAGAGCGGATGTTTCGGCATCAGCTCTGCGATAAACGCTTTCTGACCGGTACCGCTGAGAAAATCAGCCTGGCGAAACGGCATAGAGAAGAAATGGCTGCCCACGCTTTCCCAGAAAGGGGAATGACCGCTGTCATCGCTGACGCCGCGCATCTCTGCCACCACGTTGCGCATAAAGCGATCGCGGAAGTTCGCCATAAAAAGAAAGCGTGATTTAGAGAGTAAATAGCCGTTTCTGCCGTCGCGGTAGTCGGGATCGAGAAATAGCGTACAGAGTTCGCTGCTGCCGGTGTGATCGTTGCTGAGCGACAGCACTGGCAGGCTGGCATACACGTTCAGCTCTCTGGAGGCGTGTACCTGCGTGCCAACCCGGAAGTTGTACCACGGCTCCTGCAACCCGACCGCCACTTCAATCGCGCAGATCCCCACGGCCCGGTTATCGTCACTGTCGGCCAGCACAAAGACGTAACCCTGTTCAGCGCGCGGCAGCGCCCCCTGCCAGGTCAGCAGTGAACGCTCAATACGCGCCTGCAGCGTGGCGCTGTCTTCCGGCAGCGAGGTAAGGCCGCCGCCGGTTTTACCCGCCAGCAGAAGCAGCTGCGCCAGGTCATCATGTTCAACCGGGCGGATCACCATCATGATGTGGCTCCTCTGAGAATACGTTCACAGGCGCGCTCAAAACGCGCCAGCCCCTGCTGCACCTCCTCCTGGCTGATGTTTAGCGCGGGCGCAAAGCGCACGACGCTGGCACCGGCAATCAGGACCATGACGCCCTCTTCGGCGGCCGTCAGGTTAAACTGTTTGGCTTTTCCGGCGAAATCGTCGTTGAGTACGGCGCCAATCAGCAGCCCGAGGCCGCGGATGGTTTTAAACACCGGCAGCCGCTGGTTAATCGCCTGGAGCCGATCAACAAACCACTGATGCCGCTCGGTCACGCCAGCGAGAAAAGCGGGCTGGTTGACCAGCTCCAGCACTTTACCCGCCACCGCACCCGCCAGCGGGTTACCGCCATAAGTGGTACCGTGTGTGCCCACTCCCATCACCCGCGCCAGATCCTCACGCGTCAGCATGGCACCAATCGGGAAGCCGCCGCCCAGCGCTTTTGCGGTAGTGAGCACGTCCGGTGTAACGCCGTAGTGCATATAGGCGTAAAGCGATCCGGTGCGTCCCACACCGCTCTGCACTTCATCAAAAATCAGCAGCGCCTGATGGCGGTCGCACAGCTCCCGCAGGCCGCGCAGGAAGGCTGCATCGGCAGGTAAGACGCCGCCCTCGCCCTGAATCGGTTCAACAATCACGGCGCAGGTGTTGTCGTTAATCAGCGCGGCGGCCGATTCCAGGTGATTAAACTGCGCATGCTGAATGGCCGGCGGCAGCGGCGCAAAGTCGCGCGAATAGGCGGGCTGGCCGCCAGCCGACACCGTAAACAGGGTGCGGCCATGAAAAGCGTTAGTGAACGCCACAATGCCGCTTTTTTGATCGCCGAAACGGTCGTGTGCCACTTTGCGCGCCAGCTTAAGCGCAGCTTCGTTCGCCTCAGCGCCGGAGTTGCAGAAGAAAACGCGGTCGGCAAAGGTGGCATCAATCAGCTGTTTTGCCAGCCGCAATACCGGCTCGTTGGTATAGCCATTGCCGGTATGCCACAGCTTTGCCGCCTGCTCTGTCAGCGCCTGCTGCAGCGCCGGGTGTGCATGACCCAGCGCATTCACTGCGATCCCGCCAGCAAAATCGATATACTCTTTGCCCTGTTGATCCCACAACCGCGATCCTTCAGCCCGTACCGGTATAAAGGTTGCGGGTGCATAGACCGGCATCATCCATTGATCAAAATCGTGACGTGTAACCTGCAGTGACATAGCCGGATCTCCTGCCTCACCCCGGGTGAAGCTATTGTTTTAAAATTGTTAAGAGTGCGTAATCAGCAGCCCGACTATAAGGTGCAGCAAGCGTGCCAGCCAGAGGGAATAATGCATAAAAGGGAGTCAGCGACGAAATTTCAATGGGTTACGGCAGGCCGCTATTCACTTATTTTGCATAAAAAGTGAATATTACGGTTGCGCCGCCGCTAAGGCAGCAAATTATTTAGCGGATTTATGCATTTATGGAAGGAAATGTTGCTTTTGTGATCGCACAGCAAATATTTCGCCATAACAGGGCAGATGGCGCGCGCTGGCAGCGCAGCACGCGCCATCGTGGTGCGAAAAAGCGCCTTCGCGCACGGGGGCGATCAGGGCGCCATGATATCGAAGCTGTCCTGGTTTTGTGGCGCCAGTGCCACCGGCGGCTGCAGCTGAAGATCGATCCAGTTTGACGTCACCCGCTGCTGTTTGCTGTCTTCAACCGTTACCGACAGACGATAGTGATTCGTTGCGCCTGGCGACGTGTCCCAGGCGGGCATAATAATACTCCAGCCCTGCGGATCGCCAGGCCGGGTCCCCGGCGTCAGGCTCAGCGCCTGCGTGTCGCCCTGCCAGCTTACTTTACGTACCGGATTCGCGCTGCGGATCTGCACTTTCAGCGACAGACTCTCACCAGGATTCAACTGCCACGGCGGCGTAGCGAGAAAAACAGAGAAGGTTTTTCGCTGGCGAAAAGCCAGAACCGGCGTCGAGCTGCGCGTCACCGTATCGTAGCGGCTGCCGCGCAGCGAACGGGTGGCTGCAACGTTATCCGGGCTGAGCTGCTGGCTGAGAGCCACGCCGAACCGGTAGTTAAGGTGCAGCCCGAGCTGATCCTGACTCTCCCCTTCGCTGCTGGTTTTGTGGCTGGCGGAAACGGTGACCAGCGGCACTGGCGTATAGGAGAGGCCCAGCGTCAGCGCAGAGGGGTTGTGATACGTGTTGCCGGAGTTGAACAGATCGACATTGTTGCCCAGATACTGCTGCCAGCTAACGGAGACGCCCAGCTGACGATAAAACGGCAGATAGCCGCGCGTGGTAACGTCATAACCGCGCGCCAGCCGCTGCTGCTGAAACGGATTGCGGTTGCGCCAGCCTGAGAGCGGCGTGTAGTAGTTGGCTGAAAAGCGCAAAAAGTCAGACCAGGCCTCCGTACCCACTGATGCCCGCTGCAGCCCGCTGTCGAACATACGATCGACAAATCCGTTATAACCAAGCAGCCAGTTGCCCGCCACCCAGCGCTGACCCAGGCCAGCATTACCAATCAGCCCGTCATCCGTCTGATGCACGCCCAGCTCGCTGAAGGTCAGATAGTTATAGCGATCGGCCCACGGCGTCAGCAGCGACGCCCCGCTGCCGCTGAAGTTACCTTCCATGTCGACATTAAGATCAATCTGCGCCTGCCCGTAGGGCGACAGCAGCAGCTGCCCTTCATCCGCCACCCGGGTGGCCACCTCATCGCGAAAGTGATTAAACGCCCAGATCCCCGCCTGCTGCCCGAGCGACGTCTCACTGTCACCGTTCTGGCTCGCTTCGCCGATGCTCTTTGCGATGGTCGCCAGTTTTTTACTTAAGGCGTCGCTATCAGCGTTATAGCCCAGCGCCGGCAGGTCATCGGCCATTTGCCGGAAGTGAGCGGGATCGGTAAAGGGCGCGTCAGCCACGCGGGTAGCGGTCGTCAGCGCCAGCGCAGGCAGCGCTACGCCAGTCAGGCAGAATGGCAGAAGTGTGCGGATAAGCAGTGGCAACATAAAATCAGCTATCGTTTCGGTAATAAAGTAGACGTCGATCACAAAACGGCAGATCTAACCTTATCACACTCTGCTGATTCTGCAGGCAATTTAGGAGGATTTACGGAAAGCGGTGCGGGCGTATGGCAGAGCAGTGCAGAGACAGACCGGGTGCCTGTCTCTGCGCTGCGGTTAAAAACCTAAGCTGTCCAGCAGATCATCAACCTGATCCTGACTGGAGACCACGCCAGGGGCATTAGCGTGGATCTGCGGGCCGTTCAGCAGGCTGGTGGCCTCTTTGCGCGCCGCCGCGTTTGCCTCTGGCATGTTCTCCAGCAGCACCATCAGCAGCTGCCGTTCAATTTCCTGGATGACATCCATCATGCGCTTGATCACCTGACCCGTGAGGTCCTGAAAATCCTGCGCCATCATAATATCCAGCAGCTGCTTGTTGGTGAATGACGTGTGCTGCGGCACCTCAGCGAGAAACTCACGCGTATCCGAAACCAACTCGCGCGCATCAGCAAGCTCAATCGGGTTTTCAAACCACGCATCCCAGCGCCCTTTTAACTGCGTGGCGCCCGCTTCCATCTTATCCTGATGCGGCTGTGACGCTTCCACGCTGTTCAGCGCGCGTTCTGCTGCCTGCGCCGTCATCTGTACTACATAATCCAGACGATCGCGGGCATCCGGGATCGCTTCTGCGGCTTCGGCAATCGCCTGATCCAGCCCGAGTTCACGCAGGCTGTCGCGCAGCATACGCGTCAGCGAGCCAATTCGGACAATAATGTCGTGTGCCGAGGCTTCTTCAGTTGATTTCGGAAGGTCGCTCATCACATCTCCTTACATGCCCAGTTTTTCGAATATTTTACCCAGCTTCTCTTCCAGCGTGGCGGCGGTGAAAGGTTTCACTACGTAGCCGCTGGCGCCAGCCTGAGCGGCAGCAATAATGTTCTCTTTCTTCGCTTCTGCCGTCACCATCAGCACCGGCAGCTTGCTCAGCGTGGCGTCGGCGCGAATGGTCTGCAGCAGCTGCAGGCCATCCATGTTTGGCATGTTCCAGTCAGAGACCACGAAGTCGAAGCCGCCTGCGCGCAGTTTATTCAGCGCATCAACGCCATCCTCGGCTTCTTCAACGTTATTGAAACCCAGCTCTTTCAGCAGGTTGCGGACGATGCGACGCATGGTGTTAAAGTCGTCCACTACCAAAAAGCGCATATTTTTATCAGCCATATCTACTCCTGTGTTGTCTCGTCCGGCAGGACGGGCTCGTTAAATTCGCAATGCCTGTCCGGCGCTAATTTTTGCCAGCATATGCTGGCTGATGTGGCCCAGATCGACCACTTCACTGGTGCCGCCCATCGCTATTGCTTCGCGCGGCATGCCAAATACCACACAGCTGGCTTCATCCTGCGCGATGGTCCAGGCGCCTGCGCGATGCATTTCCAGCATCCCGGCCGCGCCGTCATTTCCCATCCCGGTCAGAATGACGCCCACTGCATTTCGTCCTGCATTGACGGCCACCGAGCGAAACAGCACATCCACAGAGGGTTTGTGCCGGTTAACCGGCGGGCCATCATTAAGTTTTACAACGTAGTTCGCTCCGCTACGCCCCAACTCCATATGCATTGCGCCTGGCGCGATATAGGCGTGACCCGGCAGAATACGTTCGCCATCCTCCGCCTCTTTCACGGTGATCTGGCAGAGCTTGTTCAGCCGCTCGGCAAACGAGCGGGTAAATCCCGGCGGCATATGCTGCGTGATAAGCAGCGCCGGACTGGTCGCCGGCAGCGGCTGCAGTACATGGCGGATCGCTTCCGTACCGCCGGTGGACGAGCCGATCGCAATCAGCTTTTCACTGCTGAGCAGCGGACCCGCTTTCAGCGTGACCGGCGCCGGCGACACGGTGCGTGTATGCAGCTTCGCCCGCGCCGCGCCGCGAATTTTGTCGGCGATCATCTGGCTGTAAGCCAGCATGCCCTCGCGGATCCCCAGCTGCGGTTTCGTGACAAAATCCACCGCGCCCAGCTCCAGCGCGCGCAGCGTGACTTCCGAACCCTTACCGGTGAGAGAGGAGACCATCACCACCGGCATCGGCCGCAGACGCATCAGTTTTTCCAGAAAGTCGAGGCCATCCATACGCGGCATCTCAACATCCAGCGTCAGCACCTGCGGGTTGTACTGTTTGATTAAATCCCGCGCTACCAGCGGGTCCGGTGCCGTCGCAACCATCTCCATATCGGGATGGCTGTTGATGATCTCCGTCATCAGCTGGCGCATCAGCGCCGAGTCATCCACGCACATCACGGTGATTTTGCTCATCGTCTTTCCTTAGTCAGCCCATACACGGTCTGCCCGCGCAGCCAGAACTCTTTGCTGATCTGGCTGAAGTTTTCTGAATGCCCGGCAAACAGCACTCCGCCCGGCTTCAGCAGCGGAACAAAACGGCGCAGGATTTTTTCCTGAGTCTCTTTATCGAAGTAGATCATTACGTTGCGGCAAAAAATAGCGTCAAACGGGCCAGGCAGCGCCCACTCATTAGCCAGCAGATTAAGCTGCGAGTAGTGCACCATACCTGCCAGCTCAGGGCGGACGCGCACCATGCCTTCATGCGGGCCGGTGCCGCGCAGAAAGAAACGCTGCAGCTGCGATTGCGACAGCGTGCGCAGCTCCTCCTGGCGATAGACGCCCGCTACCGCTTTCTCCAGCACCTGCGTGTCGATGTCGCTGGCGTGAACCTGAAATTTGCCAGGTCCGGTGCCCAGCGTTTCAGCCAGCGTCATCGCAATGGAATAGGGCTCTTCGCCGGTTGACGCGGCCGTACTCCAGACGCTGTAGCTGCCGCTGCGTTTCCGGGCGTGTTCTGCCAGGATCGGGAAATGATGCGCTTCGCGAAAAAACGAGGTCAGGTTAGTGGTCAGCGCATTGATAAACGCCTGCCACTCTGCGCTGTTTGGATCCTGTTCAAGCAGCGCCAGATAGCGGCCGAAATCGTCGATATTCAGCGTCCGCAGCCGGCGAACCAGGCGGTTGTAGACCATCTCACGCTTATGATCGGCCAGGACAATACCCGCGCGCTGATAGATCAGCTGGCTGATACGACGAAAGTGCGTATCGGAAAGCGGCAGACGCTGTACCATCTGCGCAAGCAGCGTGGTCGGCTCATTTTGATCGAGGAACGTCGATTTCTTCATCTCGGGCCATCCGGCAACAAACTGTTAAGTGATAGTTCTCTGATTGCTACGCTGCTGCCGGTACTTACCGGGTAAGCGGGCCGCCCAAAGCGGCCCGGCTGCATTAAAAGGTTTCCCAGTTATCATCAGCGCCGCGTGCGCCAGTAGCGGGTGCCAGCGCTTTTTGCGCAACCGGCGATACCTTTTTTAACGCTGTAGATACGTTAACGGCCTGCGCGACAAATTCTTTACCAATATTGAACACGGCAACGGATTGTTTCAGGCGGCTGGCCTGCTCTTCCAGAGCGGCAGCGGCCGTCGCAGACTCTTCAACCAGCGCGGCGTTTTGCTGTGTTACCCGGTCCATTTCCGTCACGGCCACGCCCACCTGGTCGATACCTTTGCTCTGCTCATCGGAGGCGGAGGCGATTTCACCCATGATATCGGTCACTCGCGTTACGGCGCTGACGATCTCACTCATGGTTTCACCTGCGCTTTCGACCAGCACCGAGCCGGTGTTAACGCGGCTGACAGAGTCTTCAATCAGCGCTTTGATCTCTTTCGCCGCCTGAGCGCTGCGTTGTGCCAGACTGCGCACTTCACCTGCAACCACCGCAAACCCGCGTCCCTGTTCACCGGCGCGTGCCGCTTCTACGGCAGCGTTCAGCGCCAGGATATTGGTCTGGAATGCGATACCGTCAATAACGCTGGTGATGTCCGCAATTTTCTTCGAGCTGCCGGCGATATCTTTCATGGTGCTCACCACGCCATCGACCACTTTGCCGCCCTGCTGCGCGGTCTCTGAGGCGTTAAGCGCCAGCTGCGAGGCCTGACGTGCATTTTCTGCATTCAGTTTCACCGTGGCGGTAAGCTGCTCCATGCTGGCAGCCGTCTGCTCCAGCGAAGCTGCCTGCTGTTCGGTACGGGAAGAGAGGTCGTTATTGCCCATCGCGATTTCACTCGCGCCGGTATAGATAGCGTCAGATCCATCGCGTACGGTACGCACCGTGCGCGCCAGCTCCTGCTGCATCTCTGCCAGCGAACTGAGCAGATCGCCCACTTCGTTACGTACGCTGACGTCAATACTCTGGGTCAGATCGCCCCGCGCAATGTGGCGGATATGTTCAATGCTCTGCTTCAGCGGCCGGATCAGCGCTGAGCGCATTCCGCTCCAGACCAGCATAATCACCAGCAGCGTCACCAGCAGGGTGCCCAGCACCAGCATAATGGCGTGACGATATGCGCTCTCATTGGCGTCAACGCCCTGCTGCGCCAGGCCCAGATTAGTAGTGAGCCAGGCGTTGTAATCCTTTTCAAATTTGTCCTGCAGACTCTGCGTAGGCTGATCGACAAACCCTTTGAAGTTGCCTGAGCCGAGGAAAACCACCAGCTCAGCCAGCGCATCGCGGTAGGCTTTATAGTTGGCCTGCAGCGCCAGCACGTTCGCAGCGCTTTTGCCCTGCACCGAAAGGCTGGCATTAAAATCGGCAAAGCCCGCATCGGCGGTTTGCAGCTCCTCATTGGCGAGCGCAACCAGCTCTTTCACCGTGGCCCCCGATCCTGCCATCTGGCTATCCTGTAAATAGCGAATACCGGCGCGGTTTAGCGTATTACGCGCCTGCACCAGCGATACCCAGGAGGTGCCCATGGCGCGCTGCAGGGTACTGAGGCGCTGGTTATAGGCAAAATTATCTTTATCAGCTTTTACCGTTGAGAAGAACATCCCACCGGAAAAGAGCTGCAGCAGCGCAAACAGCGCCAGCACGCAGAGCAGGCCGGAAACAACACGAATACGACTAAACATAAACACCTCATTGGTTGGCGGATCGCTGTAGTTATCGGCGTGGATGAGGGGATCTTTATGCACGCGGCGCGCAGTTTATGCGTTGGGTGCAGAGGTGGCAGTAAGGCAGACCGGGCCAGGAGCGCATTAATGCGCTCCCTGCGGGATTAACGGGCTGGCATTCATGCCGGTGTCTGATTAGCCGTGAATGCGCAGTGTATAAGCATGCAGGGTCGGCATTTATGCCGACCTGGTAAAATCCCTTAAAACGTTTCCCAGTTCGTATCGCTGGCCGGGGCGGCGGTAGCGGCTTTGCGCGCCGGACTGCGCAGCGGCTGCGGTTTTCTGCTCTCTGTCAGACGCTGAGCGGCCGGCGCTGCAGTACGCGGAATATGAAACACGGCAACCGACTGACTCAGCCTGCTCGCCTGCGCTTCCAGTGATGCGGCGGCGGCGGCGGACTCCTCGACCAGAGCGGCGTTCTGCTGCGTCACGCGATCCATCTCAGTGACCGCGTGACCCACCTGATCAATACCGCGACTCTGTTCATCTGACGCCGAGGCGATCTCGCCCATGATATCGGTGACGCGCGTGACGGCACCGACAATATCGCTCATGGTGTCACCGGCGGTACCGACCAGCTGCGAACCGGCGTTAACCCGCGTGACCGACTCTTCGATCAGCCCTTTGATCTCTTTCGCCGCCTGAGCGCTGCGCTGTGCCAGACTGCGCACCTCACCCGCCACAACAGCAAAGCCGCGGCCCTGCTCACCGGCGCGTGCCGCTTCAACGGCAGCGTTGAGCGCCAGAATATTCGTCTGGAACGCAATGCCGTCGATAACGCTGATAATATCGGCAATCTTCTTTGAACTACCGGCAATATCACTCATGGTGCGCACAACACCTTCCACCACGTCACCGCCTTTACGGGCAGTATCAGAAGCGCTCAGCGCCAGCTGCGACGCCTGACGGGCATTTTCAGCGTTCTGTTTTACCGTAGCGGTCAGCTGTTCCATGCTGGCAGCCGTCTGTTCCAGCGAGGCCGCCTGCTCTTCGGTGCGGGCGGAAAGGTCATTGTTGCCGGCAGAGATTTCGCTGGCACCGGTGAAAATCGCATCGGAGCCGTCGCGCACATCGCTGACGGTACGCACCAGCGACTGCTGCATCTCATGCAGGCTGGCCGCCAGCTGGCTCATCTCATTGCGTCCTTCCACCTGAATCGGCTGGGTCAGGTCGCCGGATGCGATATGTCGGATATGCCCCAGCAGCGCGTGCAGCGGACGGATCAGCACCACCCGCAGGCCAAACCAGCAACCTGCAATCACCGCGATCACCACGACCATCACCGCGGCCAGCAGCCACATCATAGTGGTAAAGGCGCGCTGGTTCTGGACGACGCCTTTCGCCGCGAGTTCCGCCTGGGCAGTACGCCACTCTTCATAGGTCGCTTTCATTTTGACCTGGCGCGCCTCAATATTCTGCGCAAACATACCCTGCAGATCGTTGGCTTTCAGGCGTTCGAGCATCGCTTTCAGGCCGTCGTTAAACGCGTTGTAGTCAGACTCCAGCCGTTCGGTTAAGGCTTCCGGCAGGCCCGGTGTGGAAGGAAGGTTGTAGTAACGCTGGTAGTGCTCTGCGGCCACGCTCAGCTGCTTTTCCGTCTGGGCAATCAGCGCATTGAGCTGTCCGCCGTTGGTTTGCGCTGCCATACTGCCCTGCATACGCAGCATGGCGCGGTTGAGCACGGTGCGGGTCTGATTAAGCTCAATCCACGCATCCGACATAGCGGCAACATTATTGGTAGAGGTCTGTGCGACGGCAAACGCCTCTTTATCTTTGTTCAGCGCTGACCAGAACAGGCCGCCCGAGAGCAGCTGCAGCGCGCCAAAAATCAGCAGCACGGCGATCAGACTGGTAACGACGTTGATACGTTTTAACATGGTGTCTCCAGGAAGAATTTTGACACCCTGTTATCGACGCCAGCCGCAATTAATTGAGGCGGTTTACGCTTCTTTGCGCCAGTCCGGTCCTATTGAAGCTTTTGAGCCTGATTAATAACTAAAAAAACTGCCCTCCGTCACGCATGACAGAGGGCATAACGACACTCAGAAGGTTTCCCAGTGGCTCTCTGCGCCTGTGGTCGTGGCCGCACGACGCGGTGCGGCAGCAACTGCAACTGCAGGCGGGGCAATCTGCGGATGACGCACGCCAGTCACCTGCGCAGCGCCTCGCGTAATGCGGAACAGCGCCACCGACTGGCTGAGGCGGCTGGCCTGCGCCTCCAGTGAAGCAGCAGCTGAGGCCGACTCTTCAACCAGCGCCGCGTTTTGCTGGGTGACCCGATCCATTTCAGTGACCGCGTGACCCACCTGATCGATACCCCGGCTCTGCTCGTCAGACGCTGAAGCAATTTCGCCCATGATATCGGTGACGCGCGTCACCGCACTGACTATCTCACCCATGGTCTCACCGGCGCTCTCTACCAGCACGGAACCACTGTTAACGCGCCGGACTGAGTCTTCAATCAGCCCTTTGATCTCTTTGGCCGCCTGAGCGCTGCGCTGCGCCAGACTGCGTACCTCACCGGCCACAACGGCAAAGCCGCGGCCCTGCTCGCCAGCGCGGGCGGCTTCCACCGCAGCGTTAAGCGCCAGAATATTGGTCTGAAATGCAATGCCGTCAATGACGCTGATAATGTCAGCGATTTTCTTTGAACTGCCGGCAATATCTTTCATTGTCGAGACTACGCCCTCGACAACCGTGCCGCCTTTCTGCGCCGTGCCTGAAGCGGTCAGCGCCAGCTGCGACGCCTGACGGGCATTTTCAGCATTCTGCTTCACCGTTGCCGTCAGCTGCTCCATGCTGGCCGCCGTCTGCTCCAGTGATGCAGCCTGCTGCTCGGTGCGCGCCGAAAGATCGTTATTACCGGCGGAGATCTCACTCGCCCCGGTAAAGATCGCATCCGCGCCGTCGCGCACGTCGCTGACCGTGCGCGTCAGCGCCTGCTGCATCTCATGCAGGCTGGTGGCCAGCTGACTCATCTCATTGCGCCCGGTGATGGTAATCGGCTGGGTAAGATCGCCCTGCGCAATATGCCGGATATGCTGGATGCTCTGATTAAGCGGCTGGATGAGTATCCGGCGCAGCCCGAACCAGCACAGAACACCAACGGCAATCACGACGGTCATAACGGCACCAATCAGCCAGAGCATACGGGCATAAGCCGCGCTGTTTTCTTCTGCGCCAGCCTGCGTAAGACGGTTCTGGTCGGCCCGCCAGCGCGTGTAATCAGCGTAAAAGGCGCTCTGGCTGGGCGCTACCGGCGCTTTATAGGCCTGTACCATATCTTTATTTTGCAGCGCGGCCTGCATTGCAGCCAGCGCCTGACTGTAAGCGCTGTAGCTCTGCTCCAGCTGCTGATTAAGCTGTTTATCCAGCCCCGGCGTATCAGGCAGATTACGGAACAGAGTAAAGTTGTCCGCGGCTCGCTGCTGGAAATCCCGACTCTGTAAGTAAAGTTCGCTGACATCAGCCTCTTTCCCCTCCAGTTTACCGGTAGTGATGCGCAGCAGCATACGCGTCAACACCACCCGGCTCTGGTTAAGGCTCATATAAGCATCGGTGATCGCCGCAAGATTCTGCGCAGAGAGCTGTGAGGCAGAAAAACTGGTTTTGTCATGATGCAGTGCGCGGATAAACAGCGATCCGGACGTCAGCTGCAGGGCAGCAAAAAGTACCAGTACCACCAGCAGGCTGGTGACAACACGAATTCGGGTAAACATAATGGGGTCCATCGAAACAGGATAGTGGTAAAGAAAACGGGCCGCTCTGAGGCGGCCCGGCGGTAAGGTTTATACGCTGCGCAGCGTATCCATCAGCGCCATCTCTTCGCTGCTGAGCAGCTTTTCAATGTCGACCAGAATCAGCATGCGCTCGCCCAGCGCGCCGAGTCCGGTCAGATACTCGGTAGACATCGTCACGGCGAACTCCGGTGCCGGCCGGATCTGCTCATGCGTCAGCGACAGCACATCGGAAACGCCATCCACCACAATGCCGACCACGCGATGCTCCAGATTGAGCACAATCACCACGGTGTTATCGTTGTACTCGACGTCCGGCTGCGAAAACTTCACGCGCAGGTCGATAATTGGCACGATGACGCCGCGCAGGTTGGTCACCCCTTTGATAAATTCCGGCGTATTGGCGATGCGCGTGACCTGATCGTAGCCGCGGATCTCCTGTACTTTAAGAATATCGATGCCGTACTCTTCATCACCCAGGGTGAATACCAGAAACTCCTGGCCGACGGTTTCGCCAGCGATTTTGGTCACGGTTGCCATGTCAGTCATTTTTTTGCCCTTTATTTATCAGTTATGCTGCGGCACCGGCCACACGCTTTTCACGGTTCAGCGACTGCAGTGCGGAGACGTCCACAATCAGCGCTACGCTGCCATCCCCCAGAATGGTGGCAGCAGAGATACCCGGCACTTTGCGGTAGTTACTCTCCAGGTTTTTCACCACCACCTGATGCTGACCGATTAACTGATCGACCAGCAGCGCATAGCGGCGGCCCGCACTCTGCAGAATAACCACGATCCCCTGCGTCGCATCGGTTTTGGCATTCTGCACATCAAAGACGTTCCACAGCTCAACCAGCGGCAGATATTCGCCGCGCACTTCCAGCACGCGCTCTCCGCCAGCCAGCGGCTTCAGCTCTTCTGCCGTTGGCTGCAGCGACTCCATGACGGCGTTCAGCGGCAGGATAAAGACTTCATCCGCTACGCGTACCGACATGCCATCCAGGATTGCCAGCGTCAGCGGCAGCAGAATACGAATGGTTGTGCCTTTGCCCTGTTTTGACGCAATCTCGACATGGCCACCCATCTCCTGGATATTACGTTTCACCACGTCCATACCCACGCCGCGTCCGGAGACATCGGTGACCTGCTCAGCGGTAGAGAAGCCGGGAGCGAAGATCAGCATGCCGACCTCTTCAACACTCATGCTGTCGCTGACCGGCAGCCCTGAAGAGAGCGCTTTAGCCAGAATGCGCTCGCGATTCAGGCCAGCTCCGTCGTCGATCACCTCAATACAGATATTGCCGCCCTGGTGCTCAGCAGAGAGCGTCAGATTACCCGTGGCGGTTTTATTGGTTGCCAGGCGTTTTTCCGGTGTTTCGATACCGTGATCCAGACTGTTGCGCACCAGGTGAGTTAACGGATCGATAATGCGCTCAATCAGGCTCTTATCCAGCTCGGTTGAGCTGCCCAGCAGCGTCAGCTCAACTTCTTTACCGAGCTTGCTCGCGAGGTCGCGTACCAGACGCGGGAAGCGGCTGAACACATACTCCATCGGCATCATACGAATCGACATCACCGACTCCTGCAGGTCGCGCGCGTTGCGCTCCAGCTGGCCCATGCTGTTGAGAAGATCGCCATGGGCGACCGGATCCAGCGCACCGGAACGCTGCGCCAGCATCGACTGGGTAATGACCAGCTCGCCGACCAGGTTAATCAGCTGATCCACTTTCTCCACCGCCACGCGAATACTGCTGGATTCGCTCGCTTTGGCCGGCGCCGCGGCGCGCTTGCTTTCGCGTTTTACTGCCGGTGTGATATCCGTTACCGTCGCGCTCTGCGGCGGCGCGGTTACCGTTTCAGCTGCTGCTTCTGCAAGCGGGGCGGCGGCATCTGCCTGCGGGAAGCGGATCTGCGCTTCATCGATGACAAAGCAGAGCACCGCAACGATGTCATCTTTATCCACACCTTCAATCGTGGCTTCCAGCGAATGCGTGCCTTTAACGACGTCGGTGACGCTGCCGAGGTTGCTCAGCTCCTCCAGCATCAGCTCTGGCTCTTTCTCTTTAAGATCGACCAGCTGCAGGCGCAGGCCGCGGCTGGCAGCCTTCGCCGCTGCAGGGATATCGACTACCGCAGCAGCAGGCGCTTCAGGCAGAATACCTTTCGCTTCCAGTGCCAGTTGACGCAGCGCCTCGCAGATGTAGTTAAAGCTCTCCGCATTAGGCTCCTGCGCAGTTTTATACGCATCGAGCTGTTCCTGCATAATATCTTTGGTTTCCAAAAACAGGTTGATGATGTCGGTGCTGAGCTGCATTTCGCCGCGGCGCGCACCATCCAGAATGTTCTCCAGGATATGGGTTGTCTCCTGTAAAACCGTAAAGCCAAACGTGCCCGCCCCGCCCTTGATAGAGTGAGCGGCACGAAAAATGGCATTTAACTGCTCGGCATCGGGCTCCTGGGGATCCAGTCCCAACAGGTGTTGCTCCATGTCCGCTAACAGCTCATCGGCCTCGTCAAAAAACGTCTGGTAAAAATCGCTGATGTCCATGCTCACGGGATCACCTCGGCTGTGAGGGTTGGTCTGGTGTTACCGCACCCGCAGCGGGCGCTGCGGTGACGGCGGGCGCTGCCGGAGCCGCCGAAGCGGTCGGTGCGGTCGCTGCCGACGCAGCCGGTCCGGCTGGTGCAGTGATAGTGGGAATCATATGTGCCGGATCGCTGACCTGAACGGCATCGCTTTCGGCATTCTCTTTTTCTATGGCGGCTTCAGTATCATGATTTAATACCAGCAGGCTGATACGGCGGTTGACCGCATCATCAGCGCCACGGTTTTTAAGCTTCATCGTGGCGGCCATCCCCACGACGCGCAGCATTTTGTTGCTGTCCAGCCCCCCGATAACCAGCTCCCGGCGGGACGCATTTGCCCGATCGGCGGAGAGTTCCCAGTTACTGTAGCCGCGTTCACCGCTGGCATACTGAAAGTCATCGGTGTGACCAGAGAGGCTGATTTTGTTCGGAATATCGTTCAGCAGCGGCGCAACCGCGCGCAGAATATCGCGCATATAGGGTTCAACCTCGGCGCTGCCGGTTTTAAACATCGGGCGGTTCTGGCTGTCGATAATCTGAATACGCAGCCCCTCCTCCACCATGTTAATAATCAGATGCGGCCGCAGCGCTTTCAGGCGAGGATCGGCTTCAATCAACTGATCGAGCTTTTCGCGCAGCCGGTTAAGACGGATCTCATCCAGCTGGCGCTTTTGTGCATCCATATCCACCTGCTTTCTGACTTCGCCTTTCTGCTGGGTCGGATCGTCTCCGCCCCCCGGGATCGGGCTCTCGCTGTCGCTGCTGCGTGGTCCGCCCGTAACCGCAACTTTAAGCGGGGTTTTGAAATACTCGGCGATCTGAACCAGCTCCTGCGGATTGGCAATTGAGATCAGCCACATCACCATAAAGAACGCCATCATCGCCGTCATAAAGTCGGCATAGGCAATTTTCCATGAGCCGTGGCTGCCTTCATGCTTTTTATGTTTGCGCCGTTTAACCAGCACAATCGGGCGATTGTCGTGCTTCATGAACTCTGGTCCGAAGTCTGTTTAGCCGGGTTTTTAGCGTTGCGCACGTGCTCTTCCAGTTCAGTAAACGAAGGACGCTCTGTGGAATAAAGCGTTTTACGTCCAAACTCGACGGCGATCTGCGGGGCATACCCGTTCAGGCTGGAAAGCAGCGTAACCTTCACGCACTGCATCATCTTGGTGGTCTCGGCGCACTTCTGACGCAATACCGACGCGAGCGGTGAAATAAAGCCGTAGGCCAGCAGGATGCCGAGGAAGGTGCCCACCATGGCGTGCGCAATTAGCGCGCCCAGCTCTGCCGCCGGACGATCGGCTGACGCCAGCGCATGCACGACCCCCATTACCGCTGCAACAATGCCGAATGCCGGCAAGCCATCGCCGATGGCAGATAAACTTTGCGCTGGTACTTCGCACTCATGCTCATAGGTCTCGATCTCTTCATCCATCAGCGCTTCAATTTCAAAGGCATTCATGTTTCCGCTGACCATCAGACGCAAATAGTCGGTAATAAAATCCACTAACTGTTTATCGGTTAAAATACGCGGATAATTAGCAAAAATTTCGCTCTGCGAGGGATCTTCAATATCGCGTTCCAGCGACAGCATGCCCTGCTGACGGGATTTCGCCATCAGCCGATAAAGCAGCGCCATCAAATCCATATAGACCGCTTTATTATATTTAGAGCCGCGCATCAGCAGCGGCAGCGCCTTAAGCGTCTTCTTAATAGACTTACCGTTATTACCGACCAGAAATGCGCCGATACCTGCCCCGCCAATGATCAGCAGTTCAGATGGCTGATAAAGCGCCCCTAAATGGCCGCCGACCATCAGATAACCGCCCAGCACGGAACCAAGGACCACGATATAACCCAGAATAATCAGCACAAAAACATCCTTACGTCCGTAACGTGTTGGTGGAAGTTAAGCCAGAGGGCCGCAGGCGATATTCACAAATCGGAGGCAAAAAAAAGCAGCGGGGGTAACCCGCTGCTGGATGGCTTCCACAATGCGAACATACTTAAACGGCGCGTTTAACCTGTTCATCCAGCAGTTGTGGAAAGGTATCGGCAGTATCTGCAGAAAGTTTACGTCTTTTTACGGCACGTGAAGGCGGCTGGCACAGGCTGCAGACAAAGCTGCCCGCGGGCTGATGTGCATGATTAATAAAGCTGCCGTGACAGCTTTTGCAGTCAGAGAGTTCCAGCATCCCACTTTCAACGAATCGCACCAGGGTCCAGGCGCGCGTCAGCGCCAACAGCGGGCCCTCGTCCGATTGCGGACACTGCTCAAGGTAGAGACGGTAGGCCTGGATAACAGCCTCCACGCCGCTGCTTAAGCCGGTTTTGAGTAAAAACTGCCAGGCGTTACAGAACATCGAGGCGTGAATATTCTGTTCCCACGTCATGAACCAGTCGGTAGAGAATGGCAGCATACCTTTTGGCGGCGGCGCACCGCGCAGCTCTTTATATAATTTAATTAAGCGACCACGACTTAATTGCGTTTCACTCTCCAGCATCTGCAGACGGGCACCCAGCGTGATCAGCTCCATAGCCAGCTGAATATCACGCGCTTCCTGAACGATACTTTTATCGCTCATTATACTGCCCTCTTTTTGGTGCTGGTTTCAGTTTTTGAAACGCTGCGCAGCAGACGGCTGGATAACAGGATCCCGGTGTGAATTTGCTGCAGATCGTCGACACGTGATTCCTGCGTGAGACGATTAATTAAATTGTGATCGGTAAAGCGGAACTGACATACCAGCTGATTCGTTTCAGCCAGCTTTACCATTTCAGGTAAGGTTAACTGAGCGAGTGCATCTGCCATTGCTTCATCAATACCCAGACGAAACATAGCTGAAGGTTTTTCCTGGTTAATTAAGCGCTGCGCGAGCAGTAAATATGACAGATTGATGTCATATATATGTTTTAGTAATTCTGATGTTCCCATTTTTTCCATCCTGATAGACGCGGCATATATACGGCCACAGAATTTAATCTCTATGGTTCGGGTTGCTGGTTGGTAAATCTAAAGATGGCAAAAAATAAAATCAGGCATAAGCCAACATATATTTAATTGTTTCATTTCCTACCGGGACATTCAGTAGTAGCAGTCAAAATTCCAGGCCATTTTTTCCTGAGTCTTAACCTTCTTCCCTGATGTCTTTTTATCGTTTTTTAAGACTAATCTGAAAACAACGCAAATCTATATGGTCTCCATCCGACATACAACGTGACCGGACCGGAATTTTAGATAAAGTGTGATCTGCGTCACACTTTTAAGGCAAATTTTTTAACCGAAGCTTCAGGGATGCTTGCGTTTTGTCTGTTTTTTGCTCAATTTTCAAATTTTCCGCTAATATTTCCTAAGGAATTTCTCATATTTCCGTTTAGTCGACACAGGTCACGTTATGCCGATCCTTTTGTTGCCATGTTGCGGTTATCTCATCACAACCCACTACCACGGACCTCTGTTGCAGCACAAAACACCAGAAACACCCTTATTTTATAAGTTTTAAATTAATCACTTACAGGGAATATTGCCAGGTGGCATCACTCCCGCATCGTAAACAGCATGTAAAACGTGATGGCGCCTGACAAATGAAGTGTCAAGACAACGTCAGCAAAGGTGAGAAAACGGGTATGGATGTAACTGGCTGTTACATTAGCAAAATGAATGGGTGGTACAGAAAACGCACTGATGTATAACTATCATCGGCATGACCAGAGAAAACTTTAGCTCTGATAACAAAACTTACAAAATCACGGCTGTTTTTGCGCCAGATCCCGCATATTGCTCGCTCATCAACCGGTTAGCGGCACGACATATGAAATCGATTTCTTCTGTATTGCCGCTTCGGTTTCATCGCTTTTTACCGGAGCGCATGCGGATAAGCCGATCGGTAACAGTGAACGGGATGACAAATATGCTTAGCCGGGTTTCTCTTTTTAATAACGCTTTTTGGCGGGCGCACGGCAATAAAAAAGGGAGTGCATTAATGCACTCCCCCATAATCGCTTTCAGCTACCGGTTATGCCAGCTTCTGAAACGTGGCAACTTTATTTGCCGTCCCGTGATCGTCGCCGCGCGCGGGCAGCGCATTGAGATCGTGCAGGAACGTTTCGCGCCAGTGTGAAATATCCTGTTTACGCAGCACCGCCATCATATCGTTATAGCGGGTAATGCGTTCCGTACGTGACATGGTGAGCGCCTTATCCAGCGCCGCAGCCACTTCGTCACGATCGTAAGGATTCACAATAAGCGCCGAGGTCAGCTCGTTCGCTGCACCGGCAAAGCGTGACAGAACCAGCACGCCCGGGTCATCCGGATCCTGTGCCGCCACATACTCTTTCGCAACCAGGTTCATCCCGTCACGCAGAGGTGTCACCAGGCCAACATCGGTGAGACGGAAAATTTTCATCAGCAGACGGCGATCAAAATGCTGGTTGAGATAGTAAAGAGGCGTCCACCCCAGCGTGCCATATTTACCGTTGATGCGGCCCGCTTCGGTCTCCAGCTGGTGGCGGATGTCCTGATAGGCCTGCACATCGCCCCGCGAGGTCGGCGCAATCTGCGAGTAACGTATTTTCCCGCGATGCTGCGGGAAGTTTTCCAGCAGCGCTTCATAAGCCAGAAAACGCTCAGGCAGACCTTTGGAATAATCGAGGCGCTCACAGGCGATGATGTTTTTGGCATCGCCCAGTTCACGCTTCATTGCAGCCATCTTAGGTGGCAGCGGCCCTTCCGCCATCTCTTTGATCGCGTCAGGTTCAATACCAATTGGATAGACTTCGGTCATAAACGTATTGCCGTAAGCCCGATGCTTTTTCTCGCCTTTGTTTTGCAGCTGCGTCTGCTGGCTCAGGCTGTCAAGAAACGCAACCCGGTCAGATTCGGTCTGGAAGCCCAGCAGATCATAATCGCTCAGCATCTCCAGCAGTTCCTGATGCGGCGGCAGCGCATTGAAGATTTCCGGCGTCGGGAAAGGAATATGTAAAAAGAAACCGATCCTGTTCGTCACGCCCAGCTTACGCAGCTCGGCTGCAAACGGCAGCAGATGATAATCATGGATCCACAGCACATCATCAGACTGAATCAGCGGTTTGAGACGATGAGCCAGCGCCGTATTGACCCGGCAGTACCCTTCCCAGGCTTCACGCTGATATTGCACCAGATCGAGCCGGTAGTGGAAAGCGGGCCAGATCACTGTGTTAGAGAACTGGCAGTAGTATTGATCATAATCGTTCTGGTTGAGCGGGAAAGAAGCATAGGTGATCCCATCGTGCTCCAGTTTTGCCAGCGGCTCTTCCTCTTCACCCGAATATTCGCTGATCTCTCCGTTCCAGCCAAACCACAAACCACCGGTATTTTTAAGCGCATCAAGAATACCTACGGCCAGGCCGCCTGCGCTGCTTTTGCTTCCGTCGGGGATAGCAATACGGTTAGATACCACGACTAAACGACTCATAACCTGAACTCCTTACCAATATTGTCATGCTCTAATTGTAATAATAGTTGCTCCAGCCACTGCCAGACAGCGTTGGTGTCCGGCAGCCGGTAGCGCGCTTCACTGGGGCCTTCGCCAACTTTGACAGAGATGCCCTGTAGCGCATTGACCGCAAGAAAGCCTTTTTCATCGGTGAGATCGTCACCCACAAACACCGGAATACGTCCTGCAAAAGGCGCTTCCTGCATAAAAGTGTTAATGGCCGCACCTTTATCGATTCCCTGAGGTTTGATTTCGACCACGCATTTGCCCGGCTGCAGCGTGAGCTCAGAGAAGCGGCTAACAATCTGTTCCGCCAGCTGCATAATTGCCTGCTCATGCTCAGGGGCGTTGCGGAAATGCAGCGCAAACGCCATGCCTTTAGCCTCCAGCACTGCCCCTGGCCACTGGCTGAATGCCTGTTCCAGCTCATCATGCAGCGCTGAGGCAACCGTATCCGGCAGTGCATGACGATGAATCTGACCGGTTGCATCGCGGCGCTCTGCGCCGTGCACGCCCGCCGCCGGCGCTTCAAGCGGCGCTGCCAGCTTATCCAGCTGGGATATTGGCCGTCCGGAGACCAGCGCCAGCGCACCGTGGCTGAGATTAGAGATCTGCTGCAGATGCTGACGAACGCGGGCGGGAATGGTGACCTGATCGGGCTGTGCTTCAATGGCTGCCAGCGTGCCGTCAACGTCAAAAAAGAAGGCGTAAAGGCCGCCGCTTAACGACGGCAGGGTATTGATCTCGCTTACCACAGATGTCACGTCTCCTCCTTTTAAGGGTAAAAATCAGGATGTTCAGAGGCGTGCTGCAGATAAAACGCTTAGGGTAAACCACTAATAAATGCGCAACCTTTCCGGGTTAACGCCATGTATAACTGCATAACCTGACGCACAATGAACATCGGCAGCAATAAGTGTAGACCTTATTACGCTTTTTGCCATAAAAGTTGCTGGCCGGAGAAAATAGCATCCGGTTTACCGCTCTGCCCTGCATTTTAATAATCAAAGAAACGATAATAAAAAAATAATAAATGTGTACAGCAGCGGTAAATATGTATGACTTTTTCCTCTGCACTAATTCAGATTATTCCTGTAGCCAGCAGCGGCGTCCTGTAAAAATTAACACAAGAATGAATCCCGGAATGAGAACCGCTTCATCCCGCATAAAGAAATTCTTAAAAAGAGCTGTGCATCCCGTTTTTTTACCGCTTCAGTTGCAGCGGAATTGACCTGAATGATGCATTTATGCACACTGACGCGGGTCAACGATATCGATGATAAAGAGCGATATAATGGTGCAAAATTACAGTCAGCGCGTCCATTTTTACTACTGCATTCTGGTTGCGCTTAAAATCCATGCTCAATCCAAAAAAAGCGCTCATCTGCGGGGGAAAAATAATTTCCTGCTGAAGTGGCTGCGTAATGCGCAGAACAATACGATTTTCCATCCGGATATTACCAGCGAAATTGAGTGGCTGCGTAGCAAGATCATCAGCGCCGGACCCGATGCCGATCTGGAGCCGATGCTGCAATACGTATATGAAACGGCGAAACGCGCGGAAAGTTTACGTTACGGCCTTTGAGGCCGCCTCCGGCCTGCGTTAAGAGAGACGCAATTTAATGAGTTTATTTGCCTGCAGAAGCTTATTCACCCGCGATAAAAACGCAGGCGAATAAAAGCGGTTTCAATATTTACGTCACTCCCTGTTTTGCGCTACCGCAGCGCTGACCAGCTACTCCTGCCAGTCATTATTTTCAGCCTGCCGTCGTGCAAAAAGTGATACCGCTTAAACCCTTATTGCGCGATTTCAGCAGATCGCTATCACATCCCGCACGCCATTCGCGTATTATCGCCCGTCAGGAGTGTGTACCACTCTGCGTCGCACGTGGCGCAGACTTCATGGAGAATCCGCATAATGGCATTGACTATTCGCCACGCCCGGCCGGAAGACGCCGGCTTACTGCAGCAGCTGGGGCGTATGACCTACAGCGCGCACTTTAAACACCTGTGGGTCTCTGCAGATGAAATGGATGCGTTTATCAGCAAAGAGTACGGCATGGATGCGCTTGCCAGCAGCCTGACCGATGCCAGTGAAAGCTGGCTGATTGCTGAGTCAGCGCAGCCTATCGGTTTTGCCAAAGTAAAGTGGAGTGTGCCGGTGCCCGATTCCGGGATGCGGGGTGCTCAGCTTTGCAAGCTCTATCTCGATCCGCAGGAAACAGGCAAAAACGTCGGAAGACGGATGTTTGAGAGCATCATTGCCAGCGCGCGCAGCCGGCAGGAAGGCTACCTGTGGCTGGAAGTGATGGACGCTAATGTCAGAGCCAGAAAATTCTATGAGGCGTTTGGCATGCAGCATATTAAAGATATTCCTTTTGTCACCGCCTCACAGCAGAGCGTGCTGCAGATTCTGGGGATGCTGATTTGATCCGCCTGCCCTGCGTATCTGACTCAGGGCGAAAAGCCTCTCTGGCTCACATATCTGATTAATTTAGCCAATTATTCCGGATAACCGCCTTAAACCGCTCCGACATCACTGGCCTGTTTAATTCGCTATGCTGCTAATTTAATGACGCTTTTTAATTCTGGCTGCGGCTTTTATATTTTGTGCGCCATAAAAAAATCTTTAAAAGTGCTTTAAAACAATTACTTAATTATATTTGCCGCTTCGCTTGCAGAGACTGCATTCACCATTATTCTTTAAAACGTACCACGCACATAACTGCAATGATTCATCATGTTATTAAACACTCTTCAAGAGGCTATATCATGACTCAGCACAGAGGCGGTTCAGGTAACTTCGCAGACGATAAGCAGAAAGCATCTGACGCGGGCAAAAAAGGTGGACAGAAAAGCGGCAGCGGAAGCGGCGGCAGCTTTAAAGATGACCCTAAAAAAGCATCTGAAGCAGGCAAAAAAGGTGGCCAGAGCAGCCGTAAAGGTTCCTGATTAGCCAGCAGCACAGGGATGTGCTGCAGTTCACCTCTTCGCTCTCTTCTCACTCTCCTCGCTTTAATCTGCCGTTACGCTTGCTGTTTCTCCTGCTGCAGACAACTCTTAAAGTCGTTTTACTTTCCCGGTTTTGCTCCAGACTTAACTTTTAATACTGAAAGGATTTACGCCCGTCATGAAACGTTTTTTATGCTCGCTGTTCAGCAGTCCTGAATCCTTACTGCAGGTCATGACACAACAGGATATCACTGAGTCGATGGAGGATGGTGACAGAATTATAATCGATGAAGATGGCAACGCCTCGGTCAACCCGCTCAGTCCTGAAGTCCATAAAGATTTTGCTGAACACGTTTCAACTCTGAAGGAAATTTAAATGGGCACGGCGATTTTCATGGTTCTGATGGTATGCGGTTACTGGTATACCAGCCGCGATATGTCCAGCCGGCTAAAAATAAAGCGCTCATTCGGCTGGGACGTCTATTTTCTGATTGCCCTTTACGGCTGCATTTTTGTTGTACAAGGGGTGCTGGCAACGGCTATTGTCTGGCTCCTGCTGCTGGGCGCCTCGTTTGCGAATAACACGTTCGGCCTGAGTGCTGAACATCATGCTAACTGGCACGTCGATTTTATGACCTGGAGCTTTCTGGGCATCCAGGCACCGGTGGTCATTATGCTGACCTTTGCGGTGATATTTTGTGTTTACCGCTCCAACTGGGCCGGCAGCGCCCGCCTGACACCCGGCAGCCGTAAAGAGTTATATCAGCGCCTCTCGCGTTCTAACGGTATTGAACAGCTGCTGCTGCACTGCATGGAAGAGGGTGAACTGGCATGGGTTACGCTGAAGTCCCGCCGGATTTACATTGGCATGATCCACGCCGCCACGTTTGAATTTCCCGGCACGGCAAATATCGTGATGATCCCGATGCTGAGCGGCTATCGCGATGCGCGCACGCTGAATCTTGCGATTGAGCACAACTATAGCCGCTGGTATCACGAGCATGAGATCAGTTTCCTCTCCTCACCGAAAAGCGCCCTCGATTTTCGTAAGGTGCTGATGGTTGATCAGATTGAGAGCCTCTCCCTGTTCGACCCGGCCAGCGCCTCCGCGCTGGCTCTGGGGAAAAAACGCTATCAGCGCCGCCGTATGCCGCCTAAACACCCCTGAGAGATGACGCTGAGGACGCAGCGGCTCGCCAGCGCCAGTTGCGTACCTCAGGCACATCTTCACCATACTCCCGCACCCAGGCGTGATGCGCCGCAAGACGCGCCTGCAGATCGTCCAGCAGATCCGGATGATCTTCAGCCACGCCGGGCACATGCAGCAGCGCAGCCTGCGCCAGATGATAGCGATCGAGCCGGTTCAGCACGGTCATATCAAAAGGCGTGGTGGTAGTGCCCTCTTCGTTAAATCCATGCACGTGAAAATTACAATGATTATTACGCTGATAAGTCAGACGATGGATCAGCCCCGGATAGCCGTGGAAGGCAAAGATTACCGGCTTGTCAGCGGTAAACAGGTGCTCAAACTCCGCCTCGCTTTTGCCATGCGGATGCTGCTCATCACTCTGCAGCGCCATCAGATCAACAACGTTTACTACGCGCACGCGCAGCGACGGCACTAACTCCCGCAGCAGATCGATCGCCGCCAGCGTTTCCATAGTCGGTACATCGCCTGCACACGCCATCACCACGTCAGGTTCATCTGTGCAGCTGGCCCACTGCCAGATGCCCATGCCCGCTTCACAGTGCGCAATCGCGCTATCGATATCGAGCCACTGTGGTGAGGGCTGCTTACCCGCCACGATGACATTGATGCGATCCCAGGTACGCAGACAGTGATCGCCCGTCCAGAGCAGGCAGTTGGCATCAGGCGGCAGCCAGACGCGCACTATGTCTGCCTTTTTGTTCACAACGTGATCGAGAAAACCAGGGTCCTGATGGCTGTAGCCGTTATGATCCTGACGCCAGACGTGAGACGAAAGCAGATAATTCAGGGAAGAGACTGGCTGCCGCCACGGCAGTTTGCGCGACACTTTCAGCCATTTAGCGTGCTGGTTAAACATGGAGTCGACAATATGAATAAACGCTTCATAGCAGTTGAACAGGCCGTGACGCCCGGTAAGCAGATAGCCCTCCAGCCAGCCCTGACATTGATGCTCGCTCAGAATCTCCATCACGCGTCCGTCGCGTCCCAGCTGTTCATCCCACGGCTCCAGCGGCGCCATCCAGCTGCGGCTGGTGGCGTCAAATACCGGCGACAACCGGTTTGAAGCGGTCTCATCCGGACCAAAAAGACGGAAATTATCGCTATTGAGGCGAAAAATTTCGCGCAGATAGAGGCCAAACTGATGCGTCGCTTCGCCCTGCTCTGCGCCCGGTGCGCTGAGCCCGAGCGCAAACTGCCGGATATCAGGCGTGGCAAGCGGCCGCCGCAGCCGCCCGCCGTTGGCGTAAGGGGTCGCACTCATCCGTTTATCACCCGCCGGAGCCAGCGCCCGTAGTTCAGCGTTTAAACGTCCACTGGCGTCAAACAGCGTTTCAGGCTGATAACTGCGCAGCCACGCTTCGAGGATCTGCCTGTGCGCCTCATCCTCGCGGCATCCGGCGACCGGCACCTGATGCGCGCGCCAGAATCCTTCGACCCTTTTGCCATCAACCTCTTTGGGTCCTGTCCAGCCTTTTGGCGTGCGCAGCACGATCATCGGCCAGCGCGGTATCTCTTCACTATGGGTGCCACTGCGCGCCCGCTGCTGGATGGATGCGATAGTATCAAAAGCGCGATCCAGCGTAGTGGCCATCTCCTGATGCATGCGCTGTGGATCATCGCCACAGACAAAGAGCGGCTCATAGCCATACCCGCTGAAGAGCTGCTGCAAATCTTCGTCGCTGGTGCGCCCCAGCAGCGTCGGATTAGCGATCTTGTAGCCATTGAGGTGAAGAACAGGCAATACGGCCCCGTCACGCTGCGGATTAAGAAAATGGATCCCGTGCCAGCTGGCGGCCAGCGGACCGGTCTCTGCTTCACCGTCACCAATAACGCAGGGCACAATTAAATCCGGATGATCGAATGCGGCGCCAAAAGCGTGCGAGAGCGAATAGCCCAGCTCTCCCCCTTCATTGATTGAGCCTGGCGTTTCAGGCGCCGCATGGCTCGGAATGCCGCCGGGGAAAGAGAACTGTTTGAACAGACGCTGCATACCCTGCTCATCTTCACTAACCTGCGGGTAGATTTCACTGTAGGTTCCCTCCAGCCAGCTATTGGCCACCATACCGGGGCCGCCATGCCCGGGGCCGCAGACGTAAAGCAGGTCAGCGTTGCGCTGGCGAATAACGCGGTTGAGGTGGGCATAGATAAAATTGAGTCCGGGCGTGGTCCCCCAGTGTCCCAGCAATCTTGGTTTAATGTGCTCAGGCAGCAACGTTTCACGCAGCAGCGGATTCGCCATCAGGTAGATTTGGCCCACAGACAGATAGTTCGCTGCTCGCCAGTAGCGATCAAGCAGTTCCAGTTCAGCCGTAGTCACAGAGTCGGTCATCACCTCTTCTCCTCGTTACAGGGTAATAACTAACCTTAATCGAGAAAACAACATGCTGCGAATCAGCCCGCCGACAATATTCATCTGATGCTTCAATAAATTAATTGTTAACCGAAGCGCATAATTATATTTAAACGATGCGGTAATTGTCGCTGCGCTTAAATATAATAAAGACTACAAAATCAGACTCTGCAGATAATTCTTATAAGCACATAATCAAACCGTCCCGCTTGCAGATTAAAGAAACGCGATTACTATTAAATACGCAGCTCGCACATGATTGGTCATTCAGATCATGTCATTATCAACTCATGAAGAGGAAATATATTATGACTCAACATCGAGGCGGTTCAGGTAATTTCGCAGACGACAAACAGCGGGCATCTGAAGCGGGTAAAAAAGGCGGACAGCATAGCGGCGGAAGTTTCGGCAACGACCGTGAAAAGGCGTCTGACGCTGGCAAGAAAGGGAGTCAAAGCGGCAATCGCGGCGCCTGACAGCTTATTTCAGGGATAAACTCTGCGGCGCAGTGATTGCGCGTTTAATGACTATTCCGCATCAGAGAACGCTAACCTCTGCTGTCTGAAATCTCATATTAATGAATAAACTGCATACGTCATTTGACGTCTGCTTTGCTGTTTATTACTGCATGGAGAACGCTTATGAAAGTTGAATCTTTGCTCGACCTTTTTATTCACGATCTTTCAGATGTTTATAGTGCAGAAAAACAGATTACCCGCGCGCTGCCCAAAATGGCGCGTGCAGCTTCTGATGAAACGCTTAAAGCAGCTTTTAAACAACATCTGGAAGAGACCCAGGGACAAATTGATCGTCTTGATCAGGCAGTGGAAGCGCACGAAGAATTACGCATTAAACGCATGAAGTGCCATGCGCTGGAAGGTCTGGTAGAGGAAGCGCAGGAGCTGATTGACGCGACCGAAGCGGGCCCGGTGCGTGATGCTGGCCTGATAGGCGCGGCGCAGAAAGTTGAACACTACGAAATTGCCACCTACGGCACGCTGGTGGCCATGGCCAAAAAGCTGGGCCTCGATCAGGCCGCCAGTCTGCTGGCAGAAACGCTGGCTGAAGAAAAATCTACCGATGAAAAACTCACAACCATTGCGGAACAGCAGTAACGCATTATTACAAAGGCCAGCCTATCGGCCTGACTGTTAACACTGAGGTGAGCCATGTTTCGACACGTTAAAAAATTGCAGTACACCGTCAGGGTAAGTGAACCGAATCCCGGACTGGCCAATCTGCTTCTGGAGCAGTTTGGCGGCCCGCAGGGCGAACTGGCAGCTGCCATGCGCTATTTTACTCAGGGTCTGGGAGATGACGATCTCGGACGCCGTGACATGCTGATGGACATTGCGACCGAAGAGCTGAGCCATCTTGAAATTATCGGTTCGCTGGTAGGTATGCTTAATAAAGGGGCCAAAGGCAAGCTGGCTGAAGGCACGGAAGCGGAGGGCGAACTTTATCGCTCTATTACCGGTGCGGGTAATGACAGTCATCTTACCTCTATTCTCTATGGTGGCGGCCCGCCGCTGACAAACTCAGGTGGCGTGCCATGGACCGCAGCGTATATCGATACTATTGGCGAAGTGACGGCGGATTTGCGCTCCAATATCGCCGCGGAGTCACGCGCTAAGATTATTTATGAACGCCTGATTAATGTGACTGATGACGTCGGCGTAAAAGATGCGCTGGGCTTTCTGATGACGCGTGAAGCCGCCCACCAGCTCTCTTTTGAAAAGGCGCTCTACTCTATCCGCAATAACTTTCCGCCGGGTAAACTGCCGCCAATCGAAGAGTATGCGCATACTTATTTCAGTATGTCTGACGGGGATGATGTACGCGGCAGCTGGAATTCAGATGAGAACTTCAACTATGTCGCCGATCCTCAGCCTGCCGTAGATGGCGGCGATGGTCACGCCTCAGTGGTGCTCTCTGCGGATGAAGCGGCAGCGCTGAAGGCTATGGCCACCAGAACCGCCTCGAATCCTGATGTTAATCCGGAAACCGGTGCTGAACTGGGCAGTGAAAAGCCACAGACGTAACCCGTAAGGAGAGATCAATGCATCATAAACCTGTACAGCGTGCTCACGCAGGTTATCAGCCTGATAAAGATGAGCCTGAACTGCCTGATGATGATGCGGGCAGTGCGCCAGAATCGGGTGATAAGCAGCCTGAATAGACGCCCCTCCTTCTGACCGCCTTCGGGCGGTTTTTTCATCATAAAAGTAATTTTTTTATTGGCGTAAGCCAGCCTGAGGCGCAGAAAAAATAAGCGAGACGGTAAAAGTACGTTAATTAACGCAGCAAACTCAGCACGTTAAAATTTTTATTTTTTTATTCTGGCGTTTTTCTGATTCTGGTCTATGTTCCTTTAGTCACGTTAGTACCAATAATCACTATAAGAAGTTAAGGAACTTTTATGGATTTCGCTCGATTTAAAACACGGTTACAGCAATGGGAGCATTTGCACTTTACCAGCGTAGAATTACAGCAGCGCGATGGCCGCTTTGAAATCTACGCTACTGCAGCAGAGCATCAGACGCTCAGCCAGCTCTTTATCTGCAATGTCAGCAATGAATCTGCCGCGCAGGAAGAGATAAAACAGCTGCAAAGCTGGCTGCAAAAAATTAAGTCCGGCAGAAGTAAGCGTCTGAATGCGCGCCCGGTTCGTCAGGTCACGGTAAATGTCCCTGGAGTGAGCCTGAGCCGTTAAGCAACCGAATAGCTATTTCAGCGTTAATCAGGCAGATGTACAACTTTAAACTGAATGACGTTAATTAAGTGCGCTGCCTTTAATTAACTGTACAAATCAGCTAAAAGTGTACAGAAAAGAAAGAAACGCCTGAGCAGGATTGAAAGGAAAATGGGAGAAGCTCTTCACGGATGGAAGAGCAGAAAGCGTGGTCAGGCATCATCTGGCGTATAGCCAACAACAATTTCCAGTGTGCGACGCAGAACGTCAGCTTCAGCGCTGCCACTGGCCGATTCCAGCGCCATAATCAGGTAAAGAATAATCGACTTATTAGTCACTCGTCCCTCAGTAGCAAGGATGCTGCGTATTACCCCATCCAGCACCTGTGACTCATCGCTTAACGCATGGCCGGCATCGCGAAAATGCGCAGCCAGCTCATTATCAGGCAGCACATTGTATAAGTTTTGAAAATCTGCCATTTTTCCGTCTCAAACTGTTAAAGATAAGGCCGCAGTATACCTTATCGGGCTGGATTAATGTTTACGGCTATTGCCGGATGACTGGTCATTGCCAAACAGGGGATGAACGTTATCTTTTTCCGGTTCGTTTCGTTGTTGCTGACCAAGAGAAATGCTGGTCCGGACCTCTTTCAGGGCCATGCTGATTGCGGTGCGATACTCTTCATCGGTGGCCTGCATCTGCATATTCTGCAGCTCTGCCATCAGCGCGTGGGTATTAACAGGCCCGGAGCGCTGAAGCAGCGTCAGGGCAGCTTCACCGATGATTTCGTCTATACTCTTCTGGTGTTTGCTCATCTTCATAGTGAATCTCTGTTTGCCGCCACTTCAAGATGAAGTACGACAGTAAAACAGCGCCACGCAGTGCGTGGCGCGATACAGCTGGTCACAGGTTATACATGAGGTTGTGCACTCTTCCCTGTTTACTTAGTCTGAATATAACCCGGTCGTAAATCTGGTATTAGCTTTCCCGCTCAAACAGCAAGCCGATAAGCTGATGATAATGCTGCTCTTCTTCTGCTTCTGTTGCCAGTTCAAGGCGACGTAACAGCTTAGTGCAAATGGATTTGCGATTCAGGTTGCGGCCTTCACGCAGAATCTCCACGACAATCTGTCCCAGCGTCTCCTGCTGAGACGGCAGCGATGCTTTGCTAAAGTAGTTGGCAATCGCCTCAACTGAGTTCGGAGCATATCCGTTCTGGCGCATAAGTGACTCCCGTAAAATGTTAAAATTAACAATAAAAAAGTGGAAATCTAACCTGTTGTACAGGATTCCCAAAAAACTTGTACAGAGAATAATGAATGGTGAGGTAAGTTTTTTTTGCAAAAAGTGCTATCAGATGAGGATTGAGACAAATTTACGCACATTTTCAGACGGGAGATCAGCGGGAAGTGCGCTCATCGCCGCCACAGGCTGACGATGAGCAGGGAGCTTAATGGCGGCGTGCACCGGTGCCGGCAACGGTAACGCTATCCGATCGCTCTGACAGCGCTTTTAACGGCGAATCAGAACGACGGTCGGCCTGCTCTGTAGAGCGATAGTCCAGCAGCCACTGCTGCGCCTCATGGATCTGGCTGTCGCGCACCGCATCTGTTTCGCGGCAAGCCATCTGATGCAGTTCAGCCGTGAGGGATGCCAGAGTCACATCTGCACGGCGCATCATTAACGCCCAGGCGGCTTCCCCAATAACCGGATACTCATTTTTCATACTTTACCTCCTGAGAATGTGAGCTTGCGCCAGGTTCTCAAATTTCAGTATAGACCACTACTGGCAAATGTCGTCCGTTATAGCTACACGCCCGGCGGCATTGCGCCATACGATATTTATCCCTTTGCCAGATCTGTTATTTATCGCCCTGCCCTTGCCCCGCTACGCTTATATTTCCATGCAGAATCTGTAATTACCATACGACAGAACCCCTGCCTGATTAATAATCAACCCCTTCGGATTGACCCGCCCCGCTTAATATATTCTTCTGCTGAGTTCATATTAACCAGATAAAACGGACTCACCATCTATAATAATTATCATCCGGCAACGTTTATTTAATCGAAGCGTGGCTGACTGACATTTTAATAATAAATCGGGATGCATATATGGATCGGAAATTAATCGAAACGGCAACTATTCTGGGCGATCTTCTGCTTGAAAGAAAACTGACTGTCACCACCGCAGAATCCTGTACTTCAGGCTGGGTCGGCTCTACCCTCGCGGCCGTCGGCCAGAGCAGCCAGTTTTACAGCAGCGGCTTTATTACTTATACCGATCAGGCGAAACATCGGGTGCTGAACGTCAGTGAAGAGACGCTGGCACGTGACAGCGCCGTCAGCGAAGCCGCCGTGCGTGAAATGGCTGCAGGCGCAAAAGCGCTTTCCGGCGACGATAGCAGCATTGCAGTGAGCGGTTATGCCGGACCAGATGGCGGTGAGGATGGTACACCAGCCGGCACCGTCTGGTTTGCCTGGGGCCTGCCTGATGGCACTATTCAGACCTGTTGTCAGCGTTTTTCCGGCGAAAGCGAAGAGGTCGTCCGGCAGGCAACAAAATATAGTCTTGAGCAGCTGACGGCACGACTCCAGGCTCTGCTCAGCCAGTCCGCCCCGGACAGCTGAGTACGTTTTACCTGAACAGCCTGTGCGGTCTGCGATTATCGGGTTGAATTCCGCTCCGTTCACCCGCACTCTTAAGCTTTCGACCTGACAGGAGTAAATGTAATGGCAACCGAATATGCGATCGTTGCGGGCGGCTGTTTCTGGTGTACCGAAGCCGTTTTTAAAGATGTAATTGGTGTTGAATCGGTTGAAAGCGGCTATACCGGCGGGGAGCGCCCTGATCCGACTTATGAGCAGGTATGCAGCGGGGCAACCGGTCATGCTGAAGCTATCCGTATCGGGTTTGATCCGGCGCAGATAAGCTACGGCGATCTGCTGGATATCAGTTTTGCCACGCACGATCCTACCCAGCTTAATCGTCAGGGAAATGATATCGGAACGCAGTACCGCTCAGCGATTTTCCCTGCTAATGCTGAACAGGAAGCAGAAGCGATTGCAGCCATTGCGCGCGCGCAGGAAGATCATGATGTGCCGGTGGTGACAACCGTAGAACCGCTCAAAACCTGGTATCCGGCGGAAGCCTACCATCAGGACTACTGGGAAGGTGCGGGTCAGCGCAACGGCTACTGCATGGCAGTCATCCCGCCTAAACTGCAGAAGCTGCGTAAAAGCTTCGCCAGTCGTGTGAAAACCGCTTAAGTTCTGCATACCGTTTTATCTGCAGGCCATTATTCAGAGTGGCCTGTTATATTTTCCGCAACCGCGCCGCCATTATCCGTCATAATAGGCCCCTTTTCCGCTAAGTGAACGCCACCATGACGCCTTCAGTCCCTGCTACGCCGATGCGCCGGCGGACAATGAAACTTAATACGCTGGTCACGCTGATGCTGAGCGCCGTGATTGTCCTGGTGCTGTGTACCGTGCATATGTTCTATTTCTTTCAGATTGGTGCCTCTACCCGGTCACAGCTGGAAGATAAAGCGATGGCCGTCGCGCGTACGCTGGCCACATCGCCAGATGTTCAGCGAGCGCTGCTGCTCTCCCCCGCTGAAGCTCATCTGCAGCCGGTCGCAAAAGCGGTTGAGACCAGCAATAATCTGCTGTTTATCACGATCACTAATATGGCGGGCATACGCTACTCCCATCGTAATCCGGAACTGGTTGGTCAGCATTTCATCGGCAACGATATTCAGCCTGCGCTGCGCGGTCAGGAAAATGTCTCTGTTAATCAGGGCTCCCTGGTTCGGGCACTGCGTGTTTTTACCCCGGTGTTCAATGCCCAGCATCAGCAGATTGGGGTGGTGGCTATCGGTATCTCACTGGATGCCGTCACCGATCAGATTAACCAGAGCCGCTGGATCATCCTCTGGACTATTCTTATCGGCGCGCTGGCGGGCGCGCTGGGTACGCTGATCCTGGTGCGCGTGCTGAAACGTATTCTGTTCGGGCTGGAACCTTATGAGATTTCTACCCTGTTTGAGCAGCGTCAGGCCATTCTCAATTCCGTCAAAGAGGGCGTGGTGGCGATGGACGATCGGCATGAAGTGACGCTGATCAATCAGGCTGCCTGCCATCTGCTGAGCGACGCAGCACAGACGCAGCGCGCGCCTGATGAAAGCTGGCGCGCTGACACCACCGCCGTCGAACCGCAGCTGCGCAGCGTGCTGCAGAGCGGACGGGCGCGGCGCGATGAGGAGATTAACGTGAATGGCCGACTGCTGCTGACCAATACCGTTCCGGTACGCACGGCGGAGCGGATTATTGGCGCGGTCTGTACGTTCAGGGATAAAACCGAGATCAGCCAGCTGATGCAGCGCTTAAGTGGCATGGTAAACTATGTCGACGCCCTGCGTGAACGCTCGCACGAGTTTATGAACAAGCTGCATGTGATCCTCGGCCTGCTGCATATGAAAAACTATGCGCAGGTTGAAGCGTATATCCTGAAAACCGCCAATAACTATCAGACAGAGATCGGCTTTTTGCTGGATAAGATCAAATCCCCGGTGATTGCGGGGATCCTGTTAAGTAAAATCAATCGCGCCTCAGACTGCGGGCACCGGCTCACTATCAGCGACGCCAGCTACCTGCCAGACAGCGGCAGCGAAGCGCAGATGGCGGCGCTGATTACCGTAACCGGCAATCTGGTCGAGAACGCGCTTGATGCGCTGCGCGAGCAGACCGAAGGAGAGATCCACCTGATGCTCCATTATCAAAACGGCTGGCTGACCTGCGAAGTGAGCGACGACGGACCGGGCATTGATGCTGCGCATCTGGCGACCATTTTTGATAAAGGTTTCTCCACCAAAGGCGAAAACCGCGGAGTCGGACTGTTTCTGCTTAAGCAGCAGGTGGAAAGCCTTGGCGGCAGCGTCAGCGCAGAGTCTGAGCCCGGCGTATTCACGCAATTTTTAGTCCAGCTACCCTGGGATAAAGGAAATTAAACCGCATGATTAATGTTTTAGTGGTTGACGATGATGCCATGGTTGCCGAACTCAACCGCAGTTTTATCGGTCAGGTACCCGGTTTTAACTGCTGTGGTACGGCGGCAACGCTGCAGCAGGCGCGCGATTTTTTATTCAATAGCGACACGCCGATCGATCTGCTGCTGCTGGATATCTATATGCAGCAGGAGAATGGCCTGGATCTGCTGCCTGAGCTGCGAAAAGCGCAAAGCCCGACAGAAGTGATTATTATCTCCTCTGCGGCTGATGCAGAAAATATCAAAACATCGCTGCACTACGGGGTGGTGGATTATCTTATTAAGCCGTTTCAGTTTCCGCGTTTTGAAGAGGCGCTGACCAGCTGGCAGCAGAAAAAATCGCTGATGGATAACCACCAGCACTATCAGCAATCTGACGTCGATCTGCTGATCCACGGCAATCCGGCAACGCATCACGACAATAAGCGTCTGCCCAAAGGCCTGACGCCACAAACGCTGCGCACGCTCTGTCAGTGGATAGATGCGCACCCCGCACAGGAATTCTCGACCGATGAGCTGGCTGCAGAGGTGAATATTTCACGCGTCTCCTGCCGCAAATATCTCATCTGGCTGGCGCAGATCAATATTCTGTTTACCAGCATTCACTATGGCGCCACCGGACGTCCGGTCTATCGCTATCGTCTGCAGCCGGAATATCGCTCGCTGCTGCAGCAATATTGTCAGTAGTGCAGTTTCCACGTGGTATCAGCTGGCCGGAATCGGTAGTGACGCGGTGAAGAGCAGACGATCTGCCGATCGCGGGTGACAAAAATGGCATCGATGTCGGACTGGCTGGCGAGCCAGTTCAGTCCCTGTTCTGTGCCCATGCCATACAGTAGCGTGGTATAGATGTCGCCATCCAGCGAGCGGTCACTTATCACCGTCACGCTTAACAGTTCATTATCCAGCGGATAGCCGGTACGCGGGTCAAAAATATGGTGCCAGCAGCGCCCCTGCTGTTCAAAGTAACGCTCATAGATCCCGGACGTGACGACTGATTTCTCCCGCACCTCGATTACGCCGAGTAACGCGTTATCGTCAGCAAAGGGCTTTTTCAGCCCAATTTGCCACCCCTGCGGTTCATGCAGGGGCGCACCCAGCGTCTGCACATTGCCGCCAAGATTGATCAGCGCCTGCGTCACTCCCTGCTGACGCAGCCACTGCTGCACCCGATCGGCAATATAGCCTTTGGCTATGGCACCGAGATCGATCTCCATACCGCGCTGCGGCAGATAAACCGACTGCGCCGCAGCGTCCAGCACGACCTGATGCGGGTTGGTAAGGGGCAACAGCGCGGTGATGTCAGCGGCAGCGGGCACGCTGTTGCCCTGAAAACCAATTTTCCAGCGCTTAACTATCGGACCAATGGCGAAGTTGAACGCGCTGTCCGGCAGCGTGCTGACCGTATGGGCCACCTGAATCAGATTAAACACTGCGGGACTGACCGCCACCGGTCGCTCGCCAGCGGCTTGGTTAATTGCCATGACCTCTGACTGCACCCGGTTGACGGTAAACAGATTCTCCTGCTGTGCAATCAGGCGAAACACCTGCTGTGCCAGCGCGGCGTTATTTTCAAAGAGTTTCAGCAGCACAGGCGATCCCATTTGAACGGCTGAATAGCTGTAGACACCTGCCTCGTTAGCCATAGTTGCCTCATTACTACCGGTGCCCGCGCAGACGGGCACCGGTGCAGGTTAATTACCTAAGGCGAGTTTAGCGGCGTTATGCCCCGCTTTGATACCAAAGATGATGATATCCGCTACGGCATTCCCGCCGATGCGGTTGGCGCCGTGAATACCGCCGACCACTTCCCCGGCAGCCCAGGCGCCGGTGATCGCCTGGTTCTGCGCATTCAGCACTGCGGTTTCCGTGTTGATGGTGACGCCACCCATGGTGTGATGAACGCCAGGCGCCACGCGAATAGCGTAGTAAGGCCCCTGATTCAGCGGATGGCGCAGCGCCGTTTTGCGGCCAAAATCTTCGTCATGCTGGTTAATCACACACTCATTGTAGCGACCCAGCGTACTCTGCAGTGATTCCTGGTCCATATTGAGCTTAACCGCCAGCTCGTGCGGCGTGGGTGCGCTGATGACAAAACCTTTGGCGATATATTCATCAGCGGCTTTGTTATTACGGCGCACCTGCTCATCGAAGATGATCCAGGCACTTTTCTCCGGCAGCGCAATAATCTCCGCAGAGACTTTATCGCGCGTCTCCATTTCGTTATAGAAACGCTTGCCCGCCTGGCTTACCAGAATTGCCCCGCCGCCGCGCATCGCTTCTGAAATCAGATAGGAGGTGGTCTGTTCAACCGTGGGATGGATCTGAATCTCGCCCATATCAACCGTACCGGCGCCAATATGCTGCAGCATCGCGATGCCGCTGCCGGTGGCGCCGGCGTGGTTAGTCGTGACAAAGCCATCCAGTTCCGGGCGATATTTCACTACCATCTCCCGGTTGGCGCTGAAGCCGCCGGTGGCAACAATCACACTTTTTGCGTTGAGAATGCGGCTGTCGTTATACTCATCCACCACCTTAACCCCGGTTACCACGCCGTTTTCACACAGAATTTCAGCGACTGAGGTCTCAAGTAGCACCTCAATGTTGCGCTGGTTAACATTTTTCACCAGCCCGCTGATCAGGAAGCCCCCTACCGCTGAGCGATCTTCAGGCCGGTGCGTACGGTCAATGCTCATTCCGCCCGTGATAGTGATATCGCTGAGCTCAATCTGCTTCGCTGCCAGCCACTCAATGGCTTCCGGCGCGCGTTCGACAAACTCATGCAGCAGTTGCGGATTATTTTTACCTTTACCGCCTTTCAGCGTCTCTTCATAAAACAGCGCTTTGCTGTCTTCAATGCCTTTCAGCCTCTGATAGCGCGTCTCGGCGGCGTTCATCCCCACTGACGCCTTAATGGTATTTCCGCCAATGGTGGGCATTTTTTCAATCAGTACCACGCGGGCGCCGTCGTCATGTGCCTGAATAGCCGCCGCGAGACCTGCGCCGCCGGTGCCGATGACCACAACATCGTAATTGACCGGCGCGTTCGGGTTGCCCCCTTCCTCAATCACATACTCTTTGCTGGAGGTTGCCAGCGCACGCGATACCGCTTTTTTCAGCGCCTCGCTTTGCGTAGTGGCCCCGGTAACCGCATCGACGTGCGGACTGTTTGCAACCAGAATGCGCTCGCGCAGGCTTTCAAACGTACTGGTGAAGTCAACATCCAGCGCCGGATCCGGCACCAGTTCGATGTCGGTAATACGATCGGTATCCAGCGTGACGTTGATTTTCAGCTTCAGCGCTTCCGCCTCTACCTTCGCCTGATACACACCGGCTTTATATTTGCGATGGCCGTCGCTGACGTCGCGGATCATGGCGTCCACCAGCGAGAAGCGCCAGAGCGGCTCCGGAATTGTCAGCTCCTCGCGTTTGGTACTGTCGATGTAGAGTTCAAGGTGCTCATTGTTAATAATGCGATCCGCCCAGTTGGGCCAGGCGATACAGGCTTTCCCGACGGCAACCAGATCGAAGCCCGATTCCAGCGCCAGTTCGGCATCCTCTTTATTCACCACGCCGCCGACGCCAATAACCGGAATGCGGGCCAGCTGTGCTGAACGCTGCGCAATGTATTTGGTAATCAGAGGCGTGGGGTCGCTGGTGTCAACAATGGAAGGACGCAGCAGCTGACCGACGGAGAAGTGCACGTAATCAAGGCCGCGCGCGGCGAGCTTCTCCAGCAGATAGAGGGTGTCATCCCAGCGGATACCGGGCACTTCAATCTCTTCCGGTGAAAAGCGATAGCCGATAATAAAGTCTGCGGCAGCAAAGCGATCGGCCATCTGATGCGTGATTTCCAGGACCTCCAGCGGAAAGCGCGCCCGGTTATCGCGACTGCCGCCCCATTTGTCGCTGCGCTGGTTGGAGTTAGGCGAATAGAACTGCTGGATCAGATAGGTATTGGCACCGTGAATTTCCACGCCATCAAAACCCGCTTTGATGGCACGGTTCACCGCATCACCAAACTTTTTGATCATGACATCGACTTCATCTGCGGTCAGCGCCTGCGGTGTGGTGGCCCCTTCGCGCGGCGCCGCGATGGCGCTGGGCGCGACAGGCGTTTTCCCGCCAATCAGCGCCGGCTCAACCATGCGGCCACCGTGGTAAATCTGCAGGATAGCTTTAGAACCCTGAGATTTGATCGCGTGGGCTATTCTGGCCAGTCCCGGGATCTTGTTGTCGCTGTCGATGGCGATGGCGCCAGGAAATGCCGGACCACGATTATCGATAAACGCACACTCTACGATGACGGTGCCGATTGTGCCGGCACGCACCCGATAGTAGTCAACCAGATCGCTGGTGACGCCACCGTCGTAATAGCCGGTACAGGTTGTCATGGGTGCCATCACCAGACGATTTTTCAGCACGGCACCTTTAGGCAAGGTAAGGGGTTTTAAGAGCGGGGTAAGCGTGTTCATGATAAGCGACTCCGAAAATCAAAAATGAAATTCAATTCCTGGCAGTGTGACCAGTTAAATAATTAAAGTGGTCCGACTTCATGCTGTAAATATAACATTTAATTTAGTTACATAACTTATATCATTAGTTATATAAACTACCGATAAGGAAAGCCTATTTTCAGCAGGGAAGGAGCGTAACGCGTTCCGCTAAGTTTCGTTCAAAACTTGATTAAAATCAAAGTTAATTCAACTCACAAAAATAAACTATATATTTCATTGATTTAAAAATCACACGCCTGCCAGATATTGGAAAGAAAGCGCTTCACATCCTGCATTATATCGTGAGGCACGCCCTGAATAAGCGTCATAACACACTGAAAATAACGCAGATAAAAATAAGCGCTCCATTTTATTGATCTGGATCAAAATAGGTATTTTAATTAATCGCATCATAACGGCATAAATTAGATAATTCGCGAAACAAAATTGCTTTCTGCTTTAACACAAGCGTCATGAACTTCCTGTACTGATGCCGCAAAATGGATCATCCAGGTATAAAGGCACTGGTACTGATATCGCATTCTTCTCAACGTGCAGACAAAAACTATGAACCTATCAACGCAATCGCATGAACCCACCAAAGCGCCGCCTGCGGCGCCGGGTAAAAAAAATCGCCTGCTGATGCTCTGCCTGCCGGTACTGGTTGCACTCCTGTTGCTGCTGGTGCCGACGCCTGCCGGACTGGAGCCCTACGCCTGGCACTTCTTCGCCATTTTTGTCGGTGTTATTGTCGGCCTGATTTTTGAGCCGCTGCCGGGCGCCGTGATTGGGCTTACCGGCGTGGTAGTCATCGCGCTGTTTAGCCAGTGGGTGCTGTTTAGCCCGGCAGAGCTGGCCGACCCGGCATTTAAAACGGCAGCGCAGTCGTTCAAATGGGCAGTCAGCGGCTTCGGCAACTCTACGGTCTGGCTGATTTTTGGCGCCTTTATGTTTGCAGCCGGCTACGATAAAACGCAGTTTGGCCGCCGGCTGGCACTGATTCTGGTAAAATATCTCGGTCGCCGCAGTCTGACGCTGGGCTACGCGATTACTTTCGCTGACCTGCTGCTGGCGCCGTTTACGCCGTCTAACACCGCCCGCAGCGGCGGGACTATCTATCCGATTATTGCCAACCTGCCGCCGCTCTATGGCTCTAAGCCTAATGACCCCAGCGCCCGCAAAATCGGCTCTTATCTGATGTGGGTGGCGATTACCGCAGCCTGTATCACCAGCTCGATGTTTCTCTCTGCGCTGGCCCCTAACCTGCTCGCACTGGCCCTGGTTAAGAGCGTTATTGGTTTCGATATCAGCTGGGGGATGTGGTTCCTCGCTTTCCTGCCGCTGGGGATCCTGCTGATTCTCACCATGCCGCTGCTGGCTTACTGGCTCTATCCGCCGGAAGTCAAAGTCAATGATGAGGTACCGCGCTGGGCGACCGCCGAGCTGGAAAAGCTGGGCCGCCTGTCGCGCAATGAGATCCTGCTGCTGCTGTTTGTCGTCGCGGCGCTGATGATGTGGATTTTCGCAACGGCATGGATAGAGCCCGCTATGGCCGCGCTGCTGGTGATTGTGCTGATGCTCTGGACAGGCGTACTTAACTGGAGTGATATCACCAGCAATAAAGCCGCCTGGAATACCTTTGCCTGGTTTGCCACGCTGGTTGCGCTGGCCGATGGTCTGGCACGCGTCGGTTTTATTGCCTGGCTGGGCAAAGAGGGGGCGGTGCTGCTACAGGGTTACGATCCTCAGGTCTCCGCAGTGGTGCTGCTGATTGCCTTTTATCTGCTGCACTATCTGTTTGCCAGCACCACGGCGCATACCACTGCCCTGCTGCCCGCCATGCTGACTATCGCCGCCTCAATTCCAGGCATTAATATGCCGGTGTTCTGCCTGATGATGTGTACCTCGCTGGGTGTGATGGGCATTATCACCCCTTACGGTACCGGCCCAAGCCCTATCTATTACGGCAGCGGCTATCTGCCGACCAAAGATTACTGGCGGCTTGGCACCATCTTTGGCGCCCTCTTCCTGGTGGCGCTGATGGTTATCGCTTATCCCTGGATGGTCATGATGTTCTGATGATGTTGCTTTGATGTTAAAAAACGCAGCCGCGTCAGCCTGTTTCAGTGTTACTATGCTCGCCAGTCAGCTCCTGATACGGGCTGGCGAGAGAAAATAGCACCACAGATCGCCTAATTTGCCGCCCGCCGCGCAGGCGGGCAACACGAAGCTAAGTGAGCCAACATGTCGAACAAACCCTTCTATTACCAGAACCCCTTTCCTCTCGCCAAAGATGATACTGAATATTACCTGCTGAGCCGCGAGCACGTTTCGGTCGCCAGCTTTGAGGGCGAGGAGGTGCTGAAAGTCGCACCAGAAGCGCTGACGCTGCTGGCGCAGCAGGCGTTTCATGACGCCTCTTTTATGCTGCGCGCCTCACACCAGCAGCAGGTTGCCGCTATTCTGGCGGATGATGAAGCGAGTCAGAATGACAAGTATGTCGCGCTGCAGTTTCTGCGTAACTCAGAAATCGCTGCTAAAGGCGTACTGCCAACCTGCCAGGATACCGGCACCGCGATTATCATGGGTAAAAAAGGCCAGCGCGTCTGGACCGGCGGCGGCGATGAAGCGGCGCTGTCGCAGGGCGTCTATAACACCTATATCGAAGATAATCTGCGCTACTCGCAGAACGCCCCGCTGGATATGTACAAAGAGGTCAATACCGGCACCAACCTGCCGGCCCAGATCGATCTCTACAGCGTGGATGGCGATGAGTATAAGTTCCTCTGCATCGCTAAAGGCGGTGGTTCAGCGAACAAGACCTACCTCTATCAGGAAACCAAAGCGTTAATCACGCCAGCAAAATTAAAAAACTACCTGATTGATAAAATGATGTCGCTCGGCACCGCTGCCTGTCCGCCCTACCATATTGCATTTGTGATCGGTGGCACCTCTGCGGAGAGCACGCTAAAAACGGTTAAGCTCGCCTCAACGCATTACTATGACTCGCTGCCAACGGAAGGCAACGAGCACGGTCAGGCGTTTCGCGATATCGTGCTGGAGCAGGAACTGCTGGAAGCGTCGCAGCAGCTCGGACTGGGCGCGCAGTTTGGCGGTAAATATTTCGCTCACGACATTCGCGTGGTCAGACTGCCGCGTCACGGTGCCTCCTGCCCGGTAGGCATGGGCGTCTCCTGTTCTGCTGACCGTAACATCAAAGCTAAAATCAACCGCGATGGCATCTGGATTGAGAAGCTGGAAGATAATCCGGGACGCTATATTCCGGAAGCGCTGCGCCAGCAGGGCGAAGGCGAAGTGGTGCAGGTAGATCTTAATCGCCCGATGCAGGATATTCTGGCCCAGCTCTCCGCTTATCCGGTGGCTACCCGCCTGTCGCTGAACGGCACCATTATTGTGGCGCGCGACATCGCTCACGCCAAACTCAAAGAGCGTATCGATAATGGCGAAGGGCTGCCGCAGTACATTAAAGATCATCCGGTCTACTATGCCGGTCCGGCCAAAACGCCGGAAGGACACGCGTCCGGTTCCCTCGGCCCTACCACCGCAGGCCGGATGGACTCTTATGTCGATCTGCTGCAGTCGCACGGCGGCAGCATGGTAATGCTGGCCAAAGGTAACCGCAGCAAACAGGTGACTGACGCCTGCCATAAGCATGGCGGATTCTACCTGGGCAGTATTGGCGGCCCGGCAGCGGTACTGGCGCAGCAGAGTATTAAAAGCCTTGAGTGCGTTGAGTATGCCGAACTGGGTATGGAGGCGATCTGGAAAATTGAAGTGGAAAATTTCCCGGCGTTTATTCTGGTCGATGACAAAGGTAACGATTTCTTCCAGCAGATCCACAATCAGTGCTCTGCCTGCGTAAAGTAAAGCGCTGAAGCAGACCCTGTAAAAAATCCGCGGCACCAGGCTGCGGATTTTTTTATTAATCTGAGAGCGCTTTCTTATGCGCGCAGCGACATTTCCCGCGCGGCGTCGCGCTCGGCACTCTGCTGGCGCGCATGCTGCAACGCATCATAAGTGGGCAGATTGACGCTGATAATGTCCTGTTCGACCGCATCCAGCACCTCATCGTGCTGCTCCATATAATCATATCCTGCGTTCATGATCTCTCCTTTGCGCAGAGGCGTTTCTCATATCCTGTCCTGCAAAGATGACAGGTTTATGAAAATATAGCCTCTGCAGCGACCGCCGGTACGAAAATCAGAAGAACCCGAGCGGCTGTGTGCTGTAGCTCACCAGCAGATTTTTAGTTTGCTGATAGTGATCCAGCATCATTTTATGCGTCTCCCGCCCGATGCCCGATTTCTTATAGCCGCCAAACGCAGCGTGAGCCGGATAGAGATGGTAGCAGTTAGTCCAGACGCGTCCGGCTTTGATTGCTCTCCCCATACGGTATGCGCGGTTGATATCCCGCGTCCAGACGCCAGCGCCAAGCCCGTAAATCGAATCATTAGCAATGGCCAGCGCCTCCGCTTCATCTTTAAACGTCAGTACGCCGACCACCGGTCCGAAAATCTCTTCCTGAAATACGCGCATGCTGTTGTTGCCTTTCAGCAGCGTGGGCTGAATATAGTAGCCGCCGCTGAAGGCTTCGCCAATCTGCTCAACGTTACCACCGTGCAGCACTTCCGCCCCTTCCTGCTGCGCAATCTCAAGATAAGAGAGGATCTTATCAAACTGCTGCTGCGACGCCTGAGCGCCAATCATGGTTTCCGTATCCAGCGGATCGCCACGTTTAATGGTTTTGATGCGCTTCATCACGGCCGCCATAAAGGGCTCAAAAATCGATTCCTGCACCAGCGCGCGCGACGGACAGGTACAGACCTCACCCTGGTTCAGGAAGCCGAGCACAACCCCCTCGGCCGCTTTCTCAATAAAGCTCTCCTCCGCCTGCATGATATCTTCGAAAAAGATATTTGGTGATTTTCCGCCCAGCTCCACCGTGGACGGGATCAGGCTTTTTGCCGCCAGCTCCAGAATATGGCCGCCGGTCGCTGTTGAGCCGGTAAATGCGATCTTGGCAATGCCCGGATGCGATGCCAGCGCTTCGCCCGCCTCTTTGCCGTAGCCGTGCACCACGTTAATGACGCCGGGCGGGACCAGATCTTTGATCAACTCAACAAACAGCGTGATGGAAAGCGGCGTCTGCTCGGCTGGTTTCAGCACCACGCAGTTACCTGCGCCCAGCGCCGGTGCCAGCTTCCAGGCGGCCATTAGCAGCGGGAAGTTCCACGGAATGATCTGCCCCACCACGCCCAGCGGTTCATGGAAGTGATAGGCGGCCGTGAACTCATCGATTTCGGCGGCGCTGCCTTCCTGCGCCCGGACACAGCCGGCAAAATAGCGGAAATGGTCCACCGCCAGCGGCAGGTCAGCGGCCAGCGTTTCGCGTACCGGCTTGCCGTTATCCCAGGTTTCATTAACGGCGATATATTCCAGATTCTGCTCCAGGCGGTCAGCAATCTTCAGTAACACCAGCGAGCGCGCCTGCGGTGAGGTCTTGCCCCACTGCTCTGCCGCCGCCTGGGCCGCCGCGACCGCATTATCAACATCTGCCCGATCGGAACGCGGGAATTCGCCGATTGCGCTGCCATTAACCGGTGAGGTGTTGGTAAAATAGTGACCGTTAACCGGCGCAGTAAACTCGCCGTTGATAAAGTTGCCATACTGCGATTGCAGAGTGATCAGAGAACCCTGTTCTCCCGGAGCAGCGTAACGCATGGTATTTCCCCTTACAGAGCGAATGGAAGTTAACAACTTTTAAACTGTTGATTAACATTGCGCGATCGTTTTTAGCCTGTCAGGTCTGCAGGCGGGAAACTGTGAGCCGACGCGGGAAATCGGTGTTAAAGCGGGACAGAATCATTTGTGCCGGAATGTTCTGAGTTTGGCTTTTTTGCCGCGCTAAAGCGAAACCTGAGCGTTATCTGTGGTCAATACCCTGCAGACCACAGATTCAGGAGAGAAAGATGCTGGCTTCAGCCATGATGCTAATGCGGGCCAAAGCGAACTTTGTACAGCAGTTTATTCGCGATCCGCGCACAATCGGCAGCGTCACCCCTTCATCAGCGGCGTTATGCCGCTGTATGTGCAATGCGGTAGAGTGGGATAGCAGCCTGCGGGTGGCTGAACTGGGCGCCGGCGATGGCGTGCTGACCCGCCAGCTGCTGTCGCGTATGGTACCGGCCGCGCAGCTTGACGTGTTTGAAATTAATCCGCAGCTGGCAGCAGAACTGCGTCAGTGGCACGATCCGCGCATGCAGGTCCAGGCACACTCAGCGGAGCTGCTGCAGGGTGAATATGACGCTATTTTTTCCGGCCTGCCGCTGCTGTCGCTGCCTGCGGCCACGCGTCACACCATTCTGAGCGCGGTGCATAATGCGCTGGCGCCTCAGGGCGTATTTGTCCAGTTTCAGTACACCTCGCTCACCCGGCACGATCTGTCGCGCTATTTTGTCTGGCAGCGGCAGCGGGTGCTGAAAAACATGCCGCCCGCCTGGGTCTATCGCTGTCAGCGCTGCGACGCTTCCTGATCCCGGGGCCGTACCTGCTGCCAGAAGCGCTGCAGCAGCGTACGCGCCCAGTCAGTATCCCCCATTACCGCGCTATCCGGCTGTACGTCAGCCGGTGTACAGGCCGTCATGATCTCGCGACTGAACTCCGGATGAAACTGAACGGAAAATGCCTGCGGCGAGTAACGTAACACCTGACACGCATCCAGCGCTGAGCGCGCCAGAACCGTGGCCTGCGGCGGCGGGGCCAGTACCGACTGCCGGTGCGACAGCCAGGCGGAAAAGTGCGCCGGCAGTCCGTTCAGCCAGGCATCCGAAGCGGTCCGCGTCACGGTCTGCAGCCCGCGCTCCCAGCCGCGGGGATTATCGCCCACCTCACCCCCCAGCGCATACGCCATCAGCTGATGGCCGTAGCAGACGCCAAGCAGCGGCAGCTGCGCCTCTATTGCGCCGCGTATCCAGGCCGCAGTGCGCTCACTCCATCCTGCGTGGTCGGTTACCATCGCCCAGGAGCCGCTGAGGATCGCCCCGCTAATCTCCTGCCAGCCGGGAAGTGCGTCACCCCGGTGCGGACGCACGATAATATAGTCATCCGCCTGCAGCTGCAGCGCGTCAATAAACCACGCAGGCTGTTCGCCAATTTTCGCCACCACCTGCGGGGGCGGAACTTCAAGCTGTATTAATGCCAGGGGTAAAGTATAACGCTCCGTCATTGCCGGCATGCTCCTCTGCTGCGTCCGCTGTTAAGCTCTACTGTGACAGCAATTGCCAGCCGTGTCTTATGTTATTCCGCAACATGCTTATGCAGAAGCGGATGTCAGGATAGCGCTCAGATAATAGTATGTTGTAATTATAAGGTGGCGATTTTGCTGTTGAGTGCTAAACCGCCAGGTTGATGTGTCCTGTGCGGCAGGCTTCATGCCATTATTAAGCGTAAGTTCATTTTTCTGCGAAGGATAACAGCGTGGCCGTACGGCATTTTTTTCTGATTCTGTTTGTGGTTTCAATCTGGGCGTTTAACAACGTGGCGGTTAAATGGGGCCTTCTGGAGCTGCCGCCGCTGTTTCTGACGTGGATGCGCTTTGTCGTGGTCGCTCTGATCCTGGTGCCCTTTTGCCGTGTCACGCGCGCGCAGCTGCCGTGGCTCATCACCCTCGCGTTTACCTTTGGCTTTATGCATTTCTCGCTGCTGTTTGTCGGCATGCGCTATACCGATGCCGGTACGGCGGCTATCGTTGTACAGCTGGGCACACCCATTGCGATGCTGCTGGCGATGGCGATCCTGAAAGAGAAGCTGCGGCTGGTGCAGCTGTGCGGCATCGCTATCTCTCTGAGCGGCGTGGCCGTGCTCTCCGGCAGCCCGACTATCCCCGCCTGGTGGGTACTCTGTATCCTGCTGTGCAGCGCGTTTGGCTGGGCGGTCAGCAACATGATTGTCAAAAAGTCGCCGCCTATCAGTCCGCTGACGCTGACCGGCTGGATCTCATTCCTCGCCGTGCCGCTGGTTGGCGCTGCCTCATGGCTGACGGAGTCGAATCAGTTCAGCGCCCTTAAAGCAGCGGGCTGGCACGGCTGGTTCGGCATTCTTTACAGCGCTATCGCCTCTTCGATTGTTGCCTATACGCTGTGGTACGCCCTGCTGAAAAAATATAATGTTAATCTGATCATGCCCTATTCGCTGCTGACGCCGGTGCTGGCTGTCATCATGGGCGTGACGGTGCTGGGCGACAGCATGAACAGTTTCAAAGTATTTGGCGCATCGCTGGTGGTGCTGGGCACCGCCATTGCCGTGCTTAACCTGCGCAATCTGCGCATGCACGCACGTTTTCCGCGTCTGCGCCGGCGTTAGTCTCTCTTGGCTTAACCTGCATCCGCCGGAGTCTGCAGGCTTCAGCCGCACGTCACTGCTTGTTGTGCAGCTGCAGCGAACGCTTCCGGCAGCCGCCCCCTGCGGGGAGCGATTACGCCTGCGGCGTATCGTCTTCGCTCAGCTCATCATACATCGTCTGGATCGCCTCGCGGCTCAGCTCAGCCAGCGTGCGATAAAACGCCGTGGTGGCGTGCGCTTCAACTCTGCCGAGGAACGCACCGCACCACGGCAGCAGATAAGATTCAAACAGCGCACGCTGCGCGTCTGATTCATCTTCTGCAGACTGATCTTCCAGCCACGACGCCGCCAGCAGCAGTACGCCAAAGTGATCGGCAGGCGCGTCACTGAGCGGCATGCCGCGCGCGCTGAGAAACGCCCGGATCTCCGCTTCCGGCGCGCCTTCCGGCCACTGTGACGCGTAAGGCGGCACGCTGCACTCCTGACCGACAAACAGCGCGTTGTAATCCGCTGCCAGCGCCTGCGGATCGCTGCTCTGCTGCAGACGCGTCAGCAGCGCATCCTGCTCCAGCGGCCACTGTGCCTGCATTTTGCCTTCGCGCAGCAGCGTAAACAGCGGCATCAGCAGCGGATCCTGGGGCTGACGGTTAAACAGGGAGCCGATCACCCGGCAAAGCATAGAAAATTCATTCATCTGGCAGCATTCCTCACTACAACATTAAAAATCCAGTAATTCCGCGATCCGTTTACCGCTGCGCTGCTCCAGAAAGTCGAGCAGGCGGCGCGGCGTGACATTTAACACCCGATCTTCAGGGAAATCCACCTCGCGCGTAATGCGCAGGCAGTGCTCAAAATGCCCCAGCGTAAAGGCGGTATGGGAATCGGAGCCAAATGCCAGCTGTCCGCCCGCGTCACGCACCGCCTCCGCAATCGCGCGGCAGTTAGGTTCACTGCCCGGACGCGAATGGGTAAACGAGGAGTTATTGATCTCCAGCGCCACGTTGTAGTGGGCTGCGGCTTCGGCAATGGCGCGAATATCCACCGGGAATTTGGGGTTGCCCGGATGGCTGATGATATGCACCAGCCCGCCTGCCATCGCGGCGATCATCGCCTCGGTATGGTGTGCTTTATCGCGCGGCGTGTAGACCGGCTCGTGAAAGCCCGCCACGATCAGATCCAGGGCATCCAGCATCGGCCCGCTGCAGTCGATCTCGCCCTGCTGATTTTTAATGTTCGCTTCAATTCCGCGCAGGATCCCCACGCCGTCAATAACCCGCGGCCAGATACGCATATTAATGAAATGCCAGTGATGCGGCGCATCCGCCATATCGGGGCCGTGGTCGGTAATGGCAAATAGCTTCAGGCCGTTCTGTTTCGCCTGGGCGACATAGTCATGCAGCGTGCTGTAGGCGTGCGTGCTGGCAACGGTGTGCATATGCAGATCAACGGGATACATATTTTGCTCCTCTGAGATAAATTAATAGCCGCGCTGGCGATCCACGCGCCCCGGGGGCTGCTGCCCTTTTTCCAGCTGCTGAATGGCGCTGGCGATGGCGTCCATCGCCTGCTCCGGCAGCGTAATGGCGGCACTGTGTGGCGTGAGGGTAACGTGCGGATGCTGCCAGAGCGCATTTTCCGCCGGCAGCGGCTCCTGCTGAAAGACATCCAGCGCGGCGGCGGCAAGTTGCCCGCTGTTGAGCGCTGCCAGCAGGTCCGCTTCAACCACGTGCGCGCCGCGCGCCAGGTTAAGAAAGTATGCGCCGTGCGGCAGCGCGCGCAGGAAATCAGCGTTGATAAGATCGGTGGTTTCCGGCGTGGCGGGCAGCAGATCAATCACGACCTGGCAGCCGGCAAGGAAGTCGTGCAGCGCGGCGGCACCGTGGAAGGCGTGCACGCCAGGCAGGCTCTTCGGCGTGCGACTCCAGCAGCGCAGCGGGAATCCCCACTGCTGCAGGCTCTCCAGCACGCTGCGGCCCAGTACGCCCGCGCCAAGCACGCCAATGGTGAAGGCGTCGCGCGCCGGCAGCGGCAGCGGCTGCCAGCAGTGCGCCTGCTGCTGGCGCTGATAGTCAGCAAAGCGGCGATACCAGCCCAGCACGCACCAGTTCGCGTACTCCTGCATCTGCTGTGCCATGCCGGTATCCTCGAGGCGATACAGCGGCACCTGGGCGCTGAGCCTGTCAGGGTGCTGACGCTGCTGCTGCAGAAGTTCATCGACGCCCGCACCCATCGCGAACACTCCCTTCAGGCTTCGCTGCGCCAGCATCTCCACCGGCGGCGAACGTACAACGGCATAATCTGCACGGCCATTATCGCCTGGCTGCCACAGCCGGATTTCCGCGTCCGGCAGCCGCCGGCCGAGGCCCGTGAGCCAGCGCTGCGCGTCCATTGACGGGTGATACCAGATAATCTTCATACGCCTCCTTATTTTCTTTCAGCCTCCGGTAAACCGCGCGGCGGAGCAAGTAAAAACCGTCAGCGGCAACAATTTCCCACGTAATTACCCGGCAGCGCTTCACATTTCCATCGCCCTGCAGCGCCAGCCAGCACGATAGCGACTAAAGTTGGTTGAGTGGTCAATACGTTAGCGCACCACGTTTTCGGACAAGGAGAAAAACCGATGAGAAAAAATGTCATATTGATGCCCGCGCGCCTCTCTCTGCTGCTTACCACTGCCCTGCTGGCAACCAGCACGCTGGCCCATGCCGAAACCGGAAGCCGGATGCTGAGCCAGCAGCCGCAGCCGCCCGATGTACGCCTGGGGCCGCTCTTCAGCGCCGTGCAGAAAGCGCAGTTCTATCCCGATCAGAAAACCTTTGCTGACGCGATCCCGAAATACGATCCCGCCTCGATTCTCGCTGACTGGCAGATGCAAAAGAAGCAGCGCAATTTCGATCTCAAACGCTTCGTTGACATGAACTTTACCCTGCCCAAAGAGCAGGATAAATATGTACCGCCCGCCGGGCAGAGCCTGCGTGAACATATCAACGGTCTGTGGCCGGTGCTGACGCGCAGCACGCCTGATGCCAGCCAGTATGATTCACTGCTGCCGCTGCCGAAACCTTACGTTGTGCCGGGCGGACGTTTCCGCGAGGTCTATTACTGGGACAGCTATTTCACCATGCTGGGCCTGGCGGAAAGCGGTAACTGGGACCGCGTGCAGGATATGGTCGATAACTTTGCCACCGAACTCGATCGCTACGGGCATATCCCTAACGGCAACCGCAGCTATTATCTCAGCCGGTCACAGCCCCCGTTCTTTAGCCTGATGGTGGACCTGCTGGCCACGCATAAAGGCGATGAGGTTTACCGGCACTATCAGCCGCAGCTGCAGAAAGAGTATGACTACTGGATGGCTGACAGCGACAGCGTGGCGGCCGGTCACGCCAGCAAGCGGGTGGTAAAGCTCTCCGATGGCACCCTGCTTAATCGCTACTGGGACGCACGCGACGTGCCGCGTACAGAATCCTGGCTGGACGATGCGAAGACGGCAGAAAAAACCCCGGAACGTGACAAACCGCAGCTCTGGCGCGATCTGCGCGCCGGCGCGGCGTCGGGCTGGGATTTCAGCTCGCGCTGGTTTACCGATGCGCATAGTCTCGCTTCGATCCGCACCACAGCGCTGGTGCCGGTCGATCTCAACAGCCTGCTGTTTCATCTGGAGCAGACGCTGTCAAAATCAGCCAGGCTGGCAAAACAGGATGACCAGGCAAAAGCCTTTGCCGCGGCGGCAGAAAAACGCCAGGCCGCAATCAATCGTTATCTGTGGGATGAGAAACAGGGCTGGTATGCTGATTACGATTTCAGTAAAAAACAGGTTCACAACCAGCTAACGGCGGCCGCTCTTTTCCCGCTCTATATGCAGCTGGCCGGAGATAAACAGGCTGAACGTACCGCCTCTGCAGTTGAAAAACAGCTGCTTAAACCTGGTGGTCTGGTGACAACCACGGTCAATAATGGCCAGCAGTGGGATGCACCTAATGGCTGGGCTCCGCTGCAGTGGGTAGCGGTAGAGGGGCTGGAGCATTATAACCAGCCGCAGCTGGCACGACAGATTGGCCAGCGCTTTCTGCAAAACGTCCAGCAGACCTATGACAAAGAGCATAAGCTGGTAGAAAAATATGTGGTTGAGGGCGCGCAGCTGGGCGGTGGCGGTGGCGGCGAATATCCGCTGCAGGATGGCTTTGGCTGGACCAACGGCGTGACGCTGATGCTGCTGGATAAATATTGCCCGAAAGAAAAAACCTGTAACAGCGCCAGTGATATCCCTGATATGCCGGCGCTGCAGCGCGCGAATTAATTTCGCACCGGCTACAGCCGAAAAAAAACCGCAGCCCCGGGGCCGCGGTTTTTTTTATGCGGGCAGAATTAACTGCGCACTTTACGGTAGATAAACAGCACAACAATGGCGCCGATCACCGCGACAACAAAGCTGCCGAAGTTGAACCCGTCAACTCTGCCAAAACCAAACAGGGTACTGATCCAGCCGCCGACAACCGCACCGATAATACCCAGTACCACGGTCAGGATAAAGCCGCCGCCATCTTTACCTGGCATAATCCACTTAGCGAGAATACCGGCGATCAGACCAAAAATAATCCATGAAAGAATACCCATTTGTTGCTCCTTACGTTATGAATCAAGGTGTTCACTGCGATAAGTATAGACGGGATTTTTTTCCCTGCAGCGCGACTGCCGCTTTAATCATCAGCCAGCCGCTAAAGCTTCAGAGCGTTACGCCGATAATCGTCGCATAACGATGATATGCGCAGCAGCGGGGAGCAGGATGTGAAAGATGCCGATAACGAACAGTATCTCAAGCGGGGTACGTTAGCGGTCTTGAATGTGATGAGGGATCTGTCGCGCTACCAAACTCCGCTAATGGTGACCTTTAATCGCGGGCAGTTTATCAGCCGCCTGCTGGTTGCCGATGAGGAGTGCATCATTTTCGATCTGGGCAGCAATGCGCTGAGCAATGAGTGGGTGTTGGAGAGTCCCGACTTCAGCGTCTGCGCCGAAACCTACGGCGCCAAAATTGAGTTCACCCTCGCTGCCCTGACGCTGGTTGAATATGAAGGCTTACCCGCATTCAGCGCACCGCTGCCGGCGTGCGCCTGGCAAATCCAGCGCCGCGAATTTTTCCGCATCAACGCCCCGCTGGAGCCGGTTTTCTGGTGTTACACCCGGTGGCCGGACGGCAGCCCGGCGCGCTTTCGCCTGCAGGATCTTTCGCTGGGCGGGGTCGGGGTATTGCCGGAAGGGCCGCTGCCGGAGGGCCTTACCCGGGGGGATAAGTTCAGCCAGCTGCGGGTTGAGCTGGGCGAATTTGGTCAGTTTGAGGTCACCGCAGAGCTGCTGCATATTGGCGAGCGCAGCGTAGTCCGTAAAGGCGAAGCCTGCGTAATACCGCGGCTGAGCTTTCGTTTCACTGCCATTGAACCCGTGCAGGAGCGCCAGCTGCAGCAGGTGATCTTCGCGCTTGAACGGCTGGCACGCGATAAGGCGAGCCGCTTTCAGTAACTGCCGTTACGCCTGCAGGATATCTCAGACAGGCTATGCTTCTCCTTGCCCTTTATTTTAACCAGCGCCCGGCAAGGAGAAACTCCCCCATGGAAAACTGGCTTTCAGCCTCTGGCTGGCAACGCATTTTTCTTAATCAAACCGTCTGGATCAACAGCGCCATCATCCTCTTTGGCACCCTTATTGTCTGGTGGCTGTTGCGCACCGCTATCCGCTTTGTTTCGAATCGTATCGCCCGCTACAGCGAACAGCGCCATGTGCGCTTCACCGCCATTCTTGTTGAGATCCTGCGCAGCACCAGCCAGTCGCTGCTGCTGATCTTCTCACTGCTGATTTCGCTGAAGTTTGCGGACCTGCCGGCCAACTGGAGCGTGGCGATTGCCCACAGCTGGTTCCTCGCGCTGATTTTGCAGTTCACGCTGTGGATCGACTGCGGCATCCGTTTATGGCTGAAAAGCATGCTGCGCGATCCGCTGCACGTACGTAATCCGGTCACCACCGTGATCCTCGGCATTCTGCTGCGGGTAGTGGTATGGGTAATGATGCTGCTGGCGATCCTCTCCAACATGGGGATCGACATTACCGCACTGGTGGCCAGTTTAGGCGTCGGCGGTATCGCCATTGCGCTGGCGATTCAGACCGTGCTGAGCGATGTGTTTGCGTCGCTGGCGATCGGCTTTGATAAACCGTTTGAGCACGGTGATTTTATAGTTTTCGGCGATATCGCGGGTTCCATTGAGCACATCGGCCTGAAAACCACGCGTCTGCGCAGCCTCGGCGGCGAACAGATTGTCTGCTCAAACACCATTCTGTTACAGCAGACGATCCACAACTACAAACGGATGCAGCAGCGGCGCATCGTGTTTAAGTTCGGCATTAACTACGGTACGCCGGCGGAGAAAGTGCGGCAGATTGGCGGCATGGTGAAAACGATTATCGAAGGCGTGCCCGACACCCGTTTTGACCGGGCGCACTTTCTCTCGTTTGATGAGTCGCAGCTGACGTTCGAAGTGGTCTATTTCGTGCTGAGCGCGGATTACAATGTTTATATGGATATTCAGCAGGAGATTAACCTGCAGCTGATGGCGCAGCTGGAGCAGAAGCAGATCCGCTTCGCCTTCCCGATGCGCCGCGTCGAGTTTACCGGTGGGGTACTGCCGCGTATCAATCTCAGCGATGCGTCCAACGAAGCACCGGCACAGAGTGCGCAGCGCTAAGCTGCGCACCGCGCGCTAGCCAATTGTGCGGTAGGCGGTGGTCACTTTCCACAGATAGCGCGGTGCCTGCGCGGCCGGATGTTTGTTTTGCACGTGCTGGTAAAACTCATCCGGCGACATCGCGTTAATCATCGCAATGGCGCGGTCGCGGTCGCGTGAGAAGGTGCGCAGTAGCGCACCGGCTCCATTGGCATAGGAGACAATGGTGGCGTAGCGCAGCGTCAGCGGATCGCGGATACCGGCCAGCGCCGACTCCTGCAGAATACGCAGATAGGCGACCCCGATATCGATGTTTTTAGCCGGATCGCGCAGCTCGGCCGTTGAGGGCTGCCCGTGACGGCCCTGCACGCGATAGACTTCGCGCCCCGCCGTCGAGGCTTTGATCTGCATCAGACCCACCGCGTTAGAGCGGCTTACTGCAGCAGGATTACCGCCCGATTCGACACTGATAATGGCGCTGATTAACTTCTCATCAACGCCATAATGAGTGGCAGCATCTTCTGTAAACAGCGCCCAGGCATCATTAATTTTTGAGGGCGGAGCCTGAGTGAGAGGCGTATTGCGCTCAGGCACTCTGGGTTTTTCCGGTTCACTGGCACAGCCTGCCAGCAGTAAAGCAGAGAGCATAAGTAGTCGAAATTTCACTGTTTTTCAGGTTCCGCTATAAGAGAGGCGCAGGCTATCATAGCCATGACGGCCGGCAGTAAAATTACCGTTATTCTGAAAATGACAAAATTCATTTTGCTGTCGTGACGCCGTTCACGCAGTTTGTCACTATGCACACTTAAGCAGAGAGCAGGAAAAGCGCAATGCACCCAGCCCGTTCCTTTCGTTTAATCGCCCCTTCTGGCTATTGCCACAACCAGGATGCTGCCCGGCGCGGCATTGAGCGGCTTCAGCATGCAGGCCACCGGGTGGAGAATGGCGCAGTGGTTGCCCGCCGCTTTCAGCGCTTTGCCGGTACGGACGCAGAACGTCTGGCGGATATCAATGCGCTGGCTGCATCAGACCCGCTGCCGGACATTATTCTGGCAGTGCGCGGTGGCTACGGTGCGACCCGCCTGCTGGACAAGCTGGATTACCGCGGTATCGCGCAGCGTCTCAGCAGTGAGCCAGTCGCGCTGTGCGGCCACAGTGACTTTACCGCTATTCAGCTGGCGCTGCTGGCGCAGACCGGCCTGATAAGCTTCAGCGGCCCGATGCTGGCCGGTAATTTCGGCGCGGATCCCGTTTCAGCGTTTACCGAACACCATTTCTGGCAGGCCATTTCCTCTCCGGAACTGAGAGTAAACTGGCAGAGTGAAAGCCCGGACTGCGGCAGCTGGCAGGGCCGCCTGTGGGGCGGTAACCTGGCGATGATCTGCGCGCTGGTTGGTACGCCGTGGCTGCCGCAGATTGAAGGCGGCATTCTGGTGATTGAAGATGTCAATGAACATCCGTTTCGCATCGAGCGCATGCTGCTGCAGCTGCAGCAGTGCGGCATTCTGGCGCGTCAGCAGGCGATTATTACCGGTAGTTTTACCAGTACCTCCCTCAGCGCCTATGATAACGGCTTCGGTTTCGACACTGTCTGGCAGCGCCTGCGCGATGAGTATCAGCTGCCGGTGATAAGCGATCTGGCGTTTGGACATGCGCCTGATACCGTCACGCTGCCGCTGGGTGCGCATGCTACGCTTGATATGAGTGCCGGCAACGCGCGGCTCAGCATCACCGGACATCCGGTGCTGCGATAATATGACATGCAGGAGATCGCCCTCTGAAGCCGCTTTATGAAGACTTATGGATCTCCACACCGGAATTTCCCGCTGAAGAGACCGCTAATGACCTGATGATGCATGGCTTTATGCTGCGGCATCCGCGCGGCAACCTGCTGATTGGCCGGGTTGAGAATCCGCTTGATCATGAGTTTCTGGCAGAGGCGGGTGGCGTTATTCGTCACTATCTTACGCACTGGCATGAGGCGGCGCCGGGAGCACGGCTTATTCAGCAGCGCTTCAGCAGTGCGCTTTACTGCCACAGCCGCTCGCTGGGGCCGGTTAGCCTGGTGGTTGAGCCGGATGAAACCTTTACCCGCAGGGAGGTGCATTTTGGCGACTTCCATCTGCTGCCAACGCCCGGCCATACGCCGGGCAGCAGCAGCTATCTTTACCACTCTCCGCTCGGGCAGACCTATCTGTTTGTCGGCGACACCCTCACCTGCGACTACAACCGCTGGATCAGCGTGCTCAAGCCTGACAGTAATCCTGCCGAGCTGCAGCAGTCGCTGGAACTCTACCGCACGCTGCGACCCGATGTGGTGCTGATGAGCACCACGCGGGGTCACCTTTCATGGGTAAAGACTGATCTGTCCGGCTGGCTGGCAGCGATTGACGAAGCGGAGCAGTCGCCACTGGATCTGCGACAGCAGCCGCTGCTGTAGTCAGAGAGCTTTGGTGAGATAGTGGCGCTGATGATGGCGCGGATAGTTATTCAGGCTGAACCGGAGCTGATAACCCTGTTTTTCATAGAACGGACGCGCCTGAAAGCTTGCCGTATCCACCTGCGCATAGACGCAACCCCGCGCCCGCGCTTCGTTCTCTGCTGCCGTTATCAGCCGGGTGCCGGCCCCCTGCCCGCGCAGCGCGTCACTGACCCACAGCATGTCGATACGCAGCCAGTTACCGCAGGTTGATCCTGTCAGGCCTGCTATTTTTCCGCCATCTGCATCATGAATAAACACGCCCAGCACTTTGATCTCGCTGACGTCAATAAAGCGGCTGTTGAACGCGTTAAGACCCTGTCTGATATCGTCGAGATCCTGCGCAGTAACGCTGTCGGTAACGCTGAGTGACATGGTGTTGTTCCTGTCGGTGTTAAGAAGAGGCGTGCTGACGATCGTCATAACGATCGAGAGAGACGATGGCGGCATCGCGCTTCACTGAACGCTGACAGGGAACCAGTTTGTCGCTCTGCGCATAAACAAAAAAGGTTTCACCGCTCTCTTTATTGATGACCAGCCGGTCGCCGTTGCGGAACCGCGTGATGGCCACGCTGTCGCCCCCTTCAAGGTGGAAACGCTGTTGTCCGGCGGCCACCTGAAAATGCCGCTTCGGCCACATCAGCGTGCTGAGCCCGTAACTGGCGCGGGATACCGTCATCGTGGCCCGCCCCGGACAGGTGATCTGAAATTCACTTTCGCTCCATGCCGGCGCAATCTGACAGGCCAGCAGGCCCGCGGCTATAACCAGAATTTTCATGCTGTTTTTCGCCTGAGTGTGATGTAAAGGTTCGCAGGGTAACATAGCGGGAAGCAGATTAATGCATGGCGTGCCGTGCATCAGAGCGGGCGCGCCGAACATCTACATAGTAATAAAGCAGAAACAAAGCCGATATTGCATCGGCCTGAAGCTTACTCTGCGGCCACCTGAGCGGCCACCAGCATCAATGCCAGTCCGGCATCTTCTGGATCGAATTTATGCATCACATCGTGGATCGCCGTAACACAGTTTATGACCTGTTTTTTCTTATCGGCGTCCAGCTGATCTATCGCCTGCTGAAGAATCATTAAGCTGGCTTCTTCTTCTCTCATTCAATTACCCTGTCTTTTTCCTGTCTGGTGCACTGCGCTGGCAAGAATACCGTTTATCTGCTACCAAAGTCACCCCCTTACCTGCTTACCGCTTAACAGTTAAACAAAATGCAAATGGGAAGTGCAGCCAGACCTGCTATGCTCATATAAGCGATACGCGTTATCGTGCCACTGTCAGACAGGGAAAGAACCAGGAACAGGACCATGTTAAGACTGACTTATTTCATCATTATTATTGCGCTGACAGGCTGCAGCTCGACGCCAAAAGGGGTGGATTGTCCCGGTGAGGTGACCACGATTTATGGTCAGTCGCTGGGAAACACTCACGCCTGGATTTTTGATTTGGCGACCGCTTTTTCCGTCAGACGTGACAACGTCACGGTAAGCAGTGGCCCGCTCCACTCGACCGATCGCTTCCGCTATATCCCCTCTGCCATTACGACCGAAGGTTTTTATGCCCAGCGCCTGAGCGATAAACAGTTCCGGCTTATCAATCCTTACGAAAACACCATGATCACCTGGCAGTGTCCATAGCCCGTGCACCCCGCCGCGGGATAGTTTATTGTCAGGGTTTACGCTTGCGGCAGATACCGATAATGGAAAAGAGTCTCGATAATAACGGCTACATCGATTTCCCCTTCCCGGCCACCACCAATGAAGATGGCTCAGTGAATCCCTGCGGGTTTGATCTGACGCAGCAGCCCGAGCGGATCGACGAAATTAAAGCGGGTAATGATTCTGAAAATATGCGCCGACTGCTGGAAGAGGTGAATCTGCAGGAGGGACTCTTTATGACGCTCGCCTGCGATCGTCAGCAGCGTGAAGACAGCGTCTGCGGATTTATCGACATCGCTTTTCGTCCGGATGTACTGCATACGCATGATGAAGCTGAACAGCTGGAAGCACGCTTTGAGCACTACCTCGGCTGTCAGGAGAGTCAGCATGAGATGCCTGCCGGCTCGCTGGTCAACTATGCGCGCGCCGTGCTGGACTGGGGCTGGTCGCCGCTGCACCTGCGTCAGCAGCGCTATGAAAAAGTGACCGTCCGGTTTTACTGCCAGCAGCCCGAGGATGCTGAGTGGTGTTTTGATCATTTACGCCACTTCCTGGTGAGCTGGTACCCCTCCTGGCGCTGCCGTCAGGGGTAAACCGTTCCTGAACAAGCGTCGTTAAACAGAGATTGTTACATAACCTTTACCGCTGTCGGGTTGCCGGTCCGCCATTCTCTGACTACGCTGAAAGTGACATTCACCACTATCAGGGAGTCAACATGACTGACAAAGCGGAAGCAAAATTGAATGAAGCAGCAGGTGCAGTTCAGGAGAAATTTGGCGAACTGACGGGTTCTTCCCGTCATCAGGCAAAAGGTGCAGCACGGCGCTATCCGGCGCAGGCGAGCTATGCCGTACAGGATGCAGCTGATTGCGTGGTGAGGTCGGTCCGTGACAACCCGACTACGGGTCTGGCCGTGGCTGCCAGCATCGGCGTGATCGTCGGTTTCCTGCTGGGCCGCAAATAATCTGGTCAGCGGGGCCAGCCGGCCCCGCTGTTCCTGCGCTTACGCCGCCGCGCGTCGTGCTTTATAGCGCGCTACCATGGTACGCAGCGCCTGATAGATTAATCCCGCATACAGACTCATTACCACTGCCATGCCCGGCTCTTTTCCCTGCGCCTGCCAGGAGACAAACCACATAAACACGCCCCACAGCAGTGAAAAAAGTAGCCAGCCTTTCACAAACTTCACGATACCCTGCATAGTCTCTCCCCCGATACTGAGCGCTGACGATAGCGGCTTCTGCTGCAAAAGGCACGGCTATCCGGTTCAGGATGTTAACTGCTTCAAACTATGAGACTAGCCAGCGCGCAGATGGCACGGGTAATTATCTGATGCCGCTCGTCAGTCAGGCGGGCTTAGTGGTATAACTGCAGCCGGCAGTCAGCGGTGCTGAACTATTTTCTGACTGACACCGCAATTGCGCACGCGTCGCTTATCGCCCCGTACGGCTTTATGCTTGAATTCCCGCCACCCCGGACCGGCTACTGATTAACATGAGCTACTTCTATACATTCCAGAATTTTCTTGCCGGTGACACGGCGCTTGCGGCAACGGTCAGCCTGCTGCTGCTGGTCGCGGCGGCGATGATTGCGCACTTTATCTGTAAATTTTTTGTGGTAAAGGTGGTGCGTAAAGTCTTTTTCAGCGCGCATAAAAATCAGGTACCGCTGGATAAAGATGTCCGCCTGTCGGAAAAACTCTCTAATTTTATTCCGGTCATTATCGTCTACTATCTGCTGCAGTTTATGCCGGGTCTGCCGCAGCATCTGCAGATTGCGGTCAAGACCATCTGCGGCATTCTGTTTTTTATCTATCTTTCGCTGTTCTTTACGGAAGTGCTGGAGATCATCAACATCTCCTATACCAAAAAGTCGCGGCGTAAAAATCACTCGATTAAAGGCTATATCCAGATCGGTAAGATTCTGGTGCACATCCTCTCTGCGATCATGATCCTGGCAATTATGTCGAATAAATCGCCGGTGATTATTATTTCCAGTCTGGGTGCGGTGGCGGCCGTTCTCATGCTGGTATTTCAGCACACGCTTCTGTCGCTGGTGGCCAACATTCAGGTTTCATCCAATGATGTGCTGCAGCTCGGTGACTGGATTGAGATGCCGGATAACGGCATCAGTGGTGAGGTCATCGATATTGCGCTGCACACCATTACTATTCGCAACTGGGACAACACGCTGTCGCGCATTCCCACGAAGAATTTTCTGACCGAAACCTATACCAACTGGCAGGCAATGTTCTCCTCCGGTGCGCGGCGTATCATGCGCAGCTTCTATCTTGACCAGACCTCAATTCGCTTTCTGGACTATGAGCTGGTGCAGCAGATGATGCAGATACGCGGGGTCAGTGAGCAGCTTTCCGTGCTGATGGATGGACGTGAACCCAGCGCGCCAGGCGACCGCTGGTTTGCCGAAAATGGCCTGACTAATCTGACCATATTTCGTAAATATCTGACCGCCTGGCTGACGCAGCGCGATGATATTAAGAAAGATATGTATATCGTGGTACGGGCACTCAAACCCTCACCCGAAGGGCTACCGGTTGAGGTCTACTGCTTTACCTCTTCCGTCATGTGGGCTGATTACGAAGATTCACAGTCAGCGATATTTGAGTATATCTATGCCATCGTCGGACAGTTCGCCCTGCGGATTTATCAGCATCCGGGCGGCCACGATTTCTGGCGCCTGTCGCAGGCGCGCGATGAGACGCTGCGTCAGAGCGATACAGCAGGCGAATAAAAAACGGGAGCCAGTGGCTCCCGTTTTGCACTCTGCCTGAAGCAGATTACATGTTGCTGATGATCGCGTCGCCAAACTCTGAACATTTCAGCAATTTAGCGCCATCCATCAGACGTTCGAAGTCATAGGTCACGGTTTTAGCCGCAATTGCGCCTTCCATACCTTTGACAATCAGATCAGCCGCTTCAAACCACTCCATGTGACGCAGCATCATCTCAGCAGACAGGATCACTGAACCCGGGTTCACTTTATCCTGACCCGCATATTTTGGTGCAGTCCCGTGCGTGGCTTCAAACAGCGCGCACTCGTCACCGATGTTTGCGCCAGGTGCGATACCGATACCACCAACCTGTGCCGCCAGGGCGTCAGAGATGTAGTCGCCGTTCAGGTTCATACAGGCAATAACGTCATACTCTGCCGGACGCAGCAGGATCTGCTGCAGGAAAGCATCTGCAATCACATCCTTGACGATGATCTCTTTGCCGGTATTTGGATTGTTGAATTTCATCCACGGGCCACCGTCAATCAGCTCACCACCAAACTCCTCTTTCACCAGCTGGTAGCCCCAGTCCTTGAAAGAACCTTCGGTGAACTTCATGATGTTGCCTTTATGAACCAGCGTCAGCGAATCACGATCGTTAGTGATGGTGTATTCTAGCGCCGCACGGACCAGGCGTTTGGTACCCTCTTCCGAGCACGGCTTCACGCCGATACCGCACTGCTGCGGGAAGCGAATTTTCTTCACGCCCATCTCTTCACGCAGGAATTTGATCACTTTATCCGCTTCCGGCGTACCCGCTTTCCATTCGATACCGGCATAGATATCTTCGGAGTTCTCACGGAAGATCACCATATCGGTCTCTTCCGGACGTTTGACCGGGCTTGGCGTGCCTTTGTAGTAGCGTACCGGACGCAGGCAGACGTAAAGGTCCAGCTCCTGACGCAGTGCCACGTTCAGCGAGCGAATACCGCCGCCAACCGGGGTGGTCAGTGGGCCTTTGATGGCAACGCGGTACTCTTTGATTAAATCCAGGGTTTCCTGCGGCAGCCAGACATCCTGGCCGTAAAGTTCTGTTGATTTCTCACCAGTAAAGATTTCCATCCAGGAAATTTTACGCTCGCCGTTGTAGGCTTTCTTCACGGCAGCATCAACCACTTTCAGCATGACCGGGGAAACGTCAACGCCGATACCATCACCCTCAATGTAAGGAATGATTGGGTTATGCGGGACATTCAGTTTGCCCTGATCAAGGGTGATTTTCTGACCTTCTGCCGGAACAACTACTTTGCTTTCCATTAACCTCTCCTTCGAGCGATTTTTTGTTAATGATTTGTAAGATGCGGGTCAATACTACTTGAATATTTCCCCTACGCCAATCACCGTAATTTCGCGTTATAATGCGCCGATTGTTACTTACTGCAAAGCTCATGCGAAAAACATCTCAGAAAATTCACCCACCTAAACGCACCGCGGCGTCACGCCACGCTGCGCGCCGCCCGGCACGTCCCGTCGGCCCGCGCCGCGTGATTTTATTTAACAAACCCTTTGATGTGCTGCCGCAATTCAGCGACGACGCCGGGCGCCGCACGCTGAAAGATTTTATTCCGGTCAGCGACGTCTACGCGGCAGGCCGTCTGGATCGCGACAGTGAGGGGCTGATGCTGCTGACCAACGATGGCGCGCTGCAGGCGCAGCTTACTCAGCCCGGCAGGCGCACGGGGAAAATTTACTTTGTTCAGGTCGAGGGCGTGCCGCAGGAATCAGATTTATCCCGGCTGCGCAGCGGCGTTGAGCTTAACGACGGCATAACGCTGCCGGCAGGTATCGAAGCGGTCAGTGAGCCGGAGTGGCTATGGCCGCGCACGCCACCAGTGCGCGAACGCAAAACCATCCCCACCAGCTGGCTGAAAATCACCCTGTATGAAGGGCGCAACCGGCAGGTACGACGCATGACGGCGCATATCGGTTTCCCGACCCTGCGCCTGATTCGCTTTGCGCTGGGAGAGCATCAGCTTAATGGGCTTGCTCCCGGCGAGTGGCGCGATATCAGCGCTGAGTTTCAATAACCGCAGGTTAATCAGAGCGAGCGAACGATGTTTAAACCTCATGTAACCGTCGCCTGTCTGGTACAGGCGCAGGGTAAACTGCTGGTGGTTGAGGAGCGTGTCGCCGGACGCGTGACCTGGAATCAGCCAGCGGGCCATCTCGAAGCGGATGAGACGCTGCAGGAAGCGGCGCTGCGCGAGCTGTATGAAGAGACCGGCATCCACGCAGAGCTGCACTATTTTCTTGGCGTGCAGCAGTGGATTGCGCCGGATAATACACCTTTTGTGCGGTTTCTCTTTGGTGTTGATCTGCCAGCGCCGTGCGTGACCACGCCGCTCGACAGCGATATCGATTGCTGCTGGTGGCTAACACCCGAGCAAATTCTTACGTCCGATCAGCTACGTTCGCCGCTGGTCGCGGAGAGCGTGCGGCTGTGGCAACAGGGCGTGCGCTACCCGCTACAGCTGGTGGCGCCGTTTAACTGGCCGTTTCACAAGGGTGCGCATACCGTGACTCCATGATAGAATGCGCCGCCTGTTTTACTGTAATCAAGAGTGCGTCATGTCTGACAACAGCCAGAAAAAAGTAATCGTCGGAATGTCCGGCGGCGTCGATTCTTCCGTTTCCGCGTGGCTACTGCAGCAGCAGGGCTACCAGGTTGAAGGCCTGTTCATGAAGAACTGGGAGGAGGATGACGGCGAGGAGTATTGCACCGCCGCAGACGATCTGGCTGATGCACAAGCCGTGTGTGACAAGCTCGGCATAAAACTGCACAAAATTAATTTTGCCGCTGAGTACTGGGACAATGTGTTCGAGCATTTTCTCGACGAATATAAGGCGGGGCGCACGCCTAATCCCGATATTCTCTGCAATAAAGAGATCAAATTTAAAGCCTTTCTTGAGTTCGCTGCTGAAGACCTCGGCGCAGATTATATCGCGACCGGCCACTATGTGCGTCGGGCCGACGTGGCGGGCAAAAGCCAGCTGCTGCGCGGACTCGATGGCAATAAAGATCAGAGCTATTTCCTCTACACCCTGAGCCACCAGCAGATCGCCCAGAGCCTGTTTCCGGTCGGTGAACTGGAGAAGCCGGAAGTGCGCCGCATTGCCGAAGAGCTGGATCTGATTACCGCAAAGAAAAAAGATTCTACCGGCATCTGCTTTATCGGCGAGCGCAAGTTTCGCGATTTCCTCGGCCGTTACCTGCCTGCGCAACCGGGCGAAATTGAGACGGTCGAGGGTGAAATTGTCGGTGAGCATCAGGGGCTGATGTACCATACGCTCGGTCAGCGCAAAGGTCTGGGCATTGGCGGCCGCAAAGAGAGCAATGACGATCCCTGGTACGTGGTGGACAAAGATGTCGCACGTAACCGGCTGATTGTCGCCCAGGGCGGCGACCATCCGCGCCTGATGTCTGTGGGCCTGATTGCCCAGCAACTGCACTGGGTCGATCGTCAGCCGGTGACCTCCCCGCTGCGCTGCACGGTTAAAACCCGCTACCGCCAGAGTGACATCCCGTGTGAAATCCTGCCGCTTGGCGACGATCGCATCGAGGTGCGTTTCGATGAAGCGGTTGCAGCGGTGACGCCGGGCCAGTCTGCGGTGTTCTATCTGGATGACGTCTGTCTCGGTGGCGGTATTATTGAGCAGCGTCTGCCGCTGCCTGAGGCGTAAAACGGCGCCGCTGATTTTTCTGCAGGAGTAGAGCGTGGCTAAAAATTTTTATGATATTACGCTGGCGCTGGCGGGCATTTGCCAGGCCACACAGCTGACGCAGCAGCTGGCGCATCAGGGCCAGTGCGACAGCGCGGCGCTGCAGGTATCCATACGCAGCCTGCTTGATCTCAATCCCGCCTCCACGCTGGCGGTATATGGTAATGACGAAGCCAATCTGCGCACCGGTCTGGAGACCTTGATGGCAGTGCTGAACAGCGGCAGCCGTCAGGGTGCCAGTGCGGAAGTGACGCGCTACACGCTGGGTCTGATGGTGCTGGAGCGCAAGCTCAGCGGCAACAAAACCGCGCTGGCGGCGCTGGCACAGCGTATCGGCCAGCTCGATCGTCAGCTGGCGCACTACGGTCCCGAATCTGACACCATTACCAGCGCCATGGCGGGCATCTATGTCGATATCATCAGCCCGCTGGGCCCGCGCATTCAGGTTACCGGCTCACCGCAGGTGCTGCAAAATACTCAGGTACAGAACAAAGTACGCGCGGCGCTGCTGGCGGGGATCCGTTCAGCGGTGCTCTGGCAGCAGTGTGGCGGTGGCCGCCTGCAGCTGATGTTTTCGCGTCAGCGCCTGCTGAATGAAGCCAAAGCTATTTTATCCCGGCTGGGTCCGGCGTATTAAACGCTGCCCTGCCCTCATCTGTTAACGTTTCAGGAGTTGCACTGATGGAATTATCCTCTCTGACCGCCGTCTCACCCGTTGATGGCCGTTACGGCGATAAAGTCAGCCCGCTGCGCGCCATTTTCAGTGAGTTTGGTTTACTGAAATTCCGCGTGGAAGTGGAAGTTCGCTGGTTACAGAAACTGGCTGCGACCGCAGAGATCAGGGAAGTTCCTGCATTTGATGCTGACGCAAACGCTTTCCTTGACGCGATTGTCAGCAATTTTGATGAAACTGACGCTGCACGCATCAAAACCATAGAGCGCACTACGAATCACGATGTCAAAGCGGTTGAATACTTTCTGAAAGAGAAAGTGGCTGATGTGCCTGCGCTGCAGGCGGTCTCTGAGTTTATCCACTTCGCCTGCACCTCTGAAGATATCAATAACCTCTCCCATGCGCTGATGCTGGAAACCGCACGCCGCGACGTTATCACGCCCTACTGGCAGAAAATCATCGCTGCGGTGAAGGGACTGGCGCAGGAGTATCGCGATATTCCGCTGCTCTCCCGTACGCACGGCCAGCCCGCTACCCCTTCAACCATGGGTAAAGAGATGGCCAACGTCGCCTACCGCATGGAGCGGCAGCTGCGTCAGCTGGGCAACATTGAGGTGCTGGGCAAAATCAACGGCGCCGTCGGCAACTACAACGCGCACATCGCTGCTTATCCGGAAGCGGACTGGCATCAGATCAGCGAAGAGTTTGTCACCTCGCTTGGCATTACCTGGAACCCCTACACCACGCAGATTGAGCCGCACGACTACATTGCAGAGCTGTTTGACTGTATCGCGCGTTTCAACACTATCCTGATCGATTTTGATCGCGATATCTGGGGCTACGTTGCACTGAACCACTTCAAACAGAAAACCATCGCGGGCGAAATTGGCTCCTCAACGATGCCGCACAAGGTCAACCCTATCGACTTTGAAAACTCTGAGGGTAATTTAGGTCTGGCAAACGCGGTACTGCAGCATCTCGCCAGCAAGCTCCCGGTGTCACGCTGGCAGCGCGATCTCACCGACTCAACCGTTCTGCGCAACCTCGGCGTCGGCGTCGGCTATGCCCTGATTGCCTATCAGTCCACGCTGAAGGGCATCTCAAAACTGGAGGTGAATCGCGATCGCCTGCTGGATGAGCTGGATCACAACTGGGAAGTGCTTGCCGAGCCGATTCAGACCGTGATGCGCCGTTACGGGATTGAAAAACCCTACGAAAAGCTTAAAGAGCTGACGCGCGGCAAGCGCGTGGATGCGGCGGGCATGCAGGCCTTTATCGACAGCCTGGCGCTGCCGGAAGAGGAGAAAGTGCGCCTGAAGCAGATGACCCCGGCTAACTATCTGGGCCGCGCGGTGCAAATGGTCGATGACCTGAAGTAATTCCGCCTGCACAGGCGCGCACCGCGCGCCTGTTGCGTTGTTCTCTGGTTTAGCTCCCTTCACGTATACTCACTTTATTATCACTGAGTTTGCAGGTAAGGAAAAAGTATGCGTGTTCTGGTTGTGGAAGATAATGCTCTGCTGCGCCACCATCTCGCCGTTCAGCTGCGTGATATGGGGCATCAGGTTGATGCCGCTGAAGATGCGAAAGAAGCTGACTACTTTCTTCAGGAACATCTGCCTGACATTGCGCTGGTTGATCTTGGCCTGCCCGACGAAGATGGCATGTCGCTGATTCGCCGCTGGCGCAGCGACGCGGTGCGCCAGCCGATCCTGGTACTGACCGCACGCGAAGGCTGGCAGGCAAAAGTTGAAGCCCTGGAAGCTGGCGCGGACGACTACGTTACCAAGCCTTTTCATATTGAGGAGGTTGCTGCCCGCCTGCAGGCGCTGATGCGCCGCAATAGCGGCCACGCATCGCAGATCATCTCCCTGCCGCCGTTTCAGGTCGACCTGTCACGTCGCGAGCTGGCGGTGAACGACGTGCCGGTGAAGCTGACAGCATTTGAATATACGATTGCGGAAACGCTGATCCGCAACGCGGGTAAAGTGGTCAGCAAAGATTCGCTGATGCTGCAGCTCTATCCTGACGCTGAACTGCGCGAAAGCCATACCATCGATGTGCTGATGGGCCGCCTGCGCAAGAAAATCCTTGCACTGCATCCGACCGAAGTGATCAACACGGTACGCGGTCAGGGCTACCGTTTCGATCTCTGACGCCATGAACTGGTTTCGCCAGCTGCGCCCGCTCTCGCTCCGTACCCGCTTTCTGCTGGCGACCGCCGCCGTGGTCCTGTTTATCTCTCTCTCCTATGGTATGGTCGCGGTTATCGGCTATGTCGTGAGTTTCGATAAAAATACCTACCGCGTGCTGCGCGGTGAAAGTAACCTCTTTTTCACTCTGGCGCAGTGGCAGGATAACAAACTCACCATCGCGCAGCCGGAGCGCATGACGCTGAATTTCCCGACGCTGGTCTTTATCTACGATGAGCGCGGCAAGCTGCTGTGGCAGCAGCGCGACGTGCCGGAGATCCGGGAAAAAATTCAGCCCGAGTGGCTGCTGAAGCCTGACTTTTATGAAATTGACACCAGCAACCGCACCAGCCTGACGGCATTAGGCGATAACATTCAGGCGCAGCAGCAGCTGCACGCGCTGGACAGCAACAGTAACGACACCTTTACCCATTCGGTTGCGGTGAATCGCTACGATGCGACAGTCAACCTGCCGGCGATGACCATTGTGGTGGTGGATTCCATCCCGCAAGAGCTGCAGCACTCAGACGTAGTCTGGTCATGGTTCAGCTATGTGCTGGCGGCTAACCTGCTGCTGGTGATCCCGCTGCTCTGGCTGGCCGCTCACTGGAGCCTGCGCCCGATTGGCGATCTCACCGCGCAGGTGCGCGAGCTGGAGACCGGTCAGCGGGAAAACCTGGGCGACAACCCGCCGCAGGAGCTGAAAAGCCTGGTGCGCAACCTTAACCTGCTGCTGACCAACGAGCGTCAGCGCTATACCCGCTACCGCACTACGCTCTCAGATTTAACCCACAGCCTGAAAACACCGCTGGCAGTGCTGCAGAGTACGCTGCGATCGCTGCGCAACGGCAAATCACTCACCATCGAACAGGCGGAGCCGGTGATGCTGGAGCAGATCAGCCGTATTTCACAGCAGACGGGTTACTATCTGCATCGCGCCAGCATGCAGGCCGACCACAATCCGCTGCAGCGTGATTTTCACTCGGTTTCCGCCCTGCTCGACAGCCTCTGCTCTGCGCTCAACAAGGTTTACCAGCGCAAAGGCGTGGAGATCACGCTCGACATTCCCCCCGAGCTGGTGTTTGTCGGCGATCAGAACGATTTTATGGAAGTGCTCGGCAACGTACTCGATAACGCCTGTAAATATTGCCTGGAGTTTATTGAAGTCAGCACGCGCCAGACTGACCAGGCGCTGCATCTGTTTATCGACGATGACGGGCCGGGTATTCCTGAAAGCAAGCGCGATCTGATTTTTGTCCGCGGCCAGCGGGCCGATACGCTGCGGCCGGGACAGGGGCTGGGGCTGGCGGTGGTGCGGGATATTCTTGAACAGTATGCCGGAACCGTCAGCGCCTCTGCCAGCCCGCTGGGCGGCACGCGCATGGAAGTGGTGTTCAGGCGGCAGGAAGTTACACATCACCGCGAGTAGAACCGGCTGCGGACTGTTATACTTGCCAGCAATTATTGCTCCAACCGGAACGCTTCGTATGGATTATCAGCTCGATATCAACCAGACCGACTTTATTCAGCGCTACTGGCAGAAACGCCCGGTCGTGCTTAAGCGCGGCTTCAAAAATTTCGTGGATCCCCTCTCGCCGGATGAGCTGGCGGGACTGGCGATGGAAAATGAGGTGGACAGCCGCCTCGTCAGCCACCATAACGACAAATGGCAGGTCAGCCACGGCCCGTTTGAGAGCTATGACCATCTGGGTGAAAGCAACTGGTCGCTGCTGGTTCAGGCGGTTAACCACTGGCATGAGGGCTCTGCTGCCCTGATGCGCCCGTTCCGCTTTCTGCCCGACTGGCGCATCGACGATCTGATGATCTCGTTTTCAGTCCCGGGCGGCGGCGTGGGTCCGCATTTCGACCAGTATGATGTCTTTATCATTCAGGGTACCGGCCGCCGGCGCTGGCGCGTGGGTGAAAAGGTCCCGATGAAACAGCACTGCCCGCATCCCGATTTGCTGCAGGTTGCGCCGTTTGACGCCATTATCGATGAAGAGCTGGAGCCGGGCGATATTCTCTACATTCCGCCGGGCTTCCCGCACGAGGGCTACTCGCTGGAAAATGCGCTCAACTATTCAGTCGGGTTCCGGGCGCCAAATGGCCGCGAGCTGATCAGCGGCTTTGCTGATTATATGCTGGCTCATGAGCTGGGCAGCTATCGCTACAGCGATCCGGAAGTACCTTCACGCAGCTGCCCGTCGCAGATCCTGCCTTCTGAAGTTGAAGGCATTCGTCAGGTTATGCTGGATGTGATCAACCAGCCGGAGCAGTTCAGCCAGTGGTTTGGCGAATTTATTTCGCAGTCGCGCCATGAGCTGGACGTGGCGCCACCGGAGCCGCCGTATCAGCCGGATGAGATTTACGATGCGCTGCAGCAGGGTGACACGCTGACGCGGCTTGGCGGCCTGCGTGTACTGACGCTGGGTGATGCCGTCTATGTTAATGGCGAGCAGATCACCAGCCAGCATCCGCAGGTACTGGCCGCGCTGGCGCACCAGCATGAACTTGCTCTGGCAGATTTTGGTGACGCGCTGGATGACCCGTCACTGCTGGCGCAGCTGGCCGGTCTGGTAAACAGCGGCTACTGGTTCTTTGCTGATTAAAACCATGCGCCTCTCCCGCTTCCGGGAGAGGCGCTCTTCTGCGTTATGTCCGCTTCTCTGCCGTCAGCGCAGAGAGCCGCACAATCACTTCTGTCGCTTTTTGCATCACATTCAGTGAGGCAAACTCATGTTTGCCGTGGTAGTTATAGCCACCGGTAAAGATATTCGGACAGGGCAGCCCTTTCCACGACAGCGCGGAACCGTCAGTGCCGCCACGGATCGGCTTCACGTCAGGCTCAATGCCGCAGTCGCGCATCGCCTGCAGCGCCAGCTCAATAATATGCGGATGCGGCTCCACTTTTTCGCGCATATTGCGATAGCTGTCGCTGATCTCGACTTTAACCGAACATTCGCTCTGCAGCCCTTTGCCCACCCGCTGTCCGATGTTCTCCAGCAGCTGTTTGCGCTGTTCATAGCTGTCTGCATCAAAATCGCGGATCAGATACATCAGCTCAGCGTGCTCCACCGTGCCTTTGATAGAGTGCAGATGGAAAAAGCCTTCGTAGCCGTCGGTAAACTGCGGCTTCTCCTGAGCAGGCAGCTCGGCGTGGAAGCGCATCGCCAGATCCAGCGCATTCACCATGACATTCTTTGCGCTGCCGGGATGAACGTTATTCCCGGTGATATAGACCATCGCAGTTGCGGCGTTGAAGTTCTCAAACTCAAACTCGCCGAGACCGCTGCCATCCATGGTGTAAGCCCAGTCAGCCGCAAACCCTTCCACGTCGAAGTGCGACGTGCCGCGGCCGATCTCCTCATCCGGCGTAAAGGCAACCCGGATAGCGCCGTGCGGCACGTCACCCTTTGCCAGCTCCGCCATCGCCGTCATAATCTCCGCAATGCCCGCTTTATCATCCGCACCCAGCAGCGTTTTGCCGTCGGTCGTGATCAACGTATGTCCGGTCAGCTTATGCAGCACCGGGAACATCACCGGCGACAGCACTTCATCCCCGTTACCCAGCGCAATGTCGCCGCCGCGATAGTTCTCCACGATCTGCGGATTGACGTTTTTCGCCGTGTAGTCGGGCGAGGTATCCATATGAGAAATAAAGCCGATAACCGGCACTGGCCAGTCGACGTTGGCCGGCAGCGTACCCATTACGCAGCAGTGGTCGCTCAGCGATACATCGACAAAGCCCAGTGCAATCAGCTCTTCCTGCAGCTGACGCGCCAGGATCCACTGCCCCTCACTGCTCGGCACCTGCCGCGCCTGCGGTTTAGCCTGCGTCTCTATCGCTACGTAGCGCAGAAAGCGTTCCAGTAACTGTTCCATCCGTTGTCCCCCTGTTTAAGCCGGTGTTATTATTGCGGCGGCAGCTGCCCGCCGTGTTGCGCGATATCACTCTTCTTTAGGTTAGCCTGCCTGCCATAGCGTGTACCAGGTAAATTATTGCCGGCTGGCCTGTCACGCACAGTTCAGTAGTTTGCCCTCTTTTCCAGGTAATTCAGCGGTAAATTATGGCATTAGATAAATTTTCAGGTATTATCCCGCCTTCACTACGGCTCGCTGTCGCCGGCAGCGAGCCGCTATCCTGATCCCTTCAGACTGAGTGACTAAAATGACGCAAACATGCGCACAACAGGCGCTGGTTACGCTTTCTGGCATCAGTAAAGCTTTCGATGGGAAAACCATCATCTCTGATTTCAACCTGCATATCGGACACGGAGAGTTTATTACTCTGCTGGGCCCGTCAGGCTGCGGGAAAACCACCATTCTGCGCCTGCTTGCCGGACTGGAAACCACCGACAGCGGCCGCATCACGCTGGATGGCAGCGATATTACCGATACGCCCGCCGAGCAGCGTCATATCAATACTGTGTTTCAGAGCTACGCGCTGTTTCCGCATATGTCCGTGTTTGAGAACGTCGCATTCGGTCTGCGCATGCAGAAGCGCCCCGCCGGTGAGATCGTTCAGCGCGTTAATGAAGCGCTGGCCATGGTGCAGCTGGAGAGTTTCGCCGACCGGCGCCCGCATCAGCTTTCAGGGGGACAGCAGCAGCGGGTCGCTATCGCCCGCGCCGTGGTTAACCAGCCAAAAGTCCTGCTGCTGGATGAGTCTCTCTCGGCGCTGGATTATAAGCTGCGTCGTCAGATGCAGAACGAGCTGAAAGCGCTGCAGCGCAAACTGGGCATCACCTTTGTTTTTGTCACCCACGATCAGGAAGAGGCGCTCTCTATGTCAGATCGTATCGTGGTGATGCGCGACGGTCGCATTGAGCAGGATGGCACGCCGCGTGAAATTTATGAAGAGCCGGGCAACCTGTTTGTGGCGCGTTTTATCGGTGAAATCAACGTCTTTGACGCCGAGGTGATCGCGTGCGACCGCGCGCCCACCATCCGCGCGCGCGTTGAAGGCATCGCCTGCGATCTGCACTGCCCGTTTCCGGTAGCGCCCGGTGATAAACTGCACATGCTGCTGCGCCCGGAAGATCTGCGCGTTGAAGAGATTGCTCATGACAGCTGCAGCGAGTATCTGACCGGTTTTGTTCGCGACCGCAGCTATAAAGGCATGACCCTGGAGTCCTCGGTGGAGCTGGAGAACGGCAAGCTGCTGACGGTCAGTGAATTCTTCAACGAAGATGACCCCGATTTTGACCACTCGCTGAATCAAAAAATGGCCATCCGCTGGGTGCCGGACTGGGAGGTGGTACTGCCCTATGAAACTGATGCGTAATCGTCTGCAGAAAGCGATTGTTGCCCTGATTGTCAGCTGGCTGACGCTGTTTGTGCTGCTGCCCAATCTGATGATTATCGTCACCAGCTTTCTGACGCGCGATGATGCGCACTTTGTCAGCATGGTACTGACCTTTGATAACTACCGCCGCCTGCTCGACCCGCTCTATGCCAGCGTGCTGCTGCATTCACTGAATATGGCGTTTATCGCCACCCTGTGCTGTCTGCTGCTGGGCTATCCGTTTGCCTGGTGCCTGACCCGCCTCTCGCCGCGGCTGCGTCCGCTGATGCTGTTTTTGCTGATTGTCCCCTTCTGGACCAACTCGCTGATCCGCATCTATGGGCTGAAGATCTTTCTCAGCACCCGCGGCTGGCTGAACGACTTTCTGCTCTGGCTCGGCGTAACAGATAAGCCCTTTCGCATCATGTTCACCTCTGAAGCGGTGATTCTGGGGTTAATCTATATCCTGCTGCCGTTTATGGTACTGCCGCTTTACTCCAGCCTGGAGAAGCTTGACCGATCGTATCTTGAAGCGGCGCGCGATCTCGGTGCCAGTAAGCTGCAGACGTTTGTACGCATTATTCTGCCGCTGACTCTGCCCGGCATTGTCGCGGGCTCCCTGCTGGTATTTATCCCGGCGATGGGCATGTTTTACGTTGCCGACCTTATGGGCGGCGCCAGAAATCTGCTGATCGGAAATATTATCAAAAGCCAGTTCCTGAACATTCGCGACTGGCCCTCTGGCGCAGCCACCAGCGTGGTGATGACGCTGCTGATGGGCATTATGCTGCTGTTTTACTGGCGGGCGGCGCGGCTGCTGAATAACCGTATGGATCTCTCATGATGGCGCGTCTGCTACGCGGCGGCTTTATGGCCGCAATCTATGCCTGGTTCTATATTCCGATGATTATCCTGATCGTGAACTCCTTCAACGCCTCGCGCTTTGGCATTAACTGGCAGGGATTCAGCACGCGCTGGTATCAGCTGCTGCTGAACAACAACAGTCTGATTCAGGCAGCGCAGCACTCACTTATCATGGGTGTGATCTCCGCAACCTGCGCCACGCTGATTGGCGCGCTTACGGCTGTTGCGCTCTACCGTTACCGTTTTCGCGGTAAGCCCTTTGTCAGCGGGATGCTGTTTGTGGTGATGATGTCGCCGGATATTGTTATGGCGATCTCCCTGCTGGTGCTGTTTATGCTGCTGGGGATCTCGCTCGGCTTCTGGTCGCTGCTGTTTTCGCATATCACCTTCTGCCTGCCTTTTGTGGTGATCACCGTTTACTCGCGGCTGAAAGGATTTGATGTGCGCATGCTGGAGGCGGCAAAAGATCTCGGTGCCAGTGAAGTGACGATTCTGCGTAAAATTCTGCTGCCGCTGGCGATGCCGGCCGTGGCAGCGGGCTGGCTGCTGAGTTTTACCCTCTCTATGGATGATGTGGTGGTCTCATCATTCGTTACCGGGCCGGGTTTCGAAATCCTGCCGCTGAAGATCTACTCCATGGTGAAAGTTGGTGTTTCACCCGAGGTGAACGCGCTGGCGACGATCCTGCTGCTGCTGTCGCTGCTGCTGGTGGCGATCAGTCAGCTACTGCTCCGTGATAAAACCCAATAGAGGATACCCCATGAAAAAACACGCTTGCTGGCTGATAGCGGGAGCGATGGCGCTGTGTATGCAGAGCGCGCAGGCTGACAATAAAACGCTCTACTTCTATAACTGGACAGAGTATGTGCCGCCGGGTCTGCTGGAGCAGTTTACCAAAGAGACCGGGATCAAAGTGATCTACTCCACCTATGAATCCAATGAGAGCATGTACGCCAAGCTGAAGACCTGGAAAGATGGCGCTTACGATCTGGTGGTGCCTTCGACCTATTTTGTCGCCAAAATGCGCAATGAGGGGATGCTGCAGAAGATCGATAAATCGCAGCTGAGCAACTTTAAGAATCTCGATCCCGACCTGCTCAACAAGCCGTTCGATCCCGATAACGACTACTCCATTCCCTATATCTGGGGCGCGACCGCTATCGGTGTCAACAGCGATGAGATCGATCCTAAAACGATCACCCGCTGGGCCGACCTCTGGAAGCCGGAATATAAGCAGAGTCTGCTGCTGACGGACGATGCGCGCGAAGTGTTCCAGGTGGCGCTGCGCAAGCTCGGTTATTCCGGCAACACGCAGGACCCGGCGCAGATCGCTGCCGCGTCAGAAGAGCTGAAAAAGCTGATGCCGAACGTGCTGGCGTTTAACTCCGATAATCCGGGCAACCCGTTTATGGAGGGCGAAGTCAACGTCGGTATGATCTGGAACGGCTCCGCTTACGTGGCGCGTCAGGCGGGCACGCCGCTGAGCATTGTCTGGCCGGAAGAAGGCGGCATTTTCTGGATGGATAACCTGGCGATCCCGGCCAATGCGAAAAACCGGGAGGGGGCGCTGAAGCTGATTAACTTCCTGCTGCGTCCCGATGTGGCAGCTCAGGTGGCGGAAACCATCGGTTACCCGACGCCAAATCTGGCGGCAAAAAAGCTGCTGCCTGCGGCCGTTGCGCAGGATCCGTCACTCTATCCGCCTGCTGACGTCATCAGAAAAGGCGAGTGGCAGAATGATGTCGGAGCCGCCAGCATACAGTATGAAACGCTGTTTCAGCAGCTGAAAGCGGGCCGCTGAAAGGCGTAACGGGCGCCGCACAGGCGCCCGGTTTAGTGCTCCAGGCTCTGCAGCAGGCGCTGCACAAACGCCGGTACCTCTTCGCTCGCCAGGCCATATTTTCCTTCGGCAAACTCATTGCCCACCTGACTTGGTTCCAGGTTCAGCTCAACCGTATGCGCGCCCTGCAGCGTGGCTTCATGTACAAATCCGGCGGCAGGATAGACATGGCCTGAGGTGCCGATGGCGATAAACAGATCCACCTGCTGCATCGCCTCATAGATCTCTTCCATGCCGAGCGGCATTTCGCCGAACCACACCACGTGCGGCCGCAGCCGCGCCGGAAACTGGCAGCAGGTGCAGCGATCGTCGGCGGTCACGTCGCGATGCCACGCCACCACCTGGCCACTCTCCTCACAGCGCACTTTCAGCAGTTCGCCATGCATATGCAGCACGCGCTGGCTGCCGGCACGCTCGTGCAGATTATCGATGTTCTGTGTGACCAGCAGAAAGTTATCGCCCAGCGCCTGTTCCAGCTCTGCCAGCGCCAGATGTGCGGCGTTAGGCTGGATCTCCGGCTGCTGCAGCTGCTGGCGGCGGATATTATAAAAGCGCTGCACCAGCGCCGGATCGCGGCGAAAGCCCTCCGGCGTAGCAACATCTTCAATACGATGTTCTTCCCACAGGCCGTCGGAGGCGCGAAAAGTACGAATGCCCGATTCAGCAGAGATGCCGGCACCGGTCAGTACCACCACGCGCGGCAGCGGATGCGCGGCGAGTTCAGCGCTGCGATCGCGCTCAAAGATGCGCTGGCGAAAGCGCTGATGCACTTTACGGCGGTTTTTCCGGTCGCGGGCGAGCCTCAGGCGGCGGCGCTGTATGCGCATAAAAACTCCTTGATCTGCGGCGCAGTACGCCGTGTTTCGGGTGTTGTAGTGGGCAATGCTGTCCCGGTAATAGCGACTGCGTGGCGACACCGCCGTACGCAGGCGCTGAAACCGGACGCAGCCGCCGGAGCGGCTGCGTCAGGGCGGTTACTGACCGCTCAGCACGCGGGCCGGATCGAGGCGGCTGGCGCGTCGCGCCGGGTACCAGCTGGCGATCAGGCTCAGCACGATAGCGGTTACCAGTACAATGACAACATCCAGCCAGTGCAGTTCCGACGGCAGAAAGTCGATAAAATAGATATCGCCTGCCAGCAGCGTATGCCCGGTCAGATGTTCGATGCCGCGCATCACCGGCGTCAGGTTCAGCGCCACCAGCACACCGGTGACAACGCCGCTGACGCTGCCCAGCAGGCCCGCCAGCAGCCCGTACCAGATAAAGATAGCGCGGATAAGCCCATCTTTCGCCCCCAGGGTACGCAGTACGGCAATGTCTGCGCTCTTATCTTTAACTGCCATCACCAGCGTGGAAACGATATTGAAACAGGCGACGCCAATCACCAGCACCATCGCCAGATACATAATGGCGCGGATCATCTGGATATCGCGATACATATAGCCGTAGGTGCCAATCCAGCTTTTGATATAAACATAGGCGTGGGCTACCTCACCGGCCGTGCGCACCAGCTTTTGCGCCTGAAACGGATCGCTCATCTTCAGTGCGATACCGCTGACGCTGTCGCCCAGGCCCAGATAGCGCTGCGCATCCGCCAGCGGAACCAGCGCCAGGCTGTGATCGAGCATGCCGCTCAGCTGAAGAATACCGCTGACCTGCAGCCGGATGCGCTTTGGCTGCTGCAGCTTATTATCCGCGCTGCTGTTAGGGATCATGATGGTGATCCAGCTGCCCTGCTTCACGTTCAGTGATTTGGCGATACCGCCGCCCAAAATAATCTGCTGCCTGCCGGCGGCAAACTGTGCCCAGGCGTCGCCGGCGACAAACTGCGGCAGTGCGCTGAGACGCGACTCCTGCTGCGGATCAACCCCTTTGACCTGCAGCGCCTGTAGCCTGGCGCCGCTCTCAATCAATCCGGTAAAATTAACGTAGGGGGCCGCCGCCGCGATGCCGGGCACCTGCTCCATCGGGGCGATCAGAGATTGCCAGTCGCGCAGCGGCCCTTCGACCGGCTCAATTTCACCATGCGGAACGACAGCCAGAATGCGGTTATTCAGCTCACGCTCAAAACCGTTCATGGCGCTGAGGCCGATGATCAGTACCGCCACGCCCAGCGCAATTCCCACGGTGGAGATCACTGAAATCAGCGATACCATGCCGCCGCGCCGCCGGCCCCGGCTGAAACGCAGCCCCAGCAACAGCGAGAGTGAAGAGGTCATGCCTCTGCTCCCAGCGTCAGGCGATCGCTCAGCTGTCCGTCACGCATCTCCATCTGCCGCGTCAGCCGTTTTGCCAGCTGCAGATCGTGAGTCACCACCAGAAACGCCGTGCCCTGACGCACGTTAAGCTCGCCCAGCAGTTCAAATATCGCGTCGGCGTTGCGCGCATCGAGATTGCCGGTGGGCTCATCCGCCATCACCAGACGTGGACGGTTAACCAGCGCCCGGGCAATCGCCACGCGCTGACGCTCGCCGCCTGAGAGCTCAGAAGGACGATGCGCGGCGCGCTTCTCCAGCCCGACCGCCGCCAGCATTTCGCGGGCGCGACTCTCAGCTTCCGCTTTGGCGGTTTTGCCAATCAGCAGCGGCATCGCCACGTTCTCCAGCGCGCTGAAGTCAGGCAGCAGGTGATGGAACTGATAGATAAAGCCCAGTTCGCGGTTGCGCAGCTCCGCTTTTGCGGCGGCGCTCATGCCATTAAGCGAGCGGCCATCAAACACCACGTCGCCCGAGGTCGGCGCATCCAGCCCGCCCAGCAGATGCAGGAGCGTACTTTTACCAGAGCCGGAGCTGCCGACAATCGCCGCCAGCTCGCCGGGCTGCAGGCTGAAAGCCACGTTGCGCAGCACGTCGGTCTGCACGCTGCCTTCCTGATAGCGTTTGCACAGGTCGCGACACTGCAACAAAGGGGTATTACTCATAACGTAAAGCCTCAGCGGGTTGAACGGCGGCAGCGCGCCAGGAGGGGTAAAGGGTTGAGAGCAGCGCAACCGTCATTGAAATCAGGGCGATCATCACTACCTGCCAGGGATTGATGTCCACCGGCAGCGCCGCGCCATCGAGAAACAGGCCAATGACCGGCATCAGCGTGTTCAGCTGGCTGGCAAGCAGCACGCCAAGCAGCGCCCCCAGCAGCGCGCCAATAATACCGGCACTCGCGCCCTGCACCATAAAGACCGCGACAATCTGCCGCCGGGTTAAGCCCTGCGTCTGCAGAATCGCCACTTCGCCCTGCTTCTCCATAATCAGCAGACCCAGCGAGGTGATGATATTGAACGCCGCTACGGCGATAATCAGACTCAGCAGCAGCCCCATCATATTTTTTTCCATGCGTACGGCCTGGAAAAGATCGCCTTTGCGCTCGCGCCAGTCTTTCCACACCGTGCCCTGCGGCAGCGGCTGGGTACTCAGCGTATCCACGCTCAGCGGCTTTTCCAGCCAGAGCCGCCAGCCGGTGATGCTGCCTGCCGGATAGCGCATAACGCGCGATGCATCCTGCTGATTAACGAGGATCTGGTAACCATCTACCTCACTATTTGCCGCGTAAGTCCCGGCAACGGTAAAGATGCGCTGGCTGGGCAGGCGCCCGACCGGCGTAAACTGGCTGACCGAAGGCACCATCAGACGCAGCGCGTCGCCCCGCTTCACGCCGAGCTGTGCGGCGAGCTGCTCACCGAGGATCACATTATATTTGCCCGCCTGCAGCACCTGCTGCTGCGTGTTAACCAGGTAAGGCGTGAGCGGATCGGGTTCGTCCGGATTAACCCCCAGCATCACGCCGACCGAGACGTTGTGCGCACTCTGCAGCACCACATCGGCCGTGGTCAGGGGAGCAACGCGCGTGACGCCCTGCAGCTTCAGGCTGTCAGCCGGCAGCTGCTGCGGATCGATACTGCCTTTGTCACTGGTAATGAGCGCCTGCGGCATCAGCCCCAGGATATTCCCCTCCAGCTCACGCTCAAAGCCGTTCATCACCGACAGCACGGTCACCAGCGCCATTACGCCCAGGGTAATACCGATAGTTGAGAGCCAGGAGACGAAGCGACCGAAGCGGTCTGAAGCCCGTCCACGCATGTAGCGTAAACCGATAAATAGCGCAACTGGTTGATACATGAGTTCCGTTCTGGCCATTGCCTGATAATAAGGTAGAGGGATGATAATGGAGCCGCCTGCTTTATGAAACCTCTAACCCACTGAGTGATGAGCGAAGTTGCATCAAAATGCGTCCCTGCCGCGCCACAGGAGAGATTTCTTTCGCCGCAACGGTTCTGCCCCGCCGTGCGGCCGGATAAAAGCTGTACGAACGGTTGCCGCTGGCGGCGCGCGCATACCATCACTGGCATATCGGGACTATTATATCTGTCAGGCTGATAGCGCGGAGTCGCTGTCGCTCCCTTCCGGCCTGCCTGCGGGCACAATGGAGAGATGATCATCAGAGCGGTTTATGGAATGATGACGCCCTGAAATACAAGGAGAGCACGTCGAGACCCTATGTCGGAACAGCATCGTTATACCCTGCCTGCCAAAGCAGGAGACCATCGTCAGCTCGGCCAGCTGGTCGGCGCCGCGCAGGCGGTTGAGTGCGCCAGTATCACCGAACGCCATCAGGGTCCGGTGTTGATGATCACCCCGGATATGCAGTCCGCGCTGCGGCTGCAGGAGGAGATCCGTCAGTTTACCGACCTGCCGGTGATTAATCTGCCGGACTGGGAAACGCTGCCCTACGACAGCTTTTCGCCCCATCAGGATATTATTTCAGCGCGCCTCTCTACGCTTTACCAGCTGCCGATGCTGGCTCGCGGCATGCTGATTCTGCCGGTCAATACGCTGATGCAGCGCGTCTGCCCGCACAGCTTCCTGCACGGGCACGCGCTGGTGATGCAGCAGGGACAAAAACTGTCCCGCGACGCGCTGCGCGATCAGCTGGAACAGGCGGGTTACCGCCACGTCGATCAGGTGATGGAGCATGGCGAATATGCCACGCGCGGTGCCCTGCTCGATCTCTTCCCGATGGGCAGCGACCAGCCCTATCGCATCGACTTTTTTGATGATGAAATTGACAGCCTGCGCCTGTTCGACGTCGACAGCCAGCGCACGCTGGAGTCAGTGGATGCGATTAATCTCCTGCCGGCGCACGAATTTCCCACTGACAAAGCGGCGATTGAGCTGTTTCGCACCCGCTGGCGCGAGATTTTCGACGTGCGCCGCGAGCCGGAGCATATCTATCAGCAGGTCAGTAAAGGCACGCTGCCCTCCGGCATCGAATACTGGCAGCCGCTGTTTTTTGAGCAGCCGCTGCCCACGCTGTTCAGCTACCTGCCCGCCAGCACGCTGGTGCTGAACTGCGGCGATCTGGCTGGCAGCGCGGAGCGCTTCTGGCAGGATGCGCACGCCCGCTTTGAAAACCGGCGCATCGACCCGATGCGCCCGCTGCTGGAGCCGGCCACGCTCTGGCTGCGGCCCGATGCGCTGCTCAGCGAACTGAAAGCCTGGCCGCGCATGCAGCTCACGGCAGAAACGCTGCCGGAAAAAGCCGCCAATACCAACCTGGCCTATGAACCGCTGCCGGAGCTTACCGTGCAGGCCCAGGCGAAAGCCCCACTCGACCTGCTGCGCCAGTTTCTGGAGCAGTTCAGCGGCCAGGTGATTTTCTCGGTAGAGAGCGAAGGCCGCCGGGAAAGTCTGCAGGAGCTGCTGGCGCGCATTAAGCTACGCCCTCAGCCGGTTGAACACTTCAGCGAAGCGGCGGCTCAGCCTTACAGCCTGATGATTGGCGCCAGCGAGCGTGGCTTTATCGATACGCTGCGCAATCGCGCGCTGATCTGTGAAAGCGATTTGCTGGGCGAGCGCGTCAGCCGTCGCCGGCAGGATAATCGCCGCACCATCAATCCGGACGTGCTGATCCGCAACCTGGCGGAGCTGCATCCGGGGCAGCCGGTGGTGCATCTGGAGCACGGCGTCGGACGTTATATCGGACTCACCACACTGGAGGCTGGCGGGATTGTGGCGGAGTACCTGATGCTCTCCTACGCCGGCGACGCCAAGCTTTATGTACCGGTCTCCTCACTGCATCTGATCAGCCGCTACGCCGGTGGCGCCGATGAAAATGCGCCGCTGCACAAGCTGGGCAGCGACGCCTGGTCACGCGCGCGGCAGAAAGCGGCGGAAAAGGTACGTGACGTGGCGGCGGAACTGCTGGATATCTACGCCCAGCGTGCTGCGAAGAGCGGCTACGCCTTTAAGCACGATCGCGAACAGTACCGGCTGTTCTGCGAGGGCTTCCCGTTTGAAACCACCCCGGATCAGGCGCAGGCGATTAACGCCGTCCTGAGTGATATGTGCCAGCCGCTGGCCATGGATCGCCTGGTGTGTGGCGACGTGGGCTTTGGTAAAACGGAAGTGGCAATGCGCGCGGCGTTTCTGGCCGTGGAGAACACCAAGCAGGTGGCGGTACTCGTTCCCACCACCCTGCTGGCGCAGCAGCACTATGACAACTTCCGCGATCGCTTTGCCAACTGGCCGGTGCGTATCGAGATGCTGTCACGCTTCCGCAGCGCGAAAGAGCAGGCACAGGTGCTGGAGCAGGCGAGCGAAGGCAAAATCGATATTCTGATCGGCACGCACAAACTGCTGATGAGCGATCTCAAATGGCGCGACCTCGGGCTGCTGATTGTGGATGAAGAGCACCGCTTTGGCGTGCGGCACAAAGAGCGCATCAAGGCGATGCGCGCCGACGTCGATATCCTGACGCTGACCGCTACGCCTATTCCGCGTACGCTGAATATGGCGATGAGCGGCATGCGCGATCTGTCGATTATCGCCACGCCGCCTGCCCGTCGCCTGGCGGTGAAAACCTTTGTGCGCGAATATGACAGCCTGGTGGTGCGCGAAGCGATTCTGCGCGAGGTGCTGCGCGGTGGTCAGGTTTACTACCTCTATAACGACGTGGAAAACATTGAGAAAGCGGCGCAGCGGCTGGCGGATCTGGTGCCGGAAGCGCGTATCGCGATTGGTCACGGCCAGATGCGCGAGCGCGATCTGGAGCGGGTAATGAACGATTTCCATCATCAGCGTTTTAATGTACTGGTCTGTACCACCATCATTGAAACCGGTATCGATGTACCCAGCGCCAACACCATCATCATTGAACGTGCCGATCACTTTGGTCTGGCGCAGCTGCACCAGCTGCGCGGGCGCGTTGGCCGCTCGCACCATCAGGCCTACGCCTGGCTGCTGACACCGCACCCGAAAGCGATGACCACCGATGCCCAGAAGCGGCTGGAGGCGATCGCCTCGCTGGAAGATTTAGGCGCCGGCTTTGCGCTGGCGACGCACGATCTTGAAATCCGCGGCGCCGGTGAGCTGCTGGGCGAGGATCAGAGCGGTCAGATGGAGAGCATCGGCTTTACGCTCTATATGGAGCTGCTGGAAAATGCGGTGGATGCTCTGAAAGCGGGACGCGAGCCGTCGCTGGAAGATCTCACCAGCAATCAGACCGAGATTGAACTGCGGATGCCGGCGCTGCTGCCCGACGATTTCATTCCCGATGTCAGCACCCGTCTTTCACTCTATAAGCGGGTTGCCAGCGCCGCCGACGAGCAGGATCTGGCTGAACTGCGGGTAGAGATGATTGACCGCTTTGGCAAACTGCCTGACGCCGCGCGCAATCTGCTGGATATCGCCGCGCTGCGCCTGGCCGCGCGCGAGCTGGGCGTGCGCAAAATTGAAGCCAGTGACAAAGGCGGCTTCTTTGAGTTTGCCCCGCAGAACCAGATCGATCCCGGCTGGCTGATTAGCCTGCTGCAGAAAGATCCGGCACAGTGGAAGCTGGATGGCCCGACGCGGCTGCGCTTCACGCGCGATCTGGCTGAACGCAAGCTGCGCATGGAGTGGGTTCAGGAGTTTATCACCGAACTGGCAAAGCACCGGCTGCCGGCGGGCTGATGCAAAAGAAAAAAGCGCCTTACGGCGCTTTTTTATCTGGTTTGCTGTGAAATAGCTTTGCCCAATCAGGCCTGATTCGAATTCAGGATGAGCTGACCGTTGCGATCAAGCGGGATGCGGGTGCCAGGGTCATTCTCCATACGGATTTTGCCCTGCTGGTCGCCTATTTTATAGGTCACATCATAACCCAGCATCTTTTCCTGTTTACTGTATACCGTTCTGCAGCGCTGTTCGCTGGTGGTGTAGGTGTCCCGCTCCTGCAGAGCGCCCTGCACCTGATTACCGCCGTAGCCGCCGGCCAGCGCACCCGCTACGGTAGCCACATCGCGACCGCGACCGCCGCCGAACTGATGACCCAGCACGCCGCCCGCGACGGCACCCAGCACCGAACCGGCAATGCGGTTCTCATCCTGTACCGGACGACGGTGCGTCAGCGTAACGTTACGGCACTCCTGACGCGGCTGTTTGATACTCTCTTTAATCGGGGTGGCTGACAGCACCTGAGCAAATTGCGGACCGCGATCAAACACGTTCATGCTGGCGACCGCCGCCACGCCCAGCGCTGCTGCTACGCCGATTCCGATACCCGCAAGCATTGATTTATTCACAGGAATATCCTCCTGACAGTGTTACCGCGCATTCCCGTCGCTACAGGCTGTAGCGGAGGCATAACCGGCGTGCGCGCCGCGCCGTGTTCCTGAAGATAAGTTTTGCAGATGGTCCGGAATTGCAACATCAGATTAATGGAGGAAACGCAGCGTAAGCGCAGCAGGGCCAGCTTTTAGGAGAGTTCCGAGCCGCGGATTCGGGGCGGGTAATGTTGCGGTGAACTGATGATTATCAGCAGCTTATTGCGGGCAAAACGGGAGCGGGCGACACTGTGTCGCCCGCTATTGATTAGTGCAGTTTAAGTCGCGGACGAAGTACGCGGTTCAGACTGCCAACCAGCATCATCAGGCCGGTCTTGAAATATCCATGGAGCGCAATCTGGTGCATACGATACAGAGAGATGTAGACAAAGCGCGCAATGCGCCCTTCCACCATCATTGAGCCGCGCATCAGGTTACCCATCAGACTGCCCACGGTGGTAAAGCGCGACAGCGAAACCAGCGAGCCGTGATCTTTATAAACGTACGCTTTCAGCGGCTTGCCTTTACGCTGTGCGAGGATGTTATCCAGCACCCGTGACGCCATCTGATGCGCCGACTGCGCGCGCGGCGGCACGAAGCCGCCACCTGGCAGCGCACAGGAGGCGCAGTCGCCGAGCGCGTAGATATTTTCATCGCGCGTGGTCTGCAGCGTCTCTTTAACCACCAGCTGGTTAATGCGGTTGGTCTCCAGGCCGCCGATCTCTTTCATAAAGTCAGGCGCTTTGATGCCTGCTGCCCACACCATCAGATCGGCAGCAATATACTCACCCTCTTTGGTGTTAAGCCCTTTCGCATCGGCGCTGGTCACCATGGTCTGCGTCAGAACGCGTACGCCCAGTTTGGTCAGCTCCTGATGGGCCGCCGCAGAGATGCGCGGTGGCAGCGCAGGCAGAATGCGCTCACCCGCTTCCACCAGCGTGACGTTGAGCGCGCTGCTGTCGAGACCTTTGTAGCCGTAGCTGTGCAGCTGCTTCACCGCATTGTAGAGTTCAGCGGAGAGCTCCACGCCGGTGGCGCCGCCGCCAACAATGGCGATATTCACTTTCTGCAATTCGCCTTCGCTGGCGGAAAAACGCAGGAACTGATTCAGCATCTCATTATGGAAGCGACGCGCCTGATGCGGATTGTCGAGGAAGATGCAGTGATCTTTCACGCCCGGCGTACCAAAATCGTTGGACGTACTGCCCAGCGCCACCACCAGACGATCCCACGCCAGCTCACGCTGCGGCACCAGAATCTCACCCTGAGCGTCGCGGATTTCCGCCAGCTCAATGGTTTTGCGATCGCGATGGATCTGCGTCAGCGAGCCCAGCTGAAACTGAAAGCCGTGGTTGCGGGCGTGAGCCAGATAGCTCAGCGCGTCAATGCCCTCATCCATAGAGCCGGTCGCCACCTCATGCAGCAGCGGTTTCCAGAGATGACTGTGGTTGCGGTCAACCAGAATAATCTCCGCTTTTTTGCTGCGCCCCAGCTTATGCCCCAGCTGCGTTGCCAGCTCCAGGCCACCGGCGCCTCCGCCAATAATGACGATCTTTTCCATGGTTGTAGTCAATGCAGACCCCCTCAAAGTTGTAAACCAAAAGTTAATTAATGGTTAAATAAAACCTTAATAAACATAGGGTTGGCGATTTTTAATCGCGCGCTGAGGGCAGAATATCACGCCGGTCTAACCAGATCATAAGGAAATTGATGCAGATCAATCTTTCGCGGGGATTATCAGAATGTTACACGTTTTGTGAATAGCATCACACGACAAACGCCGCATTCCCCCAGGGAACGCGGCGCTTCGCAACGCTTACTGCTGTGCGTTATGCGCCAGCCAGCGCGCCTGCAGATCGCTGAGCTGACGCTGATTCTGCCGCCAGCGCGCGCTGCTCTGCAGCTCATCCAGCGTATGCTGCCCGCGATGCCAGAGCCGTGCAATACGTTCTGCCGGACCCGCCTGCAGATTATCCAGCACGCTAATGGCGCCCGCCCGCTGGTTGCAGACCAGAATCATATCGCAACCGGCATCCAGCGACTGCTGCGCCCGTTCGGCGTAGCTGCCCATCACGGCGGCGCCCTCCATTGAGAGATCGTCGGAGAAGATCACGCCGTCAAAGGCGAGCTCCTGACGCAGCACTTGCTGCAGCCAGTAAGGCGAGCCGCTGGCGGGCAGCGGATCGACCTGGGTGTAGATAACGTGGGCCGGCATCACCGCATCCAGCAGCTGTTCACTGATGAGCTGCTGAAAAATAGCCATATCGTGCTGGCGCAGCGTGGCGGCGTCGCGCGTATCACGCGGTGTCTCTTTATGCGAATCCGCGCTGACCGCGCCGTGGCCGGGAAAATGTTTACCGGTGGTTTTCATACCGGCTTCGCGCATGCCGTTAATAAAGCGCCGCGCGATCTGCAGCGCAATGGCCGGATCGGCATGAAACGCCCGATCGCCGATTGCGGCGCTGATGTGGCCGATATCGAGCACCGGTGCAAAGCTGATATCGATATCGAGCCCGGTGATCTCCGCCGCCATCTGCCAGCCCGCCTGCTGCGCCAGCTCGCCTGCCGCAGTCAAATCGTGCAGGGCAGCAAAGGACTGCATTGCCGGCAACTGCGTGAAGCCTTCGCGGAAACGCTGCACGCGCCCGCCTTCCTGATCCACCGCCACCACCAGCCGGTTACGGGAAGCGGCGCGGATCTGACGCACCAGCTCGCGGAGCTGAGCAACGTCATGAAAGTTGCGCGTAAACAGAATAAGTCCGCCCACCAGCGGGTGCTGCAATATCTCGCGCTCTTCTGCGTCCAGCGTATAGCCCGCCACGTCCAGCATCAGCGGGCCGGGTGCATTGATTGTCATAGCTCAGTTCCTGAATTAAATATCCTGCCAGCTGGTCTGCGCCAGCTGCTGTAAAGTTGCCTCGCCGCTCTGCTCGGCGCGCAGCTGATACCAGCTCGCCATCAGCAGCTGCAGCCACGGCTGCCAGCGCGCGATCTGACGCGCCAGCACGGCCGCATCCATGTGCGTCCGTGCGGCATACTCTTCTGTCCACGCCGCTGCCTGCGCCGGCGCCCATGCACAGATGGCAGCCAGCTCCAGCGCCACGTCGCCATCGGCTGCATACTCCCAGTCAATCAGCCTCAGCCCGGCTGGCGTCGCGATCACATTGCCCGGATGGACATCCATATGCAGCGGCGCAAGGCGCAGCGGGCGCGGTTCCCCCTGTCGCTGCAGCCGCTGCAGGCGCGCCAGCCAGCGCCAGTGCCGCTGGCGGCAGCGCTGCCAGTAGAGCTGCAACAGCGGCAGCAGCCGCAGGGGATAGCCGGTCAGCGGCTGCCGGTGCAGCGTGCTTACCAGCGCCACTATTGCGCTGCGCTGTGCGTCAAAGGCGGCAGGCGTCAGCGCCTCACCCGGCAGCCAGCGCTGCAGCAGCCACGGGGAGCGCCAGCTGAGCGGCTCCGGCCCCAGGCCGGCGTTACGCAGCTGGCGTAAAATACGGTATTCGCGCTGCCGGTTAACAAAAGGAATCGGCTGCAGAGGCGTGCGCCGGGCCAGCAGCGTCTCCTGCCTGCCCGCAATCTGAAAACTGTTGCCGCTCAGACCCGGCAGCGCGAAAAAATAGCCGGCGGCGGGTGCCGTCGGCCACTGTTGCTGCACCAGGTCAACCAGTGCGGGATCAGGGTTGTGTTGCACCATTACCTGACCAGATGATTTCGCCGGTCTGCACCAGCATCAGCTGCATCTGCAGCGTGGGTGACTTCACCTCGCCTTTCGCATTGCTGTAAAGCACATACTGCGCGTTTACGATGCGCGCCAGTCCAATCGCTTTGCTGCGCGAGTTCAGACTATCTTCCGGTGAGAGGCCCAGCGTCTGGCGAGCCTGATTCAGCTGATCATCAGATACCAGGGTAAACTTGCCGTTGTTCGCCAGCGCGCTCTGAATGGCACTGGTGGCTTTTTCGGTCTGCAGCGCGCCGTTGGTACTGTTTTTAAGGCGATCGACCAGCAGCACGCTGCCCGGATTCACCCCGGCAGACTGCACCATATTGGCCACCAGCGGTGAGACGCTGGCGCTCCAGTTAATGGTCTTTAGCTTAGGCGGCTGCGGCACATTTTGTGGCGGCGGCACGGGTTGCGGCTCCGGCTGCGGTTCCGGCTGAACCGGGGTCGTCGGCTGCGTCGGTTCGACCGGCGCCGGCGTCTGCTGTTTTACCACACAGCCGGTAAGCATCAGCGCAAACAGTAGCGCGCCAGAACGTTGAACACTGCGGATCACGGGGTTACTCCTTAGAGATAAAGATAAAGCCGCACTTTGCTGGCGGTAAGATTGCCCATTTGCGAAGCCACCATCACGCTGCCGTGTGCGGGAACAGTTTGCGTCTGTGCCGGCTCCTGCGGCTCAATTTCCAGTCCCTTATCGTCATACCAGTAGAAACGATAATGAACCGTAACAGGCGCTTCACGCAGATTCTGCAGCGTGCTGGCCGCCTGCAGCTGACCGTCGCGGCTGGTAAGCTGTGGCTCGTCAGTAATAATCCCCGCTGACAGCACGGATGACTCCATCACCAGCGATTGCGAGGTATTAATCATCGGTTTATCACTACTGCAGCCTGCCAGAGTCAATAATAGCAGGCCGCTCAGCCATCGACGCATATCAGGTCCGCCTGAGGTTAATAAGCAAGCATCGGGCCCAGGGGTTCACCACCCACCAGGTGCATGTGTATATGATAGACCTCCTGACCGCCGTGGCGATTGCAGTTCATGATCAGGCGATAGCCATCTTCAGCAATGCCTTCATCGCGGGCAATTTTCGCCGCCACGGTGATCATCCGCCCGAGCGCATGTTCATGCGCAGGCTTAACGTCGTTCGTCGTGGGGATCAGGACATTAGGGATAATCAGCACGTGAGTGGGCGCTTTGGGTGCAATATCACGAAAGGCGGTGACCAGTTCATCCTGGTAGATAATATCGGCCGGAATTTCACGGCGAATGATTTTACTGAAAATAGTCTCTTCAGCCATGGTGCGGTTCCTTTTTACCTGAGTCAGTCTGGCAGTATGCGCGAGAAAATCCGCTTCTTTCAACCTTCTCCCGGCTTTTCTTCACTGACTGGCTGCTTTTACAGCGTCGCGCAGACAAACAAAAACCCCCTCACGGGAGGGGGTTTTCAGTAACGGTGCACAATCTTACTGCAAAGGCGTTACATGCTGCGGATGTAATCATCCATTTCCGTTTTCAGATTATCTGATTTAGTGCCAAAGATAGCCTGTACACCGGAACCGGCAACCACAACGCCGCGGGCGCCCAGGTTTTTCAGCTCAGCCTGATCAACCTTTGCCACATCGGCCACGCTGACGCGCAGACGGGTAATACAGGCATCCAGATTGGTGATGTTCTCTTTGCCGCCAAAGGCGCTGACCAGCTTGCCCGCCATTTCACTGCCGGTGACGCTGCTCTGCTCAATCGCGGTATCTTCACGACCTGGCGTTTTCAGATTCAGTTTTACAATCAGCACGCGGAAAACGGTGTAGTAAACCAGGCCGTAGATGATGCCAACAATCGGGAACAGCCAGATTTTGCTGCTGTTACCGCTCAGGACGATAAAATCGATCAGGCCGTGCGAGAAGCTGGTACCGTCACGCATACCCAGCAGGATACAGATAGGGAACGCCAGACCTGCCAGAATCGCGTGGATCACGTAGAGGATCGGTGCCACGAACATGAAAGAGAACTCAATCGGTTCGGTAATACCGGTCAGGAACGAGGTCAGCGCGGCAGAGATCATGATACCGCCAACTTTGGCACGGTTCTCAGGCTTCGCCGAATGCCAGATAGCAATAGCAGCAGCCGGCAGACCATACATTTTAAACAGGAAGCCGCCTGAGAGTTTACCGGCAGTCGGGTCTCCCGCCATGTAACGCGGGATATCGCCGTGGAATACCTGGCCGGCCGCATTGGTGAACTCACCAATCTGCATCTGGAAAGGAACGTTCCAGATATGATGCAGGCCGAAAGGCACCAGCGCACGCTCAATCACGCCGTAGATGCCAAAAGCGACAACCGGGTTCTGATACGCAGCCCACTGGGAGAAATCCTGAATTGCCGTACCCACCGGTGGCCAGATAAACGACAGCACAATACCGGTAAAGATAGCGGTCAGACCGGAAATAATCGGAACAAAGCGTTTACCGGCAAAGAAGCCGAGGTACTCCGGCAGCTTGATACGGTAAAAGCGGTTAAACATATAGGCAGCAATCGCACCGGCAATGATCCCGCCCAGTACGCCGGTGTCCGCCAGATGTTTCGCTTCAATCTCTGCGGCTGGCAGATGCAGTACCAGCGGCGCCACGACCGCCAGCGTTTTAACCATAATGCCGTAAGCGACAACCGCCGCCAGTGCTGACACGCCGTCGTTATTGGTAAAGCCCAGCGCCACACCGATCGCAAAAATCAGCGGCATATTGGCGAACACCGATCCGCCCGCCTCGGCCATGACGTGGGAGACCACGGCCGGCAGCCAGCTGAAGTTTGCAGAACCAACACCTAACAAAATACCGGCAATCGGCAGAACCGATACCGGCAACATTAGCGATTTACCTACTTTCTGCAGGTTCGCAAATGCGTTCTTGAACATAGAAGCTCCTGAGTATGAGTGCATAGTTGCGCGATGCGCGTGGCAGCGGGGGAGGTTCCGCAGCCGGGTGACGCTGAGCGTCTTTTGATTTATTACGAAGAGTAAAATAAATGGGGGCGCGTTACTTTGACGGCTATCACGTTTCCTCAATGAGAGCCGGCAGCTTTCAGCACTTTCTGACTGACCTGCCGGATAATAGCGCAATAAAACACTGCCTGCGTCGGGAATAACCTGACGCAGGCAGTTCATTACGGATTAATTACAGCGTTTGAAATAAAGCTCAGGCGCCCAGACGCGTCATAGGAATGTGAAACAGGCGTGAGAAATTCTCCGTAGTCGTCGCGGCCAGGGTCTCGATATTCACCCCTTTCAGCACCGCCATATAATCGGCCACGTCGCGGGTAAATGCAGGCTGGTTCTCTTTACCGCGATGCGGCACCGGCGCGAGATAGGGAGAATCTGTCTCTACCAGCATCCGATCCAGTGGCACAAAGCGCGCGGCATCGCGGATCTGCTCCGCATTACGGAACGTCAGAATACCGGAAAAGGAGATATAAAAGCCGAGATCCAGAAGCTTAGCTGCGGTTGCGCGATCTTCGGTAAAACAGTGCAGCACGCCGCCGCACTTTTCGACCTGCTCTTCACGCAGGATCGCCAGCGTATCGTCACGGGCGTCCCGGGTATGCACGATGATCGGCTTATTCAGCGCAATACCGGTGCGAATATGTTCGCGGAAAGCGGCCTGCTGCTGCGCTTTGGTCTCCTGCTGATAGAAGTAGTCGAGGCCGGTTTCACCCAGCGCTACCACCTGCTCTTCCGCTGCCAGGCGACGAAACTCCGCCACATCCCAGGGTTCATCCTGGTTCAGCGGGTGAACGCCGCAGGCCAGCGCAATATTCTGTCGCTCGCCGACCAGCGCTTTGATGCGATAGTAGTCTGGCAGCGTGGTGGCAATTGCCAGCATAAATTTTACGTCGCGCGCGGCGGCTTTGGCGATAACGTCATCCAGGTCGCGGTGCTGGTTTTCATAGTCAAGGCCATCGAGGTGGCAATGGGAATCAACAATAAACATAATTTTCTCGGATATTTACGGGCTGATGACAGGCGGTGCCAGTAAACGGCTCCACGCCAGCAGCCGGTCGGTCAGAATAAGTTCGCGGTTAAGCGATGCAACGTGCAGCAGCTGTTCGCGACAGGCTATCCACTGCTGCACACTGCTGTTCAGGGCGTTGCTGTTCAGCTGCCGGGCCAGCGCGGTCACAACATCAGGCCGATCGCCATTACTCAGCCACGCCGCAGCACCCTGCTGCATTTTCATGGCGTCCACCAGCAGCGAGATAAGCCAGCTGAGGCGCTCGGCCACGTCATCACTGTTCAGCGCAGGCAGCAGCTGCAGAATGTCATCATTCAGCACCGCGATCAGCGTATCGCACAGTGCCTGACGCGTCTGCCAGCGCGCGGGCTGCAGCAGCGCCAGCGCTGCTGCGGGCGCACCGCTGTTCAGACGCAGCGCAGCGCGCAGCGCCGCTTCTGGCTGTGTTACTTCACGGCCCAGCCAGGCGAGGCTCTGCGACTCCTCCGGCGGAATTAGCGGCCAGCTGAGACAGCGGCTGCGCAGCGTAGCCAGCAACCGGGAGGACTCACGCACGCTGAGAAAGAACCAGCAGTTTGCGGGTGGCTCCTCCAGCGTTTTCAGCAGCGCATTGGCAGCCGCTTCCGTCAGCTGCGCGGCGTCCGGCAGCCAGACCACTTTCGCACCGCCCTGCTGCGCAAAATGATAGAGCTTTTCCGTGACGTCGCGCACAGCATCCACGCCCAGTGACGCCTTTCCTTTTTCTGCTTCCAGCCGATACCAGTCCGGATGCGTATGCGCCTGCATCAGTTCACAGCCGTGGCACGTGCCGCAGCTTTTAGCGCCTTCCCGCCGCTGACACATCAGCCAGCGGCTAACGCCCCACACCAGCGCGTCATCCCCCATACCTTCAGCTGCCTGCAGCAGCAGCGCATGATGCGCTGCGCCCTCCTGGTGACGGGCAATAATTTGCCGGTAGGGCTGGTTCAGCCACGGATACCAGTTCATGGGCGCTGCCCGGCCAGCCAGCGATGCAGGGCCGCTTTAAGTGACGTTGTCACCTCATCGATAGCCTGCGTTGCATCAACAGTGACGATGCTGGCGTCCGCCTGCGCCAGCGCAAGGTAGCGCGCGCGGGTCCGCTCGAAAAAGCGCAGCGACTCCTGCTCAATGCGGTCCAGCGCGCCGCGCGCACGGGCGCGCTGCAAGCCGATTTCCGGCGTCACATCGAGATAAAGCGTGAGGTCGGGGCGAAAATCGCCCAGCACCGCATCGCGCAGCGTGGTCATCAGCGCGGCATCCATTTCACGGCCACCGCCCTGATAAGCCTGCGAGGAGAGATCGTGACGATCGCCCACTACCCACGCGCCGCGCGCCAGCGCCGGCTTGATCACGTTTTCTACCAGCTGCACCCGGGCGGCGTAGAGCATCAGCAGCTCCGCTTTGTCGGTAACCTGTTCACCTTCAATACCCTGCTTTACCAGCACCCGCAGCTGTTCCGCCAGCGGTGTGCCGCCCGGCTCACGGGTAAAGACGATGTCGTGGATACCGTGCTGCTGCAAAACTTCCACCACCGCCTCGCGCGCGGTGGTTTTGCCGGCGCCTTCCAGCCCCTCAATGACAATAAACTTACTCTTCATTTTTTTCCTTCAGCGCCTGACGATAAGCCTGTACCGCCCGGTTATGGCTGGCAAGGTTGGTGGTAAAGGTATGCCCGCCTTTGCCATCCGCAACAAAATAGAGATAGCTGCTCTTTTCCGGATGCGCAGCGGCTTCCAGCGAGGCGCGTCCGGGCATCGCAATCGGTCCCGGCGGCAGGCCGCTGATGCTGTAGGTATTATAGGCGGTCGGCGTGTCGAGATCGCTGCGCGTCAGCGTGCCGTTATAGCGCTTACCCATCCCGTAGATAACGGTGGGATCGGTCTGGAGCTTCATTCCGGTCCGCAGACGATTAATAAATACTGACGCTACCCGCGCGCGCTCCTCGCTTACGCCGGTCTCTTTCTCGATGATTGACGCCATCGTCACCAGATCCCGCGGCGCTTTGTAGGGCAGATTCGCCATGCGCGTCTGCCAGACCTCATCGACCAGCTTGTTCATGCGGAGATGCGCCCGCGTCAGCACCGCCACGTCCGTAGTATTGGCAGTATAGAGATAGGTGTCGGGATAGAAGCTGCCTTCAAGCTGTGCCGCGTCCAGCTTCAGCGCCGCCGCTACGCTGGTAAAGCTGTCGTCCGGCAGCGTATGCTTCAGATAAGGCGCTTTGCGCAGCTCGCTCAGCCACTCGCTGAGGCGTGAGCCCTCGATAAAACGAAGCGGAAACTGCGCCTCTTTACCGCTGGCCAGCAGCTGCAGCAGCTGACGTACGGTCATGCCCTGTTCCAGCCGGTAGGTACCCGCTTTAAACTCCGCCAGCTCCGGCTGCAGCCTGAGCAACGGCCCAAACCAGATAGTGTGCGGAATAATATGCTGGCTCTCCAGCTGCGCTTCCAGCACAACGCGTCCGCTACCCGCCGGCAGCGTATAGAGCGTTTCCTGGTGAATGGTCAGCGGCGTATCTGCCAGGCGCTCTGTCTGCCAGTAGCTAAACGCGGCAGCGGCGGCAGCGATAACTGCCGCGCCCGCAATAATTTTTTTGATTCGACTCATGTTACGTCCATTTTCTGGCAACAGGTAAAAAGTTGCTGGTACAGCGTGCGTTCACTGAAAATAATGTTATCGATTTGCAGCACCGGCAGCACCGGCATCAGTGCATTACAGATCACGACTTCATCAGCGCCAAGTACGCTTTCGCGCGGCGCGCTGATTTCCTGACAAGCCTGGCCGCTGGCCGCCAGCTGCGCCATCAGAAAACGTCGCATAATGCCGTTTACGCCCGCCTGGCCAAGGTGAGGCGTAAAAATCTGGTTGCCGCGGCGCCAGAAGAGATTGGCAGCGCAGCATTCTACCACGCATCCCGCGGTGTCCAGTACCAGCGCCTCATCAGCATCCGTCTCATCAAGGTGGTGGCGAATCATCACCTGCTCCAGCCGGTTGAGATGTTTGATGCCCGCCAGCAGCGGATTGCGCGCCAGCGGCACCGGGCTGGTAATCAGCCTCACCCCCTGCTGCTGCAGCGCAGCGTAATGGTGCGGCCAGGGGGAGAGCGAGAGGATGCGCACCGGGTCCTGACAGCCGCGCCGGCTGTAGCCGCGTCCGCCAGCTCCCGGCGTCAGGATGATCTTCATCACTGCCCGGTCGTGACCCTGCGCAATGCAACGCATTTCATCTGCCAGCAGCGTCAGGTCGGGCAGCGGCAGCAGAAGCTGCCTGCACCCCTGCTCCAGGCGCTGCAGATGCGCCTCAGCCATCACGACGCTGCCGTTACGCACGGCGGCCGTGGTGAAACAGCCGTCGCCAAACTGGACAGCTCGATCGCTGGCCGGCAGCATTGTTTGTGGGATACCGTTAATCCACACCGCGCGCTCCTCAGGCAGTCAGCCCTGAAATGATCTCACCTGCCCGGACAGTTGTGCTGAAGAGCAGATCAGAAAAAAGGCCCGCATTGCGGGCCTCTGTTCGGCAGAATAGCGATTATACCTTGCGGAAGATCAGCGAGCCGTTGGTGCCGCCAAATCCAAAGGAGTTACATAGTGTATACTCCAGACCGCTAACCTGACGCGCCGTATGCGGCACAAAGTCCAGATCGCAACCCTCATCCGGATTATCCAGATTGATGGTTGGCGGTACAACCTGGTCGCGCAGAGCCAGAACCGAATAGATCGCTTCTACGGCACCGGCAGCACCCAGCAGGTGACCCGTCATCGATTTGGTCGAGCTGACCATAACGCTGTGCGCTGACGCGCCAAATACGGATTTCACCGCCTGCGCTTCAGCTTTATCACCGGCTGGCGTAGAGGTGCCGTGCGCGTTAACATAGCCGATCTGAGCCGGGTCGAGTCGGGCATCACGCAGCGCGTTGACCATCGCTGCAGCGGCGCCTGAGCCATCTTCCGGCGGTGACGTCATGTGGTAAGCATCGCTGCTCATGCCAAAACCAACGATTTCAGCATAGATTTTCGCACCGCGCTTTTTGGCGTGCTCATACTCTTCCAGAACCACAATACCGGCGCCGTCACCCAGTACAAACCCGTCACGATCTTTATCCCACGGACGGCTGGCCGCCTGCGGATTGTCGTTTCGTGTTGAGAGCGCACGCGCCGCGCCAAAGCCGCCAACGCCCAGAGGCGTACTGGCTTTCTCTGCGCCACCCGCCAGCATCACATCAGCATCATCGTAAGCAATGATACGTGCAGCGTGGCCGATGTTATGTACGCCTGAGGTGCAGGCCGTTGCAATCGAAATACTCGGGCCTTTCAGGCCATACATAATAGTGAGATGACCGGCGACCATATTAACAATGGTAGAAGGTACGAAGAACGGGCTGATTTTGCGCGGGCCGCCTTTAACCAGCGAGCTGTGGTTCTCTTCGATCAGACCCAGTCCGCCAATACCTGAACCAATAGCCGCGCCGATACGTCCGGCATTCTCATCAGTTACGACCAGACCGGAGTCCGCCATAGCCTGAATGCCAGCCGCGATACCATACTGGATGAAATCGTCCATCTTGCGCTGATCTTTCCGCGAGATGTACTCATCACAATTAAAATCTTTCACCAGGCCCGCAAAACGCGTTGCATAAGCACTGGCATCAAAATGGTCGATCAGGGTAATGCCGCTCTGACCGGCAAGGAGAGCACTCCAGGTAGACTCTACGGTATTGCCGACAGGAGACAACATGCCAAGACCGGTCACAACTACACGACGCTTAGACACGTTCGTCCTCCAGGGAGGGAAAAATAACGCTATGTGGGGCAAACATAAAACTCAGGCGGTCATATGACCGCCTGAAGATATTCATTAGCCTTGATGGCTAGTGACGTAATCGATCGCTGCCTGAACGGTAGTGATTTTCTCAGCTTCTTCGTCTGGAATTTCAGTATCAAACTCTTCTTCCAGAGCCATTACCAGCTCAACGGTGTCAAGAGAATCTGCACCCAGGTCTTCAACGAAAGAAGCAGTGTTAACCACTTCGTCTTCTTTAACGCCCAGCTGCTCAGCTACGATTTTCTTAACGCGTTGTTCGATATCGCTCATACTATTTAATTTCCTATCAAAACTCGCTTTCGCGATGGTTTTCGTAGTGTATAAAATGGTGAAAAAGATGCAACAAAATCCCGGCTGGTCGAACCACGATTTTGCGCTATTCTGCGGTGTTTACCGCAAATAATGCAAATGATTTCGTGATTATCAGACCATGTACATGCCGCCATTGACGTGCAGCGTTTCACCTGTGATGTAGGCTGCTTCGTCAGAGGCTAAGAATGCAACAGCATTGGCAATTTCCTGCGGGTCGCCTAAACGGCCTGCAGGCACTTCTGCCAGAATGCCCGAGCGCTGATCTTCATTCAGTGCACGCGTCATGTCCGTCTCAATAAAGCCCGGAGCCACGACGTTTACGGTAATGCCACGTGACGCGACTTCACGCGCCAGTGATTTGCTAAAGCCAATTAAACCCGCCTTTGCTGCAGCGTAGTTAGCCTGGCCCGCGTTACCCATGGTCCCAACTACAGAACCGATGGTAATGATACGGCCCACACGTTTTTTCATCATGGCACGCATGACCGCCTTGGAGAGGCGGAAAACTGATGTCAGGTTGGTATTAAGAATATCATCCCACTCATCATCTTTCATGCGCATCAGCAGATTGTCACGCGTGATGCCTGCATTATTGACTAAAATATCCACTTCGCCAAATTCAGCGCGCACTTTTGCCAGCACGTCGTCGATAGAGGCTGCATCCGTCACATTCAGCGCCAGGCCTTTGCCGTTGTCGCCAAGATAGGCGCTGATGGCTTCAGCTCCGCTTTCGCTGGTTGCTGTGCCGATAACTTTTGCGCCGCGCGCCGCCAGTGTCTCTGCAATGGCCCGGCCAATACCGCGGCTTGCGCCCGTTACCAGCGCAACTTTACCTTCAAAATTCATGATTTTCCTCTTATTCCTGAGAGAGAGCCGCAGAAAGCGACGCAGGATCGTTCACGGCAGTAGCCGTCAGGTTATCAGCAATCCGTTTGGTCAGACCGGTCAGGACTTTGCCCGGACCCATCTCCAGCAGCTGAGTCACACCCTGTTCTGCAATAAATTGTACTGATTCGGTCCAGCGTACCGGGCTATAAAGCTGACGTACCAGCGCGTTGCGGATAGCCGCAGCATCGTTTTCGCATTTGACATCAACATTATTCACTACCGGCACATCTGGCGCATTAAAGGCGATCTCTTCAAGCGCAACAGCAAGCTTAACTGCAGCAGGCTTCATCAGCGCACAGTGCGATGGCACGCTGACCGGCAGTGGCAGCGCACGTTTCGCGCCGGCCGCTTTACAGGCAGCGCCAGCACGCTCAACGGCGTCTTTGTTACCGGCAATCACCACCTGGCCTGGCGAGTTGAAATTCACCGGCGAGACCACTTCACCCTGCGCACTCTCTTCACAGGCTTTACGAATCGCCTCATCATCGAGACCGATAATTGCCTGCATAGCTCCCGTCCCTTCCGGAACCGCCTCCTGCATCAGCTTGCCGCGCAGTTCTACCAGCTTAATGGCATCTGCAAACGCCAGCACGCCTGCGCAAACCAGCGCCGAGTACTCACCCAGGCTGTGGCCTGCCAGCAGCACCGGCTGAGCGCCCTGTTTCTGCTGCCAGACGCGATAGATAGCGACTGAAGCTGCCAGCAAAGCGGGCTGCGTCTGCCAGGTTTTGTTCAGCTCTTCAGCCGGCCCCTGCTGAACCAGCTGCCACAGATCGTAGCCCAGCGCATCAGATGCTTCGCGAAACGTCGCTTCAACCTGAGGGTTGTCAGCAGCGAGTTCAGCCAGCATGCCAACGGTCTGAGATCCCTGTCCCGGGAAAACAAAAGCTAATTGCGTCATCTGTCCTTCCTGTCAATCAAAAGCGTACCAGCGCAGAACCCCAGGTAAAACCACCACCAAAGGCTTCCAGCAAAATCAGTTGTCCCGGCTTGATGCGGCCATCACGCACTGCTTCATCCAGCGCGCTCGGCACCGAAGCCGCAGAGGTGTTTCCGTGACGATCGAGCGTGACCACAACTTTGTCCAGGCCCATGCCGAGTTTACGGGCAGTTGCGCTGATAATGCGCAGATTTGCCTGATGCGGCACCAGCCAGTCGAGCGCGCTGCGATCGAGATTATTCGCCTGCAGCGTCTCATCAACGATATGCGCCAGCTCGGTTACCGCAACTTTAAAGACTTCATTACCCGCCATGGTCAGGTAGGCAGGTTCATCCTGACGCGCGCGATCCTGATAAGGCAGGGTCAGCAGCTGGCCATAGCGGCCATCGGCATGCAGATGGGTCGAGAGGATACCCGGCTCGCTGCTCTGGCCCAGTACCACGGCGCCCGCGCCGTCGCCAAACAGAATAATTGTCCCGCGATCGCTGGGATCAAGCGTACGCGCCAGGACATCAGCACCAATCACCAGCGCGTGTTTAACCGCCCCGTTTTTAATATATTGATCGGCAACGCTCAGCGCATAGGTAAAGCCGGCACAGGCGGCGCCAAGATCGAAGGCTGCGCAGTCGTTTATCTCCAGCATCTGCTGAATCATGCATGCGGAGCTGGGGAACGCGTGGCTGGATGAAGTTGTGGCGACGATAATCAGACCAATGTCGCTGGCGGCAACGCCGGCCATTTCCAGCGCGCGCTGTGCGGCGTTAAAGCCCATGCTGGCAACCGTTTCATCCGGTGCAGCAATACGGCGCTCGCGAATACCGGTACGGGTGACAATCCACTCGTCTGAGGTTTCCACCATTTTTTCCAGATCGGCATTGGTGCGGATCTGTTCAGGCAGATAGCTGCCTGTTCCGATAATTTTGGTATACATCTACGCTTTGTCACTCCTGGCTAATACAGCGTCAAGGCGCGCGGCAATTCTTTCGGGAACTTGCTTACGCACCGCCTGCTCTGCCTGTTCTATCGCCACAGCGAATGCCTGAATATTGGCCGCGCCGTGGCTTTTGATCACTGTTCCGCGCAATCCTAACAGACAAGCGCCGTTATACTGGTCGGGGTTTAGATGACCGAAACGCCTGATCATACGCTTTTTCAGCCAGCGTCCCAGCAGTTTCAGCCACCAGGTCCCTTTACCTTTATTACCTTCGCCTGACGATTTCAGCAGCGACAGAAACAGCCGCACCACACCTTCCATCGTTTTCAGCGTTACATTACCGGCAAAGCCATCGCACACCAGCACATCTGTTTTGCCGGTCAGCAGGTCGTTACCTTCAAGATAACCAATATAGTTGATCTGAGGGCTTGCCCGCAGAACCGCAGATGCGGCGCGAATCGACTCAAGCCCTTTGGTCTCTTCCTGACCAATATTGAGCAGCGCAACGCGCGGTTGCCGGATCTCCAGCACCTCTTCCGCCATGACAGCTCCCATGATGGCAAACTGCACCAGCATATCGCTGTCAGAGTCGACGTTAGCCCCCAGATCAAGAATGACCGTTTTGCCCTGCTGCTGATGGGGCAGAACGGTCATCAGTGCCGGACGTGCAATGCCGTCCAGCGGTTTTAACAGGAGTTTAGCCAGCCCCATCAGCGCACCGGTATTACCGGCACTGATACAGGCCTGCGCCTTACCGGCCACAACCAGATCCAGCGCCACGCGCATAGAACTGCCACGGCTCTGACGGATGGCCTGCGAAGGCTTCGCATCACTTGCAATAACCGATTCGGCAGGGATAACCTGCACACGCCTCAAAAGTGAGGAATCCGCTTTGGCAAGAAATGACGAGATTGTGTCGGGATCGCCGACCAGAAGAAGAACCAGCTGCGAATGAGAGGCCAGTGCCTGCAAGGCTGCAGGCACTGTCACGCAGGGACCGAAGTCCCCGCCCATGGCATCAACTGCCAGGGTCAAACGTGTCAAGGTATCGCCTTGCGTAACCGCAAAGAATTACTTGGTGATAACCTTGCGACCGCGGTAGTAACCATCCGCAGTGATATGGTGACGCAGATGAGTTTCGCCAGAAACTTTATCTACTGACAGAGCGGCAGTGGTCAGGGCATCGTGCGAACGACGCATGCCACGCTTGGAACGGGTTGGTTTATTCTGTTGTACGGCCATGGACCTTACTCCTATTACTTACGCTTTAAACTGGCTAATACGGCAAATGGATTTGGTTTTTCTGCCTCTTCAGGCAGCTTACCAAAGACCATGTCCGCGTCGGACACTTCACAGTGTTCAGAATCATGCACCGGAACCACCGGCAGTGCGAGGATGAGCTCATCTTCTATCACTGCCAGCAGGTCGATCTCACCAAAATCGTTGACATCAACCGGCTCGTAGGCTTCCGGTAGTGCCTCAGCCTGGTCGTCAGAAGAGACCGGACTAAAGCAATAGCTTACGTGTACAGCTTGCGGAAATGGCTGGTTGCAGCGTTGACACATTAACGTCACCTGCACATCCGCCGTTCCTTGCAGAACCGCGAGGCGCTGGTTGTCAACCGCAAACGACATGGTACATTCCACATCACTGTCCACACTCACGACCGTTTCGGCCAGACGCGCCACCAATTCAGGTGCATAAACACCATGATAATCCAGGCGTTTTTGCGCGGCGCGGACCGGATCGAGCGTCAGGGGTAATTTTACCTTTTGCATAGGGCGCGCATATTAACTTTGTAACGTCTTAGAGTCAAAGAAAAAGGCCGTTTTACGGCATCTTTCACCTGCTATTCGCATCCAGTGCGGCGCATAGTTTAAAATGCCCGTCATGTTTACGCTATCTATTCTGTAAAAAAATGATGATGCCACTGGTTTTAGCCTCAACCTCCCCGTTTCGTCAGGCGCTGCTCAGCAAGCTTGGCGTACCGTTTGTGACTGCTGCGCCTGACTGCGATGAGACTCCGCAGCCCGAAGAGAGTGCGCCTGAACTGGTGCAGCGCCTGGCGCTGGCCAAAGCGCAGGCGCTGGCTGCGCAGTTTCCGGATCGCTGGATTATCGGCTCCGACCAGGTGTGCGTACTGGAGGGCGCTATCGCCGGCAAGCCGCACACCCGCGAAAACGCCTGCCGCCAGCTGGCTCAGGCGAGCGGAAAAGCGATTGTGTTTTATACCGGGCTGGCGCTGCTGCAGCCCGCCAGCCGGCAGCAGTTTGTGCTGTATGAGCCCTTTACAGTGCACTTCCGCACGCTGAGCAGTCAGGAGATAGCGCGCTACGTTGAGCTGGAGCAGCCGCTGGCGTGCGCCGGCAGCTTTAAAAGCGAAGGACTTGGCATTTGTCTGTTCGACAGGCTGGAGGGGCGCGACCCGAATACGCTGGTCGGGCTGCCGCTGATTGCACTTAATCAGCTGCTGATTAAGGCCGGCATCAACCCGCTGGGCTGATGCCGGTATCGTCAGCTTTTTTTCTGCCGCAGTCTGGTCAGGCAGTGTCTGAGTGCCGCATCCAGCGGCGCCTCCATGCGTAATGTTTCGCCGGTGGCAGGATGCGTAAACGTCAGCGCTGCCGCGTGCAGAAACAGGCGCGATAACCCCGTGCCAGCCAGCTGACGATCAAATTCGCGATCGCCATAGCGATCGTCAAAGGCGATCGGATGGCCACCATGCAGGGTATGCACGCGGATCTGATGCGTGCGGCCGGTCACCGGGCTGGCTTTAACCAGCGTCGCCAGCCCAAAACGCTCTTCTACTTTGAACCGGGTTTCTGAAGGCTTGCCTTCTGCGCTGACGCGCACTACCCGCTCTCCGCTCTGCAGAATGTTTTTCAGCAGCGGAGCCTGCACCACTTTCAGATGAGAAGGCCAGTCGCCGCGTACCAGCGCCAGATAATCTTTCTGCATCCCCTTTTCACGCAGCTGCTCATGCAGTGAGCGCAGCGCCGAACGCTTCTTAGCCACCAGCAATACGCCTGAGGTGTCGCGATCCAGCCGGTGTACCAGCTCCAGAAAACGCGCCTCCGGACGCAGTGCCCGCAGCCCTTCAATAACCCCAAAGCTCAGGCCGCTGCCGCCGTGTACTGCCGTACCGGACGGCTTATTCAGCACCAGCAGATGATCGTCCTCATACAGAATGGCATCCGCTAACGCCGCGACTTTATCAAGCTTTGGCGACACGGCCTGCTCTTCCCGCTCTGCGACCCGCACCGGTGGTACGCGGACTTCATCGCCATCCTCAAGCTTATATTCAGGCTTCACGCGTTTTTTATTTACCCGCACTTCGCCTTTCCGCAGAATGCGATAAATCATGCTCTTTGGCACCCCTTTGAGCTGGGTGCGCAAAAAGTTGTCTATACGTTGTCCGGCATTTTCAGCCGTGATGGCGACAAAATGTACGCCGGGATTCTCTGTTTTCATGCCGGCGATTCTAAATAGTGTCCCCTGATAGCGCCACCCCTTTTTCTGTGCTTAACTCTCTCTGGTTTCAGGCTTCTGACCGCTCAAAACGGTGGCTTTTTCGGCAAACTGCCGATTAGCCCCGCAAATGAACAGGTTAAGAGCCTACAAACTTCACAGCTCGACAAAAGTCGCCTTGCTATATGCGGGTGAGCAGTGGAATAATGCTGCTGTTTCTGCACCAGAAAGATTCGGGCAGAAAAAGAGCGAAATTAAGGTAATTTGCCGGATAAAACGAGCACGCTGCAATGGCGTAAGACGTGATGCTTTATCAGGCACTTAGCGGGCTGCGGGTTGCGGCCTGGACAACAGACTGGGATGTGTGGATTTTCAAAAATTTTGTATTATTTCCACCTTCAGGCGCTGGTTTTCCTTATGAAAAGCAGGCCACCGACAAGATTTGCGCCCCTTTAGCCGCCGACAACCGTGAGGTTGACGTCAGTGCATGCAGACACGGGGCCATCGGTTGATTCTCGTCCAGGGTAACGATGCCCGCAGCTTTATCACTCATGTGAGAATAACGAGTAAGTCACGATGAAAAGAATGTTAATTAACGCAACTCAGCAGGAGGAGTTGCGCGTTGCCCTTGTTGACGGTCAGCGTCTGTACGATCTGGATATCGAAAGCCCCGGACACGAGCAGAAAAAAGCCAATATCTACAAAGGTAAAATCACCCGCGTTGAACCCAGCCTTGAAGCGGCATTTGTCGATTATGGCGCTGAGCGTCACGGTTTCCTCCCTCTGAAAGAAATTTCCCGCGAATACTTCCCAGCTAACTACAACGCGCACGGCCGTCCTAACATCAAAGATGTGCTGCGTGAAGGCCAGGAAGTGATCGTTCAGATTGATAAAGAAGAGCGCGGTAATAAAGGCGCTGCACTTACTACCTTTATCTCTCTCGCAGGCAGCTACCTGGTTCTGATGCCTAACAACCCGCGCGCCGGAGGCATCTCCCGCCGGATTGAAGGCGATGACCGCACTGAACTGAAAGAGGCACTTTCCGCGCTGGAATTGCCGGAAGGCATGGGCCTGATTGTACGCACCGCAGGCGTGGGAAAATCAGCTGAGTCGCTGCAGTGGGATCTGAGCTTCCGTCTCAAGCACTGGGAAGCGATCAAAAAAGCGGCAGAGAGCCGTCCTGCACCCTTCCTGATCCATCAGGAAAGCAACGTCATTGTGCGCGCTTTCCGCGACTACCTGCGTCAGGACATTGGTGAAATTCTTATCGATAATCCTAAAGTGCTGGAGCTGGCGCGTCAGCATATCGCTGCGCTGGGCCGCCCTGACTTTAGCAGCAAGATCAAACTCTACACCGGTGAAATTCCGCTGTTCAGCCACTACCAGATTGAGTCGCAGATCGAGTCCGCCTTCCAGCGTGAAGTCCGTCTGCCTTCTGGCGGCTCAATTGTTATCGACAGCACCGAAGCGTTAACCGCGATCGATATCAACTCCGCTCGTGCAACCCGCGGCGGCGACATCGAAGAAACGGCCTTCAATACTAACCTTGAAGCAGCCGATGAGATTGCCCGCCAGCTGCGCCTGCGCGACCTCGGTGGCCTGATCGTTATCGACTTTATCGATATGACGCCGGTCCGTCATCAGCGCGCCGTAGAGAACCGGCTGCGCGAAGCGGTACGTCAGGATCGTGCACGCATTCAGATTAGCCATATCTCCCGTTTTGGTCTGCTGGAGATGTCGCGTCAGCGTCTCAGCCCGTCACTGGGTGAGTCGAGCCATCACGTCTGCCCGCGCTGTAGCGGTACGGGTACCATCCGCGATAACGAATCACTGTCACTCTCTATTCTGCGTCTGATTGAAGAAGAAGCGCTGAAAGATAACACCAAAGAAGTACACGCCATTGTGCCGGTGCCGGTTGCCTCCTACCTGCTGAACGAAAAACGTGAAGCGGTGAGTGCGATCGAGAAGCGTCAGGGTGGCGTACGCGCCATTATCGTGCCTAACGATCAAATGGAAACGCCGCACTACTCCGTGCTGCGCGTGCGCAAAGGTGAAGAGACACAAACGCTCTCTTATCATCTGCCGAAGCTGCACGAAGCTGAAATGGCGCTGCCATCAGAAGAGGATCACGCCGAGCGCCGTCGTCCGGAACAGCCTGCACTGGCCGCCTTTGTGATGCCAGATGCCCCGCCTGCACCGGTTGAAGTCACTGCCGAAAAACCTGCAGCGAAAAGCGAGCCAACCGCACAGGCTACAGCGCGTCCTGCGGCTGCGGCTGCCACCGTCAGTACGGGTCTTGTGGGTCGTCTGCTTAACGGTCTGAAAAAGCTGTTTGCAGGTGATACTCCGGCAGCAGCCCCGGCGGAAGCACAGCCTCAGCAGGCGAGTAAGCCGGCAGAAGAAGAGAGCAGCACGCAGCAGCGTGGTGAACGCCGTAACCGTCGCAACAATAATCGTCGCGATCGCACGCCGCGTAATGGCGAGCAGGCTCAGAACCGTGAGCCGCGTGAAGCGCGCGAGCCACGGGAAGCCCGTGAGCCCCGTGAAGCGCGCGAGCCGCGTGAAGCCCGTGAGCCACGTGAAAATCGTGAACCGCGTGACAATCAGGAGAATCGTCGCAACAAGCGTCCGAACGAGCCGCGTGCCGAGCGCCCGGTCCTGACTGAAGAGCAGCAGCAGCAGCGCGATGAACAGCAGCAGCAACGTCGCGAACAGCGTGCCGAGCGTCAGCGTCGTCGTCAGGAAGAGAAGCGTGCTCAGCAGCAGGAAGAGAAAGCCGTTGAGTCCGTTACAACCGAAGAGATCCCTGCAGTTGACGCAGCGGTACAGGAAGAAGAGCGCGTTCAGGTCATGCCACGTCGCAAGCCGCGTCTGCTGACTCAGCGTATCCGCAGTGGCGAGGTTATGGAAGCATCACCAGCCGCAGCGCAGCCAGAGGCAGCAGCGGAGATTGCACCGCCGGTTAACACCGCTGAGCAGCCGGAAATGAGTGATGAGCAGGATGATAACGAGAACCGTGAAGGCGCGAACATGCCACGCCGTTCACGTCGTTCTCCGCGTCATCTGCGCGTCAGTGGTCAGCGCCGCCGTCGCTATCGCGATGAGCGCTATCCGCTGCAGTCGCCGATGCCGCTTGAAGCTGCAGCCGCCTCGCCAGAGATGGCATCAGGTAAAGTCTGGGTTTCCTATCCGGTTACGCAGACGCACGAGCAGTTCACCTCTCAGGCGCCGCTGAACGAAATGACCGAATATGGTTATCAGGATGCAGCAGACGCGCTGCCGGTGGCTGCCGAAGCCGCCTCAGCGGGCGTGCCGCAGCCTGAAACGTCAGAGGTTGTACATCAGGCTGAACCGCAGGCGCACACCGAAGTGCCAGTGGTAAACACCGATGACCTGACCCCTGTTGCCGCGCCGGTTGATCATGAGCCTGCCGTTATCTCTGCCGCCGATGAAGCGGTGGCGCAGGAGACGGCTGCGGAAGCCGAGCCTGCGATCGTAACTGAGAACGTGTCAGAAGAAGCGCCACAGCCTGCTGTGCAGGATGCGGTACAGCCAACTGTGACCGAAGCCGCTGCCGCAGCAGAACAGGCACCGGCGGATGTGACTCCTGCTGTTGAAACGCAGGTTGAAAAGGTGCTGTCAGCGCCAGTCGCGGCGGAAGCCCCTGCTGCGCCAGTGGCTGAACCTCATGCGCCGGTTCCGGCACGCGATGTGTCAGTTGAGCAGTCAGAGCCACGCTTTAAGCTGCACGCCACGGCACCAATGACCCGCGCGCCAGCACCGGCCTGGGAACCAGAGCCGGCACGTCACAGCGACTGGGTACGTCCGCCGTTCAGCTTTGAAGGCCGCGGCTCTGCCGGTGGTCACAGCGCGACGCATCAGGCTACCGCACCGGCAACCCGTCCGGACAGCGTGTAACTCTGCGCGGATAAAAAAACAAAACCCCGGCTGGTCCGGGGTTTTTTATTGCCTGCTGTTTACCGGGAGCGGCCTGAACCGCAGCCAAAAAAAACCCACCGCCCGCGAAGGCGATGGGAAAAACAAGCGCACCCGGTTAAGTACGCTGAATGTCAGGTCAGTTACGAATTAAGCTGGAACAGCGACATCTTTGACATATCGCTAAAGGTTTTATACGACGCCTGCAGGGCTGTCTGCTGCATGGTGTAGCTGGAGATCGCCTGGGTGTAGTCAACCTGTACCAGATCGCTCATCTGCGTGGTCATGATGGTATTGCGATCGTCACCCTGCTGATTGAGCGCACTCACCTCAGCCATCTGGATCCCCACAGCAGAACGTACCGTCAGCACGTTATTCAGTGAGTTGCTCAGCCCGCGGTTGGTTTTATCCATTGCGGCCTGAAACGCCTGCTTTGTGGCGTCGTCCGCGTTATCCTGCGGCGTTTTCAGCGCGGCAATTGCGCTGTCGAGCATGCTGAACAGGCTGGTCTCGCTGGTGCCGTTATCGGGCTCTGGCTTTGCATTGCTGGTGATCGCCATAAACACGGACTTACCGGTGCTGCCCACCTGCATGGTGCGGCTTTCATCGACTTTCTGCGTAATCGGCTCATCCCCGCCCACATAGGCCACGCCGGTGCTGCTATCGCTAAACGGCGGCGCATCGGTCTTATAGCCGGCAAAAATATAGCGCCCGTTACCATCCTGACTGTTTGCCTGGTTCAGCAACTGCGCGCGCAGCCCTTCCAGCTGCGTAGCCAGGGAGCCACGATCTTCATCACTCAGGGTGCCGGTGGAGGCATTTACGATGGTGGTCTGCGCATCCTGTATGGTACTGACCACGCTGGAGAGCGCATTCTCTTCCATCGAGAGGCTCTGATTAGCAAAACTGCGTGCCGTGGCATACTGGCTGCTTTTTACCTGCGACTGTGACAGCACCACCGCGCGTGAGGCTGCGATAGGATCGTCAGAGGGATTACTGACCCGCAGCCCGGTTGCCAGCTGCTGGCCTACCTTCAGCCAGGATGATTGCGAGTCGGTGATCCCGCGCACCTGCTGGTCAAAAATCATACTTGAGCTAAGACGCACTTTCTTCTCTCCTCTGCTTAGCTGCGAATGCCCATCAGCGCATTAAACACCGCGCTGGCGGTCTGCAATACCTGCGCATTCGCCATATAAAACTGCTGATACTTCGTCAGGTTGGCGTACTCTTCATCAAGGTTAACGCCGGAGACGGACTGCTGCCGGTTGTTCAGCTGCGTGACCACGTTTTTCTGCGTGGTGCTGGCGGTTTCCAGCGAGTTGGTTTTATTACCTACGCTGCTGACAAGGCTGGCATAAGCCTGCGCAATCGTTGCATTTCCGTTAACCAGCTTGCTGTCCTGCAGATCGAGCAGCTTCTGTGCGTTGCGGTTGTCGCTTTCGCCGCTGCCTTTCGCTGCTGCTGCTGCGATCTCTGACTCGCTGGTGATGGCAACCGACATGCCGCCAATCACGTTCTGTACCGGCTTAACCAGAAAACTGTCACCGCTCTTCGCGCTGCCGCTGACCGTCAGCTGCAGCCCATCAAAATTCAGCGTGCCGTCGGCCGCCGGCGCTACGTCAAAACGCACGTTATCGGCAGCACGGGTAACGGACCAGGTGCCGCTCTCATAGCTAACGGTATAGTTGGACGCTTTCAGGGCGCTGGCGTCACTCCAGCTGGCGCTGACCGATGCCGTTGAGGTGTTTTTCAGGTTGCTGACCACATCCGGACTGCCGATAGTAAAGAACGCTTTTCCTGCGTTGCCTTCGCTGTCAAAACCGCCCTGATGCACGTCGTTAAATGCGGTGGTAAACGCTGCGGCCAGCTGGCCCAGCTGGTTCTGGGCGCCGTCCAGATCCTGCGTACGAAACGCCAGCAATCCACCCAGCGAGCCGGTGGTCAGCGTTTTTTCCGGGATCGCTACGTTACCGGCCTGTTTGTCGCTGTAGCCAACGGTAAGGCGCGTAGAGTCGGCGCCCGAAGGCATCGCCACCAGGCTGGTCGCATTACGACCGTTAACCAGGGTGATATTGCCTGCTGAGACGATATAGCTGCCATCCTGCTGCGCAACTTTCACGCCCACCACGTTGTTCAGACTATTGACCAGCTGATCGCGCTGATCCAGCAGATCGTTAGGCGCAGCGCCACCGCCGGTGGTGAGCTTTGCAATCTGCGTATTGAGGTCGGCAATCTGGCGTGTAAAGGTATTGACCTGATCGACGCTGGCAGCGATATCGGTATTCACGCTGGTCTGCATGTTATTAAGGTATTGCGCCGTGGTCTGGAACTGATTAACCAGCCCCTGGGCATAACTCAGCATCGACTGACGCGCTGACGGATCGTTGGCGTTACTGACCACGTTCTGTACGTTGGTAAAAAAGCTCTGAATCGATGTTGAGAGGCTGGTGGTAGACGTAGAGAGCAGATCGTCGATATTGGAGATCTGATTATGCTGGGTATTGACCGCGCTGTAGCTGGCGCTGGAGCCACGCAGCTGCGTCGTGATGAACTCATCATACTCACGCTGTACGCCGCTGACATTCACGCCGTTGCCATAATAGCTGTTGCCCTGCAGCGTGCTGTTAGCCTGCGACAGCAGAATAGTCTGCCGCGAGTAGCCCGCCACGGTATAGTTACTGATGTTGTTACTGGTGGTGCTTAATGCGGCCTGTGCGGCGCTCAGCCCGCTCATTGCGGAGTTAATTATACTGGACATCTCGGTTCCTTTCTTTCCCGTTAACCGGGCTGGCAGTCATCAGTGCAGTTGTGCGGACGGCAGGCGCCCGCAACATATGAAGGTTATCGGCGTGCTTAAGGGAAACTTGAGGCTAAGACGTCAGAACAGATCGGTGATATCCTGGCCGTAAGCTTTTACGACTTTTTCGCCCATGTTTTTGAATTGCTGAATCATTCCCACCAGTTTTTGCGCATATTTCGGATCGGTAGCGTAACCCGCCGCCTGCAGCGCGCGCGCGCCCTGTTCAGCACTCGGCGCGCTGGTGACCGCCGCATAGCGCGGATTTTTCGACAGCAGGCGCACATAGTCGGTCAGCGCCTCCAGGTAGGAGCCATAGACGCGGAAGCTGGCGCGCACTTTCTTCGCCTCACCCGCCTCATACTCGGTGGTCATGATATCCGTGGTTTCGCCTTTCCAATCGCCGCTCGCCTTGATACCAAACACGTTATAGCTCGGCTTGCCGTCGCGGGTCAGGATCTGACGTTGACCCCAGCCCGACTCCAGCGCCGCCTGCGCCAGAATCAGGTGGTGCGGTATACCGCTCTGCTGGCTGGCGAGTTTCGCCGGCTGCGCCAGCTGGGCGATAAACTCACTGCTGTCAGAAGGCAGGTTCGCAGGCGTTACCGGCAGACGCGGTACCGCTTTGCGCACAATCTGTTCCAGCTGCATTGGCACGCTGTTGCTGCTGCTGTAGATAAAGCTGTTATCCAGCTTCATCGGCAGCGTGCCGGCCCGCTCATCCGGTGCCTGCGCGGGCTGCATCTGTTTGACAATCGTGTCAGCCAGACCCAGTCCGCGTTTGCCTATATCCTGCGCAATCTGCTGATCGTAGAGCGAGGTGTAGAGTCGCGTCTGGTCGTTGCTCAGCGCGCCATCCTGCGGCAGCGCGTCGCGCATGCTTTTCAGCATCATCTGCACAAACATGCCCTCTACCTGTTTCGCCACCTGCAGCGCTTTTCCTTTGGGATCGGCAGCGGCCTGGCGTTTCAGCTCGTTCAGCGAGCGGCTGTCATACGCCGCATTGTTCAGCGATAGCATATCGGTCATCAGATGATTTCCAGCTTCGCGCGCAGACAGCCTGCGCTCTCCATCGATTGCAGAATCGACATCAGCTCTATCGGCGTTGCACCCAGCGCATTCAGGGCACGCACCACATTGTTCAGATTTGCGCTGGCGTTGACGCGCTGCAGTGCGCCACCGCTCTGCCGCAGATCGATCTGCGTCTGCGTTGTCGCCACCGTCTGCCCGCCGGCCAGCGGCGTATCAGGCTGACTGACGTTCTGCTGCTGATTCACAGTGACCGACAGATTCCCCTGCGCCACTGCACAGGTGTTCAGCGTAACCTCGCGGTTCATCACCACCGTGCCGGTGCGTGAGTTGACAATCACTTTGGCATCTTCCAGCGGCACAGAGACATCAATGTTCTGGATCTCCGCCAGCGCCCGCACCTGAGAGCTGTTGTTGGGTGAGACGCGGATCTGTACGGTGCGCGCATCCAGCGGCAGTGCCGACCCGACGCCGCGGCTGTTGATGGCATCCGCAATGCGCTGCGCCATGGTAAAATCTTCATTATTCAGCTGCAGGTTAATGGTGTTCTGGCTGCCAAAGTTGCTCTGCAGCTCGCGTTCAACGGTGGCCCCGCCGGTAATACGGCCTCCGTTAAGCTGGTTAACCTGTACGCTGCTGCCGCCGGCCGACGCGCCCGCGCCGCCAACCAGAATATTTCCCTGCGCCAGCGCATACACCTGATTATCCACCCCTTTCATCGGCGTCATCAGCAGCGTACCGCCGCGCAGGCTTTTGGCGTTACCCAGCGAAGAGACCACGACGTCCAGCGTCTGTCCCTGACGGGCAAACGAAGGCAGCTTCGCTGTCACCATTACTGCCGCCACGTTTTTCAGCTGCATATTGGTGCCAGCCGGCACGGTGATCCCCAGCTGGGAGAGCATGTTGCTGACCGTCTGGGTGGTGAACGGTGTCTGGGTGGTCTGATCTCCGGTACCGTCCAGTCCCACCACCAGCCCATAGCCAATCAGCTGGTTTTCGCGCACGCCCTGGATGCTGGTCAAATCGCGAATGCGATCTGCCTGCGCCATCAGACTGCTGACAGCGAGCAGTAAACCGAGACCCGCGCGCAGCAAAATACTTTTTTTCATCATGACCTCTTACATCGGCGAGATGTTCAGGAAGAAGCGCTGGAACCAGCCCATAGTCTGCGCCTCATTGATATAACCGTTACCTACGTACTCAATGCGCGCATCGGCCACCTGAGTAGAGAGCACGGCGTTGCTGGCACTGATGGTGCGCGGATTGACCACGCCAGAGAAACGAATAAACTCGGTGCCCTGATTAATCTCAATCTGTTTCTCACCCACGACGCGCAGGTTGCCGTTAGAGAGCACCTGATTCACGGTCACGGTGATGGTACCGGTAAAGGTGTTGTTGGCGGTGGCGCCCCCTTTACCTGCAAAATCATTTTTGCCGCCGGCGCTCAGTGCGGCTTTCTCACCGCCTGCGCCCAGCAGGCCTTCCAGCCCGGTCGGCACGCCGGTTACGCCAAAGCTGTTGCTGCCATTGCGGTTAGCGCTGGCGGAGGAGCTTTTGCTCGCGCTGACGTTCTCCTGCAGCGTGATGGTCAGCGTGTCACCAATATTGCGTGGACGACGATCCTCAAACAGCGGCTGGTAGCCGTAGTTCAGCGGCGCAACGCCCTGAAAAATAGAGCCGTTCACCACCGGTGGCGCAGACGGCGTAGGTTCTGCCGTGGTTACCCCTTGTACCAGTGGCGTGCGCGGCACCAGCGCACAACCGTTGAGCGTCAGTAGCAGCGTCGCTACTAACCAATGACCAGGCTTGAGAATCGCTTGCTTCGCCACGGAGTTCTGACCTTCTGTATGTTCTTAATCGGGCCAGCGGAGTGGCCCAACGATCCCGGCGTTAAAGCTGGGTGAGTTTCTGCAGCATCTGATCGGAGGTACTGATCGCCTTGCTGTTAATTTCATACGCGCGCTGCGTCTGGATCATGGTCACCAGCTCTTCCGCCACGTTGACGTTTGAGGTTTCCACATATCCCTGATAGAGCAGGCCTGCGCCGTTCTGACCAGGCGTGCTCTCAGTAGGCGCGCCGGACGCCTGCGTTTCCTGATAGAGGTTCTCGCCGACGCTGTCGAGACCGGCATCGTTCATAAAGGTGCTCAGCGTGAGCTGGCCCACCTGTGCGGGCTGCGCCTGCCCCTGCTGCGTCACCGTAACCACACCGTCGCGGGCAATCGTGATGCTGGTGGCGTTTGCCGGGATCGTGATACCCGGCTGTACCGGGAACCCGGCGTTGGTCACCAGCTGACCATTCTGATCCACCTGGAAAGAGCCATCACGCGTATAGGCAGAGGTGCCATCCGGCATCTGCACCTGAAAATAACCCTGTCCGTTTACCGCCACATCTTTTGAGTTGCTGGTCTGCGACAGGTTGCCCTGGTTATGCAGACGCTCAGTGGTAACCGGGCGTACACCGGTACCGATCTGCAGACCAGACGGCAGCGTAGTCTGCTCAGAGGATTGCGCACCAGGCTGACGCAGCGTCTGATACATCAGATCTTCGAAGACCGCGCGCGAACGCTTAAAGCCGTTGGTGCTGACGTTTGCCAGGTTGTTGGCAATGACGTCCATATTGGTTTGCTGTGCGTCAAGACCGGTTTTCGCGATCCATAAAGAACGAATCATTCTGTTTTCCTTACGCCTTAGCTGCTCATATTGAGCAGCTGATTAGCGCGCTGTTCGTTTTCATCAACGTTTGAGATCACTTTCATCTGCATCTCAAACCGTCGGGCGTTGGCGATCATATCGACCATGGTTTCAACCGGCTTGACGTTGCTGCCTTCCAGCACGCCCGGCATCACCTGCACCGTCGCGTCGTTAGCCAGCGCAGCACCGCGCTGCGCCTGGGTCGCCGCGCTGGGGCGAAACATGCCGTCGTCACCGCGCGTCAGCTCCTGCCCGGTGGCGCGCACCAGCTTGAGCCGGCCGAGCTGAACCGTGGCGTTAGGCGCATCGCCCGCATTGAGTGCGGTGATCGAGCCATCTGCCGCGATGGTGAGCTGGGCACCCTGCGGCACCGCAATCGGTCCGCCGTCACCCATGACGGGATTGCCCTGAATGGTCAGCTGACCGGTGGGACTGATCTGCATATTCCCGTTACGGGTATAGGCTTCACTGCCATCCGCGGTGCGTACGGCCAGCCAGCCATCCTGCTGTACCGCTACATCCAGCGGACGCTCGGTGTAGTCGAGCGAACCCTGCGTCATATCGGCACCCGGCGTTGAGGCGGCTACCAGCGTGCGCGTTGGCAGAGACCAGCCGCTGACCGGCACCGCGCGCAGCGCATTCAGCTGCGCCCGGAAGCCCGGTGTCGAAGCATTGGCGAGGTTGCTGGCGGTAACAGACTGCTGCTCCATCGTCTGACTGGCCGCGCCCATCGCGGTATATATTGCGTGATCCATAAAGCAATCCCGTTAGCGTATTAACGAAGGTTAACCAGGGTGTTAAGGATCTGATCCTGGGTTTTAATGGTCTGGCTATTCGCCTGGTAGTTACGCTGTGCCACGATCATATTCACCAGCTCTTTACTCAGATCGACGTTGGAGGCTTCCAGCGCACCAGAGGTCAGGCTGCCGTAGGTGCCGGTACCGGCCAGACCGATAGCCGCCTGCCCGGATGAGCTGGAGGCGGACCAGACGTTATCCCCTTCTGACTTCAGCCCTTCCGGGTTAGAGAAGCTCGCCAGCACGATCTGACCCAGCAGCTGGGTTTTACGGTTGGAGTAAGTCCCGCTGATGGTGCCGTCATCGTTAATGGTGTAGCCGGTGAGGTCGCCAGGCGCATAGCCATCCTGCGTCGGGTTACCAAAGTTAGTCGCGCCGGTGTTCTGCTGCAGGCTGCCCAGCACGCTCAGTGCAATCGGCTGGCCCGCTGCGGCGCCGTTAGAGCCGTCAATGGTCAGGCCGATGGTGTTAGCGGAGGTCAGCTTGCCGCTGGTGTCAAAGGTCATCGTAAAGTTACCGGCGGTTTTACCGGTGGTAGAGTCGATCGCGTGCACCGCCCAGGTATTATCCGCGCTCTTGGCGTAGTAGAGATCCAGCGCGTGATCGTTACCCTGCGAGTCATACACGGTCACGGTGCTTTTCGCGTTATAGCTGTCCACTTTGCTGGTATCAAACGGCGTGACGGTCGGGATCGCATCGGTTGAGTTCAGGTTAGACACCAGCGTCGCGCTGCTGGTGGCGCGCGCTGACATCTGCGTGGTGGGAATGCTCAGCGCAATCGGGTTCGCACCGTTCTGGATGGTTGGCGGGGTGCCGTTTGCCGGATAGCCAGTCACTTTCATCCCCTGGGTGTTCACCAGGTTACGGTTCTCATCCAGCGTAAACTGACCGTTGCGTGAATAGAACACGCCGCCGCTGGCGTCGGTCATACGGAAGAAGCCGTTACCGCTCAGCGCCACATCCAGCCCGCGGCTGGTTGAGGTGGTGGTGCCGTCATTGAAGTTCTGGATCACCGCCGCCACTTTGGTTCCCATACCGACGTTAGAGCCTGCGAACATATCGGCAAAGGCGATGGTGCTCGACTTAAAGCCCGCCGTGGCGGAGTTGGCGATGTTGTTACCAATGACATCAAGGTTGCTGGAAGCAGCACCCAGGCCGCTCACCGCTTGTGAAAAAGACATGTAATCTCTCCTGCTAAGGGGTTAGTCAGAGAATCTGACGAATTTCATCGAGGGTCGCGGAGCCCATGGTGCCGAGATCCAGTTTCGCGGTGTTGTTCACGGTGCTGACGCCATTGACATAGGCGTAGTTCAGCGGCTGTGCCACCAGCTGTGTGCTGCCATTGCTGGCGGCGAGTGCTACAGAATATTTGCCATCCGGCGCGACGCTGCCGTCATCGAGCTTGCCATCCCAGGAGAAGGTGTGTACCCCTGCGGTCAGGCCGCCCAGATCGATGTTACGCACCACGTTGCCGTTGGCATCTTTGATGGTCACGCCGGTGCCGGTTGACGCCGTGCCCAGCTCCACACCAAACGGCGTCGTGGTGCCTTTACCGACCAGCACCTGATCGCCTTTGACCATCACGCCATGCCCAATCAGCGTTGAGCTCTGCAGTGACTGGCTGGTGCTGATCTGGCCGGAAATCGATCCCAGCGTGGTGTTCAGCTTCTCAATCCCGCTCAGGGTGTTGATCTGCGCCAGCTGCGTGGTGAGCTGGCTGTTATCCATCGGATTGGTCGGATCCTGGTTCTGCATCTGCGTCACCAGCATGTTCAGAAACTGGTTCTGCAGCTCCTGTGCGCTGTTACCGGTGCCGGCCGAGCCGGAACTCAGGATCGTCGGGTCGAGATTGTCTTTAATGCCTACGGTTAAGCTCATCGTATCTCTCCGTTACTGCCCGATGGTGAGCGTTTTCATCATCATCGACTTCACTGTGTTCAGGACTTCGACGTTGGCCTGATAGCTGCGCGACGCAGACATGGTGTTGACCGTTTCAGCGACCACATCCACATTGGGCATTTTGACGTAGCCTTTCTGATCGGCCATCGGATTGCCCGGGTCATAGACCAGTTTTGCGGGCGTGGGATCGTTGACCACGCCCGCCACTTTAACGCCGCCGGTGGCCGCGCCCTGGGCGGCATTGGTCTGGAAAATAACCTGCTTCGCCACGTAAGGCTGTCCATCCGGTCCGGTTACGCTGTCGGCGTTGGCCAGGTTACTGGCGCTGACGTTAAGCCGCTGCGACTGCGCGGTCATCGCCGAGCCGGCGATATCAAATATATTCAGCAATGCCATGCTTATTGCCCCTGCAGTACGCTCATCATGCCTTTAATCTGGCTGCTGATGAGGGTGAGATCGGTTTGATACTTCAGGCTGTTATCGGCGAACTGCGTACGCTCGCGATCCATATCGACCGTGTTGCCATCTGCAGCGGGCTGGTCGGGAATGCGATACAGCAGATCCATCGCGGGCTGCGCCTGCGTTTGTGCTTCAATATGGCGCGATGAGGTCACATTCAGCGCCAGACCGCTGCCCTGCGCGCGGCCGTTCTGCATCACTTTGTTCAGCTGGCTGGCAAAGTCGATATCGCGCGCCTGATACCCGGGGGTATCCGCATTAGCGATATTTGACGCCAGAATCTCCTGACGCTGTGCACGCAGGTTTAACGCTTCGGTACCGAATCGCAGTGCGGCATCGAGTTTGTCGAGCATGCTTCCTCCGCGAATGAAAATTTTGAGCTGACAGCTTAATCGGGGGATTGCAAGGGCGATCGTCTGAATAACAGCAAAAACTACGGTTATTTTTACCCTTGATTTTTTTTTGCAGCGGGTAGACTCATCAGCAACTTTCAGTGGGAGGCGTTATGCGCAGAGCATCACAAGGGCTGTTTCTGGCGGTACTGCTGCTGGCGCTGCCAGGCTATGCGGCCGATCTGAACGCGCAGCTGACATCCTATTTTAAAGCGCGCGATCCGCAGCACGCCGCTGGCATGGTGGTTATTGTTCGTACCCCATCCGCACAGTGGCCCGCCTGTGAGACTCCGCAGCTGCAGCTGCCCGGTAACAGCCGTCAGTGGGGTAATCTGAGCATTGCCGCCAGCTGCGGACAAAATCGCCGCTATCTGCAGGTGCAGGTGCAGGTGACCGGTGACTATCTGGTCGCGAATCACCAGCTCACGCGCGGCACTGCCGTCAGCGCGGCTGATTTCAGAACGGAAACGGGCCGGCTCGATACGCTGCCGGCTCGCGCGCTGGTTGACGGCACGCATCTCGCAGAGGCGATTGCCCTGCGGGATATACCGCCCGGGCAGCCGGTTACCGCCTCAATGCTGCGCCAGCCGTGGCGGGTTAAAACCGGTCAGTCGGTGATGGTCACGGCGAGCGGCGACGGCTTTAATGCCAGCAGCGAAGGCCGCGCGCTGAGCAATGCCGGCGTCGCGCAGACGGTGCGGGTACGTATGGGAAATGGTCAGGTGGTAAGCGGTCGCGTCGGCGAGGATGGGAATATTCTGATATCACTCTAAAGCGCTAAAGAACAGAGGTGTTCAGCCGATAGAGATAACAGCTAAAATATAACCCTATGCCGATTCAGTGGGCGCATTCCACTGTACTTACAGGAGCCAAGCCATGAACGTCGACAAAACCGAACCGTCAAAACCGGTCAGCACGGTACAACCCCGTGACGCCAGCGACAACGCAGGCAGAATCCGTCAGAACTCCGCGCCGGCCGCCCCTGCCGCCAGCGAAAAGAGTGCCGAAGTCAGTCTGAGCTCAAGTCAGGCACAGCTGCTGGAGCCCAGCAGTCGCGATATTAATACCGCTCGCGTTGAGCAGTTAAAAACCGCCATCCGCAATGGCGATCTGAAAATGGATACCGGCAAAATTGCGGATGCATTAATTGCCGATACCCGGAAATATTTAGAAGGCTACTGATCCCGATGGATAATCTGCTGACCACCCTGGATAAAATGCAGGATGTACTGGCTTCACTGACTCAGATCATTGAGGAAGAGCAGCAGCAGCTCGCAGCCGGTCAGGTTAACGGCAACCTGCTGCAGCGCATTACTGAAGATAAAGCCGCGCTGCTGACAACCTTAAATTATCTGGATGAGATGCGCCATAATACGGAGAAAACGCTCGGTATAGAGGCGCCCTATCGCGGTCAGCAGGATATCGCCCGGCGCTGGGCCACTATCGCGCGCGTCACGCAGCAGCTGCGCGACGCCAATCAGCATAACGGACTGCTACTGCAGCATCAGGTCGCGTTTACCCGCGATGCGCTGCAGGTGCTGAAGCCGCATCAGACCCAGGCATTTTATGGCCCGGACGGACGCGGACTGGGCCAGGCCACGCTGCGCAGCAAAGGCTGACGCCTTAGCCGCGACCAGGGCAGCCGGGCTGCCCTGGCAATGCACACTCAGGCAACGGTGCGGCGGGCAAAATCGCGCGGCCGGAACCCGAGCGCGCCAAGCACCACAAAATAGGCTCCCCCGCCGACGGCACAGACCGCCGCCAGGCGCACCAGCCGCCAGGCCATCTCGCCCTCTTCCCAGGCAGGCATCACCTGCAGCATCCCCAGCAGCGCGGCGGCCATGACCGCAACCGCGATAAACAGGCGTAATAAGAAACCCATCCAGCCTGGCTGTGGCTGAAAAATATCCTGTTTGCGCAGCTGCCAGTAGAGCAGCGCGGCGTTGAGGCAGGCCGCCAGCCCAATCGACAGCGACAGCCCCGCATGTTTCAGCGGACCGATAAACGCCAGATTCATCAGCTGCGTCATAATCAGCGTCACTATCGCTATCTTCACCGGCGTTTTAATATCCTGCCGCGAGTAGAATCCTGGCGCCAGCACCTTGACCACAATCAGCCCCATCAGGCCGACGGAATAGGCGATCAGCGCGCGCTGCGTCATTGCCGCATCAAACGCGGTAAATTTCCCGTACTGAAACAGCGCCACCGTCAGCGGTCCGGCCAGAATGCCCAGCGCCACCGCGCAGGGCAGAGCCAGCAGAAAACAGAGGCGCAATCCCCAGTCCATCAGCCGCGAATACTCAGCCTGGTTGCCGCTGGAGAAGCTCTTCGCCAGCGACGGCAGCAGAATGGTCCCCAGCGCCACGCCCAGCACGCCAGAGGGAAACTCCATCAGGCGGTCAGCGTAGTACATCCAGGAGACGGAACCTGACACCAGAAAGGAGGCGAAAATGGTATTGATGATAAGGGAAATCTGGCTGACCGATACGCCGAGGATCGCCGGTCCCATCTGGCGCATCACGCGCCAGACGCCGGCATCGCGCAGATTAATGCGCGGCAGCACCAGCATACCAATCTTCTTCAGGTGCGGCAGCTGGTAGCCAAGCTGCAGCACGCCGCCTACCACCACCGCCCACGCCAGCGCCATAATTGGCGGATTAAAGTGCGGTGCGGCAAATAGCGCAAAGCCGAGCATGCTGATATTCAGCAGCGTGGGCGCAAACGCCGGAACCGAAAAGCGATTCCAGGTATTGAGGATCGCCCCCGCCAGCGACGCCAGCGAGATCAGCATAATATAGGGGAACGTCACCCGCAGCAGCGCGCTGGTGAGAGCAAATTTATCGGCGGTATCCGCAAAGCCAGGGGCCGTGATCATAATCACCCAGGGCGCGGCGAGCATGCCCAGTACCGTCACCACAGCCAGCGCCAGCGTCAGCAGGCCTGACACATACGCCACAAAGACCTGCGTCGCCTCTTCACCCTGCTTCGCTTTGTACTCCGCCAGAATCGGGACAAACGCCTGCGAGAACGCGCCCTCGGCAAAAATCCGGCGCAGCAGGTTGGGCAGCTTAAACGCTACAAAAAACGCATCCGTCGCCATCCCGGCGCCAAATACGCGCGCCACAATGGCATCGCGGGCAAAGCCCAGCACGCGGGAAAACAGGGTCATCGAACTGACCGCAGCCAGCGATTTTAGCAAATTCATAATGAAGGGTGCGTCCTGAAAAAGTCGGGAAAAAGCGCCATGCAGCACGGGCATCCGCGATGCCCGGCGTTAGTCTACTGAGGTCGCGGCAAATGACCAGTACCGAGTGTTACAAGGCGTTATTCCCGCTCCACCTCGCGGATCAGTTTTTCTGTCAGACGCTGCGCCACCAGCGCCTGCTCGCCGCTGGTTTCAGGCATAGTCTGATTTTCCACGCAGCGGATAAAGTGATGCGCCGCGCCGGTAAAACCGCGCTGCGTCAGATGGCTTTGCCACGCAGGCGGCACCTCACGCAGCAGCCCGCGGCTGTTCTCCTGCTGCCAGTCGCGCATCTCCTCAATCTGGTAGTAGTCTCCGTCGCAGACCGCGGTGACCACCTCCCGCTGCGTGCCGGCGCGCCGGTGCATGCTGGTCGAGACCTGCAGCCCGCCGGCGCTGAAATGGTGCTCTGCGTAGAGCAGTGCGCCTTCATCTGTGGTCCGGATATGGCCATCACCCGGCTGCAGTTTGCCCCCCGCCAGCCACAGGGCGGTATCCACCACGTGCAGATAATCATCCAGCAGCGTAAAGCGCAGCCCCTGCGGACCCACGCTGTCCATGCGATGCTTTTCAATCCGCAGCGAGGCGGCGCGCGGCATTTCCTGCTTCAGCTGCTGATAGCGCGGGGCAAAGCGCCGGTTAAACGCCACCATGAGTTTGCGCTGCCGTTTTTCCGCCAGCGCGACCAGCGCTTCAGCCTGCTGCAGCGTCTCTGCCAACGGCTTATCCACGCAGACATCTTTGCCCGCCAGCAACAGGGCCTGAACCACTTCAAAATGTGAGGCGGTGCTGCTGTGCACGAACACGGCGTCGCAGGCGGCGGCCAGGGCGTCAAGCCGGTCAAAACAGGGAATACGATAGCGGGCGCATACCGCCTCCGCCTTAACCTGATTGGGTGAAAACGCCCCCACCAGCTGCCAGCTTTCTGCCTGCGAGAGCACCGGCAGCCAGGCTTTCTGCGCAATCCCGCCTAAACCGGCAATACCAATTCGCAGCGTCATCTTAATGCTCCTGTGCCAGCAGCTGAGTCAGCTGCATCTGCAGTTCAGCCACCTGCTGCTCCAGCGCGGCAACCCGATCGCTAAGCTCCGCTTCACCGGCGGCGGGAGACGGCGAGCAGGTCGTCTCCTCTGCGGCCAGCAGGTGCCGGTAGCGGCTTTCGCGGCGGCCCGGCTCACGCGCCATTTTTGCCACCAGCGGTCCCTCCTGCCGGCTCATCAGCCCCTCCAGCGTCTGTTCGGTCTCACTGACATCGCTGAACTCATACAGCCTGCCGCTGCGGGTACGCAGCTCGCCTGGCGTTTGCGCCCCGCGCAGCAGCAGCAGGGTCATCACCGCGACTTCGGCGGCGCTGAGCTGCAGCTGACCAAACGCAGAGTTACAGAAGCGCTGCGCATATTTGCTGACTCGCTGGCTGGCGCCGCTGCTGGCGGTGACCAGGTGCTTTTTAACCAGCTCATCCAGCTGCGCCTGCACCTCCTCTTCGCTGAGCGTCATAACCGGCTCGCGGTTCGATTTCTGATTACAGGCGGCTACCACACCGTTCAGCGACAGAGGGTAATATTCAGGCGTAGCGATCTGCTTTTCCAGCAGCGCACCCAGCACGCGTAGCGCCTGGGAAGAGAGCGCGATTTTCATGGATCCGTTTCCTTTTAAAATTGAGTGCGCTTATCCGGCGTCCACGCGTGCCAGGTCAGCGCCGTCAGTACGTGATCCTGCCAGCAGCCATCAATAAGCAGATAGTTTTTTGCATAGCCTTCCTGCTCGAAGCCGAGCCGTGCCAGCAGATCGCCGCTGCGCTGATTGTGCGGCATATAGTTAGCCATAATACGGTGCATGCGCTGCTGTCGCTGCATATAGCGAATAGCCGACTGCAGCGCTTCAAACATCATGCCCTGCCCCTGCCACTTTTCGCCCAGCGAATAGCCGAGATAGCAGGCGTGAAAGGAGCCACGCAGCACGTTGCTGAAATTTGCCACGCCGCGGATCTCATGTTCATCGGGGTCCATCAGCACAAAATAGAAAGCTGAGCCCTGCTTATGCAGATCGCCAATCAGGCCGAGCCGCGCCTGCCAGCCGGAGGGATAGCAGTGGCTGTCATCGCGCACCGGCTCCCACGGTTTGAGGAACGCGCGGTTTTCTGCGTAATAGTCTGCCAGCCGCCAGGCGTCGCGTTCATGCACCAGACGCACCACCAGACGATCGGTCGTAAGCCGCACGCGCGGGCCTGCAGAGCGATAGCCAAACATCGAATCTCCTGAAATCCTTAGCGAAAGAGAGCGGAACGCCGCTGGCGTTTTCTTCACTATAACCGCCCCACAGGCTGCGACACAACGTTGCTGAACAGGGGCAGGGTTTGCCCCTTCCACGGTTCTCTTCCATACTTCCGGCAGGATCGGAAAAAGGGTGAATCCCTCACCCGGAAAACCACAGGAGAAACGGGATGAAACTTTACATCTACGATCACTGCCCCTTCTGCGTCAAAGCGCGCATGATTTTTGGCTTAAAGAATCTGCCAGTAGAACTGGTGGTTATGCTCAATGATGACGAGGCGACGCCGGTAAAATTAATCGGCCAGAAAATGGCGCCGGTATTGCAAAAAGCGGACGGCAGCGCCATGCCGGAGAGCATGGATATTGTGCATTGGGTAGACAAACAGGATGGCGAACCGCTGCTGACCGGCAGAACCAATCCCGCTATCGCCGACTGGCTGCGCCACGTCAACGGCTATATCAATAAGCTTTTAATCCCGCGTATCGCCGATGCTGCTTTTGCCGAATTTGCCACCCCGGAAGCGCGACGCTATTTTCACGATAAAAAAGAGGCGAGCCTCGGTGATTTCACCGAGCTGCGTAAACATGCGCCTGGCCTGATCAAGAAGATCAGTGACGATCTGCGCCAGCTGGATCGGCTGATTGTGAAGCCTAACGCCGTTAACGGCGAGCTGTCCGAGGATGATATCAACCTCTTCCCGCTGCTGCGCTCACTGACGCTGGTGTCCGGCATCGACTGGCCAAGCCGCGTCACCGATTACCGCGATAACATGGCGAAACAGACGCAGGTTAATCTGCTCTCTTCTATCGCCGCCTGAATGTTAAACCGGGAGGAACCCGTTCGCGGGTTTCTCATCTTATCTGATGACACCTTGCGCCGATTCAGGCAGGCTTAGCGCTGTTTGCCACACCGGAACGAGGATGCAATGAAAAAGAAATTTTATGGGATCGCGGCGCTGTTCGGCATGCTGCTGCTCAGCGGCTGTAATCAGTTGACGCAATACACCATCACGGAACAGGAAGTGAACCAGGCGCTGCAAAAGCGCAACAATTTTGAAAAAGAGATCGGCGTATCCGGCCTTATCAATGCGCATATCGTACTCAGCGATCTCAGCAGTGAAATCGGACGTGAAGAACCTGACCGCGTCACCCTCTCCGGTAAAGCGAAAATTGATGTCACCTCACTGTTTGGTCCGCAGCAGGCTGAGATGCTGCTGAAAATGAAGGCACAGCCGGTTTATAACGCGCAGGAAGGCGCTATCTATCTGCACAACCTGTCGATTGTTGATGCGCAGGTCGTACCGGAAAAAATGGCGTCGATTGTGAAAACGCTGACCCCCTATCTCAATCAGTCCCTGCAGCACTATTTCAATGAACGGCCCGCCTACCTGCTGAGCGCTGACCGCAGTAAAGGCGAAGCGCTGGCGAAAAAGCTGGCGAAAGGACTGGAAGTCAAACCGGGTCAGCTGGTGATCCCTTTCACCGACTGATACCGTCCCGTGCGGCCAGCGTTTATCTGGCCGCACGGGTCATTGCTTTCCGGCGATAAAAAGCCGTGCAAACGGTTGCCTGCCCGCTTAAGATATCGCCCCGGCCTGAATGCGCCATTCTGTTTTCACTTAAGCCGGAGCCTGACCATGACCTCTCAACCTCAGCACATCACCATTCGCCGCCCTGATGACTGGCATATCCACCTGCGCGACGGCGTGATGCTTGAAAGCGTACTGCCCTATACCAGCGCCGTGAATGGCCGGGCGATTGTCATGCCAAATCTGGTGCCGCCGGTCACCAGCGTGGCGGCGGCCCGTGAGTATCGCGCGCGCATTCTTGCCGCCCTGCCCGCTGCGCACAATTTTACGCCGCTGATGACCTGCTATCTGACCGATTCACTCGAACCCGATGAGATTGAAGCGGGGTTTCGCGCGGGCGTATTCACCGCTGCCAAGCTCTATCCGGCACACGCTACCACTAACTCAAGCCACGGCGTAACAAACACCTCGGCGATTGCTGCGGTGCTGGATCGCATGCAGCAGATTGGTATGCCGATGCTGGTGCATGGTGAAGTCACTGATTCCCACATTGATATTTTTGATCGCGAAGCGCGCTTTATTGAGACCGTACTGCATCCGCTGCGCCAGCAGTTTCCCGGCCTGAAAGTAGTCATGGAGCACATCACCACAAAAGAGGCCGCTGACTATGTGGCTGAGGGCAACGCGCTGCTGGGCGCAACCATTACGCCGCAGCATCTGATGTTTAACCGTAACCATATGCTGGTGGGCGGGATCCGTCCTCATCTTTATTGCCTGCCTGTTCTGAAGCGCAACACACATCAGCAGGCGCTGCGTCAGCTGGTAGCCAGCGGCCATCCGCGCGTTTTCCTTGGCACCGATACTGCGCCCCACCTGCGGCATGCCAAAGAAGCAAGCTGCGGCTGTGCGGGCGTCTTCAACGCGCCGACCTCTCTGCCTGCCTACCTTACCGTGTTTGAAGAGCTTAACGCCCTGCAGCACTTTGAAGCGTTCTGCTCAGAAAACGGTCCGAATTTTTACGGCCTGCCGCTTAACGAGGGAACGCTGACGCTGGTCCGCGAACCCTGGCAGGTGGCTGAAAGCGTCACCGCAGGCGACGATACGCTGGTGCCATTTCTTGCCGGCGAAACGCTGAACTGGCGCATTAAAGAATAAGCGATAACTGCTTGCCTTCGGCATTGATATACTGTACAAATAACCAGTATATTAAACCGGAGGCGTCTATGCGTATTGATATTACCGTAGCGAAAAACCGCCCGCTGCCCGCAGGTGCACTCGATGCGCTTAGCGCGGAGCTTTCCCGTCGTATTGCACACGATTTTCCTGAAGGCGAGCACCACGTTAATGTGCGCTATGCCACCGGGAATCAGCTGAGCGTGACCGGCGGCTGTAAAACTTCACGCGACCGCATTACCGATCTCCTGCAGGAAACCTGGGAAAGCGCCGACGACTGGTTTACTCACGATTAACCGCCAATGTGCCGTTTTTGCCGGGTTTCGCCCCGGCTTTTTTTGTTTCATTTCCCCTCGCCAGAAAAACAGCCGCCATCTAGACTCAGGTTTATCGATCCCCTATTCTTGCCTCGCCATGCTTACAGGAGGTGTTTGACAGATGATCACAGATAAACCCGAAGAGGCGATGACCTTTGGTGAACTGCTGGCGCTCATTGCCGAGCAGCAGCGCCGTTTAACCGTCCTTGAAACTGCCTTTACCAGTCTGACGCTTTCGCTCGATGCGCCCGCAGTCCAGCTGCTTGCCCATAACCTGACGCAGGAAGCGCAGAACCAGCAGCACGATGCCTCGCTGCAGCAGCAATTTTTCCGCCTGGCGAAGACGCTCCGGCAGCGCACAGATCCGCTCTCTGCTGAAGCGCAGCCCTGATATTCCGCGACTGAGTCCGGCATGTTCCGCTGAAGTTTCTGTCGCTTTCGCCGATAAAACAGGTAATGTTGCCGGGCTGGTTACGTCTGTAGCAGGAAACCAGCCCGTCATCTTCCGGCGCTTTTACAGCATTTTCTGGTGCATTTCGCAGTCATATAGCCGCATTTCATTACTATTGACCTGTCTGACCGCTATTTCATGTTATAATTAGCTCGCTAGTGCATGTAGCAGCCGCATTGAACCTCAAGAAGCACTTCGTTTAACGAGTAATAAGGAGGTTATAATGGACAGTAATAAAGACGTCATCCAGACTCATCCCCTGATTGGATGGGACATCAGCACCGTTGACAGCTATGACGCCATGATGATACGCCTGCACTCGCTCTCCTCGCAGGATCAAAAAGAAGAAGAAGCTGACGTCGGTTTGACCTACTGGTTAACCACTGACGTTGCCAGACAGTTTATCTCCATACTGGAAGCTGGCATTGCTAAAATAGAATCTACTGAGCAAAACCTGCGCGATAGTCGCAAGCACTGATCGTTCCTGTTGCGCGAAAAAGGCACCCATCGGGTGCCTTTTTCATATCGCTCCCGCTTTTGGTATGCTGTTGAAAAATTTCGCCGTTTTGCAGGAGTGTTCGTGTCATGGTTTACGATCTGATTATCGTGGGCAGTGGGTCAGTCGGGGCCGCTGCGGGTTTCTACGCTACGCAGGCTGGCTTATCGGTGCTAATGATCGACAGCGCGCATCCCCCGCATCAGCAGGGAACACATCACGGCGAGACCCGCCTGATTCGCCACGCCTATGGTGAAGGAGAGCGTTATGTGCCGCTGGTACTGCGCGCCCAGTCACTGTGGGATGCGCTGGAGCAGCAGAGCGGCGAGCGTATCATGCATCGCAGCGGCATTCTCAACCTGGCACCCGCTCATTCGCCATTCATTGAGAACGTTATTCACAGTGCGAAAACCTGGCAGCTGGATGTCCAGCTACTGCAGGCGGATGAGGTGCGACAGCGCTGGCCGCAGTTTACCGTGCCGGATGGCTACATCGGCGTCTTTGAGCCGAAGTCGGGCTATCTGAAATGTGAAGAGGCGGTGCGCAGCTGGATAAAACTGGCTGAACAGGCTGGCTGTGCACAGCTGTTTAATTGCCCGGTCAGCGATATCGGTCGCGACGGCGAGCTGCAGCAGGTCACCACGCTGGATGGGATCTATCGTGCGCGCAAGCTGCTGGTCAGCGCCGGTACCTGGGTCAGCGAGCTAATAGCCGATCTGCCGGTTACGCCAGTGCGTAAAGTGTTTGCCTGGTATCAGGCTGACGGCCGCTACAGTGAAAACAATCACTTTCCCGGTTTTACCGTAGAGACGCCAGACGGCAGTCACTTTTACGGGTTTCCGGCAGATAATAACGCCCTTAAAGTGGGCCGGCACGATGGTGGTCAGGTCATGCAGACCCCGCAGGATCGCAAACCTTTTGGTGCTGTGGCCTCAGATGGCAGCGAAGCTTTTCGCTTTTTGCGGCAATTCCTGCCCGGCGTCGGCGTCTGTTTACACGGCGAGGCGTGCAGCTATGACAATACCCCTGATGAAGATTTTATTATCGATACCCTGCCGGATGAAGCCAACCGCTTAATCATTACCGGCCTTAGCGGTCACGGTTTTAAATTTGCCAGCGTTCTGGGCGAGCTTGCCAGCGAATTTGCTCAGGATAAACCTTTCAGTTTCGATCTTACGCCCTTTTCTTTACGGCGCTTTTCCTGATACTCAGGCTGGCAGCACCGCAGCTGCCAGCCCTCCCATTTACATTTGTTTACGCCCGACACTCAATAATGCCTCATCCTGTGTAGTAATTATATTTATTACCTTAAAATGCCCTGCTTTCAGTCAATATTACTGAAGCAGTAGCGCGCCGCTATTTTAAAATTTTGACAACGATCCGCTTTTTTATAGAAAAGTAAGGCTCATTGCTTTTAGTTAATGAATTAAGGATGCTTGCAGCACTTATTTCATGGACAGGAATAAAGGCTATGTGGCGCAACACTGCAGATCGATTCGGCCTGCTCTCAATTATTATCCACTGGAGCATGGCGGTTGCCCTCTATGCGATGTTTGCCCTGGGATTATGGATGACAGGCCTGGGCTATTATGACAGCTGGTATCATACTGCACCGGACATTCATAAAAGCGTCGGGACAATACTGTTTATTCTGCTGTTGCTGCGCCTGCTCTGGCGCTGGCACTCCCCTGTACCCGCCCCGCTCGCCAGCTATTCTGCCACGGTGCGCCGTACCGCCCGGGGTGTGCATGCCCTGCTTTATCTGCTTTTCCTCCTGCTGCTCGTTAGCGGCTATCTGATTTCTACTGCTGACGGTAAACCGGTCTCTGTATTTGGCTGGTTTAACCTGCCGGTAGTCGTTGCTGGCGGACCACAGCAGGCGGACCTGGCAGGCACGCTGCATTTGTGGCTGGCCTGGAGCCTGGTTCTGCTTTCAGCGCTGCATGCGCTGGGGGCGGTTAAACATCATATTATCGATCGGGACGCGACGCTCAGGCGCATGCTCGGTTTACGCTCACGTTCACTCTCTCAAAAGGATGTATCATGATCAGAAAAACGCTTCTGGCCGTCAGTGCCGCCGCGCTGTTTGCCACCAGCCTTAATGCCAGCGCCGCAGAGTATAAAATTGATAAAGAGGGGCAGCACGCATTTGTACAGTTTCGTATTCAGCACCTCGGCTATAGCTGGTTATATGGCACATTCAAAGATTTTGACGGCGGATTCACCTTTGACGATGCTAATCCGGCAGCCGATAAAGTGAATGTCACCATTAATACCGGAAGTCTGGATACTAATCATGCTGAGCGCGACAAACACCTGCGCAGCGCAGATTTCCTTAATACCAGCAAATATCCTCAGGCAACGTTTACCTCAACAGAGGTTAAAAAAGAGGGAGAGCGTTATAAAGTCACCGGCAATCTGACGCTGAACGGCGTAACAAAACCCATTACGCTGGATGCGCGCCTGATGGGTGAAGGTAAAGATCCGTGGGGCGGTTACCGGGCAGGTTTTGAAGCCAGCGGCGAGGTCGTTCTGAAAGAGTTTAATATCAGCAAGGATCTGGGCCCTGCCTCTCAAAAGGCTGAGCTGATTATCTCTGTAGAGGGAGTACGTCAGTAAGCGGCAAGCCGCCTGAGATCACTTCCTCAGGCGGCACCCGTCATTATGACTTATCGGGCGCGGGAATGGTCATCGTCATATTCAGCAGACCACGCGATTTGTTAAACACCTTATTGCCGTTTTCGCGTCCGGCACGACGTGCGCGCTGCTCTTCAGGCGACAGTTTTGCCTCTTCCATGCAGATTGGGCTGCAGCAGTTCTGATATTTTTCAGCGCAGGCGGGACACTGAATAAACAGCAGATGGCAACCGTCATTAACACAGTTAGTATGGCTGTCGCATGGCGTACCGCACTGATGGCAGCTGGAGAGAATATCATCAGAAATACGCTCGCCCATACGCTCATCAAAGACAAAATTTTTGCCTTTGAAACGCACCGGTAATCCCTGCTCGCGCGCGCGGCGCGTATATTCAATAATGCCGCCTTCAATGTGATAAACATCATCAAAGCCGTTATGCTTCATCCAGGCGCTCGCTTTTTCGCAGCGAATACCGCCGGTGCAGTACATCACAATTTTTTTATCTTTCTTATCCTGCAGCATATCGACTGCCATGGGCAGCTGATCGCGGAAGGTATCCGCAGGCACTTCCAGCGCATTATCAAAATGGCCCACTTCAAACTCATAGTGGTTACGCATGTCGACAAATACGGCATCAGGATCGTCCAGCATCGCATTAACGTCTGCTGCCTTCAGGTAGCTGCCCACATCGCTGGCGTCAAAACTGCCATCGTCGATGCCATCGGCAACAATACGGTCGCGCACTTTCAGGCGCAGCACCCAGAATGATTTACCGTCATCGTCCAGCGCAATATTCATGCGCAGATTATTCAGCGCCGGATCAAAAGCGTACAACATCGCTTTCATCGCTTCATATTTCCCGGCCGGCACGCTGATCTGCGCGTTAATCCCTTCCCGGGCCACATAGACACGACCAAATACGCTAAGCTGCGTCAGCGCAATATAGAGGCGATCGCGGAACGCTTTGGGATCGGCAATCTGGAAATATTTATAAAAAGAGACTGTCGTACGCGGCTCTGTTTCCGCCAGCATGCGATCTTTCAGCTCTTTATTGGAAACGAGGTTATGTAACACTGGCATGGTGAACACCTGTTAGCAATGAGAGAATTTCAGGGCGCACATGATACCTGAATTCACAGCTGTGCCTAGCCCCCGAACCGAATTGGTGGTGATATACGCGTGCCGATTTTCTGCGCTGTTCGTCTGTTAATGCGGCAAACACCAGCCTGACGGGTGTTGTGAACGCGGTGTGATTACAGTTAACGACAAAAAATGGCATAATTGCGTTAAATAACAGAAACCGGACTCTCTGGTACAGAACGCAGGATACTGATTCTTCCATGACCCAACTTCCGCAATTTACCCGTGAACTGCTTCATCCGCGCTACTGGCTCACCTGGCTGGGCATTGGATTTTTATACGTGCTGGTTTTACTTCCCTACCCGCTTCTGTATGCATTTGGTTGCGGCCTGGGGCGTATTGCCATGCGTTTTATGAAGCGCCGCACAGAGGTTGCGCGACGCAATCTGGAGCTCTGCTTTCCTGATATGCCCGTCAGCGACCGCGAGGCGATGGTTAAACACAACTTTGAATCAGTCGGAATGGGACTGATTGAAACCGGCATGGCCTGGTTCTGGCCCGACTGGCGTATCCGTAAATGGGTTAAGCCGGAAGGACTGGAGAATGTGAGTCAGGCGCTGGCAGAAAAGCGCGGAATTCTGCTGATCGGTATGCATTTTCTGACGCTTGAGCTGGGCGCTCGCGTTTTCGGCATGTACAACCCGGGTATTGGTGTGTATCGCCCGAACGATAACAGACTGCTCGACTGGCTGCAGACCTGGGGCCGGATGCGCTCAAATAAAAGTATGCTGGATCGCAAAGATCTCAAAGGCATGATCCGGGCACTGAAGAGTAATGACATCATCTGGTACGCGCCGGATCACGACTACGGCCCGCGCAGCAGCGTGTTTGCCCCTTTCTTTGCCGTTAAGGAAGCAGCCACCACAACCGGAACCCATATGCTGATTCGGCTGGCTAATCCCAGCGTGGTGCCTTTCCTGGCACGTCGTCTGCCGGACGGACGCGGCTACGAGCTGAAACTGATGCCGGATATTCGCCATCAGTTCTCACTGGAGAGTGAGCTTGATACGGCAACGGTGATGAACCGCGTTGTTGAAGAGACGGTGTTACTCGCGCCTGAGCAATATATGTGGCTGCACCGCCGCTTTAAAACCCGTCCGGAAGGCCAGCCGTCGCGCTACTGATGCAGCACAGCGTTCAGGCTATCAGCGATATCTGATAGCCTGAACCGCACCTGATATGTCCATCAGATCCAGCATTATTTCTGGTTTCGTCTGAAAATCATTAGCTCCGGTAACAGGTTATGTTACCGGATTTGCCTGCACAGGCGCTCTGCAGCAGGCAATCAGCCGTCTGACACCGGCTTTCTGGGCCACACTTATCAATTAAAAGAGTGCAATCTGGTCCTGATCATCTATAATTCCAGGCCTAATCCTATTTATTTTTTTCAAAATCGTTTGACTTACTTATCAATGCAGAAAAATTGACTTATTTTACAATGCGTTGTCGATAAAAAAGGCTGCTTATTCCATATTGTCATTTTAAAAATTTTTTTAATTACTTTATTACACTGGTTCACTCTGCTGATTCCGGTTAATTTCAGTTGCAACAGTTAACCAATTAACTGTTCTCAGAAAAAATAAAAAAGATTACACACAGCAAATCTCATGCAGGACAAAATAATATGAACAAAGGTCATTATTATTACGTTACGATCGGTACCGATCAGGAAGGCTATCACCTGCTGCATCGTAAAGAGTGCAAACGGATGCCGCTTAAAGAAGATATGGTGTTTATTGGCACCCTCTATAACCTGAATCAGGCGCTGGCCACCGCGCGTATTAACTTCAAAAAAGTAAAGCCGTGTATCAAATGCTGTATTCGCTACTCTGCACCGGTAATGCGCGAAACTGTCCGTCCGGTTCTGCACTTTCCGCAAAAAATGCTCTGATGCGTATGGGCGGGTGATTTTTTCCTCACCCGCCCGTACTGCTCGCCTGCCCGCCTGCGTTCTGCAAATTTTCGTCTATCCTTCTGTAAAATCCCCTTTTTACAGTCAAGGAGTCATCAATGGATCTGTTCAGCACCTTAGAAGAAGCAATTGAAGCCGCACGTGAAGATTTTATGACCAGCCAGCAGGGCGTATCCGAAGAGGATGTCAACGTCAGCCAGTTTGGCCTGCAAAAATATGTCATGCAGGATGGCGACATCATGTGGCAGGCGGAGTTCTTTGCCAGTGAAGATGAACAGGGTGATTGCCTGCCGCTGCTTAGCGGTGAGGCGGCGCAGGCGGTATTTGACGGCGATTTCGACGAAATTGAGATGCGTCAGGAGTGGCAGTCTGAAAATACCCTGCACGAATGGGATGATGGCGAATTTCAGCTGGCGCCACAGCGCGATCTTGAAGAGGGTGAAGTGGCTGCTGAAGAGTGGGAAGATGACAACACGGATTCAGATAATCTGGCGTAATCTCACTCATAAGGCCCATGCTGCGCGTCAACCGGCAGCAGCAGCGTGTCCACTATCAGCGACAGCGGCAGATCGAGGATAGTGACGATGCGCCACGGGCCGTCGCGCACATCCCACTGCACGCCGGGATAATAGTGGTTACCGTGCCCCTGTCCGGGCACGGTACGGCTGATAATGCTGCCGCACCCGCTCAGCATCAGCACACTGCCTGCCAGTATGACCGCCAGAACGCTTTTCACATCGCTTATCCTCACTGATTGACCTGCTACTATACCTGCCCTGCCCGGCTTTAGCAGCGGCAATAAAAAAGCGGCATCGCTGCCGCTTTTACTGTTTTACTGCTGCTCAGGCACGCGGTGGCAGTGCCTGCGGATTCAACGTCAGCTTCTGATAGCTCTCCAGCCACTGATGATACTTATCCGCGTTTTCCCACAGCCGGGTATGCACGCGCGCCAGAACCACAGGATCGCTGATTAGCTGCAGACGCTGTTCGCGATTCAGTTTTTCCGGTGCATCGCTCAGCGCCTGATCGACATGCCGGTCACGGGCGTGATCCAGCAGCGTGCTCTGTTTATGACGCGACGTAGCCAGTGCGGTTGCCAGCGCATTGAACGCCGGGTTAAACAGCGCATGCATAAAGCCATGCTTCAGCGCCCGCTCGCGGTTGATCTGCAGATAGTGATCTGTATCAACCAGCTCTTTTGGCGGCTCATACTCTTCCGGGATCAGGAACAGTTTCGCCCGCCGGCTTTTCAGACCCACGGTCGCGCGGCTCGACATCACCGATACAAACGGCGACAGGATCAGCGAGAAGACAATAGGTGCCAGCCACCACAGGAAGTTGAGGTCCAGCACGCCCATGCCCACGGCCCAGACGATACCAAGTAGCATCTGCGAACCGTGACGGCGGAACGCTTCGCTCCACGGAGTGGCATCATCATCACGCTGCGGTGAATTCCAGACCACCTCCCAGCCGAGGAAGGCGCTGACCACAAACACGGTGTGGAACAGCATGCGCACCGGCGCCAGCAGCACCGAGAACAGCATCTCCAGCATCAGCGAGATGAACAGACGCAGCGCGCCGCCATAAGCCTTAGCCCCTTTGCACCAAATCAGCACCACGCTCAGCAGCTTCGGCAGGAACAGCAGCACCAGCGTGGTGGAAAAGAGCGCAATAGCCAGATCGGGACGCCATTGCGGCCAGACCGGGAAGAGCTGACGCGGCTGCAGGAAGTAGGTCGGCTCCATCAGGGTATGGACCACCTGCAACGCCGTAGAAAGCGCAAGGAACATAAACCAGAGCGGCGCCGAGAGATAGGACATAACGCCGGTCAGGAAGACGGCACGGTGCACCGGATGCATCCCTTTTACCAGGAACAGGCGGAAGTTCATCAGGTTACCGTGACACCAGCGACGGTCGCGCTTTAGCTCATCCAGCAGGTTAGGCGGCAGCTCCTCATAAGAACCCGGCAAATCGTACGCGATCCAGACGCCCCAGCCGGCGCGGCGCATCAGCGCAGCTTCAACAAAGTCGTGCGAAAGAATTGAACCGGCAAATGAGCCTTCACCCGGCAGCGGCGCCAGCGCACAGTGCTCAATAAAGGGCTGTACGCGAATAATGGCGTTATGTCCCCAGTAGTGCGACTCGCCCAGCTGCCAGAAGTGCAGCCCTGCGGTAAACAGCGGCCCGTAAACGCGGGTGGCAAACTGCTGGCAGCGCGCATAGAGCGTATCCATACCGGAGGCTTTTGGCGAAGACTGGATAATCCCGGCATTCGGGTTCGCTTCCATCATACGTACCAGACCGGTCAGGCACTCACCGCTCATCACGCTGTCAGCGTCCAGCACCACCATGTAGCTGTAGTTGCTGCCCCAGCGGCGACAGAAGTCATCGATGTTACCGCTTTTGCGCTTCACGCGGCGACGGCGGCGACGGTAAAAAATCTTGCCCGCTCCGCCCACGTCGCGTACCAGCTCCATCCACGCTTTTTGCTCGGCAATCGCGATATCTGCATCGTAGCTGTCGCTGAGAATGTAGACATCAAAATGCTCAGCATTCCCGGTGCGCTTTACCGACTCCCAGGTAGCGCGCAGTCCGGCAAAAACACGCTCCACATCTTCGTTACAGATGGGCATGATCAGCGCGGTGCGGTGCTCCGGGTTCAGCGGCTCATCACCCGTGGTTGAGTAAGAGATACTGTATTTATCGCGTCCAATCAGCAGCTGCAGGAACCCCATCAGCGCCGTCCAGAAGCCCGCCGATACCCAGCAGAACAGAATAGCGAACAGGAACAGAATGCCGGTCTGCAGAATATAAGGCAGGATCAGCTTCACCGACTCGATCCAGTTCTGCTGAAACAGCCCGACAGGATCGAGCAGCGTCCAGCCCTGATAAGGCAGAATGGTTTTCATATACCAGGTCGCGACCACGGTCTGCGCGATGGTCAGAATCAGCAGCGTATAGCGGCGCATTGAACCGACATGACGCCACTTATCCTCCGCGCGCTGCTCCTCTGCCGTTGCATAACGCGGTTGCACTTTTTGCCCGCGCAGCGAGTTCCAGGCGCGCGCCAGCGGATTGGTACGCCAGGCTTCCGGGAACATCAGCGAGCGTTTAACCGGCGGCATCGCTTTTAACGTCGTGCGATCGAGATAATCTTTACTGAACTGCTGGCCATCCGCTACCGCATCCGGCCATGTCATCGCTATGCGTGATGAGACAGATTTCAGCGGCGCATCGTCAGGCCGATCGCTGGCTGCGTTATCCTGCCCCAGCACCGTATGAATGGCGTGGAAGGCGGGCGCATTTTGCAGCGATGTGCTGAGCCGCGCGCGACCTGCCGCATCAAGCGGCAGCGCCTCCACATAAGATTGAGGTAAAAAAGTCGATTTATTCATTGGCAGGTAACTGATAGCTCCAGGTTTCCGTCAATGTCTTGTCACCGCTTACCAGCGCGGCGCGCATTTCGGTTGATTGCTTGCTGTCTTTCACGCGCAGACGCAGCACCAGACGCCAGCCTTTGGTCACCGGATTGTAGCGTACGCTCTGCTCAACCACTTCGGCGTTATCGCCAACGCTAACCTGCGGTGCTACCTGCGTATCCTCCGGCAGCATGCTCATCGCTTTACCGGTGAAGTCGAGGGTAAAGGCGACAGAACCATCAGGCTGGCGGACCAGATTAGACTGTTTCACATCACCCGCAGAACGCAGGGTATCTTTGACCCAGGCAACATCATCCTGATGCAGCTGATTCTCATCGCGGGTGAAGTGCAGACGATAGTTGAAATTCATCTCTTTGCCCGCGTCAGGCAGTTTTTCCGGCGTCCAGAAGGCGACGATGTTGTCATTGGTCTCATCCGCAGTCGGGATCTCAACCAGCTCAACGCGCCCTTTACCCCAGTCACCCTGCGGCTCAACCCAGGCGCTTGGACGCATATCATAGCGATCGTCAAGATCCTGATAGTGGCTGAAGTCGCGTCCGCGCTGCAGCAGACCAAAACCTTTCGGGTTTTCAATCGTAAAAGTGCTGACCGCCAGATGGCGTGGATTGTTCAGCGGGCGCCAGATCCATTCACCGTTACCGGCGTGGATCGAGAGGCCGTTGGAGTCGTGCAGCTCCTGACGGAAGTTGCTGACCGGCGAAGGCTGATTAGCACCAAACAGGAACATACTGGTCAGCGGTGCCACGCCCAGTTTACCCACGTTATCACGCAGATAAACTTTAGACTGCACATCCACCACCGAGGCTTTGCCTGGCTTCAGCACAAAGCGGTAGGCTCCCGCAGCGCGAGGTGAATCAAGCAGCGCGTAAATAACCAGCTGCTTCGCCTGAGGTTTCGGGCGCTCGATCCAGAACTCTTTAAAGCGCGGGAACTCTTCACCAGAGGGCAGCGCGGTGTCAATTGCCAGACCTCGTGCGGAAAGACCATAGACCTGGTCTTCCCCGATTACGCGGAAGTAGCTGGCACCAAGGAAGCTGCTGATCTCATCCTGCTTTCCTTTGTTATTCAGCGGATAGAGTACTTTGAATCCGGCAAAGCCGAGATTTTTTACCGCATCAGCGTCATGTTTGACGTTGCCGAAATTGAAATAAGCCGGATCGTATTTAATTTCACGCACCGATGAGGCGGTGACTTCGTTAATCTTCACCGGCGTGTCGAAGTACATCCCCTGATGGTAAAACTCGAGCTTAAACGGCGTGCGCAGCTTGCCCCAGTATGCCTTGTCGTGGTTAAACTGGATCTGCTGATAATCCGCAAATTTCATTTCACGAAATTGAGAGGGTAAATTACTTTTTGGCGCTTCAAAACCTTTACCTGCCAGGGCCTTAGCCTGTTTTGCCACATCATCAATGTTAAACGCCCAGCTATTATTTGCGTACAGCGCCAGCAGTACTGCTGCGCTGGTCCAGCGCATCTTCACCAGCCCGCTATTATTTTTCACTTTATTTAGCACATCCCCCCCTTTCGTGTGCTCAGATCAAACCCACTCATCTTAATGGATTATTCGGTTTTCCGACAGCTTATGTAAAACATTGTTCCGCGCAGCGCCAAGCCTCCAGAGCACTTTTCGGAATATTAAACCCGGCAGTTTAAGAAACAGAATCAACTGATAGTATAGGCTGTTAACCGGCAACAGAATGTTCTGCTGCACGATCTGGTTTCAGGGTGAAACCAGCCTGTATAGGATGAACCGGAAGCTTATGAGCGCTGTAAAACCTGAACGCGAATATTTTCTCGACTCGATTCGAGCTTACCTGATGCTGCTGGGGGTACCGTTTCACGTCTCGCTGATCTACTCGACACAGCGCTGGTCCGTAAACAGCCAGGATGCCACGCTGTGGCTGACCATTTTTAACGATTTCATCCATGCATTTCGCATGCAGGTGTTTTTTGTTATCTCCGGCTATTTTTCCTACATGCTTTATCTGCGCTACCAGCCGGCACGCTGGCTGAAAGTCAGGCTGGAGCGCGTGGGCATTCCGCTGCTCGCCGCTATCCCGCTGATTACGCTGCCGCAGTTCTTTCTGCTGAAATATCTCACTCATAAGCTTGATGGCTGGGATCGCTTTTCAGCGTATGACAAATACAATGCTCTGGCGTGGGATCTGATCTCGCACCTCTGGTTTCTGCTGGTCCTGGTGATCCTGACGGCGCTGGGTATGCTGACATTTCGCTGGCTGCGCAACCAGCAAAGCACGCGTAACTATCAGCAGACAGGCTGGGGTAGCGTAACGCTGGCACTGCTGGGCTACGCGCTACTGTGGTGCCTGCTGCGTCGCACGCTGCTGCTGCTGACGCCGGGCATCATGATGGATGGACTCTTTACCATTGCGGTCATGCAAACGCTGACGTATCTGCCGTTCTTTATGCTGGGCGCGCTGAGCTGGAAACATCCGCCGCTGAAAGCGCTGTTTGTGCGGTTCAACCCGCTGATCTGCTTTGGCACCGTGCCGGTCTTTATCGCCTACTACCTGAATCAGCGCTATGGCAACGGCGACGGCTGGCTCTATGAGACCGATATGCTGCTTTCAACGCTGATGGGCGTGTGCATGCTGAACGTCTGCTATAGCGTCGGGCACCGCCTGCTGAACAGCCACTCTCCGCGTATCGTTTATCTGGTTAACGCCTCGCTGTTTATCTATCTCGTCCATCATCCGCTCACTATCCTGTATGGGATATATGTGACGCCGCACATCAGCAATAACACGCTGGGTTTCTTTGTTGGGCTGATAACGGTATTTGCCGCAGCGTTTGCGCTTTATGAGATCCACCTGCGTATCCCGCTGCTGCGCTTTCTGTTTTCCGGCAAAAAGGCGGCGCAGAAAGGGTGAGGCTGCACCGGCGGCGCGTTTCAGCGCGCCGCTACAGCAGCCACTCTACCGGCAGCCGCCATACCAGCCGCACCAGCAGGCGCTGCAGCAGCGTTGACTGCGGTTCATGTTTATGTACCACTTCTGCGCCCTGCTCATCCTGTTCTATCCAGTTCACCCGGCCCCACTTGTCCAGCCGCAGCGTCCAGGCCCGATGTTGCATACCGCGACTGAAGCGATCATGCGTCTGGCGCGCCAGGGCTTCACTCTCAATGACCAGTCCCATTTCGGTGTTCAGCACCGCAGAGCGGGGGTCAAAATTAAATGAACCCACAAAGACTTTGCGATTATCAACGGTAAACGTTTTTGCATGCAGGCTGGAGCCGGAGTTACCCGTTAACCCGCGATCGTGCGGTGGTTCGCCGGCGTGTGCCTGAGGTTTCAGCTCATATAGCGCAATACCGTGACGCAGCAACTTTTTTCGCCAGCGCGCATACCCGGCATGCACCACGGTGACATCATTGGCCGCCAGTGAGTTGGTCAGTACGGCGATACGCACGCCGCGCCGGCGCAGTGACAATAGCTGCGCCACCCCGGCGCGGGTCGGGACAAAATAGGCTGAGATAATATCGAACTGCTGCTGTGGCGTGCCGATGACCTCCAGCATCCGCTGCGGCAGCAGGCTGCTGCGTCTGGCTTTGCCCAGCCCTTTGCGCGGATCGTCGCTCAGCAGGCGCGCCTCAGCCCAGGTCATCGCCAGCGCGCCCTGCTCCAGCTGGCTGACAAAATCGGAGTGGTTAAGACGCGCCAGATAACGCTGCACCGCCTCGCTCTGCTGCCACTCCGGCGGCAGGCGCACCGCTTCGCCCTCATCGCTGCGCACGTCCACTACGCTGCGCAGCGGCGATACCGCCTGGCTATGCCAGTAGCGCTCGAAATCTGCGGTAACCTCATCGACGACCGGCCCGATGGCCAGCACGTCGAGATCGGTAAACAGGGGCTCATTGCCGGTACCAAAATATTCATCCCCGACGTTGCGCCCCCCCACCAGCGTTGCGGCGCCATCTACCGTCAGACTTTTATTATGCATCCGGCGATTGAGGCGCGCGAAGTCAGTCAGGTAGCCCAGCGCGCGCAGCGTGCGGAATGAAAACGGGTTAAACAGCCTGACCGAAATGTTCGGATGACGTTCCAGCTCCGCCAGCGTGTTATCCAGCCCCGGCGTATTGTTATCATCCAGCAGTAAGCGCACCCTGATACCGCGGCCGGCAGCGTCCAGCAGCGCGCTGAATAGCAGGCGTCCGGACATGTCGTTATGCCAGATATAGTACTGCACATCGATAGTGTGCCGCGCCATGCTCATCAGCAGGTAACGCGCAGCAAACGCGTCAAGCCCGTCGTTAAGCGGATGGATGCCGCTCAGGCCGGGATGCTGCGCGCACTGCTGCGCCACGCTTTGCCGTAATTCATCGCCCGCGGCTAACTGGCCGGGCAGCGCTGCTGCTTCGCTCATACTGGATCCCTGAATACGTAATCACGCTTATTATTGGCATTGTCGCTGTGGCAGGCAACCTGCATGCCTGACCGGCAGAGCCGGCTGCTAATTTAGTCTAGACTTAGCCCGTGGTTCTGCATCGGGCGATTACCCTGAGGAGTGAAATATGACCGCGTTACTGCCTCATTATCAACCCCGGCTTTTTCGCAGTTTTTTTCAGGGCAGCTTTCCCTGCTCTACCGCCTGTCGCAGCGGCGGCCGCCGTCTGGATATGGTTGTCAGTAGCGGACACGATATGCTGCTGGACAAAGATTACGCCGCGCTGGTGCGGGAAGGTTTGCTCACGGCGCGCGACGGTGCGCGCTGGCATCTGATTGAAGCGACGCCTGACCACTACGACTGGCGCTCCTTTCTGCCAATGATCCATGCGGCCGCACGCCACAATATGCAGATTATCTGGGAGCTGGCGCATTTTGGTTATCCGGCGCACCTCGATATCTGGAAACCGGCGTTCGTTGAGCACTTTGCCCGCTATGCACGCGCTATGGCACAGCTGATGCGCGATGAGGGCGTGGAGCAGCCGTTTTTTACCCCGATTAATCAAATCTCATTCTGGGCCTGGGCCGGGGCTGATGTTTCATGGCTCGATCCTTACGCCAGCGAACGCGGACGCGATCTGAAGCGCCAGCTGGTGCGCGCCTCGCTGGCCGCGATACATGCGATCCGCGATGTCTATCCTGAAGCACGCTTTGTGCTGACCGATCCGCTGGTGCAGATCGCTGCCGATCCGGATAAGCCAGAGAGTGCCGGGCATGCTGCCCGGCAGCATGAGATGCAGTTTGAAGCATGGGACTGGCTGGCCGGGCGCGCTGAACCGGGACTCGGCGGACAGGCGGACTTTCTCGATATTCTGGGCCTGAACTACTATCCCGACAACCACTGGTTCTGGTCAGGCGATACCCTGCCACCCGATCATCCGCAGCGTCAGCCCCTGCACCAGCTGCTGCTGGCGTGCTGGCAGCGCTATCAGCGTCCGCTGCTGCTGGCGGAAACGGGGGCTGAAGGCGATGCGCGCGCGCCATGGCTGCGGCACGTCAGTGCGGAAGCGCGGCTGGCGCTGGCTCAGGGCGTTGCGCTGGAGGGAATTTCACTCTATCCGGTGGTGGAGTATCCCGCCTGGGCGGACGATCGCCGCTCTCCCGGCGCCCTGTTCGGGCTGGGCGATCCTAACGGTAATCGTACTCTGCATGAGGGACTGGCCCTGGAGCTGCGCGGTCAGCAGATCAAATGGCAGCGTCAGGAGCGCTGAGCGTGACGGGAAGCGGGCGCACAGCTTCTGGCGTCCTGCAGCGTATCGGCAGGACGGCGCACATCGGTAAGCCAGGTCATGGTAACAAGAAAAATCACGCCAATCAGACAGGCACAGAGTAAGGCGATGATAGCGATCAGTTTATCGTCGCGAGCGTCCATTTAGCTCTCCTTGCAGGCGTTGATACTGCGTTGCAGGCGTTAGCTCATCCACAGAGTGAGCATCAGGACAAAGATTATAAGCGTTACCGAAGTGACCGCAAGAACCACGATAGCGAAGTGCGCATCATCAAGCGGTTGACGGTGAGACTCGTCGTTATCGTCAGGTGGGGCCGGCAAACTCATGAAAACTCAATAGCGTAAGCAGAATCAGGGCAAAATTGCGCGCTGAGTGTAATGGAAAGTGATAAATATTTCACGACTATTTCTGTGCGAAACAGATACCGCACGTGACTTTATTACTTTCCTGCTACCGCCAGGATCCCGCTTCAGGCGGCGTGCCAGCCGCCACCCAGCGCCCGATAGAGATCGATTTGCGCCTGCAGCAGATTATTTTTTACCGAGACAATATTAAGCTGCGTGCTGAACAGCGTACGCTGTGCATCAAGCTCATCAAGATACGAAGCATAACCATTCTGATAGCGATTGCGGGCAATCCGGTACGCTTCCGCTACAAACTGCTCCTGCTTTTGCAGTTCCGCCAGCTGCTCCTGATTACGGCGGATCGCATCCAGCGCATCCTCTGTTTCTGAGAAAGCGTTACGCACCGTTTTTTCATAGCTATAGAGCGCCTGATTGCGCGTAGCCATCTGCACGTCAACCTGTGCCGTCAGCGCTTCGCGATTAAGCAGCGGTGCCAGGATACTGCCCCCCAGGCTCCAGAGACGAAACGGATTATCCAGTAGCGTGTGCAGCTCGCTGCTTTGCAGCGTGCCGCTGGCGGTGAGGTTGAGTGAAGGCAGCAGTCTGGCGCGTGCGGACGCCAGAGAGGCATCTGCTGCCAGCAGCTCACGCTGCGCCTGAACAATGTCGGGACGCCGGTTCAGCAGCTGCGACGGCAGCAGCGCAGGCAGAGCGTGCGGCCGGATGTTGTCAAAGTGATGGCTGCGTGCGATTTCACGCGGGTTCATGCCCGCCAGGACGCTTAATGCGTTCTCCTGCTGCGCGATCTGATGCTGCAGCTGCGGAATTTGCGCGCTGGCCGTCTGGTACTCTGACTCCGCCTGCATCCACTCCAGTCGCGACGTATAGCCGGTTTCAAACTGGCGCCGGGCAAGCTGGCGGGAGTTTTCGCGCGTTGCCAGCGTCGCCTGCGTCACGCGCAGCTGTTCATCCAGCGAGGCAAGCGTAACGTAGCCCGATGCCACTGAGCTGGCAACGGTAAGCTCAGCCGCCGCCGCAGCAGCACGCTGCGCCTCCAGCGTCGCCTCCGCCGCGCGTATGCTGTTACTGCGGCTGCCCCAGAGATCGACCTCATAATTAGCCTGCAGTAAACCCTGAAACACCGCGCTTTCATAAGGCTGGCCGGTTGCCGCCGAGAGCGAACGCTGACGGCTGGCAGCCACACCGGCAGAGAGCGCCGGAAAGTTATCGCCCTGCGCTGCGCGCACCTGCGCCCGGTACTGATCGACCCGCGCCCGGGCAAGAAGAATATCGCTATTATATTTCAGTGCCTGACTGACCAGACGATTCAGATCGCTGTCGCCAAAGGTGCGCCACCATGCGGCTTCCGGCGGCGCCTGCGGTCCGGTCCGATCGCGCCACTGCTCCGGGATGGGCAGCGAAGCGGGCGCTTTTTCAACCTGGGTCGCACAGCCGCTGAGCAGTAGCAGCGCAAGTGATAAAGGTAGCAGCAGCTTCACGGCGTCTCCTTCGCCGGCTCTGCGGCAGTATCGATGCTGACCTCCACTGACATGCCCGGACGCAGCAGCTGCTGCGCATCGGGATCAAGGCCGATCCGTACCGGAATGCGCTGCGCAATCTTCACAAAGTTTCCGGTGGCATTGTCGGGGGAGATGGCGCTGAACTCTGAGCCAGCCGCAGGAGAGATAAACTCTACTCTGCCGCTGAAGCGCCGGCCGTTAAGCGCATCAACGCTAAACGTTACCGGTAAGCCCGGGCGAATATGTGCCAGCTGCGTCTCTTTAAAATTGGCAATCACCCACTTTTTATCCGGCACCACCGAAGTGAGACGCGTACCGGCGGTAACATAGGTTCCTTTACGCACGGAGAGCTGTCCCAGCTGACCACTATCAGGCGCCACAATCCGGGTGTTAGCAAGGTCGATATTCGCCAGCTCCAGCGCCGCACGGGCGTTAGCCACGTCAGCTTCCAGCGAAGCGCGGTTTACTACCACCGTTTGCAGATTCTGTTGCGCTACGGCAACCTGCGCTTCGGCCTGCCGCATCTGCGCCTGCGCCTGCGCATCCGCGGCACGCGACGCATCACGCTCGCGCACCGAAAGCGACCCATCCGACGCCAGATTTTCCACCCGTTTCAGGTCGAGCCCGCTTTTCTGCCTCTGTGCCCGGGCATTCTCCAGCGCGGCTTTATTGCTGAGAATGGTCGCTTCAGCGCTTTTTCGCTGCTGCTGATTATTTTTCAGTGCCGCCACTTTCATCTCCAGCTGCGCCTGAGCCTGATGCACGCGCTGACGATAGATACGATCGTCAATGGTCATCAGCAGCTCGCCCTGCTTCACCGGCTGCAGATCCACAACTTCAACGCCGGTCAGATAGCCGCTGACCTGCGGACTGATAAAGGTGATCTGACCGCGCACATAGGCGTTTTCCGTGGTCTGTACGCTGCTGGTAAACGGCCAGAGCTGCCAGGCATAAAGAATTACCAGCACACCCACAATCACAATTCCCGCGCCAGCGGCGATAGAAAGCGTGCGGCGGCGATGCGCACGTTCGCGCTCAGCCACCTGCAGATCATCCTGTTGACTCATCTCTTCTCCGTTTAGTTCGCTGAGGGCGCTGTCTGACGCGGCTCATCCTGATGATTTTTCGCCTGCCGCCACGCAAGATAACGCTGACGCGACAGCCGCCATAATACCCACAGCAGCGTGCACATCGCCAGGGCTGCCGTGAGCAGATAAGTGTCATTATACGCAAGGACGTTCGCCTGCAGCGTGGCGACGGTCTGCAGCTGGCTGCTGCTCTGGGCGCCCAGCAGCACGCTATCGGTCAGCTGACTGCGAAACAGCGCGCTGTACTGATCCAACCGTTCCGTCACGTTAGGATCGAACTGCGAGAGTTTGTCGGCCAGCAGGCTGGAGTGATACTTCTCCCGCCAGGTCTGAAACGTTCCGAGAATGGCTGAACCAATCAGCCCGCCCAGATTCTGGCTCATACCAAACAGCACCACAAAGCTGACCAGGTTTTTCGGCTGCGTCACCACGCTGCCGATCCCCAGCAGCATCGCTGGCGCCAGGAAAAAGGCGCTGCTGAAGCCCAGCAGGAACTGGCTAAAATAGAGGTTGTGCGCGCGCGTCAGCGGATTTGACTGCGCGTCCATCAGCGAAGCCACAATCATGATCGCCAGCGAGGTCACAATTGGCCAGTTAAGCTGGCCAGGCTTGATGGTCAGCGCACTGGCGATGATGCCGCAGATGACGCCGGCAATAATGGCCAGCGCCAGGCCATGCAGCTGATCGTTAAGCAGCCCCAGCTGCTGTAAAAAGCCGATCGCCCCGGTGTTCTGCTCAGCCAGCACAATACGGATCATGATCATGGCGATACCCAGCCGGACAATCATGCCGCTACTCAGCCAGCGGGTGTTGATCAGTGGATTGGTCCGGTTATGCTCCACCACAACGGCTGAAACAATCAGCACCAGCGCCAGCACCAGACAGACGCCCAGCCACGGCGTGGTAAACCACCATTCGATGCGTCCCAGTGACAGCACACCGCACAGCAGCGCCATACCCGGTGCCAGCAGCAGAAACGTGACAAAATCGAGTTTTTCAAACGCTTTAATGCGGTCTCCCGGGGGCAGCCTGACCACCAGCACGCAGCCGAGCGCAATCAGCGCCAGCCCAAGCTCAAACAGATAGAGACCACGCCACTCCTCCAGCTGCAGCAGCTCGGTAGAAAAGAGTCGCGCCAGCGGGATCGCCAGCTGGGAAGCCGTGATACCGATCACCAGCGCTTTCAGCCGGTGTTTTGCCGGCCACGCCTGTACCTGATAGTAGATCCCCAGCGAACTGAGCGCGGCAGCCACCATTCCGTGTGCGGTGCGCACAATGATGGCGGAACTGAGATCGTTGGCGAACAGATGAAAAAACGCCACGATGACATACAGCACCAGAAACGCTTCGGTAAACAGCCGCAGGCCAAACTGCTGGCGAAATTTTACCAGCAGCAGGTTAATTGAAATGTTTCCCATCACATAAACCGCCGGCAGCCAGGCGATCTCATTGCTGTAAGCGGCAAACGTCCCCTGCAGATTGGTCAGGTTTGCCGTGACCAGCGCGTTGCTGAGCGCGCCGGTCAGCGTGATCAGCAAGCCAATCAGGCCAAACGCGACGCGCTTGCCTGGCGAATGCAGCGGCGTGGAGGGGGAGCCTGGCAGCATCGGCTTTTCATGCGGCAGCCATTCCCGCTGCGCGTAGGGATTACGTCTGGCCATGCTCAGGCGCTACCCAGACGATCGAGCAGCTGCTGCAGCACCGTCTCCGTGACAGCCAGCGCAGCGGGATCGATATCAGCCAGCAGCTGACTGCGCAGATCGTCTGCCTGCGCTTTGACCTGAGTAAACGCCTGCTCTCCCTGCGTCGTCAGCACCAGCAGACGCTTACGCCGATCTTCGGGCGTTTGCAGACGAGCCAGCAGCTGCTGCTTCACAAGCCGATCCACCAGTGGCACCACGCTCGCGTCCTCCAGACCCAGCTGCTGCGCCAGCGCTTTCTGCGTCAGCGGCTGACTGGCGGTGGCGACGCTGGCAATCGCCATCCAGCTGCTCATACTTAAATCGCTCTCTTTCAGCCGGCGATCGACCGCCAGCCGCCATGCGTGAGCCGTCTGATGTAAAAGCCGGGAAAAGGGCTGCGGGTAGTCGGTCAAGATTAGCCACCTAATGGTTAGATACCTAACTAAAAGAAGGCGTAATTATAATTCACGCCGCTATAAAAGGGAAAAGGTTGTATCGATTTGAGATAAAAACCTGTACATGTCAGACCACAGCCTGCCGTAACCCCCGCTAACCGGCTAATATCGCACAAAATGCTTAAGAAATTAGTTGTACACAAACCCTTTTTTTGTATAACTTTAGCGCCATGAATCGGCTGACGATTCAGTAACGAATGATGCTTTTGCGTCGCCTCTGCAGGTGTTTTTGGATTTCCACCTGCAGAGGTTATTTTTTTACCCTGCTGCTCTCTCTCTCTTTCGCTGGTCTGGGCCACCAATGACCGGTAACATTCGCACGCTAAACATCCTGTTTTTCTGCTGCCTCGCTGCCGCATACGCTTTATAACTTAAGAGTCCGCACACGTTATGAATTCACAAACCGATCGCAATAGTGCTGACGCGGGCGATTTAACGGTCGCCCGCGTTCTGCGTTCACCCGCCCTGCTTACCCGCGAATGCCTGGCCGGGGTGATCACCGCGCTGGCACTCATTCCTGAAGTTATCTCTTTCTCTGTTATTGCGGGCGTTGATCCTAAAGTCAGCCTGATCGCTTCGGTCGTGCTCTGTCTGACGCTCTCACTGCTGGGCGGGCGTCCGGCGATGGTGACCGCGGCGGCCGGTTCAGTGGCGCTGGTTATTGGCCCGATGGTTCATGCGCACGGCGTGGCCTATATTCTGCCTGCCGTGATTCTGGCGGGCATTATTCAGATTGTGTTTGGCGTCACCGGCCTTTCGCGCATGATGCGTTATATCCCGCGTTCGGTGATGCTGGGCTTTGTCAACGCGCTGGGCGTACTGATTTTCTTTGCGCAGGTGCCGCACGTCTGGGGCCACTCTGCGCTGGTCTGGGGCCTGTTTGCCGCCACGCTGGCCATTGTGCTGCTGCTGCCGCGCGTACTGAAAAGTGTTCCCTCACCGCTGGTTGCCATTGTCGTGGTTACCGCCGTCGCTCTGCTGCTCGGTTATCGCGTACCCAGCGTGGGCGATGAAGGTCCGATGAGCGCCGGGCTGCCCGGGTTTACCGAACTGCTGGTGCCGCTGAACCTGCAGACGCTGCAGATCGTCTGGCCCGCCGCGCTCTCCGTTGCGTTTGTTGGCCTGATGGAGTCGCTGCTGACGGCAAAGCTGGTGGACGATCTTACCGACACGCCATCAGGAAAACGGCGCGAATCCTGGGCGCTGGGCATTGGCAATATTCTCGCCGGTTTCTACGGCGGCATCGCCGGCTGCGCCATGATTGGGCAGACAATTGTCAACGTCGAGCTGGGCCGCGCGCGTACCCGGATTTCAACCATAGCGGCGGCACTGGTACTGCTGCTGCTGGTTACTGGCCTGAGCCATATCATGGCGCAGATCCCGATGGTGGTTCTGGCGGGCATTATGATGGTGGTGGCGGTGAAGACCGTTAACTGGCACAGCCTGCAACCCGCAACGCTGAAACGGATGCCGTGGTCAGAGACGCTGGTGATGGTGGTGACTGTCGCGATCACCGTCTGGACCAGCAACCTGGCGATTGGCGTGCTGCTCGGCGTGATTCTGGCCATGATGCTGTTTGCCCGGCGTATCGCCCATGTTATTCATGCCGAGCGCACGCTCAGCCCGGAAGGGGATCGGGTTCACTACACCGTACGCGGTCCGCTATTTTTCGCCAGCAGTAATGACCTGTTCGAGCACTTTGATTATGGCCACGATCCGAGCCAGGTCACTATCGATCTGACGCACGCTCAGATCTGGGACGCCTCCAGCGTCGCCGCGCTGGACGCTATCGAATACCGTTATCAGCGTCACGGTGCCACAGTTACCTTTACCGGTCTGGATAACCGCAGCAGCGATTTTCGCGATCGCCTGAGCGGCAACCTCGGTTAATCCGCCTGTCAGCAGGGCGCCTCTGAGCGCCCTGCCCGCGCGCTCCGCGCTGTTTCTGCCCGTCCTTATGTCTTAAATCTCCCGTTTCGCTTGCAAGTTAGCCCTTCAGCGGCTTTGCTTAACGGCGCAACGCGCTGATTGGCAGGCGTATAAAAGCAGTTTATTAAGGGGATTGTATGTCGTGGATTATGAAAGCAGGTCTGGTAGCGGTTACGCTTTTTTCACTGGCAGGCTGCATGCAGCATAGTGATGCCGTGGGTGCCGACGGTCGTCCGCACGCACCAAGTAACCAGCCGGTGCCAGGCGCCAGCGAAGGCGAAGGCCCGGTCGGCCAGCCGCAGGGTTAATTTTCGCTACCCGGCTGCGCCGGGTAGTTATTGCCCGTTCGGGGTATTGACAGGCTCTCTTTGCTGACATCCCGGGTATGAAATCGGGGTTAGCTGTTAGCTTTACTCTTTGCCGACTTTGTCATAAGCAGACCGCGCCAGGGCTATTTTTTGCGGCTCTCTCTCAGCTCTTCTCTCCGATGACAGGTCCTGAAGCCCGTGAGTCCGGTTAATATCAGGGAGACGCTCTGTCATGACTTCCTGAGCTAATTGGCCTAACAACGTATCTACTTCTCTCTCATCCGGTCGCGCTACGGATACCTTTTTTTCTATCAGGCCTGCTACCTGATTGAACAGGTGCTGCTCTTCAGCAACCAGCTTTTCAGTAACCCTCTCCATGTCAGTCAGACGTTGCTTTAGCTCTCCCTCAGTGAGATTTTTCTGCAGAGCCCAGGTGAAAGCCGTAATAGCAGCGTCAGCTTCATTTCTTAACCGGTCTGCCGTACTGATAATCGGCCCCAGATTAGCCGGCACACTCATCTTACGCGCTGCAGCCGTTCCGGATTTGGCTGCCAGCGCTTGCAGTATGGCCTGCATTTTCTTCCCCATCTCTTCTCTTGTACTCTGCCAGGCATCCATGCGGGCATGATAATCCCGGCTGACACGGGCATCGATTTCGCTTCTCTCACGGGCATGTCTGGCCCTGAGATCCTGCCCCCCGGCAACCATATTATCAACGTGGCGATTGAAGGCGTTCCACGCCTGGCGGTCCGCTTCCCTGCGTTTTGCCCGATCTGCTGCTGCCTTAAGTGCCAGCCTTTCTCTGTCCTGCTGAATATTCCTGTCTCGTCGCGAAAGAAGCCCGGTCAGCCTCTGCTCTTTCTGTATAAAACCTTCACGAGTGCTCAGCTGGGTCAACTTTTCTCTGATGCGCTCAGCTTCAGGCGATGGCGCTGCAGACGATCCGGGCTTCCATGCCGTGCCGATGTCAGGATCCCGCTCCAGCTCCGCAGATAATGCGCGCGCAGCTCGCTGAGCCTGCGCACCCTTTCCTGCCGTACTCAAAGTGCGGATCAACCCATCATTCCAGGGGTGCATATTTTGCTGACCACGGTTTTCCAGCAGATGATCCTTTAGCGGGTTGAGCATTGAGGCCAGGGGGGGGTCGCCTGTCGGGTTTTCTTCACTTTTAAGGGTATCGTCTAGTGTCTCAAAGTAATCCGTCGCCAGAGCCTGGCTGAACTCACTGCTCATTTGTGAATAGCCGGCAGGGGAAATATCTTTATCTAAAATAGTCTCAAGCATCTCTTTACCCGGATGGCGCGCCACATCAGCCAGCTGCGGACCCAATTTAAGCAGGGCATTGAGTTCGCGCTGCCGATCCTGGTTCGGCATTCCGTGCTGATGTTTCAGCGTTGTCAGGGTTCTGATTGAGCGTAATTTCTTTATTTCAGGTGAGGCGATCTCAGAAGAGGGGTTATCCGGCGCTGAAGCGAGAACAGCATCGCCGGCCGGCAGTGCATCGGACCAGGCTTTTTTCAGCTGAGAAGCGGTGACCGCAAAGCCAGCCTCTTTTAAATCCTTTAATACCTGTTCTTCACTGCGGCGGGAGGGTAAATCAGTTTCCTTTAGCCAGGCGCTCAGTGCTGAGCGCGTTACCGCACCACTGCTGCTGCTCGCCAGTGAGGCTAAGGGCGTCGGCCTGTCCGGCAAGACGGTTTCAGCAGATTTTGCGAAGGCTGGCGCATCGGGACAATGGTTGCCGATAACTCTGAAGTTGCTTTCGTTTACGTACTCAAGGCTATTTTTACTGACCAGAATATGGGACAACCGTATATCGGAGGTGTCAACCAACCGGATTGACGTATCCGGAAAAATCCTGCCTATGATTTTTTTTAACTTTGAGCGGGTATTTAACTCTTTATCAGACACGCCGATTTTATAAACAGAAAATGGAGAAGCGACAATAATCTCAATGGGTTTATTCGGGTTAAGCGCTTTTATTTCTTTCAGTACATCTTTAAGGGCGTTCTTATCTGTGGCTATTGTTAAGTGCGCTCCTGCTAAAAAATTTTCATGTCTGAAAGTAATCGTAAGGCAGCTGCTGACTCCCGGATAGCAGATACGATCGCGGGCTACGCCGGTTTTATCTTCTCTGAGCACCACGGCTGCCGCAACAGGCTCCTGGTCACGGGCCGCAACATGCGTAGTAACCGGCTGCGCCGCTTCACCAAAAGCCAGTTTATACGGGGGTAATTCGCCATATCGATAGCCATGAGGTTTACCAATATAAAAAAATTCACGCTCTCTGTTGTTGAGCTGATCGAGAGCAGAAAGCAGCGTTAGCTTGTCTATCTTTCCTGCTTTGAGCAATCGCCCGCCATGCTGCAGAATCAGTTGTGGTACGGAAATAAACTCGTTTTTATCCGCCTCACTATCAGCATCTATTTTGAGGAGGAGTTTCCCTTCTGCCATAAATTTTTTAGCTGTTTTCTCATGGCTACTGAAAGATAATATGGCTCCCTGGCTGCTGTGCCCGGCAGTATGCTCAAACAACTTTGCCAGATAATCATCAAAACATTCCTCCTCGTTTTCCTGCGTATTGCGGGTTACCCCCGCGCTCGTCACAGTATGCGGATCCGCATAGTGGGCACGATACAGAAACCCATCTTTTATAGCGTAATCGGCGTCTCTTATTTTCTGTTCAGAATCAAAACAGACATCCCGCTTATTAAAAATATTGCTTAACAGCGTTCCCGACTGGTTTTTTTTCAGCGTTGCCGCCAGCGCCAGGTGCTCTATGACATAGGGATCGCTAAAGAATGAGTCCAGAGATACACAGCCCTCTGGTGACGTGGCATCAGCCGGAGGCAGAGCAACAGGAACAGACTGCGCCGATGCTTTGTTAATAGTAAACATAGTAATCTCCATATCTTTACTGGCTTCGCGCCGGGATCCCTTCCGGCAGCAGCAATCACATTTTAAAGCGCAGACTTCTGACGTGAAAACCCGGAAAAATTGGGTTTATCGATAAGGTGGATGACTGGTTTGCCCGAAATCCGCGATGCGGCAAAAAGTATAGATGCGGCTTTTGAAGAACAACTTTCATAAATCGACCATTAACTACGCTATGCAGCGTTGCCAGCACCTGCCCGGTGCTTTATCAATTAATCGCAGGAAAAACATGAATCATGTCACCTGCGCAGGTTCTGTTTTGCAGTGAAAGATCAAAACGGCTGTTATCCAGGTATTATGATTTGGGATTGGTTATACAGGCACGCACGGTGAGGCGTCAGGAATGAAAAACAGCAGACACAAAAAAACCGCCTGAAGGCGGTTACGACATTACTTATAGTGCTTTTTTAATTCGGTGTTTTGTATGGTGCCCGGGGCGGGACTTGAACCCGCACGACCATAAGCCGAGGGATTTTAAATCCCTTGTGTCTACCGATTTCACCACCCGGGCAGGGTGTAAACTGGAGGCGCGTCCCGGAGTCGAACCGAGGTAGACGGATTTGCAATCCGTTGCATGGCCACTCTGCCAACGCGCCTTTATTCTGATGTGCAACCGGTCAGTGACCCATTGCTGAAACTGGAGCGGGAAACGAGACTCGAACTCGCGACCCCGACCTTGGCAAGGTCGTGCTCTACCAACTGAGCTATTCCCGCATAACTGCTGCTTTACCGAACTTGCTGTTTTTATTCAGCTTCTTGCAGCTGTGCTGCCGTTCGATGCGATGCATTCTACTTATCTCACGCAGTGAGTCAATAAAATTATCACCCACTGCGTCTGTTTGCTGCTTTTTGAATCGTATCGATCAGCTATCGAGCAGATCGCCGCGTGCTGCGCTCAGATACTGAAACATCGACCAGAATGTCAGCACTGCCGCGATATAGAGTGCGACCACGCCAACGCCTACTACCGTAGCATCAGGACGCCACAGCAGCGCAACCAGTGAGAGCATCTGCGCCGTGGTTTTGACTTTACCAATCCATGAGACGGCAACGCTGCTGCGCTTGCCAATTTCCGCCATCCATTCACGCAGCGCAGAGATAATAATCTCGCGGGCGATCATGGTGGCAGCAGGCAGGGTTATCCACCACGCGTGGAAATATTCCGCAACCAGCACCAGCGCCATAGCGACCATGACCTTATCAGCCACCGGATCGAGAAATGCACCAAAGCGCGTGGTTTGTTTCCAGCGACGCGCCAGAAAGCCGTCAAACCAGTCCGTTATGGCGGCAATAACAAAAATCAGCGCTGTCGCAAAAGGCGCCCAGTAAAACGGCAGGTAGAACGCCAGTACAAAAAAAGGAATCAAAAAAACGCGAAACAGGGTAAGACACGTTGGGATGTTATATTGCATATGCCAGTAACTGTCTGGTGTGTGTAGGGTTTAACGTATGTTCCTACATTGCCCCCCCTGTTTCAATGTTAGTGTTTCAGCGAGTGGTATATTTTTTCAGCCAGGGCAAAGGAGATACCGGGCACGCGGGCGATTTCATCCACGCTGGCGTTCATCAGCGGCTGCAGGCCTCCCATATACTTCAGCAGCTGCTGACGCCGTTTAGGTCCGATGCCTTCAATACTTTCCAGCGCGCTGGTGTTCTTCACTTTGGCGCGTTTTTTACGGTGGCCTGAAATTGCATGATTGTGAGCATCATCACGAATATGCTGAATGACATGCAGGGCTGGCGAATCCGGCGGCAGAGAAACGCCCTCACCTTCCGCTTCAAAAAACAGCGTTTCCAGTCCCGCCTTGCGATCGCTGCCTTTAGCGACACCAAGCAGAATCGGGTGCTGTTTATCCCAGCTGACATCCAGTTCCGCAAATACCTCTTTCGCCTGCGCCAGCTGACCCTTACCGCCATCAATCAAAATGACATCCGGAATTTTATCCTGCTCCAGCGCTTTGCCATAACGGCGGCGCAGCACCTGATTCATCGCCGCGTAATCGTCGCCCGGCGTGATCCCTTCAATATTGTAACGCCGGTAATCAGAACGCAGCGGGCCATCCTGATTAAACACCACGCAGGAGGCGATAGTCTGCTCACCCATGGTATGGCTGATATCAAAACACTCCATGCGCTGAATGCTCTCCAGCTTCAGCCAGGAAGCCAGCGCGGCAAGCCGCTGCTGAATAGTGGAGTGCTGCGACAGCTTAGTGGTCAGCGCCGTTGCCGCGTTGGTGCGCGCCAGCTTGAGATAGCGTGCCCGATCGCCGCGCGGCTTGGTCTGTATATTGACTTTGCGACCAGCCAGCGTACTGAGTGATTCAGCCAGCAGGTTGCGTTCTGCCAGGTTAAAATCCAGCAGGATCTCTCCGGGCAGGGTGCGCGCCTCGCTTCCCTGCAGATAAAACTGCCCGACAAAGGTCTGCACCACTTCCGTCAGCTCAGTGTCAGGCGGGACTTTGGGGAAATAGCTGCGGCTTCCCAGTACTTTCCCCTGGCGGATAAACAGCACGTGCAGACAGGCCATGCCCGCATCATAGGCCACGCCCATGACATCAAGATCGTCACCCTGATTTGAGACAAACTGTTTTTCAGTAATGCGGCGTACGGCCTGAATCTGATCGCGCAGCCGCCCCGCCTCTTCAAAACGCAATCCCTGACTTGCCGCCTCCATATGCGCTACCAGCTGGTTGATGACCTGATCATCTTTACCGGCCAGAAACAGCCGCACATAGTCTGTCTGCCGGGCATACTCCTCTTCGCTGACCAGACCGGCTACGCACGGACCGAGGCAGCGTCCAATCTGATACTGCAAACAGGGACGCGAGCGATTGCGATAGACGCTGTTCTCACACTGGCGAATAGGAAAGACTTTCTGCAGCAGGCCCAGCGTCTCGCGTACCGCATAGCCATTTGGAAACGGACCGAAATATTCCCCTTTGGCGTGTTTGGCACCGCGATGCATCGCCAGCCGGGGGTGCGTATCGCCGCTAAGAAAAATATATGGATACGATTTATCATCGCGCAGCAGCACGTTATAGCGTGGCTGGTAAAGCTTGATGTAGTTATGCTCCAGCAGCAGCGCTTCTGTCTCAGTATGCGTGACCGTAACGTCGATATTGCAAATATTACTGACCAGCACATCCGTTTTACGACTGCCAGTCTGCGCACGAAAGTAGCTGCTGAGGCGTTTTTTAAGGTCTTTGGCTTTACCGACATAGATCACCGTACCGGCCGCGTCATACATTCGGTAGACGCCAGGCTGGCTGGTTACGGTGCTGAGAAAGGCTTTGGGATTAAAGAGTTCACTCACTACTTATTAATGGCTCCGCGTTGAACAGACCATGACGAATGGCCAGATGCGTTAACTCTACATCACCGCTGATGTTTAGCTTACTGAACATACGATAGCGGTAGCTGTTAACGGTTTTCGGGCTCAGGTTCAACTGTTCGGATATCTCCGTAACTTTTTGTCCCCGGGTAATCATCAGCATAATCTGCAATTCCCGTTCCGACAAACAACTGAAGGGCGATTCCGCTTTCTGCGGCTCGATTTGGCTCAGCGCCATTTGCTGAGCGATATCTGAGGCGATATAGCGCTGTCCAGCGTGGACGGCGCGAATGGCGCTGACCACCTCCTGAGGCGCAGCGCCTTTGCTCAGATAGCCTGAGGCGCCCGCCTGCATTACCCGGGCCGGCAGCGGGTTTTCGGTGTGAATAGTCAGCATAATGATGCGAATATCGGGGTTGTAGCGGACAATTTTGCGCGTCGCTTCCAGTCCGCCGATACCCGGCATATTCATGTCCATCAGAACGACATTCACCGTGTGCTGACGGCACCATTTTACTGCATCCTCTCCGCACGCCGCTTCGCCGGCAATGACCAGTCCTTTGATATCTTCCAGAATGCGACGAATACCGGCACGTACCAGTTCATGGTCATCAACAAGCAGCAGGCTGATCAACGGGACATACTCCGCAGGTTAGAAAGGTAATTAAAAAAGAGCGTAATCTTAGCGTTTTTTATGCGCATTGAACATCAGACATACCAGAACAACCTGCGACGCAATGATCTAAATCAAATAATTAAATCTTTTCAGAAAAAAATCCATTTTCTGCAAACTAAACAGCTTTTTTATTTAACATTTCATTGAATAACAGCATGTTGTAATAAATTTGCCTGTTTTCTTTTTTTAAGCCGAAAAAGTATCAGGCGAGCCAAAACGGTCTGCACTGCCCTGCCTTTAACTGGATCGAATAATGATTTTTCTGGCCTCTGAATGAGAAAGCAAACCTATGATATACTCTCTGTTTTATGCACGGAAAGACAGAATCTGTGTAAATCGATACCACCAGGGAGTTGAAGATGAGTGATGAAGATTTCGTAACGTCGCGTGACACTCAGGCACTGGCTGATGAAGTTGCCTGCCTCAAAATGATGATTACTCTGATTCTCAAAGGCATGGGACAGGCAGACGCCGGTAAAGTAATTATCAATATGGAACGCTATGTGCAAAATGCGCTGGCTGATAAGCCCCAGGCTGAAGTATTCAGCAACACGATCCGTCAGATCAAAACCGCTTACCGTCAGTAAGCGGCCAGCCCCGTGCGCTGCACGGGGTATTAATTGTGCGCCTGCCAGTTAACGGAGACGCCGAGCGAAGGCAGCACCTCTTCCGGACTAAAGCGCCGCGTGCCGCGATATTTTTCCGCCAGTGCCGGCTGTTCAACCGGGATACGGATAGCGAACAGATTATCTTCCGACTGGATCAACCCTGGCGTCAGCGGTTCATAAACCACATTATGCTGTGCAAACATCTTCTCCAGCATCGGCGTGGCCGAGCTAATCAGATACTCCATGCCGCTCAGCTCTGCCAGCTGCACCGAGTGCCACAGGATATTCAGCGGTAATTCCGCATCCACCTCCAGCCGTGCTGAGTAGCGTGACATCTCCCAAACCTTATCCTGCGCAAACGGCAGAATAATACCTTCAGCCACTTCCGGTTCATGCCACGGCAGTAATCGCGCGCAGCCACAAATGCCTTTACGTGCATTCCAGGCGATAAGCCAGGTCACGTCTGAACGGTCGTAGCGATCGTACTCCTGCCCCGGTGTGCTCAGCCGCGGAGGAATTGACCAGCCTTCGCCACGCGCAAACACGCTATAACGATAGGTACCCAGTTCGGCTAGCAGTGAGGAAGGCATATCCTTTAGCTGTGTTTGAATTATTTTCATCATGCGCCTCTGACATCCCCATGTGTGCAATGATTTTTATCGTGCCAGCCTGGCTAAGTTTCCGGCGCAGGGTAGACAACTCAATACGGATAGGGAACTACCAGTATTAGTAGTTGCCTTTTGCTATATCAGACCTGTCGCTGCGGCATAACACGCTATCTGCGTTTTATTTGAAACGTTAAAACGTTTTTGCATGTTTTTTTGGTGAAAATTCACCGTATGTTCTGATATTGCCAAAATAAGCGAAATCTCTGCCGAGGTTTTTCCTTCAGCTGTCCATTTCAAAATTTCCAGCTCCCGCTCGCTAAATCCCTTAGCCAGCACCACCATTGAGCTATCTTTTAAGCGCTCAAGAACCCGTAAGCTCAGATCCGCCAGAAAGTTTATCTGTACCTCAAGCTCAACGGTGCGGTGCCTGGAGCGTCCGGGCTGACGTGATGCTATTGATAATATACCAATGGCACGATTTGATGCCATCGCTGAGCAAGAAAAGCCGCTCAGGAGTCCCGCTGCCTGCGCATCTGGCCAAAGATTAGCCGCCCCGGTGAAAATCTCAGCACACCACTCAATCCCTTTTCCGGGCTGCTGACAAAGCCGCAGTACAGGATCGACGGCATAGTAGTTATGCCGCTCATAATGCAGGATCCAGGATTCAGGGTAGGTGCTGAACAGGAAAAAACGCGGTCGGGTGAAGGGAACCGGCTGCTGCACAAAAAAGGCAAAGAAGTCGAATCCCAGAGCGACGATTTGCTTTTGCAACAGTGCTTTTAATTGCACCACCTCCGTCAACCCCTGAAACGCTTTTGCTGTTTCGGCTCGCCAGACAAAATAATTATCGGTAGTCATTATTATCCTGACGTATTTAACGTCTTTTATTAACCTGATGCTTGTCCGATTATATCGGTGAGACGTAATCTGAACAGAATGAATAAAAAGGCTCCTGCTGTAGATTGCGTTATACAGCCGGAAAGTTATCGAATTGTTGCCATAAAGCGAGCGCCGCAGTGACCTGACTGCCAGGCCTCAGGCGCATAAAGATACGTGAAACCAGCATAGGATTTTTCTGATAAAGTTTCAATCTTCCACCCATTAAAATTAATTATTAGATGGATAAAATTTTAGCATCGATTTTAAGTAAAATGATGATTAGCAGAGACATTTACCTTCAGTTAAAAGCGCTAAATGATTTAGTCATGGACGGTTTTTAATTCCACTGATAAATAAAGTTACCTCCGGCAATCGGCAACCCTGAGCTATCTGTATCTGCACCACGCTGATGCCTGCGCCATGCGCGACTACGCATTTTATCGGCATAAACTGCCTGCCGCAGTTGCATACGCTGTCATCAGCCGCTGGAATGAAAACAGAGTGAGGCGGATAACCAATATAATTCTGGTTTAACGCGATGATGTCCGCTGCAGATAGCCTGAACAATCTGACGCTGGCACCCGATTTTTCTTTTGGAGAGTAAATAAATTCACCGGAGATATCTCATTATTAAAACAGATGAGTGTTATTTAAGGCAGACTTATTTCAAACATAAAAATTAGTCGGGTAATGGTTCTCATTTGTAATCACGCCTTCTGCGTCTTTGAGGGACTGGATCTAAAATAGCGTTGGCGCAAATTAACTATTAAGCCTGCCCGGCTTTTAAAATTAACAGCCTGCCGCATCAGCGGCAGAATCCACCGCCGCGCATGCCCAGATGAAAGTGTGTGGTATGAGCTGCGTTGTAGTCTGGTCCCAGTGCGTTTCCAAAGCTGGCACAGCCGTTGCGCCAGAGTGCATGCAAACCCGCCGCGCTGCTGGCAGGCTGCTGCCAGTTTCTGGCGACCCGTAACCAGCGGCCATCGGCCAGCTGAAAAGCGGTGACATCCCACGCCTCTGCCGTAGCGTGTTCGCTGCGGCGTCCCTCCTGGCGATGATAGACGTTGCGGCAGGCGTAGCTGCCAACATGCTCAATACGCCGCAGCGGACTGGTGATACCCGCCTGCTGTAATGCAGCATTACTGCGCGTGACATACATCGTACTTGCCACGGCCATCGGACAGCTGGCAAGAAAACTGCTGCTGAGCGTAACCGGCCCAAACTGGCTGATACGAACCGGCTGTTCAATTGTGCAGTTACCCCGCACCGGAGGCGTCGTGCGAAAACTTACCCGTCCCTGCGCACTGGCGCGCTCCAGCACCGCCAGACAGGCGGCTGGATCGTGACGCAGTTTCTCCAGCTTGTAACGTGTTATCCAGCCTGGCGCATCCGTGACGTTAAGCGGAATAAACGGATTCCACTGCGCCGGAAGCTGCGATTTCAGCCAGGGCAAGCTCCACCACCCCACCAGAGCAATTATTCCTGTCGCAATGAGTGCGCGCACCATCTCTGCCTTATCACTTTGTAAACCTGTGACTAAGTGTAGCTGGCTTGCCTCATCTGCCTGTTCTTCCGGGAAAAAGTGCTGCTTATTTACGCAAAGTGACTAAAAGAGCAACCATGTAAATATTTGCTGACAGAGCAAAAAACGCAAAAGGTCACAAAGGTTAAAAAACAATTACCAGACCCGGTGGCCTTTCCTCTATCTTATGCGCTCTTGCCCTGTGCAAAGGCACGTATTTCAACAGCCATCAGAGCTGACACAACATCAAGACAGGAAAGCTATCTTTATGGTTGATCAATCCAAAGCAGCCCTCAGTGAGGCTGAACAGCCGGAAAAACTCCGGCGCAACCTGCATAACCGTCATATTCAGCTTATTGCGATTGGCGGCGCTATCGGAACCGGGCTCTTTATGGGGTCAGGCAAAACCATCAGCCTGGCGGGGCCGTCGATCGTTTTTGTTTATATGATCATCGGCTTCATGCTGTTTTTTGTTATGCGCGCAATGGGAGAGCTGCTGCTCTCTAATCTGGAATATAAATCGTTCAGCGATTTCGCGGCCGATCTGCTCGGCCCGTGGGCGGGCTATTTTACCGGCTGGACCTACTGGTTCTGCTGGGTCGTTACCGGCATCGCTGACGTGGTCGCCATCAGCGCCTATTTTCAGCTCTGGTTCCCCGGATTCTCTATCTGGATGAGCGCGCTGCTGTGCGTCTTTGTCTTTCTGGCGCTGAATATTGCCACGGTCAAACTCTTCGGGGAAATGGAGTTCTGGTTCGCAATTATCAAAATTGTCGCCATTGTTGCCCTGATTATTACCGGTATTGTGCTGGTCAGTACGCACTACCCTTCACCCGGCGGCAGCACGGCATCGCTCAGTAATATCTGGCAGCATGGCGGGATGTTCCCGAAAGGGCTGAGCGGCTTTTTCGCCGGCTTCCAGATTGCCGTGTTCGCTTTTGTCGGTATTGAGCTGGTAGGCACCGCCGCGGCAGAGACCAAAGATCCGCACAAGGTCCTGCCCCGCGCCATCAATGCCATACCGCTGCGCATTATTATGTTTTACGTTCTGGCGCTGCTGGTGATTATGGCCGTTACGCCATGGAATCAGGTGATGCCGGATCGCAGCCCGTTTGTAGAGATGTTTGTGCTGATTGGCCTGCCCGCTGCTGCGAGCATCGTTAACTTTGTGGTACTGACCTCAGCGGCCTCGTCAGCCAACAGCGGCATCTTCTCTACCAGCCGCATGCTGTATGGCCTGGCAGAACAGGGGGTAGCGCATAAGGCGTTTGGTCGTCTCTCCGCGCGCGCCGTGCCCACCACCGGCCTGTTCTTCTCCTGTCTCTGTCTGCTGGGCGGCGTCGCGCTGATCTACCTGATCCCGGACGTGATGACGGTGTTTACCATGGTGACCACGGTATCCGCCATTCTGTTTATGTTTGTCTGGACCATCATTCTCTGCAGCTACCTGGCCTACCGTAAACAGCATCCGCAGCGTCACGCGTCGTCAACGTTTAAGATGCCGCTGGGCAAAATTATGTGCTGGGTCTGCATGGCATTTTTTGCTTTCGTGCTGGGGCTGCTGACGCTGCAGGAGGATACCCGTCAGGCGCTGATGGTTACGCCGCTGTGGTTTATGCTGCTCACCATGGGCTGGCTGCTGCGACGCCGTAAAGCCTGATCCCGTTCTTTTTAAGGCCCGCATCAGCGGGCCTTTTTCATTTATAACCGCTGCCGGAACTGATGCCAGGCACGCTGGAGTGACGGGCGTGCGGCCGCCTCACGCTGCGGCGCCGCTGCTGGCGCTTCCGGCCTGCCAAGATTAAAAGTAAAGGTGTAATCGGGCGCCTCACCCATACGCAAATCGCTAATCAGCGTATTGCCCGCCTGCTGACGCAGCGCGTAAAAACCGTGACTGAACCAGACAACGCGCTCCGCATGCCACTGCCCTTTAAAAGGGGTCAGCAGCGCCATCTGACGATCGTGCCACGCAATCTGTAACGGCCGCCGGGGTGAAAACAGCGACCAGTACGCTTCGCCATAGCGATCGGGCGTAATAATGACCGTGCGCCAGACCAGCGTGTTGAACGCCGTCGGCGTGACCAGCAGCCGCTGTGATACAACGTGTTGCTGCGCCAGCTGCTGTTCAATCTGCCGCGTGGCGACGCCCTGTATCACCATGCTCCAGCCCAGATAAAGCGTGCTGATTAACAGGCCCAGGCGGGTCCAGCGCACGCCGGTGGCATCACGCCGCCATAGCGCTACGCCCAGTGCGATAAGCAGCGGCAGCGTATAGAGCGGATCGACAATAAACATACTGCCGATGGCAAACGGATAGTCAGTGAGCGGCAGCCCAAGCTGCGTACCATACACGGTAGTGAGATCGAGCAGCGGATGGGTGATCAGCGCCAGCCAGAGGGCCAGGCACCAGCTGCGCCAGTGCGCTTTGCTGCGGGTGATCCCGGCGGCCAGCCAGCCGGCCAGCGGTGCCAGCAGCGTCAGGATCAGCAGCGCATGGCTCTCGGTGCGATGCAGCGTCATATTGCGTATTGCGTCGCCGTGATCGACGAACACATCCAGATCCGGCAGCGTGCCGGCGACTGCCCCCGCCAGGGCCGCCTGCCATACCGGTACCCGGCGGTTCATGACGGCAACGGTAACTGCAGCGCCCAGCGCCAGTTGCGACAGCGAATCCATGCTTCTCCTCCCTCAATCGTTAGCGCACGCGAATGCCTTCGATAATCATCCGCTCTACGTTCTGCAACGTCTGTGCAAAAAAGTCGGGATCCTGCAGCGTCTGCCCGGTGACCGCCTCAACCTGCGAGGCAAAGTCAGCATAGTGCTGCGTGGTGGCCCAGAGCATAAAAAAGAGATGCTGCGGCTGAATGGCAGCCAGCTGTCCGGCGCTGATCCACTGCTCGACTATTGCCGCCTTACTCTCTACCAGCGCTTTCAGGTCGCCCGCCAGTTCACCACGCAGCAGTGGTGCGCCCTGCAGCATCTCCAGACAGAACAGCCGCGATGCCTGAGGATGATCGCGGGAGACCTCAAGCTTCAGGCGAATATAGTGGCGAATGGCCGTCAGGGGATCCTGGTCGGCGCGCAGCGCGCGCAGCGGTGCCAGCCAGACATCCAGAATCTCTTTCAGCACGGCGACATACAACACTTCCTTTGAAGGGTAATAGTAGAGCAGATTCGTTTTTGACACCTCTGCTCCCTCAGCCACCCGGTCAAGGCTGGTGCCATGAATACCGAACTGGGAAAACAGCGCCAGCGCCGCCTGCAGGATAGCGGCGCGTTTTGCGGTCGCCGCCTGCGAACGACGGCGCGGTTTTTTCTCATCATTTTTCATGCTGTTACCTCTCCCTGTCGTGAATTCACATCATAACACAGCTGGCAGATATGGCGGGCTGCACCTTTTTTGCCCGACGGCTGCCTGATTGCTGTGCATTTGTTTTGACCAAATGGTCTGAAAATCGCGGTGCCGTCCCGGCTGGCCGATCGGCGGTTCATATCCTGATGATAAATATAAAAATTATTTATGTGGCACGCGACTTGCAATCAAGAGAGAGCGCCGCCCGCAGGATGCGTGCAGGAAGCAGCGCAGCGCGTGAAACCGTCCTATCAATGCAAAGAGGTGACATATGAAAATTGGTGTCTTTGTTCCGATTGGCAATAACGGCTGGCTGATCTCTACGCATGCGCCGCAGTACATGCCTACTTTTGAACTCAATAAAGCGATTGTGCAGCGCGCTGAGCACTATCACTTCGATTTTGCACTTTCAATGATCAAGCTGCGCGGCTTCGGCGGCAAAACGGAGTTCTGGGATCACAATATGGAGTCCTTTACGCTGATGGCCGGCCTGGCGGCGGTCACCTCGCGGATTGAGATCTACGCCACGGCTGCCACGCTGACGCTGCCACCCGCCATCGTGGCGCGTATGGCTGCGACCATCGACTCAATTTCTGGCGGACGCTTTGGCGTAAACCTCGTCACCGGCTGGCAGAAACCAGAGTATGAGCAGATGGGGATCTGGCCGGGCGATGACTATTTTGCCAGCCGTTATCAATACCTGACTGAGTATGTCACGGTGCTGCGCGATTTATGGGGAACCGGCCAGAGCGACTTCAAAGGTGATTTTTTCACGATGAACGACTGTCGCGTCAGTCCACGGCCGCAGAAGCCGATGAAGGTGATATGCGCCGGACAGAGTGATGCGGGCATGGCATTTTCAGCTCAGCATGCCGACTATAACTTTTGCTTTGGTAAGGGCGTTAATACGCCAGCCGCCTTTGCACCGACCGCAGCCCGCATGAAGCTTGCTGCTGAGCAGGCGGGCCGCGACGTCGGCTCCTACGTTCTGTTTATGATCATCGCCGCCGAGAGCGACGAAGCGGCCCGCGCAAAATGGGAGCACTACAAAGCTGGCGCCGACGAAGAGGCACTCGCGTGGCTCACGACTCAGAGCCAGCAGGATACCCGTTCAGGCAGCGATACTAACGTGCGTCAGATGGCTGACCCGACCTCCGCCGTTAACATCAATATGGGCACGTTAGTTGGCTCCTTTGCCAGCGTGGCACGCATGCTGGATGAAGTGGCTCAGGTTGATGGTACGCACGGCGTGCTGCTGACCTTTGATGATTTCCTGGAGGGTATTGAAGCGTTCGGCCAGCGCATACAGCCGCTGATGCAGTGCCGTCGCAACGTGATCGCTGCGGCGCAGGAGGTAGCATAATGAAAACCGTCACCTGCGCACACACCGGCACCACACCGCATATCACTCTGCCCGCCCGTCCGGAGGCGATCGCCCTGCCTCCGGCTCAGAGCGCGCTGATTGTCGTCGACATGCAGAATGCCTACGCCACTAAAGGCGGCTATCTCGACCTGGCGGGATTTGATGTCTCTGCCACCGAGCCGGTTATCGCCAGAATTCATCAGGCGGTCACCGCGGCACGCGCTGTCGGCGTACAGATTATCTGGTTCCAGAACGGCTGGGACAGCGATTACACCGAGGCGGGCGATGCGGGCTCCCCCAATTTTCACAAATCTAATGCGCTGAAAACCATGCGCCGCCAGCCTGAGCTGCAGGGCACCCTGCTGGCGAAAGGCACCTGGGATTATGCGCTGGTGGATGCGCTGACGCCCGAACCGGGCGATATCGTGCTGCCAAAACCGCGCTACAGCGGCTTTTTCAATACGCCGCTCGACAGCATGCTGCGCAGCCGCGGGATCCGTCATCTGATTTTTACCGGCATCGCCACCAACGTCTGCGTCGAGTCCACGCTGCGTGACGGCTTCTTTCTGGAATATTTCGGCGTGGTACTGGCTGACGCCACGTATCAGGCCGGACCTGATTTTGCGCAGCAGGCCGCGCTGTTCAATATCGAAACGTTTTTCGGCTGGGTCAGCGATACACAAACGTTCTGCGAAGCCCTGCAGGGTCAGTAACTTTTCGCTATCAGGAGATCAGACTATGCCCAAACGCGTCATTATCCCGGCTGGCAGCAGTACGCCGATCGCCCCGTTCGTACCCGGAACGCTGGCTGACGGCGTGGTGTACGTTTCCGGCACCCTGCCGTTCGATGCGGACAATAACGTGGTTCACGTCGGCGATGCGGCCGCGCAAACCCGCCACGTGCTGGAGACCATCAAAAACGTCATTGAAACCGCCGGCGGCTGCATGGCTGATGTCACGTTCAACTCTATTTTCATTACCGACTGGCAGCACTACGCCGCCGTGAATCAGGTCTATGCCGACTATTTTCCCGGCGATAAGCCCGCGCGCTTCTGTATTCAGTGCGGTCTGGTAAAACCTGACGCGCTGGTTGAGATTGCGTCTGTGGCGCACATCGGACAGGCGGAGGCGTAATGAAGCTGGATATCCACGGGTTGACCACTGCCGATGCGCCCACGCTGGTCCTCGCATCAGGCCTTGGTGGCGTTGCCGGATTCTGGCAGCCACAGCTGGCGGCGCTCAGCACCCGCTACCGCGTTGTCACATACGATCAGCGCGGCACCGGGCGCAGTGCAGCGCCGCTGCCTGAGGGTTACAGCCTGGCAATGATGGCAGCCGAGCTGGCGGAGGCGCTGGAACAGCATCAGATCGCGCGCTACAGCGTGGCTGGCCATGCGCTTGGGGGGCTGATTGGTTTGCAAATGGCGCTGGATCACCCCGATCGGGTTGAGCGCGTGGCGGTCATTAACGGCTGGCTGACGCTCAGCCCCCATACCGCGCGCTGTTTTAAGGTCAGAGAGGATCTGCTGCTGCAGGCGGGTACCGAAGCCTTTGTACGCGCTCAGCCGCTGTTTCTCTATCCTGCCGAATGGCTGGCGCAGCATCAGGCGCGCGCTGAGGCAGAAGAGAGGCATCACCAGCAGCACTTTCAGGGCGCAGAGAATCTGTTGCGTCGTCTGCACGCGCTGAAAACGGCAGATTTTCGTGCCTGCGCCGCGCGCATCACCCAGCCGGTGCTGGCGATCTGCAGCCAGGACGATCTGCTGGTGCCGTGGAGCTGTTCAGCACAGCTGGCGGCAGCGCTGCCGCAGGGCCAGCTGCTGACCATGCCGTGGGGCGGCCACGCCATGAGCGTGACCGATAGCGATAATTTTAACACGCTGCTGCTGCGCTGGCTGGCTGAGACCGCTCAGCCCGCCTGTCTGGCAGCGGGCTGAGATCAGGAGTCTGAACATGAGCCTACATGCCCTTCCGGATTTACCCGCAGTCGATCGCGACACCTTTCGCAACGCTATGGCGCAGCTGGGTGCAGCCGTTAATGTTATCACCACCGATGGCCCGGCAGGCGTGGCTGGCTTTACCGCCTCCGCCGTCTGCAGCGTGACCGACTCCCCGCCGACGCTGCTGGTCTGCCTGAACCGCTCCGCCTCAGCCTGGCCGGCGTTTCGCGATAACCGTGCACTCTGCGTCAATACCCTCTCGGCAGACCAGCACGCCCTTTCCACGCTGTTCGGGGGCAAAACCGCGATGGCGGATCGCTTTGCCGCCGCGCAGTGGCAGACGCTTGCCAGCGGTGCTCCGCTGCTGGAGGCCGCGCTGATCTCCTTTGACTGCGAGATAACACAGCGGGTCAGCGTTGGCACACACGATATTCTGTTCTGTACGGTGCTGGCCGTGGCCCAGGGCGAGGCGCGCCAGGGGCTCGCCTGGTTCGATCGCGGTTATCACACCTTCTCCCGGCAGGATGCCCGCTGATACCGCATAACGCGGCCTGTTCTACTCACTCTCAGGAGATGATCTATGGCGAGTACCTGGTTTCCACGCTGGCGCGTTAAGTCAGCAATGACCGACGACGGCTTGATTGCCCCGGACGAGACGCTGCCGCTCGGGCAGACGCTGGTGCTTGGGCTGCAGCATGCGGTCGCAATGTTTGGCGCAACGGTACTGATGCCGCTGCTGATGGGGCTGGATGCCAATCTCGCTGTGTTACTCTCCGGGATCGGTACGCTGCTGTTCTTTTTTATTACCGGCGGGCGCGTACCGAGCTATCTCGGTTCCAGCGCCGCTTTTGTGGGCGTAGTGATTGCGGTCACCGGTTTCACCGGCCAGGGCCTTAACACTCACCTCTCCGTGGCGCTGGGCGGCATTATCGCCTGCGGCGCGCTCTATACCCTGATTGGTCTGATTGTGATGAAAGTGGGTACCGGCTGGATTGAGCGCCTGATGCCGCCGGTCGTCACCGGCGCCGTCGTTATGGCGATTGGCCTGAACCTGGCGCCGATTGCGGTGCACAGTGTTTCTGCCACCCTGTTCGACAGCTGGATGGCGGTGCTGACGGTGCTCTGTATCGGACTGGTGGCGGTCATGACGCGCGGGCTGGTACAGCGCCTGTTGATCCTGGTAGGGCTGATCGTGGCCTGGGCGTTCTATGCGCTGCTGACCAATGGCTTCGGCCTCGGTAAACCGGTGGATTTCAGCGGCGTGGCGCACGCCGCCTGGTTTGGCGTGCCGCATACGACTGCCCCTGTGTTCGACCTGCAGGCGATAGTGATGATTGCGCCGGTCGCCATTATTCTGGTCGCTGAAAATCTGGGGCATATTAAAGCGGTAGCAGCTATGACCGGACGCAATCTCGATCCGTGGATGGGCCGGGCGTTTGTTGGCGACGGTCTGGCCACTATGCTCTCTGGCTCTGCCGGCGGCAGCGGCGTGACAACCTATGCCGAAAACATAGGCGTCATGGCGGTTACGCGCGTCTACTCTACGCTGGCGTTCGTCGCCGCGGCCCTGATCGCAATACTGCTGGGTTTTTCACCGAAATTTGGCGCACTCATCCATACCGTGCCAGCACCGGTCATAGGCGGCGCGTCTATCGTGGTATTTGGCCTGATTGCGGTGGCCGGTGCCCGTATCTGGCTGCAGAATCAGGTCGATCTCGGGCAGAACGGTAATCTGATCATGGTCGCTACCACGCTGGTTCTGGGCGCCGGCGATTTTGCGCTTAAGATCGGCAGCTTCACGCTCGGCGGTATCGGCACCGCGACCTTTGGCGCCATTATCCTGAACGCAATTCTGCAGCACCGTAGCCGCGCGCCGGCCGGTTCAGCTGCACAGCCACACGGTTAAGGCTTCTGCGGTGCCTCATCGGGCACCGCTTTCTTACGCCGCAGCCGCAGCTCACTGACAATCACGCCACAGACAATCAGCGCACCGCCCAGCAGCGCGGCCGCAGGCAGTCGCTCCCCCGCGAGACGCCCGACAATTCCCGCCCAGACCGGCTCTCCGGCATAAATTACCGTAGCGCGTACCGGTGACACACTGCGCTGGGCCCAGTTCATCGTCACCTGAATCAGGGCGCTGGCGGCGCCCAGGCCTGCAGCGCTCAGCACCAGCGGCAGAGAAAACGACGGCAGCGCTTCACCGTTCGGGATCATAAACAGAAAGGCGCAAGCGGAGGCGACCAGCAGCTGCACCAGCGTTACCCGCCGCACATCCACCTGTCCGGCATAGCGGCTAATCAGAATGATCTCGGCAGCAATCGCCAGCGTGCTCAGCAGGGTCGCGCTCTCCCCGGCGCTGAGGGCGATGCCGCTCTGCTGCGGCCCCGCCACCAGCACCAGGCCGCTGAACGCCAGCGCAATGCCCAGCCATGCCATAATGCCCGGCGGCCGGCGCAGCACCAGCCACTGCAGCAGCGGCACCACCGGAACATAGAGCGCCGTCAGAAAGGCAGACTGGCTGCTGGAGATAGTCTGCATCCCCCAGGTTTGCAGGCCATAACCGCCCGCAATAGCCAGGCCAATCATTGTGCCCGCTCTGATTTCAAGCCAGGTCAGCGCGCGCAGATAGCGCCAGAAAAAACAGGCCAGCAGCAGTGACGCCGTGGCAAATCGCAGTCCGACAAAAAAAAACGGACCGGAGTATGCCATGGCGCGGTGCACCACCAGAAACGTGCCGCCCCAGACCATGGTGATGAAAATCAGCACCAGTTCCTGACGGGTAATGCGCAGATAAGGACGTGCAGGTAACGCAGACATAGAACACCTGATAAGTAGCCAGGCGTCATTCTGGCGTAACCCGGCCCGCAGGCGCAACAGCCGGCCGGGGTTATCTGCTCAGCGTGCAGCAATGTGATTCGCGTTCAGAATTACGACTCATCTGAAAAAATGCCATTTTAATACTAAAAATCATAACGTTAACTTTTTAAGCGTGCTAAATCTCAGCGGGCAGCAGCGCCATTTCCCGGCAGCCCGCGCATGCTCTTCTATACTCTTTTTACTTATCTTACCGGGAGGTTAGAACCACAATGGCAAAAGTTCTGGTGCTCTATTACTCAATGTATGGACATGTGGAAACCATGGCGCAGGCGGTTGCAGAAGGCGTGCAGCGCGTCAGCGGAGCCGAAGTGACTATTTTGCGCGTGCCGGAGAGTATGGATGCGGCGCGTTTTGCTGAGGTTGGTGGCAAGGTCGATCAGCAGGCAGCTGAGGCAACGCCGGACGATCTGACGCAGTATGATGCCATTATCGTCGGCACGCCGACCCGCTTTGGCAACATGTCAGGCCAGATGCGCAACTTCTGGGACCGTACCGGCGGGCTGTGGGCCTCGGGCGCACTGCACGGAAAACTGGCCAGCGTGTTTACTTCTACCGGTACCGGCGGGGGCCAGGAACTGACGATAACGTCAGTATGGACTACGCTTGCCCATCACGGCATGGTCATTATTCCAATCGGCTACGGCACTAAAGAGATGTTTGATATCTCACAGGTGCGCGGCGGAACGCCTTATGGTGCGTCGACGCTGGCAGGCGGCGATGGTTCACGCCAGCCCACGCCTGAAGAGCTGCAAATTGCCCGCTATCAGGGTGAACATGTCGCCACTCTGGCGGTAAAACTCAAAGGATAAACTCAACAGGAGATCATTATGTCTACAGACCAGTCCAGAGCACATCGCGTCGGCGAATGGGCGAAAATTCGTCAGACGTCCCCGGAAATTGCAGAAGCGATCTTTGAAGTTGCCAATTACGATGAAAAACTGGCAGAGCAGATCTGGGAGCAGCAGGGCAATGATGATGTGCTGATGCGCGCGTTTGATAAAACCGATCAGGATGTTCTGACATGGGACAACGTCCCTGTCGAGCGCAAAAACGTGTGAGAACCGGCGGGCATGGCCCGCCTTTTTTATGGCAACACCAACAAGGGGACGCGATGACGGCTTACCAGAGCATCAATCCGGCAAATAATCAGCTGCTGAAAAACTGGGAGACACATGATGACGCCCGCGTGTACCAGGCGCTCGAAACCGCAGATGCGCTCTACCACTCAGCCTGGAGCAAAGGTGATATCCAGCCACGCCTCCAGGTGCTGAGCCGCCTGGCCGATCTCATGGATCAGCGCAAAGAGGAGCTGGCCACCATAGCGAGTCGCGAAATGGGCAAGCTGATTGGTCAGAGCCGTGGTGAAGTCAGCATCTGCATCAGCATTGCGCGATATTACGCTGAGCATGCCGCTGCTTTTCTGCAGCCTCAGCCCTACGCCAGCGAAATCGGGGAAGCCTGGGTGGAATATCATCCGATTGGCGTTATCGTTGCGGTTGAACCATGGAACTTCCCTTATTATCAGCTGATGCGTGTTCTGGCACCTAATCTGGCGCTGGGTAATCCGGTGCTGGCAAAACATGCCAATATTGTGCCGCACTGCGCGGATATCTTTGAGCAACTGGTACGTGAAGCGGGTGCACCAGAAGGTGCCTGGAGTAATTTGTTTATCTCCAATGAGCAGGTGGCGGATCTTATCGCTGACGATCGCGTTCAGGGCGTGGCGCTGACCGGCTCCGAACGCGCCGGCAGTGCGGTTGCACAGCAGGCGGGCAAACACCTGAAAAAATCCACCCTTGAACTGGGTGGCAATGACGTCTTTATTGTTCTGGACGATGCTGACCTGGATGAAGCGGTACGCCAGGGCGTGCAGGCACGTCTGAGCAACTGCGGACAGGTCTGCACCGCTGCTAAACGGTTTATTGTGCATGCGCAGATCGCCGAGGCGTTCATGAGCAAATTCAGCGCCGTGCTGCAGTCCGCTGTGCCGGGCGATCCGCTGGATGAAAAAACCACGCTCGGACCGCTCTCTTCCCTTGATGCGCGTGACCGGCTGGCGCGACAGGTTGAAGAGGCGGTAGAGCATGGCGCAGAGCTGCGCTTTGGCGGGCGCATTATTGAAGGCGTCGGATGCTATTATCAGCCCACTCTGCTGACCGGGCTGACGCCCGATAATCCCGCTTATTATCAGGAGTTTTTTGGCCCGGTTGCGCAGCTCTATATTGCAGAGAGTGATGAGGCTGCCGTGGCGCTGGCGAACGATTCGCACTATGGCCTTGGCGGATCTATCTGGACGCGGGATATTGCGCGCGCGCGCCGGCTGGCGTCACAGATTGAGACCGGCATGGTGTTTATCAATTCACAGAGTGACACCGCAGCTGAGCTCCCCTTTGGCGGGATAAAACGCTCCGGTTACGGGCGTGAACTTTCCGATCTCGGTCTGAAAGAGTTTGCCAATCAGAAGCTGGTGGTTATTGCCGGCTGACGACCAAAAAAAACCCCGCCAGAGCGGGGTTTTTTATAGCCTGCTGCCGGTTAACCTGCGGTAGCAGGTTGCTGAGCTGGCTTTGCCTCAGCGGCGGGTTTACCGGATGCCGCCTCCGGCTGCGCGTTTTGCGCTGCAGCAGCATCAGCTTTCGCTTTATCTTCTGCTGCTTTGTCCGCTTTCGCTTTATCAGCCGCCGCTTTATCAGCGGCTGTTTTGTCCGCTTTCGCCTTATCAGCAGCGGTTTTCTCTGCGGCAGCGTCTGCTTTCGCCTTATCTGCGGCGGCGTCTGCTTTCGCTTTATCAGCAGCCGCCTGTTCAGCTTTATCTTTAGCTTTAGCGTTATCGTCAGCCGGTTTCTCTGCGGCAGCTTTCGCGTCCGGCGCACTGTCTGCAGCCTGCTGCGGCTTCGCTTCCTGCACGGCCGCAGGCTGCATAGGCGTCCCCTGCAGTGCGCTGTTCAGTGCCGCAGAGAATTGCTCCCAGCTGCAATAGCCATTGGCATCAGTATCACAGCCGGCAAGCTGCAGCGTGACACGTTTTGGCGGGTTTTTGAGGCTCAGCACATCTGCGTTACGCAGCTGATCGGCGGTCTGATAGACATACTCTATTTTCAGCAGATCTTTGTTATTTTTGCCATCGTGCCAGCGTTCAAATACAACCTGTCCGCCGATAGGGGTTTTCTCATCGTTGCCCGGCAGAGTGTAAGGCTTCACCTGCAGCGCGCTGAGCAGCGAGGCGATATTTGAATCATGCCCTACCATCAGCGTTACTTTAGGTGCGCTGGCCTTATCTTCATCAACCAGCTGGCTGCGGATGTAATCCACCAGCGGTGCAGCAACTTCACGCGCAACCTCTGGCGAGCTGAAGAGCGCATCCTGATAACCGTTTTTGACTGACGCCAGCTCTTTCCACTGCTCAGGCGTTTTAATCTGCCCCCAGGCAACCTGCTCTGCCGGGAAACCTTCGTAATATTGCAGCGTGAACGCATCAACAAGGGAATTACCGATTTTCAGCGGACCGCTGACGCCTGGCTCTTTGCCATTATCTGCGCTGAAAGTGTTATCACCGCTGTCCAGCGTGCACTGCTTTTTACCATTGCAGGCAGGCGACGATTTATAATCAACAATCTTTTCCAGACGCTGCAGCGCAGGCTTCAGTGCCAGCTTCTCATTCTCTGCCGTCATCGCCGCCAGCGCTTTTTTGTTAAACGCTTCGCTGTCATCGGTAATCACCGGATTAAAGATGGGATCCATCGTTCCCATGGCATCCTGATGCGTTACCGCAACGTCACAGCCAGGAAAGGCACCCGCAGCAAAAAACTGTGCGGTCGCAACGGTGCGCTGAAGGCTATTTGCATAAATGAAAACATCGCTGGTATCCGGGCAATTGCCGCCAGCCAGCAGCCCCTGCTGCGTCAGCCACTGACGGGTATATTTACCCATATAGACTTCCAGCACGCCGCCTTTGGTGGTGAGTTCACCGCCCGGCACATCCCATTGCGGCCAGCTCTTTTTAGTGGATTGCTCCAGTGCGCTGCCGTTTGTCGCCAGCGGCGCACGCAGATTGTGACGGCTCAGCATCAGCACCTGCTGCAGCTGCATATCCCCTTCTGCTGCGGTCGCTGACAGGCTTACCGGAAGCGCCGCAACAACTGACAACGCGCAAAGACTCAGTTTTTTGATCATTGTGCCCATTCCATAATTCATCAGTGAAACACTCTGGCATTCAAACGATTAGCCCGCCAAAGAGCGAATTACCGCACAGTGTAACTCAGCTTGCTGACGAAAATCGCCCGCTGTTTATAAAAACTGTGAATGGACTATAGCAGCAAACGTCAGGGTTAGAGCAGCAGGAAGGGTCGGGGCGGGAAAAGCAAAAAGCCCGCATCGCTGCGGGCTTCTTTAAATTTGGCGGAGGAAGAGAGATTCGAACTCTCGGATGGTTTCCCATCGGCGGTTTTCAAGACCGCTGCCTTAAGCCACTCGGCCATCCCTCCGGATACAGATTGTACTTTATCTGCAGAGATAAAGTGGCGGAGGAGGAGAGATTCGAACTCTCGGATGGTTTCCCATCGGCGGTTTTCAAGACCGCTGCCTTAAGCCACTCGGCCACCCCTCCGCAATGAGGCGCACTATAAACATCCCCCAGGATGATGTAAAGCGATGAATGAATCGTTCGCCTGAAAAACAGCCAAATTTGTTTTTTTCGCCGTCAAAAACAGCATTCTGCTTACTGAAACAGCAATTTATCGCGTAAAGATGGGTAAAACGCCTTTGCTGTTCTGACCCCGCTGCGTATTCTCAGCGCATGTAAGGTGTCCTCTCTCTTTAAGGAGTAAATGATGGACAAAATTATCAGCTCATCACAGCAACAATCTCTGATCGGCACTCATAAAGTCCTGCGTAATACCTATTTTCTGCTCGGCCTGACACTGGCGTTTTCTGCAGTGACCGCCACGCTGAGCACGGTCTATGCACTCCCCTCACCCGGCCTGATCCTGATGCTGGTAGGTTTTTATGGTTTGATGTTTCTGACTTACCGTCTGGCAAATAGTCCGGCCGGAATAGCAGCAGCGTTCGCCTTCACCGGCTTCCTCGGCTACTGCCTGGGGCCTATCCTCAGTTCGTTTCTGAGCGCGGGCATGGGCGATGTTATCGCCATGGCGCTGGGCGGCACGGCGCTGGTCTTCTTCTGCTGTTCAGCCTATGTACTGACTACCCGGCGCGACATGTCATTCCTTGGCGGTATGATGATGGCAGGCTTTGTCGTTCTGCTGGTTGCGGTCGTAGCAAACCTGTTCCTGCAGCTGCCGGCCCTGCATCTGGCTATCAGCGCGCTTTTCATCCTCTTCTCTGCAGGGGCCATTCTGTGGGAGACCAGTAATATTATTCATGGTGGCGAGACCAACTACATCCGCGCGACCGTTGGACTCTACGTCTCTCTCTATAACATCTTTGTCAGCCTGCTGAGCCTGCTGGGTTTCGCTAACCGCGACTAACGCTGCAGCGCACAAAAAGCAAACCCTGCTCTGGCGGGGTTTTTGCTTTTCCAGGCGGCGGGAATTTACAATAAGCGCAGATAACAGATGAGGAAAACGTGTGATTGTTAACGGCAGTGAGATTGTAACGGATGCAGAAGGCTATCTGACTAACCACGCAGACTGGTGTGAAGAGGTAGCGCTGGCGATCGCCCGGCAGGAAAACATTGAGATGAGCGAGGCTCACTGGGAGGTCGTCCACTTTGTACGCGACTTCTACCAGGAATTTAATACCTCGCCTGCAGTGCGCATGCTGGTAAAGGCGATGGCGAAAAAGTATGGCGAGGAAAAAGGCAACAGCCGCTATCTGTTCCGCCTCTTTCCGGACGGCCCGGCAAAGCAGGCGACAAAAATTGCCGGCCTGCCTAAACCTGCAAAGTGTCTCTGATCAGCCAGTGGTAAAGCTGGCCGGTCGTTCGGCCGGATCACAGGGCCCGGTCACGACGTTGTCCACCCGCGCACTGCGCGGCCCTCCTGCCTGAAGCCAGCTGATTAGCGTTTCGACCTGCTGTTCCGGACCGCAGGCCAGCACTTCGACGCTGCCATCGGACTGATTACGGGCGTAACCGGTCAGGCCCAGCGCTTTCGCCTGCTGCTGGGTGTGATAACGAAAGCCCACGCCCTGTACCATGCCATATACCCGGATTGTGCAGCTGCGTTCAGCCATAGTGCCTTTCCCCTATTCCGCGTTGCAATTTGGCGCCATCCACCGGAAAATAGCGCCTCATTTTTTCAGGTAAGCATAGCAAACTATGACCGTTCGATTGATTCTCACCAAGGGACGTGAAAAATCCCTGCTCCGCCGTCATCCCTGGGTCTTTTCCGGCGCCGTTGCGCGCATGGAAGGAAAAGCGCAGTCTGGCGAAACTATTGATATCTGCGACAGCTCTGGCAAATGGCTGGCACGTGCCGCTTATTCACCGGAGTCGCAAATTCGCGCACGCGTCTGGAGCTGGCAACAGGATGAATCAATTGATATCGCCTTCTTTGTTCGCCGTTTAGAGCAGGCGCAACAGTGGCGTGACTGGCTGGCGACCCGCGACGGACTCGATAGCTATCGCCTGATCGCTGGCGAATCAGATGGTATGCCCGGCGTAACCATCGATCGCTTTGGTCATTTTCTGGTACTGCAGCTTCTGTCCGCAGGGGCAGAGTATCAGCGGCCTGCCATTGTCTCTGCGCTGCAGCAGTGCTATCCGGAGTGCGCTATCTACGATCGTTCCGACGTCGCCGTGCGTAAGAAAGAGGGGCTGCCGCTGGCACAGGGCCCGGTGAGCGGCGAACTGCCGCCTGCCCTGCTGCCTATTACCGAGCACGGTATGAAACTGCTGGTAGATATTCAGGGCGGCCATAAGACCGGCTACTATCTTGATCAGCGCGACAGCCGTTATGCCACCCGTCGCTATGCGCAGGACGCGCGCGTGCTTAACTGCTTCTCTTATACCGGCGGATTTGCCATTTCGGCGCTGCTCGGTGGCTGTCGCGAAGTGCTGAGCGTGGATACCTCACAGGATGCGCTGGACGTAGCAAAACAGAACGTTGAGCTGAACGGGCTCGACGTGTCGCGGGCACAGTTCCTGCGGGATGACGTTTTTAAACTGCTGCGCCGCTATCGTGATGCAGGCGAAAAGTTTGATCTGATTATTATGGATCCGCCTAAATTCGTTGAGAACAAAAACCAGCTGATGGGCGCCTGCCGTGGCTATAAAGATATCAATATGCTGGCGATGCAGCTGCTTAACCCAGGCGGTATTCTGCTGACGTTCTCCTGCTCCGGCCTGATGGCTACGGATTTATTTCAGAAGATTGTGGCCGATGCGGCGCTGGATGCCGGACGTGATGTACAATTTATAGAGCAGTTCCGTCAGGCGGCCGATCACCCGGTAATAGCCAGCTATCCGGAAGGTCTCTATCTGAAAGGTTTTGCCTGCCGCGTACTGTGACTTGAAAACCTGATCCCTGCCCCCATATTTAGTGGCAGGTAAAGTTTTGGGAGGTCGCAATGATTGCCAGTAAATTTGGAATTGGACAGCAGGTCCGGCATCGTCTTTCTGGCGTGCTGGGTGTCATCGTCGATGTTGACCCTGAGTATTCGCTGGATGAGCCGGAACTGGATGAAGTTGGTGCAACGGAAACGCTGCGTGCCGCCCCCTGGTATCATGTGGTGATGGAAGATGAAGAGGGCGAACAGGTGCACACCTACGTTGCAGAAGTGCAGCTGGCAGGTGAAACGCTGTTCGAGCATCCAGAGCAGCCCTCTATGGATGAGCTGGCCGCTTCTATCCGGCAGCAGCTGCAGGCACCCAGCCTGCGACATTAATTATATCGGCGACGCAGGTCGCCGTTTTATTGTCTGATTCAGGCTGGCGTAATATTCAGACGCGGGATCTCAATCTTCGGACAGCGATCCATTATCACCGTCAGGCCAGCATCACTTGCCAGCACTGCCGCCTGCTCATTGATAACGCCGAGCTGCAGCCACAGCGTTTTCGCGCCAATCGCTATAGCGTCCTGTGCCACCTCCCATGCCGCCTCAGCATTACGGAATACATCTACCATATCGACTTTACCGGGGATTTCTGCCAGTGAAGCGTAGGCGGTCTGCCCCATCAGCTGCTGCCCGGCCAGTTTAGGGCTCACCGGAATCACCTCATATCCCTGATCCAGTAAGTAACGCATCACGCCATAGCTGGGACGAGCCGGTTTGTCGCTGGCCCCCACCAGTGCGATACGACGGGTATTCATAAGCACATCACGAATTGTTTGATCGTTCATTCATTTCCCCTTCTCTTTATTGCCAGAGTGTAGCTGCCCTTTCCGCTCGCGGCGCAAGCCGCAAAGATGAAATGTTTGCGCCAGGGCACGAATAAATATGTTTAAATGTAAATTTAGTGCCATAATGAAATACTTTGCTACACATCACTGATTACCCGCCATATTTCGGGAGTAGAAATGAAGCTGTCACCGGCTGTCACAGGCATTATTGCGCTGCTTGTCACAGCATCCTGCCCCGCCATTACGCTTAAACTCGATCCGCAGATTGATTTGCTGGTGCTGGACGGGCGGAAAATTGCCGGCTCACTATTAAAAGGCGCAGACAGCCTTGAACTGGAACAGGGGCAGCATCAGTTTCTGTTTCGCGTTGAGAAACCCTGTCCTGACGCAACCCATTTCCAGTCAGTGCCGATGATTGTCACATTTACCGCGGAAGCACACTCTGTGGCGATCCACCTGCCCTCGCTGAACAGCCGGCGTGAACGCAGCACGTTTAATAAGCTCCTGAACTTCAGGCTGATTGATGAGCGGGGCACAGAAATTGCCAGCCTGCGCGATCGTCTGCCGCAGAGCAGCAGCGGTGACATGATGCAGGCGATGATGGCTTATAACCGCGCAGCACAGACGGCATCCGTACTGCGCTTTGCTGCTCCTTCGGCGACAGCAGTAAGCGAAAACCCCGATTTTGCCTGGCAGGATGCCAGCGATTTGCCCTCAATACAGCGCTGGTTTAAACGCTTTGATGCAGCAACCCGGCAAAAGTTACTGAGCTGGATGAAAACGTTACGCACCAGCTAGCGCCTCACTTTTCCTGGCGCTGCCTGGCTCAGGATTTACGCGCTACCGGTACACCCAGCTCACGCAGCTGTTCAACAAAGCGCGACGGACAGGCTTTATTAAACAGCAGCCACACCTGTTCACGTGCCCGCGTCATAGCCACATAAGCGAGGCGCCGCTCTTCCGCATCGGGAAAATCTTCCACGGGTGGCAGCAGCCCCTCCTCCAGCACCGACTCACGCGCCGGAGCCGGAAAGCCATCGGCTCCCTGATGGAGGCCGGTCAGGATGACGTACTCCGCCTGCTGACCTTTACTGGCATGGATTGTCATAAACTCCAGCTGTAATCCGGGCCAGCGCGTTTTTGCCCGGTCCAGCAGCGCCGGACGCAGATGATGGTAGCGCGCCAGCAGCAAAATCCTCTCTTCCGGTTTCGCAAATCCGCTGAGTTTGTCCAGCAGCCCCTCCAGCTGATCGTCCGGCAGCAGCGTTACCGCCTTTTTACTTCCTTTGCTCAGACTGGTGAGCGTTTTTTTCAGCTGGTGCGGATTTTGCTGGATAAAACCATTGGCAATGTCAGCAATACGGCTATTGAAGCGATAGGTGGTATCCAGCACGCAGCTGTCGCCGTCGCCAAAATAGTGGTGAAAAGCGGTGGTCAGATTGAGCTTAGCGCCGCTAAAACGGTAGATTGCCTGCCAGTCATCGCCTGCAGCAAACAGGCTGGTATGAGCATTCTGCGCGCGCAACGCCTTTAAAAGTGCGGCACGCTGCGGCGAGATATCCTGAAACTCATCGACCAGAATATGCTTCCAGGGGCTGATAAAACGTCTTTTTTCCAGCACCTCTGTCGCCTGCTGGATCAGGCCGGCAAAATCAACGGCGCCCTCCGCTTTAAGCGCACTTTTCCAGGCTTTCAGCAGCGGAGCCATCAGTTTTATCCGCTTACTGAAGCTATCGCGCCACGCTTCCGGAACGGCCGCGATTGTTTCCGCCTGATTACCGCTCTGCATCCGCAGCAGGCCCAGCCACTGCTCAAGACGCGGCGCCAGCCGCTGCGCGATAGCGCTATCCTGCCAGAATGCGCCGTCCGGCAACGTCCACGCCAGATCCTCCTCCAGCCACTGACGCCAGCCGCTGGCCTGCGCCTTTTTAGCCGCGCACTGCTCGCGCCAGCTCTCCAGCAGCAGCTGGCGACGGGCAGCGCTGTCACTCTCCAGCTGGCTGATAACCGGCGGCTTGCGGCCACTCTCGCGAATAATATGCAGCGCCAGCGCATGAAAGGTACGCGCCTGCAACGCCTTTACGTTAAGTTGCGTGTCCAGGCGTTGATTTATCTCTTCTGCAGCCTCCCGGCCAAATGCCAGCAGCAGTATCTGGTCAGGATGAGCCAGTCGCCGCTGCAGCAGCCAGCCAGCACGTGCCACCAGCACGGCGGTTTTACCGCTGCCTGCACCCGCCAGGACCAGCAACGTCTCTTCACCATTAACCACCGCTTCTGCCTGCGCACGATTAAGCGGTGAGCGCTCAACCGTGGCGAAAAAATCCGGATTTGCCTGAATCACCTGCTCGCTCCAGCGACGGTTACGCTGGCGAATTGTGGCTTCGCCCTGCTCCAGCCACTGCCGGCAGCGATGCCAGCGTTCACGACAGTTATCCAGCGCCTCCAGGCGCGCCAGCGGCAGCGGCAGTGCCGCAATCGTCTCGTTAACCCGGGCCAGGATAGCAGCCAGCTCACTTCGCTTTAGCCAGCGATCCTCTGCGGTCAGCTGCGAAATATGCTGCAGCAGCTCATCCAGCACGCCCGTACTGATATGGCTCATTTCAGCGCTCCACTGCTGCCAGGCGTGCTGCAGATAGTGATAAAAACGCTGCGTCTCCTGCCACTCGGTACCATGCAGCCGCACCACCTGATTCTCCGCCAGCAAAAACTCCAGCTCGCCCCATACCAGACCGCGTTTGCAGCTGATATCCAGCAGCTGATTAAACGGAATAAGGTATTCATGACGATCGCCGCTGACTTCAACACCGGCAGTCAGCAAACGCACCCGGTTATAAGGATGCTGCGCCAGACGTTTACCCATTGCTGTTGCTTTCAGTTCCATGTCCGCATCATCAGGTGAAATTCAGTTATTGCGCAGTTTACCTGTCAGACACTTGGCGCTCCAGCCTTAAAACAGGCTAAACTTGGCGGCACATATTGCGGATTGCAAAAGGAAAAACGCGTTATGCGCACCGTTCTTAATATTCTGAATTTTATCCTTGGCGGCTTTCTCACTACGCTTGGCTGGCTCTTTGCCACGCTGGTCAGCATTGTGCTGATTTTTACGCTACCGCTGACGCGCTCCTGCTGGGAAATCACAAAACTTTCGCTGGTTCCGTTCGGCAATGAAGCGGTTCACGTTGATGTACTGCGTCCTGACAGCAAAAGTGCGTTTCTCAACGCTGGCGGTACATTTCTGAACATCTTCTGGCTTATTTTCTTTGGCTGGTGGCTTTGCGTAATGCATATTTCAACCGGAATCATGCAATGTCTGAGCATTATCGGTATTCCCACCGGGCTGGCGCACTTTAAGCTGGCTGCGATTTCACTCTGGCCGGTTGGCCGTCGGGTGGTCAGCGTGGAAGAGGCACAGGCAGCGCGTGAAGCTAACGCGCGCCGCCGCTACTGAGGATCCGGTTTATGTCCGACGCTATGCCCGCCTGGCGCCGCTATCTGTTTAACAGCAGCCTGCGCTATCTGCTGCGTATTTTTCTGGCGCTGTCGGGCTGCGCTGCGTTTCCCTGGTGGCTGCAGCAGGTAGAGTGGACCATTCCGCTTACGCTGGGGGTGGTCGCTGCCGCGCTGGCCGATCTTGACGACCGCTGGACAGGCCGTCTGCGCAATCTGATCATCACCCTGTGCTGCTTCTGTATCGCGTCGGTCTCCGTTGAGCTGCTTTTCCCCAGACCCTGGGCGTTCACTGCCGGCCTGGCGCTCTCAAGCTGGGGATTTATCCTGCTGGGCGCGCTTGGCCAGCGTTACGCGACCATCGCGTTTGGTGCCCTGCTGATTGCGGTATATACCATGCTGGGTATCGGGCTCTTTCCACAGTGGTGGATGCAGCCCGCGCTGCTGCTGACGGGAGCACTCTGGTACAACCTGCTGACCTTTATTGGCCACCTGATGTTTCCGGTGCGACCCGTTCAGGAGCAGCTGGCGGCCAGCTTTTCCCAGCTGGCGCGTTATCTTGAGGCGAAAGCAAACCTGTTTGATCCGGACGGCGGTGAGCAGGATGATGCCGCTCTGATTGCCACCGCAATGGCTAACAGCCAGTTAGTCGCGCAGCTGAATCAGACTAAAAATACCATTCAGAGCCGGCTGCGCGGCGATCGGGGTTCACGCAGTACCCGCCGCAGTCTGCATTACTATTTTGTGGCGCAGGATATTCATGAGCGCGCCAGCTCTTCGCACATACAGTATCACCAGCTGCGAAATAACTGGCGTTACAACGAAATCCTGTTCCGTTTTCAGCGTCTGCTGAATATGCAGGCGCAGGCGTGTCGCCAGCTGGCTGAAACGATCGTATTGCGCCAGCGCTGGCATCACAGCAGCCATTTCGAGCGTGCTTTTGCGCGCCTTGAGACGGCCCTTGAGCGACTGCAGCAAAGCGACCCGGATGCCGGACATACCGCCCCGCTCTCCTGGTTACTGCGTAATCTGCGCGCCATTGATGCACAACTTGCTTCGCTTGCTTCAGAACAGCAGCTGTTTGAGACGCCGCTGCAGAGTGAGCACCATCTTTCGCGTGACACGCTGCGTGGCTGGTCCGATATACGTCTGCGTCTGAGCCGTCACCTTACGCCCGCCTCTCCGCTGTTTCGCCACGCCATCCGAATGTCGCTGGTGCTCTGTATAGGTTATGCCTTTATTCAGATTACCGGGCTGCAGCGCGGTTACTGGATACTGCTTACCAGCCTGTTTGTCTGTCAGCCCAACTATAACGCCACGCGTCGCCGGCTGGCGCTGCGTATCGGAGGGACGCTGGCAGGTGTGGCAATCGGGCTGCCGGTGCTGTGGCTGGTGCCCTCGGTGGAGGGGCAGCTGCTGCTGATCGTCCTCAGCGGCGTGCTGTTTTTTGCTTTCCGTCAGATTCAGTATGCGCAGGCCACGCTGTTTATTACCCTGCTGGTACTGCTCTGCTTCAATTTACTGGGTGAAGGCTTTGACGTGGCCCTGCCGCGTATTGTTGATACGCTTCTGGGATGCGGACTTGCCTGGCTGGCGGTGGCGTTTGTCTGGCCTGACTGGCGTTTTCGCAAGCTCACCACAATAGCCGATCGCGCGCTGAATGCTAACTGCCGCTATCTGGATGCCATCATGGAACAGTATCATCAGGGCAAAGATAACCGGCTGGCTTACCGGGTCGTACGCCGGGATGCGCACAACGCTGACGCTGAACTCGCCTCTGTGGTATCGAATATAAATAGTGAACGCCGGGCAGATCAGACGCTGCGGGAGCACGCCTTCAGACTGCTCTGTCTTAATCACTCGTTTCTGAGCTATATCTCAGCGCTGGGTGCACATCGCACCCGCTTATCACCGGGGAAACTGCTCACGCTGCTTGATGACGCCGTCTGTTTTGTTGAGGATGTTTTACAGATTGAGTGCGTGACAAACGATCGGGTAGCCGCGATGCAACATACGCTCCAGCAACGCATCGGCGAACTGAAAACCAGCTCTGAAGCCCAGGCACCTCTGATTTTGCAGCAGCTCGATTTACTGATCACGCTGCTGCCTGAGATCGCCCGCCTGCGCCGCGCCCTGGCGCAGGCCTGAAACAGTAACAGCGGCTCCCGGGTTTACCGGCGTAGCCGCTCCTGGTACCAGCTGCTCAGCGCCTCTTTTACGTCTGCCGGAAGCGCCGCCTGATGATGGCCAGAGATCGCTCCTTCCAGTGCCAGCAGCGTTTTCAACCCGACATGCTTGTTGACGCTGCGCAGCTTAAGCCAGCTCTGTCGTGACCCCATCTCCTGCAGTGATTCCACCGAGCTGATCCCCGCTTTATGCAGCATCAGCTCCATACGCAAACTGAGATTAGGAAGATCCTTGAGCCGCAGCGAAATATGTTTTACTGCAGCATCAGCCTGTGCCGCCTGCAGGGAGCTGGCTGACAAACTGATCAGCTGTCTCCTGTCCTGCCATAGCTGCTGATCCACTTTGAAGTAGCTCAGGGTGACAGGGATGCCGCGCTTACGGTAAACCAGCGGCTCCAGCGGCCGCTGAACGGCATAAAGCCGCAGCGCCTCACTGGCGCGCAGGTAGAGCGTGTCATTATCAATATAGGCGAACACCACGCGCTCAATAGCCAGCGCATAGCCGCCAAACTGCGTACGCGACTCTATATCTCCCAGAACCGACAGGGCGTCGATCGATTGTTCCACTACCTCATTTTTTCGCTTCATCATGTCCCTTTTCCTCATTCCTTGTGCAGGGTATTTCCTATAAAACAGTGACTATTCATTTAGTTAGAAGATAAAAAAAACGATTTACTGATTCAACGAATAAAACGCTTTTGGTGCCATCTTCTGCCAGTTTTGAGAGACATTTTCAGAAAATGAAGTTGATCTCTGTTAATTTAAACAGTACTGTACATTCATCCAGTTCACTACTGAGCGAGTATATTATGCGCACGCATTTCTCTGGCCCTGTTGATCGTTCCTCCTGGTTAGCGCCTTCCACTGCAGTTCAGCCGTCAATGGGCGGTATAACGGAATTACGCTACAGTGAGCATCCTGGCATGATGCAATTGCTTCTGCTTCCGGTGCTCAAACAGCTGAGCGAACAGTCACGCTGGCAGCTCTGGCTGACGCCAGCGCATAAAGTCAGCCGCCGCTGGATCCAGCAGTCTGGTCTGCCGCTTGAGAAGAGTATGCATATTACTGAATCAGATCGGCTCAGTACGGTTGAGAATATGGTGAAAGCGCTGCGTACCGGAAATTACAGCGTAGTGCTGGCCTGGATACCCTGTGAACTGCAAGAGAATGAGCGTCAGATGCTGCAGCAGGCAGCAGAAGAAGGCGAAGCTTTGGGTCTGATTATGCGCCCGGAAGAAGCTGATATCATTTCTGCCAGACAACCCGGAAGCACAAAAATTCCCTCGGATTTGTTTCATTAAGTAAAAAGTGAGATTTATCTCAGCTTTTTTTTCCGGCCTGTTGCCGCTAAGCTACTGATAATGTTCCTGCCAGTCAGGACAAGGGCTTAGCTGCAATTCTCTATTTACAGACCGAAAATTTTGCCCCGTCAATTGTTAAAATGTGTGTATTTACACCTGTTTTTTTACCTGCTCACCTCACATCATACTTGTAAGTTTTCAATCTCGTTGTAGACTTTAGCTCGCCAGGGTGCTCAATAACCTCCGTTTTTTCGGTAGAGTCATAAGCGAGCGTTCAGACCCGGCGAAGGATTACAACCAAGAGCAACCTTTTTGCTCATTGCCTATTTGGATGATAACGAGGCGCAAAATGAAAAAGACAGCTATCGCAATTGCAGTGGCACTGGCTGGCTTCGCTACCGTAGCGCAGGCCGCTCCTAAAGATGACACCTGGTACACCGGTGCTAAACTGGGCTGGTCTCAGTATCACGATACTGGTTACTACGGTAACGGTTACGCGAACAACGACGGTCCAACTCACGAATCTCAGCTGGGCGCAGGTGCTTTCCTGGGCTATCAGGCGAACCCATACCTGGGCTTCGAGCTGGGCTATGACTGGCTGGGCCGTATGCCTAACAAAGGCGACAACATCAACGGCGCATTCAAAGCGCAGGGCGTTCAGCTGGCAGCTAAACTGAGCTACCCGATTGCTGATGACCTTGACGTGTACACCCGTCTGGGTGGCATGGTATGGCGTGCAGATTCTACCCAGAACAACACTCTGACCGGCGAACGCCGCAGCGACCACGACACCGGCGTTTCTCCGCTGGCTGCAGTGGGTGTTGAATACGCAGTGACCAAGAACTGGGCAACCCGTCTGGATTACCAGTGGGTTAACAACATTGGTGATGCAGGTACCGTTGGCGCGCGTCCAGACAACGGCATGCTGAGCGTAGGCGTTGCATACCGCTTCGGTCAGGATGAAGCTGCTGCACCAATCGCTGCACCAGCTCCGGCACCAGCTCCGGTTGTTGAAACCAAGCGTTTCACTCTGAAATCTGACGTGCTGTTCACCTTCAACAAATCTACCCTGAAGCCAGAAGGTCAGCAGGCTCTGGATCAGCTGTACAGCCAGCTGAGCTCAATGGATCCTAAAGATGGTTCCGTTGTAGTTCTGGGCTTTACCGATCGCATCGGTTCAGACCAGTACAACCAGAAACTGTCTGAGAAACGTGCTCAGTCTGTTGTCGACTACCTGGTATCTAAAGGTATCCCGGCTAACAAAATCTCTGCACGTGGCATGGGCGAATCCAACCCGGTTACTGGCAACACCTGTGACAGCGTGAAAGGCCGTAATGCCCTGATCGACTGCCTGGGTCCAGACCGTCGCGTTGAGATCGACGTGAAAGGCATCAAAGACGTTGTAACTCAGCCACAGGCTTAAGTTATCGCGTAAAAAAAACCCCGCTCCGGCGGGGTTTTTTGTTTCTGCTATCTGCTTACTTTTTGTTCTCTTCGCTGCCTAAGATGGCCTGCAGATCCTGCTTTAACGTAGACATCTGACTGGCATATTTCTCTTTCCGTTCGGCATCTTCAATCAGCTGTACAATTGTCTCAGAGAGCGTGCAGTGGCGACGCTGCGCCAGGCCCGCCAGCCGTTGCCACACCAGATATTCTAAATCGATAGATTTTTTACGCGTATGCTGGTGTTCAGCATTGAAGTGACGCTTGCGGCGGGCACGTATGGTTTGCTTCAGGCGATTTTCCAGACCCGGATGAATATGCTGCGCAATCCACTGGTTCACCTCAACCGGCGTATTTTCCAGCGCAAGCAGCGCGTCAACCGCAGCCTGTGCCGCGCTGAGCTCCAGATAGCGGGTGATTAGCTCCCCCTCCCGATGTTTTTTCACCAGGTATTTCCATTTCCATCCACTTTCCAGATTTTCAAGCTGCTGGTATTTCATCGGAATCCCACCGTGACCACGTAACAACTTAAGAATAACAGCTTTTTTGCGCGATGCAGCAACGAAAAACATGTTGCTCCTGTCACATTCACTACCGGAACTCGCCGTGATAAACCCGGTTGTATCCTGTATAATCACGCTTTTCCTAAATCAGACTAATGCGAATATTTTGACCAGCAACCAACTTACGTGGCAAGCCCTGCAGCCAGATAGCACCCCCTGGCAGACCCTCTTTTCAACGGTTTCACTGAAAGATAGCGATAGCCTTGCCGCGGTTCAGCCGCGTTTGCTGAATGCGCTGGCGCATTTACACCATCAGTCTGCGGGTTTTCCGCTGCTACTGTTACGCAGCCAGGAAAATAGCGACTATCTCGCCTGGATTGCCGGGGCCACGCGGCGTTTTCAGCCTGATGCCGGGCAGCTCTATGGCGGTGACTATCATGTGATGGGCGACACCGTTACGCTGCTGCCGCCTTCAGACATCAACCGTCCTTTTACCAGTAGCGGCGGCGTGTTTTATGCTGACTGGATCGAAGCAGAGCAGCTGTTTGGCTGCGTGCGTCAGTATAAGGATCGCGTGATGCCTGAGCCCGGGCTGCTGCATCGCGCCAACGGCGGCACGCTGATCCTGTCTATCAATACGCTGCTGGCACAGCCCCTGCTCTGGCTGCGCCTGCGCCGGTGTATCGAACTGCAGCGGTTTGAGTGGTATTCGCAGGATGAGCGACAGCCCCTGCCGGTGACAATTCCAGCTCTGCCGCTTAGCGTCCGCCTGGTTCTGTGCGGCGATCGCGATGCACTGGCCAGCTTTCAGGAGCTGGATGCCGAAGTGCACGAAATGGCGCTCTACAGTGAGTTTGAAGAGAACCTGCAGATTGCCGATGAGAGCGATATGCTCAACTGGTGTCAGTGGGTTCTGACGCAGGCAGCACGGGCAGACCTTAATGCACCGGAGGCTGATTTCTGGCCACCGCTGCTGACGGAAGCGGTACGTTTTACCGGCGATCAGGATACGCTGCCGCTCTGTCCGCGCTGGCTGAGGCGACAGCTGCATGAGGCCGCCCTGCACGGCGACATCATTAATGGTGAAGCGCTGACGGAGGCGCTTGAAGCACGCCAGTGGCGGGAAAACTACCTTACTGAACGCATGCGCGATGAGATCCTGCTAAATCAGATCATGATTGAAACAGATGGCGAGGTTATCGGACAGATCAATGGCCTGTCGGTTATTGAGTTTCCGGGGCACCCGCGTGCCTGGGGTGAGCCGTCACGTATTACCTGTGTGGTGCACCCAGGCGATGGTGAACTCAATGACGTGGAGCGTAAAGCTGAGCTGGGCGGTAATATTCATGCCAAAGGCATGATGATTATGCAGGCCTATCTGATTGCTGAGCTGGAACTCGATCAGCCGCTGCCCTTCTCCGCTTCGATGGTGTTTGAGCAATCTTACTCTGAAGTGGATGGTGACAGCGCCTCGCTGGCAGAGCTGTGCGCATTAATCAGCGCGCTGGCTAATCAGCCGCTGAGCCAGCAGATTGCGGTGACCGGCTCTGTTGATCAGTTTGGCAATGTGCAGCCGGTCGGTGGCCTCAATGAAAAAATCGAAGGATTCTTTCATGTCTGTCAGGCGCGTGAGCTGACCGGTAAGCAGGGTGTCATTCTGCCTGCCTCTAACGTGCGTCATCTCAGTCTTAGTCAGGAGCTCGTTGACGCGGTGAAAGCAGGAGAGTTTCATCTGTGGGCAATTGACCGTATCGATGAAGCCCTGCCGCTGCTGACCGGCGTGGCGTGGCAGAGCGAGAGCGGTGAATCGCTGCTGACTATGATTCAGACCCGTATTACACAGTTTAACCAGCAGGAATCTGCACCCCGCCCGTGGCCGTTACGCTGGCTTAACTGGTTTAACCACAAATAGGGGCATTGCCCGGCGTACAACTGTTCGCTAATATTCGGGCTTCACTAAAAGAAGGCATATTGAGAACATGGTAGATAAACGCGAATCCTATAGCAAAGAAGACCTGGTTGCCTCAGGTCGCGGCGAACTGTTCGGCGAAAATGGGCCACCGCTGCCCTCTGACAACATGTTGATGATGGACCGTGTGGTCAAAATGACCGAAGATGGCGGTAACTTCGACAAAGGTTTTGTTGAAGCTGAACTGGATATCCGCCCCGACCTCTGGTTCTTCGATTGCCATTTCAAAGGCGATCCGGTTATGCCTGGCTGTCTGGGCCTGGATGCCATGTGGCAGCTGGTTGGTTTCTATCTCGGCTGGTTAGGCGCGGAAGGCAAAGGCCGTGCGCTGGGCGTGGGCGAAGTGAAGTTTACCGGTCAGGTGCTGCCAACAGCGAAAAAAGTGACCTATAAAATTCACTTCAAGCGCGTAATCAACCGCAAGCTGGTGATGGGTGTTGCAGATGGTGAAGTCTTTGTTGACGGTAATCTGATCTACACCGCTACCGATCTGAAAGTCGGTCTGTTTAAAGATACCTCTGCGTTCTGATCCTGCTTAACAAAACCTCCGCCGCGGCGGAGGTTTTCCCTTTGCTGACATCCGGCAGGGCTACGCCACCGCCGACCTGTCCTCCATGGCCTGACGCCAGCCTCCCAGCCAGTGAGACCGCGCATCGATCAGTTGATAGGGGCACAGCTCCTTAGAGCGGCCAGTAATGCCGGCCTGATAACCGCGTGAATGTGCACGTTCTAAACGGTCTCTCTTCTGTCTCTTCATACCGCGTTTCCCTCATTTCAGGTCTGGTGGAATCTGGTGGAAAGAAAGAGTGGCGAATTAATGTTCAGCCACAGTAAAGTTCTAACCCCAATGCGCAGAAAAAGCAATGCGCAAAATTCACGCCAGCGTCACGGTTTTGCCGTTAAAACGACATAAAGAAATGTCAAAGCAGTGTCTATGTTTTTGATTAGGCAAAAAAAAGCCCCCGATCTCCGGTGCAACGTTGCTACGAAGAATCAGGGACTTAGCAGTTATCTAAACCAATTCCTAATTTAGCGAAGCCACACTGTCTGCGATCTGCTGTGCGGTCTGCTGCCAGCCTGCAGCCAGCGTGCGGACCAGCGCATCATAACCATCCTCATTTTGCGGCAACGTCACACTAAAGCTGCGCTTGATAAGCTGATCCTGATGCTGCAGCAGCCATTCACCGCTGACCACGACCCGCCCGTCGTAACGTCCCTGAAACCCACTTACGCTGACGTTAAGCGTATCGTAGCCCTCTCCATGCGGTGACGCGGCGACCACGCGGCCCGGCAGCGCCTGGCTCAGATTAGTAATCAGCGTCTGCTGCAGCTGCTGATCGAGCGGGCTGGCCCAGAGATTGTTGGTGGCAATGACATATTTAACATCGCTGGTCTGATAAACCAGTCCGTTGCCTGCCAGATAATCAGGCACGTTCACATGTTCCACCCAGAGCATCGGCTGGCTGCTGCCCGCGCTGCTGGCGACGCGTACCGTACTGCTGCCTGCCGGCAGCTGATAGTAGGTGGTGTCGATGGTTGTGCTGCACCCTGCCAGCAGCAACATAGCTCCTGCGATGATGGCTTTTTTCACTGTTTCGCCCTCTTTGGCTGCGGATCCTGGCCTGGCTTCGCTTCAAATACCAGGGCATTGCTTTTCGCATTCAGCGTTTTCAGCACTGGCTGCAGCTCACGCAGCACCTGATCAAGCCGCTGCATATCTCCCACCAGTTTATTGTACGCTGGCGATCCCGGCTGCAGCCCTTTCATGCTGCGGTTGAGTTCACGCAGCGTCTGCTGCATATCAGCAGGCAATGTTTTCATTGCCGGACTGCCGGTAAGCTGGTTCAGATTATTCAGCGTATTCTGCAGCTGACGCAGCGTGCGCTGACTCTCTTTCAGTGTGCCGGTCGCCTCATTAATCATCGGATTAAGCGGCAGCGCGTTGATCTTATCAAGCGCCGCCATCAGCTTCTGCTGGATCTGGCTGAGACCACCGCTGACGGTAGGGATCACCTCAAGACCTGCTACGCTGTTCGGTCCTTTATAGGCTGGCGCTTTATCGTAGAAATCGAGATCGACAAACAGCGCGCCGGAGAGCAGGTTGCCGGTTTTCAGCGTGCCGCGCAGGCCACGTTTCTTCCCATCCTGCAGATGCTGCTCCAGATTAAAATCACTGCCCAGTCGTGCGGTAAAGCGATCGGGTTCGATGCGAATCAGCACCGGCACGCGATAATCTGTGTTCAGCGCCTGGTCCATACCCGGGATCATATAAGGCACCTGCGCGACGGTTCCCAGACGAATACCGCGGAACTCAACCGGTGCACCCACCTGCAGGCCGCGAATCGAATCACTGAAGAACATCAGGAAATCAGTGTGTCGGGTATAGAGTGAATCCTGAATGCTGCGCTGATCGTCATACAGATGATAATCCGCTTTGTTCTGTGCGACCTCACCCAGATCCCAGCCATCCGGTACGTCAAAGCTGACGCCGCCGCTAAACAGCGTGGTCAGTGAACCCATCTCCACGCGCATCCCCGAAGCAGACATATCAACGGCAATGCCGCTGTCTTTCCAGAAACGCACATTCGTGGTCACCAGCCGGTCATAAGGCGCAGTGACAAACAGCTGATAGGTCATCATACGTTTGTCAGTATCGAAGGTGCTGGTTTCCACCGTGCCGACGCGATAACCGCGGAACAGCACCGGATCGCCCGGATTGAGCTGACCCGCTTTGTTACTGTCGAGCACAATGCGGACCCCTTTCGCATCCGGCGGCGCCAGCGGCGGTGAATCAAGCAGCTGATACTGCTCCGGCTGTTCGCCTTTTGCACCGGGCTGCAGCTCGATATAGGCGCCTGAAAGCAGTGTGCCAAGACCGGTGATCCCTTCGCGTCCAATCTGCGGTTTGACCACCCAGAACACGCTGTCTTTATAAAGCAGCTTCTCCATGCCGGCGTTCAGACGGGCTGTGATCTCGACGTGATGCAAATCGTCGGTCAGCACCGCACTCTCTACGGTGCCCACATCCACACTGCGGCTTTTGATAGTGGTTTTACCCGCCACGATGCCTTCGGCGTTTTCGGTGATCAGCGTCACCAGCGGCCCCTGATGGCTGAAGTGATAAAAAAGGATCCACCCGCCGATCAACAGCGTAACGATGGGTACGATCCAGACTGGCGACCAGCGTTTGATCTGATCGACCTTAGCAGTCCCGTGATTGTTGTCCGTCAAGACGCGACTCCTTACGTTCAGTTTCCTGTTGGCGATCCCAAATCAGACGCGGATCGAATGTAATAGCGGCAAACATGGTCAATATCACCACCAGGGCAAACAGCAGCGCGCCCGGTGCGGGATAGACGTTCATCAGCTGTCCCATGCGCACCAGCGCAGAGAGCACGGCGATAACAAACACATCGATCATCGACCAGCGACCAACAAACTCCACCACTTCGTAGATCAGATGCATTTTTTCGCCATCCCGCTGGCCGCGCCCGCTGGCGTGCCAGCAGAGCCAGCCAATAGCGACCATTTTCAGCGAGGGCACCATAATACTGGCGATAAAAATCACCAGTGCAACGGGCCAGGAACCATCGCTCATCAGCAGGATAACGCCGCCCATGATCGTTGAGGGATACTGGGAACCCAGCGTCTCAGTCACCATGATCGGCATAATATTAGACGGGATATAAAGCATAACGGAGGTCAGCAGCAGCGCCAGCGTCCACTGCAGGCTATGCCTGCGGCGCGGTGCCGCGGCTACCCCGCAGCGATCGCAGCGCGGCTGCGTCGCCGGCAGAATAGCCGTACAGCAGGGGCAGCTGCGCAGCCCCTGCTGCAGACCACTTTTTCCCGCCTGCGGCGTAAACGGCAGCGCGGGCAGCGCGTCGATTTGTTGCCAGACCCAGCGCCGATCCACACACTGAAACGCGCGCAGCTGCAGCAGGCAGAACAGGCACCAGGGCCAGAAGCTGCTGCCTAAGCCGATCTCGCCATACGCCATCAGCTTGACGAAACTCACCAGCACGCCGGCCATAAAGATCTCTGCCATGCCCCAGCTGCGCAGCTGAAAAAGAATACGCGCCAGTCCCCGCCGCAGCGGGTGCGGCAGAGCAATCCGGTTGACCAGCAGCAAAATTGTCACCATGCAGAAAGCCGGAATACCCTGCACAAACAGCAGAAACAGGGAAGCCAGGCTGCGGTAATCCTCCCGCACCATGACGCGCGGGATCTCCGGCAGCGTAATGCGGCTGGAGAGACCGGCGACGTGCATATCGATAAACGGAAACAGATTGGCCAGCAACAGCATAAACAGCGCCGCCAGCGCATAACCGGTTGGACGCTTGCGCGGTTCATGCCAGTTAGCCAGCAGCTGCGTATGGCAGCGCGGGCAGCGGGCACGGCTGCCCGCCGGCACAGCGGGCAGCCTGACGGTTAAATCACACTGTGGACAGAGCATCCACTGCTGCGCCTGCGGCGACGTTGCGCACATGCCCTTTTCCTCTGTGTTATGCGCCGTTTTTCAGCGCTTCCAGCTCTTCCCAGCGGGCAAAGGCGGTTTCCAGCTCCTGCTCCGTCTGCGCCAGCGTATCCAGCACCGGCTGCGTTTTTTCATGCGGCTGACTGAAGAAATCGGGATGGCTCATCTGCGCCTGCAGCTCACCAATCCGCGCTTCCAGCTGCTCCAGCTTTTGCGGCAGCTGTTCCAGTTCACGCGTCAGGTTATAGCTTAGCTTGCCTGCGCTGCGTTTGGCGGTTTCATTTTTTTCAGCTGTTTTCACCGGTGCGGAAACCGTCGGGGCAACACGCGTCTGTTTGTACGCCGCGCGCTGCTGCTGCGCATCATGATAGCCGCCCACAAACGCGCCCACTTCGCCGTTGCCTTCAAATATCCAGCATTCGGTAACGGTGTTATCCACAAACTGACGATCGTGGCTGACCAGCAGTACGGTGCCCTGATATCCGTCGACCAGCTCTTCCAGCAGCTCCAGCGTTTCAACGTCCAGATCGTTGGTCGGTTCATCGAGGATCAGCAGGTTGCTGGGCTTCAGGAACAGCCGCGCCAGCAGCAGGCGATTGCGCTCTCCGCCCGACAGCGCGCGTACCGGCGTCATGGCGCGTTTCGGATGGAACAGAAAGTCCTGCAGGTAACCCAGTACGTGACGGGGTTTGCCGTTGACCATCACTTCCTGTTTGCCTTCCGCGAGGTTATCCATCACGGTCCGGTCCGGATCGAGTTCAGCGCGATGCTGATCGAAATAGGCAATTTCAAGCTTGGTGCCGCAGTGCACCCGTCCACTGTCCGCTTTTAGCTGCCCCAGCATCAGGCGCAGCAGCGTGGTTTTTCCGCAGCCGTTAGGCCCAATCAGCGCAATCTTATCGCCGCGCTGGACCTGGGCTGAAAAGTCTTTAACCAGCGTTTTGCCTTCCACGCCGTAGTTTACGTTCTCCAGCTCAAAGACAATTTTACCGGAGCGGGCCGCTTCACCGACCTGCATATTGGCTTTGCCCATCACGTCACGACGCTCGGAACGTTCACGACGCAGCGCTTTCAGTGCCCGCACGCGGCCTTCATTGCGGGTACGACGCGCCTTGATCCCCTGACGGATCCACACCTCTTCCTGCGCCAGCTTGCGGTCAAATTCAGCATTCTGCATCTCCTCAACCCGCAGCGCCTCCTCTTTACCCACCAGGAACTGATCGTAATCTCCCGGCCAGGAGACCAGCTTGCCGCGATCGAGATCGACAATGCGCGTCGCCATATTGCGGATAAACGAGCGGTCATGCGAAATAAACACGATGCTGCCGGTAAAGGTTTTCAGAAACGTTTCCAGCCAGTCGATGGTTTCAATATCGAGGTGGTTAGTAGGCTCATCCAGCATCAGCACGCGTGGATTACTGACCAGCGCCCGGCCCAGGGCCGCTTTACGCAGCCAGCCGCCGGAGAGCGAAGAGAGTTCTGTATCAGCCTGCAGGCCAATCTGCTGCAGAACATCGTTGATACGGCTGTCGAGCTGCCAGAGATTCTGGTGATCGAGAATCGTCTGCAGCCGGCCCATTTCATTGAGGTTTTTCTCGCTCGGATCCTCCATCACTTTGTGCGAAATGGCGTGATAGGCTTTGAGATGCTCCGCCTGCTCGGCCACGCCCTCAGCGACAAAGTCATACACCGAACCGGTAATGTTACGCGGCGGATCCTGCTGCAGGCGCGAAACGATCAGGTCCTGCTCATAGATGATACGCCCATCATCCAGCGGCTGTTCGCCGTTGATGATTTTCATTAATGTGGATTTACCGGCACCGTTACGGCCCACCAGACAGACGCGTTCGCCCTCTTCGATGTGCAGTTCGGTATTATCCAGCAGCGGTGCATCACTGAATGAGAGGTAAGCACCATGGATACTGATCAACGACATATAAATTATTCCTTACCGGCGTGGCTGACCAGCCAGCAGTTGTGAATTTGACGATTACGGGCAAAGTCCTGTGACAGGGTTTTTTGCGTGATCTCCTGCGCCTGCAGACCGAGCCGTTGCAGGCCCTCCAGATCCATTTTGAAGCCGCGCTTGTTGTTGGAGAACATAATGGTGCCGCCGCGACGCAGCATGCGCTTCAGGTTTTGCAGCAGCATCAGATGATCGCGCTGCACATCAAAATCCGCCTCCATACGCTTGGAGTTGGAGAAGGTCGGCGGATCGATAAAAATCAGGTCAAACTGCTCGTCGCTTTCACGCAGCCAGCTCAGGCAGTCGGCGTGCAGCAGGCGATGCTGACGGCCGGTCAGACCATTAATACGCAGGTTGCGCTCCGCCCACTCAAGGTAGGTGCGCGACATATCAACCGTAGTGGTGGATTTTGCCCCGCCCAGCCCGGCGTGTACGCTGGCGCTGCCGGTGTAAGAGAACAGGTTCAGGAAGTCTTTACCTTTACTCATCTGGCCGAGCATCTGCCGCGCGATACGGTGATCGAGGAACAGGCCGGTATCAAGGTAGTCAGTAAGATTAACCAGCAGCCGGGCATTGAACTCCTGCACTTCAAAGAATTCGCCCTTTTCTCCCAGCTTCTGATACTGATTTTTGCCCTTTTGCCGCTCGCGGGTTTTCAGCACCAGCCTGTTAGCCGGGATCTCCAGCACGCTGAGCGTGGCGCTGATAACATCAAACAGCCGCTGGCGCGCTTTGGTCGCGTCGATGGTTTTTGGTGGCGCGTATTCCTGCACCACCACCCAGTCGGCGTAGCGATCCACTGCGACATTGTATTCCGGCAGATCGGCATCATAGAGGCGATAGCACTCAATGCCCGACTGACGCGCCCATTTCTCCAGCTTCTTCAGGTTTTTGCGCAGGCGGTTTGCGAAATCTTCCGCAATCTGCGCGCTGCCAGCCGCACCGGACGCCGCCAGCTGATAATTTTTCTGCACGCACTCCAGCGGGCCATTTTTCGCTTTAAACTGGCGCTCCGCGCGCAGCTGCAGGCAGCTCAGCAGATCGGGTGAGGCGCTGAACAGCGACAGATTCCAGCCGCCAAACTGCTGCTTCATAATGCGGCCCAGCTGGCTGTGCAGCGCAATCAGCGCCGGCTCGCTCTCCAGACGCTCACCATAAGGCGGGTTACTCAGCACCGTTCCGGTCACGCTTTTATCGTCAAGCGGATTACTCAGCTTCAGCACATCCTGCTGCGCAAAGGTAAAAAGCTCAAAGACGCCGGCACGACGCGCGTTAGCGCGCGCCCACTCCAGCACGCGGCCATCGTTATCATAACCAAAGAAGCGTGCCTGGGCGGCTGCGGTGCCAGCCCGCGCGCGCTGCAGCGCTTCGCTGCGCAGCTCCTGCCACAGCGCTGCGTTATGCTGCTTCCAGCGGCTAAAGCCCCAGTGGCTGCGCAGCAGACCCGGCGCGCGATCGCAGGCAATTAAGGCCGCCTCAATCAGCAGCGTGCCGGAACCGCACATGGGATCCAGCAGCGGCGTTTCCGGCTGCCAGCCGGAACGCATAACAATGGCAGCCGCCAGATTCTCTTTCAGCGGCGCCTGACCGGTCTGCTGACGATAGCCGCGCTGATGCAGCGCGGTGCCGCTGAGATCCAGTGCGATGCTGACGCGATCTTTATTCAGCCAGGCGTTAATGCGAATACCGGGCTGCTCGCGATCCACGCTGGGGCGCGGCAGATCCTGACGGGTAAAGCAGTCAACGATCGCATCTTTAATTCGCAGCGCACCAAACTGGCTGTTGCGGATGACGTCGTTGGTGCCGCTGAAATGGATGGCAAAGGTGGTTTCGCTGTCAAACAGCTCAGCCCAGGGGATACTCTGCGCGCCGACATAGAGATCGAGGTCACTCCAGACACCGAATTCTCCCAGCGGCAGCAAAATACGTGAAGCCAGACGGCTCCACAGCAGGCTTTGATACATTACGCGATCGTCGGCACGGAAGTGGACGCCGCCCTGCACCACCTGCAAATCCTGCGCGCCCAGCGCGTCCAGCTCAGTTTTCAACAGCTCTTCGAGCCCACGCGCCGTACTGGCAAACAGAGAATTCATATCGTCACTTATACTCTTGCTAAAATTGCTGCGCATTATAGCGAATCAGCGTCCTATGTCATAAAGTTAGCTTCTTTTTGTCTGCAAGGAGCGATGATGATTACCTTATCCCGTCTTTATATTCACCCGGTCAAATCGATGCGCGGCCTGCAGCAGTCGCATGCACAGGTGCTGCAGAGCGGTCTGGCGTTTGATCGCATCTTTATGATCACCGAGCCTGACGGGACGTTCATCACCGCCCGGCAGTTTCCGCAGCTGGTGCGTTTTACGCCGGTTGTGCTGCCGGATGGCCTGCTGATTAACGCGCCGGACGGTCAGCAGGCGCTGATCCGCTACGCCGACTTTGCGGCAGAAGAGAGCGAAACCGTTGTCTGGGGCAACACCTTTACTGCCCGCATCGCGCCGGAAGCGATTAACCGCTGGCTGAGCGACTATTTTCCACGCCCGGTACAGCTGCGCTGGACAGGTGAGACGCCGACGCGGCGCGTAAAGCGCTTTGACGCCGTGCCGCTCGGCTTTGCCGACGGCTATCCGTTTCTGCTGGTTAATATGGCGTCGATGCAGGATCTGCAGCAGCGCTGCCCGGCTGGCGTACGCGTAGAGCAGTTTCGCCCTAACCTGGTGGTCAGCGGTGCCCCCGCCTGGGATGAAGATAGCTGGAAGCGGCTGCAAATCGGTGACGTTGAGTTTGTCGTGCCGAAACCGTGCAGCCGCTGCGTATTTACCACTATCGGGACGGAGAACGGAGAGAAACATCCGGCGGGTGAGCCGCTGACCACGCTGCAGGGCTTTCGCAGCGCGCAGGATAGCAGCGGTGATATCGATTTTGGCCTCAATATGATAGCCCTGAACAGCGGGCTGATCCGCAGCGGGGACAGCGTAACGATTCTGGAACGCCATACCCCGCGCGTCTATGGTGCCGGCAAAACAGAAGCTTCGCTGACAGCAGAGCCAGGTGCGCCTGCCAGCGTCACCATTACCTGTCAGGGCCGGCGTTTTGAGGGAGATAATCAGCAGGTATTACTGGAGCAGCTGGAGATGGCCGGGTTTCGTATTCCCTACTCCTGCCGGGCCGGGCTGTGCGGCAGCTGTAAAGTCACGCTGGTCGCCGGCACCGTCAGGCCGTTAAAGCAGAGCGCCGTACGTGCTGACGGCACTATTCTGAGCTGCAGCTGTATTCCGGACAGTGATATTGAGCTGGGATAAAATCTAAACCGCGCGCGCGTACCATGTCGCCAGCTGCAGCGGCTGCAGGCGATCGTTCATGATTTTGATCGCATCGCCAAGCTGCATGCTTTTTCCCGCCATGCTCAGTGCCGGCTGCGCCACCAGACAGAGCGCCGCGTTTTCACTGCTTTCTACTACCAGCAGCTGTGCCTGCTCACCGCTCTCAGCCAGCGTAGCCGTGACCATATCGCCCGCGACCGGCTGCCAGCTATGTTTGTGGCTGATGAAGTGCCAGCTTTTTGGCATCAGCGGCTTGAGGAAGCGGCTTGCCACCAGCGCATTCAGGATCAGCTCGGCACGCTGATGAGCAGATAATTCACTCTCACGACAGCGGTCGTCGAAACTAAAATAGAGTGCGGCATCATCGACGCAAAATCCGCTGCTGTTAAAAGCGTCGGGCGTCAGCATTTTGCGGGAGAAGCGGGAGCGGAAGAGTGTGCCATCAGCCAAATCAAGCATCATACGGTCATGCTCGGCGTCATAATACCAGCGCCAGTTGTCATCGGGTTTGATTTTCATGATGTGCCTTGTGGGATTCTGCTGCGCTAAATGGCGCCTAAAAAATAAAATATCGCTTTAAGCAAAAAGCTGAAAAATAGAACAACAGGGGAAAATATAAACGAGCCAGAGGGAGAAATAAACCCCCTGGCCGGGGAAAGTGAGATATGTCTTAGAGGTGGGTCACGATATCTTTAATTAAAGCCGGTCCCTGATAAATAAATCCGGAGTATATCTGCACCAGGGTGGCGCCCGCGGCAATTTTTTCCCGTGCGGCGATGAGTGAATCTATTCCACCGGCACCAATAACAGGTAAGCGCCCCTGCAGCTCCTGCGCCAGCCGGCGGATTACCTCTGTGCTGCGCGCCTGAACCGGGCGTCCGCTCAGGCCGCCCGCTTCATCTGCATGTTTAAGTCCGCTGACCAGCGTACGGTCCAGCGTGGTATTGGTTGCAATCACACCATCAATCTGGTGACGCATCAGGCTGTCAGCAACCTGGATTAATTCCTCCTCAGACAGATCCGGCGCAATCTTTACGGCCACCGGAACATATTTAAGGTGTCGCTGCTGTAGTTCCTGCTGTTTTAATTTAATCGCCGCCAGCAAATCGTCCAGCGCATCGCCATATTGCAGCGTACGCAGGCCAGGCGTGTTAGGTGAAGAGATATTTATCGCAATATAACCCGCATGGGCGTAGACCTTCTCCATGCAGATCAGGTAATCCTCTTTCCCCTGCTCAACCGGGGTATCTTTATTCTTGCCAATATTGATCCCCAGTACGCCTTTAAATCGCGCTTTTTTGACGTTCTCTACCAGATGATCAACCCCGTGGTTATTAAATCCCATGCGGTTAATGATGCCGCCCGCCTCAACCAGACGGAACATACGCGGTTTATCATTTCCGGGCTGCGCACGCGGCGTTACCGTACCGACTTCAATAAAACCAAACCCCATTGCGCCAAACGCATCAATGCACTCCGCGTTTTTATCCAGCCCGGCCGCCAGACCCAGCGGGTTGGGAAACGTCAGGCCCATACAGCTTACCGGACGCGCCGGCAGCGACTGCCGAATCAGCCCCTCCAGCGGCGTACCGCTGATAAAACGCAGCTGCTGGAAAGTGAGTTCATGCGCGCGCTCGGGATCGAGTTTAAACAGGGCGGGCCGGACGATGGGATATAACATGCACTCTCCTGAATGGCAGTAAAGGAAGAAACAGCGGGTGCACGGGAATACGTGCGCCAGAATGGTAAGGTGCTCTGGCGCAAAAGTAAATTAGTGACGAACCTCAGAACAGGATCGCGATCAACGGCGGGATGAATAACGACTCAGGCGATTACGGCACGCCTGCAGACCGTGATAGAGCGGCGGACAATACCAGAGCAGTTTCAGCCGGGTATTATGCCGTAATACGCGCCGCACCAGACTGTTTACCCGCGGCTGCCACTCGGCAGGTACTTTAATGCGGTGTTTACGGATCTGTGCCAGGCAGCCATGCATAATGGTCTGATAGTAGTCATCCAGTAATGCCTCATCCTGCGGCAGCTGATGCTCTCGCAAAAACGCTTCGCTGCTGTCGCGGGCGATAAAGTAATTTTTTATCCAGGAGAAGTCGCGGGTGCTTTGCGACAGCGAACTCTGCATAAAGCGCTTGTAGTAGTAGCTCTCGCCGGTGCAGTAGAAACTGTGCGCCTGCATATAGAGCGCGAACATAAAAGGCGCATCTTCATGATTCTGAATCGGCAGGAAACTCAGCCCCAGCCGCTCAATCAGCTGCCGGGAAATGATGCTGCTCCAGATCACCCGGTGCGCCGACTGATGCTGGATCAGCGTGCGCAGACTTTCGCTGCCGCCGGAGAAAAGGCCGCTGACGTGACGCTGATGAATCGTCTGATAGTGGCGCTGCGGTTCCGGGACGTCGAAAAACATTTTTGCGCCGAAGCAGAACAGCTCAAGTCCGGTATGCTGCGCCTGCGCGCGCCGGAAATCGGCAAACAGAGTGGCGGAGATAAAGTCATCGGCATCCATAAAATAGAGGAAATCGCCGGTGGCGACCGCCAGCCCTTTCATCCGCGCTGCGCTGACGCCGCCGCGGTTGCCGCTCAGCAAAGTGACCTGCGGATGCGCCTCAGCGAACGCCGTAAGCCAGCTCACGCTCTCATCCGTTGAGCCGTCGTCAATGATAATAATCTCATCTGCCGGCGACGTCTGCTGCAGCAGCGACTGCATCGTCTCCGGCAGCCACGGGGCGCAGTTCCAGTTCGGAATAATGACCGATATAGTCGGGACGGAGCGCGACGTCATACTTATCCTCTTTCTTCAGCATTAACAACGGGTGTACGGCGCAGGCGCTTCAGCACCAGGCTATGCAGCAGACAGCAGACGCCGAGATTCACGGCACCAATCAATGCCAGCCAGAGCAGATTAATCCAGCGATTCTGATTCCACTCAATAGGCAGCAGCGTGCTCAGGCCGGCAATCAGGCCCGATACCGCCCAGATCAGCGCCACGTCGCGCGTCAGCCAGCTGAAGTGGATACCCGGCGCAAAACGACGGTGTACCAGCCATGCCCAGCCAACCAGGTAGAAAATGTTCTGCGCCAGCCACAGCCAGCCGGTTCCCAGCGCGCCGTAGTGAATCGCACACCAGATGTTAAGCGGCACCAGCAGAATGGCAAACAGGGTAAAGCCCTGCATATGGAGTTTTAGGTTGCCATTCACGTACTGCAGGTGATAGAGCAAGCCACAGATCGCCTGAATTCCGCTGCCTAAGGCGTAAAGCGTCAGGACAAAAGCCATCTCATCGACAATCTGCGTTTTTTGCGTCCACGCCCAGAGCAGCGGACCAGAATAGCAGGCGATAGTGATACTGAGCGGGGCCATAAAAATGGCGACTGCCTGCGTGGTGTAACGGTAGAGACGCAGAGATTCCGCATCGCCCTGCTGCCGGGTTTTCATGCCGGTCATGCGCGGCACAATCGCCTGCATAATCGGGCTGCTGAGCAGCAGGATACCGGTCGCCGCCGTTGCCACGACGGTAAAGGATCCGTACTCGCTCAGCGGCAGGGTTTTAGACAGCACCAGACGGTCAATCTGCGAGATAAACGTCCAGATTGCGCTGGAGAACGCGGCGCTCAGCGCAAAGCGAATAAAAGGCCTCAGCACCTCTTTCAGGTCGCTGCGCTTCTCTTTGCGCGCGGCGCGCGGGATAAGCTGATACGCCTTCCAGATGCAGCAGCCCGCCTCGGCGATGGAGACCAGCAGCTGCCAGATAAAGAATGTCAGCACGGCGTTGGCGAAGAGCTGGATCACCAGCACCGCACCAAAGGTGCGCAGCGTGGTAATAGTCAGGTTAACGCCATTCAGCCAGACCTGATGTTCAAAGCCGATGATCACGCTGCGATAGGGACTGGTGCGCCAGCGAATGGCCGCGGTGATCACCATAATTGCCACGGCGATAACCACATCGCCGGCCGGCAAATGACGCGCATCCAGCCAGTGTGTCGCTATCCAGGGCGTTGCCAGCCAGCCCAGCACCACCAGCACCAGCGTGGAAAAAAGGAAAAAGCGCGTCAGGGTGGTAAACAGCGCCGGAAACCAGACAAATTCTTCCTGATTAGCGCGGTAGCGCGCCGCTTCACGCATCAGCGTGGTGGAGACGCCCGCATCCAGCAGCTGCAGCCAGGTCAGTAATATAGAAAAGAAGCCAACCAGGCCATACGCTTCCATCCCCAGATTCTGAATATAGAGCGGCACCACTAAAATACCTGACAGCGTCAGGTAGATCTGCCCGACATAGTTGGCAATCGCATTACGTTTGATAGACATAAAAGTATGGGGGTCTGGGTATTTTTCTCAATGTCTTCAAGCGTGACACAAAAATGTGACAGCGCCCACAGGAGTAATTCTTAAAAACCACCTGGCATTCACGCCGCAGCTTTTTCTTAAATTCATCAATAAAAAACAGAGATCGGGCCATTTTATCCGCCGCTGCTCTGTGAGCCCGACTGGCAGCGCAGGCAGTAGCGTTTCGCAGGCAGCAGATCGGCAGCAGGATCCGTTTGCCGTTTTAAAGCTTTTGATTGCCGGATAAATCATTTACCCCTTTTCCGGCGCTCTGGCAGGATTAAGACAATCAGTTCTCAATTAAACATTATCGATAACTTTTTGTTATAAGGAGCAGGTATGCGGATCCTAACGCTGGCGGGCAGCCCCCGTTTCCCTTCACGTTCGACGGCGCTGCTGACGCTTTGCCAGCGCCAGCTGGAAGCCCGGGGCGCCGAAGTTATTGCGTGGAATATTCACAATTTTCCGCCGGAAGATTTGATCCATGCCCGTTTCGACTCCCCTGCCCTGAATGCGTTTAAAGCTGACATCGCCAGCGCGACCGGCGTCATTATTTCTACTCCTGTCTATAAAGCGTCATTTGCAGGTGCGCTAAAAACTGTCCTGGATCTGCTGCCGGAGCGGGCGCTGGAAGAAAAAGTCGTACTGCCGCTGGCAAGTGGCGGCAGCGTGGCACATATGCTGGCGCTCGATTACGGGCTTAAACCGGTACTGAGCGCGCTGAAAGCGCAGGAGGTGTTACAGGGAGTGTTTGCGCAGGATCTGCAGATTACGCATTACGACCGCCAGCCGGAATTTGCCAGCGATCTCACTTCCCGTATTGATGATGCGCTGGAGAACTTCTGGCTTGCGCTGCAGCGCCGTCATCTGCCTTTTGCCCGGGCTGTCTGAGGAGAGACTATCGTGAAACGACTTATAACGGCTCTGCTGCTCCCGGCGCTGGCTGCCCTGTTTACCCTGACGGCCAGCGCAGCGGACGCGCCTTCTCAGATCCGTATCGGCTACCAGAAAGGCTCGGTCAGCATGGTGCTGGCAAAATCGCACCGGCTGCTGGAGCAGCGTTTTCCGGCGATGGCAATTAAGTGGATTGAGTTTCCTGCCGGCCCGCAAATGCTGGAAGCGCTTAACATCGGCAGTATCGATTTAGGCAGCACCGGGGATATTCCTCCGCTCTTTGCGCAGGCCGCCGGGGCCGATCTGCTTTATGTCGGATCGGAACCCGCGAAACCTAAAGCAGAAGTGATCCTGGTACCGCAGAACAGCCCCATCCGCAGCGTGGCCGATCTGAAAGGCCGCAAAGTTGCCTTTCAGAAAGGCTCCAGCTCGCACAATCTGCTGCTGCGCGCGCTGCAGCAGGCGGGCCTGAGTTTCGCTGATATTCAGCCGGTCTATCTGACGCCAGCCGATGCCCGCGCGGCGTTTCAGCAGGGTAACGTTGACGCCTGGGCGATCTGGGATCCTTATTACTCAGCCGCTCTGCAGCAGGGCAATGTGCGCGTCCTCACTGACGGCAGCACGCTGAACCTGACCGGCTCTTTCTATCTGGCGACCCGACAGTTTGCTGAAGCCAGTCCCGACACCCTCAGCCAGGTGCTGGCCACCTTCAGCGAGGCGGATGCGCTGACGCAGAGCCAGCGGACGCAGAGTATTGACCTGCTGGCGCAGGCGATGGGCCTGCCAAAACCGGTCCTGGCGAGCTATCTCGATCATCGTCCGCCTACCACGATTACCCCCGTCAGTGCACGCACCGCCGCCGCGCAGCAGCACACTGCCGATCTGTTTTACGCCAGCCATCTGTTGCCGGTAAAACTCACCATCGCTGACCGCATCTGGCAACCCCGGACGGCCCATTAATAAGGAACAATACAATGAGCATATCTGTTTTCTGGTTTCTTCCCACGCACGGCGATGGTCACTATCTGGGAACCGCCGAAGGCGCCCGTCCGGTGGATCACGGTTATCTGCAGCAGATAGCACAGGCCGCTGACCGGCTGGGTTTTGGCGGCGTGCTGATCCCGACCGGCCGCTCCTGCGAAGATGCCTGGCTGGTCGCTGCCTCGCTGATCCCGGTAACGCAGCGCCTGCGCTTTCTGGTGGCACTGCGTCCCGGCGTGATCTCGCCGACCCAGGCAGCGCGTCAGGCGGCAACGCTGGATCGCCTCTCTAACGGTCGTGCGCTGTTTAACCTGGTGACCGGTGGCGATCCGGAAGAGCTGGCGGGCGATGGCGTCTTTCTCGACCATCGCGAGCGCTATGCAGAATCGGCGGAATTTACCCGCATCTGGCGACGTGTTTCTGAAGGCGAAACGGTGGACTATGAGGGCAAACACGTCAAAGTGCGCGGTGCGCGCCTGATGTTCCGTTCGGTACAGCAGCCGCGTCCGCCACTCTGGTTCGGCGGCTCTTCTGATGCCGCGCAGGATCTGGCTGCTGAACAGGTTGACGTCTATCTCACCTGGGGAGAGCCGCCCGCGCTGGTTAAAGAGAAGATTGAGCAGGTGCGCGCCAAGGCCGCAGCGCAGGGGCGCACGGTGCGCTTCGGTATTCGTCTGCACGTGATTGTGCGCGAAACGAATGAGGAGGCGTGGCAGGCCGCGGATCGGCTTATTTCACATCTGGATGATGCCACAATTGCCAAAGCACAGGCGGCGTTTGCGCGCACGGATTCGGTCGGACAGCAGCGGATGGCTGCCCTGCACGGCGGCCAGCGCGATAAGCTGGAGATCAGTCCGAACCTCTGGGCTGGGGTTGGCCTGGTACGCGGCGGAGCCGGTACTGCGCTGGTCGGCGACGGGCCAACTGTCGCAGAACGCATGCGCGAATATCAGGCGCTGGGCATTGAGACCTTTATCCTTTCTGGCTATCCGCATCTGGAAGAAGCGTACCGCGTCGGCGAGCTGCTGTTTCCCCATCTTGACCTGGCCGTGCCGGAAGTGCCAAAACCGCGCGTCGTGCAGGCGCATGGCGAAGCTGTGGCCAATGATTTTACGCCACAGAAAGTTGCGCAAAGCTAAGGAGTCACCATGTCTGAGCAGATAAAAACGCTGCGCAATGCGCTGCTGCCCTGGCTGCTGCCGGTGGGAATAGTGGCGATATGGCAGCTCGCTTCGTCGCAGGGCTGGCTCTCCACGCGTATTTTACCGGCGCCGGAGAAAATTGTGACCGCCTTCTGGCAGCTGACCGCCAGCGGTGAACTGTGGCAGCACCTGGCCATCAGCAGCTGGCGCGCACTAATCGGTTTTGCTATCGGCGGCACGATCGGGCTGGCGCTCGGACTCATCACCGGTACATCGCGCACCGGTGAGCGTCTGCTGGATACCTCGCTACAGATGCTGCGCAACGTGCCGCATCTGGCGCTGATCCCGCTGGTGATCCTCTGGTTTGGCATTGATGAATCGGCCAAAATTTTCCTGGTCGCACTCGGTACGCTGTTTCCGATCTACCTCAATACCTATCACGGGATCCGCAATATCGATCGCGGGCTGATAGAGATGGCGCGCAGCTATGGCCTCTCCGGCTGGTCGCTGTTTGCGCAGGTTATCCTGCCTGGCGCCCTGCCCGGCATCATGGTCGGGGTGCGCTTTGCGCTGGGTCTGATGTGGCTGACGCTGATTGTGGCTGAAACCATCTCGGCCAACTCCGGTATCGGCTATCTGGCGATGAACGCGCGCGAATTTTTGCAAACTGACGTGGTCGTGGTGGCCATTATTCTTTATGCCCTGCTGGGCAAACTGGCAGACGTGGCGGCGCAGCTGCTGGAGCGTATCTGGCTGCGCTGGCACCCGGCCTGGCAACTGAAGGAGAGCAACGCATGAGCAATGCCGTACAGAACCCGGCGCGCCTGATCAGCGGCACGCCGGTCGCCATCAGTAACCTCTCTAAGCACTATGGCAATCGTACTATTCTTGACCAGGTCAGCCTGCATATTCCGGCCGGGCAGTTTGTTGCCGTGGTCGGGCGCAGCGGCTGCGGTAAAAGCACCCTGCTGCGGCTGCTGGCCGGACTGGAAGTCGCCAGTCAGGGTGAGCTGCTGGCAGGTAACGCGCCGCTGGCCGCGGCGCGCGACGATACGCGACTGATGTTCCAGGATGCGCGTCTGCTGCCGTGGAAAAAAGTGATTGATAACGTCGGACTCGGCTTACGCGGCCGCGAATGGCGCAGCGCCGCGCTGGAGGCACTGGAGGCCGTAGGGCTTGCCGATCGCGCAAATGAGTGGCCTGCTGCCCTCTCAGGTGGACAGAAGCAGCGCGTGGCGCTGGCGCGGGCGCTGATCCACCGTCCTGGCTTACTGCTGCTCGATGAACCGCTGGGCGCGCTGGATGCCTTAACCCGCATTGAGATGCAGGGGCTGATCGAATCACTCTGGCAGCAGCACAATTTTACGGTACTGCTGGTGACGCATGATGTCAGCGAGGCGGTGGCGCTGGCCGATCGGGTGTTACTGATTGAAGAGGGTAAAATCGGGCTCGACCTGTCGGTCGATTTACCGCGTCCGCGCCGCAAAGGCTCGGCGCGGCTGGCGGAGCTGGAGGCGAGCGTACTGGATCGGGTGATGACGCGCAGCGCCGCTGAGCAGCCGCTGCGCTTTGCCCGGCAGCGTTAACTGCCCTGCCCGCTGGCGGGTCTGTCCGCCAGCGGGCTGTGCATCAGTGATGCAGCAGGTCATCCACCACCTGCGCTTTACTCAGCTGGTAAGGGAAGAACGTGGGCCAGTTTTCCAGTTCATCAAACAGCGCAGCCTGCGAGACATTACCCGTAAAAATGTGGAAGTGGGATGACTTACGCGGGCTGATAATGTGATCGCTGAACTGTACAAAGTGCGGCGCTTTACTGGCTTTATCAGTGCATTCAAACAGATAACGCACCCCTCTTTTACCGGAAACGTAGTTGAGCACCTTGTAACCTTTATAGGCATATTTACAGCTGCTGACCGCGCCTTTTTCGGTAAATTCCATCACGTCGTTTTCAATGCCGATGTCAGTAATATCGCTGGCATAGCCGGTGAGATAGTACTGTTTAATGTCGCTGAACGAGCGCGTTTTATCGGCTGCCGCTTTTTTTTGAAATACCGGATCCAGTGAGCCATCTCTGGCATAGGGATAAACGGACTGCCATACCCCTTCCCAGTCGGAAAGCGGCCGATCTTTCACATCGCCATCGGCAAAGATGCCGCTGGCCGCGCGCACCTCTTTTTCACTCAGTGGAGCACCGTGCGAATGACCGCCGTGTGCAAATACCGTTGAACTGCAGGCCAGCCCCAGAAATAGTGTCCAGTACGCTACTTTCATCTTGATATACTCACGCCTTGTTTTGTTGATGTTATAACATAACATATAAATTAGCGTAACGCACCCTGCCGGATTAGCGGCCAAAGTGGTGATTTATGAGAAGGTTTGGCACGCCATACTGTAGTGGCCGCAAAAGGGCAGCCGCAACCGGTGACGGTTGCGGCTGCGGCTGCGGAGGATTACGCGTTCAGCGCTTTGGTGATTTTCTCATAGAGATCGCCGGAAAGATTATCCAGCCCCTTTAGCTGCTGCAGTGCCTGACGCATTAACGCCTGACGTCCTGCATCATAGCGCTTCAGGCGGATCAGGGGTTCAATCATGCGCGCGGCCACCTGCGGGTTACGCGTATTGAGATCGGTCAGCATCTCAACCAGGAACTGATAACCGCTGCCATCCTGCGCGTGAAACGCCGCCGGGTTACCCGCCGCGAATGCGCCAATCAGCGCCCGGATGCGGTTAGGGTTACCCATGGTGAAGGAGCGATGGTTCAGCAGCGCACGCACGTTGCGTAACACTTCTGGCGCCGGGCTGGTCGCCTGCAGCATAAACCATTTATCCATGACCAGACCGTCCTGATGCCAGCGCTCATCCCAGGCGGCCAGCAGCGCGTCGCGGCACGGCAGCTGTGCCATCACCGCTGCCGAGAGCGCCGCCAGCGCATCAGTCATATTCGTGGCGTGCGCATACTGCGCCTGAACCAGACGATCGGCCTGCGTCGTATCCCCCAGAGCCAGATAGCTCAGGCAGACATTCTTCAGCGCGCGCCGGCCAATTTCCGCATGATCAACGCGATATTCGCTGCTCTGGCTGGCCAGATAGAGCGCATAGCACTCGTCGTTCAGCTCGTTTGCCAGCGTGCGCATCAGCGCATGGCGTACGGCGGCAATCGCCTGTGGATCGATGATGTCGAACAGCTCTGCTATCTCATTTTCTGATGGCAGGGTCAGGATCAGCGCCATCAGCGCCGGATCGCCCTGCTCATCCAGCAGCACCGCCCGGAAAGCGTCAGCAACGTGCAGAGGCAGCGACAGCGGCTGGCCCTGCTGGTAGCGCGCGACGTTGAGACGAATATAGGTTGCGAGCAGACTCTGCGCCGCATCCCAGCGGGAAAACTCATTGCTCGCGTGACGCATCAGGAAGGTGAGCTGTGCGTCGCTCCACTTATAATCGAGTTTTACCGGTGCAGAGAATTCACGCAGCAGTGACGGCACCGGCTGAAAATAGACGTTATCAAAGACAAACGTCTGGAACGCCTGCGTCACGTTCAGCACGTGATGTACCGGCTGGCCGTTATGCTGCAGCGGGATCACTTTGCCTTCGTTATCGTAGAGTTCGATATCCAGCGGAATGTGCAGCGGCAGCTTCTCCTGACCATCTGCGGTTGGCGGCGTATGCTGGGTCACGTGCAGGGTATACTGCTCCAGCTCCGGATTATAGTCATCGCGCACGCTCACGACCGGCGTGCCTGACTGGCTGTACCAGCGACGGAACTGGGTTAAATCGACGCCAGAGGCATCTTCCATCGCCTGGACAAAATCGTCGCAGGTTGCCGCACTGCCGTCGTGACGTTCAAAGTAGCACTGCATGCCCTGCTGAAACTTCTCTTCACCCAGCAGCGTGTGCATCATGCGGATCACTTCCGATCCCTTCTCGTACACCGTCAGGGTATAGAAGTTATTCATCTCTATAACCTGATCCGGCCGGATCGGGTGCGCCATCGGGCTGGCATCTTCGGCAAACTGCGCACCGCGCATCACCCGCACGTTATCAATACGATTCACCGCGCGGGAGCCGAGATCGGAGCTGAACTCCTGATCGCGGAATACCGTCAGACCCTCTTTCAGGCTGAGCTGGAACCAGTCGCGACAGGTGACGCGGTTACCGGTCCAGTTATGGAAATATTCATGGCCGATCACCGCCTCGATGCCGAGATAATCTTTATCCGTCGCGGTTTCCGCTTTTGCCAGCACATATTTGGAGTTAAAGACGTTGAGGCCTTTGTTCTCCATCGCGCCCATATTGAAGAAATCCACGGCGACAATCATAAAGATATCGAGGTCATATTCGAGACCAAAACGCTCTTCATCCCACTTCATGCTGGCTTTCAGCGAGGTCATTGCCCAGTCGGCACGATCGAGATTACCGCGGTCAACAAAGATCTCCAGCGCGACGTCGCGCCCTGAACGGGTGGTAAAACTGTCGCGCAGCACATCAAAATCACCTGCCACCAGCGCAAACAGATAGCAGGGTTTCGGGAACGGATCCTGCCACGTCACCCAGTGACGCCCGTCGTCCAGCTCGCCGCTCTTTAGCTTGTTACCGTTGGAGAGCAGATACGGGTAGCGCACCGGGTCGGCCCGGAGCGTGGTGGTAAAGCGCGCCAGAACGTCAGGACGATCCAGGTACCAGGTGATGTGCCGGAAACCCTCCGCCTCACACTGGGTGCAGAGCGCCTCGCCCGACTGATACAGCCCTTCCAGCGCGCTGTTTTTAGCCGGATGGATCAGGTTTACAATGCGCAGCGTGAAGTTGTCAGGCAGCTGACTGAGGATCAGCGCCCCCGCCTCTTCGCGATAGTGCGGCCAGGGGGCGCCATCTACCGTCAGCTCAACCAGCGTTAACGCTTCACCATCAAGATGCAGATCGGCGTCTGCTGCGCCGAGACGTTTGACCTGGCTGATGGCCGTTACGCGTGTTTCTGTTGCATCCAGATCAAACGTCAGGTCGATATCCGTAATGGTGTAATCAGGCGCCCGATAGTCGTGGCGATATTTAATGTGCGGCTGTTGCGTCATATATCCTTCTCGCATCGTTGTTATGTTGAGGCCATCCTGTTGCGGTGGCGCAAATATCTCAAAGTCTAAGCGGCCTGACGGCGAGTTGCCATGCGCAATGCGCGCTGGCGCAGAAAAGGCTACAATTCAGTAACAATGGCACAATTGCCCCTCGACCCGCCACCTGCAAATGTGGTGTGATCGCAGAGATTACTGTTTTATACTCCTGCGTCTTTAGGATTTTGTTAAACACCGGGCTCTGCTCCGCGGAAGAGGATGCTGAAACGCACCATGACTGGACACGCTTCCCCGATTTTGACCACGCTGCTTGATACCGATGCGTACAAGCTTCATATGCAGCAGGCCGTATATCATCGTTACTACGATGTCCCGGTTACCGCAGAATTTCGCTGTCGCAGCGATGAACAGCTTGGCCGGTATGCCAGCGAGATTCGCGCGCAAATTGATACTCTGCAAGATCTGACCCTGAGCGACGATGAGTTTGCCTGGCTCAGTAACCTGCCTTTTTTCCAGCACGACTATCTGACCTGGCTACGCGCCTTTCGCTTCAATCCGGCGCAGGTTGAGGTACGGGACGAGCGGGGCCAGCTGCGCATCCAGATCCGCGGCCCGTGGCGTGAGGTCATTCTGTGGGAAGTGCCGCTGCTGGCGCTGATCAGTGAAGTGGTACATCGCCACCGCACGCCGCAGATCGCCGCAGAGCAGGCGGTCGCGCATCTGCAGCAAAAACTTTCAGCCTTTCAGACGCAGGTTGCCGATCTCGATATGTCGCGCTTTCAGCTGATGGATTTCGGCACGCGCCGCCGCTATTCACAGGAGGTGCAGGAAGCGATTGTCAGTACGCTGAAAGCGGAGTTTCCATGGCTGGTGGGCACCAGTAATTACGATCTGGCGCGTCGTCTGCAGCTGACGCCGGTTGGCACCCAGGCCCATGAGTGGTTTCAGGCGCATCAGCAGATCAGCCCGGTGCTGGCCAACAGCCAGCGCGCGGCGCTGCAGTCGTGGCTGGATGAGTATGATAACCAGCTGGGCATTGCGCTCACGGACTGCATCACCATGGACGCCTTTTTGCGCGATTTTGGTCCCGGCTTTGCCCATCGCTATCAGGGACTGCGCCACGACTCCGGCGATCCGGTTGAGTGGGGCGAGAAAGCCGTTGCGCACTATGAGCGGCTCGGTATCGATCCGCGCAGCAAAACGCTGGTGTTCTCTGACAATCTCAACCTGGATAAAGCGCTGGCGCTCTATCGTCACTTTGGTCAGCGTGCCAACGTGGTGTTTGGTATTGGCACGCGCCTGACCTGCGACATTCCGGGCGTAACGCCGCTTAACATCGTGATTAAACTGGTCAGCTGCAATGGCAAACCGGTCGCTAAACTCTCTGACAGTCCGGGTAAAACGATTTGTCAGGATAAAGCCTTTGTGCGTGCGCTGCGCAAAGCATTTGACCTGCCGCTGGTTAAACGCGCCAGCTGACCTGCCCCGGGCAGGGTTCACTCCCCTGCCCGCCGCCATTAAAATCACTCACTTCCCGCAATTTTGCTTGTTTCCTGATGGCTCGCAAGTAACATAGCAACACCCCTGAACGTGGGAGAATTGGCTGTTTCTGTCAGCACCGTACGTCACCTGTGACGATAGCGAGATGCGACGGGACACCCGTTATTTCATCTATATATAGAGAGATTTTTATGAGCGTAGTGCCTGTAGCGGATGTACTGCACGGCCGGGTCGCGGTTGACAGTGAAGTCACCGTACGCGGCTGGGTGCGTACCCGAAGAGATTCCAAAGCCGGTCTTTCCTTTATCGCCGTTTATGACGGCTCCTGCTTTAATCCCGTTCAGGCTGTCGTCAATAATTCTCTGAATAATTATCAGGATGAAGTGCTGCGTCTGACCACCGGCTGCTCGGTCATTGTCACCGGCACCGTGGTGGAATCACCGGGCCAGGGCCAGGCATTTGAGCTGCAGGCCACCCGTGTTGAAGTGACCGGCTGGGTTGACGATCCTGACACTTACCCGATGGCTGCCAAACGTCACAGCATCGAGTATCTGCGCGAAGTGGCTCACCTGCGCCCGCGTACTAACCTGGTTGGCGCCGTCGCGCGCGTGCGTCATACCCTGGCGCAGGCGCTGCATCGCTTTTTCCATGAGAACGGCTATTTCTGGGTTTCCACGCCGCTGATCACCGCATCAGATACGGAAGGCGCAGGCGAAATGTTCCGCGTATCGACGCTGGATATGGAAAACCTGCCGCGCGATCCGCAGGGTAAAGTGGATTATGACAAAGATTTCTTCGGTAAAGAGGCGTTCCTGACCGTATCAGGCCAGCTGAATGCTGAAACGTATGCCTGTGCGTTGTCAAAAGTCTACACCTTTGGCCCGACGTTCCGTGCGGAAAACTCCAACACCAGCCGTCACCTGGCGGAATTCTGGATGCTGGAGCCGGAAGTGGCGTTTGCCACGCTGGATGACGCCGCAGCGCTGGCTGAAGCGATGCTGAAATATGTCTTCAAAGCTGTACTGAATGAACGTGCCGATGACATGGCGTTCTTCGCCGAGCGCGTGGATAAAGATGCCGTTGCGCGCCTTGAGCGTTTTGTTACCACCGATTTTGCACAGGTAGACTATACCGACGCAGTTGACATATTGCTGAAAAGCGGCCAGAGCTTTGAAAACCCGGTTGCATGGGGTGTGGATCTCTCTTCTGAACATGAGCGCTATCTGGCCGAAAAACACTTCAAGGCGCCGGTGGTGGTGAAGAACTACCCGAAAGATATTAAAGCGTTCTACATGCGTATGAATGATGACGGTAAAACCGTAGCTGCAATGGACGTGCTGGCACCGGGCATTGGTGAAATCATTGGTGGATCGCAGCGTGAAGAGCGGCTGGATGTGCTGGATGCCCGTCTGGCAGAGATGGGGCTGAATAAAGAGGATTACTGGTGGTATCGCGACCTGCGTCGTTACGGCACCGTACCGCACGCCGGCTTTGGTTTAGGGTTTGAACGTTTGATCGCCTATGTCACCGGCGTACAAAATGTAAGGGACGTTATCCCCTTCCCGCGTACTCCGCGCAACGCGAATTTCTGATTTCTGCAATTAAATATAAGAAATTCATATATATACCGAGGTCGGCACTGCCGGCCTTTTTTTATTTTTGTAAATCTTGAGATATCTCACAAAGTTCCGTAATTATTACAAATTGTCACACAATTTTTCTTTTTGATACTCAATTAGGAGATTTGAATCATTTTCGGGCTAGAAATAGCAACTGCGGAGTGAAAAGATGCGTGCAGACATATGAGACACCAAACTTCTTTCAGGGTTCCTGTAAAGTTTTCCTGACGGCAGTGGCAGGTGTCCAGATAACTCCAATGAGGGTAATAAATAATGATGAAGCGCAACATTCTTGCAGTGGTTATCCCTGCTCTGTTAGCTGCCGGTGCAGCAAATGCAGCAGAAATCTATAACAAAGATGGCAACAAACTGGACCTCTACGGAAAAGTTGACGCACGCCACACATTCTCTGACGACGCTGGCAACGATGGCGACGCCTCTTATGTGCGCTTTGGTTTCAAGGGTGAAACGCAGATTACCGACCAGCTGACCGGCTACGGCCAGTGGGAATACAACATCCAGGCAAACGTTGCTGAATCTCAGGGTACTGAAGGTTCCAAAACCCGTCTGGGCTTTGCCGGTCTGAAATTTGGCGACTACGGCTCATTCGACTACGGTCGTAACTACGGCGTAGGCTACGATCCACTGGCGTGGACCGACGTTCTGCCAGTATTCGGCGGCGACTCTGGCCGTTCTGACAACTTTATGCTGGGTCGTTCTAACGGTCTGGCGACCTACCGCAACAGCAACTTCTTTGGTCTGGTTGATGGCCTGGCGTTCGCTGCTCAGTATCAGGGCAAAAACGAAGAGTCCGCCAATGGCCGTAGCGCAGATCGCGCAAACGGCGACGGCTGGGGTACTTCTTTAACCTATACCTCTGAGATCGGCGTAGGCATCTCTGCTGCGTACACCTCTTCTGACCGTACCAACGGCCAGCAGGCTAACTTCTACGGTAACGGCAGCGAGAAAGCTGACGCCTGGTCAACCGCGCTGAAATATGACGCGAACAACGTGTACCTGGCTGCGATGTACGGTGAGAGCCGTAACTCAACCTGGATCAGCACTGCTGCTAACGGCGCGACCCCGGCCCTTGCTGGTGCAGTAAACAAAGAGCAGAAGTTTGAAGCCGTTGCTCAGTACCAGTTCGACTTCGGTCTGCGTCCATCCCTGGCTTACGTCCAGTCTAAAGGCAAGGATATCGAGACCTGGGGCGATCAGGACCTGTATAAGTACGTTTCAGTGGGTACTTATTACTACTTCAACAAAAACATGTCTACCTATGTTGACTACCAGATCAACCTGATGGATGACAACGACTTTACCCGCGCAGCTGGCATCACTACTGATGACACCGTTGGCGTAGGCCTGGTTTACCAGTTCTGATTCTGCGAATCAGCACGGTTTAACCACGTAAAACGGAGCCTGATGGCTCCGTTTTTCTTTTCAGTGATCTACCTCGCAATTAGCAGTGCTTATATCCGCCACCGGCACAATTCTTTTTGAGATGGCCGGTTGGCAAGCCTCGCGTCTGACGTTAACCTGATAGCTCATTTCGCTAAAGTTCACCCAAACGGAACTGACTCATGTTTGAATCTATCTCTGCCGCACCTGCCGACCCTATTCTGGGGCTGGCCGATCTGTTTCGCGCTGATGACCGTCCGCATAAAATTAATCTGGGCATTGGCGTATACAAAGATGAAACCGGAAAAACGCCGGTGCTGACCAGCGTGAAAAAAGCTGAGCAGTATCTGCTGGAAAATGAGACGACCAAAAACTATCTGAGCATTGACGGCCTGCCCGATTTTGCCCGCTGCACTCAGGCGCTGCTGTTTGGCAACGACAGCCCGCTTATCGCCGCAGGCCGCGCCTGCACGGCGCAGACGCCAGGCGGCACCGGTGCCCTGCGCGTGGCGGCGGATTTTCTCGCCACGCAGACCAGCGTTAAACGCGTCTGGGTAAGCAATCCAAGCTGGCCAAACCATAAAAACGTGTTTAACGCTGCCGGCCTCGAGGTGTGTGAATATCAGTACTACGACGCCGCAAACCACACGCTTGATTTCGACGGCATGCTGGCAGCGCTGCAGCAGGCGCAGGCGGGCGACGTGGTGCTGTTCCACGGCTGCTGCCATAACCCGACCGGCATCGACCCGACGCGCGAGCAGTGGCAACAGCTCGCAACGCTGTCACAGGAAAAGGGCTGGCTGCCGCTGTTTGACTTCGCCTATCAGGGTTTTGCACGCGGTCTGGACGAAGATGCTGAAGGCCTGCGCATTTTTGCCGCAGCCCACCAGGAGCTGCTGGTTGCCAGCTCCTACTCTAAGAACTTTGGTCTCTATAACGAGCGCGTCGGCGCCCTGACGCTGGTAGCGGCCAGCAGCGACGCGGCTAAAACCGCGTTCAGCCAGGTGAAATACAGCATCCGTGCCAACTACTCCAATCCGCCGTCGCACGGCGCTGCCGTTGTCGCCACTATCCTCAGCAATGAGGCGCTGCGGACTATCTGGGTACAGGAGCTGACCGATATGCGTCAGCGTATTCAGCGTATGCGTCAGCTGTTTGTGAACACGCTGGCAGAAAAAGGCGCGCGCCAGGATTTCAGCTTCATCATCAAACAGAACGGCATGTTCTCATTCAGCGGCCTGACCAAAGATCAGGTCGTGCGTCTGCGTGATGAATTCGGCGTGTACGCGGTAAACTCAGGTCGCGTTAACGTGGCAGGCATGACGCCGGATAATATGTCGGCGCTGTGTGAAGCGATAGTCGCAGTACTCTAAGCGAAATGCGTGAACAGGCGGCGGGTGAGGCTATCACCCGCCGCTTTTTTTATGGCTACTGCAGGAAAGGATTAGTCAGACGCTCACGTCCCAGCGTGGATACCGGCCCGTGCCCGGGTACAAACGCAATGTCGTCGCCCAGCGGCAGCAGTTTGGTTTTGATGGCGTTGATCAGATCGCTGTGGCTGCCCTGCGGGAAGTCGGTGCGCCCGACGCCGCCGCTAAAGATCACGTCTCCTGAGATAAGCAGCTTTCCGGCGCGATCGAAAAAGACAATGTGCCCCGGGGTATGACCCGGACAGTGCAGCACCTCCAGCGCCACGTTGCCCAGCTCTACCACATCACCCTCTTCCAGCCAGCGATCCGGCGTCAGCGGTGCACACTCCGGCAGCCCAAACATCCGGCTCTGCGTGGGCAGATTATCGAGCCAGACTTTGTCCAGCTGATGCGGGCCGGTCACCGGTATCTGGAAATGGGCCGCCAGCTCAGCCGCCGCGCCGGCATGGTCGAGGTGGCCGTGCGTCAGCAAAATCTGCGACGGCTTCAGGCCGCGCTCCGCCAGCGCCGCTTTGATGGTTTCCGCATCGCCGCCAGGATCGACCAGGGCTGCAATGCCCGTCTCTTCATCCCAGATAGCTGAACAGTTTTGCGAAAAGGCGGTAACCGGAATAATGTGATAATTCATAACGCTCCATGACCGGCACACGCAGCGCTGCCGGCGTCAGGACCAGTGCCTTGCAGGCCCGGTATCTATGTGTACGAAGTTGCTGCGTGGATAATATCCTACACCACCCGCGCGCATAGATAACGCCGCTTTACGCACGTTACTCAGGGCAATGCCCTCAATATGGAAATCCATCGCCTGGCCTTTGGTGTGATAGCTATGCTTCGCCACGCCAGGGCCCGATTCGCGCAGCATGTTGTTGGTCGACAGCGTACGATAGCCTGAGATGAGCTGTACCGGTTTACGGGTATCCAGCAGCGCCTGCAGGCGGTAGAGCTGATCAAACAGATGGGGATCGATGCTTTTCACTTTATTTGCGCGGTAGTCGCGGAAAAAGTGATTAAGACGCGCCAGTTCGTCGCGATCGTAGCTTTTACCGTTGAAAAACTCGGTTTTGAGGGTTTCACCGGTATGCATGTTGCTGAGCGTCAGAATACGCGGACGTGAGGTCGACACAGAGGCCAGCGCTGAGCCGGGGAGCAGGGAGAGGCCTGCTGCTGCGCCGCCAAGCAGCAGTAAGCGGCGGCGCTGAGAATCGATATTAGCCATGAAACGAGGTTACCTGAATAAAACACATTGAATGTGTAAAAAGTACACAAGGCCGCACAGTAACGGCAGCATAGATATCAGTCAACCCGGAATCTGTCTCAGAATGTGCAAAACCCGACCAGAAGCAAATTTCTGGCCGGGTTTCAGGGGCGTTTCGCTTATCAACAATCTGGCGAAAATCAGCACGCTACAGCAGGAGCTGTCCTGCCCGGGCCAGCACCTGGCTGCCGGAGCGCGCCGTATTATCATAATTGTAAATATCTGTACGATATTGCGCCTGCCCGTCATCGCTGACCCAGGCGGTCAGATAGTACAGATTGACCGGGATACGATGCCGAATCGGCACATAGCGCGTGTCACCCTGCTTCAGCGTGCTGGAAATACGGCTGTCGTTCCAGCCAGCATCCTGCAGCAGCAGGTTAGCCAGATCGGAGGCTTTATTTACGCGTACGCAGCCGGAGCTGAGTGCGCGAATATCGCGCTGAAACAGGCCGTGGTTTGGCGTATCGTGCAGATAGATGGCGTCTGAACTGGGCATATTAAACTTATAACGTCCCAGTGAATTGGTGGCGCCCGGTGCCTGACGGATGCGATACGGGAAGCTGGCAGCAGAAACCATCTGCCAGTTGATCATCGTCGGGTCGATCACTTCAGCGTCAGCGCTCCAGCCTGACAGCAGCGTATAGCCGTGCCGGTAGAGATAACCAGGATCCTGTTTCACCTTCGGCACAATATCCTGACGCACCAGCGTGGTTGGCACGTTCCACGGCGGATTGAGCACCACGTTGTTCAGCGCACTGCGCATAAGCGGCGTTTTGCGATCGGGCCGTCCGACAATAACCCGCGATGAGAGCACTGTGCTGCCGTTGTTATAGTAGGTCAGCGAATAGTTGGGAATATTCACCATTATCCCGTTATGCATATCATCCGGCAGCAGCCGCAGACGCTGAATGTTCAGCGCCAGCAGTGAGGCGCGCATCTGCGGTGAGACATTCAGCCACTCGCGGGTGCGCGGGCCAATTGCGCCGTCATCCGCCAGCCCCTGCCAGTGCTGAAAGCGCTTCACGCCCTCAACCAGCGCAGTGTCATAGATATTGCCGGCTGCAGAAGGCGATCCGGCCAGTATATTTCCTGCCGGCTGCGGCGTCGGGGCCGGAAGATCGGTGACGCTGGTGGCGGAAGGACTTACTGCCACCGGCTGGCTTTCAGCAACCGGCACGGCGCCCGCCGGCACTGCATCTTCATCCGGTGCAGGCGTAGTGGCGTGGTCAGATGCGGTCAGCATACCGGTGCGCTGAAGAATTTCCCGCAGCGCCGGCACATCATCGCTGACCTGCCCCGGACGCAGCGTTGCTTTGTCACGCAGCTGCGGCCAGGGACGATTATCCGTCAGCAGCGTCTTCAGCGCCGCATGCATCGGCTGATACTGCGGATGCTGCGGCTGCAGTGAGGCCACAAACGCGCGGCTGCCGCCAGCGTTAACCGCGTTCTGCCACTGATTGATTGCTGACAGCGACGGCATGGTAAGCCTGTAAGGCACATTGCTGTAAAGCCAGGTTTCACCCTGCGCCGGTACGCCCGCCACAAACTGCAGGTAACCCAGCATGGCATCGCTCAGCACCACGTCGCGCGCAAAGCCTTTAATGTCCGGATCGGTCAGCCGCTCAACCCAGCGGCTGAACTGTGGCTGCACGCCTGAAAGCGCGACCTCAGCCAGCTGCTGCTGAAACGCCTGCACCGTATCGCGGTCCTGCCAGAGCGGCGCCATTCCGCGCGCGGCATAAAGACCCGCCAGACCCGGCAGGTAAAAAGGGCGATCGCTGGCGCTGAATGCCTGCAGGATCTGCTGCTGGCTGGCCGCCACTGACGTGGTGCCGTGCCCGCCGGCTGTCATGCTGGCGGTTTGTGCAGCCTGCCCCGCGGCCAGTGGCAAGCCTGCCAGCACGGCACTAAACACCAGCGCCATGCGATTAAATCTGAACGTTTTACTCAGCAACATCCCTGCCCCCTGTTACCTGAGACGCAGCCTGCCCTGTGCGCTGCGTACAACCTGACTTTCATGATGAGTATATAAAGAAAAAACGGCATTCGCCTCTCAGGGCCAATGCCGTTTACAGATTAACGCTGGTTGCGCGGTTTAACCAGTCAGGCGCTTAGCTATTTTGCGTTTCCAGCCCCTGCTCGCTTTGCGCCGTTTTTACCGGTGCCGGATCGGCGGAAAAACCACGCAGGCCCACTACGTGCACATGCTCCGTATTGTTAAATACTTTACGAACCAGTTTATAAGTGGTGCCTTTTTCCGGACTGATATTTTCCGGCGCGGCGATCACCAGCTGCATCTCCAGACGCTCGCAGAGTTCAAACAGCGTCGCGATTGAACGGGCATCCAGACGCGCCGCTTCATCAAGGAACAGCAGACGGCACGGTGAGATATCTTTGCCGCGCAGACGACGCGACTCCTCTTCCCAGCTCTGCACCACCATCACCAGAATTGACATCCCGGTACCAATCGCCTCGCCGGTTGAGAGCGCCCCGCTTTCCGCGCGCAGCCAGCCGTCGGAGCCGCGATTTACTTCAACTTCCATTTCCAGATAGTTGCGATAATCCAGCAGCTCCTCACCGATGGTCTGCGGCGTACGCTGGCCCATATCAATCTGCGGGTTAAGACGCTGATAAAGTTTGGCCAGCGCTTCCGAGAATGTCAGCCGGTTACTGGTAAAGAGATCCTGATGCTGTTCGTGCTCTTCGGAGAGCGTATCCAGCAGCGTGGCGTGTGTCTCACGCACGTTGACGTTAAGCCGTACGCTCTTCACCTGACCAAAACTCACCGTCTGCAGCCCCTGGTTCAGCTGCCGGATGCGGTTCTGTTCGCGCTGAATAGTCTTGCGAATAATATTGGCCGCACTGCGTGAGCTGATCGCCAGCGTCTGCTCGCGCGCCGTCAGCTCTTCGGTCAGACGGTTCAGCTCAATCTCCATCTGCTCAATCGCCTCGACCGGATCGTCAGTGCGGATAATATCCTGACGGATACGCTCGCGCAGATGCTGATAAACGGCGATAAAGAACTGAATTTTACGCTCCGGGCGCTTGGGATCTTCCGACATGCGCAGAACATCACGCAGATGCTCATTATCCGCCACCGCAAGGCGCAGCGCGCCCAGGGCTTTATCGGACATTGAGCGCAGCTCGTCACCGCTCATATAGGCCAGCTCGCGCCGGTGCAGCCGTCGTTCCACGCCGTTGTCTTTCACCAGACGCAGTACGGAGCACCAGCCCGCCTTGGCACTGACCACCTGCTCACGCAGGATGCGATAATCGCGCTCCAGCTTACGCAGCTTTTTCTGCAGGCTGTCCATTTCTGCTTCGCAGAACGTCAGCTGTTTCTCCAGCTGGTTACGCCGCGCCCGGTTATGGCTGAGCGCGGTATAGAGTTCATCGCGCCGGATACGCGCCCGCTCTTCCGCGCTGGCATCGGCGTGAACGCCGATATCCTGCATCTCCTGCTGCAGCTCTTTCAGCATGTCGCGTTTCGCATCGTGCGAACTGCGCAGCGAGGCCAGCACCTGCGAGTACTGCGTCAGCTGCGCCTGATGTTCACGCAGGCGTTCACGGGCGCGGCTGCGCTCGCCTTCAGCCTGCTCCAGGCGCTGCCGCAGCTTATCAGAGAGATCGCTGTTACCGGTCAGCATCCCGGCTGAATCGCCATAGCTGAAGTGGGCGCGGCGCTGTACCACCTCCGTCAGCGCAAATGCCTGCTGGCGCGCGCTGAGCTGCTGCGCCTGCGCCTGCTGGTAGTCGCGCTGCAGCTGATCGTGCTGCTGCGGATCGTTCTGCAGCACCGCCACCAGCGACTCCAGCTTGCTGAGTTTGCTGCCGTGCTGGTGCAGGAAGCGCGCCGCCTCCTGCGCCTCTTCCACCCGCTCACGGATCTCTTCGCAGCGATCCGGCAGGGTGTCATCCAGCAGCAGGTTAACGCGAGGCAGCAGGCGGTTAAGCTGGGCGACGCCGTCGCGCGCCTGTTCAAACTGTGCACGCTGCTGCTGATTATTACTCTCATGCTGCGCCAGACCGCGCTCCAGCTCACTGCGCCGGCCGTTAAGCTGGCGGATTTGCGCTTCCGGATCCTCATCAAACGCTACCGCCAGATGACTGCCGATAAAGCGGCTGAAAGACTGGTGCAGACGCTGCGTTTTCTGTACGTCAAAAGAGAGCGTCGCATAACGTTCTGCCAGCCTGTCACGTTCAATACCCAGCAATTCAAGCTGATTTTCACGTGCGGCGCGGCCAAACAGCGGCACCTTAGGAAAACGCGAATAGCGCCACTGACGCTCTGCGACTTTGACCACGACAGCTTTATCCAGCTCATCTACGCTGAAGACGCTGTCATCAAAGGATTGCGGATCGCCCTCAATCAGATAGAGATCTTCCGGGCACTCTTCCAGCCCTTCGAGCTGTTCGCGTATCAGCGCCAGATCCGGCACCACGATGGCGTGGCGCGAAGGTCCATAGAGCGCAGAAAAATAGGGGGCATCGTCCAGCGTGACATCATCATAAATTTCGGAGAGCAGCACGCCGCCAAAGCGCTCTGCCAGCTGCGTGAGGCGCGCATCTTCTGCGCCGCCTGGCTGGCTGAGGCGTTCAATCTGCTGCTCAACGTCGCGTTTACGCGCCGCAATTTCATCTCGCTCTACGGTGGTTTCACGCTCGCGCTCCAGCAGCTGCTGCATAAAGGCGGTCACCTGCTGACTGCTGCTCAGCTGCTCACCTGTCTGTTCGCTAAGCTGCGTCAGGATCTCCTGAGCGGCCAGCCAGTGCGGGGCGCGTGCCGTCAGCGTTGCGATACGTTCGCGCAGCTGTTCCAGCTCCTGACGCATCTGCATGCGCTGTTCACCGGCATCGGCAACGCTGGCGCTGAGCTGCTCAATCTGCGCTTCCAGCTCGCGCTGCAGCCCTTCCAGCGCGTCTGCTTCATAGTGCTGGCCCTGACGTTTGCAGAACTCTGCCAGCAGGCGTTCAGCCTCATGCTGCTCGCGCAGGCGACCTTCTGATTCGTTAAGACGCAGCCGCAGTGACGCCAGCTGATCGGCATAATGACGCTGATTCGCGGCGTCGCGCAGCAGCTGGCGACCCACCTGCCAGGCGTCCTGACGGCTGACCTCACCGGCAATGCTGGTTACCAGCGCCAGCGCCTGCTCAAACTGGCTGTGTGCGGCTTCCGCCATACTCAGTTTCTGCTCCAGCCGCAGCAGCTGGCTGGTCGCCTCTTCGTCGCGTGCCTGGAACGTCTCCAGCCAGTCAGCGGCGTTATCAATCGTCAGGTCCGGCAGCTGGCAGCGCGTACGGGCTTTCTCCAGTGCCTGCAGCGCCTGCTGATACTGAATAGAGCGCGTCTGCTGAACATCCAGCGCCTGCTGGAAATCAGCCAGCTGACTTTTCAGCTCATCCACTTCAATTTCAGCGGCTTCGGCGCGCGCCTCATTCTCTTCCTGGATCTCACGCGCTTCAGCTACAACCTCATTCTGCTCTTCCAGCCGGTAGCTCAGCTCTTCAAGATCGGCATCATAACGCGCGATTTTCTCCTGCTGGCGCATTGCGGTCTGCACCAGATTAAGATGATCGCTGGCCGCCTGATAATCGATCTCCAGATCGCTTTCAGCGGCGCTATGCTCAGCCAGCTCACGCGCCATTTCCACGTGACGATACTGCTCCGACACCAGCTGGTTGCGGCTGCTGAACAGCTCATTGCGCAGCTGAAGCGCCCCGTCCAGATGTACCCGCCGTTCGTTCGCATGACGCATATAGTCAGCTGAGACGTAGCTGGTCGCCTCAGAGATCAGATGCTTGAACAGATCGCGATCGGACTGCGTCACGCGAATCGCTTCCAGCGTCATGCGGTTCTCACGCAGTGCCGCTTCCATATCCTGAAACGCTTTACGCACGCCGCCGTTTTCCGGCAGCAGATAGTCGCGCAGCGAACGGGTGATGGCGCTGGAGATACCGCCGTAGAGCGACGCCTCAATCAGCCGGTAGAATTTACTGCGATCGCTGGCTGAACGCAGGCGACGCGGCACCACGCCGAGTTCAAACAGCATGGCGTGATAGTCAGTAATGGAGCTGTACTGGCGGAACTGCACGCCTTCCTGTGCTTCAACGCGATCTTTAACCTCTGTCAGCGGCAGTACACGCGCCTGACGGCTGTTAAGGATCTCGGTCAGCATGTCAGTGGGCAGCGCATCCGCGGGCAGGCCATGAATACTGAACGGTTTAATATCCACTTTCTTATCGCGCCCGGCCACCTGCTGCAGACGCACCCCGACCACAACGCGCTGATGGCGTGAGTTGACGACATCCAGCACTGAATAGCAGACGCCAGCGCGCAGTTTACCGTGCAGACCCTTATCGCGGGAGCCTGACGTGGCGCCTGCTTCCGTGGTATTACGGAAGTGCAGCAGGGTTAAATCGGGGATCATCGCCGTAACAAACGCGGCCATGGTGGTGGATTTACCGGCACCGTTACCGCCTGAAAGCGTGGTAACCAGTTCATCGAGATCAAAGGTGCGGGCAAAAAAGCCATTCCAGTTGATCAGTGTCAGCGAACGAAACTTACCGCGTTCAATCATACCTGCTTCTCCTCCGCGTTATCAGTCGCATCACTGCTCTCCGCATGTTCACTCTCCTGCTCCGCCTCATCGGCTGTTGCAGAAACGGCAGCCTCTTCGGGTGTCATCGCTTCACCCACGCGGATCAGACGCAGCTGCGCCTCACGCGGATCGTCGCCGCTGCGCACGTCAGCACCAAAGCGAAAGACTGATTCCATAATGCGAAATTTGCTGCTGTCATTACCCATAAACCACACCATTCCCAGGCGGCGCAGACGGCTCAGTGAGGCGCGCATCTTCTCCTGCAGGCGGGTGCGATCGAGATCGGAACCGGTTGAGCGCTGATTGACCAGCTTAAGCAGCTTGTGTTCATCCGCCAGCGACAGCAGCTCATCATAGAGCTCCTGCTGGGTAAAAATACCCTCGTTTGCCAGACGCTCCGGGCTCAGATAGAGGTAGCAGAGAATTTTGCCTACCATCATATCCAGCTCAGAGAGCACCGAGCGTGGGATCAGCGTGGTTGAGCGCGGCCGCAGGTAGAAAAAGCCTTCTGGCGCGCGGATCAGCTCCACGTTATAGCGGGCATAAAACTCTTCAAGATAGGTTTGGTAGTCCATCAGAAAAGCGTGATTATCCAGCTCTTCGATACCGATATGCCGGCCCGCGCGCAGCTGACTGTCGAGCGCCGGAAAAAGGGGATTGGCCAGCGCCAGTGCCAGTTTAACCGGCATCACTTGTTCAATATTTGTCGATGACATGCGCCTGCACCTTGGCTCCGTAATCATTAATGGTCTGCCATTCTGCTGGCAAACCGGCTAAATCTGCTTCAGCAACGCCCAGCCGCACCGCCTGATCGATCACGATACGCGCCAGATCGAAATGGCGCGCGCGCGGATATTGCGCCAGGTATTCGCGCATGACGGTGGCAAGGTGCAGCGGTTTTTGCTCGCGACGATACACAGCCAGCGCCTCTTCAATCATGGCGGCCAGCTGCTCGCGGATCTCGTTAAACTCTTCATACTCCATTTCCGGCGGAAGCTCGCCCATGACCTCATCGTTACGCAGCGTCATCTCTTCATCGCGCATATCGAGCAGGCGGTCAGCGCTGGCGTAAGTCAGCATCCACGGCTGATCAAAATAGTTCTGTACCGACTGACGCAGCCGCTGTGCAAAGACCCGGTTCTTATCCATATCAATCGCGGTACGGATAAACTTGTGTACATGACGGTCATAGCCGATCCACAGATCAATCGCCTGCTGGCCCCAGCTGATAATGCGATCGAGTTTGTTCTGCAGGTCATAAACCAGTTTGTCGACGAAACCGAGATCGGGACTGCTCAGCGTGGCATCCTGAATGCGCAGCAGGTTAGCCTGCAGCTTATCCCCCGCCGCTTCCAGCGTATCCTGCAGTTCACGCAGCGTGCCGGAGGTCTCAGAGAGCAGCAGTTCACAGCTGGAGATCGCGGCGCGCCAGTCTTTGTTGAGCAGCGCGGCGATATCATTTTTTACCGTCTGCTGCTGCTCATCCATCAGGCGCTGCGTCATATCGATGCTGTCAAAAATCTCAGCAACCGAATATTTCAGCGGAGCAAATACGTTGCGGTGCCAGTGAAACTCATCGCCATCTTCTTCAGCGGCGTCAGCAGCGCGCTTCAGCTCCTGACCTACAATTGAGAGCTGCATTGAGAGGCGCAGCGTGGAGAATTCGCGCTGGCGGATATAGTAGTCGGTGATGCCAATTCCCAGCGGCGTCAGGCGGTAGATAGCGTGCCCTTCAGACACCTCGCTGGTAAACCGGTTAAGCAGTCGCTGCCGTACCAGGTCGTTAATCGCATTGTTCGCACGCACCTGTACGGTTTCATGCGTCTGTTCAAACGCTTTGCTGACGTGACGAAAGGCGTCGGTCAGCTCACCTTCACTCATTTCACCGTCCATGCGCTCACCGTTAAGGGTAGCGATGGCCAGCAAAAAGGCCAGACGTTCTACCGGCAGCGCAAGCGAGAAATCGTTTTTGCGTGCCCAGGCCACCAGTTCTGGCACCGTCTGGGAAAAATCGCTCATAGTTGATCCTTTTACCTGGGTTTGCGCGCCGTCACATGGATATAACGCCCTAAGCTTAAAAAGGGCTCCTGACGACAGTAGCGCCGCTCCATTTCAATAATCTCTTCCACGCTCTTACCTGCACCGGGCTGCGGTTTCATGTAATCACTGAACACGCGAACACCGGTGCGCTGCTCAATCACAAAACCGCACTGCGTCAGCCACTGATAGACGTCCTGCGGTTCGCGCGGAAAATCGGGCGACAGGGTACGCTTTTTGCGTTTGGTCATATTGGCGCGCAGGTAGCCGAAATTACCCAGCGTAAGCGTGCGAAACGTCAGCCCGTGCGCGTTGTAAAACATCAGCGACAGCACACCGCCTGGTTTCAGCGTCTGCCACAGCGCCTGCAGCACGGCCAGCGGATCGGCCACCCACTCCAGTACCGCGTGAAACAATACCAGATCGACTGGCGTATCCAAATGCTCGCCTACCTGCTGAGCGCTGACTTGCCGGAACTGCATATTGTGGCTGACGCCGGTTTCCCGTGCGTGGTCCGCCGCCAGTTTCAGCATTTCACCGGAGAGATCGCAGAGCGTGACCTGATGCCCGCGGGCAGCGAGTCCGCTGGAGATTTGCCCCACGCCGCCGCCAGCATCCAGCACAGAGAGCGGTCCGGCAGGCAGTGACGGCAGCAGCGCCTCCAGCTCATCCCACAGAATGGCCTGACGCACCAGCCCTTTGCGGGTGCCGTAAATGTTTTGCGAGAATTTATCCGCCAGATCGTCGAAATTACGATCCTGCATGGTGTGCGCTCCGGTTTGCGGCAGTTAACTTGTGCTATTTTGTCACAGGCTCACCAGGAATGAACCTTTCACGCTGCAGTAACTGTCTGGCTGCTGTTTTTTCAGACAAAAGGAGTAAAAAAGGATGTTATTTGCCTTAAAAAAAGTCATTGGCGGCTTGCTTCTGCCTTTGCCGCTGCTGTTACTGCTGATGGCAGCCGGACTTTTGCTGCTCTGGCTGACGCGCTGGCAAAAAAGCGCCAAAGTTTTACTCTCCGTCAGCTGGCTGCTGCTGCTGCTGCTGAGCCTGCAGCCGGTGGCCGACCGCCTGCTGCTGCCGCTGGAAAACCGCTACCCGACGTGGAACGGTACAACGCCGGTGGCCTGGATTGTGGTGCTGGGCGGCGGTTATACCTGGAACCCGGACTGGGCGCCCGGCTCTAACCTGATTGGTAACAGCCTGCCGCGCGTGACGGAGGGCGTAAGGCAGTGGCGACGCAACCCGCAGGCCAAAATGATTTTTACCGGTGCGGCGGCAGGCCAGAATCCGCGCAGCAACGCCGCGGTTGCCGCCGACGTCGCGATGAGCCTTGGCGTACCGCATAGCGCCATCATTACGCTTGATTCGCCGAAAGATACCGCTGAAGAGGCGCAGGCGGTAAAACAGATGACGGGCAATAGCGCATTTCTGCTGGTCACCTCCGCCAATCATCTGCCGCGTGCGATGGCTTTTTTTCACCACGCCGGGCTGGCACCGATCCCCGCGCCGGCAAATCAGATGGCGATCGTCTCGCCGCTTAACGGCTGGGAGCGTGCGCTGCCCTCGCCACTCTGGCTGAGCCACAGTGAACGGGCTATCTATGAGACGCTGGGACAGATCTGGCAGCACCTGCGCGGTCAGTCGGGCAGCCGTGACGACGCTGCGCCCTGATGTCAGAAAGAGAAAGTGTCAGACAGAGCCAGCGGCGTTGCGCCTGCTGGCCTGACAAAGAGAGTTAACGCTGCATCGCCGCGCGTACGCGCGCCAGATCTTCTGGTGTATCCACGCCCACGCTCGGGATAGTTGTGGCAACCGCCACATGAATTTTTTCGCCATACCAGAGCACGCGCAGCTGCTCCAGTAGCTCAATCTGCTCCAGCGCGCAGGGTTGCCAGGCGACATAGCGGCGAATAAAGCCGGCGCGGTAGGCATAAATACCGATATGCCTCAGCAGCGTATCTCCCGCCTGCTCGCGCGACTGCGCATAGCGCTCGCGATCCCAGGGAATGGTGGCCCGCGAGAAATAGAGCGCGTAGCCCTGCCGGTCGGTTACCACTTTAACCGCGTTCGGATTAAACGCCTCATCGGCATCAGCGATCGGCACCGCCAGCGTGGCCATGCCAGCCTCTGCCGCGGCGAGATTGTCCGCCACCTGACGCACGATACCGGCCGGGATCATCGGCTCATCGCCCTGCACGTTGACAATGATAGTGTCATCGTCAAAGTTGCAGGCTTCAATGACTTCAGCCAGCCGCTCGGTGCCGGACTGATGATCGGCCCGCGTCATACAGACTTCACCGCCGGCCGCAGTTACTGCTGCAGCGACTTCGGGGTGATCGGTTGCGACGATTACGCGATCGGCTCCCGACTCCCGCGCACGCTCCATGACGTGCACGACCATGGGCTTACCGTGGATATCGACCAGCGGTTTACCCGGCAGACGCGTCGAAGCGTAGCGCGCCGGAATGATAGCAACAAAACTCATGGATGGATCTCTTCAGCCGTCAGCGTTCGCGCCTCGGTTTCCAGCAGCACCGGAATGCCATCCCGCACCGGGAATGCCAGTCCGTCAGGCTTGCAGATAAGCTCCTGCTGCGCCTTGTTGAAGTAGAGTTTTCCGTTACAAACCGGACAGGCCACAATCTCAAGTAAACGGTGATCCATACTTTTCTCCTTTCAGGATCGGGGTCAGTTAGTCAGCATACCATAGCGGTTGCCAGACTCTATTACGCGCCGCGGGCCAGCCGGGTGATATCGTCGAGCAGCGGTGCCACTGCCGCACCGGAAAGCTGCGCCTCTACCGGCAGATACCACCAGTTGTCGCGCGCAAACTTACGGCACTTCACCGCATCTTTCTCCGTCATCAGCAGACATTGTCCGCTCAGCGTCAGGCCGGCAAGCTCCGGCTCGCTGTAAGCGTGATGATCGGCAAACGCGATTTCCGCTACCGTTTTAATGCCCTGCTGCTGCAGCGTGGTGAAAAAGCGCGGCGGATGGCCAATACCGGCCATCGCCACAATATCTGGCAGCGCACTGAGCGCAGCGGTTTCGCCCGATAGCAGGTTAACCGCCCGACCCGGCTGCAGCGTCATGGCAATTTCCGGACTGGTGGCATTGCCACCATTAACGATTACCGCATCCACCTGCTGCAGCCGGTGCGCACGCTCCCGCATAGGCCCGGCGGGTAACCACCAGCCGTTGCCAAAGCGGCGCACGCCATCCACCACCACAATTTCGCGATCGCGCAGCAGCGCATAATGCTGCAGGCCATCATCCGTGATGATGATGTCCAGCGAATGCGCCGCCAGCAGCGCTTCGATAGCCTGACGGCGCCGGGGCGCCACGGCAACCGGTACGCCGGTGCGTTGTGCAATCAGCACGGGTTCATCCCCGGCCTCGGCCGTTGAGGTTTCCCCGGTCACCAGCAGCGGATAGTGTGCCGCTTTCCCCCCGTAGCCGCGTGACACCACGCCCGGACGCAGCCCGCGCGCCTGCAGCGCTTCTGTCAGCCAGATTACTACCGGCGTCTTACCGTTACCGCCTGCCGTCAGGTTACCGACCACCACCACCGGACACGGTGCCCGCCAGCTCTGCTGCCAGCCACGCTGATAGCTCAGGCGAATCAGCCAGGTGATAGCACCATACAGCAGGCTAAGCGGCCACAGCAGCAGCCACAGCGGCGAGCGCCCGCTCCAGATGCGTTCAATCATTGACCGAACTGTAACTTATGCAGCTGTGCATAAGCCCCTTTCTCCGCCAGCAGCAGTTCATGCGTACCGCGTTCAACAATATGGCCATCCTCGACCACAACAATCTCATCTGCTTTTTCAATGGTAGAGAGACGGTGTGCGATCACCAGCGAGGTCCGGTTTTTCTGCAGCTCATCCAGCGCCGACTGAATGGCGCGTTCTGACTCCGTATCCAGCGCAGATGTCGCCTCATCCAGAATCAGAATCGGGCAGTCGCGCAGCAGCGCGCGCGCAATCGCAATACGCTGGCGCTGACCACCGGAGAGCAGTACGCCGTTTTCACCGATAACCGTATCCAGGCCTTTATCCATTTTGTTAATGAAATCCATAGCGTGCGCCATGGTGGCGGCCTGTTCAATCTGTGCCCGGCTATAGTCACCGTTACGCGCATAAGCGATGTTATTGGCGATGGTGTCATTAAACAGATGCACATTCTGCGATACCAGCGCTACCTGATTACGCAATGAGCGCAGGGTATATTCACGCAGATCGTGCCCATCCAGCAGAATTTCGCCGGAATCGATATCATAAAAGCGCGTCAGCAGGCTGGCCATGGTCGATTTGCCCGAGCCGGAGCGGCCGACCAGTGCAACCGTTTTACCCGCCGGCAGCGTCAGGTTAATATCGCGCAGCGCCGGGATCTCACGCCCCGGATAGGTAAAGGTCACGTTGCGAAACTCAACGTCGCCTTTAGCCCGTTCAACCGTGCGCGTGCCGTTATCCACTTCCTGCTCACTGTCGAGGATGGAGAACAGCGTCTGGCAGGCTGCCATACCGCGCTGAAACTGGGCGTTAACGTTAGTCAGCGATTTCAGCGGACGCATCAGGGCAATCATGGAAGAGAAGACCACGGTAATGGTACCGGCGGTCAGCGTTTCCATCACGCTGGGGAAGCTGGCGGCATAGAGTACAAACGCCAGCGCCAGTGAAGCGATAAGCTGGATCACCGGATCGGAGATGGAAGAGGCAGAAACCAGTTTCATCCCCTGCTGACGCATTTTATTGCTGACCTGAGAGAAACGTTCCGCTTCCACTTCCTGACCGCCAAAAATCAGCACTTCTTTGTGCCCTTTCAGCATCTGTTCTGCGCTGGTGGTGACCTGTCCCATGGTGTTCTGCATGTTTCGGCTGATGTTGCGGAAGCGCTTTGAAACGGTGCGGATAGCGAACGAGACCAGCGGTGCCAGCAGGATCAAAATCAGTGAGAGCTGCCAGCTGTAGTAGAACATCATGATAAACAGGCCGATGATCGAGGCGCCCTCGCGCACCACGGTTACCAGAGCACTGGATGAGGAGGAGGCCACCTGTTCTGAGTCATAGGTAATACGCGACAGTAGCGTGCCGGTAGACTGCTGATCAAAGAACGCCACCGGCATTCCCATCATGTGTCCGAACAGACGACGACGCATGTTCATCACCACATTACCTGACACCCAGGAGATGCAGTAGCTGGAGATATAGCTGGTGACGCCACGTATCAGCATCAGGCCCATGACAGCCAGCGGCATCCACAGCAGAACAGATTTGTCCGCTTTACCGAAACCATCATCCAGTAAAGGTTTCAACAGGGAGAGCATTAGGGTGTCGCCTGCCGCATTCAGCACCAGTGCCACGGCGGAGACGATAAGGCCAGCCTTGTGCGGCGCAATCATTGGCCAGAGCCGGCGGAATGTCTGCCAGGTTGAGAGATCTTTGTCTTGATGCATTATTTATTCACGCTGTTTGAAATAGCCGCTCATTCTACCTGGAATCATCTTTTACGCCAAACCACTGATGATACCAGCGCGGCTTTATTTGCTCGCGCAGCCCCTGCATCTGCCAGCGGCCCTGGCTGACACGAATGCGAACCTGCCCCGAGCGTGCGGTATCTGCCCAGTGATAGCCCTGCTCCTGGTAACGCTTTACTACTGAGCGGGCGGGCATACGCCAGGCGTTATAGCGCGCCACAGAAGCCACCGCCGCTTCGCCCGCTATATGCCGGAGAAACAGGGGCGTAGAGGAGGTCCGGCTGCCGTGGTGCGGCACCTGAAGCAGTGTAGCCTGCAACTGACCCTTTTCCAGCGCTGCCAGTTTGCGTTCCCCCGCCTGCTCCAGATCGCCAGTCAGCAGCAAACTGACCTGGCCATCATCCACCCGCACCACGCACGAATCATTATTGTGCCCCGCTACCGGCAGTGCTGGCGGCCACAGGGCGGTAAAACGCAGCCGCCCCCACTGCCACTGCTGGCCACGCACACAAGGCAGATGGCCGGGTTCTCCCAGCGCGCTGCGGATCGCCAGCGCCGGGCGGGCACGTAGCAGCGCGTTCAGCCCGCCACGGTGATCGAGATGCCGGTGACTCAGTATGACGCCCTGCAGCGTGCGTCCGGTGTAGTTCAGCCAGGGCAAAATCGTGCGCTCGCCGGCATCGCCCTGCTGCCACGCCGGCCCGGTGTCATACAGTACCACCTCCCTTCCCTGCGTGATCGCAACCGCCAGACCATGACCAATATCGAGAAAATCGATTTGCCAGTCGCTCTGCTGCGCGTCAGTGCGTCCCAGCAGCAGTGCCAGCAGCAGGCTGGCGAAACGGACCGACGTACGGGCAATCAGCCCGCTGCGCCACAACAGCAATCCGCCCCAGACCACTATGACAGCGGGCAGCGTCTGATGCAGGCTCAGCCAGCCGGCGGGCAGCCACTGGAGCGCCTGCACCAGATAGTCCACTGAACGATCGGCTAACCACCACAGCGGCTGTGCCGCCTGTTGCAGTGGCACCAGCAGCGCCAGCAGCAGCAGCGGCACCGTAATAAATGAGATAACCGGCACGGCCAGCAGGTTGGCCAGCAGCGCAGTCAGGCTGATGCCCTGAAACAGAAAGATCTGCAGCGGCGCCATCAGAATCATCATGCCGAGCTGCAGGTGCAGTAGCTGCAGCGGCAGCCAGCGACGTTGCGTACGATAAGGATATGGCAGAGCAAACCAGCTGAACCAGATAATCAGCATCGCTACCGCCAGGGCCGAGAGCCAGAAGCTCTCCGACAGGACCGCCAGCGGATCAAACAGAAGCAGTGTGCCCACGCACAGCAGCCAGATTTGCCAGGCGCTGAGCTGCCAGCCCGCTGCGCGTATAGCGCTCCAGAGCGTCAGCGCGAGCATGGCCCGCTGCGCGGGCGCATGGCTGCCGGCGATCCAGCAGTAGAGAGCAGCGGTCAGCCAGCTGACGATCAGCGGAAACCGCCAGCTGATATAGCGGGCAGGTAACGCAAACTGTATCGCACGCGCCAGCAGCCAGCCACCAGTGGCCGCCAGCGCAATATGCATTCCGGAAATGGCCATCAGGTGCGCGGTGCCGGTATCGCGCAGAAGCTGTCGCAGCGACGCCAGCATCTGCGATCGATCGCCAAAAGCCAGCGCCTGCAGAATTGCCGGCTGCTTAAGCTTCGCGAGCGCGGCCTGATAGCGAGCCACCAGGGTTGCCCGCAGGCTGCAGCGTTCTGACATCTGCTGCTGATGCACGATACGCCCCTGCAGCGGCATATGATTTGCAACCCGCACGCGCTGCAGATCGTATCCGCCTTCATTCAGGCGACCATGTACTGCCCGCAGCCGCAGCCGCATGTGCCAGCGCTGCCCTGCGCACCAGTTTTCTGTGTTATTCACATTACTGATTTGTACAAACAGCGGCGGAAACTGCAGCCGCCCGTCAACGCGGATAAGCCTGACCAGCAGCAGGTTTTGCCGGGTGTCGACCGCGCTGACGCTGACCATGGCGTCGACCGGCCGTCGGGTGAGCAGCTCCATCGCATTCAGCAGGTTGCGCGCTTCACCCTGTGCCCAGCACGCCACCAGCAGCGCTATCCCTGCCAGCACGGCAGCTTTATGCGACCAATGCAGTAAAAAAATAGCGATGAGAGTCAGTACGGCCAGCGTGATGCCGGATGGGATCTGCGGCAGCAGCAGCAGAGGCAGGGTGGCAAGAATGGCGATACCTGCGCCAGTGGTCCATGTAATGTGCATATTTCTCTCCGTCAGACAGCGCCATTGTGCGGCAGCCAGTGAGAGAAAAAAGCTTACGTCAGATAGATTTGCGTCAGCGCGCCGGTACTTTTTCAGGTGCAGTGATAGGCATTACAGCGCGGCGGGATCGCGCTCGCAAATCACAGAGTGGCAGCAAAAAAAAACGACACCCGGAGGTGTCGCTTTATGGTTCGGTAACGGCTTAGCCGTAGATATTTGCACGGTCACGCAGTTCTTTGCCTGGTTTAAAGTGGGGAACGTATTTACCTTCCAGTTCCACTTTGTCACCCGTTTTCGGGTTACGACCAGTGCGCGGTGCGCGGTAGTGCAAAGAAAAGCTGCCGAATCCCCGGATTTCGATGCGCTCACCCTGTGCCAGCGTAGTGGCCATGTGCTCGAGCATCTCTTTGACCGCATCCTCAACGACTTTCGCCGGAATATGAGTATGCTGGCCAGCAAGTCTTTCAATCAGTTCTGACTTGGTCATGAATCCTCCGGTTAATCCCTGTTTGGAAAGGTATGACAGCTTTTACCGAAACCGGACGATATGACTATCGTCCGGTGCTTCGGGTCGATTACTCGCCTTTAGCCGCTTTGAACGCTTCAGCCATTGCGTTAGAGAAGTTGCTCTCATCCTGTTTAGTGTTAACAGTGTTGATAGCTTCTTTCTCATCAGCCTGGTCTTTTGCACGTACAGACAGGCTCACAACGCGGTTCTTACGGTCAACGCCGGTGAATTTAGCTTCAACGTCGTCGCCTACGCTCAGAACCTGAGTCGCGTCTTCAATGCGATCCAGTGAAGCTTCAGAAGCGCGCAGGTAACCCTCTACGCCATCAGCTAATTCTACTGTAGCACCTTTCGCGTCAACTGCAGTGACTTTACCCGTCACGATAGCGCCTTTCTTGTTCAGGGTGATGTAGTTGTTGAATGGATCTTCAGCCAACTGCTTCACGCCCAGAGAGATGCGCTCGCGCTCTGCATCAACCTGCAGTACAACGGCAGCGATTTCGTCGCCTTTCTTGTACTCGCGTACGGCTTCTTCGCCGGTTGCGTTCCAGGAGATGTCAGACAGGTGAACCAGACCGTCGATGCCACCGTCCAGGCCGATGAAGATACCGAAGTCAGTGATTGACTTGATTTTACCTTCAACGCGATCGCCTTTGTTGTGGGTCTCTGCGAACTGCTGCCATGGGTTAGATTTACACTGCTTCAGACCCAGGGAGATACGACGACGCTCTTCGTCGATGTCCAGAACCATAACTTCAACAACATCGCCCACGTTAACAACTTTAGATGGGTGAATGTTCTTGTTGGTCCAGTCCATTTCAGAAACGTGTACCAGACCTTCAACGCCCTCTTCGATTTCTACGAAGCAGCCGTAATCAGTCAGGTTGGTTACACGACCGGTCAGGCGGGTGCCTTCCGGATAGCGCTTAGCGATAGCAACCCATGGATCTTCGCCCAGCTGTTTCAGGCCCAGAGATACGCGGGTACGCTCGCGGTCGAACTTCAGCACTTTAACAGTGATTTCGTCGCCCACGTTGACAATTTCGCTTGGATGCTTAACGCGTTTCCATGCCATGTCGGTGATGTGCAGCAGGCCGTCAACGCCGCCCAGGTCAACGAATGCGCCGTAGTCAGTGAGGTTCTTAACGATACCTTTGACTTCCATGCCTTCCTGCAGGTTTTCCAGCAGCTGATCGCGCTCAGCGCTGTTTTCAGATTCGATAACGGCACGACGTGAAACCACGACGTTGTTACGTTTCTGATCAAGCTTGATTACTTTGAATTCAAGCTCTTTGCCTTCCAGATGCAGAGTATCGCGAACCGGACGCACGTCAACCAGTGAACCTGGCAGGAACGCACGAATACCGTTCAGCTCAACTGTGAAGCCACCTTTAACTTTGCCGTTGATAACACCGGTAACAGTTTCAGCGTCTTCGTAAGCTTTTTCCAGCGTGATCCAAGCTTCATGACGTTTAGCTTTCTCACGGGACAGCAGGGTTTCACCGAAGCCGTCTTCTACTGCGTCCAGAGCAACGTCAACTTCGTCGCCCACCTGGATTTCCAGTTCGCCAGCTGCGTTCTTGAACTGCTCTGCAGGAATTGCAGATTCAGATTTCAGACCCGCATCAACCAGCACGACGTCTTTGTCGATAGAGACAACAACGCCACGAACAATGGAACCCGGACGGGTTTCGATTTCTTTCAGGGACTCTTCAAAGAGTTGAGCAAAAGATTCAGTCATATTGATAATCTTAGGATTCTTCAATTTAACGTCCACCTGACGTCACTGTCGGATGGGGTTGTTTCACATGCCCTGCACCGGTTCCGTGGTACAGGGTTACAGCAATTCTGTCACCGAAAGATTATACACCCAGTTTCTGCCGGGCGTAATCAAGCGCCTGCTCAATCACCTGCTCAATTGACATGCTGGTTGAATCCAGCACCAGAGCATCAGCGGCAGGCACTAAAGGGGCGATAGCGCGATTACGATCGCGGTCGTCGCGTTCCTTTATCTCGGATAAAAGGCGCTCAAAGTTAACATCAATGCCGCTTTTCTGCAACTGCAGCATACGTCGCTGAGCACGTTCTTCCGGGCTGGCATCAAGGAAAATCTTCACTGGCGCATCGGGGAAAACCACCGTGCCCATATCACGCCCGTCGGCAATCAGGCCAGGTTCTTCACGGAAAGCGCGCTGGCGACGCAGCAGCGCTTCGCGCACGCGCGGAAAGGCTGCAACGCGTGAGGCGGTGTTGCTTACCTCCTGCGTGCGGATCGCGCTGGTCACATCCTCACCTTCCAGCACCACCTGCATCTCGCCGTCAGCCGAAAGAAAACGCACGTCAAGATGAGCGGCAATAGGTACCAGCGCCTCTTCAGATTCAATATCTACCTGGTGATGCAGCGCGGCGAGCGCCAGCACGCGGTAGATCGCGCCAGAATCGAGCAGGTGCCACTGCAATGACTCCGCCATCGCTTTGCATAATGTCCCTTTGCCTGCGCCGCTTGGGCCATCGATAGTAATTACCGGGGCGATTACCGTCATTGTTCTCTCCTGTTACAGCCTGCTTATTAACAGTCTCTTAGACTATCTGAATTGCGCAGTAGTATACGCTGCCTGCGGCCGGTTAGTTACCCCCGCACACCGACAGCGGTGACAGTTTGCGCTTTTTCAGATGAATTTCTGTGCAGAAAGACCAGCGGAGTACAAAGCGATCCGGCGCCAGCGCGCCGGATCGGGCTATCAGGAGGCGTGGCTGACTTTTGCCAGCTGCTGGAAATAGTCCGGAAACGTTTTGGCCGTGCAGCCGGGATCGAGAATTGTTACCGGCGTATCGGACAGCGCGACCAGCGAAAAGCACATCGCCATACGGTGATCGTTATAGGTGCCGATATCCGCATGCCGGAGCTGCGCAGGTGGTGTAATCCGGATAAAATCGTGGCCCTCTTCGACTTCTGCACCCACTTTACGCAGCTCAGTTGCCATCGCCGCCAGCCGATCGGTTTCTTTCACGCGCCAGTTGTAAATATTACGCATCAGCGTTGTGCCCTGCGCAAACAGCGCCGTCGTCGCGATAGTCATCGCAGCATCCGGAATGTGGTTCATATCCATGTCGATGGCGTTCAGTTCGCCACGCGTACAGGCGATATAGTCATCCCCCCACTCGATAACCGCACCCATGCTTTCCAGCACGTCAGCAAAGCGAATATCGCCCTGTACGCTGTTGCGGCCAATGCCGGTAACCCGAACGGTGCCGCCACGAATGGCTGCTGCGGCGAGAAAATAGGAGGCTGAAGAGGCGTCACCTTCCACCAGATAATCGCCCGGTGACTGGTACTGCTGCTGGCCTTTCACAATAAAGCGCTGATAATTCTGGTTTTCAACCTCTACGCCAAAGCAGCGCATCAGATGCAGCGTGATATCAATATACGGTTTAGAGACCAGCTCGCCTTTGATCGTGATACAGGTATCCTGCTGCGCCAGCGGTGCCGTCATCAGCAGCGCAGTCAGGAACTGGCTGGAGACGCTGCCGTCTACGCTGACGTCGCCGCCACTGAATCCACCGTTCAGGCGCAGCGGTGGGTAATCACTCTGTTCCAGATAATCAATTCTGGCACCGCCCTGACGTAGCGCATCGACCAGGTGACCGATAGGACGCTCTTTCATGCGCGGCTCACCGGTTAATACCACGTCGTGATCGCCCAGGCAGAGTGCAGCAGCCAGTGGACGCATAGCGGTACCCGCGTTGCCGAGAAACAGCTCCAGCGGCTGTTGCGCATGAAGGGCGCCACCGTTGCCTGTGACTTCGCATACGGTGCGGTCAGGAGAAAGCGTGTAGCTGACGCCCAGCGCCTGCAGCGCAGTAAGCATGTGCTTTACATCATCGCTATCCAGCAGGTTAGTCAGACGCGTTGTGCCGTTAGCCAGCGCGGCCAGCAGCAGTGCACGGTTTGAAACGCTTTTTGAACCCGGCAGGTTGACCGTGCCGTCGATGCGGGCAATCGGTTGAAGAGTGAGGGAGTCCTGCATGTGAAACGAAATCTCCAAAAATACGAAACCCCGTCTGGTGACGGGGCCTGATACCAGACAAGCTGGCGTGAAACACAGATTAGCCGTGGCGACGCTCGAACTCTGTCATAAATTCAGTCAGCGCCTTAACGCCTTCCAGCGGCATGGCATTGTAGATAGACGCGCGCATACCGCCTACGACACGATGGCCCTTCAGCGCATGCAGGCCTGCTTTCAGCGACTCTTCCAGGAACAGTGCATCAAGTGAGGCATCCGCCAGCTGGAACGGCACATTCATACGCGAGCGGTTTGCGCTGGCAACCTCATTACGATAAAAACTGCTGTTATCAATGGTGCCATAGAGCAGTTCAGCCTTTGCCTGATTCAGCTTATCCATCTCACCAATACCGCCCTGCTCCTTCAGCCATTTAAAGACCAGACCAGAAAGATACCAGGCGAAGGTGGGCGGCGTGTTAAACATTGAGTCGTTTTCTGCCAGCACGCTGTAGTCAAGAATGGAAGGAACATGGCGCTGTGCTTTGCCCAGTAGATCCTCACGTACCACCACCAGAGTCAGTCCTGCCGGACCAATATTTTTCTGCGCACCGGCATAAATTACGCCATAGCGGCTGACGTCGATCGGCCGGGAAAGAATGGTAGAAGAGAGATCGGCAACCACAATTTTGTCGCCAAAATCGGGCTCTTCATCAATCGCCAGACCATCAATGGTTTCGTTAGGGCAGAAATGCACGTAAGCAGCACTGTCGCTCAGCTGCCAGTCGCGCATCGGCAGCAGCGCGCGCTTGCCGTCCAGCGTGGTTTTGATGTCGATCGCGTTTGGCGTGCAATATTTTTCTGCTTCTTTAATTGCACTGTGTGCCCAGTAGCCGCCATCGATATAATCAGCAGTGGTCGCTTCACCCAGCAGGTTACCCGGGACAGCCGCAAACTGCGCGCGGGCGCCACCGTGACAGAATAAAACTTTGTAGTTGGCCGGGATTTTAAGCAGATCGCGAAAATCCTGTTCCGCTGCTTCCGCCACGGCCATAAACTCTTTACTGCGGTGGCTAATCTCCATCACTGACGTGCCTAAACCATGCCAGTTGGTCAGCTCCTGCTCTGCGCGACGAAGTACTTCCACCGGCAGCATTGCCGGGCCGGAGCTAAAATTGTAAACCTGCGTCATGTCCCCTCACCACTCTCAGCTTGAACGGTTATGAATCTCCCCCCGGTTTTATCATTGCCTCCGGGCGGCTGCAATCATTTATCCGGCCGCGATCACATTTCTGGCGCCCGCTCCGCCGCAGCTTATATTACAAATGTAACGCACTGCGGGATATTGTGAGGCGGGCTGCACCAGGCCTGCGCGGCAGCGGCCCGCTGCTGTCCGTACCGGCGTCATGCAGAGAGAAAATGCCGGCGATGATAGCGCCACTGCGGTAAAACCCGTATTATTGCGCGCTTTACGCCCACCTTATCGACTTGAGAGAGCGCCACTATGACGCAAACGTTTATTCCAGGAAAAGATGCTGCGCTGGAAGACTCCATCGCCCGTTTCCAGCAGAAGCTGCAGGATCTGGGTTTTAATATTGAAGAGGCTTCATGGCTGAATCCGGTTCCGCACGTCTGGTCCGTACATATTCGCGATCGCGATTGCCCGCTCTGCTTTACCAATGGCAAGGGCGCGAGTAAAAAAGCGGCGCTGGCTTCCGCGCTGGGTGAATATTTTGAGCGTCTCTCAACCAACTACTTTTTCGCAGACTTCTGGCTGGGCAAATCCATCGCGAATGGCGATTTTGTTCACTATCCCAATGAGAAGTGGTTTCCTCTGCCGGCTGATGAAAGCCTGCCTGAAGGCATTCTTGATGCGCGCCTGCGTAAGTTCTACGATCCGGACGACAGCCTGAGCGCCGCTGATTTAATCGATCTGCAGTCCGGTAATACAGAGCGCGGCATTTGCGGCCTGCCGTTTACGCGCCAGTCCGATCAGCAGACTGTTTATATCCCGATGAACATTATCGGCAACCTCTATGTCTCCAACGGCATGTCCGCAGGCAATACCGCTAATGAAGCGCGCGTACAGGGGCTGTCTGAGGTTTTTGAGCGTCATATTAAAAACCGTATTATCGCTGAATCTATCAGCCTGCCGGAAATTCCGGCTGAGGTGATGCAGCGTTATCCTGATGTCATTGAAGCTATCGGACGCCTGGAAGCGGAAGGCTTTCCTATCTTCGCTTATGACGCCTCTCTGGGTGGCAACTATCCGGTTATCTGCGTGGTGCTGTTCAATCCGGCCAATGGCACCTGCTTCGCCTCATTTGGTGCCCATCCTGACTTTGGCGTGGCGCTGGAGCGTACCGTTACCGAACTTCTGCAGGGTCGGGGTCTCAAGGATCTCGATGTCTTCACGCCACCGACTTTTGACGATGAAGAAGTGGCTGAACATGCCAACCTGGAGACGCACTTTATCGATTCCAGCGGCCTGATCTCCTGGGATATGTTTAAAGATGAGGCAGACTATCCGTTTGTGGACTGGAGCTTTGCCGGTACCACTCAGGAGGAGTTCGCTACGCTGATGGCGATCTTCGCTGCGGAAGATAAAGAAGTCTATATCGCAGATTACGAACATCTGGACGTGTATGCCTGCCGCATTATCGTACCGGGCATGTCTGATATCTATCCGGCTGAAGATCTGCTGCTGGCGAATAACAACATGGGTGCTTCACTGCGCGAAACCCTGCTGGCGCTGCCGGCCGGTGAGTGGCAGCCTGAGGAGTATCTGGCACTCATTGAACAGCTGGATGAAGAGGGTCATGACGACTTTACCCGCGTGCGTGAGCTGCTGGGCCTTGCCACCGGTAAAGATAATGGCTGGTACACGCTGCGTATTGGCGAGCTAAAAGCGATGCTGGCGCTGGCGGGAGGCGATCTCGATCAGGCGCTGATCTGGACGGAGTGGACCATGGAGTTCAACCAGTCTATTTTCAGCGCGGAGCGTGCTAATTACTACCGCTGCCTGCAGACGCTGCTGCTGCTGGCCATGGAAGACGAGCGTGAACCGGTGCAGTATCATCGTGCGTTTGTCCGCATGTATGGCCAGGCGGCAGTTGATGCCGCATCCGCTGCGCTGAGCGGTGAAGCGCCTTTTTATGGTCTGCAGGCCATTGATGAAGATCTCCATGCGCTGCCTGCCCATCAGGCGCTGCTGGCAGCCTATGAAAAACTGCAGGCGGCAAAACGTCGCTACTGGTCCGCTGCATAACCGCTGCGCCAGCGTGATTTGCTGACTCATCTGAAACCGGTATGGCCAGGCGGTCATACCGGTTTTTTTAACCGTATGAAATGCTGATTAAAATAATAATGTAAAGTTTAAAATTATTTTTTTATAATATATTCATTAGTTTAAATGATTTTAACGCTGCATTCCTTCTCCTCTTCCGCTCAAAGATGATCCATATCAATTCCGCTGCTCACCCGCTTTGTTAGCATCTCCTCAGACCTGTTACGGAGAGCGTAAGCGTGAAAGCTGACAACCCCTTTAATGCTTTACTGCCTGCGGCAATGGCTAAAGTTGCTGAAGAAGCGGGTGTCTATAAAGCGACTAAACATCCCCTGACAACCTTTTTCCTTGCCATTACCGCCGGCGTCTTTATCTCAATCGCATTTGTGTTCTATATCACTGCAACCACCGGCAGCGCGCCGCTGCCCTGGGGCATAGCCAGGCTGATCGGGGGCATCTGCTTTTCACTGGGTCTGATGCTGGTAGTGGTATGCGGGGCCGATCTTTTTACCTCAACGGTGCTCATCGTCGTGGCTAAAGCCAGCGGGCGTATCAGCTGGCTGCAGCTGGCCCGTCACTGGCTCAATGTCTACATCGGTAATCTGTGCGGCGCGCTCTTTTTCGTCATGCTGATCTGGCTGGCGGGTGAGCATATGGTTGCCGGGGGTGCCTGGGGTCTTAATCTGCTGCAAACCGCCGATCACAAGATGCATCACAGTTTTATACAGGCCGTTGCGCTGGGTACGCTGGCCAATCTGCTGGTCTGCCTGGCCGTCTGGATGAGCTATTCCGGCCGCAGCCTGACTGACAAGATGATTGCCATGATTCTGCCGGTGGCGATGTTTGTTGGCAGCGGCTTCGAGCACAGCATCGCCAACATGTTTCTGATCCCGATGGCCATCCTGATCCGCGATTTTGCCGCACCGGAATTCTGGCAGCTCACCGGCGCCACTGCCGCTCAGTTTCCGGCACTCAATCTCAGCGACTTCGTTTTCAACAATCTGATCCCGGTTACGCTCGGCAATATTATTGGCGGTGGTGTGCTGGTTGGATTGACTTACTGGGTTATTTATCTGCGCGGCTCCGCGCCGGCAGCGTGATTGCGGCCGGGGGCAGCGATGCGTCTGGCAAGAAAGTCTCCTTACATAAGGCAGGTATATCATGTCCGAACTGAATGAAAAAATGGCAGCAGCCTGGAAAGGATTTAAGGCCGGCGAGTGGAAAACCCGCGTCAACGTACGCGACTTTATCCAGCTGAACTATACGCCGTATGAAGGCGATGAAGCATTTCTCGCGGGTGCCACCCCCGCCACAACGGCACTGTGGAACCGCGTGCTGGAAGGGATCAAAATTGAAAACCGCACGCATGCACCGGTGGACTTTGATACCGATCTGGCTTCAACCATTACCTCGCACGACGCAGGTTATATCGATAAATCTCTGGAAACCATCGTTGGGCTGCAGACTGAAGCACCGCTGAAACGCGCCATTATTCCCTTTGGCGGCATCAAAATGGTGGAAGGCTCTTGTAAGGTCTACGGTCGCGAACTCGATCCGGCGCTGAAAAAAATCTTTACGGATTACCGTAAAACCCATAACCAGGGGGTATTTGATGTCTATACGCCCGATATTCTGCGCTGCCGTAAATCAGGCGTCCTGACCGGCCTGCCTGACGCCTACGGCCGTGGTCGTATCATCGGCGATTACCGTCGCGTTGCGCTCTACGGCATTGACTATCTGATGCAGGACAAAGTGGCGCAGTTCACATCGCTGCAGCACGATATGGAAAACGGCGTGGATCTGGAAGCCACTATTCGCCTGCGCGAGGAGATCGCTGAACAGCATCGCGCGCTGGGCCAGATCAAAGCGATGGCGGCAAAATATGGTTGTGATATCTCGCTGCCGGCTACCACCGCACAGGAAGCGGTACAGTGGACCTACTTTGGTTATCTGGCGGCAGTAAAATCGCAAAACGGTGCCGCCATGTCGTTTGGCCGCGTGTCTACTTTCCTCGATATCTATATTGAACGTGATATGCAGGCTGGCAGGCTCACCGAAGAGCAGGCGCAGGAGCTGATTGACCATCTGGTCATGAAGCTGCGCATGGTGCGTTTCCTGCGCACGCCGGAATATGATGAGCTCTTCTCAGGCGACCCTATCTGGGCGACCGAATCACTCGCCGGTATGGGCGTTGACGGGCGCACCCTGGTGACCAAAAATACGTTCCGCTTCCTGAATACGCTGTACACCATGGGTCCCTCCCCTGAACCCAACATGACCATTCTCTGGTCCGAGAAGCTGCCGCTCAACTTTAAGAAATATGCGGCTAAAGTCTCCATCGATACCTCGTCGCTGCAGTATGAAAATGACGATCTGATGCGTCCTGACTTTGATAATGACGACTACGCTATCGCCTGCTGCGTCAGCCCGATGATTGTCGGCAAGCAGATGCAGTTCTTTGGCGCACGCGCCAACCTGGCTAAAACGCTGCTGTACGCTATCAATGGCGGGGTTGATGAAAAACTCAAAATGCAGGTCGGACCGAAAGAAGCGCCGATTACTGATGAAGTACTCGACTTTGACACGGTCATGGCGCGTATGGATCACTTTATGGACTGGCTGGCGAAGCAGTATGTCACCGCGCTGAACATTATCCACTTCATGCATGATAAATACAGCTATGAAGCTGCGCTGATGGCGCTGCACGATCGCGACGTTTATCGCACCATGGCGTGTGGTATTGCCGGGCTATCAGTGGCAGCGGACTCCCTCTCCGCCATCAAATATGCACGGGTAAAACCGGTGCGTGATGCGGATGGGCTGGCCACCGACTTTGAGATTGAGGGCGACTATCCGCAATTTGGCAATAACGACCCGCGCGTAGACGATCTGGCCTGCGACCTGGTAGAGCGGTTTATGAAGAAAATTCAGCGGCTGCAGACCTATCGCAATGCCGTGCCAACCCAGTCCGTGCTGACCATTACCTCAAATGTGGTATACGGTAAAAAAACCGGTAATACCCCGGATGGCCGCCGCGCCGGTGCGCCGTTTGGTCCGGGGGCTAACCCGATGCACGGACGCGATCAAAAAGGTGCCGTGGCCTCGCTGACTTCGGTGGCTAAACTGCCGTTTGCCTATGCAAAAGATGGTATCTCCTACACCTTCTCTATCGTGCCCAACGCGCTCGGCAAAAATGATGAGGTACGAAAATCAAACCTGGCGGGCCTGATGGATGGCTATTTCCATCATGAAGCGGCGCTGGAAGGCGGTCAGCATCTGAATGTTAACGTCATGAATCGCGATATGCTGCTGGACGCAATGGCGCATCCGGAAAATTATCCGCAGCTCACCATACGCGTTTCAGGTTATGCGGTACGGTTTAACTCGCTGACCCGGGAGCAGCAGCAGGATGTGATTACCCGGACCTTCACTGCCTCACTCTGATGATAAACAGGGCTCCCTGACAGGAGCCCTGCTTCAGAGTCCGTTTTGCCAGCGTGCTGACGCGGGAACGCTGGCAAAACGGACTTCCCTGCTGAGCACAACAGAGATTGTGCTGCCTGAAACAGGCCAAACCGGAGAACCATCGCTATGTCTGCTGTCGGTCGCATTCACTCTATTGAATCCTGCGGGACCGTTGACGGTCCTGGCATCCGTTTTATCACCTTTTTTCAGGGCTGCCTGATGCGCTGCCTCTACTGCCATAATCGCGATACCTGGGATACTCACGCGGGTAAAACAGCGACGGTTGAAGAGCTGATGCGGGATGTGATCGCCTGTCGCTATTATATGAACGCGTCAGGCGGTGGTGTGACCGCCTCCGGCGGAGAAGCGATCCTGCAGGCTGAATTTGTGCGCGACTGGTTCCGCGCCTGTAAGCAGGCGGGCATTCACACCTGCCTTGATACCAACGGCTTTGTGCGGCGCTACGATCCGGTAATCGATGAGCTGCTGGAGGTCACCGACTTAGTGATGCTCGATCTGAAACAGATTAACGATGAGATCCATGAAATTCTGGTCGGCGTTTCCAATCACCGCACGCTCGATTTTGCCCGCTACCTGCAGAAGAAAAACAAACGCACCTGGATCCGCTACGTGGTTGTGCCGGGCTATTCAGATGATGACGACTCTGCACACCGCCTCGGCAGGTTTACCGCTGACATGCAGAATGTGGAAAAAATAGAGCTGCTTCCCTATCACGAGCTGGGCAAGCATAAATGGGAGGCTATGGGGGAAACGTACCAGCTGGCTGGCGTCAGGCCACCAGCCAGAGAGACGATGGAGCGGATTAAAGCGATTCTGGCAGGCTACGGGCACAGCGTGATGTACTAAGACCCGCGCGCGCGACCTGCTCTCTGATATTTACACCTGTCAGGCGTGCGCCACCGGCGTCGCATGATGATCGGCTTTGCGCAGCAGCATGACCAGATAGACCAGTGCCACCGCAGCGATCATCACAAACAGCAGCTGGTCAGAGTAACGCTGCATTAGCATTGAAGTCATTGCCGGCCCCACCAGGCTGCCCACGGTATAGCTGAACAGCAGCGCCTGATTCATCGCCACCAGCTCATGGTGCGCAACGGTTTCACAGGCCCATGACATGGCAACCGGATAGAGCGTAAAGCCTGCCAGCCCCAGCACAAACAGCGCCGGCGCCATCGCCGTATCGCCCAGCATCGCCACGGCGCCGAGGATCACGACAAACACCTGCACGCGCAGGACCATCAGGCGTCCAAAGCGATCGGCCAGACGCCCGACGGGCCACTGTCCGATAATACCGGAGCTCACAAGCAGCGCCATCCAGTAGCCTACTGAGGCGTCACTCATACCGCGATGCGACAGATAGAGCGGCATCAGTCCATAGAGCGAGCCCAGCACAATGCCGGAGATGATGCAGCCATTGATGCCCAGACGTGAACTGCGGCGGCGCAGCATGCTCCAGATACGCGTAGTGGACGCCTCTTCGCTCTCTCCGGCCGTGCTCACCTGCACAAAAAGCAGTGGCAGCATAGCGCAGACAATCAGTGCCGTGACCCAGGGGATCACGTGCAGCAGTTCAGTGGACACGCTGCTGACCAGCAGCTGCCCGGCTACCGTACCGAGATAATAGACAATCATATAGGCAGCCAGCAGCTGACCGCGGTTACGCACCGTACCGCTGCAGAGCAGAGCGCTTTCAACCACTACCCAGATCAGCGCGCAGCCCACGCCGGCGCTGAAGCGCAGCAGCGTCCAGCTGGAGAAGCCTTCCAGCAGCACCATTCCCATCGTCGACAGGGCAAACAGCACGCTGGCGAAATAGAAGCAGCGATTAAAGCCGTAGCGCGCAATCAGCCAGCCAGCCAGCAGCGTACCCGCCAGATTCCCGGTGTAATAGGCGGAACTCGCCATCCCTACCTGCCAGGTAGGCAGCTGCTCATGGGCAAGCCAGAGCGGCACCAGCGTATTAAGCACAGCGATAGAAACCGTCATCAGCATTAAGCCGCAGAGCAGCAGCAGGACGGGGCGCGACCAGGTAAGCATAAGGATAAAACCAATGGAAAGAAGCGAGAATTGCGCGCAGTTTGCCACTGGAAAATGGAAAGTCAACGAACAGAAAAACAGCACCGCACAATTTGCTGCTGAACAATTTATTTTTTTTATCTTCAGGAGGTTAGAAGCATCATCGCCAGAGCGGAATTAAAATCTATCGCTATGAATTTACAGATTTTTAGCGCTTAACTGCTATTCCTCTTCGATAACGTTTATTTGTGATAGCTTTGCAGCAAAATCGGATTGCTGTGAACGGCATCGCCCATAAAAAACCCGGCCAGTGCCGGGTTCTTTTTATCAGCGGGCAATCAGCCGATATACTCCAGACCGCCCATATAAGGACGCAGTACGTCCGGTACGGCAATGCGGCCGTCAGCCTGCTGATAGTTTTCCAGAACCGCAACCAGCGTACGCCCCACCGCCAGACCCGATCCGTTCAGCGTGTGCAGCAGACGCGGCTTTTTATCGCTCTTGCTGCGGCAGCGTGCCTGCATACGACGCGCCTGGAAATCCCACATGTTGGAGCAGGAAGAGATTTCACGATAGGTATCCTGCGCCGGCAGCCAGACTTCGAGATCGTAGGTTTTAACCGCGCCAAAGCCCATATCGCCGGTGCAGAGCAGCACTTTACGGTATGGCAGATTAAGCAGCTGCAGCACTTTCTCCGCATGACCGGTCAGCGCTTCCAGCGCATCCATAGAGGTTTCCGGCGCCACAATCTGCACCATTTCCACTTTATCAAACTGGTGCATACGGATCAGCCCGCGCGTGTCGCGACCGTATGAACCCGCTTCAGAGCGGAAACAGGGCGTGTGTGCGGTCAGCCTGATCGGCAAACTCTCTTCTTCAACGATTTCATCACGCACCAGGTTGGTCAGCGGCACTTCCGCGGTAGGGATCAGCGCATAGTTGCTGCTACCCGCTTCTTCACCCAGCGGTTTGGTGTGAAACAGATCTTCGCCAAATTTTGGCAGCTGCCCGGTGCCATACAGCGTATCGTGGTTAACCAGATACGGCACATAGGTTTCCAGGTAGCCATGTTCCTGCGTGTGAAGATCGATCATAAACTGGCTCAGAGCGCGATGCAGACGCGCAATCTGGCCCTGCATGACGATAAAGCGAGAGCCGGTCAGTTTAACAGCGGCGGCAAAATCGAGCCCCCTGACAGATTCACCCAGCTCTACGTGATCTTTTACCGGGAAATCAAACTGGCGCGGCTCGCCCCAGCGGCTGATTTCCAGATTCTCACTGTCATCTTTACCCAGAGGAACGTCATCAGCTGGCAGATTGGGCAGCGCCAGCGCAAAATCGCGGATCTCATTTTGCAGCACATCCAGTTCCGCTTTTGCCGCATCCAGACGTTCACCCAGCGTATTCACTTCCTGACGCAGCGGCTCGATATCTTCCCCACGGGCTTTTGCCTGGCCGATGGATTTGGATCGGGCATTACGCTCAGCCTGCAGATTTTCGGTTTCGACCTGCAGTACTTTGCGGCGCTCTTCTAAGGAGCGCAGCGTATCCACATCCAGTTTAAATCCCCGGCGTGCCAGTTTTTCTGCGACTGCGTCTGGCTCGTTACGCAGCAGATTGGGATCGAGCATGCTTATCCTGTGTAATAAAAGGTTGATTGAAAAATGAGGGGTTGCATCCCACTGGAATGCAATGAATTCCTTACTCACCTTACCGTAACGCGTTTATCAGCGGTAGCGTTTTATCGGGCTATTTTCATCCTGCTCAGCCAGCCAGGCGAGTTTTTCACCGATCTTTCCTTCCAGTCCGCGCGGCACAGGATGGTAATAGCGGACATCGCGCATTTCCGGCGGGAAAAAGACTTCGCCAGCCGCATAGGCGTTGGGTTCATCATGCGCATAGCGATAGCTTTTACCCAGCCCCATCTCTTTCATCAGCTTTGTCGGCGCATTACGCAGATGATCCGGCACATCGTAATCAGGATGCTCGCGCGCATCGCGCAGCGCCGCTTTGAAAGCCGTGTACACTGCGTTGCTTTTCGGCGCACATGCCAGATAGACAATCGCCTGCGCAATCGCACGCTCGCCTTCTGCCGGCCCGACGCGCGTAAAGCAGTCCCAGGCTGAAATGGCTACCTGCATGGCGCGCGGATCGGCATTTCCGACATCTTCCGAGGCGATAGCCAGCAGACGCCGTGCGACATAGAGCGGATCCCCGCCGGCGGTAATAATCCGGGCGTACCAGTAGAGCGCCGCGTCGGGCGCAGAGCCGCGCACCGATTTGTGCAGCGCCGAGATGAGATCGTAAAAGCGATCGCCCTGGTTATCAAAGCGCGCCGCACGCTCGCCAGCCACTTCGGTCAGCAGCTGCGGCGTCAGCTCCCGCTTGCCCTGCGCGCTGACATCTGCCATATCCGCCATCATTTCCAGCATATTCAGCGCACGGCGCGCGTCACCGCTTACCAGTTCGGCAATCATCCGGCGCGTGGCGTCAGGCAGCATGATATCACTGTCACCATAGCCGCGAGTGCTGTCTTCCATCGCCTGCGTCAGCACCTGCTCAATCTCCTCTGTCGTCAGTGATTTGAGCAGATAGACGCGCGCACGCGACAGCAGCGCAGAGTTGAGTTCAAACGAAGGGTTTTCCGTGGTAGCACCGATAAATGTGATGGTGCCATCTTCGATATGTGGCAGAAAGGCATCCTGCTGGCTTTTATTGAAGCGATGGACCTCATCCACAAACAGGATAGTGCGGCGGCCGGCGTGGCGGTTTTGCCGGGCGCGCTCAATTGCCTCACGAATATCTTTTACGCCTGACGTGACCGCTGAGATGCGTTCCACATCAGCATTACCGTAGTGCGCGATGATCTCTGCCAGCGTGGTCTTGCCGGTGCCCGGCGGTCCCCACAGAATCATCGAGTGCAGCTGCCCGGCTTCAATCGCCCGCGGCAGCGGTTTGCCAGGGGCCAGCAGATGCTGCTGGCCGATATACTCCTGAAGCGTCGTAGGCCGCATTCTGGCGGCCAGCGGTTTAAACGCATTTGAAGGGGCAAAATCCAGAGAGAGATTACTCAACTCAACCTCACTGACGCTGGTCGTCTACCGTTACCCCTTTTGGTGGCGTAAAGGTAAATTTATCGGGACTGATAGCACCATTTTTCTGGCTCTTCAGCTGGTAGCTGCTGCGCTGGCCATCCTGCTCAACCGCGCTGAACTGATTGATAGTGCCCGATGACGATACGTTGATGGTGAACTGTTTCAGGTTGCCGTCGCTGTTTTTTGGCGTCAGCTCAAAGCTGTCACCCTGCTGTTTGATGTTGTACTGCTTCCAGTCGCTGGGCTGATTGCGGGCAATAAGCATAAATGGCGTATTGCTGGTGGCATTCTGCAGCAGGCTCACGCTGGCCTGTTCAACAAACGGATTGTAGAACCACAGGTTTTTACCGTCGGAGACAATAACGCTCTCATCCGGCGCCGTCATGTGCCAGTTAAACAGGCTGGGACGCTTAACCCACAGCTCGCCTTCACCATCCTGCACATTGGCACCGCTGCCGTCGGTGACTTTCTGGCTAAAGCTGGCATGGAAACTGTTTACTTTGTTCAGGCGCTGCTGCAGGTCGCCGGAGGCATCCGCCAGCGCTGATGCTGAAACAAAACCGGCCAGCAGGCCACAGGCAATAACGCGTAATTTCATCTGATTCGATTCCTTATTCACTGTTCCTGATACTCACTGCTATTAAACGTAGTTGCCGTATTGTCTCTTCGACAGAAGAAAAAGCCGAAAGGTCCCAAAGATATGGGGATTGCGCAACAGATAAACAATGGGCCAGTTGTTAACTGGCCCATCAGGAAAGTTGTGCTGTCAGCCGGCGTTACATTTCATGTGGCGGCGGCGAAAGCACCTCGCGGTTACCGTTATGGCCCGGCTCAGAAACAATCCCCTGCGCTTCCATCTGCTCAATGATACGTGCCGCACGGTTATAGCCGATACGGAACTGACGCTGTACACCAGAGATAGAGGCGCGACGTTTCTCAACCACAAAGGAGACGGCCTGATCGAATAGCGGATCGAGCTCTTCATCACCATCCATCCCGCCTGCGCCGCCTTCGCTCTCCTCGCCCGCGGTGATGCTGTCGATATACTGCGGGCGTCCGCGCGCTTTCCAGTCCTGCACGACAGCATGAACTTCCTGATCGCGCACGAATGCGCCGTGCACGCGTACCGGCATTGAGGAGTTAGGTGGCATATAGAGCATATCACCCATTCCCAGCAGCGATTCTGCGCCGCCCTGATCGAGGATGGTACGCGAGTCAATCTTACTTGATACCGTAAAAGCGATACGCGTAGGAATGTTGGCTTTAATCAGACCGGTAATCACGTCAACCGACGGACGCTGGGTTGCCAGCACCAGGTGAATACCGGCAGCACGCGCTTTCTGCGCCAGACGCGCTATCAGCTCTTCTACCTTTTTACCCACCGCCATCATCAGGTCGGCAAACTCATCCACCAGCACAACGATATAGGGCAGCTTCTCCAGTACGGGCGGCGTCATGTCCATGCTGTCACCCGGCTTCCAGAACGGATCGGGAATCGGACGGCCCATCGCCGCAGCCTGCTCAATTTTTTCGTTATAACCGGCGAGGTTACGTACGCCCAGCGCAGACATCAGTTTGTAGCGACGCTCCATCTCCACCACGCTCCAGCGCAGCGCGTTAGCAGCGTCTTTCATGTCGGTGACCACCTCGGTAAGCAGGTGCGGGATCCCTTCATAAACTGACAGCTCAAGCATTTTCGGGTCGATCATGATAAAGCGCACCTCTTCCGGGGTCGCTTTATAGAGCATACTGATGATCATGGTATTAACGCCAACCGACTTACCGGAACCGGTGGTACCGGCAACCAGCAGGTGTGGCATTTTTGCCAGATCGGCGACAACAGGCTGTCCGGAGATATCTTTACCCAGCACCACTGACAAAGGAGAAGGATTATCGCGGAACTTATCGCAATCCAGCACTTCACGCAGATAGACCGTCTGACGATGTTTGTTCGGCAGCTCAAGTCCAACGTAAGGTTTACCGGGGATCACCTCTACCACACGCACTGCCACGGCTGACAGTGAACGCGCCAGATCGCGGGAAAGGTTTGAGATCCTCGCCGCTTTAACGCCCGGCGCCAGATCGAGCTCAAAGCGGGTGATCACCGGACCCGGAGAGATCCCTACCACTTCCGCTTTTACCCGGTAGTCAGCCAGACGCGCTTCAACCAGGCGCGCCGTCTGTTCCAGAGCAAACATATCCACCGGCTCTTCTTCTTCCGGAGGAGCCGTCAGCAGCTCAAGTACCGGAAGCGGCGTGGAAGGTTTTTCCAGCGGTCGTTCATGACGCACCAGGAAAGGGTGAAACAGACTATCCTGCGCCGGTACGGCCGGTGCTGCGGCAGGCTCTGCTGCCGGTGCGGCTTGCTGCTGCCACTCTACGGCTGGTTCGGCTGCCGGTGCGGCTGGCTGCTGCCACTGCGCGGCTGGTGCTGCTGCCGGTGCGGCTGGTTCGGCTGCCGGTGCGGCTGGCTGCTGCCACTGCGCGGCTGGTTCGGTTGCCGGTGCGGCTGGCTGCTGCCACTGCGCGGCTGGTTCGGTTGCCGGTGCGGCTGGCTGCTGCCACTGCGCGGCTGGTTCGGCTGCCGGTGAAGCTGACTGCTGCCACTGCGCTTCAGGCTCCGGCGTTGCCGCAATAGTAAACAGCGGTTCACTCGGCGTATCATCAACCAGATCTTTCATCGGCGAGAAGTCAAAAGCAGCCGAGGTATCCAGATTAAACACCGGCGCTTTTTCTTCCTGCGGTGCGCTGTAACGCTGCTGCTGCTGCGCCGCAAACTGGCTCGCCAGCTGCGCCTGATGCTGCGCCTCCTGATCGTCCTCTTCAGTATGCGACTCCCAGCTTTCACCATAGCGCTGCTGCTGCTGTGACTGAAATGCATCACGCAGCTGCGCTTCCTGAAGCGTAGCCTCTTCCTCATACTGTGGCTGATGCAGCGTGGCGCTCACGTCGGGCTGTTGCTGCTCTGCTTCTTCGCGCGCTTTCTCCTCTGCCATACGCTGTGAAGGCAGTTTGATGCCATAAGAGGCGAGTTCACGTCGGGTCGGCAGTTTAACTTTGTTAGGTCGCGGCAGCTCCGGACCAATCCCCTGTTTTACCTGCGGGTTACGATCGCGCTCAGGCACAATGTCAAAAACAGGCGACAGCGACTCTTCCGCACGCTGTACGGCCGCGGTGGCAGCACCTGTGGCCGCGGCGGCCGTGAATGCAGGGGCGGCAGCAGAGAAGCGATCGGCACTTTGCCAGTCGCCCATGCGCGGGCCATCTTCATCCGGTGCAGCAGGCGACGCGACAGGCTCTGCCGGCAGTTCAAAATGATAAAGCGGTGGCGTCTGCGGTGCTGGCGTGGCGGTCACAACCGGTTGAGATGTGACCGGTTGCGGCACGGCAGCCTGCGTAACTGCTGGCTCCGCCGTCGGTGCAGGTTCTGCTACGGCAGCCGAAGCGGGCGGTGCCTGACGGGCAGCTTCACTGACCGCAGAAAGCGCCGCAGCGGTTGCGCTGGACGCTTTAGCCAGCAGCGGTTCGCTGGCCAGCTCAGCAGAGAGTGCAGGCGCTCGCGGCGCAGCCAGCAAAACATCCTCTTCGTCAGCAGCCTGAGACGCCACAACCGGGCGCAATGGGATATCCGCTTCCTCTTCATACTCATCCTCTTCCCAGCGATCGTCATGACGAGAGCGGTTGCTGGCAAAAGTCAGCACGCCCATCACTACGCTCCCGATTTTTTCAGCGATAGCGAGCCATGACCAGCCGGTATAGAGCGTGATGCCTGCGGCCCAGATACAGAGCAGCGTCAGCGTGCCGGTTGCACCATGCAGCCACGGCGCCATGGCATTGCTGACCAGACTGCCAATCACCCCGCCTGAGGCAAAGTACCAGATATCATCCACGTTCAGCGCAGCCAGTCCGCAGGTGGTCACCACCAGTGCCAGCACGCCTATCAGGCGCAATCCAACGGCAAAATAGTCGATATAATCCTGCCGATCGCGCTGACGGAAAGTGATCCAGCACAGCCCCAGGATAACGGGTGGAATGGCATAGGCCATCACGCCAAAGATAAACAGCAAAGTATCTGCCAGCCAGGCACCTGGACTACCCCCGATATTGTGGATAGGTTCATGCCATGCGGTCTGGGACCAGCTGGGATCGGAAGGGTTAAAACTGACCAGTGACACCATCAGATAGATGGCGAACAAGGCTACAAGGATGAGCAACGCCTCGAGCAGACGACGTCCACTGCTCAGCGGTTGTAACGAAACATCTTTATCTTCTGTGTATTCCTGGCTCAAGAGAACTCTCCAGGTGCCTGTAAAATAAGAAGGCAACAGCGCCGGAAGAGCCCGACGCTGGTCCTGTATGAATTCACAGGAGTGTACCTAAATCCTGCACGCTTTGCACCTTCCCTGCGTTAGCGGGTTTTAATGACCAGCCGGTTACTCTGTTTCACCTCTTCCATCACGACATAGGTGCGGGTGTCGTTTACGCCTGGCAGGCGCAGCAAGGTTTCTCCCAGCAGTTTACGATAGGCAGACATATCAGGCACGCGGGTTTTCAGCAGATAGTCAAAGTCACCGGAAACGAGGTGACACTCTTGAGTTTCCTCAAGTTTTTGCACTGCGGCGTTAAATTGCTCAAACACGTCAGGGGCACCGCGATTCAGAGTAATCTCAACAAATACCAGCAGGGATGCATCAAGGTAGTGCGGGTTAAGCTGAGCGGTGTAGCCGAGGATAAAGCCCTGTCGCTCCAGGCGGCGAACACGCTCAAGGCATGGCGTTGGCGAAAGGCCTACGCGCTTGGAAAGCTCAACATTGGAGATACGGCCATCTTTTTGCAGTTCATTCAGGATATTTCTGTCGATACGATCCAGATCTTTTCCGGGGCGCTTTTTATTGTCTACCATTATTATTGTCTCTCTTAATTCCTTCCCTATGCCTGCCACAACCCTGAAAAATGCGTATTCCAGAGCCTTACTGAATTGAAGACCATAAGCCTGTGCAGTCGCGCACCATCCGTATGACGCATGCTGTCTGTCCACATCATGCGTCATTACCAATGTCAGGCTGAGATTTTCTGACGCCACCGCGCAAAACAGCAATCAATTACCGTTCTGAACCGCCAGAGACTCTCTGCTTCTTCCAATGTTTTCGCAAATGCGCAGGCGATTGTCAAAGTAAAACATCTAAATTCAGTACAAGATGCCAGATACCGTGCTGGAGCCCTGTTTTTAAATGATATTTTCAGGGCGGTGATGCCTTTTATTTACTCAGAATGCACTCTTTTAGCGCAACGCTGCAGCAAAGATGCGTTTCATCGTCTACGCCGCTTGCAGCAATTGCTAACAAAATGGTGCAAAGCTTTTTTTGCTGTCCTAATTTCCCTACAATCAAAATCACTGTTGTCAGAAACACACTGAGGAATGCATGAGTACGGCCAAACACAGCAAACTGCTTATCCTGGGCTCAGGCCCAGCCGGTTATACCGCTGCAGTTTATGCGGCACGCGCTAACCTGAATCCGGTTCTGATTACCGGTCTGGAAAAGGGCGGCCAGCTTACGACGACCACCGAAGTTGAAAACTGGCCAGGCGACCCGCATGACCTGACCGGGCCGTCGCTGATGGAGCGTATGCATGCGCATGCCGAAAAATTCAACACTGAAATCCTGTTCGATCATATTCATACCGTTGACCTGCAGCAGCGCCCTTTCCGCCTGACCGGCGACAGCGGCGAATATACGGCGGACGCCCTGATTATTGCGACGGGTGCATCTGCACGCTATCTGGGTCTGCCTTCTGAAGAGGCATTTAAGGGCCGTGGCGTCTCTGCCTGTGCGACCTGCGACGGTTTTTTCTATCGCAACCAGAAAGTTGCGGTGATCGGCGGAGGCAATACTGCTGTTGAAGAGGCGCTGTACCTTGCCAACATCGCGTCTGAGGTGCACCTGATTCACCGCCGCGACACCTTCCGCGCAGAGAAAATTCTGATCGACCGGCTGATGGAAAAAGTGCGCAGCGGCAACATTGTGCTGCATACGCACCGCACGCTGGAAGAAGTGACCGGTGACCAGATGGGTGTGACCGGCGTGAAGCTGCTGGCAACTAACGGTGAGCCTGCAGAATCGCTTGAGGTCGCAGGCCTGTTTGTCGCCATCGGCCACAGTCCAAACACCGCCATTTTTGAGGGCCAGCTGGCGCTGGAAAATGGCTACATTAAGGTGCAGTCCGGCCTGCACGGTAACGCCACGCAGACCAGTATTCCGGGCGTCTTTGCCGCAGGCGATGTGATGGATCACACTTATCGTCAGGCGATTACCTCTGCCGGTACCGGCTGTATGGCAGCGCTGGATGCAGAGCGCTATCTGGATGGGCTGGTTAAAACCGATCGGTAACGTGTTAATAACCTGATCATAATCAAAGTGAGGCGACCTGTTCAGGTCGCCTTTTTTATGTACCGCGTGCTAAAGTGCTGCCGACCGCAATAACCGGATACTTTATCGGGTTTTCGCCCTGTTTCAGAAGAGCAGACGACAGTATGAATAAATCACGGCAAAAGCGCCTGCTGGGCTGGTTACGGCAGCAGCGGGCCTCCGGCGCTACCGCCCTGCGGCTGGCTGCGCTATGCGGCTTTGCCTCCGCACTCGTTCTTATCGCCCAGGCGTGGCTGATGGCTACGCTACTGCAGCAGCTGGTTGTCTCCGATCGGCCCCGCTCGTCGCTGGTCACTCAGTTTGTGCTGTTGCTGTTCTGTTTTCTGTTGCGTGCCGGCTTTAACTATGGCCGGGAGATGGCAGGCTTCCGCGCCGGTCTCGCCATCCGGCGGGCGCTGCGGCGCCAGCTGCTTGATCGCATCGATGCGCTCGGACCGGCCTGGATACAGGGCAGACCTGCCGGCAGCTGGTCAACGCTGCTGCTTGAGCAGATTGAACAGCTGCAGGAATATTATGCGCGTTATCTGCCACAGATGACGCTGGCGGTTGCTATTCCCTGCGCAATTTTGCTAGCTGTGTTTCCCGTTAACTGGGCTGCAGGGCTGATCCTGCTGGTCACCGCTCCGCTGATCCCGCTATTTATGGCGCTGGTGGGCATGGGCGCAGCGGACGCCAGCCGGCGTAACTTTCTCGCGCTATCACGCCTGAGCGGCGATTTTTACGATCGTCTGCGCGGACGCGACACGCTGCGGCTGTTTCACCGTGCAGCGGCTGAGAAGCAGGCTATTGCCGCCAGCACCGATAGCTTTCGGCAGCGGACAATGGACGTGCTGCGCCTCGCTTTTCTCTCCTCGGCGGTGCTGGAATTTTTCGCCTCGCTGGCGATTGCCGTTGTCGCCGTCTATTTTGGTTTTTCTTACCTTGGCGAATTTAATTTTGGTCATTATGGTACTGGCGTAACGCTGTTTGCCGGCTTTCTTGCGCTAATCCTTGCGCCGGAGTTTTTCCAGCCGCTGCGCGATCTGGGTACCTTTTATCACGCCAAAGCGCAGGCGGCAGGCGCAGCAGATGCGCTGGAAACGTTTCTGCAGGCGACACCGGATGCCCGGCTACAGGGGCCAGTTCGCCCGTGGTGTGACGAGGCTCCTCTGACGCTGACCGCAGAGGATCTGGTGGTAATGAGTCCTGGCGGCCACGCGCTGACGCAGCCGCTTAACTTTACCCTGCGCGCAGGCTGCCGGGTCGCGCTGGTCGGTGAAAGCGGCGCAGGCAAAACCGTGCTGATGAACGCGCTGCTCGGTTTCCTGCCCTGGCAGGGCGTGCTGCGGGCCAATGGCGTGGATCTGCGCCATATCGATCGTGCAGAGTGGCAGCGGCAGCTTGCCTGGGTGGGACAGAATCCGCAGCTGCCTGCACAAACGCTGCGCGATAACCTGATGCCGGATCGACCCGTTGAGGAGAGCAGACTGCAGGCTGTATTAGCCCAGGCTGGCGTAAGCGCATTTCTGACAAGCCTGCCGCTGGGGCTGGATACGCCGACTGGCGAGGATGGTGTCGGGCTTTCTGTTGGTCAGGCTCAGCGGATTGCGGTTGCCCGTGCGCTGCTGAAGCCGGCAAAACTGCTGCTGCTGGATGAACCGGGTTCAGGTCTGGACAGCACCAGCGAATATCACGTCATGCAGGCGCTTAACCAGGCGGCACGGCAGCAGACAACGTTAATGATTACGCACCAGCTGCACGATCTGGCGCAGTGGGATGAAGTGTGGGTCATGCAGCAGGGTGCGCTGGTACAGCAGGGAAGCTGGCAGCAGCTCAGCAGGGAGCCCGGGCTGCTGCAGGAGATGATACGGCAACGTCAGCAGGAGGTTTCACTGTGCGCTCAATAATGCCTTTTCTGCGTCTGTTCCGGCAGCACCCCTGGCGCCTGGGATTGGGGATCGCGCTGGCTATCCTCACCCTGCTTGCCAGTGTGAGCCTGCTTACGCTCTCGGGCTGGTTTCTGGCTGCCTCCTCGCTGGCAGGGCTGGCCGGGCTCTACGCCTTCAACTATATGCTGCCGGCGGCAGGCGTGCGCGGTGCCGCGATTATACGCACCGCCGCGCGTTATTTTGAGCGTCTTGTCAGTCATGACGCCACTTTCCGGGTGCTGCAGCATCTGCGTGTCTACACCTTCAGCCGCCTGATGGCGCTGGCACCTGAGCAGCTATCGCGCTTTCGTCATGGCGAGCTGCTGAATCGTTTTGTCAGCGATGTCGATACGCTCGATCATCTCTACCTGCGTATTATTTCGCCCCTGGCCGGTGCGGCAGTGGTCATTATCGTCGTAACCTGCAGTCTCTCTCTGCTCAGCCTGCCTCTGGCGCTGCTCTTAGGCGGCAGCATGCTGCTGACCCTGCTACTGCTGCCCGCCCTCTTCTGTTATTTTGGTCAGGCTTCCGGCGCGCGTATCGCCCGCTCTCAGGCGAGCTGGCGGCTGCAGCTTGCTGGCTGGCTCATGGCTCAGGCTGAGCTAAAAATCTATGGTGCAGCGACGGCCTGGCGTCAGCGGCTGGACAGCACAGAGCAGCAGTGGCAGCGCGCGCAGCAACAGCAGCATCACCTGCAGGCGTTTGCGCAGAGCCTGCTGCTGCTGATAGCCGGTCTGACCGTAACGCTGTTGCTGTGGGTGTCAGCTGCTTCTGTCGGGGGCGCAGCGATTGCGCTGTTTCTGTTCTGTGGCCTCGCGGCGTTTGAAGCGCTGGCACCGGTTGCCGGCGCTTTTCTGCCGCTGGCGCAGGTCAGCAGCGCCGCACGGCGCGTGCAGGAGATTATCGACCAGCCGCCTGCCATCTATTTTCCGCCAGCCATGCCGAATACGGCGCCGGGTATCAGCCTCACGCTGGATAACGTTTCATTTAGCTATCCGCAGCGCCCGGAGCCGGTATTAGCGCATTTTTCACTGCAGCTGCGACAAGGCGAACGTATCGCTCTGCTCGGCCCGACCGGCTGCGGTAAATCGAGCCTGCTGGCGCTTATCACCCGTAGCCGGGAAGCCACCGCGGGAAGTATTCAGCTTAATGATACTCCGCTCTCACAGTGGGATGAGACCAGCCTGCGGCAGCGTATCAGCGTGGTGACGCAGCGCGTGCATCTTTTCAGCCAGACGCTGCGGGACAACCTCTTACTGGCGCGCCCCACGGCCAGCGACAGTGAGCTGACAGCCGCTCTGACACAGGCCGGGCTCGGCTTTCTGGCTGAACAGCCTGACGGACTGGATAGCTGGATGGGTGAAGGCGGCAGACCCCTTTCCGGCGGCGAACTGCGGCGGCTGGCCATCGCCCGCGCCCTGCTGCACAACGGCGATCTCTGGCTGCTGGATGAACCCACTGAAGGGCTGGACGCCACGACCGAGCAGCACATTCTGCAATTACTGCTGCGGGTCAGCAAGGGTAAGACGCTGATTATGGTGACACATCGCCTGCAGGGTCTGGAGAAGATGGATCGCATCTGCGTCATGGATCAGGGCGCCATTGTGGAATCAGGTTCTCATGACGTATTAATCTCAAAAGCGGGTCGCTACTGGCGTTTCCGTCAGCGCTTTGCGTTATAGTCTGGAGATGACGCTTCTGAGTAGCTGATGCCATGAGACTGGTACAACTTTCACGTGATTCACTGCACTTCCCGCCGCCGGAAATGGCGCTGCGCGAACCAAACGGTTTGCTGGCGATGGGCGGCGATCTCTCGCCTGCACGTCTGATTAACGCCTACCAGCACGGTATTTTTCCCTGGTTTTCGCCCGGCGATCCGATTCTCTGGTGGTCGCCCGATCCGCGGGCCGTGCTGATGCCAGACGCCTTTCATCTCAGCCGGAGCATGGCGCGTTTTCACCGTCGCTCTCCCTATCGCGTGACCATGAACCACGCCTTTGCACAGGTACTTGAAGGCTGCGCGACCGGACGTCAGGAGGGAACCTGGATCACTTTTGAGGTCAAACGCGCCTGGCTGCGCCTGTATGAACTGGGGCATGCGCACTCTGTTGAAGTGTGGCATGAAAATAGCCTGGTCGGGGGTATGTACGGTCTGGCGCTCGGCCAGATGTTCTGCGGAGAATCGATGTTCAGCCGGCAGGAAAACGCTTCAAAAACCGCGCTGTGGGTATTTTCGCAGCACTTCCGGGCTCATCAGGGCAGGCTTATCGATTGTCAGGTGCTTAATCCCCATACGGCATCGCTCGGCGCAACGGAAATTCCGCGCGCTGACTATCTGCAGGAGCTAAAAAAGCTGGCGTGGCAGCCGGTTGCTGAAGGATGCTGGCAGACGCAGACCCTTTTTTAGCCCTCTCCGCAGATGTTTTGCACACAAATCCACATAAAAGTGATACAATAAGCGAGTTTGGTATGTCGTCCGCGCTTCGCTGTGGCGAGCCGGAATTGCCAGGCTGGGAATCTCACCTGTTTCCTGAAACTGTTTCATCCACCCCAGCCGGGCCGGTTGCTGCAGATTCTTAGCCCGCTAATCCCCCGCAGACGTCAACAACACCCGAATTTATCCGTACTGCACGCGCGACAGCGCGACGCACGGCGAAGCGTTGGCAAAAACAGCCAACGTTTCTTTACATAAATCATGGAATTCGGCATTATCTTGCCGGTTCAACAGTTTGGTAGTTCACCCAGAGGATTCGATGGCCAAAGAAGACAATATTGAAATGCAGGGTACCGTACTGGATACGTTACCTAACACCATGTTCCGCGTAGAGCTTGAAAACGGGCACGTGGTTACCGCTCATATCTCCGGTAAAATGCGCAAAAACTATATCCGCATCCTGACGGGTGACAAAGTCACTGTAGAGTTGACCCCGTACGACCTGAGCAAAGGCCGCATTGTCTTCCGCAGTCGCTAAGCTGCTGCACACGTCGCGGGCTGGTTAAGTTTCCAGCCGCAAAAAAAAGGCCGGATAATTATCCGGCCTTTTGTTTTATTGCCCTGGCGTTAGTGCACAGTGCCTTCCGTTTTGCGCTTCTCTGCGCTCAGGAAGTGATAAGTAAGCTGGTTTTTTTCTTTATCCAGCGCCACTGACACAGAGCCACCATCCACCAGCGAACCAAACAGCAGTTCATTGGCCAGCGGTTTTTTCAGGCTTTCCTGAACCGTACGCGCCATCGGACGCGCGCCCATCGCCTTATCGTAGCCTTTTTCTGCCAGCCAGTCGCGCGCGTCGTCGCTCACTTCCAGTGAGACGCCCTTCGCATCCAGCTGCGCCTGCAGTTCAACAATAAACTTATCGACGACCTGATGGATCACCTCAGCAGAGAGGTGACGGAACCAGATAATGTTGTCGAGACGGTTGCGGAACTCTGGCGTAAAGATCTTTTTGATCTCCTCCATCGCATCCGTACTGTTATCCTGCTGAATCAGACCGATTGACTTACGTTCAGTTTCGCGTACGCCGGCGTTAGTGGTCATGACCAGCACCACGTTACGGAAGTCCGCTTTGCGCCCGTTGTTGTCGGTCAGCATACCGTTATCCATAACCTGCAGCAGCAGGTTAAAGACATCCGGGTGCGCTTTCTCAATTTCATCCAGCAGCACCACAGCGTGCGGATGCTTGATCACCGCATCCGTTAACAGACCGCCCTGGTCAAAGCCCACATAGCCAGGAGGTGCGCCAATCAGACGGCTGACCGTATGGCGCTCCATATATTCCGACATATCAAAACGCAGCAGCTCAATGCCCAGCGCTTTCGCCAGCTGCACGGTGACTTCTGTTTTACCTACCCCGGTCGGACCGGCGAACAGGAAGGAGCCGACCGGCTTGCGATCCTGACCCAGACCAGCGCGACTCATTTTAATCGCTTCGGTCAGTGCCTCAATCGCATTATCCTGGCCAAATACCAGCATTTTCAGGCGGTCGCCCAGGTTTTTCAGCGTATCGCGATCGGTGGCCGATACGCTCTGTTCCGGTATACGTGCAATCCGTGCCACAACCGATTCAATATCGGATACGTTAACGGTTTTCTTACGCTTGCTCACCGGCACGAGACGCGCCCGCGCGCCCGCTTCATCGATGACGTCAATGGCTTTATCCGGCAGATGACGATCGTTGATATATTTGACCGCCAGCTCTACCGCGGCACGCACCGCCTTCGCGGTATAACGCACGTCATGATGCGCTTCATATTTCGGCTTCAGTCCGTTGAGGATCTGCACGGTCTCTTCAACCGAAGGCTCAGTAATATCAATTTTCTGGAAGCGGCGCGCCAGTGCGCGATCTTTCTCGAAAATATTGCTGAACTCCTGATAGGTTGTGGAACCCATCACGCGGATTTTACCGCTGGAGAGCAGTGGCTTAATCAGGTTAGCGGCATCCACCTGCCCGCCCGATGCTGCACCGGCACCGATGATGGTGTGGATCTCATCAATAAACAGGATGCTGTTGTTATCCTGCTCCAGCTGTTTGAGCAGCGCTTTAAAGCGCTTTTCAAAATCGCCGCGATATTTGGTGCCCGCCAGCAGAGAGCCGATATCCAGTGAATAGATAGTGCACTCTTTCATCACCTCAGGTACATCACCCTGCACAATACGCCAGGCGAGCCCTTCAGCAATCGCGGTTTTACCTACGCCCGATTCACCCACCAGCAGCGGATTGTTTTTACGCCGGCGGCACAGCACCTGCACGGCGCGCTCCAGCTCTTTTTCACGCCCGATAAGCGGGTCGATACCGCCAACGCGAGCAAGCTGGTTAAGATTGGTGGTGAAGTTCTCCATACGCTCCTCCCCGCCTGCCTGCTCTTCATTGACCGGATTGTCCGCGTTATTCTGCGACTGGCCGGGCTCATCTTTACGTGTGCCGTGAGAGATGAAATTCACCACATCGAGACGGCTGATTTCATGTTTGCGCAGCAGATAAGCCGCCTGCGACTCCTGCTCGCTGAAAATGGCAACCAGGACATTGGCGCCTGCAACTTCACTGCGACCGGAAGATTGAACGTGGAATACCGCCCGCTGCAGCACGCGCTGGAAGCTGAGCGTAGGTTGCGTATCGCGCTCAGCTTCGCCGACCGGCAGCACCGGCGTGGTTTGTTCGATGAAGGCTTCGAGTTCCTGACGCAGAGCCACAATATCCACCGTACAGGCTTCCAGTGCCTCTCTGGCCGACGGGTTACTGAGCAGTGCCAGTAACAGATGTTCGACGGTCATAAACTCGTGACGGTGCTCGCGCGCTCTGGCGAAAGCCATGTTTAAACTGAGTTCCAGTTCTTGATTGAGCATTTGGCACCTCCCCCAATTATCGCTCTGACTGCCTGTTTCCTATATGGAGACAGGTTCAGGCTTTTTCCAGCGTACACAGCAAAGGATGTTGATTCTCTCTGGCATAGTTGTTCACCTGCGCAGCTTTTGTCTCTGCTACTTCAGCGGTGAAAACACCGCAGACTGCCTTTCCATGATAGTGAACTTTCAGCATCAGTTGCGTGGCGCGTTCAATATCATAAGAAAAGAACTTTTGCAGAACGTCAATAACAAATTCCATAGGTGTATAATCGTCATTATTCAGGATGACTTTATACATTGAAGGCGGCTTTAACCCTTCACGTACTTTGTCTTCGGCCAGGTGTTCAAAATTAAGCCAGTCGTTTGTGTTTGCCATAATCGTCCATTGGAATTCTGCGTTGCGGTCATGCATTTTAGCCTGCACTAACCTGAAGTTTAACACGTCTGTCAAGCCGGGTTTGCTATCGCTGCTATCGGTACGAAAAGCAGATGCGCGACCTGTATCACAAAATTCTCAATAGCGTTAACTGCCTCAAATTTTGGTGATTTTCTGCCCATGCATCCGGGTCGATTGCTTGACGATAAGGTCCGTTTCTCTACATTCTACATGCACAAGCTGATTGAGTTTTAAACAACCGCGACTCACAGCTGCGATGACCTCACCTACTTATCAGAATGTCTTGCGAGGGAAGTAAAAGCATGGAGACGGGTACTGTTAAATGGTTCAACAACGCCAAGGGCTTCGGCTTTATTTGTCCGGTTGGCGGTGGCGATGACATCTTTGCGCACTACTCCACCATTCAGATGGAGGGTTACAGAACGCTTAAAGCGGGTCAGCACGTTCAGTTTGATGTTCACGAAGGGCCAAAAGGCAACCATGCCAGTCTGATTGTCCCCTGTGAGGCGTCGCTGCATTCCTGACCGGCGCAGCGCGCGGTTATTCTGACCACTCCGCCCCTGAAATGCCAGCCGGTAACGCTGGCATTTTACTTTTCATCCTATCCTGCACGCCGCTGTGCCAGCATTTTTACCTGATTAAAAAGCGCTCTGAACAGCGGCGGAATCGCCTGCGGGCCGCGCTCCCCGGCTGCCAGCGCCACGGCAATGGCCAGCTCAGGCTTAGAGCTGTGATGGATCGCCTGCGTAATAATACGCCGTGGCGTCATCGCAATGTTTAACGGCAGGTGCGCCATCTGATGATAGACCGCGCGGAATCCGTGCTGATAGAGAAAGTGTTCAATGTCAGCTGCCGGAAACTGCGTCAGGTGCACCTCTTCCTTTTCGTGGGTCAGCAGCTGGCTGCGGGTGGTCGCCGCATATTTCTTTCCTGCCTCATCGCCATCGGTCAATACGTGCCAGGCAATTCCCATACGCCGGGCAAATTTCAGCAGCGGCTTCAGGCCTGCCTGGGCAAACTCGATCACCCGGATCCCTTCTGCGGCAAAATGATCGCCCTGCTGTCGCGCCAGCTCGTTAACGATCCACACCTCCGTCTCGCCCTCTACCAGCAGCCAGCAGCGGGCAAACAGCGCGGCGGGTCGATTAACGCGAATATGAAACGCGATGCGGCGATGATCCTCGGCGCTCAGCCCCGCTTCGCCGATACGCCACGCCGCTACGCGGCTCGCTTCACGCACCAGACGGCAGAGGTTTTCCAGCGGCGTCTGGGAAACCAGTTCACCTGAATTGGTGGTGACCAGCCGCTGCAGCGGCAGCAGCGTCAGTAAATTCCAGGTAACCGAAAGCATTATCGGGTGCAGCCGGGTTTCAGGATCCTCGACCAGCAGAACAGGCTGGGCGCCGTCTGGCAGCGCATTGCTGCCGGGCAGCAGTGCCAGCAGCCGCAGCTGCACCTCGCGACGATGCTCTGCACTAGCCCCCGCCAGCAGCCGGTTAAGCGCATCCAGCGCCTGCCAGCCTGCGCTGCCGTCGCGCAGTTCCGGTGCCATTCGCGGGTGACTGACGCCGGGTTGCTGAACGAGAAAATAGTGCGCCATCAGCTGCTGCATTGTCTGTACGCCCTGCAGCAGCACCTCATCGCTCACCGCCCGGCCGCCCGCCGCGCGATTGAGCTGCTGTAACACGCTCTGCAGCGCCTGCAGACCCGGATCCCGACCCTCACCGCCTGGTTCATGCGTCCGATGGCGCTGTCCGAACCGCGCATCGCGTAAACGCAGCACCGGATGGTGCTGCCGCAGCCAGCTTATCGCCGCCACCGTCGGCTCCGCTGCCAGCAGCTGATTACGCGCGTCAATGAAACGCCAGCTGCTTTTCACACCGTTTGCTTTGCAGGTAGCCCGCAGACTGAAGCGCAGATAACTCCCCTGCTCATCATGCTGCCAGAAAGGCTGCAGCAGGGTATTTTCCCGCTCTGCTTCACAGGCGCGAAAGCGCACCACTATCTGTAGTGTGCGCCAGCGTGCCGCGGGGGCCGCGGCGGGGAAATGGAAATCCTCTTCGCTGAGGGTGGCGTGCGCGCTGGCCGGATCCAGCATGAGTGAGAACGCGTCCAGCAGGCTTGATTTGCCCCAGGCGTTTTCACCTATCAGAAGATTCGTCATCGTAAGCGGCAGCGAGAGCTGATTAATGCCGCGAAAGCCGCTGATATCAATATGATCCAGAATCATAGGGTTATCCTGTACAGAGGTTGCCTGAGCATGGTGTACGGTGGCGTATGGGTCAAGGCGCAAATTATCCGCAGACGGTGATTTACAGCGTGCGCTTTTTTGATTAGCGTGGCGTCCTTTTCCCACGGACGGATGTTCGCTATGTATGGTCTGATGATTATTCTGCTGCCGCTGATTGCTGGTTATCTGCTGCATCTGCAGCAGCCGGTACTGCTACGCGCGGTGGCGCGGCTGCTCAGTGCGCTGGTCTATATCATTCTGTTTTTTATGGGCGTGAGCCTGGCATTTCTTGATAATCTCAGCACGAATTTGCTCACCATTTTTTATACCGCTTTTATCTCTGGTCTCTTGATTCTCGCCTGTTCGCTGCTGGCGTTCTGGCTGCTTGAGCAGCGTCTGCCGTGGCGGCATCAGCATAAAGCGCAGGCGCTGCCGTCGCGTCTCGCGATGGCGCTGGACTCACTCAAGCTGTGCGGCTCGGTGCTGGGCGGATTTCTGCTCGGCCTGACGCAGTGGGCTCCGCTGCGCCATGCGGCCACCGTCAGCGAATATGCCCTGATCCTGATGCTGTTTCTGGTGGGCGTTCAGCTGCGCAGCAGCGGCATGACGCTGCGGCAGATTACGCTTAACCGGCGGGGTGCGCTGGTGGCGGCCGTGTCGCTGGCTGGCGCACTGGCCGGAGGCGCACTCGCCGCTGTCTGCCTTGGACTGCCGCTCAAAACCGGCCTCGCGCTGGCCAGCGGCTTTGGCTGGTATTCGCTTTCCGGCATTCTGATGACGGACGCGTTTGGTCCCGTTATCGGCAGCGCAGCGTTCTTTAACGATCTGCTGCGTGAGCTGATCACAATTATGCTGATCCCGCTGCTTATTACCCGGCACCGCAGTATGACGCTGGGCCTGAGCGGTGCCACCTCCATGGATTTCACCCTGCCAATTCTGCAGCGTGCCGGCGGCATGGAGATCGTCCCTGCAGCCATCGTGCACGGCTTTATTATGAGCCTGCTGGCCCCGGTGCTGATCGCCTTTTTTTCCGCCTGACGGGTCTGCAGCGCACTTTTTCACGGCTGGCGCGCAGCGGCTTCGTCTACGCTTTCTGACTGACAGATTTTTGCCATCAGCATAGATGGCCCCCCATCAGAAAGGAGCAAATGATGAAACAAACTGTGGCCGCCCTGCTGGCACAAACGCTGGAGAGCGCAGGCGTAAAACGTATCTGGGGCGTAACCGGTGATTCGCTTAACGGCCTGAGTGACAGCCTGAATCGCATGGGTACGATTGAATGGATGCCAACGCGACATGAAGAGGTGGCCGCGTTTGCCGCCGGTGCAGAAGCGCAAATCAGCGGCGAGCTGGCGGTCTGCGCCGGCTCCTGCGGTCCCGGTAACCTGCACCTGATTAACGGGCTGTTTGACTGCCATCGTAACAATGTGCCGGTGCTGGCGATTGCCGCGCATATTCCTTCCAGCGAAATTGGCAGCGGCTATTTTCAGGAGACGCATCCGCAGGAGCTGTTTCGCGAATGCAGCCACTACTGTGAGCTGGTCTCTAATCCGGAGCAGCTGCCGCAGGTTCTGGGCATCGCCATGCGTAAAGCGATCCTCAACCGCGGGGTCTCTGTGATTGTCCTGCCGGGTGACGTGGCGCTGCAGCCCGCCCCGAAAAGTGCGCGCAGCGAATGGTATCCGCCGCAGCTGCCACAGGTCGTGCCGGCCGCAGCGGAGCTCGCTACCCTGGCGGAAACGCTTAACGGCGCGGGCAATATTACGCTGATGTGCGGCAGCGGCTGCGCCGGTGCCCATGCTGAAGTTGTCGCCCTGGCAGAACGGCTTAAGGCGCCGGTAGTGCACGCACTGCGCGGCAAAGAACACATCGAATATGACAACCCGTATGATGTTGGTATGACCGGGCTGATTGGTTTCTCTTCCGGCTATCACGCCATGATGAATGCCGACACCCTGATCCTGCTCGGCACGAAATTCCCCTACCGTGCCTTCTACCCCGCCAGCGCGCGTATCATTCAGATCGATATCAACCCCGGCAGCCTGGGGGCGCACAGCCATGTCGATATGCCGCTGGTGGGTGACGTTAAAGCCACGATCCAGGCGCTGCTGCCGCAGCTTGAGGTGCATGACGATCGCCATCATCTCGATCGTGCGCTGGAGCACTACGCTGACGCCCGCAAGAGCCTGGACGATCTGGCAACCGCAAACGACAACCAGGCGATCCATCCCCAGTATCTGGCACAGCAGATCAGCCGCTACGCCGCTGACGACGCCATCTTTACCTGCGATGTCGGCACGCCCACCGTCTGGGCGGCGCGCTATCTGCAGATGAACGGCAAACGGCGCCTGCTAGGCTCGTTTAATCACGGCTCTATGGCGAATGCGATGCCGCAGGCGCTGGGTGCGCAGGCTATCAACAGAGAGCGTCAGGTGGTGGCGCTGTGCGGCGACGGTGGCTTCAGTATGCTGATGGGAGACTTTATCTCGGTAGCGCAGCTGAAACTGCCGGTTAAGCTGGTGATTTTTAACAACAGCGTGCTGGGCTTTGTGGCAATGGAGATGAAAGCGGGCGGTTATCTTACCGACGGCACCGACCTGGAAAATCCTGATTTTGCTGCGATTGCCGCCGCCTGCGGCATCAAAGGTATCCGGGTTGAAAAAGCGTCAGATCTCAATGCGGCGCTGGAGCAGGCTTTTGCGCATGATGGCCCGGTCCTGGTGGATGTGCATACGGCTAAAGAGGAGCTGTCGATGCCGCCGCAAATCAAAGCGGAGCAGGCAAAAGGCTTTAGTCTCTATATGCTGCGCGCCATCCTCAACGGACGCGGCAATGAGATCACCGAGCTGGCGAAAACCAACTGGCTGCGGTAAAACAAAGCTCCTGCCGGACAGGCAATAATGCGGGCGAACAGCCCGCTTTTTCTTTCAGGAGAGCCACGTGATCGATTTGCGCAGTGATACCGTAACCCGCCCGAGTGCGGCGATGCTGGACGCCATGATGAACGCCGCCACCGGAGATGACGTCTATCGTGACGATCCCACGGTCAATGCACTGGAAGCCGAAGCGGCAGCGACAAGCGGCAAAGCGGCCGCGCTGTTCTTTCCTACCGGCACCCAGGCTAATCTGGTGGCGCTGCTGTGCCACTGCCAGCGCGGCGATGAATATATCGTTGGCCAGCAGGCGCACAACTACAAATATGAAGCGGGGGGCGCGGCGGTGCTGGGCAGTATTCAGCCTCAGCCAATCCTTGCCGCGGAGGATGGTACCCTGCCGCTGGCGGACGTGGCCGCTGCGATTAAGCCGGACGATATTCATTTTGCCCGCACCCGCCTGCTGAGTCTGGAAAATACTCATCACGGCAGAGTACTGCCGCTCAGCTATCTGGAGCAGGCGTGGCACTTTACCCGCGAACGCGGGCTGGCGCTGCATATTGATGGCGCACGTATCTTTAATGCCGTGGTGGCACAGCAGGTGACGCTGGCAGAAATTGCACGCTACTGCGATACGCTGACTATCTGCCTCTCAAAGGGACTGGGCACGCCGGTAGGCTCGCTGCTGTGCGGCGACAGCGCTTATATAGAGCAGGCGCGGCGCTGGCGTAAAATGACCGGTGGCGGTATGCGCCAGGCGGGCATTCTGGCGGCGGCCGGACGCTATGCGCTGCAGCACAACGTGACCCGGCTGCAGGAGGATCATGACAACGCCGCGTGGCTGGCAGAGCAGCTGCGCGCGCTGGGTGTGGAGGTGATAAGCCAGCAGACAAACATGCTGTTTGTGCAGGTTCCGCCAGAGCAGACAGATGCGCTGCAGCGCTGGATGCACGCCGCCGATATTCTTATCAGCGTGGGCGCCCGGACGCGCATGGTGACCCATCTCGATGTGTCCCGCGCCGATCTGCAGCAGGTCGTCGCACGCTGGCAGGCGTTTCTGCAGTCAGCGGGCTGACCGCTAGCGCGCTGCGCCATACTGTGCCAGCAGCGCCCGGGCTATCGCCAGCGTCTCTGCGTCAGCAACGCCCCGGTAGTCGCGCGGGCGGAAGTGCATCTGAAAGGCCGCAATCAGCCGGCGCTGCATCTCAGGCGTTGTCGCGCCCGCCACGTCATAGCCATACTGCTGCAGCGCTGTCAGCAGCGGCTGCGGATCTACAACGCTGCTGGCAGACTGCCCCGCCAGATAACGGGCAGTAATCGCCGGATCGGGCCAGGCGCCGCTTCCCTGCGCGGCCAGCTGCTGCCAGGGAAAGAGCGGACCCGGGTCCTGCTTGCGCTGCGGCGCAATATCGCTGTGGCCCACGATATTTTCGGGCGCAATAGCGTAACGCTGCTGCAGATCGCGCAGCAGCGCCGCCAGTACGGTGATTTGATCGGCTGTATAAGGCTGCCACCTTAGCCCGGTTAGCGTACGCTGATAGCCTGCATTGACTATCTCAATCCCTACAGACGTGTCATTAATCCGGGTTGCACCGCGCCAGAAACTGGGCCCGGCATGCCAGGCAAGCTGCTGCTCCGGCACCAGCTGCCAGACCACTCCCCTTCCCGATCTCTGCGGCGGCTGGCGCGGGATCAGATAGTGTGCGCTGACCTGCCGATCGGTCAGGGTTGCCAGCGAAGAGGAGAAATCGTCCGCGGTGTAGTGGATCACTACAACTTTAATGCGCGGTCGCGCGCCCTGCGCCGGATGAGTGGTATCGGCCCAGTAACCCTGACGCGCTTCCATTGAGGAGTGACAGGCGCTGAGCAGCAGCGCCATCGCTGTAACCAGCAGTAAACGCATTAGCGCACGATAACGGCGGTGCCGGAGACGCTGACCATCAGCATACTGCTGTCTTTACCCACGGTTTCGTAATCGATATCGATACCGACTACCGCGTTAGCGCCCAGCGCTTTCGCCTGATCGCCCAGCTCCTTAAACGCAATCTCCCGCGCCTTGCGCAGCTCTTTTTCATAGGCACCTGAGCGGCCCCCTACGATATCGCGGATACCGGCGAAGAAATCGCGAAAAATATTGGCGCCCAAAATCGCCTCGCCGGTCACAACGCCGCAGTATTCAGTAATGCTGTGGCCTTCCAGAGTTGGTGTCGTCGAAAATTTCATGGTTATCTCCTGAAGATGTCGATGGAACCCGCACGCATGGTGCTGAAAAAGCACGACTATACTCTATGCTAAAACCCATGCTTTGCCACAGAACAATAAGGAACCGGAGATGAGAATCAAAGCCCTTGCACTGCTGGCATCAGCAGCAACGCTGCTGAGCGCCTGTACCACCGTAGAGCCGGTTATCAGGGATAATGGCCCGCGCAGTGCGTCCTGTATCGATGGCGGGCCGGATAGCGTGGCGCAACAGTTTTATGATTTACGCGTGAAGGCACCCTCAGCAGGCCTGCCTGACCCTGCGCTGCTGGCCAGATATCGCCCTTATCTGAGCGATCATCTTTATCAGACGCTGCTGCAGGCGCGGGAAAAACGCAATCAGCCGGCAGAGTGGCGTCAGGGCGATCTCTTTTCCAGCCTGGCGCAGGGGCCGGATGCTGCTGAGGTTGACAACGCCTCTTCGATCCCCAATCGCGATGCGCGAAATATCCCGCTACGCGTTACGCTGACACGCGGTGATAAACAGTGGCGCGATGAGGTGCTGATGATCCGCGAAGGCGAGTGCTGGGTGGTGCAGGATGTGCGCTATATGGCAGCGTGGCCGCATGCCGGTGGCGGCTCACTCAGCCAGCTGCTGGAGCAGAAAAAATAGCGCATTTTTTTGTTATCCTGCTCACACATTAGGGTGCCACATCGGTAGAGAGCCCCTGACCGGTGTTAACGTCAGGCGTGAAAGTCGCGCAAACCACGCCTGATGCAGGCCGCACAATTTTCTGCTGCACCGGAGCGGGTAATGCGCTGTTTAATAAATTTTAAGTCACCCGATTTGCATAACTATGCCGGGAACGTTAAGATTTGCGGCACTATTTGCTCTCTATTTTTCCGCGCATGAGTATTCAATTAAACGCTATTAACTGCTTTTACGGTGCCCATCAGGCGCTGTCTGACATCAACCTGGAGTGTCCGCAGGGAGAGACGCTGGTGCTGCTCGGTCCCAGCGGTGCCGGGAAGAGCTCACTCCTGCGCGTACTCAATCTGCTGGAGCTGCCGCGTTCTGGTACGCTGCAGATTGCCGGCAACCAGTTTGACTTTACCAAAACGCCTGCTGACAGCGCGATTCGCGAGCTGCGCCAGAACGTCGGCATGGTATTCCAGCAATATAACCTCTGGCCCCACCTGACGGTTATGCAAAACCTCACTGAGGCTCCCTGCCGGGTGCTGGGCCTGACAAAAGAGGCGGCGCGCGCGCGTGCCGATAAGCTGCTGGAGCGCCTGCGCCTGACGCCTTATGCCGATCGTTTTCCGCTGCACCTCTCCGGTGGTCAGCAGCAGCGCGTGGCGATTGCCCGCGCGCTGATGATGGAGCCGCAGGTGCTGCTGTTCGATGAGCCCACCGCCGCGCTCGATCCGGAAATTACCGCGCAGATCGTGACGATTATTCGTGAACTGGCACAGACGCAGATCACGCAGGTTATTGTGACCCACGAGGTAGAAGTGGCGCGCAAAACCGCCAGCCGCGTGGTCTATATGGAGAATGGTCACATCATTGAACAGGGTGATGCCAGCCGCTTTACACAGCCGCAAACCGATGCGTTTGCACACTATCTTTCGCACTAAGTCAGGATGCTAATAATGAAAAAAGTTGTACTTGCTGCCCTGCTCACCACGCTGAGCCTGAGCGCTTCCGCTGCACAGACGCTGCGTTTCGCTACCGAAGCCTCTTATCCGCCGTTTGAATTCGTTGACGCTGAGAACAAAATTCAGGGATTCGATGTCGATCTCGCTAACGCCCTTTGCAAAGAGATGGATGCGACCTGCACCTTTACTAATCAGGCGTTCGACAGCCTGATCCCCAGCCTGAAATTCCGCCGTTTTGACGCGGTAATGGCCGGTATGGACATCACGCCGGAACGTGAAAAGCAGGTGCTGTTCAGCAAGCCTTACTACGATAACTCTGCCACCTTTATTGCGCAGAAAGGCAAGCTGGCTGATGTTGCTGCCCTTAAAGGCAAGCGCGTCGGCGTACAGAACGGTACCACCCACCAGAAGTTCCTGACTGACAAGCATAGCGATATTACTATCGTGCCTTACGACAGTTATCAGAACGCCGTACTGGATCTGAAAAATGGCCGCATCGATGCCGTCTTTGGTGATACCGCCGTGGTCAATGAATGGCTGAAGCAGAACGCAACGCTGGCACCGCTGGGTGAAAAGGTCACGGATAAAGATTACTTTGGCACCGGCCTGGGCATCGCCGTGCGTCAGGGCAACGCTGAACTGCAGGGTAAGTTCAACGCGGCACTGGATAAGATCAAAGCTGACGGCACCTACAAGACTATCTACAGCAAATGGTTCCAGCAGTAATCTCTGATGAATGAAATGATCTCACTTGCAAGTGCCGCCGGGATAACCGTCGGCCTTGCTGTTTGTGCGCTGATCGCCGGCCTTGTGCTGGCAATGCTGTTTGCTGGCTGGGAGTCGCTGCGCATAAAACCGCTGGCGTGGGTCGGCACCGTGCTGGTCACGCTGATCCGCGGTCTGCCGGAAATCCTGGTCGTCCTTTTTATCTATTTTGGTGCCTCACAGCTGCTGCTGACGCTCTCTGACGGTTTCAGTCTTAATCTGGGCCTGGTGACTATTCCGGTGCAGCTGCAGATTGAGAACTTTGATGTCAGCCCGTTTCTCTGCGGGGTGATTGCGCTGGCTATGCTCTATTCCGCCTATGCATCACAGACGCTGCGCGGTGCGCTGAAAGCAGTACCGGCAGGCCAGTGGGAATCTGGTCAGGCGCTGGGGATGAAAAAGTCTGCCATCTTTTTCCGGCTGATTATGCCGCAAATGTGGCGACATGCGCTGCCGGGCCTCGGCAACCAGTGGCTGGTGCTGCTGAAAGATACGGCGCTGGTGTCGCTGATTAGCGTTAACGACCTGATGCTGCAGACGAAAAGTATCGCTACGCGTACGCAGGAGCCGTTTACCTGGTATCTGGTGGCGGCCGCTATCTATCTGGTGATTACGCTGTTCAGTCAGGCGATTTTACGCCGCATTGAATTACGCACCACGCGTTTTGAGCGGGGAGCCTGACATATGCTCGACTATTTACCCGAACTGTTAAAAGGTCTGCATACCAGCTTAACGCTGACGCTGGCCTCACTGGCGGCCGCGCTGCTGCTGTCGCTGCTCTGTACTGTCGTGCTGGCGCTGAAAGTCCCGGTCGCCAGCCTGCTGGTAAGAGGCTATATCACGCTGTTTACCGGTACTCCCCTGCTGGTGCAGATTTTCCTGATCTACTACGGGCCGGGCCAGTTTCCCGCTATTCAGAGCGTACCCTGGCTCTGGCATCTGCTGTCGCAGCCCTGGCTGTGCGCGATGCTGGCGCTTTCGCTCAACAGCGCCGCCTACACCACCCAGCTATTTTATGGTGCGGTACGCGCTATTCCGGCGGGTCAGTGGCAGTCATGCGCCGCGCTCGGCATGAACCGCAAAGATACGCTGCGTATTTTGCTGCCCTATGCGTTTAAGCGCGCCCTCTCCTCCTATTCCAACGAGGTGGTGCTGGTGTTTAAAAGCACCTCGCTGGCCTACACCATTACGCTGATGGAAGTGATGGGCCACGGTCAGATGCTCTACGGACGCACCTATGACGTTACGGTGTATGCGGCGGCGGGTCTGATCTATCTGGTGGTTAACGGCGCGCTGACGCTGCTGATGCGGCTGATAGAGAAACGCGCACTGGTATTTGAGCAGCGCAGCTAATCGCCACCGGAGCGGTTGCTTGTGCGCCATGCCGGCGTCAGAGCAGCCGCCCATTACAAAGCCTTACTTATCCAAAATAATTGCATAAAAATTCATTCAATGGCATTGTGTCACGCATTCCGCTTCTGGCTTGCTTATGAGAATGACATGATGAAAAAATGGATTATCGCCGCAGCGCTCGCTGCGGTTACTGTGAATGCTTATGCAGCTGAAAAAATACGTTTTGCTGTTTCCGCTACCTATCCGCCGTTTGAATCACTGGATCACGACAATCAGATTGTGGGCTTTGATATCGATCTGGCGAAAGCGCTCTGTGCGAAAATCAAAGCGGAGTGCACGTTCACAAATAATGCGTTTGACAGCCTGATCCCGTCACTGAAGTTCCGCCGTTATGATGCGGTGATTTCCGGTATGGATATTACCGCCGAGCGCAGTAAGCAGGTCGATTTCAGCCAGCCTTACTATGCCAACTCCGCTATCGTCATTGCCCGTAAAGGAGAGTTCAGCGATTTCAGCCAGCTGAAAGGCAAACGTATCGGCGTAGAGAACGGCACCACTCACCAGAAATATCTGACTGAAAAGCATCCGGACGTAGTAGCGGTCGCGTATGACAGCTATCAGAATGCGATTCTCGACCTGAAAAACGGCCGCCTCAATGGCGTATTTGGCGACAGCGCCGTGGTCAGTCAGTGGCTTAAAGCCAATGAGGATCTCACTACCGTGGGCGAGCACGTGACCGATGCCGGATACTTTGGCAACGGGCTGGGTATTGCCGTGCGTAAGGGTAACAGTGACCTGCTGAATGAGTTCAATACCGCGCTGGCGGCTCTGAAAGCTGACGGCAGCTGGCAGCAGATCAACCAGAAGTGGTTCCCGGAGTAATTTCTCTTCTCAGCGCGTGCTGCGTTATGCAGCACGCGCCCGATCGTTACGCGTCAGCAGACATAACACTTCAAAATGAGCAGTGTGCGGGAACATATCAAACAGCTGCACTTTTTGTATGTTGTAATCACTAAGCCGGGCAATATCCTGCGCCAGGGTGGCAGGATTGCAGCTGGAGTAAAGAATAAAAGCCGGAGCCATGTTGCTTAAATAGTCGCACAGCTCGCTGCCAATGCCGCGGCGCGGCGGATTAACCAGCACCAGCTGCGGGACATCTTCCCGTGAGGTAGCGAAACGGGTGGAATCCAGAGCGGCAAAGTGCACCTTCTCCAGCCCCAGCTGCTGCGCCGATTGCTGCGCACAGGCTATCGCTTCAGAGCTGATTTCAATGCCCGTCAGCGTCATCTCCGGGGTGGCGCAGTGCAGGCCAAATCCACCCACGCCGCAAAAAAGATCCCACATACTGGTCACGTCCAGCTCCGCTACCCAGTCGCGCGCGGTGGCGTAAAGCGCGGCCGCCACCTGCGGGTTGGTCTGGAAAAAGCTTTGCGGACGGATATAAAGCGGTACCTGGTTAAAGCGTTCCGGCAGCGCCTGCTGCGCGGTGAGCGCAATCTCTTCCTCCCCCTCCAGAATCGCCATATGTACCGGCTGAATATTGGCAGAGATCACCTTCAGCTGCGGCAGCTGCTGCTGCAGCCACGGCAGTGCCGCCTGCAGCTGCGGCACCTTACTGGCTGAACGCAGCACAAAACGCAGCATCATGCCGCCCTCGCTGCTTTCTGTCAGCAGCAGAAACTTCAGTTCGCCGCGCCTGCGCGTCACGCTGTAAGGCGTAAGGCCGGCACGGGCGATAAAGGGTTTGAGCAGCGCAAACACCGGCGCAAAGCTGGCGGGATAGAGCGGACAGGCGCAGAGATCGACCGGCTCGCCGTCAGGTGCCACCAGACCAAAAACAGGGCGCTCCACGCTGCCGCTGACGACCATTTTGGCCTTATTGCGAAACCCCTGCTCCGCCGACGTCACCGGACGCCGCCAGTCGCTGACCGGCATCGCTGCAAGCAGCTGAGCAAGCCGCGCCTGCTTATCGCTGACCTGCTGCGGATAGGGTTTCTCCAGCCACTGACATGAACGGCAGCGGCCAGCGTCATAAAGCGCGCAATGCATGGAACAACCTGTACTCGGAGAAAAAATGGGGGGCGATTGTATCACCGGATGCGGAAAAATGCGCGACTGCTGGCCGGCACAAACAGCAGCAGCACAATCAGCACGTCCGGCAATTTCTGCTGCAGCGTGTGGTGAATAATCTGCAGATTGTTTTCACCCGAAATACTGAATATCTCCGGATAGATCCAGCCCACCGACGCCATCAGCATATAGAACAGCACCACAACCTGGCTGAGCGTATAGCCCCAGCGGCCGCGATTGCTGCCGCGCATCAGGGTAAAAGCACAGCGCAGTTCAAACAGAAAAATCAGCTGGCTGGCGATAAATATCAGGGTGGAGTCCCAGGCCTGTGCGCTGCGGTGCACAAAGTTAGCCATCTCCTCATAGCCCAGCTCGCCAGCCATCATCATCACGCTGAGGCAGCGGGTAATAATAATCGCAATACCGGCAATCGTTACCGGCACCGGCGTTGAGCTCAACACAGCGTTTTTCAGCGTTTCCGACATCACCCAGGCTCCATAAGAAAAGGCTGGCAACGCCAGCCTTGCTTATAGTGGCAAACTCACGGGATTTCAGCCACGTTTTGCTTTCTGAATATCACGCAAACGCTGTTTTTCTTCATGCGCCATAAAGCGCCAGGCGATGAAACCGACCAGCCCGACCACAAACAGAATAATCGACGCCAGCGCGTTGATCTCCGGATTCACCCCGCGTCGTACCGTGGCGAAGATCGCCATCGGCAGCGTGGTCGCTCCCGGACCGGTAACAAAACTGGCGATCACGAGGTCATCAAGCGACAGCGTAAAGGCCAGCAGCCAGCCGGTTACAATGGCGGGCGCAATCATCGGCACGGTGATCACAAAGAACACCTTCAGCGGCGTGGCGCCCAGATCCATCGCGGCCTCTTCAATAGAGCGATCCAGTTCGCGCAGGCGGGCGTTGATCACTACCGCAACATAAGCGGTACAGAATGTGACGTGCGCCAGCCAGATAGTCAGCATGCCGCGGTCGCCCGGCCAGCCCAGCGTGTTCGCCATCGCCACAAACAGCAGCAGCAGCGACAGACCGGTAATCACGTCAGGCATAACCAGCGGTGCGGTCAGCATAAAGGCGAAACCGCTGTGACCGCGAAAGCGGCCAAAGCGCACAATGATCACCGCCGCCAGGGTACCCAGTATCACGGCCATGGTGGCTGAAAGCCCGGCAATGGTCAGGCTCAGCCCGACGGCATCGAGCATCGCCTCATCCTGAAACAGGACGCGATACCAGTGAAAAGAGAAGCTCTCCCACACCGTGACCAGCTGCGAGCTGTTAAAGGAGTAGACCACCAGCAGCAGCATGGGCGCATAGAGAAACAGAAAGCAGAGCACCAGAATAGCGGTACGCCACGGCGAGCGAATAACCGGTAGCTGATTCATGCTTTCTCTCCCGCAGCGCGATTTTGATGCTTGTGGAACCAGATAATCGGCAGGATCAGGATCAGCAGAATGGTTACCGCCAGCGCGGAGGCCACCGGCCAGTCGCGGTTATTAAAAAACTCCTGCCAGAGAATGCGGCCAATCATAATACTGTCCGGGCCGCCCAGCAGTTCCGGGATCACATACTCCCCTACCGCCGGTATGAACACCAGCATCGACCCGGCGATAATGCCGCCTTTGGTCAGCGGCACAATCACGCTGAAAAAGGTTTTCAGCGGACGCGCGCCTAAGTCCAGCGACGCTTCCACCAGCGAATAGTCGATACGCGTCAGCGCGGTATAGATCGGCAGCACCATAAAGGGCAGATAACAGTAAACAATACCGATATAGACCGCCGTATTGGTGTAGAGGATCACCAGCGGATGATCGATAACGCCAAGCCACAGCAAAAAGCGATTCAGAATGCCGTTATTGTTCAGTAACCCCATCCAGGCGTAAACGCGCACCAGGAATGATGTCCAGGAGGGCAGGATCACCAGCAGCAGCAGTATGGTGCGCATCGACGGCTTGCTGTGCGCAACCGCCCAGGCGAGCGGATAGGCGATAAGCAGGCAAATTACCGTGGAGATCGCCGCCACTTTAAGCGAGGTCAGGTAGGCTTCAGCGTAAAGCGGATCGTCCGTCAGCGTAAAATAGTTGCCGAGGTTCAGCACGACATTCAACTGGTCATCCGCCCAGGTCACCAGGTCAGTGTAAGGCGGGATGGCGCGGGCGATATCGGCAAAGCTGATTTTAAGCACAATCAGAAACGGCAGCAGGAACAGCAAAATCAGCCACAGGTAAGGCAGCGCAATCACCAGTTTGCGTCCGTGCTGCATCTTCATGCGGGTCGCCCAGCGCTGCAGTGGCGTGCCCGCCAGTACCGGCTGAGGCCGTGGAGAAATCTGACTCATAACCGCCCCCTAGACCGTCAGAACCACACAGCTGTCCGCATCCCAGCAGAGACGCACTTCATCTCCCCAGACGGGCGCACCTTTGCGAAAACGATGCGCGTTCTGCAGCTGCGCGCTGATCATCTGTCCACTGTGCAGGCGCACGTGGTAAATCGACAGATCGCCCAGATAGGCGATATGCGCCACCTCGCCCACGGCAAAGTTGCAGCCGTCAGCCGGTACCGTATCGCACAGCATCACCTTTTCCGGGCGCAGCGCAATGTGGACCGGGACATTGTCGACAATGGAGACATCCGTCTGGACCTTCAGCGGATGCATCAGGCCGGGGCTATCAATCACCACGCCCTCGTCACGCCGCTCGCGCAGCAGCCCCTCAAACACGTTAACCGAGCCGATAAACTCTGCGCTATAGCGGCTGGTAGGATGCTCATAAATCTCTTCCGGCTCACCAATCTGCACAAACTTACCGCGATTCATGATGGCAATACGTCCGGCCATAGTCATCGCCTCTTCCTGATCGTGCGTGACCATGACGCAGGTAGCACCCACGCGCTCCAGAATATCCACCACCTCATGCTGCATGCGATCGCGCAGTTTTTTATCCAGTGCACCCATCGGCTCATCCAGCAGCAGCAGTTTAGGCCGTTTTGCCAGGCTGCGGGCCAGCGCCACGCGCTGACGCTGCCCGCCTGAGAGCTGATGCGGTTTGCGGCTGGCGTACTCCTGCATATGCACCAGCGCCAGCATCTCCGCCACGCGGCTGGCGATTTCTGCTTTGGATAATTTATCCTGCTTCAGGCCAAAGGCGATGTTTTGCTCCACTGTCATATGCGGAAACAGCGCGTAGGACTGAAACATCATATTGATAGGGCGCTGATAGGGCGGCACGTGAGAGAGATCCTGACCATCCAGCACAATCTGGCCGCTGCTGGGGATCTCAAATCCTGCCAGCATGCGCAGCAGCGTCGATTTGCCGCAGCCAGATGCACCCAGCAGGGCAAAGATTTCACCTTTGTAGATAGTCAGGCTGACATCATCTACGGCGTGCTGACCCTCAAACGATTTGGTCAGGTTACGGATCTCCAGCAGCGGCGTTAATGCCTTTGCTGATTTACTCTGGGGACGGGAAATCGCGTCGTTCACTAACATTTCTCCGGCGCTAAGCGGGGTAGCGCGGCACAGCCAGCCGCTGGAATGGCACAGCAGAGGCCCGTACTGCGCCTCTGCTGTGGTTACCGGTCAGGGATATCGTTCAGAACGAATCACTTACCACTTTTTACTTTAGTCCATGCGCGGGTGCGTGCGCGATCCAGTTTCGGATCCTGGACCTTGAGCACAAACAGCTTCGCCATCGCGTCCGGCGTCGGGAAGATGCCCGGATTGTTGCGGACGTCGGCGTTAATCAGCGGCAGCGACGCTTTATTGCCGTTGGCATAATTGATTTTGTTGGATACCTCAGCGATCACTTTCGGCTCCATGATGTAGTTCAGCCACTGATAGGCAGCATCCATATTTTTCGCATCTTTCGGGATCGCCATCATGTCAAAGAACGCCAGGGCGCCCTCTTTCGGCACGCTATAGCCCAGGTGAACGCCGTTATTTGCTTTTTCAGCGCGATCTTTCGCCTGCAGAATATCGCCAGACCAGCCTATCGCCACGCAGGTGTTACCATTCGCCAGGTCGTTGATATATTGCGACGAGTGGAAATAGCGAATATTTGGCCGCAGTTTCATCAGCAGATCGGTCGCCGCTCCGGTGTAATCTTTGGCGTCAGCGCTGTTGGGATCTTTGCCAAGATAGTTCAGCACCGTGGCGAAGATCTCTTCCGGCGCGTCCAGGAAAGAGACACCGCAGCTTTTCAGTTTTTCGAGGTTTTCCGGTTTCAGCACCAGATCCCAGCTGTTAACCGGCGCGTCCGCACCGAGCGCGGCTTTGACTTTCTCAACGTTATAACCGATGCCGGTGGTGCCCCACAGATAAGGAATCGCGTATTTATTGCCAGGATCGTGCTGTGCCACTTTGGCCATCAGGTCCGGATCGAGGTTTTTGTAGTTCGGCAGTTTACTTTTGTCGAGTTCCTGAAACACGCCCGACTGCAGCTGGCGCGCCAGAAAACTGGATGAGGGCACCACAACATCATAGCCGGTGCTGCCCGCCATCAGTTTGCCTTCCAGCACTTCATTGGAGTCAAAGACGTCATACACAACTTTGATGCCGGTCTGCTTTTCAAAGTTGGGCACCGTATCGGCCGCAATATAATCGGACCAGTTATAGACGTGCAGCGTTTTATCTTCTGCCTGAGCAGCAACAGCTGATGCCATTACCACACCAGCCACTGCGGCTGGCAACCATTTTTTTGTCTGGTTGTTCATCTGTTATTTTCTCCTGAACGGGTCAATAAACGCTGCATACAGCCGATCCGATGATTTCCTGTCTGAAAATAGCCAGACATACAATGAATCACTCTTCAGCGGACGTTAAATAGTAAATACCTATAGCCAGTCTCGGGAGAGTGAGCCAGCAACCTGCAAATGGGTAGCTATGCAGATGCGTAACGGCGGGCCTTCCCTGAAATCAGTATAGCGCTGCTGAGCGGTAGCCTGTCCGGCACAGCTTCGCAAGAATAGCCCCCCTGATCTCTGCGCACCAGACCCCAGCGTAAAAAACGCCTTTTTACGATATTTTATGCACTTTTGTGCTATGTGGTCTGGCAGTTACGGCATAAAGCATGACTAAAATCTGGCGGGAGCGGGCAAATAACAGAATAAAAAATGGCAGGAGAAAATCAGAAAGAAAACTGCCGCAGTCTGCGGCAGTGAATATAAAGCGGAATTAGTGTAAAACCCCTGAACTGCTGACCCCGGAAGGACGCTCCTCCTCCTCACCCATCATCAGCAGGTGATTCGCAAAGGCTTCCATAATCACCATAGAAACCCCCTCTTCACTCTGCTTCATAAAGTGCGTGAACTGACTGAAGGTGATGCCGGCGGTAACACTCAGGGACTGACAGACAATCAGCTTGGGCAGATTATCATCCTGAATATCGATAAAAGCTTTGATGGTCAGCGAGCTGGCATTAATTTGCGACAGATCGCCGACCAGCGGAATAAGCGCTGTGGGTTTAACTTCAGCCAGCGCAGAAAACAGAATAACGTTATCCACCAGGTCAATTTTTGCGTCAAACACCCCGTCAAAATTCTGCATGTGCGGCAGATGTAATGCCTGACAGGCATCACATTCGAACCAGGTGATATTTTGTTGATCCAGCCAGCGACGCAGCATGTCGATGTCAGGAACGACCAGTGAATCCATCGCTATTTCCTGTGGGGTGAATAAATAAGCGCCTTAGCTTACGGAAAAATGGGGTCAGATGCCACGAAAACCACCGGAAAACGCTATCTAGCCACCGGTTTTAGGACGATAGCCGGGGCAGGCGTGCTGCTCAATCCAGTCGATCATCATAGTGGCAATATCCAGGCCCGTGCAGCCCTCAATACCTTCCAGACCGGGTGAGGCGTTGACCTCCATGACCAGCGGACCGCGGCTGGCACGCAGAATATCGACGCCCGCCACGGCCAGCCCCAGCGTTGCCGCGGCTTTAATGGCGATGTCACGCTCCCGGTCGCTGATAGTAACAGGGTGCGCGGTGCCGCCACGATGCAGATTTGAGCGGAATTCCCCCTCTTTTGCCTCACGCCCGATGGCAGCCACCACGCGATCGCCAATAACCAGACAGCGAATATCGCGGCCCCGCGCTTCTTTAATAAACTCCTGCACCAGAATATGCGCATTGAGACCGCGAAACGCATCAATCACGCTTTCGGCGGCCTGACGCGTCTCTGCCAGCACGACGCCAATCCCCTGGGTGCCTTCCACCAGCTTAACCACCAGCGGCGCCCCGCCCACCATGCGGATCAGATCGCCGGTATCATCCGGCGAGGAAGCGATACCGGTCACCGGCATATCAATGCCCTCGCGCGCCAGCAGCTGCAGCGAGCGCAGCTTGTCGCGGGCGCGGGTGATCGCCACCGATTCATTGAGCGGGTAGCTGCCAAGCAGCTCAAACTGGCGCAGCACCGCGGTGCCATAAAAAGTTGTGGCCGTGCCGATTCGCGGGATCACCGCATCAAAATGACCGAGTATCTCACCCTGATAATGCACGGCCGGCAGCGCTGCGTTGATATTCATATAGCAGGAGAGCGGATCGATCATCGCAATCTGATGCCCGCGTGCCTCAGCGGCTGCGCGCAGCCGCTGACTGGAATAAAGCGTGCTGTCGCGGGTAAGAAGCGCCATTTTCATGCGGCAGTCCTCCTGACTTAACGCGTCGCCCAGCCCTGACTGTGCAGATAGTCGAGCATAAACGGACGCGTCTCTTTAACGATCAGGCGCTGGATGAGATCGCTCCAGGTTTCGGAACGCTGGTTGCTGTCGCGCTGCTGATAGTACTCCGTGATTTGCTGGTCATACTCTGCCAGCACTGTTTTATCTACCTGATGATAGCTGTTTTCATGGACCAGCATCGCCTGCGGCATACGGGGTTTCACATCCGGAGAGGCTGACGGATAGCCGATACAGAAGCCAAACAGCGGCAGCACAAATTTTGGCAGCTCCAGCAGCGCGGTCACGTCCGCAATGTTATTGCGGATCCCGCCGATAAAAACGCCACCCAGCCCAAGCGACTCGGCGGCCACCATCGCATTTTGCGCCATTAGCGCGGTATCCACACAGCCCAGCAGCAGCTGTTCAGCACGACCCAGCTGAGCATCCGGGCAGATTTGCAGATGGCGGTTAAAATCGGCGCAGAAGACCCAAAACTCCGGTGCATCCGTTACCCATGACTGGCCGCCCGCCAGCTCCGCCAGCGCGCGGCGCTTTTCGCGATCGGTGATGCGTACGATGGATGAGCACTGCAGAAAACTGGAGGTAGAAGCCGCCTGCGCTGCAGCAATAATCGCGCGGCGCTGAGCGTCATCAATACCCTGCTCAGTAAAAGCACGAATGGAACGGTGGCTGCATAGCAGATCGATTGTCGGCGTCATTATGTTCTCCGGTTATTTCCTGGTGTGAGTATGATCAAAAAGGTGCGGGGCCATGACTTTGGCGGTACGCCACATAATCAGCCATGCCGCAGGCAGCATCAGCGCAATGCCCAGCAAAAAAAGTAGCGTAGCCAGCGGCTTTTGCCCAATCGCGGCAGGCGCTGGCAGCCAGTTATTCATCAGCAAAAGCGCGCCGGCTACTGCGCAGGCGCCCAGCGCCTCAAGCAGCAACACGGGTTTTGGCAATCTTGCAAAGTTACGCATCGTGATACCTCTGCTGTTTGCGGGTCTGGTTCGGCGTATCGCTGCTGCCAGCATAGCCCGTCAGGGATAGCGTACATCCATCAGAGTAACAGGTATTTTCTGCTTCTCTTAAGCAGCATGAGCGGGCATGATGTGAACCATTATTCACGCTGTGCTGTGACTTTGCTCACAAAACAGCAGCGGAAGGAGAGAAGCAATGATTGCAGTGATTTTTGGCCGTTCAGGATGCCCTTATTGCGTACGCGCTAAAGAGTTAGCCGCTAAGCTGACCAGCGACCAGGATAGCTTCAACTACCAGTATGTTGATATTCAGGCAACCGGCATCACTAAAGCCGATCTGGAAGCGCGCGCCGGTAAACCAGTGACCACGGTGCCGCAGATTTTTATCGACGATCGACACATCGGTGGTTACACCGAATTTGCTGCCTGGACCAAAGAGAATCTTGGCATAGAGGCATAAAAAAACGGGCCATAAGGCCCGTTTTTTAATCGATGCGCATAGCCAGCATAATGCGCAGCAGACGAACCAGTAGCGCACCACACCCTGCCCAGAATAACGCACTCAGACTCCAGGCCAGCCCCATCAGCGGCGTATGACTGACCTGCTCTGTCAGCATGACCCAGCTCATCCCCAGCAGCGTTCCCGCTATCGCTGACCACAGCGTTGACACCATCGGGCTGGCGGGCTGCAGCAGCGCAATCGCTACCCCAGGCAACAGAAACAGCAGGAGTTCTGGCTGACCATGCCGCATATGGAGCGGCACGCTCCAGAAGTGGTGGGCAAAAATAAACACCAGCGTATAAAGCGTCGCGCCTGACGCGAATGCGGACCAGCGATGGCTGCGCTGCAACATAACAATCCTCAACGTTAACGTTAAAACAGAACTTTTAATGCCTGGCGCACATGCGTGGAAATAAATAGAAACAGCTACAAACAGAAAGAGTGAGCAATGCGGATAGCTGAAGCAAATAATAATGTTTAGAATAATGTCGCTTCAGAATCGGGCGGGACAGGAAGGCCAGCCCCGGCGTTTACCGCTCTGATTAAGATAGCTAAAAATCCTCCTCCTATCAACCTGTTACACGTGAATAAGAAGTTAAAACTGTGAACATTAACGTCGCAGAATTGTTAAGCAAAAATGACGTTCTGTTATTATTTGTCGTATTAGCGCTCGGCCTCTGTCTGGGAAAACTGCGTCTTGGTTCCGTCCAGCTGGGTAATTCAATTGGCGTACTGGTTGTCTCTCTGATTTTAGGCCAGCAGCATTTTGCGATTAATACCGACGCTCTGAGCCTGGGTTTTATGCTGTTTATTTTTTGTGTCGGCGTGGAGGCGGGACCCAACTTCTTTTCTATCTTTTTCCGCGACGGTAAAAACTATTTTTTCTTAGCCATTGTGATGGTGGTCAGCGCGCTGCTGGTCGCGCTTATTCTTGGCAATCTGTTTGGCTGGGATATCGGCCTTACGGCGGGCATGCTGGCAGGGTCAATGACCTCAACGCCGGTGCTGGTCGGTGCCGGCGATACGCTGCGGCAGAGCATCAGCGATCCGCGTCAGTTAAGTATGATGCAGGATAATCTGAGCCTCGGCTACGCCCTGACCTATCTGGTGGGGCTGGTCAGCCTGATTTTCGGCGCCCGCTATCTGCCCCGGTTGCAGCATCAGGATCTGCCCACCTGCGCCCAGCAAATTGCCCGCGAACGCGGTCTGGATGCTGACAGCCAGCGTAAGGTTTTTTTACCGGTGATCCGCGCCTATCGCGTCGGACCGGAGCTGGTAGCCTGGAGCGGCGGCAAAAACCTGCGCGAGCTGGGTATCCATCGTCAGACCGGCTGCTATATAGAACGTCTGCGGCGTAACGGCATTCTCGCCAGCCCGGACGGAGATGCCATGCTGCAGCTGGGCGATGAGATCTCACTGGTAGGTTATCCTGACGCCCACGCCCGGCTCGATGCCAGCTTCCGCAATGGTAAAGAGGTGTTCGACCGCGATCTGCTCGATATGCGCATCGTCACCGAGGAGATTGTGGTCAAGAACCACAATGCGGTAAATAAGCGGCTCAGCCATCTTAAACTCACCGATCATGGCTGCTTTCTGAATCGGGTGATCCGCAGCCAGATTGAGATGCCGATCGATGACAGCATCATGCTCAATAAAGGCGATGTGCTGCAGGTCAGCGGTGAAGCGCGCCGTGTTAAAAGCCTGGCCGATCGCATCGGCTTTATTGCCATTCACAGTCAGATGACTGACCTGCTCGCTTTCTGCGCCTTTTTTATCATCGGCCTGATGATAGGGATGATCACGTTTCAGTTCAGCAATTTCAGCTTTGGTATTGGTAACGCTGCCGGCCTGCTGTTTGCCGGCATCATGCTGGGCTTCCTGCGCGCCAACCACCCTACCTTTGGCTATATTCCGCAGGGTGCCCTGACCATGCTGAAAGAGTTCGGACTGATGGTCTTTATGGCAGGCGTCGGGCTCAGCGCCGGCAGTGGACTGCAGCACGGGCTCGGCAGCGCCGGTGCCCTGATGCTGCTGAGCGGGCTGCTGGTCAGCCTGGTGCCGGTGGTTATCTGCTATCTGTTTGGCGCTTACGTGCTGCGCATGAACCGCGCGCTGCTGTTTGGTGCCATCATGGGCGCACGCACCTGTGCGCCAGCCATGGAGATTATCAGCGATACCGCACGCAGTAATATTCCGGCGCTGGGCTATGCCGGCACCTATGCGATTGCCAATGTGCTACTGACGCTGGCCGGCACGCTGATTGTGATTATCTGGCCAGTGCTGGCGGGATAAATTATTTTTGTCTGTCGGGAACCTTTACCGGCCGCCAGCGTCTGAATAAGTGCCACTGCTTTTCTTTGAAATCCCCGGATTGAGGAGCCCGCCAGTCTTTTTGACTGACGGGTTTTTTTATATCTGACGCGGGTGCCTTAAGGTTGCGCTAAGCGAATCGCGCCATGCTGTGATCCTGACTTTTTTAACGATCACTCTTCATGCAACTGTCATCAAAGTTAAACACTTCCACAACCTGCTACCGGAATCGGAGCGGGACTATTTATTCTTTATCACTCCGCTTTTACGCTATCAACTTCATTTTACTGGCAATTCTGGCAGCCCTGTTTATTTACTTATCACGTAATGAGCAGCCTGACATCGCTATCAGCCAGTACTGGTTTGATCCGCTTACGCAGCGCTTTCCCTGGCAGCACAACCGCTGGCTGGATCTCATTAATCATCGCATCGCTAAGGATGTGATTATTGCCGGGGCCGTGCTGCTGCTGTTTCAGGGTATACGCACCCGCAATGCGCGGCAGATGCTGGTTGCGCTGCTGTTTGGTCTTGGCCCGCTGGTGGTGGGGATCATCAAAGCACACAGCGCGCACTCCTGCCCCTGGGATCTGGCGATGTTTGGCGGTAAGGCGCTCTCTTTTCCGTTGCTGGGCAGCGTACCTGCCGGCAGCGGACCCGGCGGCTGCTTTCCGGGCGGACATGCATCGAGTGGCTTTGCGGTGATGGCGCTGTTTTTTCTCTGGTGGCCGGAGCATCCACGCCGCGCCCTGCTGGCGCTGCTGGCAGGTGTCGCCCTGGGTTTACTGATGGGTTTTGGTCAGGTAATGCGCGGTGCGCACTTTTTTTCGCACAATTTATGGGCCGGCTGGTGGGTCTGGCTGGCACAGCTGCTGACAGTGGCCGGTATATCTTTTTGGGTTAACAAAACGAGGATAGCTAAACGGGATGGAAGCAATTAACCACACCCTTTTTTTATGGATCAATGCCACGCCAGCGTCACCGGCCTGGCTGCTGAATCTGGCAACGTTTGTCGCCAAAGATCTGATTGCGATTGTGCCGCTGCTGATTGTGGCTCTCTGGCTGTGGGGACCGCGTGAGCAGGTGCAGTCTCAGCGCGCGCTGGTACTGAAAACCGGTATAGCGCTTATCTATGCGCTGCTGATCTCCTGGTGTACCGGCCAGCTGCTGCCCCATCCGCGCCCCTTTGCTATCGGCTTTGGACACCAGTTTCTGATGCACGCCGCAGATGACTCCTACCCGAGCGATCACGGCACAACTATTTTTACCTTTGCCCTCGCCTTTATTTTCTGGCACCGGCTCTGGTCCGGCATCCTGCTGCTGGCTATCGGCAGCGCTATCGCCTGGTCGCGCGTCTATCTGGGCGTTCACTGGCCGCTGGATATGATCGGCGGGTTCCTGGTCGGTATGCTGGGCTGCCTGGCCTCGCAGATGGCATGGCAGCTCTATGGCGATCGCCTGCTGGCACTGACGCATCAGGTTTATCGCGTGCTGTTTGCAATGCCGATTCGTAAGGGCTGGATCAGGGATTAGGAGCACTGAGCAGCGCGGGGCTGGGCGCTGAGCAGCGCGGGGCACTTAGAGATTAGCGCTGAGCAGCGCGCGGCAACAGAGGGGTTCCGCCCGCCAGGCTTCTGGCAGTTTCAGCGGCATTACCGCACGCGGACGGGCTAAGGGGCGGGTGGGCGCGCCCCTTAGCAATCCGCGCCCCGCGCCGTCCTCGCGAATTCCCGGGCTTATCCCTCCGGCCTTTACGGACCGCGCGGATTCGCTCCTGCTCAACCCGCGCTCTCGCCGGCGTCCTGCCGGCTCGCCCTGGCCGTCACTCTGCGCCCGGCGCTGCGGATGGCGCCATCCGGGTCCACTGGCACCGGAGGGGTTCCGCCCGCCAGGCTTCTGGCAGTTTCAGCGGTGCTTGCGCACGCGGACGGGCTAAGGGGCGGGTGGGCGCGCCCCTTAGCAATCCGCGCCCCGCGCCGTCCTCGCGAATTCCCGGACTTATCCCTCCGGCCTTAACGGACCGCGCGGATTCGCTCCTGCTCAACCCGCGCTCTCGCCGGCGTCCTGCCAGCTCGCCCTGGCCGTCACTCTGCGCCCGGCGCTGCGGATAGCGCCCCTCCTCCCCGCCTATAAATTTTTCATTTTGTTTTTTTAAAAGTGTTGCGGTGTGGTCTGAAGCTTCTTCACGAAACCTTCAGCCATAAAAAACGTAAGAAAAAGAGAAAAAACCAGCAGCGGCGGGAAGCGCCATCCGGGTCCGCCGAGGGAGGGCACGGTTCCGGGATGAGCCGACAGGACGTCGGCGAAAGGGCGCGGTGAGCAGGAGCGAATGGCGGCCGGTCCCGGGGAAGCGGGCGTGAGCGAGGGAACCGCGCAGCGGCGGGCGGGGCTGGCGCAGGGCCGGGGAGTGCAGAGGGCGCGGCCTGGCGCCCTCTGCCCGGTCGCCGTGCCGGGGCACAGGCTGCTGCTGCCGCTGACGGCGAACGGAACCGGCCCCGGAGCAAACGGAACCGGCCCCGGGGCAGCAGCGCCGTGCCGGAGCACAGGCCGCCGCCGCAACTGACGGCGAACGGAACCGGCGCTTAATCTGCGCCCCCGCAGCTGACGGCGAACGGAACCAGCCCCTGTGGGGCGAACGGAACCGGCTCGTAACCAGCCCCCGCGTCCTAACTAAACCACTTCCCGAACCAGCCGTGGAATTTCATCATAATAAAATCCCAGATCCGCCCGACAAAGCCGCCTTCCGGTATGGCTTCCATCGCCACCAGCGGGCGCTGCTCGATGGTTTTTCCATCCAGCTGGAAATCGATAGTGCCGACAACCTGATTTTTAGCGATGGGGGCTTCCAGCTGCGGCGTATTCAGGGTAAAGCTCGCTTTCAGATTTTTCATCTGACCTTTAGGTACGGTAATCGCCGCATCTTTCGCCACGCCGAGATCCACTTCTCCCTTATCACCAAACCAGACGCGCTGGCGGGCAAACGGCTTATCTGCTTTGATAGGCGTTACCGTTTCATAAAAACGGAATCCCCAGGTCAGCAGCTTTTCACTTTCGCGAAAACGAATGGCGTCGGTTTGTGCGCCCAGCACGACCGAGATCAGACGCATATCGCCATCAACGGCAGACGCCACCAGATTGTTGCCTGCGCCTGAGGTATGTCCGGTTTTAATGCCGTCCACTTTCAGGTTGGAGCTCCAGAGCAGCCGGTTGCGGTTGCGCTGCTTAATATTGTTAAACGTGAACTCTTTCTCGCTGTTCAGCGCATACTCGTCCGGCACATCGCTTATCAGCCGCTGGCCGATAATCGCCATATCGCGGGCGGTGCTGTACTGCCCTTCCGCGTCCAGACCGTGCACCGTCATAAAATGCGTATTTTGCAGACCGAAGGCTTTAACGTAGTTATTCATCAGCCCGATAAAGGCATCCTGGCTGCCGGCAACATAATCTGCCAGCGCAATACAGGCATCGTTGCCGGACTGAATAACAATGCCTTTATTTAATTCTGATACCGGAATACGGTCGCCGGGCTTGAGGAACATCAGCGATGAGCCGCGCAGCTTTGGATTACCGGTCGCCCAGGCATCCTGGCCAATCGTCACCATATCACCGTTGTGGATCTTTCCTGATTTCAGCGCCTGCCCTACCACATAGCTGGTCATCATCTTGGTCAGACTGGCAGGATCGAGCCGCTGATCGGCATTCGATTCAGCCAGAACTTTGCCGCTGTTATAGTCCATCAGAACCCAGGCTTTGGCCTCGATTTGCGGGGCAGCCGGAGCGTCAACGGCCTGAGAAACAGCCGGGAAAATAAACAACAGCGAGGAGGCAGCCAGGGGCCGTAATAACGATGCGCAAAGGTGTAGTTTCATGGGCGTAACCAGATTGTCCTTGTAAAATCGGGGCTTTCGCGGGCGGGGAAGATCTCGTGTAAAACGCTAACGGTTCACGCTGGCGAAAAAAACCGTTGAATCGTAAAGTTAATTAAGTTTTCTTATATTAATCCAGGTCAACATCCTGTCCGGTCCAGTGTAAGCCGTCAGCGGTGGTAAAAAACTGCGCACAATTCTGAATTTGTCCGGAAAAGCTAAGCCTGTCACAAAATTCCGCTACGCTGGGATCAGTCAGCCTGAGGAGAGCGTTATGGATCTTGCCGTGTTCGATCTTGATGAAACCCTGATATGTGATGACAGCACCAGCCTCTGGTTGCGCTGGCTGGTGTCACAGGGGTTTGCGCCTGAAACAGTGATTGATGAGGATCGCAGGCTGATGCAGCGTTATTACGCCGGCGAGCTGCCCATTGAAGAGTATATGCACACCACGCTGGCACCGCTGGCTGGCATGGCCACGCCGACCGTGGCTGGCTGGATAAGACGCTTTATCCACCGTGACATCCTGCCGCGTGTGTTTCCTGCCGCACGGGAGCGCATTCAGTGGCATCAGCAGCGTGGTGATAAGGTGCTGATCGTGACCGCCAGTGGCGATCACCTTGCCATTCCTATCGCTGAACGTCTGGGCGTGGACGGTGCGCTGGCCATTCATGCTGAAGTTGTTGATGCCCGCTACAGCGGCTCTATGCTTGGCACCGCAACCTATCGCGAAGGTAAAGTGGTTCGCCTGCGCGACTGGCAGGCCCGTCAGCAGGCGCTCAGTTTCACACGCACCTGGGCCTACAGCGACTCGTTTAATGACCTGCCGCTGCTGGCCTGGGCTGACCACGCCTGGGCAGTCAATCCGGATGCGCGCCTGCAGCATGAGGCGGAGCAGCGCGGCTGGCAGATTTGCCGCTGGGCGCGCTGATTAGTTACCTGTTTCAGCCTGCTCCGGCTGCACGCCTACCCGGAGCAATTTACCGCTGGCTTCATCGGTCAGTACGTAAAGCCAGCCATCCGGCCCCTGACGCACATCGCGGATACGTTCATTACGATCGCTCAGCAGCCGCTCCTCCTCCGTGACCCGATCGCCCTCAACGCGCAGCCGGATCAGGCTTTTATCTTTCAGTGCACCGATAAACAGCGCGTTTTTCCACTGCGGAAAGCGCGTACTGGTGTAGAACGCCATGCCGCTGAGAGCCGGTGACACTTTCCACCAGAACAGCGGCTGGTCGGTTCCTGCGACCTGCGTACCCTTCGCTTCCGGCACCGGCTGCCCGCTGTAATCGATGCCGTACGTGGCAAGCGGCCAGCCATAGTTGTGGCCTTTCTCCAGCCGGTTTACCTCATCGCCGCCGCGCGGCCCGTGCTCACTCTCCCACATCTCTCCCGTCCAGGGATTCAGCGCCAGCCCCTGAGGATTACGCACGCCATAGCTCCAGATCTCCGGACGGGCGCCCTGGGTGTGAACAAACGGATTATCCTGCGGTACGCCGCCCTCCTGCGTCAGGCGAACAATTTTTCCTGACAGCTTATCCAGCTGCTGGGCGCTGCTGCTGACAAAATTGTCGCCGAAAGCCACATAGAGAAAGCCCTGCCGGTCAAAGGCGAGCCGGGTACCGATATTGGCACCACCGGAGAGTTTAGGCGTCTGCTCCAGCACCACGCGAAACCCGTTAAGCTTCTGCATATCCTCGCTCAGCTGACCGTAACCCACGACGCCACCGGCACGCCCGCGGCTATCGGCCGTGGTGTAACTCAGCCATACGCGGCGGCTTTGCGCGAAATCAGGTGCCGGAACCACATCCAGTAACCCGCCCTGCCGCTCAGCCCAGACCTGCGGCACGCCCTGAATCGGCTTCGACAGGCCGCCCTCAGGCTGCCAGCTGCGCAGCTGACCGGTGCGCTCGGTGATAAGCAGCGTGCGGTTATCCGGCAAAAAAGCCACCGACCAGGGATGAGAGAGGTTGTCCTGCAGCACCTCTACCGCCACATCCGCAGCCAGCGCCAGAGAAGAACAGCTTAGTGCGCCGGAAATCAGCGCTGCCCGCCAGATATGCATAGGTTGCTCCTGTATTCGCTCTGCCGTTAAGGGTAGACAGCGCGCACGCAGCAGCGGGGGAAATTTACAAAACATTAAGCCCGGCGCAGGCCGGGCTGGAGGAGATTACTCGAAGCAGGTTTCAGGGTTGTCAGACAGGCAGATAAACTCTGCGCCGCCTTTGGTCAGGGCGTTGATTTTCCCCGTTTCGATATCGTAAACCCAGCCGTGCAGACGCAGCTTGCCTTTACGCAAAGCAACCGAGACGGAAGGATGCGTTTTGATATTGTTCAGCTGCGCTATAACGTTCTCTTTCACCATCTCATTAAGGCGCACCTCAACAGAATCGTAGTTGCGCTCGTCAACCACGGCTTTTGCGGCGTTAGCGTAGTGCAGCCAGTGATCGACCGCCGGCATGTTTTCCAGATCGGCGTTGGAGGCGATCGCGTTCATTGCGCCACAGTTGGAGTGACCGCAAATAATGATTTCCGTTACGCCCAGCGCCAGTACCGCATACTCGATGGTGGCAGAGACGCCGCCTGGCTCCGGGCCAAACGGTGGCACAATGTTGCCGGCGTTGCGGATCACAAACAGCTGTCCCGGCTCCTGCTGCGTGACCAGCTCCGGCACCAGACGGCTGTCTGAACAGGAGATAAACAGCGCTTTAGGATTCTGGTTGGAAGCCAGACTCTTGAAAAGATCCTTCCTTTCAGGGAATACGTTCTGTTGAAAATTCAGAAAACCTTTGACGATCTCTTGCATTTGTCTGCTCTCACTCTATGCACTGCTGCGCTGTCATCGCATAGCCTGCCAGCGCACGCGTTTAAATTCTTCAGCGTTGAGAATAAGTTACCTTCAACAACCCGTCATTTAAGCAAAATCGCAGCAACCGCACAACCCGCTGCGGGCTGAAATACCCGGCGTCAGGCTGCGCCGTGCACTCTAAGCATAGCGCTGCATTCACATTCTGCAGGCAGGCAGATTGTTGCTTCAGCTATACATTTTCCGCTGCAACCTCTGTACAATCGCGCTCCTGTCCATACTAATTATGATGAATTTTTATCCTTATGAGCCATGTCACTAATCCGCCACGCGTGGGCTTCGTCTCACTCGGTTGTCCTAAAAACCTCGTTGACTCAGAACGTATCCTGACGGAACTGCGTACTGAAGGCTATGTCGTGGTACCACGCTACGATGACGCGGAGATCGTTATCGTTAATACCTGCGGATTTATTGACAGCGCGGTTCAGGAATCTCTGGAAGCGATTGGTGAAGCGCTGAATGAAAACGGCAAAGTGATCGTCACCGGCTGTCTGGGTGCCAAAGTGGATCAGATCCGCGAAGTGCATCCGAAAGTGCTGGAGATCACCGGTCCGCACAGCTATGAGCAGGTGCTTGAGCACGTGCATACCTATGTACCTAAACCTGTTCATAACCCGTTTCTGAGCCTGGTGCCTGAGCAGGGCGTGAAACTGACGCCGCGCCACTACGCCTATCTGAAAATCTCGGAAGGCTGCAACCACCGCTGTACGTTCTGTATTATTCCGTCCATGCGCGGCGATCTCGACAGTCGTCCGATTGGCAGCGTGCTGGATGAAGCGAAGCGTCTGGCTGAGTCAGGCGTGAAAGAGCTGCTGGTGATCTCGCAGGATACGTCTGCTTACGGCGTGGATGTGAAACATCGTACCGGTTTCTGGAACGGTGCGCCGGTAAAAACCAGCATGGTGAGCCTGTGTGAACAGCTGGCAAAACTCGGCGTCTGGGTGCGTCTGCACTATGTTTATCCCTATCCGCACGTGGATGATGTCATCCCGCTGATGGCAGAAGGCAAAATTTTGCCCTACCTCGACATTCCGCTGCAGCACGCCAGCCCGCGCATCCTGAAGCTGATGAAGCGTCCGGGCGCCGTGGAGCGTACGCTGGAGCGCATCAAGCGCTGGCGTGAGATCTGTCCGGAGCTGACGCTGCGCTCTACGTTTATCGTGGGCTTCCCGGGTGAAACCGAAGAAGATTTCCAGATGCTGCTCGATTTTCTGAAAGAGGCGCGCCTCGATCGCGTAGGCTGCTTCCAGTACAGCCCGGTAGAAGGCGCCACCGCCAATCAGCTGCCGGATCCGGTTCCGGAAGAGGTAAAACAGGCGCGCTTTGACCGCTTTATGCAGCTGCAGCAGCAGATCTCCAGCGAACGCCTGCAGGAGAAAGTGGGCCGCGAAATACTGGTCATCATTGACGAAGTGGATGAAGAAGGTGCCGTCGGACGCAGCATGGCAGACGCACCGGAAATCGACGGTGCCGTCTATCTCAACGGCGACCGGCAGGTAAAAGCAGGTGATGTGGTGCGGGTGAAAGTGGAACACGCCGACGAATACGATCTGTGGGGCAGCCGCATCTAACCATATTTCTGCTGGTGCGCTTTTTTACGCTTCAGATAATCTTCGTCGGCGCGTAATTTATCCCAGCATACTTTAAAGATGGCCGCCGCTGCGGCCTTCTCTTTTTCTACCGTGCGCGGCAGCTCTTTGCCATCCGCATCATATTTACGTCCCCCCTGATGATTGCTGTAGCGCCGGGCGCGCGTATACCCCATCTGAATAAATTTACGCGCCATATCCATACCGACAAAATCATCTTTCTCGCGATACGCTTCAAACAGCTGCATAATTTTTTCCGAGGACTCTTTCGCTACCTCTACGGTACGAAAACGCCACCAGGGCAAAATTTCGCTTTTGTAAGGTTCCACCATCAGTACGCCCTGCTCGCCCCGCCCCACGCGATAAAGCTCAGGGTGCTGTCGCAAATCAAGATTTTTATAATCCTGCTGATAATCAAACGGTTCCATCTCTCTTCTCCTTTGCGCCCTGAGCTGCCACCGGGACGGCTTTGCGCTGGCAGCATCCTTACCGGCGGAGCAACGTCCTGCGCAACGGCCCGGGGAAAATCTGTGAAAGCGTTATCGCTGCTCCTTTAATATTAGACACTTTTAGTAGCCCGGGCCGGTTCGCTGCTCAGCTTTTCAGTTTTGGATCCAGCGCATCGCGCAGGCCGTCACCCAGCAGGTTAAACGCCAGAACGGTCAGGAAAATCGCCAGGCTGGGGAAAATAGCGACGTGAGGCGCCATCACCATATCCGCTCGCGCTTCATTCAGCATTGCTCCCCACTCCGGCGTAGGCGGCTGTGCGCCGAGCCCCAGAAAAGAGAGGCTGGCGGCGGTGATAATTGAGGTACCAATACGCATGGTGAAATAGACCATGATGGAGGAAATCGTGCCGGGCAAAATATGCCGGAAAATAATCGTGCGATCTGACGCGCCAATGCTGCGCGCCGACTCGATATAGGTCTGCTGCTTGAGCACCAGCGTGTTACCGCGCACCAGCCGGGCGAACGCAGGTATGCTGAAAATCGCCACCGCCACAATAACGTTGCTCATCCCGCTGCCCATAATGGCGACGACCGCTATCGCCAGCAGAATACCGGGAAAGGCAAACAGCACGTCGCAGATGCGCATAATCAGCCGATCCCACCAGCCCTCATAGTACCCCGCCAGCAGACCCAGCAGCGTACCGATCAACGCGCCGATAATGACAGAGAAGAATCCCGCCATCAGTGAAATACGGGTGCCTGCCAGCACCCGGCTGAAAATGTCCCGCCCCAGCGAGTCCACGCCAAACAGGTGCAGCCACGACGGCCCTTCATTCAGACGATCGTAGTCAAAATAGTTTTCCGCATCGAAAGGCGCGATCCACGGCGCAATAAAGGCCAGTACAATCAGCAGCAGGACAAAGCTGCCCGCCAGCAGCGCCACATGCTGCTGGCGAAAACGGCGCCAGAACTCACGCCACGGGGTACGCACCCGGTTTTCCGTCAGGTGCGGCAGCTGTTTCACCACCGCATCGCGTCGCCAGTTTTTCAATCGCGACTCCTTATTTGTAGCGAATAGCCGGATTGATTGCCGCGTAAAGCATATCGACAATCAGATTGATCAGGATAAATTCCAGTGAAAACAGCAGAACTTCCGCCTGAATCACCGGGTAATCCCGCATCTCCACGGAGTCCACCAGCAGGCGACCGAGGCCAGGCCAGTTAAACACCACCTCCACCACGATCGATCCTCCCAGCAGAAAACCAAACTGCAGGCCCATCATCGTGACCACCGGGATCAGGGCGTTGCGCAGCCCATGTTTCACCACCACCAGCGATTCGCGCACGCCTTTAGCCCGGGCGGTGCGCATGTAATCTTCCTGCAAAACCTCAATAAATGAGGCGCGGGTAAAGCGCGCCATAATCGCGGCAACGGCAGCGCCCAGCGTGAGAGAAGGCAGAATATAGTGCTGCCAGCTATCTGCGCCCACGGTGGGCAGCCAGCCCAGCTCCACCGAAAAGATCTGCATCAGCAGCATACCCAGCGCAAAGGCCGGGAACGAGATGCCGGAAACCGCCAGCGTCATGCCGATGCGATCGGGCCAGCGGTTGCGCCACACGGCAGAGACAATACCCAGCGCCATACCCAGCAGCACTGACCACGCCATACTGGTCAGCGTCAGCCACAGCGTCGGGTAGAAGCGCTGCGCAATTTCGTCCGCCACCGGGCGTTTTGAGACCAGCGACTGGCCAAACTCTCCCTGCAGCGCATTGAAAATAAAATGCCAGAACTGCTGGATCAGCGGCTGATCCAGCCCGAGTTCGCTGCGTACCAGCGCAACAACGGAGGCATCCGCTTCGGGGCCGGCAATCAGACGGGCCGGATCGCCGGGCAGCAGATGTACAAACAGAAACACCAGTACGGCAACAATCAGCAGCGTGGGAATCAGTCCCAGCAAGCGTTTTAAAAAGTAGTTGAGCATGCAACATCCTGCGCAGCAGCGGCCAGCCGGAGCGGCTGGCCAGTCTGGTTACTTCAGATCCGCTTCGTCGAAATTAAACGAGGTATCCGGCATGACGTAGAACCCGGTCAGGTTTTTGTTGCTGGCCGAGAGCAGCTGCTCGACAACCAGCGGGATCCACGGATGGTCATTCCAGATGCGATCCTGCGCATCTTTATAGAGCTGCGCTTTGCGTTCACGATCGGTAGTCTTTAATGCATCAGCCAGATCTTTATCCACCTGCGGATTACTGTAAAACGCGGTATTGAAGATCGCTGGCGGCCAGGAGGTCGTGGCGAACAGCGGCGTCAGCGCCCAGTCGGCCTCACCGGTCGAGGCGGACCAGCCGGTATAAAACATGCGTACGCCACTCTCTTTTTGCCCTTTGCTTTCCACTTCCGCAGCGCGCTGTCCGGCATCCATAGCGGTGACTTTCACTTTCACGCCCACCTGCGCCAGCTGCTGCTGGGTAAACTGCAGCACTTTCTGCGCCGTGCTGTGGTTATGCGAGGACCAGAGCGTGGTCTCAAAGCCGTTGCCGTAGCCCGCTTCTTTCAGCAGCGCCCGCGCTTTAGCCGGATCGTATTTGATAGCCGGGTAACGCTGAGCGAAATCGATAGAGGGCGGCACGATACCGGTAGCGGGCGTGGCATACCCGGCAAACGCCACTTTTGCCAGCGCCTCGCGGTTAATGGCATATTCCAGCGCCTCACGCACTTTCGGGTTATCAAACGGCTTTTGCGTGACGTTCAGGCTGATATAACGCTGCATGATCGAAGGCGTGGTAATGACGTTCAGCTTAGCGTTACTTTCAAGGCGTTTGGCCTGCTCAAAAGGCACCGGAAAAGCAAACGTCGCCTCGCCGGTCTGCAGCATGGCCGCGCGGGTGTTGTTATCCACGATGGGACGCCAGGTAATGGTATCGAGTTTCGGATAGCCCGGCTTCCAGTATCCCGCCCACTTTTTCACTTTGACAAAATCGGTCTGATTCCAGGTTTCAAACACATAAGGGCCGGTGCCGACCGGATGGAAGCCAATCTCTTTGCCATACTTTTTCAGCGCAGTGGGCGAAATCATCGCCGCCGCCGGATGCGCCAGGTTGTTGATAAACGCTGAAAAAGGCTGCTTCAGCGTGATTTTTACCGTGAGCGGATCGACCACTTCCGTGGTCGCAATATATTTGAACAGGTTATAGCGTTTGAGATGGTTATCAGGATTACTGGCGCGATCGAGGTTCACCTTAACCGCCTCAGCGTTGAAATCGGTACCATCCTGAAATTTAATGCCGGAACGCAGTTTGATGGTGTAAGTGAGCCCGTCATCACTGGCCTGAGAGCTTTCGGCCAGCACGTTTACCAGCTTCATCTCTTTATCAAAGCTGAACAGCCCCTGATAGAAAGATTTGGCAACCGCCTGCGACAAGGTGTCGTTGGCGTCGTAAGGATCCAGCGTGGTAAAGGTTGAGCTCACGGCAATGACCGCATCTTTTGCCGCCCAGGCGGGCAGCGTCAGCGCAGCGCTCAGCACGCCAGCGGTGATAATCCCGTTACGCATAATCTGGTGCATGATGGTGCTTCTCCTGTAGTCCCTTGTGCTGCGTCCTGGGTTCAGGACGCTATGTTATTCGTCAGGCGCCACCGATCGCATGGCGTGCCACAAAGTGTCCTGGCGCCACCTCCAGCAGCGGCGCGACGTCCGGCTCATCCCCCAGCGGACGTACGGCGCTGGGGATCTCATCAACCATTAACGCCCGTTCGCGATGCCGGTGTGCCGGGTCCGCCACCGGTACGGCCGCCATCAGTTTGCGGGTATAAGGATGACGCGGCTGCTCAAACACCGCCTGGCGCGGTCCTGTCTCAACGATCTGCCCCAGATACATCACCGCTACACGGTGGCTGATACGCTCCACCACCGCCATATCATGCGAAATGAACAGAAAAGCGATGCCGGTTTCCCGCTGCAGATCCAGCATCAGATTGATAATCTGCGCCTGGACCGAGACATCCAGCGCTGACACGGACTCATCCGCAATGACCACTTTGGGATTCAGCGCCAGCGCTCGCGCAATACAGATGCGCTGCCGCTGGCCGCCTGAGAACTCATGCGGGTAGCGCTGCGCATGCTCCGGCTGCAGCCCTACCCGCTCCAGCAGCCAGGCAACGCGCTTCTCCGCCTGCGCGCGGCTCATCACGCGATGGACCAGCAGCGGCTCCATCACAGAAAAGCCTACCGTGAGGCGCGGATCGAGCGAGGCGTAGGGATCCTGAAAAATAAACTGAATATCGCGCCGCAGCGCCGCCAGCGCGCTCCCCTGCAGCGCGTCGATACGCTGACCGTTAAAGGTGATGCTGCCGCCCTGACTGGCGACCAGCCGCAGCAGTGAACGACCGGTGGTCGATTTACCGCATCCCGACTCGCCAACCAGCGCCAGCGTCTCTCCGGCATAGAGATCAAAGCTCACCTTCTCTACCGCGTGCACCCGGCGCGTAACCCGGTTAAAGAGACCGCTACGCAGGTCGAAGCGGGTTGTCAGATCGCGCACCTGCAGCACCGGCGGGCGATCGCGACGCACGGTATCCTGCGGCAGAGCCGGCGCCTCCTGCCCGGTGGTGCTCAGCAGAGGAAATTTTGCCGGCAGTGGCTGCCCGCTCATCGCGCCCAGCCGGGGCACGGCCGCCAGCAGCGCGCGGGTATAAGGCTGAGCCGGCGCGTTAAACAGCTGCTGCACCGGCGCCTGTTCGATAACATCGCCGCGATACATGACCTGCACGCGATCGGCCATTTCAGCGACGACGCCCATATCGTGCGTGATAAAAATCACGCCCATCTGCATCTCTTTTTGCAGCACGCGGATAAGCTGCAGGATCTGCGCCTGAATAGTGACATCCAGCGCCGTCGTCGGCTCATCGGCAATCAGCAGTGCGGGCCGGCAGGAGAGCGCCATCGCAATCATGACGCGCTGGCGCATCCCGCCAGAGAGCTGATGTGGATAACGCGACAGGATAGCGTGCGCATCCGGAATGCGTACCAGATCCAGCATGCGCCGTGCTTCAGCGAGCGCCTGCTGATGGCTCATCTTCTGGTGTAGTCGTACTGACTCAGCAATCTGTTCGCCCACGGTAAATACCGGATTCAGCGAGGTCATCGGCTCCTGAAAGATCATCGCCATGTCAGCGCCGCGCACCTGCCGCATCTGACCGGACGACGCGCGCATGACGTCCAGGATCTCCCCGTTTCGGCGACGCAGCTTTATCTCACCGCTGATCTCGCTGCCCGCCTGCTGAATCAGGCGCATCAGCGCCAGTGACGTCACTGATTTCCCTGAGCCAGACTCCCCGACCAGCGCCAGGGTTTCTCCCCGCAGCAGATCGAGCGAAAGATGACGCACCGCTTCAGTTTTACTCTCTTCATGCTGAAAAGTGACGCACAGATCGCGTACCGCCAGCACCTGTTGCTGTTCCATTCTGCCTGCTCCTTAGCTGTCGCGGTAAATGGCCACCTCAACGGCACCCTCAACGTAAGCAAAACCCCGGTACATGCCTTCGCTGTTAAACGGCAGTGCAAGGTTACCCTGTGCATCAACCGCAATCAGCCCGCCGCTGCCTTCCAGCTCCGTAATGGTGTCGTGGATGACGCTGGCGGTCGCCTGCTGCAGCGAGCGTCCTGCATATTTCATCTGTGCCGCAACATCATAAGCGGCCAGCGTTCGCATAAAGACTTCGCCGGTACCGGTGCAGGAGACAGCCACGCTGTCGTTGCTGGCATAGCAGCCGGCGCCAATCAGCGGCGAGTCGCCCACGCGGCCAGCCTGCTTGTTGGTCATGCCACCGGTTGAAGTCGCCGCGGCAAGATTGCCGTGCAGATCCAGCGCCACCGCACCCACGGTGCCGAGTTTGCGATCCTCATCCAGCGGCGTAGCAGCCGCGTCGTGATCGAGCTGCGTGGTGTTGCTGTCGCGCACGCGCAGCAGCTGCGCCAGGCGTTCTGGCGTTGAGAAAAAGTCAGCGGCAACGGGTTCCAGCCCCTGCGCCACGGCAAAGGCTTCTGCGCCGGCGCCGATCAGTAGCACGTGGGGACTCGCCTCCAGCACTTTACGCGCGGCGAGGATCGGATGTTCAATATGGCTGACGCCCGCTACTGCGCCCGCCTGCAGCGTGCGGCCATCCATGATGCTGGCGTCCAGCTCGTGTGTGCCCTGATGAGTGAACACCGCGCCCCGTCCGGCATTAAACAGCGGGCACGCCTCCAGCCGCCGCACTGCATCTGTCACCGCATCCAGCGCGCTGCCGCCCGCGGCCAGAATCTGCTGCCCCGCTGCGACAATGTCGTGCAGCTGCTGCCGGTATTGCTGCTCGCGCGCCGCGCTCATGGTACTGCGGGAAAGCGCGCCCGCGCCGCCGTGGATAGCGATTACTGCCCTGGTCATTAGCTGCACCTGTCAGGATTATCAGCAGAAAAAACACTGATTTAGAATGGTTTTCATCATTTTCAGACAATTTTCGACTATAGGAAGCACCCGGCAGCTTGTAAAGCAGAAAGTGCATCAGCCCTCATAACCTTTTCTCAGGCTTTATATCTTTTTCCTTTGCCGGCAGACCCCATTGGCGGCTCACCGCGCGATCTGTGCGGCCGCGCCAAACGGGTCTGGCCTTACGCCAGCGCCTTAACCCATAATAGGTGACATCTGACATTTATCCCCCAGGGAGCGATATGGAACCCAACACCGCAGGCTTAATTTCACTGGAAGAGGCGCAGCACATGATGCTGCAACCGCTGCAACCGGTCAGCGGGACTGAACAGGTTAGCCTGGCTAATGCTGCCGGGCGCATTACCGCAGAGGCGGTGGTTTCACCGCTGGATGTCCCCTCATTTGATAACTCCGCAATGGATGGCTACGCGGTACGGCTGAGCGATCTCGGCGCTGGCGCGCCGCTTACCGTGGCGGGCAAAGCCTTTGCCGGTGCTCCCTGGCACGGTGAATGGCCGGCAGGCAGCGCGATCCGTATTATGACCGGCGCTCCGATACCGGCAGGCTGCGACGCGGTAGTCATGCAGGAGCAAACGGAGCAGCACGCGGATGGTATTGTGATGACGGCGCCGGTAAGCGCAGGCCAGAATATCCGCCGTATCGGTGAAGATATTCGCGCCGGACATCAGGTTCTGGCAGCGGGGGTGCGACTGGGTGCCGCTGAGCTGCCGCTGCTCGCCTCGCTGGGTATTGCCAGGGTAACGGTACGGCGCAGGCTGCGCGTGGCGATATTCTCCACCGGGGATGAGCTGCAGGCGGTGGGTGAACCGCTGGCAGAGGGCCAGATTTATGACACCAATCGCCTTACCGTCTCTCTGATGCTCAGCAAGCTGGGCTGCGACGTCATCGACCTCGGCGTTATCGCGGACGACCCGGCCGCGCTGCGTCACGCCTTTACCACAGCAGACAGCCAGGCTGATGTGGTCATCAGCACCGGCGGTGTCTCCGTGGGCGAAGCTGATTTTACCCGGGAGATCCTCAACGAACTCGGATCTGTCAGCTTCTGGAAGCTGGCGATCAAGCCAGGTAAACCGTTCGCTTTCGGCCAGCTGGCGAATAGCCTGTTCTGCGGGCTGCCGGGCAATCCGGTCTCCGCCGCCGTGACCTTTTATCAGCTGGTGCAGCCGCTGCTGGTCAGGCTGAGCGGCCAGACAACGCCGGCAATGCCGCTGCGCCAGCGTGCGCGAACGCTGGATCGCCTGAAAAAATCGCCGGGGCGCCTCGATTTTCAGCGTGGCGTGCTCAGCCGCAGCAGCGAAGGTGTGCTGGAGGTGCGCTCCACCGGAGCGCAGGGTTCACATGTTTTCAGTTCGTTTGCGCTGGCCGACTGCTTTATTGTGCTGGAGCGCGAACGCGGTACGGCAGAAGCGGGTGAATGGGTTGAGGTTGAGCCCTTTAACAGCCTGCTGGAGGGGTAATGTCACGCGAACTGACGCATGAAGAGATGCTGCGCTATAACCGGCAGATTGTCCTGCGCGGCTTCGACTTTACCGCACAGGAGCAGCTCGCTGAGTCACGCGTGCTGATCGTCGGCCTGGGGGGGCTGGGATGCGCGGCTGCCCCCTGGCTCGCCTCCGCCGGCGTGGGGTATCTGACGCTGCTCGATTTTGATACCGTCAGCCTGAGCAATCTGCAGCGGCAGATCCTGCATCGTGATGAGACGATTGGCCAGCCCAAAGTAGAATCAGCGCGCGCGCAGCTGGCGGCAATCAATCCGCACTGCATTATTGAAACCTGTGACGTGCAGGCCGACGATGCGACGCTGAGCGCACTGATTGCGCGGCATGACGCGGTGCTGGACTGCACAGATAATGTGGCCACGCGTGAGCAGCTGAACCGCCTCTGTTTCCGGCAAAAAGTCCCGCTGATTTCCGGTGCGGCGATCCGCATGGAAGGTCAGCTAAGCGTTTTTACCTGGCAGCCTGGCGAGCCCTGTTACCGCTGTATCAGCCGCCTGTTTGGCGAACAGACGCTGAGCTGCGTGGAAGCTGGCGTCATGGCCCCGCTGGTGGGCGTAATCGGCGCGATGCAGGCGATGGAGACGCTGAAACTGCTTACCGCGTTTGGTGAACCCGCCCGCTCTCGCCTGCTGATGTATGACGCAATGCGCGCTGAATTTCGCAGCATGAAAGTGATGCAGGACGCATACTGTGACGTGTGTGGCTCCCCCTGAAATGCAAACAGGCCGCCCGGTGGGGCGGCCTGTTAAGCAGACAGAATGAGCAGGATTATGAAATGCCCTGACTGCGCAGGTAATCTTCATAGTTGCCGGTGAAGTCAACGATGCGCTCACCTTTCATCTCCATCACGCGCGTCGCCAGCGAGCTGACAAATTCACGGTCATGTGAAACAAAGATCAGCGTGCCTTCATACATCTCCAGCGCCATGTTCAGTGATTCGATCGATTCCATATCCAGGTGGTTGGTCGGCTCATCCATAATCAGAATGTTAGGCTTCTGCATCATCAGCTTGCCAAACAGCATCCGGCCTTTCTCACCGCCCGACAGCACTTTGGCCGGTTTTTTGATGTCATCATGGCTGAACAGTAAGCGGCCCAGTACGCTGCGCACGGCCTGTTCATCATCGCCATCCTGCTTCCACTGGCTCATCCAGTCGAACACGCTAAGGTCTTCGGCAAAATCTTCGGCATGATCCTGTGCGTAATAGCCGATGCGCGCATTTTCAGACCATTTAACGCTGCCGCTGTCCGGCGTTAATTCGCCCACCAGCGTTTTCAGCAGCGTGGATTTACCGATACCGTTGGCACCCAGAATTGCCAGCTTCTCGCCCACTTCCAGCATCAGATTCAGCTTATTAAAGAGCGGGCCGTTATCAAATCCTTTCGTCAGCGCTTCAACTTCCAGCGCATTACGGAATAATTTCTTATCCTGCTCAAAGCGAATATAAGGGTTCTGACGACTGGAGGCTTTGACTTCATCCAGTTTGATTTTATCAATCTGTTTTGCGCGCGATGTTGCCTGACGGGATTTAGAGGCGTTAGCACTGAAGCGGCTGACAAAAGATTGCAGGTCAGCAATCTGCGCTTTCTTTTTCGCGTTATCGGCCAGCAGACGTTCGCGCGCCTGCGTCGCCGCGGTCATATATTCATCATAATTACCGGGATAAACGCGCAGCTCACCATAATCAAGATCCGCCATATGGGTGCAGACCATATTTAAAAAGTGACGGTCATGCGAAATGATGATCATGGTACTGTTACGATCGTTCAGCACCTGCTCAAGCCAGCGGATAGTATCAATATCCAGGTTGTTCGTCGGCTCATCAAGCAGCAGAATATCGGGATTAGAGAACAGCGCCTGCGCCAGCAGCACACGCAGTTTCCAGCCCGGTGCGATTTCGCTCATCGGCCCGTAATGCTGCTCCACCGGAATACCGACGCCCAGCAATAACTCACCGGCCCTGGATTCCGCGCTATATCCATCCATTTCACCGTAGGCGACTTCGAGATCGGCAACTTTGTAGCCTTCTGCTTCACTCATTTCTGGCAGGGCGTAAATACGATCGCGCTCTTCTTTTACGGCCCAGAGTTCCTGATGCCCCATTATGACCGTATCCAGCACACTATATTGTTCAAAGGCAAACTGATCCTGACGAAGCTTACCAATACGCTCGTTGGGATCGAGTGAGACATTGCCGTTGGTAGGCACCAGATCGCCGCCCAGTATTTTCATAAAGGTCGATTTACCGCTGCCGTTTGCACCGATTAAACCGTAACGGTTACCCCCGCCAAACTTAACGGAGATATTTTCAAACAGCGGCTTGCTGCCGAACTGCATAGTGATATTGCTGGAAACTAACACGGCATTGACCTTTGTTACACGGTGGATGAAAAAACAGCGGGCATTATGCCAGAGATGGGCTATATGAGCCAGTCTGCGCCTGGCGTTGGCGCAGCTTTTACGCAAAGGGATTGTTAGCAGACGCAAAATAGTGTTGCCGGCATCCGGCAGCAGACGCTTCTCGCCTGCCGACGTTACGTCATCGTTATCAGTTAGCGCAGTTTGTTACACAAATTAAAACGTCAGCCAATAAAAAAAGCCGGGGGCAATATGCCCCCGGCTCCCATATACAAGGATTGCGTCGCTTATTTAATCAGGAAACTGTCCAGGCTCTTGCCGGCATCCAGCGCTTTTTTAATCGCTGCTGGCGTGCGGCCCTGACCGGTCCAGGATTTTTCATCACCGTTTTCGTCGGTATAAGTATATTTAGCCGGACGCGGTGCGCGCTTGGCGCGTTTTTTACCGGTTTCAAGTGCGCCCAGTAATTCGTTAGGATCGATGCCATCAGCCAGCAGCATTTCGCGATATTTAGACAGCTTCTCTTCTTTTTCGCGGTTTTGCGCTTCTTCGGCTTCAACTTCTTCACGACGCTCAGTCACAACGACAGTTAATTTTTCCAGAATCTCTTCCAGATCGCTCAGTGGCAGTTCACGCGCCTGCGCACGTAATGTGCGAATGTTGTTCAGTACTTTAAATGCGTCACTCATCACAATGTCCTTGTTTAAGGGGTATAAATAAACTGTAGCGGCAAGATTACCCAATTCAAATAAAAAAATAAATTAATTTTGCAGACCGGATTATTCTTAACAGGTTCGCTTATTGTTATTGTTCAGTAAGGATAACCCTCACCGGTTAACATTAAGCGTTAATAAACTGATAAGGTTTCCCGGCAGCTGTTGCATTGATATCGATTTCATTTGCTAATCCCGCGAGCGAAACAAGTAGTTAGCAAAATTTTAGTTTGTGACATTCTGCAGGCGAAGCGTAAAAATAATTAATCATGTATCCCTTATTCACTTTTAATGCGCGTTTTAATGATGTGGCTCTCAGCCTGACTGACAGACTAAAAAGAAAAACCGGCCTGCGCCGGTTTTATCAGGGAAATCTATTTTTAACTACCCTTTTGGGCCGATGGCCTCATTACCTGACGCGGCGATGTTTCCGTCAGCCAGTCGCGCAGATAATGTTCAATCTGCTCCAGTGAACGATTACGGGTTTCCGGTACGCAGCAGAAAACAAACAGCGTTCCGAACAAGCCGGCTGCGGCAAAAATAAAAAAGGCACCTGACAGCCCCACCCATGCAAGCAGCAGCGGAAACAGTAACGAGATAGTAAAATTAGTCAGCCACATGGCAAATACCGCCCCGCCCATAAATATACCGCGCAGCCGCGTCGGAAAAATTTCGGATAAGAGCAGCCAGGTAACCGGTGATAACGCTCCCTGCTGAAAACTTAAAAACAGCAGCATGCCCAGCAGGACCATATAGCTGCGCAGCATATCAGGCTGACCGTTTACCGTTTCCGGCATGAAGTAGCTGACGGCCCCGATCAGAACCAGGCAGGCGGTACATCCTATCTGTCCGATAAGCGCGAGGGGGCGGCGTCCGATACGCCCAAGCAGCCAGATCCCCGCAAAGGTCATCAGCACTGAGATAACGCCATTGGCGATAGTAGCAACCAATGCCGCATTATCATCCATACCGACTGCTTTCAGCATTACCGGCGCATAGTACATGATGGTGTTGACGCCGGTGAGCTGCTGAATAGCGGCTATGCCTGTGCCGATGAAAAAGAGCTTCAGCAGCCAGGGCTGGCGTAACTCCCGCAGACGCGGACGCTGCTGCTGCTCCTCTTCCAGCGTCTCAGTGATTTCGGTCATCTCCCACTCCACGTCCTCACGTGCGCGGGTCCGCTCCAGGACTCTGCGGGCTTCAGCCAGACGCCCCTTCATGGCATACCAGCGCGGCGTATCCGGCATAAACATCATGCCAAACCAGAGCAGCACTGCGGGCAGCGTCGCCACCGCCAGCATCCAGCGCCAGGTACTCTCACCGCCCCAGGCGGCATGAAACCCGGCATTGGAGATATAAGCCAGCATCTGGCCGGAGACGATCATCAGCTCCTGCATTGTGACCAGCTGACCGCGTTTATTGGCAGGTGCCATCTCCGCAATGTAAACCGGAACGGTGGCAGACGCGCCGCCGACGGCGACCCCGAGGATCAGGCGGAAGAAAATCATCCATTCAGCATCCGGCGCCAGCGCCGTGCCCAGCGCGCCGGCCGCAAAAATGGTTGCCAGTACCAGAATGATTTTTCTCCGCCCGACCGCTGCGGCAAAATGCCCCGATATCAGCGCACCAAATGCCGCACCAAACAGCAGGCTGCTGGTGACAAGGCCGGTGGTTAATGGCGTCAGATGTATATCATCCCCCATGAATAGCAGTGCGCCGGAGATAACGCCGGTGTCATAGCCGAACAGCAGTCCGCCGAGGGTGGCAACGGCCGCAATAACTTTAACAAAGGGTTCAGTACGCGTATTACTGTTCGGCCCTGAGGCTTTATTGAGGGTAAGCCAGGTTTCACGAGGCATAACTAACTCCATTTCTGAAAGATGCATCAAAAATAGAGTATTTTTGCCATAAAAATTAAATATGAAATTTTAGTTTTGCCATGTTCATCATAACTGATGCCAGGAAATCAGATGCCGATCACATAAACTCAGCGTGAATATCTTTTTATGTCAGCGACAATACGCTCAAAATTTAATCCTTACATAAAAAGGAACATTTATTTCAATTATCAGGTCGTCCCGGTGGCGGGACGACCCGGGGGTCAGTTGACCTGCGTGGCCGGACCAAATACTGCGTAATCCGGCAGAGTCACCTGCTGATAATTTTCCCAGCCGCCGCCCAGCGCTTTATAGAGCGCGACCAGATCGAGCGCGCTTTGCGTACGCGCCTGAACCGACTGTGCTTTTGCCTGCGCCAGCTGCCGCTGCGCATCCAGCACGTCAAGAAAGGTCGTCAGGCCCTGTCGATAGCTGTCGCTGGCCAGGTCGAATGTCCGCTGCAGTGCGCCGGTAGTTTCATCCAGCGCGGTAACCTGCTGCTGATCCGCCCGGTAGCTGACCAGCGCATTCTCCACATCCTGCAGCGCCGTCAGCACTGTCTGCCGGTAATCCAGCGCGGCGCTGGCCTGCTGTGCCCGCGCCAGCTTCACGCTGGAAACCAGCCGTCCGCCCTGGAAAATCGGAATAGAGAGTGACGGACCGATGCTAAAAAAGTGGCTGCTCCAGTCATCAAGGTAGCTGGCGTCGGTGTTCCTGACCCCGAGCTGCCCCGTCAGGGAGAGATCCGGGAAGAGGCTGGCAACCGAGACGCCAATATTGGCGGTCTGCGCGTGAAGCGTGGCCTCAGCCTGACGAATATCGGGCCGCCGGCGCGCCAGCGTCGCCGGGATCCCCACCGGTACCAGTCCAGGCAAAGCCGGCAGCGCTTTCGCCGTCATCAGCTCACTATCCAGCGCACCGGGCGTTTTACCGAGCAGGACCGCCAGACCGTTCATCGCCTGCCGCGCCTGCGCCTCATACTGCGGCAGCTGCGCATTAAGCGAGGCGAGCTGCGCCCGGGCATTTTCCACATTTGTCGCCGGTGCCAGCCCGTTTTGCTGCTGGCTTTGCGTCAGCTCCCAGGTCTCCTGCGCCACCTTTATCTGCGTCTGCAGCGTAGCCAGCACCGCCTGCGCCCCGCGCAGCTGCAGATAGGCGCGCGCCACTTCAGCTTCCACTGAAATCAGCACGTCGTCACGCTGTGCGACAGCCGCCTGCTGCTGCGCATCGGCGGCCTCCATCTGCCGGCGTACCTTGCCCCAGATATCCAGCTCCCAGCTGGCATCAAAGCTGCCCTGATAGAGCGTTACGGAGTGGTTCAGTCCATCCAGCTGTCCGGCGATATCATCATCCACCCGATCGTATACGCCGTTGGATTTCAGCAGACCTTTCAGGCCCAGCTGCTGGCGCGTGACTTTAGCTGAGCCATTCAGCGCGGGAAACAGCCCCCCGCGCGCCTGCGCCAGCTGCTGCCGCGCACCGGCGATGCGTAACACCGCCTGCTGCAGCGAGAGGTTACCGCTGATGGCGCGATCGATCAGGCTATTGAGCTGCGGATCGTTAAAGCTGCGCCACCAGAGCGGGTTGGGTGCGGCGGCCAGTGGCTTAGAGGTTTCCTGTGACGACAGTGCGCGAAAGCTGCCGGGCGTCTGCGGGCGCGGGGGCTGATAGTCGGGGCCGACGGCACAGCCCGCCAGCAGCAGCGTCAGCGGCAGCGCAACGCGCGAAAAGGTTCTCATTTTAGTGTGCTCCTGCACTGCCTTCGCTCTTAATCGGCGAAAGTAACCAACATAGAGGGATCAGTATCATGGCGACGATGCTCAGTCCCGTGAACACGTCGATATAGGCCAAAATGCGCGCCTGAGCGATCATCTCCTGATAGAGCTGACCTGCGGCAAGCTGCAGCGGATCGCCAGCTACCTGCGTAAAATCGCGGATCGCCTGAGCCCACTGCTGCAGTGTCAGGTTGAACTGCTCATTCAGCGGCGACATGTTATGCACCATGTGCGCGGAACGCACCTGTTCACGCTCGGTGATCCCGGCGGTTGCCAGTGAGATACCGATAGAGCCGGCCACGTTACGAAACATGGTAAACAGCGCGGACGCATCGGCGTTAAGCTTCTGCGGGATGGTGACAAACGCAATGGTGGTAAGCGGAACAAACAGAAAGCCCAGCCCGATAGATTGCGCGCTGCGCATCATCACCAGGGTTTTAAAATCCACGTCCGGCGTCAGCGTACTGGAGTAAAAAAAGGCCAGCGCCAGGCAGCTGAAGCCGAAGGCGATAATATAGCGAGTCTGCACAACTGGCATCAGCTTCAGTACCAGCGGAATGGTCAGCACGATCAATACGGCTCCGGGCGACAGCACCAGTCCTGACCAGGTGGCGGTATACCCCAGATCCTGCTGCGCCAGCTGCGGCAGCACCACTGAGCTGCCGTAGAGGATCATAGCCATACCGGCCATCAGCAGACCGGCGACCCAGAAGTTGCGATCTTTCATCACGCGGATATCCACGACCGGCTTACGCGCATAAAGCAGCCAGTAGACCGCGCCCACCAGCCCCACCGCGGCCAGCATGGCGAACAGACGAATAAAGTGCGAAGCGAACCAGTCTTCATCTTCACCGCGATCGAGAAACACCTGCAGACAGCCAAGGCCAAGCGTGATCAGGCTGATGCCGATATAGTCAATTTTCAGCCGGCCTTTATCCCACTTGCGCTCCCACGGCGGATCTTCAAGCAGCTGGTAAATCGCCAGCACGGTTAAAATCCCTACCGGAATATTAATAAAGAAGACCCAGCGCCAGCTGTAATTGTCGGTGATCCAGCCGCCCAGCGTCGGGCCAATCACCGGTGCTACGATAATCGCAATCGAAGAGAGGCCAAAAGCTTTGCCGCGATCGGCAGGCTTGAAGTAGTCGAGCAGTACCGATTGCTGAACCGGCTGCAGGCCACCGCCAAAAAAGCCCTGCAGCACACGAAACAGAATGATTTGCCACAGCTCGGTGGCAATGCCGCAGAGAAACGAGCAGATAGTGAACATCACAATACAGATCAAAAAGAACTGCTTGCGACCAAACAGACGGCTGAAGAAGGCGGAGATCGGCAGCACAATGCCATTCGCAACCAGGTAGGAGGTGAGTACCCAGGTGGATTCGTCATAGCTGGAGGAGAGCGAACCCGCAATATGCGGCAGCGCAACGTTTACGATGGTGGTGTCCAGGATCTCCATGAACACCGCCAGCGTAACCGTGATGGCGACCAGCCAGGGGTTGCTGGCCGGGCGCCAGCTCTCGCCTGCACTCATTCTACTGTCACCTCAGGCTCTACCGAGAGTCCAAGCGGCAGTGGATGAGCAGGATCCAGTCCGCTATCGATAACGATTTTAACCGGGACGCGCTGCACAATTTTCACATAGTTACCGGTAGCGTTTTCCGACGGGAAGGCGGAGAAACGTGAGCCTGACCCCATCTGGATGCTGTCGACGTGGCCGTGCAGTTTCATATCAGGCCATGCGTCCACGCTGATCTCGACTTTGTCACCCGGATTCATGCGCGCCAGCTGTGACTCTTTAAAATTAGCGGTGATCCAGATGTCGGGTGACACCAGCGAAAAAAGGGCTGACCCCGCCTGCACCAGCGTACCGAGCTGCACGTTGCGTTTGGTGACAAAACCGTCGTAAGGGGCACGTACTTCAGTGTAAGAGAGATTCAGCTCTGCGGTATTAAGCTGCGCCTGCGCCTGTTCCACCTGCTGCTGGCGCGCTTCCACATTTGTTTCCTGTTGCCGAATCTGCAGTTTGACCTGTGAGGCGACCTCAACCTGCGCTTTAGCACTCTGCAGCTGCGCTTCCGCTGAGCGCAGCTGCGCCGCGGCGGTATCGATATTACGCTGAGACGTGGCGCGGGGATCCACGCCGCGCTGCCGGCGGTAATCCGCCTGCGCATTAAGTAAGTTCGCCTGCGCGCTCGCCTGCTGCGCCAGCGCCTGATCGCGCTGCGCCGGATACTGCACGCGCGACAGCGCCAGCTGCGCCTGCGCCTGATGCAGCTGAGCCTGAGCCAGCCCCAGCTGTGCTTTTGCCTGATCGCGCTGTGCAGCACTGTCGCGCGGATCGATCACCACCAGCAGATCGCCTTTTTTTACCCGCTGGTTATCTTTTACCAGCAGCTGCACCACGTAGCCTGAGGCTTTAGGTGCCACGGTAACGGCGTTACCTTCCGTAAAGGCGTCATCGGTGGTTTCAATATTGCGGGTGGTAAACCAGAACCAGAACCCCACTATCAGCATAATCACCACAACAATCGCGAGAATAATCAGCGGCTTTTTACCCGGTCGCTTACGCGGCTGATCGTCATCCCTGTTTTTGTCCTGCTGCTGCTGGCTGTTGTCCTGCTGCGGATCGTTGTCGTTATCTGACGGCTTCTGCGGGTCCTGCTGCTGATTTTCGCTCATAATTTGTCATCACTGGCTGAAAGCCCGATCCCCGGGCATAAACGGTCAACTTAACATTAGATAATAAATTGACAAATTCCAGTGTAACTTTACATAAGCAGAGACGGGCGGCACGTTATGCCACAGCGGTGGCTAAGGCGCTGAAAAGCCAGCGCCCGCACTCAGTGAAGCCACTGCAGCAGCAGCCAGCCGCACAGCATTGACCACGCCAGCATCGGCAGTGAGTAGAGATGAAAACGCCACCAGACTGCTTTGTCCTGCGCCATGCGCAGCGCAATCAGGTTGGCCAGCGAGCCTGGCAGCAGGCCAAAGCCGCCAATATTCACCGCCCAGGCGAGCACCACAGAGGGATCGGTTTTTTGCAGCAGCAGGATAGTGGCCGGGACATTACTGATAAACTGCGACAGGCCGATAGCCAGTAAATAGATACCGCCCTCCCCCAGCTGTCCGATACGGGCAAACCACGGCTGCAGCGCAGGCAGATGCATGAGCAAAAAGACGTCGATAAACATTGCGACAAAAACCAGTAGCAGGCTCCAGTCAATGGCGGCCAGCACCCCTCGCGCCATGATCAAAAAGCAGGCGGCGACCAGCAGCAGCGCCCAGCCCGTTATCTTCAGCTCCAGCGCCACGATAAATACGATATAGAGCAGCAGGCTGACGCTGAACAGGCGCCGGCTCCACTGCTGCGACCCGGCGTCACTGTGTTTATCTATGTGCTGCGCCGGAAAGCTCCACCAGGTCAGCGCGACCAGCGTTATCATCAGCACGGCTGCCAGCGGCAGCATCTGCAGGATGAATCCGCCCACGCTCAGCGAGCCGTGACTCCACAGCAGGATATTTTGCGGATTGCCGACCGGGGTCAGCAGCGATCCGGCGTTAACCGCCAGTGCTTCAAAGATAATGAGCCGCGAGACCGGCAGATGGGAAAATTTGCGCAGCGTCAGCGTCAGCGGCACCAGAATAAATAGCGCGACATCGTTGGTCAGAAAGGTTGAAAGCAGCGCGGCGGCGCAGACCATAAACAGCGCCAGCGCACGTTCATGCTGAAAGCGCTGAATCAGGCGAGCGCCCAGTACGTCAAAATAACCGCTGTTCTCCAGCCCTTTCGTCAGCATCAGCAGGCCGGTCAGCGTCATGATGGTCTGCCAGTCGACGGAAGCCGGCAGCTGCGACCAGCGATACTCTGCCAGCGGCAGCAGTATCACACCCAGCAGTAACAACAAATGCAAAATACGGTCACGCATTAAGGATCGAAGCACGATGGGCATGATAGCGGCAGGCCTTATAAGTTAGCGATTCTCATAAAATTTCTGAAAGACGGCCAGGGTTTCGTCGCTGACGTGATGTTCCAGCCCTTCAGAGTCGCGGCGTGCGGTCTCCGGGCTGACGCCTAATGCCAGCAAAAACGTTTCAACGATATGGTGGCGAACGCGGCTCGCCTCGGCGAGTTTTTCACCTTCCGGCGTCAGGAAGACGCCACGATAGGGCACCTGCTCTACCAGGCCGGTGGTGCTCAGGCGCTTCAGCATTTTTGCCACGGTAGGCTGCGATACGCCAAGGCGCGCCGCCATATCCACCTGACGCGCCTCACCAAATTCACGAATGAGATCGGAGATCAGCTCGACGTAATCATCAATCAATTCACGACGATGAGCTTCGCGCACCTGACGAAAGCCTTCAACATGCTCCTCAATATCCTTAAGCGGCCCCTGAGGGGTATTGATGGCATTTTTCGCACGACGACTCATTAAGCTTCCTCTTTATTATCTGCCGCACCTTACCTGCCGTGCGGACTGGCTGCGCTCATTGTAAACCAGGCGCAAATAAGCACAAATTTTTCATGAATAGTGTTGGCTAAAGAGTATAGCCAATGCTATCTTTGTACATGATGTAAGCGAAAAGCGTGAAAAGGCAGCAATGTCCGGTACGCACCAACGCTTACGCATCATCTGTTATTCATGGGGAGGTGAAGATGAGCACCCTGAAAAACTGCCTTGATTGCGGCAAATGCCCGCAAGCCGCTCAGCGCAAGCCCGCTTTTGATATCAAATCGCTGCTCTGCCTGTTCAGCCGCTCGCCCTTTGCGCTCCGCCTGATGCTGCTGGAAAAGCTCGCAGGCAAAAAGTGCGAACGCCCGTGCAACCAGATTATCTGGCGCGGCTGAAAGCCCGCAAGGCTACTGCTTAACCCGCCCGATGGCGGGTTTTTGTTTTTCTGCTCTGCTGCACCGGCACCCTCTTCAGGCAAAAAAAAACGGCCCCCTGCGGGACCGTTTCATGTGCAACTCTGGTCTAAGCTAAACTTAGAAGCTGTAGCCGACGCCAGCGATCCAGGTGCCTACGTCAACGTTGCGGATGCGGCTCTGCTCGTAGCCTACGTCCAGTGCAACGTTTTCAATTGGGTTGAACTGCATACCTGCGCCGTAAGCGATGCCTACGTCGCTGCTGTCAGATTTAGACTGACCGGCAGATTCGTTCTGCTGGAATTTACCGTAGCCGATACCTACAACGCCGTAGATGCTCGCCCAGTCGTTCAGACGGTAAGCCGGGCCGCCGGTGAAGCCGTAGTACTGGCCTTTGTTATAAACGCCATCTTCAGTACGATCTTTTTCGGTGTAGGTGAAAGAACCGATCCAGCCCAGTGGGTTTGAACCGTCTTCGTAGCGGTATTTCAGGTTGAAGCCGTTAGCTTTGTTAGCAACGCCCTGATAATCGCTCTGTGCGTAACCGCCAGAAACGGTGCTCTGTGCCATGGCTGAGCCAGCAGAAACTGCCAGTACACAAGCCAGTGCTGAAAGACATGCAATTTTTTTCATAACCACCTCAAATGTGAAAATACTTCTCTCCTGACAACGCTAAAAATATAACAAAAGTTAGGGAGAAACTCTGCCCGGATTTTGTTGTCCAAGAGATTGTTTGGTGTAACAGAAAGTTAATGAAGTTTCCTATGTCATTCATTTTACTTATAAAATGCCTCCCTGTTTAGTTCAATAATTCTGCGAACAAAAAATGCCTTTAAGTAAATTCCTAAAGTAATCTGACAATTCTTTACAAAATTGGCCCTGTAAACGGCTCTTTTTTAGCCATTTTCTGAAGCGAAACTGGCCTTATTTTTTCCCGTCAGCCTGCAATTGCTTTAAGCTACTCTCCTTCGCTCACCCCTCATTTCCGGAATCGACAACAGGATGTCTGCGCCTCTTTCTCGTAAAAATAGCTTTCCCGTATGGCTGCCCATTGTGATTTTGCTCTTCGCTATGATGTCGCTGCAGGGTGGCGCCTCGCTGGCAAAATCACTGTTTGACGTCGCGGGCGCGCCCGGCATCACTGCGCTGCGTCTCGGACTCGGTACGCTGCTGCTTTGTCTCTTTTTCAAACCCTGGCGTTTGCGCTTTACTCCGGCGCAGCGTAAACCCCTGCTGATTTACGGCCTGGCGCTCGGCTGTATGAACTTTCTGTTTTACCTCGCCCTGCGGACAATCCCGCTGGGTGTGGGCGTGGCGCTGGAGTTTCTCGGTCCGCTGGCGCTGGCGCTGGCAGGCGCGCGCCGCCTGCTTGATTTTCTCTGGATAGCGCTGGCAGTCGCCGGGCTCTGGTTTCTGCTGCCAATCGGTGACGGCATCAGCCATATTGATCCGCTCGGCGCACTGCTGGCAGTAGGTGCCGGCGTCTGCTGGGCAATCTATATCCTCTCTGGACAGCGTGCCGGCGCGGAGCACGGCCCGGCAACGGTGGCAATGGGCTCGCTTATCGCTTCTGTTATCTTCGTGCCGCTGGGACTGCTGTTTGCCTCCCCCGGCATCTGGCACTGGGAGATCCTGCCGCTGGCGCTGCTGATCGCCCTGCTCTCCAGCGCAATTCCCTATTCACTGGAGATGATTGCCATGACCCGCCTGCCGGCGCGGATTTTTGGCACCCTGATGAGCCTCGAACCGGCTGTCGCGGCCCTTTCCGGCATGCTGTTTCTGGGTGAACAGCTTACCCTGCCGCAGTGGTCAGGACTGCTGGCGATTATCGCCGCGTCGGCAGGCACCACGCTGACCATGCGCCAGAAAGCCCGTCTGAAAGAAGTCGCCTGAGTTACGCTTAATTAACGCTGTCTATCGCAGCCTGTTATTTCAGCAGGCTGCGCCGGCATCCGGAATCATTATCATTCCGTTATTGCATCGCCGGGCCGTTATTATTTTGTCACACAGATAACATCTTTAAGACCTATATAATAAGCCATTGATTATGTTTACTTAATTCATGATTGCATCCGCAACGCTGCATGACGTCTTTATCTATCTCTGCTATCGGCCAGATCGCTTCAGCATATTTTATAACAGCTGCTATACTTATTTCCGTGCTTGATTAGGACAACATCAATTAGAGGACATAAATGATGAGTACCGCAAAACTGGTTAAAAACAACGCTTCCGATCTGATTTACACCCGCAATGATGTGGCTGACAGCGAAAAGAAAGCCACCATTGAGGTGCTCAACCGTCTGGTTGTGGAATTCATTGACCTGTCCCTGATCACCAAACAGGCGCACTGGAACATGCGTGGCGCAAACTTTATTGGCGTGCATGAGATGCTGGATGGTTTCCGTGCTGCTATCACCGAACATCAGGACACCATCGCTGAGCGCGTGATCCAGCTGGGTGGCGTAGCGCTGGGTACCACGCAGGTCGTGAATGATAAAACGCCGCTGCAGAGCTATCCGCTGAACATTCACAGCGTTCAGGATCACCTGAAAGCGCTGGCCGATCGCTACGCCATTGTGGCTAACGATACCCGCAAAGCGATCACCGAAGTCAAAGATGAAGATACTGCCGATATCTTTACCGCAGCGTCCCGTGACCTCGACAAGTTCCTGTGGTTTATCGAAGCCAATATCGAATAATCATCAGAGGCGGGTTAACCCGCCTTTTTTTATTGCTTCAGATCCGCTTTTTTGACCCTGTTAACACTTCTTTCATCCCACCCTTTCCTTGTCATTATCCTGATGCACACTGTGGCTGCACCAAAAATGTTTCATGCACCATAATAGTGCCCACAAATGGTGCAAACGATCATTTTTCTGCAAAATCGTGTCAGCTGACAGCCCTGCCGCCGGTAATTTCGGGCTGTTATTAAAGTTGGCATAATTTTTTCATATGACAGTCGTAGTGCAGACCATCAGGTCTGCAGAGCAATAAAGGATAAAATGATGAAGTCTCTGTTTAATGTCTCTGTGGCCGCGCTGGCGCTGGCCTTTTCTCTTTCTTCTACTGCCGCAGATAAAAAACTGATTGTCGCAACCGACACCGCATTTGTTCCTTTCGAGTTTAAGCAGGGCGACAAATATGTGGGTTTTGATATCGACCTGTGGGATGCGGTGGCAAAAGAGCTGAAGCTCGATTACACCCTGAAACCTATGGATTTCAGCGGTATTATTCCGGCTCTGCAAACCAAAAATGTCGATCTGGCGCTGGCCGGTATTACCATTACTGACGAACGCAAAAAAGCTATCGACTTCTCTGATGGCTACTATAAAAGCGGTCTGCTGGTGATGGTGCGCAATAACGAAAACGAGATCAAAGGCATTGACGATCTCAATGGCAAAACCGTTGCGGTAAAAAGCGGAACCGGTTCGGTGGACTACGCCAAAGCGCATATCAAGACCAAAGATTTGCGTCAGTTCCCGAATATCGATAACGCCTATATGGAGCTGGGAACCAATCGCGCCGACGCCGTGCTGCATGATACGCCGAATATTCTCTACTTTATCAACACCGCCGGCAAAGGTCGTTTCAAAGCGGTTGGTGAGTCTATTGAAGCTCAGCAGTATGGTGTGGCGCTGCCAAAAGGCAGTGATGAACTGCGTGACAAAATCAACGGCGCGCTGAAAACGCTGCGCGACAACGGTACGTACAACACAATCTATAAAAAATGGTTCGGTACTGAGCCAAAATAATGCCTGCATAAGCGGGCTTATGCAGCAGGGCGCCCTTTGCGCCCTGCTTTTACCTTTTCCATTGCAACATATTCCGGAGTAACACCATGGAGTTTGACTGGAGCGTCATCTGGCCAGCCCTGCCGATTCTGATCGAAGGCGCCAAAATGACCCTGCTGATTTCCGTTCTTGGCCTGATAGGCGGCCTGATTATCGGCCTGGTGGCTGGCTTTGCCCGCGCCTACGGTGGCTGGATCACCAATAACGTCGCGCTGGTATTTATTGAGCTGATCCGCGGCACGCCCATTGTCGTGCAGGTCATGTTTATTTACTTTGCGCTGCCAATGGCTTTTCCCGATCTGCGCATCGATCCTTTCACGGCGGCAGTCGTGACCATCATGATCAACTCAGGCGCCTATATTGCTGAGATTACGCGCGGCGCCGTGCTCTCTATCAACAAAGGCTTTCGCGAAGCGGGACTGGCGCTGGGCCTGTCACGCCGCGAGACCCTGCGCTATGTGATTATGCCGCTGGCCCTGCGCCGTATGCTCCCGCCGCTGGGCAACCAGTGGATTGTCAGTATTAAAGATACCTCGCTGTTTATTGTTATCGGCGTGGCGGAACTGACGCGACAGGGCCAGGAGATTATTGCCGGTAACTTCCGTGCGCTGGAGATCTGGAGCGCGGTTGCCATTATCTATCTGATTATTACGCTGGTGTTGAGCTTTGTGCTGCGCCGTATTGAGAAAAGGGTGAAAATCCTGTGATTGAATTTAAAAACGTCTCTAAAAATTTCGGTCAGACGCAGGTTCTGCACGACATCAATCTGAAAATTAATCAGGGCGAAGTGGTGGTGATTATCGGTCCTTCCGGTTCCGGTAAATCCACGCTGCTGCGCTGTATCAACAAACTGGAAGAGATCACCAGCGGCGAACTGATTGTGGACGGCATGAAAGTCAACGATCCGAAAGTTGATGAGCGGCTGATCCGTCAGGAAGCGGGTATGGTGTTTCAGCAGTTTCATCTGTTTCCACAGATGAGCGCGCTGGATAACGTCGCCTTTGGTCCGATTCGCGTCCGCGGCGCGAAAAAAGAGGAGGCCCACAGGCTGGCGCGCGAGCTGCTGGGCAAAGTGGGCCTGGCGGAACGGGCGCATCATTTTCCGGCTGAACTCTCCGGCGGTCAGCAGCAGCGCGTGGCCATTGCGCGGGCGCTGGCCGTGAAGCCAAAAATGATGCTGTTTGATGAGCCGACGTCCGCGCTCGATCCGGAGCTGCGTCATGAAGTTCTGAAAGTGATGCAGGATCTGGCCGAGGAAGGCATGACGATGGTGATCGTCACGCATGAAGTGGGGTTTGCACAGAAAGTCGCGTCGCGCCTGATCTTCATTGATAAAGGTACGATTGCGGAAGATGGCGATCCGGATACCCTGATTACCGCGCCGCCAAGCGAACGTCTGCGCGAGTTCCTGCAGCACGTTTCCTGACGCGCTGCGCGCGCTGAATAAGGCCGCACCGGGTAACCGGGCGGCCTTTTTATCGGGTGATACGCTTAGCGCTTCATCCGCTGCGCGCGGGTGGCGGGCGTCATAAAGCTCCAGGCGAGGAAGCGGCTCTGTTTCTGACCCTGCGCCATATTGACGATGCGCACCTCACAGGCCTCCGCCGCAAGCCGATCGCGCAGCGCCGGTAAGTTCTCTTTTCGCGAAACCAGCGATGTAAACCAGACAATGCTGCTGCCCTGCGCGACGCTCTCATCGATCATCCTGCCGATAAACGCCAGCTCGCCCCCTTCACACCATAACTCAGTCTGCTGACCGCCAAAATTGAGCGGCGCGTTCTGCTTCAGTCCCAGATTGCGTACTTTGCGCTGGCTGCCCGCTGCAGCATCAGCTGCCGATGCGTGAAACGGCGGATTGCACATCACGGCATGGTAGCGCTCATTTTTATGGATCACGCCGCTGAAAATCGCCTGCGGCTGTTTCTGGCGACGCAGACGTACCGCACGCTGCAGGCCGGGATTACCCGCCACAATCTGGCTGGCGGCGGTAATCGCCTCAGCGCTGGTATCCGTACCGGTAAAACGCCAGCCATACTCGGCGTGGCCAATCAGGGGATAAATGCAGTTGGCGCCGCAGCCAATATCCATGACGTCCAGATCGCGCGGGATCGCCCCGCCGTTATCACCCGCCAGCAGATCGGCCAGCGCGTGAACGTAATCAGCACGCCCCGGTACCGGCGGCGTCAGATACCCTTCCGGCAGCTGCCAGTTAAGGTTATAAAAGAGCTTCAGCAGCGCCTGATTAAGCAGCATTACCGCCTGCGGATCGGCGAAATCGATCGACTGCTCGCCGTGACCGTTAGGACGAACCTTCGGCGCAAGCGGCGGATGCGCGGCAATCAGCGCAGGAAAATCGTAACGCCCCTGATGGCGATTACGCGGATGAAAGGGCGCACTGGCGGCTGGCTTATTCATAGTCTCTCCGGAAAGTAAGGCGGGCGTAAGATACTCCGGCTGCCGCCAGCGCACAATCCGCTTACCGCAATTTTACGTTTACACCAGACTCTCTGCGAACCCTTTTACTGCAATGCACGCCGCCTGCCGCGACGTGCCTTCACCCTGACTCAGGAGTTTTTATGACGCGCCATCGCTACAGCTACCAGCCCCGGACCGGACACGGCCTGCCCCACGATCCGCTGAACGCCATTATCGGTCCGCGTCCGATTGGCTGGATCAGCTCCCGGAGCGGCAGCGGCCAGGATAATCTTGCGCCGTACAGCTTTTTTAACTGTTTTAATTACCAGCCTCCGATCATCGGCTTTGCCAGCAGCGGCTGGAAAGACAGCGTGCAGAACATCAGCGAAAGCAAGGTGTTTGTCTGGAATCTGGCCACGCGTCCGCTGGCGGAAGCGATGAACGAAAGCTCCGCCTCGGTCAGCAGCGATGAGTTCGCGCTCGCGGGCCTGACGCCGGTTGCCGCTTCCCATATCGACTGCAGCATGGTGGCAGAGAGCCCGGTTAACTTTGAGTGTCGCCTGACGCAGCTGATCCGGCTGCAGGATGCGCAGGGCGGGGAGCTGGAGAGCTGGCTGGTGCTGGGTGAAGCGGTCGCCATTCATATTGATGAAGCCCTGCTGGAGGATGGCATTTACCAGACCGCCAGAGCGCAGCCGATTCTGCGCGCCGGGGGGCCTTCTGCCTATTACGGCATCAGTGAGGCGCAGCGTTTTGATCTGGTCCGCCCGGACGCGCGTAAGCGGTAAGCGTTTAACGCTTTCCTGCCGCCAGCAGCGCGCCGATCAGCTGCTGCAGCACCGGCTGCAGCTGTGAGGCGCGCGCTGGCTGCCAGGCAAAAGTCAGCGACTCATCCATATAGTTGTGCTGCGCCAGCTCCAGCTGTACCGCCTCGACGCCCTGCGCCGGCTGACCATAGGCGCGCGTAATATAACCGCCTTTAAAACGGCCATTCAGCACCCAGCTATAGCGCTGCTGAGCCTTACACACCTGCCCCAGCGCGTCGCTCACCGCCGCTGAGCAGCTGGCGCCATCACTGGTTCCCAGGTTCAGATCGGGCAACACGCCGCTGAACAGCCGGGGCACCCGTGAAGCGATAGAGTGCGCATCAAACAGCAGCGCATAGCCATATTGCGCTTTCAGGCGCGCCAGCTCCTGCTGCAGCTGCTGATGATAGGGCTGCCAGAGGGTCTGCAGATAGCGCTGACGCGTCGCCCGATCCGGCGTCATGCCCGGTCTGAACACCGGCGTGCCGTCAAACAGCGTCTCTGGCCAGAGTCCGGTAGTGGCGGTGGTATAGAGCGGCCGGTCGTCAGGCGGCCGGTTGAGATCGATAACGAAACGGGAATAGCGTCCGGTCAGCACGCTGGCGCCGATATCCTGCGCAAAATCGTACAGCTGCGGCAGATGCCAGTCGGTGTCCGGCAGCGGGCGTGCCGCGTCGCTCAGCCCCGCCTCAACCTCCGGCGTAAGCTGCGTACCGGCATGCGGTATTGAGATCAGCAGCGGCAGCCTGCCCGGTATAAAATCAAAGCTCATTGTGCTTCTCCACGATAGATAACCCGGCACGGCAATTCGCCGCCCAGCCAGTAAGCCAGCTCGCCCGGACGCGTCAGCGGCCAGTGAACAAAGCTGGCGACTTTGCCCGCCTCCAGTGAGCCGTGCGTCTGCTGCAGACCCAGCGCTTTCGCGCCCCACAGCGTCACCCCCGCCAGCGCCTCCTCCGGCGTCATGCCAAACAGCGTACAGCCCATATTCATCATCAGCCGCAGTGAAAGCGCGGGTGATGTCCCTGGATTAGCATCGCTGGCGAGCGCCATCGGGACGCCGTAGCGGCGGAACAGCGCGACCGGTGGCCGCTGCGTTTCGCGCAGCAAGTAGAACGCTCCCGGCAGCAGCACAGCAACGGTGCCATGCTCTGCCATCGCGCGGACATCCTCCTCGCTGGCGTACTCCAGATGGTCAGCGGAGAGCGCGCCATAGCGTGCGGCCAGCGCCGCCCCGCCCTGCGCCGAGAGCTGCTCAGCGTGCAGTTTGACCGGCAGATCCAGCGCGCGCGCCGCATCAAACACCGCGCTGACCTGCGCAGGCGACAGCGCCAGATGTTCACAGAACGCATCCACCGCATCCGCCAGCCCCTCCTCTTTTACCCGTGGCAGCAGCCGCTGGCAGATAATATCGATCCAGCCCTGCGGATTGGCGTGAAACGCCGGCGGGATCGCATGTGCGGCCAGGCAGGTTGCGATGACATCAGCCGGCACGCCGGCTGCCAGCTGGCGTATGGCCCGCAGCATTTTCAGTTCGCTCTCTTCATCAAGCCCGTAACCCGATTTGATTTCTACCGTGGTGACGCCCTCCGCCAGCAGATGCGCCAGCCGCCCGCGCGCTGACGCCACCAGCGCCTCCTGTGAGGCGGACCGCGTGGCGCGTACCGTGGCGAGAATACCGCCGCCCTGCGCAGCAATTTCTGCATAGCTGGCACCGTTGAGACGCTGCTCAAATTCCGCGCTGCGATCGCCGGCGAACAACAGATGCGTATGGCAATCCACCAGCCCCGGCGTGATGATGCCGCCGCTAAACGTATGCCGCTGACGCGGCGCAAATGCCGGCAGTTCACTGCGCGCCCCGACCCATATCAGTACGCCGTTATCCACGGCCAGCGCGCCATCGGTGATGATGTTGTAGCGCCCGTCGCGCAGCGTAACGATATCTGCGCCCAGCCACAGGCTGTCGATCTGCTTCGCGTCTCTCATGCCCTGTTCCCTGCGTACGGGCGATTTACACACCCGGTTAAAGTATGTATATGTATATACAACTTTCCAGCCTGAAGGATCAACCATGACCACCTATTTTGCCCCGCGCGCTCAGCTGGCAGATGGCTGGCACAGCCACGTGACGCTGGAGGTCAGCGACGCCGGTTTTATCACCCGCGTTACGCCAGATAGCGCGCCGGGCGCTGCTATACCGCTGGCGGGGGCCGTCATTCCCGCCATGACCAACCTGCACTCGCACGCTTTTCAGCGCGCGATGGCGGGACTGGCTGAGGTGGCGGGCGATCCGCAGGACAGCTTCTGGACCTGGCGCGAGCTGATGTATCGCATGGTAGCGCGGCTGACGCCGCAGCAGGTGGGCGACATTGCGACCTGGCTCTATATTGAGCTGCTGAAAGGGGGCTACAGTCAGGTTGCTGAGTTTCACTATCTGCATCACGATCCGCAGGGCCAGCCCTATCCGGATGATGCCATGCTGCAGCAGCTGATGCTGGCCGCTGAGCGCACCGGCATCGGCCAGACGCTGCTGCCGGTGCTTTACAGCTACAGCAGTTTTGGCGCACAGCCCGCCAGCGCCGGACAGCGCCGTTTTATCCAGCAGACCGGCGCTTATCTGCAGCAGCTGCAGCGCGTGGCCGCGGTCTGCGCAGATAAACCGCTGCTGAACTACGGCGTCTGTTTTCATTCGCTGCGCGCGGTCAGCGAAGCGCAGATGCACGACGTGCTGGCCGCAGCGCCGGGCGATCTGCCGGTCCATATCCACATTGCCGAGCAGGAAAAAGAGGTCAGCGACAGCCTGGCGTGGAGCGGTGAGCGTCCCATCGCCTGGCTGATGCGCCGCTTTAACGTTGATGCACGCTGGTGCCTGATCCACGCCACCCATCCGGATGAGAGCGAGCTGCAGCAGCTCGCCGCCAGCGGTGCCGTTGCGGGATTATGCCCGACGACTGAAGCCAACCTCGGCGACGGTATTTTTCCGGCGAGTACCTATATTGCCCGGGGCGGACGCTGGGGGATCGGCTCTGACAGCCACGTCTCGGTCAGCGCCCGTGAGGAGCTGCGCTGGCTGGAGTACGGGCAGCGGCTGCGCGACAGGCGGCGCAACCGTCTGGCGCTGCCGCAGCAGCCGTCGGTGGGCGATCTGCTGTGGCAGCAGGCTGCGGCCGGGGGCGCTCAGGCGTGCGGCATCCGCAGCGGCGTGCTGGCACCCGGCCTGCGCGCCGACTGGCTGGTACTGCGCGACGACCCGCTGCTCAGCGCAACCCCTTCCGATGCGCTGCTCAATCGCTGGCTGTTTGCCGGCGCGCGCAGCGGGATCCGCGATACGTTTGTCGCCGGCCGGCAGGTGATCGCTGACGGCCAGCATGCAGAAGAGGCGCAGGCGGCCATCCGCGTTGCCGACGCGCTGCGGGCGCTGCAGTGATCCGCCGCTTTTGCCACGACGCGCTGCCGGTCAGCCGCTGGCGCAACGGCGGCGGCGAGACGCGCGAAATCGTCAGCTTTCCCCCCGGCGCGGCGGATTTCGCCTGGCGGGCCAGCATCGCCACGCTTGACGCCAGCGGCCCTTTTTCGCTGTTTCCTGGCGTGGATCGGGTGATTACCCTGCTGCAGGGCGACAGCCCGCTGCTGCAGAGCGGCGGGCTGACGCACCGGCTGCAGCCCTGTCAGCCGTGGCGCTTCGCCGGAGAAGCCCCGGTGCAGGCGACAGTGCACGGCCGCTGCAGCGATTTCAATATCATGACCCGCCGCGACAGCTGGCGGGCGGAGGTCAGTATCCTGCAGCAGGCACCGCAGCCGGGCCGGCACGGGGTGGCGTATGTGTTAGCCGGTGCGTGGCAGTACGCCTCCGGCGAGGTCCTGCACCAGACGCAGGGGATCTGGTGGCTGGATGAGCCACTGACGCTGACGCCGCAGAGCTGCGATGCCCTGCTGCTCTGGTGCCGGCTCAGCCGTGTCCTTTAAAACGTCCCAGCAGCTTATAGCGCGAGCCGGGATAGAGCAGCCGCGCATAGGTCACAATCTTACTGTCGCTCCACGTCTGCCGCCGAATCAATAAGCAGGGTTCGTGCTCCTCCAGCGCGAGATGCCTGCGCTGGCGCAAATCGGGCAGTACCGCCTCAACAATATGCTCGCCGGCGGTCAGCGGCGCGACCCGCATCAGATAGGTATAAGGGGTAACGCTGTGATAATCCTGCTTCAGGTAGTCCGGCGCCATCTGCGGGTTCACCAGGCGATCTTCCAGCTGTACCGGCAGATCGTTTTCGTAATGCACCATCAGCGAATGAAACAGCGGCTGGCCGGTGCGCATCCCCAGCAGCGCCGCCTGCTCCGGATCCGCCCGCCCCTGCGTCAGGGTCAGGATCTGGCAGCGGTGCTGATGACCGCGCTGCGCAATCTCATCCGCAATATTGTGCACCTCCAGCATCGCCGTGTAGCCTTTCATCTCCGCGACAAAGGTGCCCACCCCCTGCATACGCAGCAGGTAGCCCTCGGCGGTGAGTTCACGCAGCGCGCGGTTGATGGTCATCCGGCTCACGCCCAGCTCGCTGACCAGCTCGCTCTCGGAGGGCACACGCTGCCTGGCTTTCCACTCTCCCGCGCGGATCTGGCTGATAATCGCCTGTTTAACGCGCTGGTAAATCGGTGCCGGTTCATCGCCCATTGCGGCGGCTAACTGCGCCAGTGCCGTTTGCTCGGTCATCTGCTGTTCCTTTCTGCTCTGAGAAGGAAAGTTTACTGTTCCGCCAGGCAGATGTATAGACATGCAGTAGTGCAGCGCAGCGGCTGCGGGTGCAGAGGCTGCTGCTTTAGCGTGCATCAAATTGGCTGATTAGCCTGCCTGCCCGCAGTGCGGCACATTTCACAAATTGCAGTGAAACTGGCATAGCGCTTGCTACTTGTATAGACAGGAATAACAAACCTGTGCTTCACTCGGTTTACCGCGGGTGAAGTAACCTGACGCATGGCGTTAAGAAGCGTGACTTTTCCCGCCACTTACTTGTATATACAGGAGTAGATCATGTCGCATGCACTGCAGGAAATCTGCCTGGAACCCGGTAAGGTGGATCTCGCGACCCTGCGCACTATCTATCAGCAGCCGGTGACGTTACACCTGACGCCAGCGGCGCGCAGTGCTATTCACCGCGCCCATGCGACCGTCGACGATATCGTCGCGTCCGGCAGCGTGGTGTATGGCATTAATACCGGCTTTGGCAAGCTGGCACAGACGCAAATTCCCGCTGCCCGCCTGGCTGAGCTGCAGCGTAACCTGGTGCTGTCGCACAGCGTTGGCCTCGGCGATCTGCTGCCGGATAACGTCACGCGTCTGGTGGTTGCCAGCAAGATTATCAGTCTGGCGCGCGGTCATTCCGGCGTCCGTATTGAGCTGGTGGATGCCCTGCTGGCGCTGTTTAACGCCGGCGTGATGCCCTCTATTCCGGCTAAGGGCTCAGTAGGCGCGTCTGGCGATCTGGCTCCGCTGGCACACCTGTCGCTGATGCTGCTGGGTGAAGGCGAGGTGCGCATTGCCGGTGAACGGCGGCCGGCAACGGAAGGTCTGGCGCGCGCCGGACTGACGCCGATTGTCCTCGGGCCAAAAGAGGGACTGGCGCTGCTGAACGGAACCCAGGTCTCAGCGGCCCTGGCGCTGCGCGGCCTGTTTGAAGCGGAAAATCTCTTTGCTGCTGCACTGATGGCGGGCGCGCTCTCGCTGGAGGCGATTAAAGGCTCGGTTAAACCCTATGATGCGCGCATTCATCAGGCGCGCGGCCAGCCTGGCCAGATCGCTGTCGCCGCCGCCGTCAGCTCGCTGCTCAGCGGCAGCGGGATCCTGCAGTCGCACACCCACTGCGGACGCGTTCAGGATCCCTACTCTGTCCGCTGCGTGCCGCAGGTGATGGGGGCCTGCCTTGATAATCTCAGCCACGCCGCGCGCGTCCTGCAGATTGAGGCCAATGCCGCCTCCGATAACCCGCTGGTTTTCAGCGACAGCGGTGAAGTGATCTCCGGGGGCAACTTCCACGCCGAGCCGGTGGCGTTTGCGGCTGACATTATTGCGCTCGCCGTGGCCGAAATAGGTGCTATCTCCGAGCGCCGTCTGGCGCTGCTGCTCGACAGCACTCTCTCCGGCCTGCCGCCTTTCCTGGTGCAGGATGGCGGCGTCAACTCCGGCTTTATGATTGCCCAGGTGACCGCTGCCGCGCTGGCATCAGAAAACAAATCGCTGGCGCACCCTGGCAGCGTAGACAGCCTGCCTACGTCAGCGAATCAGGAAGATCACGTCTCTATGGCCACCTATGCAGCACGCCGCCTCGGAGAGATGTGTTTTAACACCGCTGCGGTGGTCGGCATTGAAGCGATGGCCGCAGCCCAGGGCATTGAGTTTCACCGGCCGCTGCAGAGTTCGGCCATCCTTGAACAGGAGATGCAGCGCATCCGCAGCAGGGTGGCGTTTCTTGCCAGCGACCGCCTGCTGGCACCCGATATCGAAGCGATGCGTCTGTGGGCTGCGGGCACGCAGTGGCCCGACGCGCTAATAACCTTGCTGCCGAGCCAGCGCCAGAACCAGCACTGAGGAGTGAATCATGAGCGAAACCCTGACGCAGGCCGTGGCCCGCGAAATCCGTGCCCCGCATGGCAGTGAACTGCACTGCGCTAACTGGCTTATCGAAGCGGCCTGGCGCATGATCCAGAATAACCTCGACCCCGATGTCGCCGAGCGTCCGGACGATCTGGTGGTCTACGGCGGCATCGGCAAAGCCGCACGTAACTGGCCCTGTTTTGAGCAGATCCTGCGCTCGCTGCGCCTGCTGCAGCCGGATGAGACGCTGCTGATCCAGTCCGGTAAACCGGTGGGCGTATTCCGCACCCATGCCGACGCACCGCGCGTGCTGCTGGCTAACTCCAACCTGGTGCCGCACTGGGCGAACTGGGATCATTTTCATGAGCTGGATCGCGCCGGCCTGATGATGTATGGCCAGATGACCGCCGGCTCGTGGATCTACATTGGCGCCCAGGGCATTGTGCAGGGAACGTTTGAGACCTTCGCCGAAGCGGGCCGCCAGCACTATAACGGCGATCTTGCCGGCCGCTGGATCCTCACCGCGGGCCTCGGCGGCATGGGCGGCGCACAGCCGCTGGCCGGCGTGCTGGCGGGTGCCTGCGTATTAGCGATTGAGTGCCAGGAGTCGCGCATCGATTTTCGCCTGCGCACCCGCTATCTCGATCACAAAGCGCGCACGCTGGATGAGGCGCTGGCGCTGATTGAACAGGCCACGGCGGCAAAAGAGGCGATCTCTGTCGGCCTGCTGGGCAATGCGGCGGAGATCCTGCCGGAGCTGGTAAACCGCGCCCGCGCTGGCGGCATACGCCCCGATATCGTGACCGATCAGACTTCTGCGCACGATCCGGTCAACGGCTATCTGCCGCAGGGCTGGGAGGTGGCACGCTGGCAGGCGGAGCGCCAGCGCAATCCGAAAGGCGTTGAACAGGCGGCGCGCGCCTCCATGGCAGTGCACGTCCGGGCCATGCTCGATTTTCACCATATGGGCGTGCCGACCGTGGACTACGGCAATAATATCCGGCAGGTGGCGCTGGACGAGGGGGTCAGCAACGCTTTTGACTTCCCTGGTTTTGTTCCCGCCTATATCCGCCCGCTGTTCTGCGAGGGCAAAGGCCCGTTTCGCTGGGTGGCGCTCTCGGGCGATCCGGAAGACATTTATAAAACGGACGCAAAATTAAAGTCGCTGTTTCCGGATAACCTCAATCTGCATCGCTGGCTCGACATGGCGCAGGCGCGTATCGCTTTTCAGGGCCTGCCCGCCCGTATCTGCTGGCTCGGACTGGGCGAACGCCATCTGGCCGCGCTGGCGTTCAACGAGATGGTACGCAGAGGCGAGCTGAAAGCGCCGGTGGTGATTGGCCGCGATCATCTCGACTGCGGTTCGGTGGCATCGCCTAACCGCGAAACGGAAGCGATGCGCGACGGCTCGGACGCGGTCTCTGACTGGCCGCTGCTTAACGCGCTGCTGAATACGGCCGGTGGCGCCACCTGGGTCAGCCTGCATCATGGCGGCGGCGTCGGCATGGGTTTTTCCCAGCACGCCGGCGTCGTAATTGTCTGTGACGGTACGCCGGAGGCGGATGCACGGCTGGCGCGCGTTTTGTGGAATGACCCGGCCACCGGGGTAATGCGCCATGCCGATGCCGGCTACGAGCAGGCGCAGGCGTGCGCCGTGCGGCACGGGCTGAACCTGCCGATGCTAACGTAACAGCCGTTTACGCAGGGAAGCGTAGCCGCTATCAGGGAGGGTTGTATATTCCACAAGGATATAATCTATAGCCAAATTATTCCTTTTAGCGATAGACGCTCCGGCGACATATCACTACAGTGATGACTTATCCCCTGCGCTGGCGCGCGTTGCAAACGGAGCCCTCTGTTATGAGTCTGCCTGCTCTCCTGCTGGAAAATGCCCTTAACTGGCGTCATCAGTTACATCAACTGCCTGAGCTGGGCTATCAGGAACAGCAGACCAGCGAGCTGGTCGCCCGCGTACTGGAGCAGGCCGGGCTTCAGGTATTCCGCGGCATAGCGGGCACCGGCGTCATTGGTACGCTGGAGAACGGTCCGGGGCCGGTGATTGGGCTGCGCGCTGATATGGATGCGCTGCCGATCACAGAAAAAGGCAGCGCGGCGTGGAAATCGACCCGGCCCGGCGTGATGCACGCCTGCGGTCACGACGGCCATACCGCTATTCTGCTGGCCGCCGCCTGCCAGCTCGCCGCCACGCGCGATTTCAGCGGCACCATCCACTTTCTGTTTCAGCCCGCCGAAGAGAACCTCGGCGGCGCACGCCGCATGGTAGAAGAAGGTCTTTTCTCGCGCTTCCCTATGGATGCCGTCTATGCAATGCACAACTGGCCCGGACTGCCGCTCGGCACGCTGGCGGTGAATCCGGGGGCGATGATGGCGTCGCTCGACTCCTTTGAGATCACCCTTTCCGGCCGCAGCTGCCATGCGGCCATGCCGGAAAGCGGCGCCGATCCGATGGTCGTGGCGGCTGAGCTGGTGCTGGCGCTGCAGACCATCCCTTCACGCCGCCTTTCGCCGCTGGCGTCCGCCGTGGTGAGCGTGACGCAGATCCACGGCGGCGAGGCGATTAACGTCATCCCGGAGCAGATCACGCTGCGCGGCACGGTACGCTGTCTGCAGCCGGAGGTGCGCGAGCGGGTGCGCGGCCTGATTGAAGAGTTTGTGACCGCGCTGCCGCGACCGTTTGGCGTCAGCGGTGACATTCACTGGTATCCCGGCTATCCGGTGACCGCAAATCACCCTGCCCCGGCACAGCAGGTGCGCGAGGTGGCGGAGCAGATGCTGGGGGACGCGCAGGTAAAATGGGCGTGCAGCCCGTCGATGGCGTCAGAAGATTTCGCCTGTATGCTGGAAGCCTGTCCGGGCGCCTACTTCTGGCTGGGCGCCGACGGCGAGGTGCCTTCTGCGCCGCTGCACAACGCCAGCTACGATTTTAATGATGCGCTGCTGCCGGTGGGGATTACTTTCTGGCAGAAACTGGTGGAGAGCGTACTGGCGAAACGCTGAGCCGCTACCGTCTGCTAAACCGGGTGCGCAGCACGCCCTGCACTGCGCTTACATGCCCGCCTGCTGCAGCCTGATCTCAGCAGCAGATAAGTTTGCCGCTTCACCCGTTGCCACCAGGCAGCAGGCGAGCTGCAGCCGCAGCGACTGCGGCACGGCACGCGTGCCGTTCAGCACCTCATCACTCCAGCGCGCGGTGGTTTCAGCCTGTTTGTTCTCCGGCAGCGCTTCCACACGCTCCGGCTGCCGCTCAACCCAGATCTGCGCCTCACCCGCCGCGCCGGCAATATAGTTGATCGCCGGACAGCGCAGCGGACTGGCATACACCTCGCCTTCCGTGCCGTTGAGCAGAATAGCGGGCGCGTCTATCGCCTGGAAAAATGCGCCGACGCGCGGCACATATTCAGGATGCGACACGCTGGCAAGACGCAGCGCGGCGCGTTCGGCAAACGGCGTGGCCAGCTTTGCCAGCGTATGCGCGCTGTTGCGCACGCCCATCCGCCAGCGCAGCGCCAGCTGTCTGGCCACAGGCGGACAGAGGTTATCGATGGTGATAAACGCCAGCTCGCCGTTATCCAGCGCCGCCTGCGCCTGCGCGGCGGTCGTTACCGCCGCGATGCCTGATGCGGCAAGCACCGCTTCACTGGTTACGCGCGTGGCGTCTTCGCTGACACCGTGCAGCAGCACCGGAAAGCCCAGCTTTACCAGCAGCCGCGCCAGCAGCGGCGTCAGATTGCCCTGACGGCGCGCGCCGTTATAGCTGGGGATCACAATCGGCATCGGCCGGCCGGCCGGCGCCTGCAGCCGCAGCATACGCTGTTGCATGGCGTGATAGAAACCGCGCATCTCCGCTTCGCCTTCGCCTTTAATCCGCAGCGCAATCAGGATCGCGCCCAGCTCCAGCTCCGGCACCTCCTCTGCCAGCATGGCGCTGTAGAGCGCCACCGCAGTGTCGAAATCGATATCGCGCGCATGGTTTTTACCGCGCCCGATCTCTTTAATAATTTTATTCAGTTCCATAGTTACGCTTCCTGCTTTCTGGGCGCGCCGCAGTGCGGCGGCCGGAACGAGTAGCCGCTCAGCGCGGCTACTCAGGCTTTTCGTTTGCGCCTGGCGCTTTTTTTCTCTTCCGGCACCGCAGGCTGCTCGATCGGAAACACCGGCAGCGCCGCCAGCAGCCGGCTGCCGTAGCTTTTGCTGAGCAGACGGCGATCGTAGATCACAATCTCACCAAAACAGTGATGACTGCGGATCAGGCGCCCGACCTGCTGTATCAGCGTAAACGAGGCGCTGGGCAGGCTCTGGACTTCAAACGGATAGCGGCGCAGGCTTTTCAGCCACTCGCCTTCGGTCAAAATTACCGGACTGTCTACCGGCGGGAAAGCGATTTTATGAATATGCACCTGCGACAGCAGATCGCCTTTAAGATCGAGCCCTTCGGCAAACGACTGCAGGCCTACCAGAATGCTGCTGTTTCCTGCGGCCACCCGTTCGCGATGCAGCGTCACCAGCCGGGAGCGCGGCTGATCGCCCTGCACCAGCATCGTGAGACGCAGCTCCGGCAGCTGCGCAACAAACTGCTGCATCGCCCGTCCGCTGGCAAACAGCACCAGCACGCCTTTATGTTCCCCTTCCGCCATCTGCTGGCGGAAAAAGCGCGCCATTTCGGCGATATGCTCAGCTTCGTTTGCCAGCAGCGGCTCATAGCGCATCTGCGGGATCACCAGCTTGCCCTGGTCGACATGATTGAACGGAGAATCTAGCGCCACGAAACGATCGCCCGCTTTCTCACTCAGTCCCGACATCTCCTGCAGGCGGCTGAAGCTGCTGAGCGAACGCAGCGTGGCTGATGTCACGACCACATGCGGAATTTTACGCCACAGCAGCTTCTCCAGCTGGTCGCTGACGCGGATGCCGGCGCAGTGAAACAGCAGGTGCGCCTGCCCCTCGCGCAGTTCACGCGTCACCCATTTAGAGACCGGCGCGTTTGAGGCTTTTTCCATCGCCGCCAGCCGCCAGAGTTTACTGATGGCTTCAAACCAGCCAAAGTGCCGGTTGAGCTGCAGAATCGCTTTATGCAGGCGCATAATATCCGCCTTACCGGTCTGCTCGCCCAGCTCATTCAGCAGCCCCTCACTCAGACCGCGCAGCGCGTCGCTAAGCTTAAACAGTCGCGCACAGAGCGTGAGCAGCGCTTCCGGCAGCTCCCCCAGCACAAAACGAAACTCACCCGGCTGATTATCGGGCGGCAGCAGCGGATTGAGCGCCTGACTCAGCGCCTGCAGCAGCTCGCGCATCTCTTCGCAGTGCTGTTTGAGCCGTTCAGGATTGGTCAGCGGCGGGGGCGATTTGGGGCGGAACTGCGCCATGATCGTCTCCACCAGCCGTATGAAGAGATCGAGCTGCAGCCCGCTCCAGCCTGGCGTGATCTCGGCGCTCATCTCCAGCGCGTCACGCGCCACTTCCGGCAGATGGTGGCCCTCATCCAGTATCAGCATCAGATGCTTTGCCGGCGGCAGCACCGACTCATTTTCCATAGCTGCCATTACCAGCGCATGGTTTGCGACGACGACGTCAGCCTGTTCAATCTCGCGCCGGGCGACAAAAAAGGGACATTCACGATACCAGCGGCAGTGGTGAGCCAGACAGTTGGCTTTATCGGTCGAGAGGCGCCGCCACAGGCTGTCATCGATCGCCTTCTCCGCGTGATCGCGCAGGCCATCCCATGTATGGCGGCTGAGATCTTTCTCCAGCCCGGAACAGATTTTCTGCTCCTCTTTTGAGCCGGTCACCGCCTCTTCATCCAGATAGAACAGCAGGTCGCCCTGCTGATCGTCGCTGGCGGCCAGCGCGGCCAGATTACGCGGGCAGACATAGCGTCCGCGGCCAAAGGCCGCCGTAAAGGTGAGATCGGGGATGATCTTTTTCAGCAGCGGGAGATCTTTGGTGAAAATCTGATCCTGCAGCGCCACGTTAGCTGTGCTGATCACCAGCCGTTTTTCATCGGCACGGCTTACCGCAATGCCGGGGATCAGATAAGAGAGCGTTTTACCCACGCCGGTAGGGGCTTCAATAGCCAGATGGCGCCCCTCATCGCCCGCCAGACTTTTTGCCACTTCGGCAATCATCTGGCGCTGCGGCGCGCGCGGGATAAAGTCAGGAACCTGCTGCTGCAGCGCCTTATACCATTGCGCAATCTGGCTTTTAATCGCTGCTGTCAGAGCCATAATTATTACTGTTGAGTTAATCCGGCCTGTATTTTTACACAGTAATCTGGCAGCGTCAGCCTCAGCGCATCTTTTTTCGCACCCGCTGCCCGTTACAGCAGTTTGTACATCAGGGTGGTCGCCTCCATAACCCCTTCCGTTGAGCAGGCATAGTGCGGTATCTCTCCGGCGCTCTGCCAGCCCAGAGAGAGATAGAGCTGGCTGGCCACGTCTCCGCTGCGGGTATCCAGCACCAGCAGCGTTTTTTTCTGCGCCCGGGCCAGGTCTTCCGCCTGCAGCATCAGCTGACGCGCAATGCCCTGCCGTCGACGCTGCGGGTGCACCAGCAGCTTGCTGATTTCTGCGCGGTGATAACCGTTAGGCATCGGGCTGCCGCTCAGTGTTACGGTCGCCACCGGGATCTGATCCTGCCAGGCCACCAGCAAAATATGGCTTTCATCTGCCAGCGCAGCGGCTCTCGCCTGCCAGAAGCGCTCTATAACCTGCCGATCGCCGGCGTCGGTAAAGCCCACGCTGGCACCGTCTGCGACACAGGCCTGCAGCAGATCGCTCAGCGGAGCGATAGCGTGTGCTGCGCTGGCAGCAGTAAGCTGAGAAAACGCGATCATGGTTTGCATACCGCCAGAATATAGCGGGCGCCCGCTTGCGCATCGGCGCTGAAGGCGGAGCGTCCCGTCAGGTGAAAACGCAGGCAATCGCCGGCAGCCAGCGTCCAGCGCTGCTGCTCCATCACGATCGTTAAGCCGCCGCTCTGCAGCCAGATATGCTGCTCAAGCCCCTGAAGAGGAGGCGTGTCATAGTAAATATGTGCGCCTGGCGGGAGTACCCCTTCAATCAATTCTGTTTTAAACTGCCTTGCGGGAGGAGAAAGGGTGCGACGCTGAAAGCCGCTATCGGGATCGCGCCAGCAGGTTTGCTGGTCAGCTTTTATCAGCAGCAACGTCTCATCTTCGACCTCCTGCAACAGACGTGACATTGTCACGCCATAAGTAAGACATAACCGGTTAAGCAATGCTGCGGTAGGACTGGTCTCAGCGCGTTCAATGCGCGACAATGAGGCCCGGCTGATGCCTGTCGCCTGAGCGAGTTCATCCAGCGACCAGCCCTGCTGTTCGCGAAGCTCAGCGAGCCGCAGCGCCAGCCGGTTATCCGTTTCAGTTACTGACATAGTGCCCTCTCAGATATGAGAAACTTCTCTCTTATTTGAGAATTAACCGAAAATCGGGAAAAAACTCAAGTTGTACAATAAAATAAAGATTGTACAAGGCAGCCCCGACGGTTAAGGTGTTTTTATGCAGGTCGCAATATTTGAGGACATTATGGCCTTATACAGTATCGGCGATGTTGCCGAGCGCTGTGGAATAAACCCGGTAACACTTCGCGCCTGGCAGCGACGTTACGGTCTGTTAAAGCCTCAGCGCACCGAAGGTGGTCATCGACAATTTGATGATGAAGATGTTCAGCGTATCGAAGAGATTAAACGCTGGATAGAGAGCGGCGTGCCCGTCGGTAAAGTAAAAGCGCTGCTTGAGGGTGAAACGGTCAACGTGCACGACGGCTGGACTGCGCTGCAGGAAGAGCTGATGAGCGTGTTGCGCCACGTCCGCGCGTCAAAGCTGCGCACCAAGATTGCCACCATCGGTCGTGAGCATCCGATTGATGCACTGATCGATCACGTTTTTGTGCCGGTACGCCAGCGTCTGGGTCTCGATCAAAACACTGCCCGCACGATGTGCAGCCTGCTGGACGGCGCTATCATCGATTACGTCGCGTTTTGTCTGGCGGGTGCCCGCAAAAAACCAGGTAAAGATGCGCTGATTATCGGCTGGGCCGTGGAAGATCGCACCCGAATCTGGCTGGAAGCCTGGCGTCTGGCACAGCACGGCTGGCGCATGGATGTGCTGGCTGAACCGCTGGATATGCCGCGCCCTGAGCTCTTTCCGGGACAGCATCTGTTTATCTGGACCGGGAAACGGCCAACGCGGCGTCAGCAGGAGCAGTTTGAACACTGGCAGGCGCAGGGGTTTTCCATACAGATGCACGAACCGGCTTAATGTAAAACCGCACGTCAGGCCTTTTTCCTCTGCCGGGCGCGCGTTATCATGCCTGACTCACGGCATTAATCAGGTACTGCAATGAACTGGAATAAAATTTTTATCGGTACGCTGTTCGCCATCATGGCGATAGGCGGTATGGGTGGCATGATGCTGGTAGGCTACAGCCTTATTCTGCATACCCGGTAAACCAGCGCTGCACCCGCTCCAGCAGCCGGTCGCAGATCAGCGCCAGCAGCGCAACCAGTATGGCTCCCTGAATGACATAGGCGGTGTTAAAGCCGCTCAGACCAATGATAACGGGCGAACCCAGACTGGCCGCGCCTACCGTTGACGCGATAGCCGCAGTCCCGATATTGATCATCACCGATGTGCGTATACCCGCCATCATCACCGGCGCAGCCAGCGCCAGTTCAATCTGCCAGAGGCGCCGCCACGGCCCCATGCCAAGCCCGGTTGCGATCTCCCGGTTACTGGCCGGCACGCTCTCAATACCCGCCAGCGTCCCCTGCAATACCGGCAGTACGCCATAAAGAAACAGCGCGACAATTGCAGGCGTTGCGCCAAATCCCATCACCGGTACGGCAATCGCTAACACCGCAACCGGCGGAATGGTCTGTCCTGCCGCAGCCAGCGTCTCCAGCGTTGGCCGGAACGCCTCGCCAGCGCGGCGCGTGGCAAAAATTGCCCCGCCCACGCCCACAATCGTTGCCAGCAGAGTGCCGCTGGCGACCAGCCAGAGATGGGCCAGCGTCAGACGCCAGAAGCTCTCCTGCTGATAGAGCGGACGCTCCAGCCGGGGAAACCACCAGGCAAACAGCGCCTCACTGTGCGGTAATCCCCACAGCAGCAGTAAAAACAGCCCAATCAGCCAGCTAAGCGGCTCGCGTAACAGGCGCTTCATTGCGCCTCCCGCGGGCGCAGCAGATCGCTGAAATGCAACACGCCCACCCGCTGCTGCTGCTGATCCACCACCGGTAAGGTATCGGTCCCGCGTGCGATAAACTGCGACAGCGCTTCACGCAGCGACAGCGCAGCGGTAATCGGCTCGGCATCAACCCATTCGCCGCGGCGCGCCATGCTGCCCGCCTGCCCCAGCGCCAGCAGCCGCACGCCCAGCTCGCTGCGGCCAAAAAAGTTGCGGACAAAGTCGCTGGCGGGCTGCGTCAGCAGCGTAACCGGTGCGCCCTGCTGCACAATCTTACCGTTATCCATCAATACCAGCTGGTCAGCCAGCGTCAGCGCCTCATCAATATCGTGCGTCACCAGCACGATGGTGCGGCCGGTAAGCCGCTGAATGCGCAGCATCTCCTGCTGCAGCGCCTGGCGGTTTACCGGATCGAGCGCCCCGAAAGGCTCATCCATCAGCAGCAGTTCCGGATCGGCAGCCAGCGCGCGCGCTACCCCTACCCGCTGCTGCTGCCCGCCGGAGAGCTGATGCGGATAGCGGGTCGCCAGCCGGGGATCGAGATTCAGCAGTGCCAGCAGCTCTGCCACCCGTGCCGCAATTTTCTGCGCGGGCCAGCCCAGCAGCGATGGCACGGTGGCGATGTTTTTCGCCACGCTCCAGTGCGGGAATAAGCCGATTGACTGAATGGCGTAGCCGATGCGCCGGCGCAGTGCGCGGACGTTCATCTGGCCGATAGGCTCGCCCACAAAGCGGATCTCGCCGCTGTCATGCTCCACCAGCCGGTTGATCATCTTCAGCAGGGTCGATTTACCGGAGCCGGATGTGCCGATCAGAACCGTAAAACTCCCCTGGCCGATCTGCAAAGAGAGATCGGAAATCGCCGTTTTACCGGCAAACTGTTTGCTCACGTTATGAAATTCAATCATCTTTTCTCTCCAGCAGCGCGGACAGCAGCCGCAGCAGCGCATCACAGAGTACCGCCAGCGCCACTACCGGGATCACCCCCAGCAGAACCAGATCCAGCGCGCTGCTCAGCAATCCCTGAAAGACGATAGCCCCGAAGCCGCCGGCACCAATCAGCGCCGCCACGACTGCCAGACCCACGGTTTGCACCACCAACACCCGCAAACCGGCAAGCCAGACCGGCAGCGCCAGCGGCAGCTCCGCCAGCCAGAACTGCTGTCCGGAACTCATGCCCATGGCGCGTGCGGTTTCGCGTACTTCAGGCGGCACCTGCTCCAGCCCGGCCACCACGCTGCGTACCAGCGGCAGCAGCGCATAGAGCACCAGCGCAATCAGCGCCGGCGCCATACCGATACCGCTGATGCCAAAACGGCCGAGTACGGGAAAATGTGCAGCCAGCCCGGCCAGCGGCGCAATAAGCAGGCCGAAGAGCGCCACAGAGGGAATGGTCTGGATAAGATTCAGCAGGCTGAATACCGGCCGCTGCCAGCCAGGACGGCGCGCAATAGCCAGCCCCAGCGGCACCCCCGCCAGCAGCACCGGCATCAGCGTACCGCAGACCAGCAGCAGATGCTGGCTAAAGGCCGCATGGAACGTGGTGCTGCGGCTGGCATACTCTTTCAGCAGCGACAGCTGATCCAGCCAGCCGGTCAGTAAAAACAGCAGCGGCAGCACGCCGGTCTGCAGATTCAGCAGAATGCGCCAGACAACCTGCCGGCTTATCGCTCTGATCGCTTCTGCTGCCAGCAGCAGCGATAATCCGGCCGCACACCATAAACCGCTGCCAAACGCCGTGCGCGCCAGCGGCGAACTGCTGCGCGCCAGCTCGCTGGCACCGCTGCCGCCGAGGCCGATAAGCAGTGCAAACAGACCCTGCGCGCCCAGCAGGGTTAGCAGAGCCGTACGCCGGCCCGGCGGCCCGAACAGGCTCAGCCAGAGCAGCGCGATCGGCAGCGCCAGCCAGCCGGCGTGCGCAACCTGCCACACCATCAGCGGCTCGCCCGATACCAGCCGGTTAGCCGCAAAGCGCAGAAATGGCAGCGTCAGCAGCGTCAGCGTGATAAGCGCCGTCAGCAGCAGCGTGACCGGCTGACGGCCGGGGCGCAGCAGCAGCTGTCGCACCTTTTACAGCAACTTGTTCTGCTGCAGCCACGCGGTTGCGACCTGGCTGGCGTCCTGCCCTTCTACCGCAATCTGCGCATTAAGCTGCTGCAGCGTTTTTTCATCCAGCTTGCTGAACACCGGCTGCAGCCACTCTGCCATCTGCGGATACTGCTTCAGTACCGCTTCACGCACGACCGGCGCCGGCGCATAGATTGGCTGTACGCCTTTGGGATCGCTCAGCGTCTGCAGACCCAGCGCCGCGACCGGGCCATCCGTTCCGTACGCCATCGCCGCATTGACGCCAGAGGTTTTCTGCGCCGCGGCTTTAATGGTGACCGCCGTATCGCCGCCTGCCAGCGAAAGCAGCTGCGACTGATTGAGTTTGAAGTTATACGCTTTTTCAAACGCCGGCAGGGCATCACCGCGTTCAATAAATTCCGCAGAGGCAGCCAGTTTGAACGTGCCGCCCTGTTTCAGATACGCGCTGAGATCGTCAAGCGAGTTCAGCTTATTCTGCTGCGCCACGTCGCCACGCACGGCGATGGTCCAGGTGTTATTGGCGGGTGCCGGCGTCAGCCAGATAAGATGATTCTTCTCTGCATCGAGCTGTCTGACTTTCTCATAACCCTGCTGCGCATTTTTCCACGCGCTCGCTTTTTCATCGTTAAAAAAGAAAGCGCCGTTGCCGGTATATTCCGGATAGATATCCAGCTCGCCCGCGACGATGGCACCGCGAACAACCTGCGTATTGCCGAGCTGAATTTTGTTGACGGTTTTGACCCCGTGCTTATTGAGCACCTGCAGAATAATATTGCCCAGCAGCGAGCCTTCTGTATCGATTTTCGACCCGACCTTGACCGCATCGGCGGCGTGCGCCGCGCCCATGCTCAGCGACAGGGCAATCAGCCCCAGTAACCCCTGTTTAATCATGATGTTTTCCTTATGCCCTGTTTAGCACCCGGTGATAAACAAGCGTAGCCTGGCGCAGCAGGCGACGGGAAAAAAGCGCAGATTTTACGTCTGTTTTGTTAAGCCGGGCAAAAATTGCCCCGCACAGAAGGCGCGAGGTGTGTCCGGAGAGAGGGGCGTGTCAGGCGGTGAGGCGAAAGTCACCCAGCGTATGCGGAATACGCGGGAAGGTGTGCAGAAACCATGGCGTAAACTGTTCCGGCTCGGTCTCCATCTGCTGCTGGATCTGCCCGACTGAACGGTAGCACCAGGCGTCCGCTTCTTCCGGGTTCAGCACCGGCTCTTCATCGCTGATGGCAAAGAAGACGTGTCCATACTCATGTTCAATCAGGCCGTTACTGAGCGGCAGGTTGTAGCTCAGCTCAAATACCGGCGTCAGCGCCAGGTTCAGTCCCATCTCTTCACGCAGACGGCGCTCAGCGGCATCGAGCGTCGGCTCCTGCGGAAACGGATGACTGCAGCAGGTATTACTCCAGAGTCCGCCGCAGTGGTATTTGCTGCTGGCACGCCGCTGCAGCAGCAGCTCATGACGCGAATTAAACACGTAAACCGTTACTGCGCGATGCAGTAAGCCTTTTTCATGCACTTCCAGCTTTTCCATCTTGCCGGTGGGACGATCGAGGTGGTCAACAAGAATAACTTCTATGGCAGGCATGAGGGCTCCTTCAGAAAAATCCCTGCTATTGTACACAATCGCCGTGGCAGCAGCGGAGAAAAAGGCGCACGTTTCGTGCGCTGGCGCGGTAAAAAATAAGCTTAGCAGGCATAATCTGAATCGGCGAAGAAGAAGGTATGCAGAGGTAAAGCACAATGAGATTGCGGCAGCCTGTAAGCCGCCGCAATAGTGATGAGTGCGGTTATAGTCTGAAGCTCTGCACCACCTGTTCCAGCTGCACGCTCTGCTCCTCCATTGCACGCGCGGCTGAAGAGACCTGCTCTACCAGCGCGGCGTTCTGCTGCGTGCTGCCATCCAGCTGCGTGATCGCGACGTTAACCTGATCGATACCCATGCTCTGCTCACGGCTGGCGGACATAATTTCGCTCATCAGGGTGGTGACGCTGCTGACGCCCTGCATCAGCTCATCCATGGTCTGTCCCGCCTGCTCAACCAGCTGGCTGCCGGTATCAATATTTGCCACTGACTCTTCAATCAGCTTTTTAATCTCGCGCGCTGAGTTAGCTGAGCGCTGCGCAAGGTTGCGTACTTCTGAGGCCACCACCGCAAAACCGCGCCCCTGCTCTCCGGCGCGCGCCGCTTCAACCGCCGCGTTCAGGGCCAGAATGTTGGTCTGAAACGCGATGCTGTCGATGACGCTGATGATATCGACGACTTTACGCGATGAGTGGTGGATCTCCCCCATAGTGGTCACGACCTGACGCACCACTTCACTGCCGCGCGCCGCCACGGTGGCTGCGCCGTCAGCCAGCTGATTAGCGTGGGTGGCGTTATCGGCGTTTTGGCGCACGGTGCCGGTCAGCTCCTCCATTGAGGCTGCCGTCTCGACAATGGAGCTGGCCTGCGATTCGGTGCGCGCAGAGAGATCGGCGTTGCCGCTGGCAATTTCGCGCGAGGCCGCCGTGATCGCCAGCGCGCTGTCGCCCACCTGACGCATCAGCCCCTGCAGGTAGCTGATGAACTGGTTAAAGCTCTCAGCCACGGCGTTAAATTCCGGGCTATTGCTGGCAGGCAGGCGCTGTGTGAGGTCGGCGCCGCCGGTTGAGAGTGCTTCAATATTTTTGTGCAGCACGCCCAGACGCTTCATCATTGCGCGGACAAAGCCCAGCGATACCAGCAGCAGAATAATAGCCAGCGGGATCTGTACCACGCCCAGCCGCGTCAGCATACTGTGCGTCTGTGCATCCAGCAGGCTGGAGGGGACGTCGCTGGCGAGATACCACGGGCTGCCGGGGATCGCCTGCAGGAACAGCGTATGCTCACCATCCTCACCGCTAAACGTTGTCTGCGCCGGCTCGCTCCCCGCCTGCGTCAGCAGCGACTTCAGCGCAGTGGCCATCGGCAGCCGGGTATCGCTCAGGTTTTCCAGCTTTGGCGCACCGTCCAGCAGCGCCGCGTTCCCGACCACTTTGCCATCCGCTTCAACAATCAGCACGCGGCCTTTAATGGCGTCACCCATCTGCTTCGCCAGCTGATTAAAAAAGCCCAGCGTGACATCGATTGTGGCGACGCCCCAGACGCTGCCGTCGCGATAGATAGCCATCGCACAGTTGGTACGCGGCTGCGGGCTGGCCGCATCCTGATAGGCTTTGGCCCAGGCGCACTGCCCTTTTGCTGCCGCCATACCCGCTTTGTACCACGGCTGCTCCCAGTACTTATCGGCCGCATCGGAGTTCCAGTAAGTATTGACCTGCAGCTGATTGCTGGCGTTGCGCGCAAAGAAGGTGCTGTCTTTCTCTTTTGCCGGATCGCGCCGGTTCGGCAGCGGCCAGATCCCGCCGCCAAATACGTTGCTGTCCTGGTACTGGTTTACCAGCGCCGGCAGCAGCGTCTCTATCGTTGCGCTCTCCATCACGCCCGCTGCTTCCGTTATCGCCCGCTGCTGCGCCTGAACCCGGTTCATCTGCTCAACAATGCGTCCGGCCAGACCATCAACTTCATAGCGCACCAGGCGGCTCTCATTCTGACTCAGCTGCGGTGCGATAAACTGATTGATCACCAGTACAGTGACCAGCATCAGCACAACAAAAAATGCGACCAGCGTCGCGGTGAAACGGGATTGTGTCGTTTTAAACATTCGGATGCCCTTACCCTGGTTGGCGAGTTGCCTGATCGAGGTTAACGGCGTGTTAATGGGGAACTTGAGAGGCGCGGGATCACAAAAAAAGCAAATAGTTGAATCGGGTGACTATTTTTACAGGGTAGGAATAACCGGCGATAAGCAGAGCGGAGAATTGACTGCCTGGAGACAGCGCGCCCCTCTTCACAGAAGAAGGGCGGGCGTTTACTGAGGCGGCGCCACCACCTCCTGACGCGGGCGGAAGATATGGCTGTTGCCCTCCGCCAGCAGCCGCTGAAGCAGCTGCTGTCCGCCCTGATCATCCGACTGCGCAAAGTGGCGTTCCGCTTCGGTGATCGGCGTCGCCCAGAGCAGTTCCGGCCGATCGCCGTCGCGCTTCGGCAATCGCAGCGACACCGCCTCCGGTGCCAGCGCGTTAGCCAGCAGAAAGCTTTCAAAGCCGACCGGCGCCACTTCAGATGCCAGCGTATGCCCTTCGCCAATCCACGTCAGCCGCGCCCACGGCAGATGGGCAAACTCAGCCAGCGCGCTCGCCATCTGCACCGCGTTGGCCTCGGTCATCACCTCGCCATCTACCGCCAGCGCCAGCTCAACCCGCCGGTACTGGGGGGCCAGCTCTTCAAACAGATAACCGACCTGCGGCATCGGACGAATGCTCATTCCCAGCGTGACAAAATACCAGACGCCGTTATGCCAGTGCTGAGAAAGCGCCATCGGCGGCCAGCTGCCCTGATCGATAGCGTAATATTTGACCGACTCACCCCACCGCGCCTGGTAGACCTGCAGCATTTCATGCTGGATTTTTTCCCACTGCTGGTCGTCGTGCCAGTCGCGCCAGAAGTGACGTTGCTGCTCAGCACGCGCATAGTATTCATTGGTGGAGGCGGAACCCAGCGGCGCCGTGAGGCGGTTTTTCCTGATACAGCCGGCTGAGAAGCTGACCTGTTTGCTCTGATAGAGACTCCAGCCGGGGATCACCGCCAGCAGCTGGCCGTAGTACCACAGGGCAGCACCGGTATCATCCGGCTCCCACAATACCTGCAGGCCTGCGGGATCGAGCATCGGCTCCGCCTCCAGCGTGCGGCAATACTCTGCGCTCAGCAGCGGCGCGATCCCCTGCTCCATCGCTTCGCGATCTTCCTCTGCCGGTGCCGGCAGAAGGTTGCGCAGCCAGCAGCCGCGAACAGCGTACTGGCTGCGAAACAGGTCGTTGGGCCAGATATAAAAATAGGCGGTGCGCGCATCCTGTTCGACGATCGCGGTTAAAGTATGTTGCTGATTCGGCACCTCAGCAATCAGAGGGTAACTGGTCATAACGCCTCGACAATGCCTGGAGGGATCCATTTTCCCCGAGAATAGAGCAGGATCGGCACTCGCGCCATGTGAGACAAGGGTAAAACTCTCAAAGTGCGGCTGCGCTCGCGCTGAGCGTCTGGCTTTGCTTCAGCGGTAGCGGGCGTCACGCCCCATACGCTGCATCGCCCGTGACCAGGCGCCGCGCTGTATCGACCAGCGCAGCAGGCGCGCCAGCAGCAGCATCTGCCGGTCGGTGCGCCACTGCGTCAGCGGGCTGACCGGGCGCTGCAGCTGCAGCTGTGCCCACGCCGGCAGCAGACCGATCCCCGCCTGCAGCATGGTGCGCATTGCCGGTCGCGCCTGCCAGCCGGGTGCCGGCGCATTCATCAGCAGCGCCATCACCTCCTGCGTGCGCGCATCAAAACAGAGTTCCGGGCGTATCGCCTGCAGATAGTGCTCAACGTCGGTGACGCTGCATGGCACCTGCTCTGCGCCCAGCGCAATCGCCACCTGCGCCGCCTCCTGATAGTAGCGATCCTGCTCAGCCCGGCTGAGCGCCGGGTTTTTATAGCGCAGATGGGCCGCCAGAAAACGGCTGGTTTCCGCCACGTGCACCCAGGTCAGCAGGTGCGGATCGCTGGCCGCGTAAGGATTACCGTTGCTGTCCGTGCCGCTGACCTGCAGATGGATGCGCTTCACCCGCTCAATCAGCGTCCGGGCATCGGCACTGTTGCCAAAGGTCGTTACGGCGATGAACTGGCTGGTGCGGCGCAGCCGGCCGAGCATATCCTGACGGAAGCTGGAGTGATCCCAGACCCCGGCCAGCGCCGCCGGATGCAGCATCTGCAGCATCAGGGCGCTGATACCGCCGCAGAGCATCGCCGGAAAATCACCGTGGATGCGCCAGATAGTGGAGTCGGGGCCGAACAGGCCGGGATCGCCGGGGGGCTGTGAGAGGTCAAACTCGTTGAGTGCCAGCCCATTAAGGCGAAAGATCTGCTGTTCAATGCGATTGCGAAGCGTCATGGTGGCGTGGTGTCGGCTAAAAAGGCGTCAGCGATAGCGCTCCCGGTCTGGCGACCGGGAGACGCGGTTATCCGTTAAAGATAGTCGAACTGCGCATCCTGAGTGCGTACGGAATCCAGGCCAATCATAACGTTAAATTTGCCGGGTTCCGCCACGTGCTGCATCTGCTGGTTCCAGAATTTCAGCGCGTCAGCATCAATCGTAAAGCGCACGGTTTGTGACTCACCGGCTTTCAGCATAATGCGCCGGAAGTCGCGCAGCTCCTGAACCGGACGGCTGATACTCGCCACCGGATCGTTGAGATACATCTGTACCACCGTTGCCCCGTCGCGTTTACCGCTGTTGGTCACCGTTACGCTCGCTTCAATGCTGCCGCTGCGCGGCATCGTGCGGGCGGAGAGCGTCACCGGTGAAACGGTAAAGCGGGTATAGCTCAGGCCGTAACCAAACGGATAGAGCGGGCCGTTGATGGTGTCGTAGTAGTGAGAAGTATATTTATTCGGCTTTTCCGGATTATAAGGTCGCCCGGTTGGCAGATGATTGTAGTAAAGCGGGATCTGCCCCACTGAGCGCGGGAACGTGACCGGCAGCTTGCCGGAAGGGTTGTAATCGCCAAACAGCACGTCCGCGATAGCATTGCCGCCTTCGGTGCCGCTGAACCAGGTTTCCAGCATCGCATCCGCCATGCGGTCTTCATTCACCAGCGTCAGCGGCCGGCCATTCATCAGCACAATCACCAGCGGCTTGCCGGTGGCTTTGAGGGCCGCCAGTAGTTTCTGCTGGCTGGCCGGGATCGCCAGTTCGCTGCGGCTGGACGCTTCATGCGCCATGCCCTGCGCTTCACCCACCGCAGCGACGACCACATCCGCCTTCTCTGCCTGGGCTACCGCCTCATCAATCATCTGCTGCGGGGTGCGTGTATCGACGCTCACCGCCTGCTCGTAAAGATTGAGGAAGCCCTGAATACCTTTGTTGTCAGAAACGTTAGCCCCTTTGGCGTACAGCAGCGTGCCTTTGTCCGCCATGGCATTGCGCATCCCCTGCAGCAGCGTCACCGACTGCTTTGCCACGCCCGCGGCTGACCAGCTGCCCATGATATCGCGCTGGCTGTCCGCCAGCGGTCCCACCAGCGCAACGGTCGCGTCACGCTTCAGCGGCAGCGTCTCGTGCCAGTTCTTGAGCAGCACCATGCTCTTGCGCGCCACGTCGCGCGCTTCAGCACGGTGCAGACGGCTCTCAGCGTTGGTATCCTGCGGATCGCTGCTCTGCGGTCCGAGGTGGCTGTACGGATCGTTAAACAGCCCCATGTCATATTTCACGTTGAGCACGTGACGGGCGGCATCATCAATTTCACGCATACTCACCGCCCCGCTTTTCACCAGCGCCGGCAAATATTTACTGTAGTACTCATCGCTCATGCTCATGTCGATGCCTGACTTCAGCGCAATGCGCACCGCATCCTGCGGATCGCTCGCCACACCATGTTTAATCAGCTCTTTAATCGCGCCGTGATCGCTGATGGTAATACCTTTAAATTTCCACTGGTCACGCAGCAGATCTTTCAGCAGCCAGCCATCGGCGGTGGCCGGGGTGCCGTTCAGCGAATTCAGCGCCACCATCACGCCACCGCTGCCGGCATCGAGCGAGGCTTTATAAGGCGGCAGGTAGTCCTGTGCCAGCCGCTGCGGACTCATATCCACGGTGTTGTAGTCACGCCCGCCTTCCACCGCCCCGTAGGCGGCAAAATGTTTCACGCTGGTCATCACGGCGTAACGATCGGCCGGGCTTTTGCCCTGCATCGCTCTGACCATGGCGCTGCCCATCTGCGACGTAAGATAAGTATCTTCGCCAAAGCCTTCTGAGCCACGCCCCCAGCGCGGTTCGCGGCTGACATCCACCATCGGTGCCCAGGTCATATTCAGACCATCATCCGCGGCCTCATAAGCAGAAATACGTCCCACTTCACCAATCGCATCGCGATCCCAGCTGGCCGCGAGGCCCAGCGGAATCGGAAAAATAGTGCGCTGCCCGTGCACCACATCGTAGGCAAAAAAGAGCGGGATTTTCAGGCGGCTGAGCTGCATCACCTGATCCTGCATGGCGCGAATATCCTGGCGGGTGACGGTATTAAAAATCGCCCCAACCTGACCCTGCTGGATCATGTCGCGAATCGCCTCTTTCGGCGTGTCGGGTCCGACGCTGATCAGCCGCATCTGGCCGATTTTCTCATCCAGCGTCATTTTGCTGAGCAGCTGGCTGACATACGCGTCGCGCGCCTGCTCCGTCAGGGGATGTGTTTCACGCAGCGTATCGGCAAACGCCGGCTGCAGAGCCAGGGAGACCGCGAGGCTAACAGAGTAAATCCATTTCATCAGGTTGGGTTCTCTTAAGTAACTGCGCACAATAAAGATTACCGGGGCAGTGTGCCACAAGATGAGGATAGCAGGTAGCCGCCTTTGTCACACGGCGACCAGAGCCGCGCCGCGTGCTACAGTAGAAACGCCACGTTAACGACAAGGACAGGCTCATGAATTCTCACCTTTCTCACCCTGCACTGGTTGCCGACCTGCGCCGTCTGGTTGGTGCCTCTCATCTGCTGACTGACGCGGAGCAGACCGCGCGCTACCGGACCGGCTTTCGCTCCGGCGCGGGCGATGCGCTGGCGGTGGTCTTTCCGGGGTCGCTGCTTGAACTCTGGCGGGTCCTGCAGGCGCTGGTCAGCGCGGACGCCATTATCCTGATGCAGGCGGCAAATACCGGCCTGACGGAGGGTTCCACCCCCAGCGGCAACGATTACGATCGTCCGGTGGTGATCGTCAGCACCCTGCGTCTCGACCGGCTGCAGCTGATTGATGGCGGCAAACAGATCCTCGCTTTTCCCGGCAGCACGCTTTATCAGCTGGAAAAAACGCTCAAACCGCTCGGGCGCGAGCCGCATTCGGTCATTGGCTCCTCCTGTATCGGTGCGTCGGTGCTGGGCGGGATCTGTAACAACTCCGGCGGCTCGCTGATCAAACGCGGACCGGCCTACAGTGAGATGGCGCTGTTTGCGCAGGTGGACGCCAGCGGTAAACTCAAGCTGGTTAACCATCTGGGAATCGATCTGGGCCACTCACCGGAAGAGATCCTCGGGCGGCTGGATGATGAGCGCTGGCAGCAGAGCGACGTGCGCTGGGATGAGCGCCACGCCTCGGACCATGAATACGCCGGGCGGGTACGTGATATTCACGCCGATACGCCGGCGCGCTTTAACGCTGACGCCCGCCGGCTGTTTGAAGCCTCCGGCTGCGCCGGTAAGCTTGCGGTGTTTGCCGTGCGTCTGGATACCTTTCCGACCGAGCCACAACAGCAGGTATTCTATATCGGCACCAACGACCCCGCCGTGCTGGGCGACATCCGCCGTCATATCCTGGCAGAGTTCACCCATCTGCCGGTGGCGGGTGAATATATGCACCGCGATATCTTCGATATTGCCGAAGTGTACGGCAAAGATACTTTCGTGATGATCGACAAGCTCGGCACCGATAAGATGCCGCTCTTTTTCACCCTCAAGGGCCGGGTTGATGCCTGGCTGAACAAGCTCAGCTTTGTGAAGCCGCACTTCACCGACCGTCTGCTGCAGCGTATCAGTCGCCTGTTCCCGGCCCATCTGCCGAAACGTCTTAAGCACTATCGCGATAAGTATGAGCACCACCTGATGCTGAAGATGTCCGGCGAAGGCGTTGCCGAAGCGCAGGCGTATCTGCAGGACTATTTCCGTGAGGGTGGCGGCGAGTTTTTCGCCTGCGACAGCAAAGAGGGATCGCATGCCTTTTTGCATCGGTTTGCCGCCGCCGGTGCCGCCGTGCGCTATCACGCGGTGCATGCGGATGAAGTGGAGGATATTCTGGCGCTGGATATCGCCCTGCGCCGCAACGATGAAGCCTGGTTTGAACAGCTGCCGCCGGAGTTTGATAACGATCTGATCCACCGGCTCTACTATGGCCACTTCTTCTGCCACGTGTTCCATCAGGATTACATTGTGAAAAAAGGCGTGGATGTGCACGCGCTGAAAGAGAGGATGCTGGCGCTGCTCAGCGCGCGCGGGGCAGAGTATCCGGCGGAACATAACGTCGGCCATCTCTACAAAGCGAAACCGCAGCTGCAGGCGTTTTATCGTGAACTGGACCCGACCAATACCTTCAATCCCGGCATCGGTAAAACCAGCAAGCAGAAAGGCTGGGCAGTCAAAGCCTGAGACCGGTCGTCATGTGCAGGGTGGTCCGATAACCACCCTGCCATTGACTCAGGATTGCGGCGCATCCTGCTCCTGCGTAGCCGCCGCCAGAGCGCGGCGCTCGATGATCATGGTCTGCGGCGCCGACAGCACAATGCCCTCTTTACGCAGCCGCGTCAGAATATCGAACAGCAGATCGCTTTTCGCACCCGAAATCTGGCGCTGGCTGGCGACGTTGCCGGTTACGCTCAGCACTATGCCCGACGGGGTAAGATCTTTAAACGATACCGAAGGTTCAGGCGTCTCCAGAATGCGCTCATTCTCGTTATAGACCTCCAGCAGCAGCTCGCGCACCCGCACCGGATCGATATCGAGCGGGAACGTCAGCTGAATGGTCACCACCCCCTGTGCATTGCCCATAGTGGCATTACGTACGTTCTGTGAAATCAGCTGCGAATTAGGCACGATCACCGTTGACTTGTCGCCCAGCTGAATCTCCGTGGCGCGAACGTTAATCCGCCGGATATCGCCCTCAATGCCGCTGATGCTGACCAGGTCGCCTACCTTGACCGGCCGTTCGGTGAGCAGGATCAGACCGGAAATAAAGTTTTTAACGATCTCCTGCAGACCAAAACCGATACCCACCGATAGCGCGCTGACAATCCACGCCAGCTTGTTCCACTGCAGCCCCATGATGGAGAGCGTCAGCAGGATAATCAGCACGTAGCCGATATTGCTGAACAGCGTCACCAGCGAGACGCGCATGCCGATATCCATAGTGGTTTTCGGCAGAAAATCGTTATCCAGCCAGCGGCGCACTGAGCGCAATATCCAGATGCCCGCTACCAGGCAAATAAGAGCATTTACCATATGCGCCGGTACGATATTCAGCGACTCCAGCCCTTTGCCACCCCAGAACTCAATGACTTTCTGAATAAGCTCTACCGGCGTGGAGGAGGCGAACGTGCCGGTCATCAGCGCCAGCGCCACAATCCCCATCAGCAGCGCTTTACCCAGCGCGCTGAGCAGCGTGGCGGCCTGCTGCAGATAGCGCTCATCGATATTGAGCGAACTCTGCAGGCGGCGCCCGGCGGCGCTGCTGGTGGAAAACAGGCTTTCACAGCCGTCGGTAATGACGTGGCTTAAAAAATAGAAGGAGCCAAACAGGATCCCGCACCACACCACCTCGTAGCCCAGAAAGCGCGCCAGCGTCACATAGCCGATTGTCAGTGAAATCAGAATCGCAACGGCAGTCAGCGTGAGCGCCAGCTGAACCAGCCCGACCACCGTCGGACGCGCCTCTGGCGGATTGCCGAGCCGGGCCATCCGGCGGCGCACGCGGTTGGTACGCATACTGATAGCGAGCCCGGTGCTGCCAATCAGCAGCGCGGTCAGGCCATTAGCAAAAATCGTCGTGCTGAGACTGGTACCTACCGTGTAGTTAAACGCTTCTGCGGTCTGAAAGATAAACACCAGCGCAGCGGTAATCGGCGGGAACGGCTTCAGCGCCAGCGCAACCTCATTAGAGATGGCCGGCAGACGCCAGCTGGGACGACGGGTCGAGAGAAACGCCCGTCCCAGACCGGCAATCAGCCCGCAGTAGACGCTCAGCTGCACCAGGCGGGTAACAAAATCCTGTACGTCGCCGGAGACTTCATCCCGGCGGGTAAACGCCAGCGCGCTAAAGTTAAAGGTCAGCACCACTGCAGCCAGCGTGGTCAGCGCGATGGCAGCCGCGAGGAAGCTGCGCCGCAGCCGCCCTTCCGGCAGCTTGTTAATACTCACCCAGGCGAGAAACTCTTCGCTGTAGCGCCGTCCCAGCGTCATCACCAGCATCGCCGCCACCAGCCAGCCGATGGTACCGACGCGCCAGTCCGGCTCCCACGACAGTGCCGCCGACGCCTTCAGCTCCGTAATAAAGTCACTGATTTTTTCGCCGTCGAGATCCTGACGGCTCACCAGCGGCGCCCAGAAGCGCGGGCCAAAAATACTGCCGGAATTGAGCGCCAGCTGATTTTTCAGCTGATCGCGGCGCAGGTTCACAATCTGCGAAGAGAGCACCAGCGCACCGTTTTTAATGCCTTCTGCCTGCTTGATCTGATCGTCCAGCTTGCCTTTCTGGTTTTCCAGCGAGCGGCGCTTGCGCGTCACCTCCGGCGTCTCTTTAACGCCGCTGTCCGCTTTGGGCGCGGGACCCAGTACCGCCAGCTGCGCATCAAGCTGCTGGCGCTGCGGAACTAACGCCTGTCCCAGCGTCTCTGCATTGCCCGACAGCTCCAGCGCCATCTCATTAAGCTGGTTGAGCTGGTTTTCGCTGGTTTCTCCCGAGACCTGTCCTTTGATCTTATCGAGAATTTTTTGCATTTTTGGCAGCTCAACCGCCGGATTCGCCTGCGGCGGCGCTTCTTCTTCCTGTGCCGGCTGCTGTTGCGTCACATCGGGCGCGTCATCCGCCTGGCTCAGCGCGGGCACGCACAGCATGAGCAGTAACAGCGGAACAGTGAAAAAACGAAACTTGATCATAGAACGACATTCCAGCGAAAAAGCCAGTTAAACGAGTGTGGCGGCCAGTACAGGAGGTCGCCGCCGGGATGAAAACAGGTGTGATAAGGCTAAATCAGGGTACTGATGATACGCCAGTTTGCAAGTGGCGCGCCCCTCCTGCTGGCGGGCGCATCCTCGCCGTTACTCCACTACCGTATTGCTGGTGGTGAGGCCCGCTTTCTGTTTTTTATATGCCAGCGCTGCCGCCGGAACCGGGGCCGCTTTACCGGTTTCCAGCCAGTCGCGCAGGCGATTAGCATCGGCAAAGTGGGTATATTTACCAAACGCATCCAGTACCACCAGTGCCACCGGGCGGTTGTTGATCACGGTACGCATCACCAGGCAGTGGCCCGCCTCATCGGTATAGCCTGTTTTCGTCAGCTGGATCCGCCAGCCCTCTTTGTAAACCAGGTGATTGGTGTTGCGGAACGGCAGTGCGTAGTTCGGGTGCTGAAACACCGCCGTCTGCTCTTTTGTGGTACTGAGCTGGCCCAGCAGCGGATACTGACGCGTCGCTTTCAGCAACTTAACCAGATCGCTGGCGCTGGAGACGTTCTGCGTGGAGAGACCGGTGGGTTCCACATAGCGCGTATGCGTCATACCCAGCGCGCGCGCTTTGGCATTCATGGCGCGGATAAAGGCGTTATAGCCGCCCGGATAGTGGTGCGCCAGACTGGCCGCCGCGCGGTTTTCAGACGACATCAGCGCCAGCAGCAGCATCGAGCGGCGGCTGATTTCGCTGTTGAGTTTGACGCGCGAAAACACGCCGCGCATCTCGCGCGTCTGGCTGATATCTACCGAAAGCATCTCATCCATCGGCAGCTTTGCATCCAGCACAACCATCGCCGTCATCACTTTGGTAATGGAGGCGATAGGCCGCACGCGGTCAGGATGGCTGGAGAACAGCACCTTGCCGGTATCGAGATCAACAATCATTGCGCTGCCGGAGGCGATTTGCGGCTGGGCCAGCGGTGCCAGACCCGACAGCGCGGCCGGTGCAGCCAGTACAGGTGTTACCGCCGCCGGGGCCGTCATAAACAGCGCCAGCGACAGCAGAGAAACAGGTAATTTAACAGACATCGTGTCAGTGAGATCCGATCAGGAGTTTTGCGCTGTGAAAGCTCCACAGGCCGCCCGCATCAGGCCTGTCAGGGTGCGGGCTGGCAGCGGCATAATACGCGCAAATGCGGCAAATTTCTTAGTGAGATTGTTTCCGGGCGTTAAAAAGGCCGCAGTTATGTGCGGCCTCAGAAAAAAGCAGGGAAATCAGAACAGCCTTGGTCCATAGCCCCACAGCACAACCGTCAGCGCCAGCAGCACTTCAAATACCAGTACCCCTATCGCCAGCGTTGAACCGGAGAAGCGCATGCTCTCTTCGCGGTCGATATTCAAAAACACCGGGATGCCGACATAGAGCAGGTAGCCGGTGTAGACCAGCGCCACGGCACCCGCCAGTACGCAGAGCCATACCAGCGGATAAAGTGCGACCAGACCGCTGAGAAACAGCGGCGTGGCGACATAGCCGGCGAACACGGTACAGCGCTGAATACCGGGACGCTGCGGATAGTCGCGCGCCATCCAGTGAATGACCCGCCCCATTACCGCGACGCCACCCAGAATTAACAGATAAAAGAGAATACCCAGACCGAGGCCAGTGAGCAGATTGAGCTGAATAAAGCGATTGTCGCCCAGATTCCAGCCAAATTGTGTCGTGCCGATAAAGGCGCAGATAACCGGTATCGCTGCCATCAGCAGCACGTGATGCGTGTAATGATGTGAAACGCTTTCGTTTTCCTGCTTGATATGGCGCATTTCCTGATTCGGATGCGCCAGAAGACCCCAGACATGATTCATAAAATCACTCCTCTGATGCAGTGGGCCGCCCCTTTAGCATTCAGTCAGACTCCGACAGGCAGCGTCTCTTCAAGTATAACCAGCGCGCCTGTTTTTGCGGCCCGCTGCACAAAAAAAGCCGCCTGCAGCTACACTGCTCAGGTGTCTGTTCTGTCCAGGGAGAAAAAATTGCATCTCGATATCAATGGATTAATCACCCAGTATGGCTATCTGGCCCTGATGATTGGCTGTATTGCCGAAGGGGAAACCTTTACCTTGCTGGGCGGCGTGGCGGCGCATGAGGGGCTGCTGCACTACGGCGGCGTGGTGCTGGCGGCGATGGCAGGCGGCATCATTGGTGACCAGCTGCTGTTCTGGCTTGGCCGCCGCTACGGTACGCGCATTTTGCGCCGCTTCAGTAAACATCAGGCGACGATTGGCAAAGCTAACCGTCTGATCCAGAAGCGTCCCAGCCTGTTTGTTATCGGCGTGCGCTTTATGTACGGTTTTCGCCTGATTGGGCCGATTATCATCGGCACCAGCCGTCTGAAGCCGCTGCGCTTTTTTGTGCTTAATATTATCGGGGCTGCGCTCTGGGCGCTGATTTTTGTCACGCTGGGCTATTTTGCCGGCGAAATCATTGCGCCCTGGCTGCATAAGCTCGATCAGCATCTTAAACATCTGGTCTGGCTGGCGGCGGCTATCGTCACCGGTATTGTCTTACGCTATCTGATCCGCCGCTGGAACCACCGCCGCGCCGGTTAACTGTGGTAGCCTTTGAACTGCGGATTCGCCAGAGTGAATCCGCCATCACACGCTCTCCTCGCTGTTAACGATTTTTCAGTACAGAAGTTATCCATCCGTGCCACGGCGCTGCCCGGCCAGCCGTTTCGTCTATAGTTAACAGTCAGATAAGGTACCGGAGGCGGGATGAGCAAAATTAAACGCAGAATTGATGACCACGGCGTAATCGGCGATTTGCGCACCTGCGCCCTGATCGCAAACGACGGCACTATCGACTATCTCTGCTGGCCAGAGCTGGACAGCCCTTCTGTCTTTGCGGCGCTGCTCGACAGCGAAGAGGCGGGCCGTTTTACCCTTGCGCCTGACTGGCCGCAGGCGCGTCGCCAGCAGCTCTACCTGCCTGATACCAATATTCTGCAGACCCGCTGGCTGGCCGATGAGGGGGTGGCGGAGATCACCGACTATATGCCGATCTGCGATGAGAGCAGCAAAGTCCCGCGGCTGGTACGCCGGGTAAAAATGGTGCGCGGCACCGCTACTTTTCAGCTGGTCTGCGCGCCGCGTCACGATTACGCCCGGGCTGAGACGCGTGCTGAAGTGCGCGAAAGCGGCGTGGCCTTTCTGGCGGAGGGGCAGCCCGCGCTGCGCCTGAGCGCCACGCTGCCGCTGCGCTGCGAAAATCAGGCGGCGGTAGCGGAATTTACGCTGCAGAGTGGCGAACACGCGGAGTTTGTCTTTGGCAACGATGACGATCCGCACGTTGAAACCATCTCAACGGCGCGCTGCTTTCAGGATACGCTCGATTACTGGCTGCGCTGGAGCAATCACAGCTCCTATCAGGGGCGCTGGCGTGAAATGGTGACGCGTTCAGCGCTGACGCTGAAGCTGCTTACCTCACATGAACATGGTTCGATCGCCGCCGCCGCCACCTTTGGCCTGCCGGAGGAGCTGGGCGGCGAGCGCAACTGGGACTACCGCGCCTCCTGGATCCGCGACGCCTCGTTCAGCATGTATGCGCTGATGCGCCTTGGCTATGTAGAGGAGGCGCACGATTTTACCCGCTGGGTCGGCCGCTGCGTTGAACACAGCCATGATGACACGCCGCATCTGCAGGTGATGTATCGTCTCGATAGCGGCACTGAACTGCATGAAAGCGAACTGCTGAACCTCTCTGGCTACGCCGATTCACGGCCGGTTCGCATCGGTAATGACGCGTGGCGTCAGACGCAGCTTGATATTTATGGCGAGCTGATGGACGCCATCTATCTGGCCAACAAATATGGCGACGCCATCTCCCACCGCGGCTGGCTGCACGTCTCCAGCATGATTGATTACGTCTGCGACAACTGGAACCAGCCGGACGCCGGCATCTGGGAGATGCGCGGTGAGCCGGAGCATTTTCTCCACTCGCGCCTGATGTGCTGGGTGGCGCTGGATCGCGCGCTGCGGCTGGGCATGAAGCGTTCACTGCCGATGCCTTACGATCGCTGGGACCGGGTGCGCAGCGAGATCCGCGACGATATCTGGCAGAACTTCTGGAACGCCGACCTGGGGCATTTCACTGCGACGCGCGGCGGCACCGCTCTGGATGCCTCAATGCTGCTGATGCCGCTGGTGCGCTTTGTCAGCTCCACCGACCCCGACTGGCTGGCTACGCTGGATGCCATCAAGGCTAACCTGGTCAGCGATGGTCTGGTACGGCGCTATAATATCAGCGAAACACCGGCTGACGGACTGGCCGGCGGCGAAGGCGCTTTTGTCGCCTGCTCTTTCTGGTATGTGGAGTGCCTGGCGCGCGCCGGCCGGGTGCAGGAGGCGCACTTTGAGTTTGAGAAGCTGCTGAGCTATGCCAACCCGCTGGGTCTGTATGCCGAAGAGTTTACTGAACGCGGCTATGCCCTGGGTAACGTTCCGCAGGCGCTCAGCCACCTGGCGCTGATCAGTGCCGCCTTTTTTCTTAACCGTAAACTCAGCGGTGAAGTCACGCTCTGGCAGCCCTGACTATTCACAATTTGGGGCATTGCGCCAACAGATTTATCTGTGAAGAAGGACTTTTTGCGTAAAGTATCTTCAGGCAGTAAAAATCATCATTCCCATCGCCGCGGCAATGCACATATAATGCGCAGCGGGTCACACTGACCACGATGGATTCGATACTCTGACAAGCCTGAAACACGGCCATAACGACTTGTAAAAACATGAAAAAAAGCATTCGCGCGTTCGCTTCACTAGCTCTTGCCCTGGCCGCTTTCAGCCAGTCAGCCTTTGCTGTCGTCTATCCGCTCCCTGCAGCGAATAGCCGCCTGATTGGCGAAAACATTGAAATCACCGTGCCGGAAGAGAGTAAACTTCCGCTGGAAGCTTTTGCTGCTCAGTATCAGATGGGCCTCAGCAATATGCTGGAAGCGAACCCCGGCGTTGACGTTTACCTGCCTAAAGCGGGCAGCAAAATGGTGATCCCACAGCAGCTGATCCTGCCTGACGCGCCGCGTGAAGGCATCGTGATCAACAGCGCCGAGATGCGTCTCTACTACTACCCGAAAGGCACTAAGACCGTGGTCGTGCTGCCTATCGGTATCGGTGAGCTGGGGAAAGATACCCCGGTTAACTGGACCACCAAAGTAGAGCGTAAAAAAGCGGGCCCGACCTGGACGCCAACCAAAGCGATGCACGCTGAATATGCGGCACGCGGCGAGAGCATCCCGGCGGTCTTCCCGGCTGGCCCGGATAACCCGATGGGTCTGCACGCGCTCTATATCGGCCGCCTGTATGCGATTCACGGGACTAACGCCAACTTCGGTATCGGCCTGCGCGTCAGCCACGGCTGCGTCCGCCTGCGTGCCGACGATATCAAATGGCTGTTTGACAACGTGCCGGTCGGCACCCGCGTGCAGTTTATCGACCAGCCGGTTAAAGCGACCGTTGAGCCGGATGGTTCACGCTGGATTGAGGTGCACAACCCGCTCTCCACCACGGAAGAGCAGTTCAACTCGCGTGAGCTGGTACCGATCAATCTGACGTCAGCCGTGACAAAAGTGGTTGCTGACGCCAGCACCCGTCAGGATGCGGTCAACAACGCCATCCAGGCACGCAGCGGTATGCCGACCAAAATCAACGGTCAGGCCGATGATGCGCAGCCGGCAGCAATTGCCGTGCAGGAATCGGCTGATGCGATGCCAAAAGAGGAACCGATGACGCCGCAGGGCGCAACGGCCGTTGCACCGCCAGCCGATCAGCCTGCTGCACAACCGCAGGCAGAACAGCAGCCGGCACCGGTCGATCAGGCGCAGCCAGCGACCAGCAGCAGCCTCTGATATCGTTCTGACGCCGTCAGAAAAGCCAGCCTCCGGGCTGGCTTTTTTATTGCCATCATCATTCTGTCACACTGCAGGCGTATCACACTGCCAGTAGCGGATGCCGTGGGTGCATCCGATCATCAATGGGGTGTGTCATGGCTGAAACCAGTTTACCGGCGGCGCGCGGACGTCCCGATCTGCAGCGCGGCAGCGGTCCGCTCTCCCGCATATTGTTTCTGCTGCTGCTGGCCGCAGGGCTGATTTTTACCGGGGTTAACCTGTTTAACGATGTGGCGGAAACCGGCGCGGTGGTCACCACCTATACGCCCTTTGTGCTGCTGACGCTGGCGTTGCTGATTGCGCTGGGATTTGAATTTGTGAATGGCTTTCACGACACCGCCAATGCCGTAGCCACGGTGATCTACACCCATTCTCTGACGCCCGGCGTGGCGGTGGTCTGGTCCGGCATCTGCAACTTTCTTGGCGTGCTGCTCTCCAGCGGCGTGGTGGCGTTTGGCATTATTTCGCTGCTGCCGGTCGAGCTTATTCTGCAGGCGGGCAGCGGACACGGCTTTGCCATGGTCTATGCGCTGCTCTTCTCTGCCATTATCTGGAATCTGGGAACCTGGTATTTTGGTCTGCCGAGCTCCTCATCCCATACGCTGATTGGCTCCATCATCGGCGTCGGCGTAGCGAATGCGCTGCTGCATGGCCGCAGCGGCACCAGCGGCGTTGACTGGGATCAGGCGCTGAAAGTGGGCTACGCTCTGTTGCTCTCGCCGATCGTGGGATTTGTCTGCGCGGCTCTGCTGCTGCTGGCGCTGAAAGCGCTGGTGCGTAATCGTCAGCTCTATCAGGCGCCCGACAGCGCCCGCCCGCCGCCGGTCTGGATCCGCGGGCTGCTGATCCTGACCTGCACCGGCGTCTCTTTTGCACACGGCTCTAATGATGGTCAGAAAGGCATGGGGCTTATCATGCTGATTCTGGTCGGCACGATGCCCATTGCCTATGCGCTGAACCGGTCGCTGCCGCCGGAGCAGATCCCGCGCGTCGCCGCGCTGGCGCAGGTCACGGAGCAGCAGCTGCTGACGCTGCAGCCGGCACCCGGGGCGATGCCGGCACCGCGTACGGTACTGACTGAGTTTGTCCGCAGCCGTCAGCCCCGGCCTCAGGTGCTGCCGGCGCTGGGCCTGCTGCTGGGTGATATCAGCGATCAGATCCGGCGCTACGGCTCGGTGAATAATATTCCGGCACAGGCGGTGACCAATACCCGTAACGATATGTACCTGGCTTCGGAGAGTATCCGGCATCTGCAGAGCAGCAGCGTAACGCTGCCCGAAGAGACCGCCCGCAATCTCAGCGCCGTGAAGCGCGAGCTGGACAGCGCCACGCGCTTTATTCCGCTCTGGGTAAAAGTGGTGGTGGCGCTGGCGCTGGGTCTGGGCACGCTGGTGGGCTGGCGACGTATCGTCATTACGGTAGGCGAGCGCATCGGCAAATCGCATCTCAGCTATGCCCAGGGTGCCAGCGCCGAACTGGTTGCGATGGCGACTATCGGCGCAGCTGATGCGTTTGGCCTGCCGGTCTCCACCACGCACGTGCTCTCATCGGGCGTGGCGGGAACCATGGCCGCAAACCGTTCCGGCCTGCAGCTTGCCACGCTGCGCAACCTGGCGATGGCCTGGATCCTGACGCTGCCGGTCTCCGTGCTGCTGGCGGGCGTGCTTTATGCGCTATTTGCCCGGATATGAGCGCCGGTAAAGCAAAAAAAAAGCCAGCACGGAGGCTGGCTTTTACTGTGGAAAGCGCATAACGCCTAGCGCACCAGGCGCGCCGCATAGCGCTCAATCGCTGCGGCGATATCGGCAGATACCCGCAGCGTCCGCACTTCGCTGAAGAGATCGTTCGCTTCGGCGTAGGCTTTACGCAGATAGCCCAGCCACTGTTTGATGCGCGCAACGTGGTAGTTGCCGGTATCTCCCTGCTTCTCCAGCTGGGTATACTTCAGCAGCAGCGCCACCACGTCAGGCCAGGCCATTGGCGCCTCGTTATGCTTCACCACGCGCCCGAGGTTAGGCACATTCAGCGCACCGCGGCCCAGCATCACCGCATCGCAGCCGGTGATACGCATACAGGCCTGCGCATCTTCCCAGCTCCAGATCTCACCGTTGGCGATAACCGGGATCGAGAGCCGCTGACGAATTTCGCCAATCGCCTGCCAGTTAATGCATTCAGCCCGGTAGCCATCCTCTTTGGTGCGGCCGTGTACCACCAGCTCGCTGGCCCCCGCCTGCTGTACCGCATCGGCAATTTCAAAGCGGCGATCGCTGCCATCCCAGCCGAGCCGCACTTTAACCGTGACCGGCAGGTGATCCGGCACGGCGGCACGCATCGCCTGCGCGGCGCGGTAAATCAGCTCCGGATCTTTCAGCAGCGTGGCGCCGCCGCCGCTGCCGTTAACCAGCTTTGACGGACAGCCGCAGTTAAGATCGACGCCCCACGAGCCGAGTTCAGCTGCGCGGGCGGCGTTTTCTGCCAGCCAGGCGGGGTGCTGTCCCAGCAGCTGCAGCCGCACCCGCGTACCGGATGGCGTGCGGCTCTGGTGGCGCAGCTCCGGACAGAGGCGATAGAACGACTTTACCGGCAGCAGCTGATCGACCACGCGCAGAAACTCAGTCACGCAGAGATCGTAATCATTGACGCCGGAGAGCAGTTCACGCACCAGTGAATCCAGTACGCCCTCCATCGGAGCCAGTAACACCCGCATCGCGTTATGCGTTCCCGTTGCCTTTGGCAGCCGGACGACGTGAACGTGCCGGTTTGCCCGCGTGACCTGTCGCCGGACCGTTACCGCTCTGACGACGCGGCGCGCGCGACTCACTCTGCGGACGTGCCGCACCGTTGCCCTGACGCTGACCGCCGCCGGAGCGACCGGCGTTGCCGCCCTGCCCCTGACCACGACCGCGCGGCTGCTGCTGGCGACCATTCTGGATCGGCTCCGCTTTAATGCTCGGATCCGGCTCAAACCCCGGCAGCGCGATGCGCGGTATTTCACGCTTCAGGAGGCGTTCGATATCACGCAGCAGCTTGTGCTCATCAACGCAGACCAGCGACAGCGCGGCGCCGGTTGCCGCCGCGCGTCCGGTACGGCCGATACGGTGTACGTAATCTTCCGCTACGTTTGGCAGCTCATAGTTCACTACGTGCGGCAGCTCTTCGATATCAAGACCGCGTGCGGCGATATCGGTAGCGACCAGCACGCGAATGCTGCCCGATTTGAAATCAGCCAGCGCGCGGGTACGGGCGCCCTGACTCTTATTACCGTGGATAGCCGCCGCGGTGATGCCATCTTTGTTCAGCTGCTCAGCCAGATGGTTGGCACCATGCTTGGTACGGGTAAACACCAGTACCTGCTGCCAGTTGTCACGGCCAATCATCAGCGACAGCAGTTCCCGCTTGCGCTTTTTATCAACAAAGTGCACCTGCTGCGACACCTGCTCTGACGCGGTGTTGCGGCGGGCCACTTCTACCTGCTCCGGATTAGTCAGCAGTTTTTCTGCCAGCGTTTTGATTTCGTCGGAGAAGGTTGCTGAGAACAGCAGGTTCTGACGCTTCGCCGGCAGCTTCGCCAGGACGCGACGGATATCGTGAATAAAGCCCATATCGAGCATGCGATCGGCTTCATCCAGCACCAGAATTTCTACCTGCGAGAGATCAACCGCATTCTGATGCGCCAGATCCAGCAGGCGGCCTGGCGTCGCCACCAGTACGTCAACGCCGCCGCGCAGTTTCATCATCTGCGGATTAATGCTGACGCCACCAAATACCACCAGAGAACGCATGTTCAGGTACTGGCTGTATTCGCGCACGTTCTCACCGACCTGTGCGGCCAGCTCACGCGTTGGCGTCAGGATCAGCGCGCGCACCGGGCGGCGGCCGCGTGCAGCGGCAGGGTTTTCAGAAAGACGCTGCAGCAGAGGCAGCGTAAAACCGGCGGTTTTACCGGTACCGGTCTGGGCGCTCGCCAGCAGGTCACGGCCAGCCAGCACTACGGGAATTGCCTGACGCTGAATTGGCGTCGGTTCGCGATAGCCCTGTTCTGCTACCGCACGCAAAATATCGGCATTCAAGCCGAGAGAGTCAAAGGACATGCAGGTGTATTACTCCGAACCGCCCTGATCGCGCTGCGCGATGTAGTTTTCAGGGGGGATATGACGCAGCCCCGGGGGCCTGCGTGTGAAAAGGGCACAAACTACCATGCGTAAGGAGGCGAGTGTACCAGCTTTCACTGCGCACTGCGACCTGCAAAACAGGCACGTCGCTGGTTGCTGCTGCGTGACGTGAGGTGCAGCAGGCAATAAAAAGGGAGCCTTTAAGGCTCCCTGACTGGCGGGATGCGCAGCGGTCAGCTACGCTTTTTCTCCACGCGGGGGGCAGGTTCTCTGGCCAGCAAAGAAACCAGCGCCGGGCCCACCAGCATCACGACGCCCAGGCAACCAATCAGCAGGTTGTTATGGAAAAAGCGTGAGATCAGGAACAGCGTCAGCATCGCTGCGCCAAAATAGTAGGTTGTGGTGACCTCTTCCAGAGTGTCACCCATACGGCGTAAACGGGCACTACGCTGCAGGGCCAGCATGGAGATAAACACCACTGCATAAGCTGCCACCAGGGTACTGCTCACTTCAACCAGTGCCTTATGTTTCCAGCCCCAGACCAGTGCGGCAATCACCAGCAGATGCGTGGCGATGTGCAGACAGGTTTGACCGGTAACAATCTGAACACGATTAGACCATTTCATACTTTTCTCCTGGCAGACCCAACAGGTCGCCCAAGTGTATCTGACCGAAGCCAGACGGATTTCCTCAATGTAAAACAAATTTCAGATAAGACCTTAATTTTCTCGCCCTGGCACCACCCGTTTGTGACAAAGACTACACTTTGTTCTATTCATGATGAAAAGGAGCGCGTCGCAGTATGCCACAAAACACGCAAGGATTTTCATTTAAAGTCCTGACGATCAATACCCATAAAGGTTTCACCACGTTTAATCGTCGTTTTATTCTGCCGGAATTACGCGACGCCGTACGCGCCACATCAGCGGATATCGTCTTTTTACAGGAGGTAATGGGTACCCACGCTATTCATGCCGCACAGATAGAAGCGTGGCCTGAGAACTCACATTATGAGTATCTGGCTGACACCATGTGGCACGACTTCGCCTATGGCCGCAACGCGGTTTATCCCGAAGGCCACCACGGCAACGCGATACTGTCACGCTTTCCTATTGCTGAATATCAAAATCGCGACATTTCTGTTGCTGGCAGCGAAAAGCGCGGCATGCTGCACTGCCAGATTACGCTGCCCGACCGGGCGCAGCCGCTGCATGTCATTTGCGTCCATCTTGGCCTGAAAGAGAAGCATCGGCTGACGCAGATGAAGATGATGTGCGATGTGATCAACGCGCTGCCAGCGGATGCACCGCTGGTCGTGGCCGGGGATTTCAACGACTGGCAGGTGCGCGCTAACCGTTTTCTGCAGCGCGGTGCCGGTTTGAAAGAGGTGTTCAGCCTGAAAAATGGCCGGCCGGCGCGCACGTTCCCGGCACGCTTTCCGCTCTTACGCCTCGATCGTATCTATATTCGTAATGCGTCCGTCAGCCAGCCCTGGGCGCTGCCGGTCAAACCCTGGTCTCATCTGTCCGATCATGCGCCGCTGGCGGTGGAGATATTCCTATGAATTTCAACTGGCGTGACGGCAACCAGCTGCGCCTGCTGGAGAATGGCGAAGCGTTTTTTCCGCGCGTATCGGGTGCCATCCAGCGCGCCGAGCGCACGCTGCTGCTCGAAACCTTTATTCTCTTTGAAGATAACGTAGGTAAGGCGCTGCACCGTGACCTGCTGGCGGCGGCACAGCGCGGCGTGAAGGTCGAAGTCATGGTAGATGGCTATGGCTCTCCCGATCTCTCTGATGAGTTTGTTAATACCCTTACGGAGGCGGGCGTTCGGTTTATCTACTACGATCCGCGCCCGCTGGTCATGGGGATGCGTACCAATCTTTTTCGCCGTCTGCACCGTAAAATCGTGGTGATCGATGAGCAGATCGCCTTTGTCGGCGGCATCAATTTCTCGGCTGAGCACAACACCGATTACGGTCCGGAAGCGAAACAGGATTATGCCGTGGAGGTAAAGGGGCCGGTGGTGATCGATATCGCCCGCTTTGTCCAGATGGCGATGGGCAGCGATCAGATCACCCGCCGCTGGTGGGGAAAACCGTCAAGACATGTGGCCGTTAATGCCCAGCCCGGCAGCGCTCAGGTGCTGTTTGTTTATCGCGACAACAATGAACACCGCGACGACATTGAGCAGCACTATCTGGATATGCTGCGCAAAGCGAAACGCGACGTGATTATCGCTAATGCCTACTTCTTCCCTGGCTATCGCCTGCTGCGCGAGATGCGCAACGCTGCCCGGCGCGGCGTGCGCGTGCGGCTGATTGTGCAGGGTGAGCCCGATATGCCGATTGTGAAAGTAGGAGCCGAGCTGCTCTATAACTATCTGGTGGATGGCGGCGTGGAGGTCTATGAGTATTGCCGCCGGCCACTGCATGGCAAGGTCGCGGTACAGGATCAGCACTGGACCACCGTCGGCTCCAGTAACCTCGATCCGCTGAGCCTGTCGCTTAATCTTGAAGCTAACCTGATCATTCACGACCGCGCATTCAACCAGACGCTGCGCGATAATCTGGAAGGCCTGATTCAGCACGACTGCGTGCGCGTCCAGGATGACAAACTGCCGCCGCGTAACTGGTGGCAGTTAACCAAAGGCGTCATTGTCTTCCACTTTCTGCGCCACTTCCCGGCCATTGCTGGCTGGCTGCCTGCGCATACGCCTCAGCTATCCCAGGTCTCGCCTCCGGTTCAGCCTGAGATGGAGACGCAGGATCGGGTGGAAGCCAATAATGAAGGAGCGAAATCCTGATGAGCAAAAAGAATCCGAAGTGGCGGCTGGCGAAAAAAATTCTCACGTGGCTCTTTTTTATTGCCGTCGTTGTTCTGCTGGTGGTCTACGCGCGCAAAGTCAACTGGGAAGATGTCTACAAGGTTATCACCGGCTACAACCGCTATGTGGTGCTGGGTGCCGCCGGGCTGGTGATTGTCAGTTATATTACCTACGGCTTATACGATCTGATTGGCCGGGTCTACTGCGGCCATAAGCTATCGAAGCGGCAGGTGATGCTGGTGTCGTTTATCTGCTACGCCTTTAATCTGACGCTCAGCACCTGGGTGGGCGGCGTCGCCATGCGCTACCGCCTCTATTCACGCCTGGGCCTTTCAGGCAGCACCATTACCCGCATTTTTTCACTGAGCATTGCCACTAACTGGCTTGGCTATATTTTGCTGGGCGGCGTGGTGTTTGTCTCCGGCATGGTGCCGATTCCGCCGCGCTGGTTTATTGGTGAAGGCACGCTGCGTATCATCGGTGGTGCACTGCTGCTGCTGACGGCAGTCTATCTCTGGGCCTGCGCCTTTGCGAAAAAGCGGCAGTGGACGGTGAAGGGCCAGCGGCTGCAGCTGCCTTCACTGCGTATGGCGCTGTTCCAGTTTGCCGTCTCCTGCGCAAACTGGATGGTGATGGGCACCATTATCTGGCTGCTGCTGATGCGTGAAGTGGACTATCCCATCGTACTGGGCGTGCTGCTGATCAGCAGTATTGCCGGCGTCATTATTCATATTCCGGCGGGTATCGGCGTGCTGGAAGCGGTGTTTCTGGCGCTGCTGAGCGGACAGCACGCCTCACACGGTGAAATTATCGCCGCGCTGCTTGCCTACCGTGTTCTCTACTTCATTCTGCCGCTGCTGCTGGCGCTGGTGCTGTATCTCTGGCTGGAGAGCCGGGCGAAGCATCTGCGACACAAAAATCAGCAGAAAATGGCAGAGCAGTAACCGCAGCTGGAAGGATAAAAAACGGGGGCGCATCGCTGCGCCCCCGGTAAAGATAAAGCCGGCGTCTTAGCGGCGGTTGCCGAAAATCCGCAGCAGCATCAAAAACAGATTGATAAAGTCGAGGTAGAGCGTCAGCGCCCCCATAATGGAGTAGCGACGCAGGTTTTCGCTATCGCGGGCGTCAATATTTTCACCCACCGCTTTCAGTTTCTGCGTGTCATAGGCGGTCAGCCCCACAAACACCACCACGCCGATATAGGTAATAGCCCACATAAGCGCCGGGCTTTTCAGCCAGAAGTTCACCAGCGACGCCAGCACGATACCAATCAGCGCCATAAACAGCAGGCTGCCGATACGGCTCAGATCGCGTTTGGTGGTGTAGCCGTAAAAGCTCATCGCCCCAAACATTCCGGCGGTAACAAAAAAGGTGCTGGCGATAGACGAGTAGGTGTAAACCAGAAAAATACTCGCCATGGTCAGGCCGGTCAGCGCCGAATAGAGCATAAATAGCGCCGTCGCCACGGCCCCGCTCATACGCTGGACCAGACCCGACAGCACAAAGACCAGCGCCAGCTGTGCGATGATCAGGCCAAAGAAGGTAATGCGGTTAGCGAACACCAACTCCATGACCGCAGGCGTACGCGCGGCAAACCAGGAGACAAACGCGGTGAGCAGCAGGCCGCAGGTCATCCAGCCGTACACCTGAGCCATATAGGCCTGCAGCCCGGCCGACGCCGGCTGCACAAACGAATCATTACGTGGATATCGATCCATGATGCACCTCTCAAATAGAAATTACAGGGTCAGAGTGAAGTGTATACCATGCCGCCTCAACGGCGCGTCATACACTGCTGATATCGGCTGTTAACCCGCTGGGCAAACCACGCGGTGGTGAGATTACGGGTAATTTTCGGGCTCTCCAGTTTGATCCCCGGCAGCATCTCACGCGGCACCCGCTTGCCCGCCATTTTATCCGCCAGAATAAAGGTCTGTTTCCACAAGGTTGTATTGCTGAAGTCCGCCGTATCCCCTTTTTCCAGATCGCGGCGAATTTCCCGGTCGCTCATATCGAGGCGTTTGCCCAGCGTACGCACCGCCAGCTCAGTCGAGCCCGCCTGCTCGCTGCCATAATTGATCAGGTCGCCATCCAGCGCGAGGCGGATCCCACTGGCGCGCGCAATCGCGGCCTGAAACGCCGCGTTGCGGCTGGCATACCAGCCTGCGTTAAAGTCGGCAAAGCGATAGAGCGGCTGACTATAGTCTGCCGGATAGCCCAGCAGATGCTTCGTGCCGAACCAGATCCCTCCGCGCCGGCTGAACACCTCGCGCCGGATCGAACCATCGATGGCATACGGGTAGCCCTGCGCATGCGCCTCGGCAAAGGCAACGCTTACCTGCATCGGCCCGCCGGTGTGTACCGGGTTCAGCCTGCCAAACAGCGTCTGCCCCATCGGCACCATATCGATAAAATCATCAAAAATGGCGCTCAGCTCCTTTTCACTGCGCACCTTGTCCAGCCGCGCGGCGTAGCTTTCACCATTGGAGGATTTGATCAGCAGCGCAGTCCGCACCAGAAATGCCGGAATGTGCAGCTTTGCCGCGCGCCGGTCAATCTCCCCCCAGGCAATTTTTGGCAGCCCGGGCACCGCAGCATCGGCGCTGAAATTTGACTCCTGCCCGGCGACGGCGATCACCGCGCACAGATTGCTGGCGCTCGTATCGAGCTGCTGGACACGGAAAGCGGTATAGATGTCATCAGCCCAGGCTGATTTTTGCGTCACGTACCCGGGCAGCAGCTGCTCAATCTGCGCTTTAACATCTGCGGGCTGGCGCGCCGGCGCCTGCGGCTCTTTTTTACTGCTGCAGCCGGCCACGATCAGCGCGGTCAGCAGAAGCGCGCCGCGGCGTAAGAAGGTTGGTTTCATCCTGCTCCCTGATAAAAAAATGCGTGCTTCAGGCACGTTGCGGGCGCGAGGCTCCCGGCCCCCGCCCTGTCCGTTATTACTCCCAGCGCGCCGCTGCCTGATGGTCGCTGTCACGCGCATCCACCCAGCGATCCCCCTCCGGGGTGGCTTCGCGCTTCCAGAACGGCGCACGGGTTTTAAGATAATCCATAATAAATTCTGCGGCTGCGAATGCGCTGCCGCGGTGTGCGCTGCTGACGCCCACCAGCACTATCTCATCACCGGGAAAGAGTTCACCCACGCGATGGATCACTGTTATCTGCTGCAATGGCCAGCGCTGCCGGGCAGCCTCAGCGATTTCCGCCAGCGCTTTTTCCGTCATACCCGGATAGTGCTCCAGCGTCAGCGCCGCTACGTCGGCGCCGAGGTTATGATTGCGCACTTTACCGGTGAAGGTAACGATAGCGCCATCCCGATCGTCTGCGGCCAGCAGCCGGTATTCAGCACCGGTATCAAACGGCTCGGGGCCAACGCGAATACGGGTTGTCATGGTTAACCTCCGGTGACCGGCGGGAAAAACGCCACTTCATCACCCGCCTGCAGCGGATGCGTCATGGGGACCAGCGTCTGATTGACTGCGGCCAGCAGCCTGCCCGATTCCAGCGCCAGCGCCCAGCGGTCGCTGCGCTGCGCCAGTGCAGCACGCAGTGCCGCCACGTCAGGATAGGCTTCCGGCAGCGTCAGCTCGCTGGTGCCGGTCAGCTCACGCACCTGGGCAAAAAACAGGACTTTAATCATGGCTGACCGCCCTGAAGTCACCTGACTTCCCGCCGCTTTTGCTCAGCAGGCGCAGCTGGTCAATCACGATATCTTTCTGCACCGCTTTGCACATGTCGTAGATGGTCAGCGCCGCCACGGAAGCGGCCGTCAGCGCCTCCATCTCCACTCCGGTTTTACCGGTCAGGCGGCAGCGCGCGGTGACGCGTACCCGGCTCTGCGCCGGTTCCGCTTCCAGCGTCACTTCCACTTTACTCAGCATCAGCGGATGACAGAGCGGTATCAGCTCCCAGGTGCGCTTTGCCGCCTGAATGCCGGCGATACGGGCCGTGGCAAAGACATCGCCTTTATGATGGCTGCCTTCCATGATCATCTGCAGCGTGGCAGGTGACATCAAAACCAGCGCCTCCGCCTGCGCTTCGCGCACGGTTTCATTTTTGCCGGAGACATCAACCATGTGGGCTTCGCCAGCGGCGTTAATATGCGTTAACTGATTCATACAGTGACTTTCTTCAGATGAGAGACAAAATTACAGGGCCGGGTGCGCGCATCCAGCTGATCGGCGATGATACGTTCCCAGCCGCAGCGGCAGGCGCTGGTGGAGCCTGGCAGGGCAAAAATCAGGGTCTGATTGGCGAGGCCGGCAACGGCACGCGACTGCAGCGTTGCGCTGCCGATATCTTCATACGAGAACATACGGAACAGTTCGCCAAAGCCGTCAATTTCGCGGTCAAACAGCGGCAGCAGCGCTTCCGGCGTACTGTTTTTGCTGTTAAAGCCGGTGCCGCCGTTCACAATCACCACCTGGATATCGTCGCTGGCGATCCAGCGCGATACCGTGGCGCGAATGCGGTAGCGATTGTCAGGCAGAATAGCGTGATCCACCACCTGATGCCCCGCGTCCGCCAGCGCCTCACGCAGATAGTCTCCTGAGGTGTCACTCGCCGCATCGCGGCTGTCGGATATGGTCAGCACCGCGGCAGTCAGAGCGGTAAACTCGCCGGTTGGTTTAGCCATGGCTGTAACTCCTGTGTTTAGCCACCAATGAAAGAGAGATTTTGCGTAATACCGGTCTGGCCCTGATGCAGAAAGTGGGTCTGCTTTTTCTGGCCAAGACTATGGGCGATACGCGCCTGCAGCTCGTCCTGCTGTGCATCGGAGGCGAGCAGATCGCGCAGCTCTACCCCACCGTCGCCAAACAGGCACAGGTGCAGTTTACCGGTGGCCGAGACGCGCAGCCGGTTGCAGCTGGCGCAGAAATCTTTTTCATAAGGCATAATCAGGCCGACCTCACCCTGATAGTCGGGATGACGAAATACCTGTGCCGGCCCGTCGCTGCGGCCGCGCGGCTGCCGCTGCCAGCCCTGCACGATCAGCCGGTCGCGGATCACCTCACCGGAGATATGGTGACGCCGGAACAGATCGCCCCCTTCACCGGTTTCCATCAGCTCAATAAAACGCAGCTGAATCGGACGCGTGCGGATCCAGGCCAGAAACGTATCCAGACTCTGGCTGTTAACATCACGCATCAGCACGCTGTTAACTTTGACTTTTTCGAATCCGGCGTCAAACGCGGCGTCGATACCGGCCATAACCTCAGCAAATTTGTTCTGCCCGGTGATGGCATGAAACTGCCGCGCATCCAGGCTGTCCACGCTGACGTTAATGTGCGTCAGCCCTGCATCGCGCCATGACTGTACGTCACGCGCCATGCGATAGCCGTTGGTGGTCACCGCAATCTGTCGCAGCGCGGCGTTTTCACGCACGGCAGCGATGATGTCGGTAAAATCGCGACGCATCGAGGGTTCACCGCCGGTAAGCCGGATCTTCTCCGTTCCCGCGGCGGTAAAGGCGCGGGTCACCCGGCGGATCTCATCCAGCGAGAGAAAGCTTTTGTTGCGGGTACTGCCAGGCTTGTAGCCGTCCGGCAGACAGTAAGTACAACGGAAATTACATACATCCGTGATCGACAGGCGCAAATAGTAGAAGCTGCGCGCCCAGGCATCTGTAAATTGTGGCACCTTAACACCTTTCCAAAGTCGGGAGATGCAGGCATTTCTTTCTGCACCCTGGCAGCATGACGCTGCGGCCAGGCGGCCCTATCATTTGACTTAGGCGCGCAAGGCTTGGGAGTTTGTTGTCATTGAGGACAACGCGGTCTCTGGATGGTAGCGCGCTTTGCGTCAGTCAGCCAGTCACTGCGTGCGTTGTATAACATGATATATAACGATTTTTCGCGGCATTATCGCAGCAGAATAGGCTAAACTGCGCCACATGACGCTGCCCCCGGCAGCAAAGAATTGGCTTTCAGCGCAGTGGACCGATAAGGAGCAGCATGAATCGAACGCTGGCAGATTTAGATCGCGTGGTGGCACTGGGCGGCGGACACGGCCTGGGCCGCGTCATGTCAGCGCTGGCGCCGCTGGGCTCGCGACTCACCGGTATAGTGACCACCACGGACAATGGCGGCTCCACCGGACGTATCCGCCGTTCAGAGGGGGGGATCGCCTGGGGAGACATGCGCAACTGTCTTAATCAGCTGATCACCGAGCCCAGCGTCGCTTCCGCGATGTTTGAATACCGTTTTGCCGGTAACGGCGAACTGGCGGGCCACAATCTTGGCAACCTGATCCTGAAAGCGCTGGATCATCTCAGCGTGCGTCCGCTGGAAGCGATTAACATTATCCGCAATCTGCTCAAGGTTGATGCGTTTCTCATCCCGATGTCAGAGCAGCCGGTTGATCTGGTCGCGCAGGATGCAGAAGGCAACATGGTGTATGGCGAAACCGCGATTGATGAGATGCGTCAGGCGCCTCAGGCGCTGATGCTGCATCCGGCGGTTAATCCCACCCGCGAAGCGCTGGACGCCGTGGCTGAAGCCGATCTGATCCTGATTGGCCCGGGCAGTTTCTATACCAGCCTGATGCCGATTTTGCTGATGGAAGAGATGGCGCGCGCGCTGCGGCGTACGCCCGCTACGATGGTATTTATTGGCAATCTTGGCCGCGAGCTTAGCCCGGCAGCCGCCCGTCTTAGCGTGGCAGATAAGCTGGCCATTATGGAGCAGGCGATTGGTAAACGGGTTATTGATGCCGTAGTGATCAGCCCGACTGCCGACACGCAGGGTCTGGCGCAGCGCATTATTGTGCAGGAGCCGCTGGAAGCTGAAGATATCCGTTATCGCCACGATCGACAGCTTCTGCGCCTGGCGCTGGAGCACGCCATCCAGGCGCTTTAAAGCCGCCAGCCGTATAAATACGCCAGGGCCGCATAAATGCGGCCCCTACAGATATTGGTGTAGGGGCGCCATTTATGGCGCCCTGGTCGCGTATGAATTCGCGGAATAAACGTAGGGGCGCCATTCATGGCGCCCTGGTTGCGTACAAATCCGGTGGTGAATGAATACGCCAGGGCCGCATGAATGCGGCCCTCTACGGAATGCGGCCGCTGTGTAATGCGGCTCCTGCGGAATGCGGCACGGGTTGGTGGTTATGAGGCGGCAATAAACAGTTCGCGCAGCTCATGCAGCCGGTCGCGCAGGCTGGCGGCTTCTTCAAACTCCAGGTTTTGCGCATGCTGCTGCATCTGCGCTTCCAGTTCGTGAATTTTCTTCTGCATCGCCTGTGGCGTAAGCGCCAGGTAATCAGCATCATTCTCTGCTGCCGTGCGCGTGGCCGTTTTGCCTTTGCCGCGCGTTTTCACCACGTTTTTGCCCAGCTCAAGAATATCCGTGATCTTCTTATTCAGCCCCTGCGGCACAATGCCGTGCTCGGTGTTGTAGCGCTCCTGCTTCTCGCGACGTCGCTCTGTCTCTTCAATCGCGCGTGCCATAGAGGGCGTGATTTTATCAGCATAAAGAATCGCTTTGCCGTTCACGTTACGCGCTGCACGACCAATCGTCTGGATCAGGGAGCGTTCTGAACGCAGGAAGCCCTCTTTGTCGGCGTCGAGAATCGCCACCAGGGAGACCTCCGGCATATCAAGTCCCTCACGCAGCAGGTTAATCCCTACCAGCACGTCAAACTCGCCCAGGCGCAGGTCGCGAATAATCTCCATGCGCTCAACGGTATCGATATCAGAGTGCAGATAGCGCACCTTCTCACCATGCTCTTCAAGATATTCAGTGAGGTCTTCAGCCATACGCTTGGTCAGCGTCGTCACCAGCACGCGTTCGTTGATCTCCACGCGTTTGCGGATTTCAGAGAGCAGATCATCCACCTGTGTGCCGACCGGGCGCACCTCAAGAATGGGATCGAGCAGACCTGTCGGACGCACTACCTGATCGATCACTTCCGTGCCCGATTTTTCCAGCTCATATTTACCCGGCGTGGCGGAGACATAAATGGTCTGCGGGGCCAGCGCCTCAAACTCTTCAAACCGAAGCGGACGGTTGTCCAGCGCGGACGGCAGGCGGAAGCCGTACTCCACCAGCGTCTCTTTACGCGCGCGGTCGCCGCGATACATGCCGCCAATCTGCGGAATAGTAACGTGCGACTCATCCACCACCAGCAGACCATCGGCCGGCAGATAGTCAAACAGGGTCGGCGGCGCTTCACCCGGTCCGCGTCCCGAGAGATAGCGCGAGTAGTTCTCAATCCCCGAGCAGTAACCCAGCTCGTTCATCATCTCCAGGTCAAACTGGGTGCGCTGCGTAATGCGCTGCTCTTCCAGCAGCTTGTTATTTTCCAGCAGCACCTTACGGCGCAGGGCCAGCTCATCTTTGATCTCTTCCATCGCCTGCAGGATGCGCTCGCGCGGCGTAACGTAGTGCGTTTTGGGATAGATGGTAAAGCGCGGGATCACTGACTCAATTTGTCCGGTAAGCGGATCAAATAGTGAGAGCCGCTCAACCTCTTCATCAAACAGCTCCACCCGCAGAGCCATATCGTCGGACTCCGCCGGGAAGATATCGATCACCTCCCCGCGCACGCGGAACGTACCGCGCTGAAACGCCTGATCGTTACGCGCATACTGCAGCTCAGCCAGACGCCGTAAGATACTGCGCTGATCGATGATCATACCGCGCGTCAGATGCAGCATCATTTTCAGATAGAGATCGGGATCGCCCAGACCATAAATTGCCGAGACCGACGCGACCACGATGACATCGCGTCGTTCCAGCATCGCTTTGGTGGCGGAGAGGCGCATCTGCTCAATGTGCTCGTTCACCGCCGCATCTTTTTCGATAAAGGTGTCAGAACTCGGCACATAGGCTTCAGGCTGATAGTAGTCATAGTAAGAGACGAAAAATTCTACCGCGTTGTCCGGGAAAAACTCTTTCATCTCCCCATAGAGCTGCGCCGCCAGCGTTTTGTTAGGCGCCAGCACCATCGTCGGCCGGTTGAGATCGGCAATCACATTGGCAACGGTAAAGGTTTTGCCCGATCCCGTTACGCCGAGCAGGGTCTGATGCGCAAGGCCATCTTCCAGCCCCTCCTCCAGACGGCGGATCGCTTCAGGCTGATCGCCTGAAGGCTTAAAGGCGGAGTTGAGTTTAAAGACTTTGCTCATGATTTCAGAATTCCTGCTGAAGAAAAGGGCTGGCAGGCTGATAATTCTACTCTGCTATGGCGATTTTGCCAGAAAAAAACACTGGATATATTTACAGATAAACGTCACGATGGTCCTGCTGCCCGTGGCGCCGCTTCAGAGGCACTAAAGCGGCAGCTGGCTAAAATATGTCGCGCCAGGTTATCCCCAGGCGGGCCGGGCTTTTAACAATTGTCAAGAGAACGTCATTAAAATGCAGCGGTAAACTTCAGCCGGAGTTTTACAGGCTTGCTTTTAGATAACATACTGAATTTAATGAAAATAGACCAAAAGCCCAGTTTCGCAGCATAATGTATCCAGGCCGCGTATTTCCTCGCTTGCGCCCGGTTTTCAGTCGCTAATGCACAAGGTTATCCACAGGAATAGTGGATAAGTGAAGCCAGCCCCGAGCCCGCAGGCTGTGTATAAAAAATCCCGCCCTCTTCTGCGCTAACAAAAAAATTTTTTTTATGATTATTTTTCCAGCAGGGCTGGCGCAATTAACTATTCTTTTTTGATTCCACAGCGCCGCCACGCCTGGGCTGCGCTGTTTTCCTGCGCTGGCCCGCTGCCTTATTAATGAACAGATGCACCAGAAAAGCTTAGTAATCAGCACCGTCAAAGTGCAGCAGCTTAATCACCCCTTTTCACAGTTAAGATTTCCTGATGTTTAAGGCGCGATGATGGACATTTATTAACGCCAGAAGTGCAGGATTGTCACTCTGGCCCGTTGCTTGCATCTTTTTAGCAGCGGCAGAACATTCAGGTTTAACAGGGATGCCCTGATGTCTGATACCACCGCGTTACTTAATCTGTCACTGCATGCCAGACGACACAGAGCGGGTGCATTCAGGCTAACTATCTGTAAGGAGAAGATCAGATGCTGAGTTTACGTTCGGTGAATCAGTTTTATGGCCAGAATCAGATTCTGTGGGATGTCGATCTTGATCTGCCTCCGGGATCCTGCACCGGCGTGCTGGGCAGTCCGGGGATGGGGAAAACCACGCTGGTAAACTGCATTATGGGCCATCTGCCGGTCAACAGCGGCTCTATCTGCTGGCAGGAGGCGGGCTATCCGCCGGAGAACCTGCTGCTGCAGCCCGCCGTGCAGCGGGCGCGGATGGGCATCGGATATGTGCCGCAAAAGCGCCATATCTTTACGCAGATGAGCGTTGAGGACAATCTGCTGATCGCCCTGCTGGCGGCTGAAGATGAGCGCAACCGCGCCATTCCGGAGATGGTGTTTGAGCTGTTTCCCGCGCTCTATTCACTGCGCCATCAGCGCAGCGGTGAGCTGCCGGTTAATCTGCAGCAGCAGCTGGCACTGGCGCGCGCGCTGGTACTGAAACCGCGCCTGCTGATCCTCGATGAGCCTTCCGGTACGATGTCGCCGTGGCTGGAGGAGGAGACGGGCAACCTGATCCGGCGGCTCAACCGGGAGTATGGCCTGACCATCCTGCTGCTGGAGCAGCACGTCTCGTTTATACGCCGCGTCGCCGACTACTTTCTGCTGCTGCACCGCGGACGTAATGTGGCGCAGGGGCGCGTTGCGCAGCTGGACGATCTTACCGTGAACAAATGGCTGACGCCGGCCTGATGTCTTAAGGGATGCTTATCGCTCAGGGCAGCGTCAGGTAGCGTCCGCAGGTCGCCTGCTCCGTCCCGGATGCCAGCCAGGGGATTTCGCCCAGAAACGGCGCGTCGATGCGCTGGCGCAGCGACGCAATATATTCACGATGCCGCTTGCCCGGCGGCTGAATATCGTTTGCGATCCAGCCTGCCAGTGGTAAGCCGGCTGCCTTGATCGCCGCAGCGGTCAGCATGGCGTGATTAATACAGCCCAGCTTTACGCCCACCACCAGGATCACCGGCAGCTGCTCTGCGATGACCCAGTCCGCATAGGTCTGCGTCTCAGAAAGCGGCGTAAACCAGCCGCCCGCCCCCTCAACCAGCAGCCATTCAGCCTGCGCTTCCACGCTGCGCAGACCCGCCGAGAGCTGTGCAAAGTCGATCGGCCTGCCCTCTTCTGCGCTCACGATATGCGGTGAGGTCGGTTCCATAAATGCCAGCGGGTTAACCTGCTCATAGCGCAGCGGCACGCTGCTGTAGCGCTGCAGCGCCAACGCATCGCTGTTGCGCACGCCCTCCGCCGTCATCTCACAGCCCGACGCTACCGGTTTATACCCTGCCGTACGCAGCCCGGCCGCGCTGGCCGCCTGCAGCAGCGCGCCGCTGGCAACTGTTTTTCCCACTTCGGTGTCGGTTCCGGTGATAAACCAGCGTTTCATTTTTGCAAAACTCCATACATCAGGTGATAAGTGAGGCGATAGCCCTGTTCATCCTGCGGCCAGTGCCGCTCAAGCTGCGCCAGCTGCTGACGCGTCAGTACGCTGTTGCTGCGTCCGCCGTGCAGGTGGGTCGCGCCAATTCCCTTCAGCGAGCGCATCGCACTCAGCGCATCCGGAAAGTGAAGCGTAACGATCTGCTGCGTGCTGCGCAGCGGCTGGGCCCGCGCGGCAGCGGCAACCTCACCGGCCTGAAGAAAGCGGTTGGCGTGACGACGGGAATCTATCGCTGCCCATGCGCGATCCACCTCCGGCAGCGATCCCGCCAGCAGCGTGGAAAAAAGCGCGGTGCCGCCGGGCCGCAGCACGCGATAAAATTGCTGCAGAGCCACGCTCAGATCGCTGCTCCACTGCACCGCCAGGTTGCTCCAGACGCCATCCACGCTGCCGTCAGCCAGCGGCAGCCGGTCGATATCGCCCTGCAGATAATGGTGTGCCGATCGCTGGGCGCGCGCGGCGTCCAGCATCGGCAAAGAGAGATCGAGCGCGGTTACCCGACGGTCGCGATCGCGCCAGTACCGGCTGTACCAGCCGGTGCCGCAGCCGGCATCGAGCAGGTGCGGACCAAATCCGGCTGGCGCACAGGCCAGCAGCGCATCGCCGCTCAGGCGCTGCAGCGCGGCGTGCTGCTCATAGTGTGGCGCGGCGCGTCCAAACGCCTGCGCCACCGCCTGCTTGTTAACCTGCAGCGTCATACAGCGCCTCCAGCAGCGCGTCGATATCTTCCGGCTCATGCGCCGCCGTAAGGGTAATGCGCAGCCGGGCCGTACCGGGCGGCACGGTAGGCGGGCGGATGGCGCTGACCCAGCATCCCGCCTGCGCCAGCCGCTGCGAGAGCGCCAGCGCGGCCGCGTTCTCCCCCACAATCAGCGGCTGAATGGCACTCTCTGAGGCGGGAAGGCTCCACGGCAGCTGCGCTGCGCCGGCGCGAAAGCGGCTGATATTGGCCCGCAGTCGTGCCCGCAGCGCATCGCCCTGCTGCACCTGCTGCAGCGCCGCCAGCAGCGCGCAGCACTGCGCCGGCGGCATGGCGGTAGAGTAAATAAGGTGGCGCGAGAACTGTTCAACGTAATCGGCGGTCGCATCATCGCACAGCAGCGCTGCGCCGCTGACGCCAAAGCCTTTGCCAAACGTCACCACCAGCAGCTCAGGTTTCACCTGCTGCTGCCAGCAGCTGCCGCGCCCCTGTTCACCGCTCACGCCAATGCCGTGCGCGTCATCGACCAGCAGCCAGCCGTCCGCAGCCCGGGTCGCCGCAGCAATCTCTGCCAGCGGTGCGCTGTCACCATCCATACTGAAAACGCCTTCGGTGACCACCAGCGTGGCGCCCGCCCCCGGCTGCGCCAGCAGCTTTTGCAGACTTGCCGGCTGATTATGCGCAAAACGCCGCAGCGTGGCCGGGCTGTGACTGGCAGCATCCAGCAGCGACGCGTGCGCCAGTTTGTCCGCCACGATGCGGTCCTGCTTCTGCGCCAGCAGATGCACAATCGCCTGATTAGCGGCAAAGCCGGAGATAAACAGCAGCGCACGTGAATAGCCGAGCCAGCCTGCCAGCTGCTGCTCCAGCTCTGCGTGATAACGGCTATAGCCGGTCACATACGCGGACGCCCCTGCCCCGGCTCCCGCCTGCGCCGCACCCTGCTGCCAGGCCGCAATCACCGCCGGATGCTGGCTCAGCCCGAGATAGTCGTTACCGGAGAAGTGGCGATAGCGCTGACCGTCCAGCGTGATTTCCCGCACGCTGTTCTGCTCAACACAGCGCCGGTAGCGCCAGCCATCCGCGTCCCGGCGCGCCTGCAGCGCCCCGGTAATACGTTCAGCCCACATTTACACCGCCGCGTTGTAAAACTGCGGCGTGTCGGCCTCAGCCAGCTGCGCCTGCAGCTGATGCTGCTGTGCGTTATCCCCGCTCGCGGTTGTGGTATGTTCCGGATTCAGCCCCAGCTTGCGGAACAGGATCAGATCTTTATCCTCCTCCGGATTGGGCGTGGTCAGCAGTTTGCAGCCATAGAAAATAGAGTTAGCGCCCGCCATAAAACACATCGCCTGCGTCTGCTCGCTCATCTGCTCACGCCCCGCTGAGAGACGCACGTGCGAAGAGGGCATCATGATGCGCGCTACGGCGATAGTGCGGATAAAATCAAACGGCTCCACGTCAGCGTTATCCGCCATCGGCGTGCCTTTGACTTTTACCAGCATGTTGATCGGCACGCTCTCTGGCGGCACCGGCAGGTTTGCCAGCTGTACCAGCAGTCCGGCGCGATCCGTCACCGTTTCACCCAGACCGACAATGCCGCCGGAGCAGACCTTGATACCGGCCCCACGCACTTTATCCAGCGTATCGAGACGCTCCTGGTAGGTACGGGTCGTGATGACGCTGCCGTAAAATTCCGGTGAGGTATCCAGGTTATGGTTGTAGAAATCGAGTCCGGCCTCTGCCAGACGCTGCGCCTGGTTTTGTTCCAGCGTCCCCAGCGTCATGCAGGTTTCCATGCCGAGCGCTTTCACGCCCTGCACCATCTGCTCCAGATAAGGCATATCGCGCTCGTGCGGGTTTTTCCATGCGGCGCCCATGCAGAAACGGCTGGAGCCGGCCGCTTTAGCTTTACGCGCCGAGGCGAGCACCGCCTCCACCTCCATCAGCCGTTCTGACTCCAGTCCGGTTTTGTAGCGCGCGCTCTGCGGGCAATATTTACAATCTTCCGGGCAGGCGCCGGTTTTAATCGACAGCAGCGTGCTGACCTGTACCTGACGTGGGTCAAAATGCTGGCGATGCACCTGCTGCGCCTCAAACATCAGTTCCAGAAAAGGTTTATCAAACAGGGCCTGGGCCTGGGCCAGTGTCCAGCGGTTAGCCATTACATACTCCAAAAAGGGGTTCATCCCGACAATGATCGTGGTTATACTTGTAAACTAAATCTTTTCAAAATGGTTTACAAGACAGATGTTCACGCCTGACGACCTCGATTTTGACCGCCAGCATATCTGGCATCCCTACACCTCAATGCGCGACCCGCTGCCCTGTTATCCGGTGGTGGCCGCCCAGGGTTGCCAGCTGCAGCTGGCAGATGGACGCGAGCTGGTTGACGGTATGTCGTCATGGTGGGCGGCGATCCACGGCTACAATCATCCGCGTCTCAACCAGGCACTGCAGCAGCAGATGGCGCAGATGTCACACGTGATGTTCGGCGGTATTACCCATCCGGCAGCAGTCGCGCTGAGCCGTCAGCTGGTGGCGATGACGCCTGAAGCGCTGGAGTGCGTGTTTCTGGCTGACTCCGGATCCATTGCGGTGGAAGTCGCGATGAAAATGGCGCTACAGTACTGGCTGGGTCGCGGCGAGAGGCGCCAGACATTCCTGACGCTGAAGCGCGGCTATCACGGCGATACGTTTGCGGCGATGGCGGTATGCGATCCGGAAAACTCAATGCACAGCCTGTGGCGTGGCTATCTGCCGGAGCATCTGTTTGCCGCTGCGCCGCAGTGCGGTTTCACTGATACATGGGATGATGCCGATTTCAGCGACTTCGCCCGGCTGGCGGAGCAGCACCATCGCGACATTGCCGCGGTGATCCTGGAACCGATTGTGCAGGGTGCGGGCGGGATGCGCTTTTACCATCCGCGCTATCTGCAGCAGGTGCGGGCGCTGTGCGATCGCTACGGGCTGCTGCTGATCGCCGATGAGATCGCCACCGGCTTCGGCCGCAGCGGCAAGCTGTTTGCCTGCGAACACGCGGGCGTGACGCCCGATATTTTATGCCTCGGCAAAGCGCTGACCGGCGGGATGATGACGCTCGCCGCCACGCTGACCACGCGCGAGGTGGCTGACACCATCAGCCGCAGCGCCGCTGGCTGCTTTATGCATGGCCCGACCTTTATGGGGAACCCGCTTGCCTGCGCGGTCGCGGCTGAAAGTCTGGCCATGGTGGCTGAAGGCGAGTGGCAGACGCAGGTCGCGGCCATTGAGCAGCAGCTGCAGCGGGAGCTGCTGCCGCTGCAGGCGCATCCCGCCGTGGCGCAGGCGCGCGTGCTGGGTGCCATTGGCGTTATCGAAACGCATCAGCCGGTGAATATGGCCGCGCTGCAGCAGTTCTTTGTTGAGCGCGGCGTCTGGATCCGCCCGTTTGGCCGGCTCATCTATCTGATGCCACCTTATCTGATTTCTGCGCAGGCGCTGAGCCAGCTCACCCGCGCCATTCGGGACGCGCTGGATCACACCGGCCATTTTCAGCCCTGACGCCGCTGGTATCTGCGGCGGTTTTGCACCATGATGGCCTTCCGCGATTAGCAAAAAGGAGGAGTTATGCGCCTGTTTAGTCAGGATTTTAACGACGGCGATAAGATGCCAGAGCGCCACGTGTTTAACGGCATGGGTTATCAGGGCGATAACCTGTCGCCCCATCTCGCCTGGGATGAGGTGCCGGAAGGCACTAAGAGCTTTGTTGTCACCTGCTACGATCCCGATGCGCCGACCGGTTCCGGCTGGTGGCACTGGGTGGTAGCCAATATTCCGGCTGAGGTCACCGTGCTGCCGCAGGGCGCCGGTTCCGGCGTGGCAGAGCTGCCTGAAAGCGCCATCCAGACCCGTACCGACTTCGGCCAGACCGGCTACGGCGGCGCCGCGCCGCCGCAGGGTGAATCACACCGCTACATTTTCAGCGTGCACGCGCTGGACGTGGAGACGCTGGATGTGGATGAAGGCGCCAGCGGCGCAATGGTCGGCTTTAACGTGCATTTCCATGCGCTTGCCAGCGCATCGGTTACGGTAAAATACGCCTGATCGCACCGGGCGCGCTTCGCTGCGCACCCTGATAAAGGTCGCCTCTGAGGGCGACCTTGCGTGACATCATCACGCCAGCGCGAGGATCGCTACCCACATCGGCCCCTGCCCGACCGCATAACGCGCCAGCGGCTGCAGCAGGCCACGCTCCGCAATCCGGTACACTTCAATATGATGCGATTTCTGTCCCGCAGCCACCAGGTAAGCGCCACGGCTATCGATATTAAAACCGCGCGGCTGCGTTTCCGTTGGCTGATGGCCCTCAATGGTCAGCGCATCGCCCGCTTCACTGACGCTGAACACGGTAATCGTGCTGCTGGTGCGATCGCAGGCGTAGAGCGACCGGCCATCCGGTGTGATATGAATATCTGCCGCCCAGCGTGTGCCGCTGAAATCAGCCGGCATCATATCCAGACTTTGTACGCACCTCATCTCGCCCTGCAGTGACCAGACATCCACCGTGCTGTTGAGTTCATTGACCACATAGCCATAAGCGCCGCCGGGATGAAACGCCATATGGCGCGGGCCTGCGCCTGCGGCAGTATTGACGTCTGCCTGCGCGTGCGGCGTCAGCGTGCCATCCTGATGCAGCTGAAAACGGCAGATGCGATCCTGCTTCAGCGCCGGCACCAGCAGCGTCTCGTTATCCAGGTCGATGTTGGCGGAGTGGCATCCCTCAAGGCCGTTGATCACCTGCGACGGGGCCTGCGGCAGGCCGTTCTCATCCAGCGGACTGATGCTGACGCAGGCGTCATTATAGGAGCCGCAAAAGAGAAACCGGCCTTCGCGATCGGTGGAGATATGCGTCGGGCTGCCTGGCAGCGGCGCTTCACCCGCCAGCGTCAGCGTTCCGTCTGCGGCGATGCGGTAGGCGAGCACGCGAAAATCGGGACGTACGCCCACATAAAGAAAATCTTTTTTCGGGCTCACCACCATTGGCTGCACCTGACCGGCCACATCGGTAACCTGCAGTAGCGTCAGCGCGCCATCTTCCTGAAGCTGCCAGGCGTGGATCTGCTGGCTCTCGGGACTGGCGGTATACACGACTTGTTTCATGCGTTTTTCCTTATTCGCTGCCTGATGAAAGGGATAACTGTAGCCTGTTTCAGCCGGCTACGCTGGCGGGATTTTTGCCCGCTTTTTTGTCTCAGCGCGGCTGGCAGGTGTAGACTTGATGCCTGGTTATTCAAAGACGGAACCCGTAATGAGCTATCGCGTAATCGCCCTCGATCTGGATGGCACCCTGCTGACACCCAATAAAACTATTCTGCCTGAATCGCTGGAGGCGCTGGCCCGCGCGCAGCAGGCGGGCGTTAAAGTGCTGATCGTTACCGGTCGCCATCACTGCGCTATCCACCCTTTTTATCAGGCGCTGCAGCTTGATACACCCGCAATCTGCTGTAACGGTACCTATTTGTATGATTATCAGGCAAAAAAAGTGCTGGCCGCCGATCCGCTGGCGAAAAGTCAGGCTGCAAGGGTAATAGAGATGCTTGATGAGGAGAACATTCACGGTCTGCTGTACGTCGACGATGCCATGCTCTACCAGGAGCCGACCGGTCACGTCACCCGCACGCTGAACTGGGCGCAATCGCTGCCGGAAGCGCAGCGCCCGCTGTTCCTGCAGGTGCCCAGCCTGGCGCAGGCGGCGCAGGATGCTGAAGCGATCTGGAAGTTTGCCCTGTCACATCCGGATACCCGCGCATTACAGCAGTTTGCTGAACGCACCGAAGCGGAGCTGGGCCTGGCGTGTGAATGGTCATGGCACGATCAGGTTGATATCGCCCAGGCGGGTAACAGCAAAGGCAAACGCCTGGCGCAGTGGGTGGAGAGCCAGGGCTTCAGCATGCAGGAGGTGCTGGCGTTTGGCGATAACTATAACGACCTTAGCATGCTGGAGCAGGTGGGACTGGGCGTTGCAATGGGCAACGCCGATGATGCCATCAAAGCGCGCGCGGCCGAGGTGACCGGCACCAACCTTGAGCCGGGCATTGCAGAGATTATTCGCCGGGAAGTGCTGTGACGGCAGCCGCCTCCGTCAGGCAATAACTGAAACGCTTTTGAGCTGGACATAGAGCCACTGATCGACGCGAATGCCCAGCTCATCGCGTGCCCACGGCGTGATGCGTGCCCAGAGCTCGCTGCTGCCGATGCGGACCCTGACTTCGACCTGATCGTCAATATCCAGCAGCTCCATGACCTGCGCAGGCAGAATGTTACGCACGGAGGTATGCTGGGCTGGCTGCAGCGCCAGTGAGACATCGGCTGACGCGATGCGAATGCGCAGCGTGCTTTTTGCTGGCAGGTTAACGCGACTCACCCAGATATGCTGATCGCCCAGCAGCAGTGCGGTCATGGGGTAGTAAGGATGCTGCTCCAGCACCTGCACGCGCAGCACGCTGGTGCGTTCGCTGACCGGCAGCCAGGGGCGCATTGCGCTGCTGCTCCAGACTTTCTCCAGCGGGCCTGCCGCTTTAACGCTGCCGTTATCCAGCACCAGCACGTTGTCCGCGAGCTGCACAATCTCATCCAGGCTGTGCGAAACGTAGAGCACCGGCACGGCAATCTGCTTTGTCAGCTGCTGCAGCCACGGCAGCAGCTCACGCTTGCGCGGCAGATCCAGTGACGCCAGGGGTTCATCCATCAGCAGCAGATCGGGCGCACTCAGCAGCGCCCGGCCAATCGCCACGCGCTGTTTTTCACCGCCTGAAAGCGTGGCCGGAAAGCGATCCAGCAGCGCATCCAGTCCCAGCAGCGTCACCAGCTGCGCAAACTGCGGCTTCATTGATGCGGCCATGCTGTACTGCAGATTGCCGCGCACCCGATAGTGCGGAAAGAGTCGCGCGTCCTGAAACACATAGCCGATACGCCGCTGCTCCGGCGGCAGATTGATGCCGCGCGCGCTGTCAAACAGCAGCCGCTCATTGATCTGTATGCGGCCCAGCTGCGGCTGGGTCAGGCCGCTGATAGCGTTGATCAGCGACGTTTTACCCGCGCCCGAGACGCCAAACACGGCGGTAATACCGTGCGCCGGCAGCGTCGTATCCAGCTCCAGCAAATGATCACCCAGCCGCTGGGAAAACTGCAGCGTCAGCATCAGGCGATCCCCCAGCGTTTGCGGCCCCAGCGCGCCAGTAATTCTGACGCCACCAGCGACAGCAGCGCCAGTGCGATAGCCACCGCACAGAGCCGCGCGGCGGTGCTTTCTGCACCCGGCGTTTCAATCAGGGAAAACATCGCGGAAGGAATGGTACGGGTTTCTCCGGGGATATTGGAGACAAAGGTGATCGTGGCGCCAAACTCCCCCAGCGAACGGGCAAACGCCAGCACGGTACCGGCAATAATGCCCGGCAGCGTCAGCGGCAGCGTAATAGTAAAGAAGACCCGCCAGCGCCCCGCTCCCAGCGTTCGCGCGGCCTGCTCCAGCCGGGTATCCACCGCCTCCAGCGCCAGCCGGATGGCGCGCACCATCAGCGGAAATGCCATCACCGCCGCCGCCAGCGCCGCACCGCGCCAGCTGAAGGCGAAGGTAAAGCCAAACCACTCCCAGAGCCAGGCACCGATCGCGCCGCGACGTCCCAGCGCCAGCAGCAGCAGATAGCCCACCACTACCGGCGGCAGCACCAGCGGCAGATGCACCAGGCTATCGAGCAGCGTTTTACCCGGAAAACGGCAGCGTGCCAGAATCCAGGCCATGAGAATGCCAAACGGCAGGCTGCACAGCACCGCCACGCAGGAAACTTTCAGGCTGAGCGCAACAGCCTGCCACTCGGGATCGCTCAGTATCATTTTTTCGGCGTAAATCCATACTGTTTAAAAATAGCTGCGGCCTCAGGTCCCTGCAGATAGTGCCAGAAGGCGCTGACCGCCGCGTTCTGATGCGCTTTGACTATGGCCATCGGATACTCCACCGGCGGATGAGAATCGGCGGGAAAACGCCCGGCTACAACAACCTCTTTACTCGCGACGGCGTCAGATCCATACACGATGCCATAGGGGGTTTCGTTACGCTCAACCAGCGCCAGCGCGGCGCGCACGTTGCTGGCTGGCGCAAGCTGTGACGCGAGCTGCTGCCAGGCGCCCAGCTTCTGCAGCGCTGCTTTGGCGTAAATCCCGGCGGGCACATGTGCCGGATCGCCCACCGCCAGACGCTGCCCCTGCAGCAGATTTTTCCAGTTGGTGGCGGCAGAGATGGTTACGGGTGCCGCGCCGACAGCTTTAGGCGCGATCAGCACCAGATCGTTACCCAATAGCGTTACGCGCGTCTCCGCTTCAATGCTCTGCTTTGCCGCCGCATCATCCATCCACTGCTGATCGGCAGAGATAAAGAGATCGGCTGGCGCGCCCTGTTCAATCTGGCGTGCCAGCGTGGAGGAGGAGGCAAACGAGGAGACCACTTCGGTCCCACTCTGCTGCTGATAGCGGGTAGCGATCTTCTGCAGCGCATTGGTCAGTGATGCTGCAGCAAACACCGTAATTTTATCAGCCGCCACCGCCTGGCCCGCCAGCGAAAGGGTCAGCGTAGCCGTAGCCAGCCAGTAAGAAGATTTGTTCAGCATGTAAGACTCCCTGTTTCGTTGTATACCGAATAATACAACGCCTGGGCAGATGCCGCTATGCGCAGCATGCGGATAAATATTATCAGAGTGGGTATCGGCAGGAGCGGGCGGAAATTGATAAAAAAACGCCCGCAGCGTGCGGGCGGGTCAATCAGTGCTGTGAGCTTTTCGCCGGGCGGTCATTGCGGCGGCCAAATTTGGAGATAATGTTAAACACCTCTCCGAGGCCGTAAATCAGACCCAGCATAATCGCCATCACAATCGGCACCATGATGACCGCGACGGCCAGGCTTTTTATCAGTTCCAGCATGGAAACCTCACGCAGAATTTAAAAAAGTGATTGTAGCGGCAGCGGAAAAAAAGGCACTGCCCTTTTCGTGCTTTTACTTTACGCCGTACACTACCCGCTTCCGACTAAAGGAGCTGACATGCAAGCCGATCTCTCACTTCATATTCGTCTTCAGCAGAAACTGTTTGCCGATCCGCGCCGTATTGAACTGCTGCGGCGGGTTGCTGAGACGGGGTCAATCAGTCAGGGTGCCCGGCTGGCGGGCATCAGTTATAAAAGCGCCTGGGACGCCATCAACGAGATGAACCAGCTGGCGGATGAGACGCTGGTTGAGCGGGCTACCGGCGGCAAAGGCGGCGGCGGCGCCCGTCTGACGCGCTATGGCACACGACTGATCCAACTGTTCGATCTGCTGGCGCAGATCCAGCAGAAAGCGTTTGATGCCCTGCAGCAGGATAACCTGCCGCTCGACAGCCTGCTGGCTGCGATTGCGCGCTTCTCGCTGCAGACCAGCGCGCGTAATCAGCTGTTTGCCACCGTGCGCAGCCGTGATAACCGGCCGGTGCAGCAGCATATTGAGGTGGTACTGGCCGATGGCGTGACCCCGGTTAACGTGGCGCTGACCGCGCGCAGCGCGCAGCGGCTGCAGCTGGTACCCGGAAAAGAGGTGCTGGTGCTGATTAAAGCGCCGTGGATCCGGCTCGGTGACGAAGGAGAACCCGGCGATAACGCCCTCTCTGCTCAGGTCAGCGCCATTGAAGAGGGAGAAGAGATGAGCGAAGTGCTGCTGACGCTGAGCGGTGGTGAAACGCTGTGCGCTACCCTGAGCGCAGCGCAGCTGGCGCAACAGCCGCTGCGGCCAGGCGACGCAGTCACCGCCTGCTTTAGCGCTGAACAGGCGATTATTGCCACGCTAATCTGACGCCTCTGCCCTGATTGACTTCCGTAGCAGCGGCCGTTACAACAGTAACAACGATGCACAAACCGGAATAAATCATGTCTTTATTGCAGATTTCGCAAGGCACATTTCATCTTAGTCACCATCGCGCGCTCAGCATTAACGCGCTGACCGTTCAGCGCGGTGAGAGCTGGGCCTTTGTTGGCGCTAACGGCAGCGGTAAATCTGCCCTGGCCCGGGTGCTGGCAGGTGAACTTAACGCGGGAAAAGGCCACTTCAGCAGCGATTTTCGCCGGCCGATCCGCCTCTCATTTGAGCAGCTGCAGCAGCTGGTGAGTGAGGAGTGGGAGCGCAATAACACCGATATGCTCAGCGAAGGGGAAGAGGATACCGGCCGCACCGCTGCAGAGATCGTCCAGGCGGACGTCAGCGATGAAGCCCGCTGCCGCGCGCTGGCGCAGCAGTTTGGTATCCAGGATTTGCTGGATCGCCGCTTTAAATATCTTTCTACCGGTGAAACCCGCAAAACTCTGCTTTGTCAGGCGCTGATGGCAGAGCCGGATCTGCTGATCCTTGATGAGCCGTTTGACGGGCTGGACGTCGCGTCGCGCGCCAGCCTCACCGCGCTGCTGCAGCAGCTGCATACGCAGGGCTATACGCTGGTGCTGGTGCTGAACCGGTTTGAAGATATCCCCGATTTCATTCAGCAGGCGGGCGTGCTGGCAGAGTGCACCCTGACCCACGCCGGTGACCGCAGGACGCTGCTGGCGGAAGCGCTGGTGGCCCAGCTGGCGCACAGCGAACGATTGCAGGGCATGGCGCTGCCGGAGGCAGATCGCCCCGATCTGCTGCCGGCGCTGGCCGTTGACACGCCACGCGTAATACTGCGTCATGGCAGGGTCGCCTATGATGATTGTCCTATCATCGATAACCTCAGCTGGCAGGTTAACGCCGGCGAACACTGGCAGATTACCGGGCCAAACGGCGCCGGCAAATCCACCCTGCTTAGCCTGGTGACCGGCGATCATCCGCAGGGCTACAGCAACGACTTAACGCTGTTTGGCATCCGGCGCGGCAGCGGCGAAACCATCTGGGATATTAAGCAGCATATCGGCTACGTCAGCAGCAGCCTGCACCTTGACTACCGGGTAAGCTGCAGCGTGCGCACCGTGGTGCTCTCCGGCTTTTTTGACTCGATTGGCCTTTACCAGGCCGTTTCAGAGCGGCAGAAAGCGCTGGCGCGTCAGTGGCTGGCGCTGCTCGGCATGGATAACGCGCTGGCAGATGCCCCTTTTCACAGCCTCTCCTGGGGTCAGCAGCGGCTGGTGCTGATTGCGCGCGCGCTGGTTAAACATCCCGCCCTGCTGATTCTGGATGAGCCGCTGCAGGGGCTGGACCCGATTAACCGTCAGCTGGTACGCCGCTTTACGGATGTGCTGATTGGTGAAGGCCGCACCCAGCTGCTGTTCGTCTCGCACCACGCTGAAGATGCGCCGCGCTGTATTACCCATCGCCTCAGCTTTGTCAAAACCCCACAGGGTTACTGTTATCAGCAGGAGGCGTTGCGCACGCCGCAGCCCTGACCGCGTTCTGCCCCGCTTACTCTGCCCTGCCGATCGCCTGCTCCGTCAGGCAGGCGACCGGTGCCTCACCTGCCAATGTAATCGCTACCACTAATCTGTGCTAAATTTGAATCCATCTGTTTCACAGGCCGCAAAATTAAGAATAAGCGACTTGTGTAAACGATACCATTTATCCAGACTTGATCACGCTTTTGCCTGCGGGCATATGCTAGTTTGAGCGCAGAAAACGTTTACTGTTTGCCGTTACCAGGACAAGTTATGCAAAAATTTAATCCGGTGGATCATCCGCATCGCCGCTATAACCCGTTAACCGATCAGTGGGTCCTGGTGTCACCGCACCGGGCGAAACGCCCGTGGCAGGGCGCGCAGGAGACGCCAGCGCGTGAGACGCTGCCGGCGCACGATCCCGACTGCTTCCTGTGCGCGGGCAATACCCGTATCACCGGTGATAAAAACCCTGATTATACCAACACCTATGTTTTCACTAACGACTTTGCTGCGCTGATGGAGGAGACCCCGGATGCACCGCAGAGCGACGACCTGCTGATGCGCTGTGAAAGCGCCCGCGGCACCAGCCGGGTGATCTGCTTTTCGCCCGATCACAGCAAAACGCTGCCGGAGCTGTCGCTGAGCAACCTTGAAGCCATTGTTGCGACCTGGCAGCAGCAGAGCGCTGAGCTGGGACAGCACTATCCGTGGGTGCAGGTGTTTGAGAACAAAGGCGCGGCCATGGGCTGCTCCAATCCGCATCCGCACGGTCAGATCTGGGCTAACAGCTTTCTGCCTAATGAAGCGCAGAAAGAGGATGATAACCAGCGCCGTTACTATGCCGAAAAAGGCACGCCGCTGCTGCTGGATTACGCGGCACGCGAGCAGCAGGACGGCAGCCGTACCGTCGTGGAGACGGCACACTGGATCGCCGTAGTACCGTGGTGGGCCGCCTGGCCGTTTGAAACCCTGCTGCTGCCAAAAACGCACGTAAGACGCCTGACCGAACTCAGCGCAGAGCAGAGCAGCGACCTGGCGCGCGCGCTTAAGCTGCTGACCAGCCGCTATGACAATCTGTTCCAGTGCTCATTCCCCTATTCGATGGGCTGGCACGGCGCGCCGTTTACCGAAGAGGCCGGCGATCACTGGCAGCTGCATGCGCACTTCTATCCACCGCTGCTGCGCTCGGCAACGGTGCGTAAATTTATGGTCGGCTATGAGATGCTGGCTGAAACCCAACGTGATTTAACGGCGGAGCAGGCAGCAGAACGTCTGCGCTCTGTCAGCGATATCCATTTTCGTGAGGCGCAATAAATGTCTTTGAAATCGACTACCCGGCAGCTGTTCGCTGACACCTTTGGTTATGCTGCCACCCATACCATTCAGGCGCCGGGCCGCGTCAATCTGATTGGTGAACACACCGATTACAACGACGGCTTTGTGCTGCCGTGCGCTATCGATTATCAGACGGTAATCGCCTGCGCACGCCGCGACGATCGCCAGGTCCGGGTGATCGCCATGGATTATGACAACCAGCAGGATAGCTTCTCGCTGGATGCGCCGATCGAACCGGTAAAAGAGCCGATGTGGGCCAACTATGTGCGCGGCGTGGTGAAACACCTGCAGCAGCGTGACGCCGGCACCGGCGGCGTGGATATGGTGATCAGCGGCAACGTGCCGCAGGGCGCCGGCCTCAGCTCCTCTGCGTCACTGGAAGTGGCCGTCGGCACGGTATTCCGTGAACTCTGGCAGCTGGATCTCGATGGCGCGGCGATTGCGGTCAACGGCCAGGAGGCGGAGAACCAGTTTGTTGGCTGTAACTGCGGCATTATGGATCAGCTGATTTCAGCACTCGGCAAACAGGATCACGCCATGCTGCTCGACTGCCGCACCCTGGCGACCCGTGCGGTGCCGATGCCGGACAACGTCGCCGTGGTTATTATCAACAGCAATTTCCGCCGCTCGCTGGTAGGCAGTGAATATAATACCCGCCGCGAGCAGTGTGAGACCGGCGCGCGCTTCTTTAACAAACCGGCGCTGCGCGACGTCACGCTGGAGGAGTTTGAAGCACGCGAGCATGAGCTGGATAAGCTGGTGGCGAAGCGCGTGCGTCATGTTATTACCGAAAACGCCCGGACGCTGGAAGCGGCCGACGCGCTGAGTCAGGGCGATCTTGAACGCATGGGCGAGCTGATGGCGGCTTCACACGCCTCTATGCGCGACGATTTTGAGATCACCGTGCCGGCAATCGATCAGCTGGTGGCGATTGTCAAACAGGAAGTGGGCCCGCACGGCGGCGTGCGCATGACCGGCGGCGGCTTTGGCGGCTGCATCGTGGCGCTGATGCCGGCAGAGCGGGTAGATCAGGTCAGAGCGGCCGTGGCGGAAAAATATGAAGCGCAGACCGGTATCAAAGAGACCTTCTACGTCTGCAAGGCCTCAGAGGGAGCGGGTCAATGGTAAGCGACGTCAACTCCCATGCGCCAGACGGACAGCCGTGGCGCATCACGGTGCTGCGCAACCGTCACGGCATGGTGGCCACCTTTATGGACTGGGGTGCCACCTGGCTTTCGGCGCGCGTGCCGATGCAGGATGGCAGCGTGCGTGAAGCGCTGCTGGGCTGCGCCACGCCGTCAGATTATCTGCATCAGGACGCCTATCTCGGCGCCACGATTGGCCGCTACGCCAACCGCATCGCGCAGGCTGAGCTAAAGACGCTTAATCTGAAGCTGGCTGCCAATCAGGGGCCGCATCAGCTGCACGGCGGGCCGGAAGGGTTTGACAAACGCCGCTGGCAGATTGTCAGCCAGAGCGACAGCAGCGTGCACTACCGGCTCGACTCGCCGGATGGCGATCAGGGCTATCCGGGTAATCTTATCGCCTCCGTGACCTATGAACTCACGGAGGATAATACGCTGGCGATCCGCTATCAGGCGGAGACCGATCGCGCCTGCCCGGTTAACCTGACAAATCACGCCTACTTTAACCTTGATGCGCATCATGGCGACGCCCGCCAGCATCGGTTACAACTGCAGGCAGATCGTTACCTGCCGGTAGACAGCGCGGGCATCCCCGCTGCGCCGCTGAAAGCCGTTGCGGCGACCAGCTTCGACTTCCGCCAGCCTAAGCGCGTGGCGGACGAGTTTCTGGCTGATGCCGATCAGCAGGCGGTCAAAGGCTACGATCACGCGTTTTTACTGAACGCGGCAGGCGACATTACGCAGTGTGCCGCCGGGCTATGGTCCGCTGACGGCGCGCTGCAGCTCAGCGTGTTTACCACGGCACCTGCGCTGCAGTTCTATACCGGCAACTACCTGGCGGGAACGCGCGCCCGCGAGCAGGAGAGCTATACTGCTTTCCAGGGCATTGCGCTGGAGAGTGAATTTTTACCCGATTCGCCTAACCATAGCGAGTGGCCGCAGCCCGATTGCTGGCTGCAACCCGGTGACATCTGGCGCTCAGAGACGCGGTATCGCTTTACGGCACACTGAGACGACGGCTGAAAAACGCGCACTGCGTATGCGACAGACTTACGCCGTGCGCCGTTTTCCGTTATGGTATGGCGCTATCAGTGTGCCGCCGCTTCAGGCGGCCGCAGCCGGGTTCATTACTAATCTACTTAAGCATTAAGGAGTAAAGCTATGGCCGTAACTAAGCTGGTTCTGGTCCGCCACGGCGAAAGCCAGTGGAATCAGGAAAACCGCTTCACCGGATGGTATGATGTGGATCTCTCTGACAAAGGTCGTACCGAAGCGAAAGCGGCGGGTCAGCTGCTGAAGAAAGAGGGCTTCGTGTTCGATTTCGCCTATACCTCCGTGCTGAAACGTGCCATCCACACCCTGTGGAACGTGCTGGATGAACTGGATCAGGCCTGGCTGCCGGTAGAGAAAACCTGGCGTCTGAATGAGCGTCACTACGGCGCACTGCAGGGGCTGGATAAAGCAGAAACCGCGGCTAAATATGGCGACGATCAGGTTAAACAGTGGCGTCGTGGTTTTGCCATTACTCCGCCAGAACTGGATCGCAGCGATGAGCGTTTCCCCGGCCATGATGCACGTTATAAATCACTGACCGATGCACAGCTGCCAACGACCGAAAGCCTGGCGCTGACCATTGATCGCGTCATCCCTTACTGGAACGAGACCATTCTGCCGCGCATCAAAAGCGGTGAGAAAGTTATCATCGCCGCACACGGTAACTCGCTGCGCGCACTGGTAAAATATCTCGATAACATGAGCGAAGATGAGATCCTCGAACTGAACATCCCGACCGGCGTGCCGCTGGTGTATGAGTTCGATGAAAACTTCAAGCCAATCAAACACTACTATCTGGGTGATGCCGATGAGATCGCAGCGAAAGCCGCGGCCGTGGCAAACCAGGGTAAAGCGAAGTAAACCTCCGCAGTAAACCTGAAGGCCAGACGTTTGTCTGGCCTTTTTTATGCGTCACGCTCAGCCGCTCAGCCGCGACGGGTACGGATCGCCTGCGCCAGCTGACGCAGCGCTGTTTCCGTATCTTCCCAGCCAATGCAGGCATCGGTTACGCTCTGGCCGTACACCAGCGGCTTCCCGCTCTCCAGGCTCTGATTGCCTTCCACCAGATGGCTCTCAATCATCACGCCGGTAATCGCCTGCTCGCCGCCGGCAATCTGCTGTGCCACATCTTCCGCCACAACCATCTGCCGCTGGAACTGCTTGCTGCTGTTGGCATGGCTGAAATCGATCATCACCTGCGGACGCAGGCCCGCTTTTTCCAGCCCGCTCTTCACTGCCGCAACGTGCTCAGCGCTGTAGTTTGGCTCTCTGCCGCCGCGCAGGATGATGTGGCAATCTTCATTGCCGCGCGTCTCAACGATAGCCGAGTGCCCATATTTGGTTACTGACAGGAAGCAGTGCGGCGCGCTGGCCGCGCCAATGGCGTCAATAGCGACTTTGATCGTGCCGTCGGTGCCATTTTTGAACCCTACCGGACAGGAGAGACCGGAAGAGAGTTCGCGATGCACCTGCGATTCGGTGGTGCGTGCACCGATGGCGCCCCAGCTCATCAGATCGGCCATATATTGCGGCGTGATCATATCCAGAAACTCGCCGGCAGCCGGCAGACCGGTGTCGTTGATATCCACCAGCAGCTTACGCGCCAGACGCAGTCCTTCATTAATCTGAAAGCTGCCATCCATATGGGGATCGTTAATCAGCCCTTTCCAGCCCACCGTGGTACGCGGCTTTTCAAAATAGACGCGCATGACCACTTCCAGCTCGCCGCTCAGCTCATCGCGCAGCGTCAGCAGGCGTGCAGCGTACTCTTTCGCCGCTGCCGTGTCGTGAATTGAGCAGGGACCGATCACCACCAGCAGGCGATCGTCCTCGCCATGCAAAATCCGGTGAATGGCCTGACGCGCCTGCGACACGGTCGCTGCCGCGCGCTCCGTTGCCGGATATTTCTCCAGCAGCGCTACCGGGGGAAGTAACTCTTTGATCTCTTTAATGCGTAAATCGTCGTTCTGGTAATCCATACTTATTCCATTCAGATTTTCGCCCTGCGTGCGCCGGACGTAACCCCTTCAATCTATCCCTTCAGCCGGCATGAGTAAATTAAGAGCGTTATGAAAATGCTTTTGTCTCATTTGCATTTATAGAGCCATAGACTAAGCTTTTTAAACGTAAGCACTGAGGAACGAGTCGCTTACACTATATATTTTTACGCCGAACACTCCTGACGAAATTTAATTTCGTTACGGCCCGCTTTTATCGTCACACAGCACCCGTGGGTGTCAAACGGCAACTATCCATTTATTACAGGAGCATAATGATGAATAAGTTTGCAATTGTTTTTCTGACGGCAGCAATGACTCTGGGTAGCGGTGCAGCGATGGCTGCAAGCAACAATGGACAGGCTAACGCATCAGCTGAAGCGGGTGCGGCAGCGGGCGGCGCAAAACAGAATCTGCCTCCGCACAATGTTGATAATAGCGATATCAACACCGGCAACACCAATACCAACGGCGCAGCAATGTCAGGCACGGAGTCAGGCGATATGTCTGCCAAAGAGGTGCACAAAAACACCATGTGTAAAGATGGCCGCTGCCCGGACATGAACAAAAAAGTCGAAACCAAATCGGGTAGCGACAATGTGAATACCAAAACCGACGGCACAACTCAGTAAGAGATGTCTCTGCGGTAATCAGGGCGAGCTCAGGCTCGCCCTTTATTTTTTCCGGCCCCGCTTTTCCGCTATGCTAACCGCCATGAAATTCACAGGAACGGTGACATGGCTACCCTACTGCTTATTGACGATCACCCGCTGGTTGAAGTCGCACTTCAGGCTGCCTGCCAGCACGCCCCTATTCCTCTGCAGCTCTATGCCGCCGCTGATGAATCTCAGGCACGCGCCTGCCTGCAGCAGCATAATATTGACGTCATTATTCTTGATATCGGCCTGCCGGATTGTGATGGCTTAGAGCTGCTGCGTCGCCTGCGCGCCCGCGATGCACAGCGCCCGGTGCTGATCTACTCTGCGCAGCAGAGCCGCCACACCTTACTGAGCGCCGCTTCGCTGGGGGCGGCAGGCTATGTGGTAAAAAGCCAGAGCATGGCTCAGCTGCTCAGCGCCATCCTTGCGGTGCTGGGGGGACAGCAGGCCTTTCCGCCGCTGCCGGAGCGTCTGGACCTGCCGCTGACGGAGAAAGAGCAGCAGATTGTGGCGCTGCTGGTGCGTGGCCTCTCTAACCTGCAGATTGGTGAGCAGCTGCATATCAGCAATAAAACCGTCAGCACGCATAAAAAAAATATCATGGCCAAGACCGGCGTGACCTCGGTGGTTGAGCTGGCTGAACTGTGGAAAGCGCAGCAGTGAAGCGGCTCTGGCTGCTCTGTTTGCTGCTGATGGCCAGCGCACGCGCTGAGCTGCTGCCCGCCAGCAGCGTCATGCTGCCTGCGGTTATGCCGGTGCCTCACGCTGCGCCACCGCCCGCCACGCAGCTGCGCGTGGCGGTGCCGGTGCAGAACAGCGCGCCCTGGTCGATGCGTATCGGCGATCGCCTGTGGGGCATTGATGCTGACTATCTCAGCGCCCTCAGCCAGCAGAGCGGCGTACGGTTTCAGCTGCAGGGCTACCCTGACCGGAGCGCGCAGCTGCAGGCGCTGAAGCGCGGTGAGGTGGATCTGGTTCTGACGACCGAAAGCGCGCCGCTGCCTGCCGGCACCTCGCTCAGCGCCAGCTGGTTCAGCACGCCGCTCCGTATTTACCGCAATCGCGCAAATCAGCGCGCGGTAATGTTTAACAGCGATAACGCTCAGCTGACGATTGCCGGCAGCACGCTGACGCAGCTGCCGCCGGAGCTGGCAGCCCGCCATCGCTGGCATCCGCTGGCCGGCAACTTACAGGCGCTCTACGCCCTGCTCAATCAGCAGAGTGATTATCTGGTCGCCGATGAAGCCAGCGCCGGCTTTCTGCTCAGCCAGCTGCAGCAGGGAGAGATCTACCAGATCACCGCCGATCCGGATGCGGTACTGACGCTGCGCACGATCGCCCGCGATCCGGCGCTGACAACATGGATCGATGCGCAGCTTCGCCTGCTGCCGGCGGAGTTCAGCCGGCAGGTTGCTCAGCGCTGGAGCCCGCCGCTGCCGCGCTATCAGGATACGCAGACGCTGATGCTCAGCCCGGCAGAGCAGCAGTGGCTGGCGGCGCATCCCGTTGTCACCTACGCCGCCGCGCCAGATAATGCCCCCTGGAGCTACCGGGACGCCAGCGGTAACGCGCGCGGCTTTGGTATTGACCTGCTTAATGCGCTGGGCCAGAGCACCGGCATCCGTTTCACGCCGCGCTGGGTCGCTAACCCGCAGCAGGCGCAGGCGCTGCTGGCACAGCAGGCGGTGATGCTTACGCTGCTGGAGCCTCTGGATACGCCCGATGCGGCCTCCACTACGCTTCCGGTATGGCGTGCTATCTGGGGCGTTTACAGCCGGATGCCGCTTGCGCCTGCCGACTGGTCCTCGCTGCAGGGCAAACGTCTTGGCGTACTGCGCGGCGATCTGGCCCGTCAGCTGCTGCCGCCGGGTATTACGCCACAGTGGTTTGACGACCGCACCCGGCTCTGGCAGGCGCTCGGCAGCGGACAGATTGATGCGCTGGTGGATAATGTGATCTCAGCACGCTGGCGGCTGGCCAGCCGCGATGACAGCGCGCTGCGTCTGGCGTTTGCCGCCAGCGATATCGCCTGGCCGATGGCGCCCCGGGTAACCCCGCAGCAGCCGCAGCTGCGCGCCCTGCTCGATCGCGCGCTGCAGCAGATACCGCCAGAAACGCTGAACCAGATGCGGGCAAGCTGGGCGCAGCCGCCGCAGCCCGGCAGCACGATGATGATGCGCAGCATACCAAAACTGCTGCTGTTTGCAGCGGCGCTGATTATTGCAGGGCTGCTGCTGCTGCAGCTGCGTCACGTGCTGCAGCAGCGGCGTGAACGGCGGCAGCGCGCAGAAGCGGAGCGCGCCAGTGCGGCTAAAAGCCAGTTTCTCGCGACCGTCAGTCATGAACTGCGCACGCCGATGCAGGCGATTCTTGGCCTGCTGGAGCTGGAACAGCAGCAGCATGTGCCCTCACGGGTCGCGCTGATGCACAGCAGCGCCCGCTCGCTAATGGCGCTGCTGAACGATTTGCAGGATCATGCGCGGATTGAGAATCAGAGTTTCCGCCTGAATCCGCACCCGCTGAATCTCTCCCGCTGGCTGCAGCAGCAGCGGCAGCTTTACCATCCGCTGATGCGCCCCGGCGGTCCGCAGCTGCGCGTAACGGCCCTGACGCCGCTGCCCGCCAGCGTGCTGCTGGATAGCGATCGCCTGCAGCAGGTCATTAATAACCTGGTGGCTAATGCACTGAAGTTCACCCGTGAAGGCGAAATAAGCCTTACGCTGGCGGCAGAGGAGCAGATTAGGCTTGTTGTGACGGACAGCGGCAGCGGCATTCCGCTCAGCGAACAGGCACACCTGTTTGAGCCATGGTATCAGGCGCCGTCTGGCCGGCGTCATGCGGTACAGGGCAGCGGTCTGGGGCTCTTTATCTGCCGGGAAATCGTACAGCGAATGGGCGGTACGCTGCAGCTGAGCTCTGCGCCGGGCCAGGGCACACGCGTCAGCGTAACGCTGCCGCTGACGCCCTGTGACATTGCGGATGCCGGCGACGATCCGGTCTGGCCGCGCTATCCGCAGCTGCGGGTGGCGATTGTTGACGATCATCCCGCTAATCTGCTGGTGCTGCAGCAGCAGCTGGCTGCTTTTGGCATTCAGGCTGAGACCTTTGATGCGGGACGCGCCCTGCTGCTCGCCGATGCCAGGCAGCCGTTTGATGTGCTGTTTATCGATCAGATGATGCCGCATCCCGATGGCCTGACGCTGCTGCGCATTCTGCGCCGCCGCCAGCGGCAACGACCACACCCTGCCCTGCGCGTGATCTGTTCCGCCGACGTGCAGCGCTTGCGCCTGCCTCTGCAGGCGCATGAGGCGCAGCTGGTGAAGCCCGTTACGCTGCAGGCGCTGGCCGCGCTGCTGGCGCAGGCGCAGTCCGATCCGCTGGCGCAGCTGCCGGCAACGCTGCAGCAGCTGGCTCAGCACGACGCCAGCTGGCTGCCGCGCATCTGTGAAACGCTGCAGCGCGCCGTTACGCAGGATCGCGATGCGCTGCTGCAGGCCAGCGGGCAGCGCGACTGGGCGGCGATTGAAAAAGCGGCTCACCGCCTGAAAGGCAGCTGGCTGATGCTGGGCATTGAAGATGCCGCCGGAGCGTGTCAGCAGCTGATTGACGCCGCGAAACAGCAGCAGCTCCATCCTGACACGCTCAATTTACTGATATTATTAACCAACAGGCTACTCAACCAACTGGAACGCTATGGCACACTCTCACTCTCACGGTGACCACAATGCTAATCGCACCCGCCTGGCGGCGGCGTTTAGCGTCACGGCACTGTTTATGCTGGCCGAAGTGATCGGCGGCCTTCTTTCAGGTTCACTGGCGCTGCTGGCCGACGCCGGACATATGCTGACCGACGCCGCCGCCCTGCTGATGGCGCTGCTGGCGGTGCAGTTTGCGCGCCGTAAACCCAATGCGCGGCATACCTTTGGCCTGCTGCGTCTGACCACCCTGGCGGCGTTTGTAAACGCGATTGCGCTGCTGGTGATCACCGTGCTGATTGTCTGGGAGGCGATCCGGCGTTTTACTCATCCGCAGCCGATTGAGGGCGGCCTGATGCTCGGTATCGCTATCGCCGGGCTGTTTGCTAACCTGCTTTCATTCTGGCTGCTGCATCGCGGCAGCGGCGAGAAAAATCTCAACGTGCGCGCCGCCGCGCTGCACGTCATGGGCGATCTGCTTGGTTCGGTGGGCGCCATTGCCGCCGCGGTTATCGTTATGCTTACCGGCTGGACGCCCATCGATCCGATTCTTTCACTGCTGGTTTCCGTGCTGGTGGTGCGCAGCGCCTGGGCGCTGCTGCGTGAAAGCCTGCATGAGCTGCTGGAGGGTGCACCGGTGAATATCAATATTGATAAGCTGGCGCGCGAGCTGAAGCTGAACATCGATGAGGTGCGTAACGTTCACCATATTCACCTGTGGCAGGTGGGAGAGAAGCCAGTGCTTACGCTGCATGTTCAGGTGGTGCCGCCGTACGATCACGACGGCCTGCTGCGAAAAATTCATCACTATCTGCATCAGCACTATCAGATTGAACATGCCACGGTGCAGATGGAGTATCAGGCGTGCAGCCTGCCCGACTGCGCGCTCGGTTCAGAACACGCCGCTGATGACGATCATCATGCGGTGCTGGACGGACACGCGCATCATCATCACTAACCCGCCAGCGCACGTGAGCCCTGCTCGCGTGCGCTCTGTATCCACAGACGCGAGCCGTTCAGCGCAATCAGCGTGAGAATGGCGTACTCCAGCGACATCGCATATACCCCCTGCCGGGCAAAAATCATCACGCTAATGACGTTGATGACCACCCACAGCAGCCAGTTTTCGACATATTTACGCGTCATCAGAATCATTGCCACGACAGAGAGCACCATCATGCAGGAATCCCAGAAGGGAAACGCGTCAGGCTGCAGCTGCGGCATGCTGACCTGCAGGCCGATTCCCTGCATGATCTGCACTGCGCTGCGGGTAAGGAAGCCAAACACCACATCGATATAGCGCGTCATCAGCGCAATCGCAATAACGCAGGCGGCGCCCCATGCCAGCGCTTTCGGCAGCGACAGCCAGCGAATTTTTAACGCGCGCTCATGGTCACTGGTTTGCCGGCTCCATGCGTACCAGCCATAGAGATTGGCGACAAAGAAAAAAAGCTGCAGCAGCAGGCTGGCATAGAGCTGGATCTGAAAGAAAATCACCGCAAACAGCGTGACGTTGATCAGACCAAACAGGTAATTACTGATTTTTTCCTGGCTTGCCAGCCAGATACAGAGCAGCCCGGCCAGCGTGCCGAACGCTTCAATCCATGAGAGGTCGTATCCGCCGGTGCCCAGAGGGATATGTACCAGGATATTTTGCGTGCTGAAAATGTCCATTACTGGCTCCTGTGCCTGAAATGCAGGGTGCGTAAAAGAGCGGTTCGCCTGCCGCCGATCCGGTGGCGCACTACCGCATCAGTGTTTTATGTAATTAACAACAGAAGCCACGAAAATACTACAAAGCATAATAAATCGCTATTTAGTTTTTTATACTAAACAACCGGCGCACCCGGCTCTTTACCTGCCCGCTCCAGCTCCAGCAAAAACGCCTTAACCGGCAGGCCACCGGCAAAGCCGGTCAGTTTGCCGTTGCTGCCAATGACGCGGTGGCATGGAGCCATAATAGAGAGCGGGTTTTTGCCGTTGGCAGCCCCCACCGCGCGTACGGCTTTGGGATGCCCAATCTGCTCGGCTATCTGCCGGTAGCTGCGCGTCTCTCCAAATGGGATGGTCAGCAGGGCGGCCCATACCTTTTGCTGGAACGGCGTGCCGTACGGGTCGTAGCTCAGGGTAAAACGCTGCCGGGTGCCGGCAAAATACTCCTGCAGCTGACGCTCCGCCTCGCACAGCACCGGGTGCGACTCGTTACGTGACAGCGGCGTCAGCGGCACGCGCTGCGATCCTTCATTTTCCCACAGCACGGCTGCCAGGCCTTTATCGCTGGCAATCAGCGTCAGCTCGCCGACCGGCGTCACGATGGTTTTAGTATGGTACATAACAGATCTCCGCAGTGGATGACTCCCGACTATTATTGCATTAATCGCGCCGCAAACTGGCTGTTTTCGGACAGGCACATAAACTGATTAGCTGTCCGAAAGCAGCGTGTTTCCGCACCCGGACTGCGCCATGATGCCCTTTATTTACCGGAGAAGACGATGCTTGATCCTGAAATTGCTTACCAGGCGCTGACGTCGCGCGACAGTCGCTTTGACGGGCTGCTCTACGTGGGCGTAACCTCAACCGGTATTTACTGTCGTCCTGTCTGTCCGGTGCGCAAACCGCTGCTGAAAAACTGCCGCTTTTTTCATAACGCAGAAGCAGCGGAAAAGGCGCGCTTTCGCCCGTGCCTGCGCTGCCGCCCGGAGCTGGCGCCGGGATTTGCGCCGGTAGATAACCATCACCGCATTGCCGATCGTCTGATCCGTCGCGTTGAAGAGGGCATGCTGGAGGAGCAGACCTCGCTGGCAGATATTGCCGGTGAGTTCTTTCTGAGTGAACGTCAGCTGCGGCGCGTTATTCAGCAGGAGCTGGGCGTTTCGCCGCTGGAGCTGCGTCAGACGCGGCGTATGCTGCTGGCCAAACAGCTGCTGACCGAAACCGCGCTGCCCGTAACGGAGATCGCTTACGCCAGCGGCTTTCGCAGCCTGCGCCGCTTTAATGATGTGTTTCAGGCGCGCTATCACATGACGCCTTCCGCGCTGCGTAAGCGGAGCCAGCCGGAAGGCGCTGCGCTGCCACAGCAGAGCGCCACCCTGCAGCTGAGCTACCGTCCACCCTATGACTGGGCGGCGATGCTGGAGTTTCTTGAAGCGCACGTCATGAAGCAGGCTGAGTGGGTGGCCGATGGCGCTTATCACCGCACCGTCGCGCTGGGCGGCTGTCGCGGCTGGGTGCGCGTCAGCGCCCTGCCCGATAAGCATGCGCTGCAGGTTGAGTTCACTACCACACTGACGCCGGTGCTGCCTGCCCTGCTGCGCCGGCTGCGCGATCTGTTCGATCTGGATGCTCAGCCGCAGGCGGTGAGCGAGCTACTGGGCCGCGATCCGCTGCTGGCAGAGAGCCTGGCGCGCCACCCGGGCCTGCGCGTGCCCGGCGCATTCGATGCGTTTGAGTTAAGCGTGCGCGCGATTCTCGGCCAGCAGGTTACGGTAAAAGCGGCTGTAACGCTCAGCAGCCGTCTGACGGAGCGCTTTGGCGAGCCGCTGGAGACGCCCTGGCCAGCGCTCTCCCGCCTCTCTCCGGACGCGGCCACGCTGGCAGCAGCAACGGTCGATGATATTGCGGTGCTCGGCATAGTCAGCGCCCGTTCAAATGCGATTATCGCACTGGCCCACGCCTGCGCCAGCGGCGCGCTGCGCTTTAACGGATCTCTGCCGCCGGATACCGTACAGCAGCAGCTGCTGGCGCTGAAGGGGGTCGGCCCGTGGACCGCCAGCTATATCGCCATGCGGGCGCTACGCTGGCCTGATGCTTTCCCGAAAGAGGATATCGCTATCCGTAATAATCTCGGTGGCGTAACGGCCAGAGAGGCAGAGCAGCTATCGCAGGTCTGGCGGCCATGGCGCAGCTATGCCGTGCAGCATATCTGGAAAAGCCTGATGCCCGAAAAAGCCTCCCGGAAAAAGCCGGCACGGTAGCGGCCAGGGCGCCATAAATGGCGCCCCTGCGGATAGATGGGCATATTCCGTCAACGCAAACGCATTACCGCTCCTCATACCCGTAGGGGTCGCATTAATGCGGACCTGGCGTGTTAATGCGACCCTGACGCGTTCATTAACCATCGGGGGTTATACGCGGCCAGGACGCCATAAATGGCGCCCCTACGTATGGATGGGCATATTCCGTCAATGCATTACCGCTCCCCATACCCGTAGGGGTCGCATTAATGCGACCCTGGTGTATTAATGCGCGTCTGTGGGGGGGCATTACCGTACTGCGGAAAACGAAAAAAGCGCCCGTTGGGCGCTTTTTTCTGAATCTGGTGGGTCGTGCAGGATTCGAACCTGCGACCAATTGATTAAAAGTCAACTGCTCTACCAACTGAGCTAACGACCCGCTGTGGAAGCGGCTTACAACTTTAAACTTGATGGTGGGTCGTGCAGGATTCGAACCTGCGACCAATTGATTAAAAGTCAACTGCTCTACCAACTGAGCTAACGACCCATCAAGGTTGTGAAGCTAACTGAAGAACCCGCCTGAACCTGTGGTTGAGATGGTGGGTCGTGCAGGATTCGAACCTGCGACCAATTGATTAAAAGTCAACTGCTCTACCAACTGAGCTAACGACCCATCTTCAGCGTCGCCGATACGCATTTACATATGTCCCGGCAACGGCGGCATATATTACTGATTTAGCGGGAGGGCGCAACCCTTATTTTCCCGCAGATAGCTCAACTGCTTACCTTTCAGGCGGCAAGACCAGAAATCAGGCGAAATCTGGTCTTTTTCGTACAAATTACAATCCGGCCAGCCGCTTTTGCGCCTGCTTTGCTGACTCACTATCCGGGAACTGCTTGATCACCTGCTGATAAACCGCTTTGGCTTTTGCCGTGTCTTTTTTATCCTGCATGATCACGCCAACCTTAAACAGCGCTTCCGCCGCTTTCGGTGATTTGGGATAGTTCTTCACCACCGTGGCAAAATAGTAAGCCGCATCGTCCTTCTTGCCTTTGTTGTAATGCAGCTGCCCCAGCCAGTAGTTGGCATTTGGCTGATAGGTAGAGTCAGGATACTTCTTCACCCATGCCTGCAGTGCAGAGATAGCCTGATCGTACTGCTTCTTCTCCAGAATCAGCGCGACGGCAGCGTTGTAATCGGTATTTGCATCGCCGGTTTGTGCAGGTGCGGCAGCCGTATTACTGCTACCCGCATCAGCGTTTCCCGCTGCGGCACCAGCAGCATCAGCGTTACCGCCGCTCTGTGCAGCGGACTGGCTGCTGCTTAACGTGTCGAGCTGCTGGTAAAGCTGCTTCTGACGCTCAACCGCCTGGTTAAGCTGATAGCTGTTCTGCTGGATCTGCCCGCGCAGGGAATCGATGTCGCTCTGATTATCGCTCATCTGCTGCTGTAACTGCTGCAGCAGCTGCGCCTGAGCATTGGAGATACGTTCAAGAGTGGTGACACGGTCTTCGACCGAGCCTGAGCCAACGCTACTGATTGACGCCTGGGCATTAGCGGCCCAGGGGGCCGCTACGCCAACCAGTAACGACAGACCCGCAAGGGATAGTCTGAAGTTACTAATCATATGATTCTCTTAGTAAACCAGTACGGCACGACGGTTTTTAGCATACGCTGATTCGTCATGGCCCAGTACGGCTGGTTTCTCTTTACCGTAAGATACGATAGACATCTGATCGGCAGAGACGCCTTTGCCCTGCAGATACATTTTCACTGCGTTAGCACGACGCTCGCCCAGCGCGATGTTGTACTCTGGCGTGCCACGCTCATCCGCATGACCTTCAATAGTCACTTTGTAAGACGGGTTGCCGCGCAGGAAAGCTGCGTGCTGATCCAGCATCTGAGCATAGTCAGACTGCACGTCATACTTGTCCAGACCGAAGTAAACGATGTTGTTCTGCTGCAGCTGCTGCATCTGCAGACGCGCCTGCTCGTCAGAAGACATGTTGCCGCCGTTCATGCCAGCGCCAGAGCCCGCACCGTACGCACCATCAGCACCCATACCGGACTGATCGTTGTTGTTGTTTTTGTGTGAGCTACAAGCAGCGACTGCAATCACTGGCAGAGCCAGCATTAAACCCTTCAGCATTTTGTTCAGTTGCATTTCTTTATCCTATTATTTTGTTTGCCATACATTGACTCCCCCGCCGACGAGGCAAGGGAGCGATGCATCACAGATACGGCGACCAGGCAGGTGATTTTACCTGTCCATCAGTTGCCGGAAGACGCGCTTTGAAACGCCCGTCAGTTGAAACCAGCTGCAGCACGGATCCCATCCCCTGAGTAGAGCTGTAGATAACCATGGTGCCGTTTGGTGCCAGACTTGGCGTTTCATCCAGGAACGTGTCCGTTAACGTCTGAACGGCTCCCGTTTCCAGATCCTGTTTGGCGACGTGCTGCGCGCCACCGGCGCTGCTGATCATCACCATGGTTTTACCGTCGGTCGACACATCCGCATCCTGGTTCTGTTTGCCTTCCCAGGTAATACGCTGTGGCGCGCCGCCGTTAACACCGACTTTATAAATCTGCGGTGCACCCGCCTGATCCGAGGTATACGCCAGGGTCTGGCTATCCGGGAACCAGGTTGGCTCAGTGCTGTTATAGCGGCCGTCTGTTACCTGACGGATCTGACCTGAGCCCAGGTCCATTACATAGAGATTCAGGCTGCCCGTTTTAGAGAGGGCGAAAGCCAGCTTAGAACCATCCGGTGAGAACGATGGTGCACCGTTGTGACGCGGGAAGGAGGCAACCTGACGAATAGCGCCATTTGCCAGCGTCTGGATCACCAGCGCTGATTTGCCACTCTCAAACGTAACGTAGGCCAGTTTGCTGCCGTCAGGTGACCAGGCCGGTGACATCAGCGGCTGCGGTGAACGGTGTACCACAAACTGGTTGTAACCATCGTAGTCAGACACGCGCAGCTCATACGGGAACTGGCCGCCGTTGGTCTGCACAACATAAGCGATACGGGTGCGGAATGCGCCTTTAATGCCGGTCAGCTTCTCAAAGACTTCGTCACTGGCGGTATGCGCCGCATAGCGCAGCCACTGTTTTGTTACTTTGAAGGAGTTTTGTGCCAGTACGCTGCCCGGTGCACCCCCGGTGTCGACCAGCTGATAGGCGACCTGATAGCTGCCATCGGCGTTAGGTGAGACCTGACCGACCACCACGGCATCAATACCCAGCGCGCTCCATGCGGCAGGCTGAACTTCCTGCGCACTGCCGGGCTGCTGCGGCAGACGTGAGCGATCCAGCGGATTAAATTTACCACTGTTGCGCACGTCAGCTGCCACAATACCGCCGACATCTTCTGGCGCCGCGCCAGGTCCGGCCCATTTAAACGGTACTACACCAATCGGACGGGCAGTGTTAACGCCCTGCGTAATTTCAATGCGTACTTCTGCGTGCAGCACAGCGGCCCACAGCAGTACAAAAAAACCTAAGGTTACACGAAGTGCCTGCTTCATCTTATCTCCCTTACCTGAACCTGAGTTCACGATAATTCGCACAGTTCCTGAAAAAACACGAGTATTTTATAGAATACGGCAAGCTAACCTTAGTTCAACCTGCCGTACGTTACTGCATTATTGCGGCCTGAAACGCATTGGTGCGTTTTTAAACACTTCATACACCGCCTGCGAAGGTGGCTTAGGAATACGCGCCTGCTTCGCAGCGGCAATGGCAGCCTGGCAAAGTGCCGGATCGCCCCCTTCCGATTTCACATCAATCAGCAGCCCATCGGGTGCCAGCTTAATACGTAAATCGCAGCTCTTACCGCGATAGAGATCGGCATCATAGAAGCGGCTTTGGATGGCGCTGGTGATCTGGCCCAGATAGGCGTTGACCTCAGCACCCGATGCACCCGCTTTCTTCTGATTGCCCTGCCCTGCTGCACCACCGCCGCCGGCTGCAGCGCCACTCTTCGGCGCGTTTTTACCGGAGGAGAGGCCGCCCAGCAGATCGTCAACATCGCTTTCGCCCTGCGCGGCTTCAGCAGCAGCCTTTTTCTTCGCGTCCGCGGCTGCTTTGGCTTTCGCCGCTGCATCTGCTTTTGCTTTAGCGGCTGCATCCGCTTTCGCTTTGGCAGCGGCGTCTGCTTTCGCTTTTGCCTCAGCGGCCGCCTTCTCTTTAGCCGCTTCAGCTGCTTTCTCTTTAGCAGCTTCCGCAGCTTTCTCCTTCGCCGCCTCTGCTGCTTTCTCTTTGGCTTCCTGCGCAGCTTTGGCTTTCGCCTCTGCCGCTGCTTTAGCTTTGGCATCGGCCGCTGCCTGCGCTTTCGCTTCCGCCTGCGCTTTGGCTTTCGCCTCAGCTGCCGCTTTCGCCTGCTCTGCCGCTTTCTCTTTTGCAGCATCCGCTGCCGCTGCTTTCGCCTGCTCTTCTGCCTGTTTCTTCGCCTCGGCAGCAGCCTGCTTCGCTTCAGCCGCTGCGGTTGCTTTCGCTTCTGCTGCTGCTTTAGCGCGCGCGTCTGCTTCTGCTTTCGCATCCGCTTTCGCCTGTGCGGCAGCGGCTTCAGCCGCTTTTTGCTGCTCCTGAGCCTGCTTTGCAGCCGTTTCGGCCGCTTTCTGCTGCTCAGCCTGCTGTTTAGCCTGCTCTTTCGCTTCCTGCTGCGCCTGCAGCCGCTCTTTTTCCAGCGCTTTCAGACGCTGCTGCTCGGCGGCCTGCTTCTGCTGTAGCTCTTCCGCCTGCTGCTGCGCCTGCTTTTTCCGCTGCTGTTCCGCACGCTGGCTGTCGCTCTGCTGATTTTGCTGACGATTATATTGTTCAACCACAGCCCCGGGATCGACCATGACGGCATCAATATCGCTACCGCCGCCGCCGCCGCTCGCTTCAATATGTTCGTTGAACGAGCTCCAGATCAGCAGCGCAATCAGCACGATGTGCAGCGCCACCGAAACGATAATTGCGCGTTTCAACTTCTGGTTCTGTTCGGTTGCCTTCGACACTCTCGGTTCCCAAAAACAAGTCGCGTTAAATCGGCTGCGTCATCAGACCGACTGATTTGACGCCAGCCTGATGAAGCAGGTTCAGCGCTTTAATGATTTCGTCGTAAGGCACATCTTTGGCCCCGCCAATCAGAAACACGGTTTTAGGATTGGCTTCAATACGACGCTGCGCTTCACTCACAACCTGCTCAGGCGGCAGCTGGGTCATACGATCGTGATCCACCACCAGGCTGTATTGTCCTACACCGGCCACTTCAACAATTACCGGCGGATTATCATCGCTGGCAACCGTTTTGGAGTCAGTGGCGTCCGGCAGATCAACTTCCACGCTCTGCGTAATGATTGGCGCGGTTGCCATAAAGATAAGCAGCAGCACCAGCAGCACATCGAGCAGCGGAACAATGTTGATTTCCGACTTAAGATCGCGGCGTCCGCGACCACGGGTTCTGGCCATCGTAAACCTCGACTTACTTCGTATTGTCGCTAGAGAAAGCCTGACGATGCAGGATAGCCGTGAACTCTTCCATAAAGTTATCGTAACCCTGCTCCAGCTTGTTGACGCGCTGGTTCAGACGGTTATAGGCCATGACCGCCGGGATCGCGGCAAACAGGCCGATCGCGGTGGCGATCAGCGCTTCTGCGATACCCGGTGCCACCATCTGCAGCGTGGCCTGCTTGACTGCGCCCAGCGCGATGAAAGCGTGCATGATCCCCCATACGGTACCAAACAGACCGATATAGGGACTGATTGAACCCACGGTACCGAGGAAAGGAATGTGGGTTTCCAGCGCTTCCAGCTCGCGGTTCATAGAGATACGCATGGCGCGGCTGGCGCCCTCGACCACCGCTTCCGGCGCATGGCTGTTTACGCGATGCAGGCGGGCAAACTCTTTAAAGCCGGCGTAGAAAATTTGTTCCGAACCGCCCAGCTCATCACGACGCCCCTGGCTCTCCTGATAGAGACGCGAGAGTTCGATACCGGACCAGAACTTATCTTCAAACGCGTCCGCTTCGCGTCCTGCCGCATTCAGAATGCGCGTACGCTGGATGATGATTGCCCAGGAGGCAATAGAAAAGCCGATCAAAATCAACATGATAAGTTTGACCAGAAGGCTCGCCTTCAGGAACAAATCAAGAACATTCATGTCAGTCACTGCTTGAACTCCGCGACAATAGACTTGGGAAGCGCAATCGGCTTCATCAGGTGTGGGTTAATGCAGGCGATCAGGACATCCGCCTCGTTGAGCACCCTGCCTTCAGCATTGACGATACGCTGGGTGAAGGTCATGGTTGCGCGGGTCATTGAGGTCACTTCGGTCTGTATCTCCAGAAGGTCATCAAGGCGAGCCGCGGCAATGAACTCCACTGTCATGCGCCGTACCACAAATGCGACCTGCTCTTCTAACAGGACGTGTTGATTGAAATGGCGCTGACGCAGCATTTCGGTACGTGCTCGTTCATAAAAAGCAAGATAGCTGGCGTGGTAAACCACACCTCCGGCATCGGTATCTTCATAGTAGACCCGCACCGGCCAGCGAAACAGCGTTGTACTCACTCTACATCCCGGTCTCATTTTTAAACGTTGCTACTATACGCAAGAGCGATCCGCTTGGGAATGGTCCGCCAGAGCCAGAAGAAAATAATTATCTGACGGTAACAACCAGAAGGAATTACTCAACATTTCCTGACCTGATGCTGACAAAAGTCCTGGTCTGCAGTCAGGCGAGTGTGCCGTTAACAGGCACAAAAAAAGGGCCCGTCCGGACCCCTTTATTACCCCATGCTACCGGCCAGCATGCTGACCGATCAGGCGTTGTCATCCTGTGCACGGTTTGCATCTCTCTGCTCCAGCGCCAGGGCGGTGATCACACCTAATGCGCAGGCCAGCAGCGTGCCGAGGATCCAGGCAAAATACCACATGCAAAAGCTCCTTAATCAGTAGAGAGAGTGCGTGTTGCGTTCAATATCATCTTGGGTAATGCGACCGAACATTTTGTAGTAGCACCAGCTGGTGTAGGCCAGAATGATCGGCACAAAGATGAGTGCGGCGATGGTCATAATCTTCAGCGTCAGCAGGCTGGAGGTGGCATCCCAGAGGGTCAGGCTGCTACCCGGCACGGTGCTGGAGGGCATGATAAACGGGAACAGCGCAATACCGGCGGTCATGATGACGCAGGCCAGCGTCAGGGAAGAGAAGATGAATGCCCAGGCGCCCCGCTCGCCGCGCGAACAAAGTAGTGTAAGCAGCGGCAGAACAGCGCCCAGCAGCGGAAACGCCCACAGCAGCGGCATCTGCTCAAAATTACGCAGCCAGGCACCCGCCTCGCGCACCACCTCTTTGCCCAGTGGATTAGAGGCTGCGTGGTGATCGATAACGCTTTTCACTACATAGCCGTCAAGGCCATATTTTACCCACAAGCCCGCCAGCACAAAGGCGATGAGCATCACCAGCGCCCCCGCCTGCGCCGCGCTGCGCGCACGTAAATGCAGCTCACCGCAGGTGCGCATCTGCAGATAGGTGGCGCCCTGGGTCAGGATCATCGCCACGCTGATGACTCCCGCCAGCAGGCCAAATGGATTGAGCAGCTGGAAGAAATTGCCGGTATAGAACAGACGCAGATAGCTATCTGCATGAAACGGCACCCCCTGCAGCAGATTGCCAAAGGCAACGCCTATCACCAGCGGCGGAACAAAACTGCCGGCAAAGATGCCCCAGTCCCACACGGCACGCCAGCGCCTGTCTTCAATTTTGGATCGATAATCAAAACCCACCGGGCGAAAAAAGAGCGAGGCGAGCACCAGAATCATGGCGACATAGAAACCAGAGAAGGCGGCGGCATAGACCATGGGCCAGGCGGCAAACAGCGCACCGCCAGCCGTGATCAGCCAGACCTGATTGCCGTCCCAGTGCGGTGCAATCGTGTTGATCATAATACGGCGCTCGGTGTCGCTGCGTCCGAGCACGGGCGTCAGCATACCGACCCCCATATCAAAACCGTCCGCCACGGCAAAGCCGATCAGCAGTATGCCAATCAGCAGCCACCAGACAAAACGTAACACTTCGTAGTCAAACATGGTTGCTCTCCTTTAGCCGCGCTCTGGCTGCGTAGCGATCTGCACTGATTCATTGTGATAGCGGCCGGTTTTCAGGCTGCCCGGCCCCAGGCGGGCAAACCGGAACATCAGATACATCTCTGCCACCAGAAACAGCGTGTAGAGTCCGCAAATCAGCGTCATCGAAAACAGCACGTCTCCCACGGTCAGCGAAGAGTTCGCTACGGCGGTGGGTAACACTTCACCGATTGCCCACGGCTGACGCCCGTACTCCGCAACAAACCAGCCCGCCTCGATAGCGATCCACGGCAGCGGAATGCCATACAGTGCGGCTTTCAGCAGCCAGCGCTGCTGACCGATCCGGTCGCGGACTACGCTCCAGAATGAGAGGGCAATAATCGCCAGCAACAGCGCGCCGCACAGCACCATGATACGGAAGGCAAAATAGAGCGGCGCCACGCGCGGAATGGCGTCTTTCACCGCCTGTTGTATCTGCGCTTCGCTGGCATCGGTGACCGTCGGGGTGTAGCGCTTAAGCAGCAGGCCGTAGCCAAGATCCTGCTTGCTGGCTTCAAACGCGCGGCGGACTTCCGGGTCCTGATTGCCGCTGCGCAGCGCATTGAGCAGGCCATACGCTTTGATGCCGTTACGGATCCGCACCTCATGCTGCGCCTGCAGTTCTTTCAGGCCGGTAACGGGTTTATCCACTGAGCGCGTGGCGATAAGGCCAAGCAGATACGGAATCTGAATCGCATATTTGTTCTCCTGCGTCTCCTGATTCGGTATACCAAATAGCGTAAAGGCGGCGGGTGCCGGCTGGGTCTCCCACTCCGCCTCGATTGCAGCCAGTTTGGTTTTCTGGACATCCCCCATCTCGTAGCCCGACTCATCGCCGAGTACAATCACCGAGAGCACCGCCGCCATGCCAAAACTGGCCGCAATGGCAAAGGAGCGGCGGGCAAACGCCACATCACGCCCTTTAAGCAGATACCAGCCGCTGATCCCCAGAACAAACATGGCGCCAGCGGTATAGCCCGCCGCCACAGTATGCACAAATTTCACCTGTGCGACCGGGTTAAGCACCAGCTCTGAAAAGCTCAGCATTTCCATACGCATGGTTTCAGCGTTGAATGCTGCGGCGATGGGATTTTGCATCCAGCCATTGGCCACCAGGATCCAGAGCGCAGAGAGGTTGGATCCCAGCGCCACCAGCCAGGTGACCGCCAGATGCTGAACTTTGCCCAGCCGATCCCAGCCAAAGAAAAACAGGCCAACAAAGGTGGATTCAAGAAAGAACGCCATTAATCCTTCAATGGCCAGCGGTGCCCCGAAAATATCGCCGACGTAATGGGAGTAATAGGACCAGTTAGTGCCGAACTGAAACTCCATGGTGAGTCCGGTGGCCACGCCCAGCGCAAAGTTGATGCCAAACAACTTGCCCCAGAATTTGGTCATATCTTTATAAATCTGTTTGCCCGACAGCACGTAGACGGTTTCCATGATCGCCAGCAGAAACGCCATACCCAGCGTTAATGGTACGAACAGAAAGTGGTACATCGCCGTCAGGGCAAACTGTAAGCGCGACAGCTCGACAATATCTAACATGAGAACTCCTTGCTCTTCGCATGCCGCTGTGTTGCCGGACGGTAAACGGCGCAACAGCGTGCAGGAACGGCTGATTATTAATTCCGGTTTTATTACCCGCAGATAGCGCAATCTGCGGCCCGAAATGAGCGAGTAATAGTGGTGATAATTCCCTGAAAATATCGCCTCACATTTCTGTCATGCAGGCGTCAGCGTCAGATGCCACAATATTGATCCGGGGGCATACGACTCAGACGGCTGTTATCCGTGGCAAAACTGTGATTTGATGCAGCGCAATTTATACCGGCCGGGTTGTTTTTAGCCAGCAGTAAAGTTTGCTATAACACGCTATTATTTGATCTGGATTAAGATATAAAGTTTACGAATATGTAGCCTGAAAGAGTTGTTAAAGCGATGTCAAAAGCTGCCGCGTTTAATTAAAATTACGATTACCTTTTCTGTGAGTTATTAACTTTAAAATCCGCCGCGCAGGATAATAAATAAAAACCGCTACGCTGCAGGCATAAAAAAAGCCACCCGCAGGTGGCTTATGCTTATTCAGTCAGCGCAATCAGTTAGCAGGCAGAACTGCTTTTACCGCATCACCGATATCGGCCAGGCTGCGGACAGTTTTCACACCTGCCGCTTCCAGCGCAGCAAACTTCTCGTCAGCCGTGCCTTTACCGCCGGCAATGATGGCGCCAGCATGGCCCATACGTTTGCCTTTCGGCGCCGTTACGCCTGCGATATAGCCGACAACCGGCTTGGTGACGTGCTCTTTGATAAAGGCTGCCGCTTCTTCTTCCGCGCTGCCGCCGATTTCACCGATCATCACAATCGCTTCGGTCTGCGGATCGTCCTGGAACATCTGCAAGATATCGATGAAGTTAGAGCCCGGGATCGGGTCGCCACCGATACCGACACAGGTAGACTGGCCATAGCCAATATCTGTGGTCTGCTTAACCGCTTCATAGGTCAGGGTGCCGGAACGTGACACGATGCCCACGCGGCCTGGCTGGTGAATGTGGCCTGGCATAATGCCGATTTTGCATTCGCCTGGGGTGATCACGCCAGGGCAGTTAGGGCCAATCATGCGCACGCCTGCTTCATCCAGCTTCATTTTCACAGTCAGCATATCCAGCGTCGGGATACCTTCAGTGATGGTGATGATCAGCTTGATGCCCGCGTCGATCGCTTCCAGGATACCGTCTTTGCAGAACGGAGCCGGAACGTAGATAACCGTGGCCGTTGCGCCGGTCGCTTCTACCGCTTCACGCACGGTATTGAACACCGGCAGGCCCAGATGGGTAGTGCCGCCTTTACCTGGCGTTACGCCGCCAACCAGCTGCGTGCCATAGGCCAGCGCCTGCTCAGAGTGAAAAGTCCCCTGGCCACCGGTGAAACCCTGGCAGATGACTTTGGTGTTCTTGTCGATCAGAATGGACATTATTTACCCTCCGCTGCAGCAACAACACGCTGTGCCGCGTCTGTCAGGCTGGTTGCTGCAATGATGTTCAGACCGCTGTCCGCCAGTTTCTTAGCGCCCAGCTCAGCGTTGTTACCTTCCAGACGTACCACTACCGGCACGTTGACACCCACTTCTGCCACTGCGCCGATGATGCCATCAGCGATCAGATCGCAACGGACAATACCGCCGAAGATGTTAACGAATACCGCTTTTACCGCATCGTCAGAGAGGATGATTTTGAAGGCTTCGGTTACGCGCTCTTTGGTTGCGCCGCCGCCGACATCAAGGAAGTTTGCAGGCTGGCCACCGTGATGCTTCACGATATCCATTGTGCCCATCGCCAGACCCGCGCCGTTGACCATACAGCCAATGTTGCCTTCCAGCGCGACATAGTTCAGCTCCCACTGCGTTGCGTGCGCTTCGCGTGGATCTTCCTGGCTTGGATCGCGCATTTCGCGCAGTTCAGGCTGGCGGAACAGCGCGTTGCCGTCTGCACCCAGCTTGCCATCCAGGCAGATCAGGTCGCCCTGCTTGGTGATCACCAGCGGGTTGATCTCAACCATCGCCAGATCGCGCTCCAGGAACATGGTAGCCAGACCCATAAAGATTTTGGTGAACTGGCTGACCTGCTTACCGGTCAGACCCAGTTTGAACGCCAGTTCGCGGCCCTGGTATGGCTGCGGTCCCGCTAACGGGTCGAGCGCCATTTTGTGGATCAGGTGCGGAGTCTCTTCCGCCACCTTTTCAATTTCCACACCGCCTTCGGTTGATGCCATGAAGATCACGCGGCGCGTAGCGCGATCGACGACCGCACCCAGATAGAGTTCCTGATCGATATCGGTTGCCGCTTCAACCAGAATCTGGTTAACCGGCTGGCCCAGCGCATCTGTCTGATAGGTCACCAGACGTTTACCCAGCCAGTGCTCAGCAAATGCACGGATCTCTTCTTTACTTTTCACTACCTTCACGCCGCCCGCTTTACCACGGCCACCGGCATGAACCTGACATTTCACTACCCACGGGCCTGCGCCAATTTTTGAGGCGGCTTCTTCGGCTTCACGTGGCGTGGTGCAGGCATAACCAGTCGGTGCTGGCATACCATACCGTGCAAACAGCTGCTTCGCCTGGTATTCGTGTAAGTTCATGATGTTCTATCCATTCAGATCTGAAACATTTAAATGTGGGCGCGCATCGCTGCGCGCCCGGCGAAAATCAGACATCCAGCAGCAGACGAGCCGGATCTTCCAGCATCTCTTTCACTGCGACCAGATAGCCTACCGATTCACGGCCATCGATCAGACGGTGATCGTAAGAGAGCGCCAGATACATCATCGGCAGGATCACCACCTGACCATTGACCGCCATTGGACGATCTTTAATGGCGTGCATGCCCAGAATGGCGCTCTGCGGCGGGTTAATGATTGGCGTTGACATCAGCGAACCAAACACGCCGCCGTTGGTGATGGTGAAGTTACCGCCGGTCAGCTCTTCAACTGTCAGCTTGCCATCACGGCCTTTCACCGCCAGCTCTTTAATTTTCTTCTCGATATCCGCCATGCTCAGCGCATCCACATCTTTCAGCACTGGCGTCACCAGACCGCGCGGCGTAGAAACGGCGATGCTGACATCGAAGTAGTTGTGGTACACCACATCTTCGCCATCGATAGAGGCGTTCACTTCCGGGAAGCGCTTCAGGGCTTCAACGACCGCTTTGATGTAGAAGGACATAAAGCCCAGGCGTACACCGTGACGTTTTTCAAACGCCTCACCATACTGCTTGCGCAGATCCATGATGGGCTTCATGTTGATTTCGTTGAACGTGGTCAGCATGGCGGTGCTGTTTTTCGCTTCCAGCAGACGCTCAGCCACGCGTTTGCGCAGGCGGGTCATCGGCACGCGCTTCTCGCTGCGGTTAGCAACCGGAGCCGGAGCCGCCGCTTCAGCAGCCGGAGCCGCTTTCGCTTCCGGCTTTTTCGCCAGGTGCTTTTCAATATCTTCGCGCGTCAGTCGGCCACCCACGCCGGTGCCTTTGATCTGGCTGGCGTCGAGATTGTTTTCCGCGATCAGACGGCGTACAGCAGGGCTCAGCGCGTCGCTGCTCTCTTCTTCCAGCGACGCGGACTGGCGCTGTGCCGGTGCAGATTCATTGCTCTCAACTTTCGCTGAGGTCTCTTTCCCGCCGCTGTTGCCCTCTTTCAGGCGACCAAGCAGCTGGCGCGAGGTGACGGTAGCACCCTCTTCTTCCAGCACGGCTTCCAGAATACCATCAGCAGCAGCAGGAACTTCCAGCACCACTTTATCGGTTTCAATTTCGACCAGCACTTCATCACGGCTGACTGCATCGCCAGGTTTTTTGTGCCAGGTTGCAACCGTTGCGTCCGCTACGGATTCAGGTAAATCGGGAACGAGAATTTCTACGCTACTCATTTTCTTTCCTTTTTATTAACCAAGGTTCAGCGCGTCGTTGACCAGGTCTTGCTGCTGTTGTTGATGTACGGACATATAGCCCACGGCCGGTGAAGCAGATGCCGGACGGCCTGCGTAACGCAGCGACGCACCAAAGGGAACCACTTCGCGGAAATGATGCTGACTGCAATACCATGCGCCCTGATTGAGCGGCTCTTCCTGACACCAGACGAAATCCTGGACATGGGCGTAATCTTTTAACGCTTCCTGTACCGCTTTGTGCGGGAAAGGATAGAGCTGCTCGATGCGCACAATGGCAACATCGCTCTGCTCGTTTTTGCGACGCTGTTCCAGCAGATCGTAGTAGACCTTACCTGAACAGAGCACCACGCGTTTAACCTGCTGCGGATCGAGCGCATCGATCTCGCCAATCGCCGGCTGGAAGCTGCCGTTTGCCAGATCGTCCAGGCTGGAGATCGCCAGCGGATGACGCAGCAGCGACTTCGGCGACATCACAATCAGCGGACGGCGCATACCGCGCAGCGCCTGACGACGCAGCATGTGGTAAACCTGAGCCGGGGTAGATGGCACGCAAACCTGCATATTCTGCTCAGCGCAGAGCTGCAGATAACGCTCCAGGCGCGCTGAGGAGTGCTCCGGACCCTGACCTTCATAGCCGTGCGGCAGCAGCATCACCAGGCCACACATGCGGCCCCACTTCTGCTCGCCCGAGCTGATGAACTGATCGATAACCACCTGTGCGCCGTTGGCAAAGTCACCAAACTGCGCTTCCCAGATGGTCAGCACGCGCGGCTCTGCGGTGGCGTAGCCATATTCAAACGCCAGTACCGCCTCTTCCGACAGCACGGAGTCCCAGACTTTGAACTCTCCCTGACCATTATGAATATGGTGCAGCGGCGTATAGGTAGAGCCATTCAGCTGGTTGTGGATCACCGCATGGCGGTGGAAGAAGGTGCCGCGTCCGGAATCTTCGCCAGAGAGACGCACCGGAATGCCTTCATCCACCAGCGTGGCGTAGGCCAGATTCTCTGCCCCGCCCCAGTCAAACGGTTTGTTGCCTTCCGCCATCTCTTTGCGGTCGTTGTAAATTTTGGCCACGCGCGACTGCACTTCAACCGCTTCCGGAACCGTGCTGATACGGCGCGCCAGCTCCTGCAGGCGTTTCAGCTCAACCGTTTCCGGGTAGCTCTCATCCCACTCGTGGTTGAGATAAGGGGACCAGGTAAACGAGTGCAGGCTCATCGGGCGCCATTCCGGCACCACGCACTCACCGGCATCCAGCGCATCGCGATAGAGGTTAACCAGTTCAGTGGCATCTTCCTGCGAGGCTACGCCCTGGCTCTGCAGGCGGTCGGCGTAAAGTTTACGCGGCGTCGGATGCTTTTTAATCTTCTGATACATCAGCGGCTGCGTTGCACTTGGCTCATCCGCTTCGTTATGGCCATGACGGCGATAGCAGACCAGATCGATAAAGACATCACGCTTAAAGGTGTTGCGGTAGTCGAGCGCCAGACGGGTAACAAAAGCAACGGCTTCCGGATCGTCCGCGTTCACGTGGAAAATAGGTGCCAGCACCATCTTACCGATATCAGTACAATAAGGCGTGGAGCGCGCATCTCTTGGATTTGACGTGGTAAAGCCAACCTGGTTATTGATCACGATACGCACCGTACCGCCAACTTCATAACCACGCGCCTGCGACATGTTCAGGGTTTCCTGCACCACACCCTGACCAATTACCGCTGCGTCACCGTGAATGGTGATAGGCAGAACTTTGTTACTGCCCGGCTCAGAGAGACGATCGAGGCGGGCGCGTACGGAGCCCATGACAACCGGGCTGACAATCTCCAGATGCGACGGGTTAAACGCCAGTGCCAGATGCACCAGGCCCCCTTCGGTTTCAACATCGGAAGAGAAGCCCATGTGGTATTTCACATCACCGGTACCCAGATGCTCTTTGTGCTTGCCGGCGAACTCATCAAACAGATCCTGCGGCTTTTTGCCCAGTACGTTGATCAGCACGTTCAGACGTCCGCGGTGCGCCATACCCAGCACCACTTCGCGCGTGCCGCTTTTCCCTGCGTGGCGAATCATTTCGCGCAGCATAGGCACCAGCGCATCGCCACCTTCCAGTGAGAAGCGTTTGGCGCCGGGGAATTTCGCCCCAAGATATTTTTCCAGACCTTCGGCTGCGGTCAGCTCTTTCAGGAAGCCTTTTTTCTCTTTCGCGCTGAATGAAGCCTGTCCAGCCACTGATTCAAGACGCTGCTGGATCCAGCGTTTCTCTTCAGTGTTGTTGATGTGCATATACTCTGCGCCAATCGACCCGCAGTAGGTCTGCTGCAGGGCGGCGTAGAGATCGGCCAGCTTCATCGTCTCTTTGCCAATCGCAAATGAGCCTACGTTGAAGCTTTCCTGAAAATCGGCGTCGGTCAGATCGTGAAAGGCCGGGTCGAGATCGGCCACGATATCCTGTTTCCACAGGCCAAGCGGATCAAGATTAGCGTGCTGATGGCCGCGGAAACGGAACGCGTTAATCAGCTGCAGGACTTTAACCTGTTTGGAGTTAGTAGCCGGATCGGTAACGGTAGAGGTGTAGCGGGTAGCATCCTTCGCCAGGCGGCGGAAATAGTCACGCGTCGTGGAGTGAAACTGCTCTGGTTTTACGCCGGTACCTGGCAACTGCTGGAACAGGTCGCGCCACACTTCATCAACAGAGTCAGGATCGGTCAGGAAATCCTCATAGAGTTGCTCTATGTAAGACTGGTTCGCGCCGGCCAGCCAGGAGGAGTCCAGCCAGGGTTTCATCGCGCTGTTCTGCATTGTGATCCCTTAAGCATTAAGCTGCTTTTTATGAGGTTTCATTTGTTGCCGCTTTCACGGCTTGCCGTAGTGAGTTCAGCGATACGAACCTGTGCGCTACCGGCGCCGGGCCCGTAAGGGAACCTTTATAAGCGTGGTCAGCACCGCGCTTATAGAGGCTTCCATACGCTGCCGGGAACCTGAGTTTCCGGCAGGACTTCTTAGCTTTACGCCCCGCGCTGCAGCAGCATCGACTTGATATGGCCGATGGCGCGCGTCGGGTTCAGCCCTTTCGGACATACGCTCACACAGTTCATGATGCTGTGACAGCGGAATACGCTGAAAGCATCACTCAGATTGTCGAGACGCGCATCCGTTTCCGTGTCGCGGCTGTCAATCAGGAAGCGATAGGCAGCCAGCAGACCGGCCGGACCGATAAACTTATCCGGGTTCCACCAGAACGACGGGCAGGAGGTTGAGCAGCAGGCGCAGAGAATACACTCATACAGGCCATCAAGGTGCTCACGCTCCGACGGGCTCTGCAGATGCTCACGCGCCGGCGGATTCTCACCGTTGTTCAGCAGGAACGGTTTGATTTTCTCATACTGCGTATAGAACTGGCTCATGTCGACCACCAGATCGCGCACAACCGGCAGACCTGGCAGCGGGCGAATCACGATCTTTTTACTGCCGTTACCCAGTGCTGAGACCGGAGTAATGCAGGCCAGACCATTTTTGCCGTTCATGTTCAGACCATCTGAGCCGCAGACACCCTCGCGGCACGAGCGACGAAACGCCAGCGTTGGATCCTGCTCTTTCAGCCGAATCAGCGCATCCAGCAGCATCATGTCGCGCCCGTCTTCCGACTCCAGGGTGTAATCCTGCATGCGCGGCTTGTCATCGACGTCCGGGTTATAACGGTAGATTGAAAATTCGAGTTTCATCATGACCTCCGCAATTAATAGGTACGCGCTTTCGGCGGGAAGGCCGCGCGCAGTTTCGGCTGCATGTTCACCTCACGGCGCGTCATGCTTTCCGTTTGCGGAACATAGAGACTGTGACACAGCCAGTTTGCATCATCACGCTCCGGATAGTCGAAGCGGCTATGTGCGCCACGGCTTTCAGTGCGGAAGTTTGCGGCAACCGCAGTTGCATAAGCGGTTTCCATCAGGTTATCCAGCTCCAGACATTCGATACGCTGCGTATTGAAATCGGGTGAGCGGTCATCCAGACGCGCACTCTTCAGACGCTCGCGAATCGCTTTCAGCTCGGCCAGGCCTTCACGCATGGCGTCACCTTCGCGGAACACCGAGAAGTTGTTCTGCATGCAGCGCTGCAGCGCTTTGCGGATTTCCACCGGATCTTCACCCGTGGTGTTATTTTCCCAGCGATTGAAGCGCGCCATCGCCGCATCGATCTCTTCCGCGGTAGCATCGCGCAGCTCGCCCTGCTCAGCGATACACTCCATCAGGTGCACCCCTGCCGCGCGACCAAATACCACCAGATCCAGCAGTGAGTTACCGCCCAGACGGTTAGCACCGTGCACCGATACGCAGGCGATCTCGCCAACCGCAAACAGGCCCGGGATCACTTCATCTTCGCCCTGTTCATTCACGCGCAGCGCCTGTCCGGTGACGCGGGTCGGAATACCGCCCATCATGTAGTGACAGGTTGGAATAACCGGAATCGGCTCTTTAACCGGATCGACATGCGCAAAGGTGCGCGACAACTCAAGAATGCCAGGCAGGCGCGACTCAAGCACCTCAGCCCCAAGATGATCGAGCTTCAGTTTGATATGCGGACCCCACGGGCCATCGCAGCCGCGACCTTCACGGATCTCAACCATCATTGAACGCGCAACAACATCACGGCCCGCCAGATCTTTGGCGTTTGGCGCATAGCGCTCCATGAAGCGTTCGCCATGTTTGTTCAGCAGATAGCCACCTTCACCACGGCAGCCCTCGGTGACCAGCACGCCCGCACCCGCAATACCGGTCGGGTGGAACTGCCACATCTCCATATCCTGCATCGGTACGCCGGCACGGATTGCCATGCCAACGCCGTCGCCGGTATTGATGTGTGCGTTAGTGGTGGACTGGTAGATACGTCCCGCGCCGCCGGTTGCCAGAATAGTCGCTTTGGCTTTGAAGTAGACGGTTTCACCGGTTTCAATGCAGATAGCGGTACAACCCACAATCGCACCATCTGCGTTTTTCACCAGATCCAGCGCATACCATTCGGAGAAGATGGTGGTTTTGTTTTTCAGGTTCTGCTGATACAGCGTATGCAGCAGTGCGTGACCGGTACGGTCAGCGGCCGCAGCGGTACGTGCGGCCTGCTCGCCGCCAAAGTTTTTGGACTGGCCACCAAATGGACGCTGATAAACGCGGCCATCGTCTAAACGGGAGAACGGCAGTCCCATATGCTCCAGCTCCAGAATCGCTTCCGGACCGGTTTTACACATATATTCGATCGCGTCCTGGTCCCCGATGTAGTCGGAACCTTTTACGGTATCGTACATATGCCATTCCCAGTTATCGTCATGGGTGTTACCCAGCGCAACGGTAATGCCGCCCTGCGCCGATACGGTATGGGAACGGGTTGGAAAAACTTTCGATAACAGGGCACAGCTCTGGCCCGACTGGGAGATTTGCAGTGCCGCGCGCATACCCGCGCCACCTGCGCCGATCACCACGGCATCAAATTCTCTGACTGGCAAATTCATTTACACACCCCACACAACAACAGTGCCATAAACGGCATACGACAACAGCGCGACCACAATAACCAGCTGCAGCAACAAACGCGGCGCCAGCGCTTTCACGTAGTCAGTCAGTACCTGCCACATACCGATCCAGCCGTGAACCAGAATGGAGAACAGGGTCAGCAGCGTAAACACTTTGGTGAAGGAGGAGGCGAAAAAGCCGCGCCAGACATCATAGGTCAGCGTATCGGTCATGACGACGAAACCGAGCAGATAGATGATGTAGAGCGTAATCAGGATTGCGGAAGCACGGACCAGAAGCCAGTCGTGGATACCGTTGCGTCCTAAAGCAGAAGCATTGCTTACCATACGAGGACCCCAGCCAGAATTGAGAGCACGACAGTGATAACAAAAACCGCCTGCGCGGTACGGGTTCCCACCTGCAGGGTCTCTGCGGTAAAGCCAAAATCTGCCAGCATATGACGGATACCGCTTGCCGCATGATAGGCCAGCGCGGTCAGAATGCCCCACATAATGAATTTGGCAAAGAAGCTATCCATGATGGATGCCGCCTGCTGAAAACCTTCGGGAGAGGAGAGAGAGAGACCCAGTAACCAGAGCAGAATTCCGAGAGCGACAAACGTAATCACGCCGGAGACGCGGTGGAGAATGGACGATATTGCAGTAACGGGAAACCGGATCGTCGTGAGATCCAAGTTAACAGGTCTTTGTTTTTTCACGGTTTTGCCCACACAGCTCTTTTTTATTTTGCTTCCTCCGGTCCTGAGTTGCAGCAGAGCACTGAGCGTGTTCAGACAACAACCGCCACCAAAATAGCAACATCCAGTGTTAAATGAAGCGGGTAAAACGCTGGGTGGCTCCTGGTGTCAGGGTATTCCGGAGACCTGGCGGCAGTATAGGACGATCACATTCTGATTACAATTCCCCTACAATCTGTTTGGTCACATTTAAGCTGAACAGTGATCAGGGTCACGATTTTCACAAAATATACATTTTTAATTATCTGATTTGACAATAGATCAACATTTCAGTTACAAACAATCGCACTAAAGCCCTATGATGCACAAAAGTTATGGGGATACACTTTCCCCTAAGCTCAAGTTATGTAACATTGCCCTAACGAGCAACATAAACCGTCAGGTTATTGGTTACCAAGAAGTTATGTCGTGACAGGATCTTTAACATCTGCGATGAGCGCCATGTCATGTCCGAATATCCTTGCCCCGGATGCCTTAGTACTGCGTAACCTCATTACGTGCAGGTTATTGCCAGGTGATAATCTGAAGCGAGTGGTGTTACGCAACATGCGAACTATTCTGGTGTCTAAAGATCCTTACTTACCCAGGCGCTATGGAGACGAAAAATGACAGATAAAAAAGTGACGCTGACCCTACAAGACAACAACACGCTTGAACTGGATGTGATGCAAGGCACGCTGGGACAGGATGTTGTTGACGTCCGCGCCCTTGGCTCACAAGGCCTGTTTACATTTGACCCCGGCTTTACCTCTACCGCGTCGTGTGAATCCAAAATAACGTTTATTGATGGTGATGAAGGCATTCTGCTGCATCGCGGTTTCCCGATTGACCAGCTGGCGACCCACTCAAATTATCTGGAAGTCTGTTATATCCTGCTGTACGGCGAAGCGCCTACTCAGGAGCAGTTCAAAGAGTTCTGCACGACCGTTACCCGTCACACCATGATTCACGAGCAGATCACCCGTCTGTTCCACGGTTTCCGTCGTGACTCACACCCGATGGCCGTTATGTGCGGCGTAACCGGTGCGCTGGCCGCGTTCTATCACGACTCGCTGGATGTAAACATTGAGCGCCATCGCGAAATCGCTGCGTTCCGCCTGCTGTCGAAAATGCCTACCATGGCAGCCATGTGTTACAAATATTCTATCGGTCAGCCTTTTGTTTATCCGCGTAACGACCTCTCCTATGCCGGCAACTTCCTGCATATGATGTTTGCCACACCGTGTGAAGAGTACAAAGTGAATCCGGTGCTTGAGCGCGCGATGGATCGTATTCTGATCCTGCACGCCGATCACGAACAGAACGCCTCCACCTCTACCGTACGTACCGCAGGGTCATCCGGGGCTAACCCGTTTGCCTGTATCGCGGCCGGTATCGCTTCACTCTGGGGGCCGGCACATGGCGGCGCCAACGAAGCTACCCTGCGTATGCTGGAAGAGATCAGCACCGTAGAGCACATTCCGGAGTTTGTGCGCCGTGCTAAAGATAAGAATGACTCGTTCCGCCTGATGGGCTTTGGTCACCGCGTTTACAAGAACTACGATCCGCGCGCCACCGTGATGCGTGAGACCTGCCATGAAGTGCTCAATGAGCTGGGTATGAAAGATGACCTGCTGGAAGTGGCGATGGAGCTGGAACACATTGCGCTGAACGACCCCTACTTTATCGAGCGTAAACTCTATCCAAACGTCGATTTCTACTCCGGCATCATTCTGAAAGCGATGGGCATCCCTTCTTCAATGTTTACCGTAATCTTTGCGATGGCGCGTACCGTTGGCTGGATTGCACACTGGAAAGAGATGCACGATGAAGGCATGAAAATTGCCCGTCCGCGTCAGCTCTATACCGGTTATACCGAGCGTCCGTTTGAGTCAGCGCTGAAAAAATAAGCGCCGTCACGCCATAAAAAAGGGCAGATTCTTCTGCCCTTTTCTTTTGCCCGCAATCTGCCCACGTCTGGCTACAGCTGGCACCCCGGACACCAGTAAAAAGGACGTGATGAGAGCACGCCTTTCTCAATCAGCGTACCGCAGCGCCGGCACTTTTTGCCCTGCCGGTGAAAGACTTCAAAGCGAAACGCCGCCTCTTCATGATACTTCTTCATGCTGCCACGCATTTTGTAAGAGAGACGCGGGATCGCCAGCAGCGCGTCACTGAGCCTGTCGAGCTGAGCGTCATCCAGATCCTGCGCCCGGTGCTGCGCGCGCAGTCCGGCGTGCCACAGGATCTCCACCCGCAGATAGTTACCCAGCCCGGCCAGAAAAGCCTGATCCAGCAGCAGGCCGCTGAACTGCCGGCGCCGGAACCGCGGCGAAAGCAGGCGTTCGCGCACCTCCGCGACGGTCAGCGTGGCATCCAGCACATCCGGCCCGACGCGCTGCAGAAACGGGTGTGCACCGAGCGTGTCCGCATTCAGCAGTTCAATATCAGACGCGCTGTAAAGCAGAATGGCTTTATCGGCGCTCTCCAGCCGCACCCGCAGCTGCCGGGTGGTCGCGGGCTGCGTGCCTGCGGCAACGACCCGCCAGACGCCGTAGAGCTGATTGTGACTGTAAAGCGTCAGGCCATTAGAGAAGTGGGTCAGCAGCGCTTTACCGCGCGTTTCAATAGCGTTAACCGTTTCGCCCAGCAAGGCGGGCTCATAGGTTTTCAGCGATGGAAAAGCAAACCACACATCGGTAAGGGGCTTGCCCACGATAGCGGCTTCCAGCTGATCCGCCGCCCGGCGGATCTCCGGTCCCTCTGGCATACAGACTCCTGATTAGTGTGTTGCGCCACCCGCAACACGGATGTCGTCATGGGTGTTCATCATGACCTGAATGGCGATCTCCAGCGCCTGCGTCACGCTGCTAACGGACATGCTCGGCGCGCCAGGATGATTCACCGCCTGCTGCGGCATCCAGGGAATGTGCATAAATCCGCCGCGTGCCGGACTGCCGTGGGTGTGCAGCCAGTGCAGCAGAGAGTACATCACGCTGTTGCAGGTAAAGGTGCCGGCCGTTTGCGAAACCGAGGCGGGAATGCCTGCCTCCCGCAGCGAGGCGACTATCGCTTTAATGGGCAGCGTGGCAAAGTAGGCCGCCGGGCCTCCCGCTACGACCGGCTCATCCACCGGCTGCTGCTGCTGGTTATCGGGGATACGCGCATCGTGAATATTGATCGCTACCCGCTCCAGCGTAATATCGCAGCGACCGCCCGCCTGCCCCACGCAGAGAATGCCATCGGGCTGCAGCGTAGTCAGCGCGTCAGTCAGCACCGCACCGCAGGTTGCAAACACCACCGGCAGCTGGCGTACCACTACCCGCACGCCAGCCAGCATTTTACCGTCAAAGTCGCGCACCGCCTCCCAGGAAGGATTGAGACGCTCACCGCCAAACGGCTCAAAAGCCGTTAACAACACCGTTTTCATTACTGCCTCACAAAAACATCAGGAAGTAGAGCAGGAAAATATTCACTAACAAGAGTAGTACACCGGTAGGAACCTGAGCCTTGATCACCGCATTCCGATCCGGCAGCTCCAGCAGGCGCGCGGGCACGATGTTGAAGTTTGCTGCCATCGGTGTCATCAGCGTCCCGCAGTAGCCGGAAAACATGCCGATCGCCGCCATGACGGCCGGGTTTCCGCCATGCTGCAGCACCAGAATCGGGATGCCGACGCCGGCCGTCACAATCGGGAACGCGGCAAAGGCGTTGCCCATTACCATCGTCAGCAGCGCCATTCCTCCGGCATAGACCGCCACCGCAATCAGCCGGTTATCCACCGCCAGATAGTGTTCAGTGAGATGCGAAATCGCGCTGCCGACGCCGGCGCTGGTAAACAGCAACCCCAGCGTGGCGAGGATCTGCGGCAGAATAAACGCCCAGCCTACCGCATCCAGCAGGCGCCGTGTCTCCTGCATCGACTGCAGCGGCTTTTCCCGCGTAAACGCCAGTGCAATCAGCCAGCCCAGAATACAGCCCACCATCATTGAAAATAGCGTCACCAGCGTAGCGTGGTTGCCCGCGCCAAACACCTGCTCCTGCAGTCCGGGAATATGATTAAACGCCAGTACGCCAATCACCGTAACCAGCGGTATCGCCAGGGCGGGTAAGAACAGCTTATTGCCCAGCCGTCTGGCGCTGGCCTGTTTCTCCTCATCCGTACGCTGATGATAGCGCCCGAGGCGTACCCCACCACAGCCGGCGATCAGCGCCATCACAACCACGACCACCCCGGTGGCAATATGCAGCCAGCGGCGGCCCAGCTCAGCGTCGCCGGCCCACTGCCCTGCCAGCTGATAAGCGCCATCACCAATCAGAAAAATCAGGCCATAGAGCGCCCAGAAGAGACCGGTGGTCAGACGGCGCGGATTGGCGCGGTCTCCCCAGGAGAGCAGCGCCACCACCAGCAGAATCGCCCCTGCCAGCCACATCAGATATTGTTGCTGAAACATTACTTCTCCTCCCTGGCGTGCAGCGCCTGCTGATTCAGCGCACCCAGCTCACGCGACAGCTGGCGATCCAGCCGCACCAGCCGGGCCGAGTGGATAAGAAAGGCGCACAGCGCGGTCGGGATGCCCCACAGCGCAATATGCAGCGGCTCGGTGGTAATGCCGGCTGATTCCTGCATAAAGTTATGCATAAAGATAATCGCGCCGAACGCGACAAAGATATCCTCACCAAAGAAAAGGCCGACGTTATCCGTTGCGGCAGACATGGCGCGCAGCCGGTGACGTATCTCCGGCGAAACCTCACCATAGCGGTTCTCCGTCGCCCCCTCCGCCATCGGTGCCAGCAGCGGGCGTACCATCTGCGGATGGCCACCCAGACTGGTCAGTCCCAGCGCGGCGGTTGCTTCACGCACAAACAGATAGACGATGAGCAGACGGCCGGCGGTCGCGGTTTTGATCTGCGCAATCCAGCTCTGCGCACGCTCTTTCAGCCCGTGGCGTTCCAGCAGACCGATAACCGCCAGCGGCAGCAGCAGGATCAGCGGCAGATTGCGCGTATTGAGAAAGCCGGAACCGAGCTTTTCCAGAATGTCGCCGAGCGGCATCTGCGCCGCGAGGCCAGTGACAAAGCCCGCGACGATCACCACCAGCACCGGATTGAAGCGTAATAAAAAGCCAATAATGATGGCCAGGATCCCCAGCAGGGGCCAGAGGTTGACAACGTTTTCCATGATTTTCCTCACTGAAAACAAAAAAGCCCGGCCGTAGCAGGCCGGGCGAAAAAGGGACGTTATGCGCTGCTGACGGCAATCTGCTCAGCAGCAAACGCGGCACGCAGCGTACGGGCAAACTGCAGCGCGTGTGCGCCATCACCGTGCAGGCAGACCGTCTCCGCGTTGACGGCGACCCACTCACCGCTCACGCTTTGCACCTGCTGCTGCTTTACCATAGCCAGCGTCTGCGCCAGCGCCTGGCCGGCATCCTCAATCAGCGCGCCTGGCTGGCTGCGCGGCACCAGCGCCCCGCTCGCCAGATAGCCGCGATCGGCAAACACCTCTTCGCGGGTGCGCAGGCCATACCGGGCACCTGCCGCAATCAGCTCGCTGCCCGCCAGGCCAACCAGAATAAGCTGAGCATCCACCGCCCGTACTGCCCGGGCAATCGCGTCAGCGAGCTGCGGATCGGCGGCGGCCTGGTTATAAAGCATGCCGTGCGGCTTAACGTGAAACAGCCGCGCGCCTTCACTTTCCGTCATGCTTTTCAGCGCGCCAATCTGATAGATCATCTGGGCATAGACTGTCTCCGGCGGCAGCTGCATCGCCGTGCGACCGAAGTTCTCGCGGTCAGGAAAGCCCGGATGAGCGCCAATCGCCACCCCTGACGCATTGGCCCAGCGCACCGACTGCAGCATGGTCTGCGCATCACCGGCGTGAAAACCGCAGGCGATATTGGCAGAGCTTACCAGCATCAGCAGTTCCCGATCGCTGCTGCTGCCTTCGCCGAGATCGGCATTCAGATCAATTTTCATGCGTAAGCCCCCAGGCTATCTGATCCAGCGCGCGCTGCTGCTGCTGTTTCGCCAGCAGCGCCTCCTCCAGCGTGCACGGAATAAAGTGAATCGGTTCGCCGAGCCGGATTTGCGCCAGCTGATAAATATCCGCCTCGATAATGCAGGCGATCCGCGGATAGCCGCCGGTGGTCTGTGCATCCGCCATCAGCACAATAGGCTGACCGTTTGGCGGCACCTGCACCACGCCAGGCACCAGACCATGTGAGAGCAGATCGCGCGTGGCGGTCCGCTGCAGGCTGTCGCCCTGCAGGCGATATCCCATACGGTTACTCTGCGGGCTCAGTTTCCACGGGTTACGCCAGAATGCCTCCTGCGCCTCTTGGGTAAATTCGCTATATTCCGGACCCGGCAGCGCACGAATGCGGTTCCCCCACAGCAGCTGGCGCACGCCCGCCGGCTGGCTGAAGCGGCGGGTTGGCTCGCCCAGCGGCAGACGATCGCCATCCTGCAGCCTGCGGCCCTGCCAGCCGCCAAACGCAGCTTTCAGATCGGTGCTATGCGAGCCCAGCATTTCTGCTACCGCAAACCCGCCGTTTACCGCCAGATAACTGCGCATGCCGCTGGTTGGCATGGATAGCGTAAGAACCTGACCACGCCGCACCGGCAGGCGCCATCCGGTCCAGACCGGCTTGCCATCCAGCTCAGCGTTACAGGCGGCTCCCGTCAGCGCAAACCAGCCGTCGCGCTGAAACTCCGCCCTGAACTGACCCAGCACAATCTCCAGTACCGCGCTGTTCTCGCTGTTACCCACCAGCATATTTGCGGTACGCATGGAGGGCTCATCCAGCGCACCGCTCAGGCTGACGCCCAGCTGACGCCAGCCGTGCCGCCCGCGATCCTGTACCGAGGTCATTAACCCGGCGCGTAAAATATTCAGCATATGCCCTCCTTCTGCGGCACAAACCGAACGCGATCGCCGGGGCGCATCAGCGTGGGCGGCTGCTTAAGCGGATCAAACAGGCTGAGTGGCGTATGGCCAATCAGCTGCCAGCCGCCGGGGGCAGCCAGCGGATAGATACCGGTCTGACTGCCGCCAATCCCCACTGAACCAGCCGGGACGGCCACGCGCGGCTCGGCGCGACGCGGCGTATGCAGTCGCGTATCCAGGCCGCCCAGATAGGGGAAACCAGGCTGGAAGCCAAGAAAATAGACAATGTAGTCTGCGCTGCTGTGCAGCTCTACCACCTGCGGCGGCGTCAGCCCGGCGCGATCTGCCACTTCTGACAGATCGGGTCCGGCACTGCCACCATACACCACCGGGATCTCAATCAGCCGGGGATTATTCTGCAGCTGCTCTTCACCCTCTTCCCACCAGCGCTGCAGACGCTCAATGGCGTCCTGCGCATCAATTTGTGACTCGCGCAGTATCAGCGTGAGGTTGTTCATACCGGGGATCACCTCCTGCACCTGCTCATCCTGCTGCAGTCGTTCACATAATCCCCAGATGCGCTGCTGACTGGCGAGCGAAACCGGCGGCGCCAGTTCCAGTACAACCGCCCGCTCTCCCAGTAAATAACAACGTGCCTGTTGCAAAACCCACCTCCCGATCGTGAATAACGCGCGCCGGCAGACGTGCTGCGGCACGATAAACCTTTCACATAGCTGCTCAGGTTCAATAGGTTATGCAAAAGTGGCGGAGATGTGTCAACCAGTTTGCGCCCGGCGAGCGGACGCAGAGAGAGAAAAATCAGGCAGGATTGTCGATATCGATAAAGGTAACATCGAGGTGGTAATGCTGCGCCAGCCACTCACCCAGCGCTTTGATACCGTCGCGCTCGGTCGCGTGATGGCCCGCGGCGAAAAAGTGCAGCCCCTGTTCGCGCGCGCTGTGAATGGTCTGCTCAGAGACTTCGCCCGTAATAAAGGCGTCAACGCCGGCCGCGGCCGCGTTGTCGATAAAGCCCTGACCACCGCCGCTGCACCAGGCCACGCGTTTGATCAGCGCGGGTGCGTTATCACCGCAGTGCAGCGGCGTGCGTCCCAGGCGCTGCGCGATTTTTTCTGCCAGGTCGCTGCCGCTGAGCGGCGTGCGCAGCTCACCCCAGGGCAGCAGCGGCTCGATTTCACCCCTGACGTCGATATCAAACAGGCGCGCCAGCTGCGCGTTATTCCCCAGCTGCGGATGCGCATCCAGCGGCAGATGCCAGCCATAGAGATTAATATCGTTAGCCAGCAGCGTGCGCAGACGCTGTCGTTTCATGCCTTTTATTGCCGGGGCTTCGTTTTTCCAGAAATAGCCGTGGTGTACCAGAACGGCATCGGCATTCCGCTTTACCGCTTCATCCAGCAGCGCCTGGCAGGCCGTAACGCCGGTAACCACTCTTCTGACTTCACTGCGTCCCTCAACCTGCAGTCCGTTAGGTGCATAGTCGCTAAACGCGCTGCTGTTTAGCTGCTGGTTAACGATTTTTTCCAGCTCAATGTTATTCATAAAGGCTCCGTCATCGCCTCAGGCCGCGCCGCGTGCGCGTTCAAAGGCGTCTAATGTCTTTTTGCGTGCCGCCTTATGTTCCACGATTGGCAGGGGATAATCGAGTTTCTTGTTATTTTTCTTCGCCCAGACGTGCGGCTGATGAATATCGCTGTCGGGCACATCTTTCAGCTCCGGCAGCCACTGCCGGATAAATGCGCCCTGCTTATCGAACCGTTCACCCTGGGTTGTCGGGTTGAAGATACGGAAATAGGGAACGGGATCGGTGCCGGTAGAGGCTGCCCACTGCCAGCCGCCGTTGTTAGCAGCGAAATCACCGTCAATCAGCTGTTCCATAAAGTAGCGCTCGCCCTGCCGCCAGTCGATAAGCAGATCTTTTACCAGAAAGCTGGCGGTGATCATGCGCAGCCGGTTGTGCATCCAGCCAATGCTGTTCATCTGGCGCATACCTGCATCAACGATGGGATAGCCGGTTTTGCCCGCTTTCCAGGCGTCAAAATGGGCGCTCTCTTTCTGCCAGCTGACGTGATGAGTCCAGTCGATAAACGGCTGATGTTTACAGAGCGCCGGATAGGCCACGATCAGATGGCGATAGAATTCCCGCCAGATCAGCTCACTGATCCAGGTAAAGGCTTTTCCTCCTTTCAGCGCATCAGCATGCTCTTTCACAATCCGATGCAGACACTGCCGGGGTGAGAGTACGCCGGTTGAGAGATAGGCTGACAGCTGGCTGGTCCCGTCGCTGGCAGGTGTATCGCGCTCTGACGGATAATCCAGCACCGGCTGTCTGGCAAACGCGCGCAGGCGTTTTAACGCCGCCTGTTCGCCGGCCGGAAACAGCTTTTCATCGGGTTTTTCAGTCGGATAATCAAATGCGGGGATCTTTTTCAGGCTGTTCAGCGGCGCATCACCGCGCGCGACAGGAGCGCTATGGCACTCTGGCAGCCCCTGCTGCAGCCGTTTTACAAACGCTTTGCTGAACGGCGTGAAGACTTTGAACGTCGTATTATTGCCGGTCTGCACGCTACCCGGCGGCAGCAGCAGGCTGTCATCAAATCCCTGACAGGTAACGCCCTGCTCATCCAGCTGCTTTTCGACGGCAGCGTCGCGCTCGCGCTCGTTAATTTCATACTGATAATTGTAAAACAGCGCATCCACCCGATGTGTTTTGCAGAAGTCGCTCAGGTAATCAACCGAAGCAGCAAAATCATCGCACTGATGAAAATGCAGCGGAATGCCGCGTTCCGCCAGCGCCTGCTGCAGCTCACACAGATTCTGGTGAATAAAGGTCGCCTGTTTTGCTGACATGCTGTGCTGCCGCCACTGTTTCGGCGTGGCGATAAACAGCGCCATGACGTCCGCTTTTTTATCATGACACGCTGCCGCCAGCGCGCTGTTATCGTTAATACGCAGATCGTTGCGCAGCCAGAGCAGGTGTGTGGTCATGGGGCCTTGTCCTTATTGTCCGTAACGCAGGCGCAGTGCTTCCGGGTAGGGATCGAAATAGCGCTGCTGCGCCAGCCAGGGATGCGGATACTCAGCCATGTAGTGTTTCAGCATGGTGATAGGGGCCAGCAGCGGCTGAACGCCACAGCGATAGCGATCGATCAGCTGCGCCAGCTCCTGACGCTGAGGAGAGCTGAGTTTTGGCCGGAAATAGCCCTGTACATGCATCAGCACATTGGTGTGGTTACGGCGCGATGCGCGATGCGACATCAGCTGCATCAGCCGGTTGCGGTACTCAAACGCATACTCTTCCAGCGACGCCCATTTATCCATAGCGGCCACGAAGCGTCCCAGTTCGCGATAGGCATCCTGCGCGTGCGACAGCAGCAGCAGTTTGTACCGGCTGTGAAAGGCGATCAGTTTGTGCCGCGTCAGTCCGCTGCGCCACATTTCGTTGAACTCATGCAGTGCAAATACGCGTCCGGTAAAGTTTTCGCGCAGAACCGGATCGTGCAGGCGGCCATCCTCTTCCAGCGGCAGCCAGGGCATCTCCTGCTGTAAAAAGGAGGTAAAGATGCCGATGCCCGATTTGCGATTATTGTTTGTGGCAGGATCGTAAACGCGCACCCGCTCCAGACCGCAGCTGGGTGATTTGGCGCAGAGAATATAGCCGCAAAGATGGTGCAGCGATTTGACACGCTCCGCAGACCAGCTGCGCATTTCGCTGGTGACTTCCTGATTATCATCTTTGCTGAAACAGATATGAATCTGATCGTCGCCCTGCTTGACCAGCCTCAATGCCGGACGCGGTGTGGGCAGGCCGATAGCCATCTCAGGACAGACGGGCTCGTAGCGCACAAATTGCGCGAGTTCGTCCGTTGCAAAGGCAAAACGCTTGTGGCCGCCATCAAATCGGACGCTATCCCCGAGCAGGCAGGCACTGATGCCGACAGGAATTTTCTCGCTCATACTTGTACAACCTCCAGAATCTTGTAGAGGTTTAAGTGTAGCGCAAATGACGATGAATGGCAGGATGTAGCAGGCGCTATAAGGAAAATTTTGTTAAAAAAAAGCGGCCGCTTCGGGTAAAAGCGTCCGCCTCAGTCAAAAAAACTCTGTTACCAGTAAATACCGCCAGCGATTTCGGACTGCGCCAGCCATACCGGCTTGGTACTGGTTTTGCACCAGATGCGGTGCAGGTAGCTATAAAAACGCGCACGATCGCGGCGGAATAGCATAAAAGGAAGCGCCGCAACGCCTGCAATCAGCACCAGCGTGCGCCGTATAACGATTTTTGGCAGTGAATAGCGTTTATCCATTGCGTTCCTCCTGAGCAATCTGTTGTAAAGTGTGATCTGCCGCAAATATTACTCCTGGCTGCTCACTTTTGCTACTCATCAGACCACTTATTCTGAACTTTTTTTGACCATTTTTCCGCTTCACAGAATGGCGTTACAACAGTGTGAATAACGGGTTATTTTATTGGGGTAAATCGCTGCGCGGACGCCGCTGCGGTTTATTGCTAAAGTAGAGAAAACCGTGTCGCAGGAGCCCACGTGACAACCATTTTGATTGTGGAAGATGAAAAAGAGATCCGCCGTTTTGTACGCCTGGCGTTAGAGAGCGAAGGCGTAAAAATTGTCGAAGCTGAACAGCTGCAGCGTGGTCTGATTGAAGCGGCAACGCGCAAGCCCGATCTGGCGATCCTCGATCTCGGCCTGCCTGACGGTGATGGCATCGCGTTTATTCGTGAAGTACGCCAGTGGAGCACTATGCCGGTTATTGTGCTTTCAGCCCGCAGTGACGAGCAGGATAAGATCGCAGCGCTGGACGCGGGTGCGGATGATTATCTGACAAAACCGTTTGGCATTGGCGAACTGCTGGCCAGGGTGCGGGTGGCTTTACGTCGTCATCAGGGCAGTCAGCCCGATGCGCGCGTGCTGTTTGGTGAAGTCTGCGTTGACCTTGCTGCACGCCGTATCACCCGCAGCGGTCAGGAAGTGCATCTGACGCCAACCGAGTTTCGCCTGCTCAGTCTGCTGCTGAATAACGCCGGCAAGGTGCTGACGCAGCGCCAGCTGCTGAATCAGGTCTGGGGCCCCAATGCGGTGGAACACAGCCACTATCTGCGCATCTATATGGGCCACCTGCGTCAGAAGCTCGAAGAAAACCCGACGCAGCCTGCTCACCTGCTGACGGAAACCGGTATCGGCTACCGTTTTATGCCATAAAAAAAGGCCGCAGCAGCGGCCCTTTTCACGGTATCACCCTCAGGCGTTCTTCAGAACTTCGCTGACAATTTCCACCGCTTCTTTCTCAATCAGCTCGCGATGCTCAGCGCCAAGGAAGCTTTCGCAGTAAATCTTGTAAGCATCTTCAGTGCCGGACGGACGCGCGGCAAACCAGCCGTTCTCCGTCATGACTTTCAGTCCGCCAATAGATGCGCCGTTACCCGGAGCAGCCGTCAGGCGTGCGGTAATCGGATCGCCCGCCAGCGTATCAGCGCTGACCATCTCTGGTGACAGCTTTGACAGCGCGGCTTTCTGTGCCGAGGTCGCAGACGCCTGCAGACGATTGTAGCTTGGCGCACCAAAGCGCTCCGCCAGCTCATCATAGTGCTGCTGCGGATTTTTACCGGTCACCGCCGTGATTTCAGCGGCCAGCAGGCAGAGAATAATGCCATCTTTATCCGTTGACCAGGCTGAACCATCAAAACGCAGGAAGGAAGCCCCCGCGCTCTCTTCGCCGCCAAAGCCAAAGCTGCCGTCGAACAGGCCATCAACGAACCACTTAAAGCCCACCGGTACTTCTACCAGCTTGCGCCCGATATCATTAACCACGCGGTCGATCATCGCACTGGAGACCAGCGTTTTGCCCACGGCAACATCACTACCCCACTGCGGACGATGCTGGAAAAGATAGTTGATAGCGACGGCCAGGTAGTGGTTTGGATTCATCAGGCCAGCTGGCGTGACAATACCGTGACGGTCATAATCGGGATCGTTGCCGAAGGCCAGATCAAACTTGTCTTTATACGCCAGCAGACCCGCCATCGCGCACTCTGATGAACAGTCCATGCGCACCACGCCATCTTTATCCAGATGCATGAAGCGGAAGGTCTGGTCGATAGCGTCATTAACGATGGTCAGATCGAGGTTGTAATGCTCAGCGATACGCTGCCAGTAAGCCATACCTGAGCCGCCAAGCGGATCGACGCCAATTTTCAGTCCCGCTTTCTGAATCGCCGGGAAGTCGATAACCTGCGCCAGTCCTTCAACATAAGGCTGAATCAGATCCTGCTCAACAATGTGGCCGCTCTGCCACGCCTGATCCAGCGGCAGACGTTTCACATCCTGCAGACCGCCTTTGATCAGCTGGTTAGCGCGATCTTCCACCACTTTTGTGACGTTGGTATCAGCCGGCCCACCGTTTGGCGGATTGTATTTAATGCCGCCATCTTCCGGTGGATTGTGTGAAGGGGTGATCACAATGCCGTCAGCCTGCGCGCCGCCGCGTTTGTTATGCTCCAGAATAGCATTGGAGATAGCGGGCGTTGGCGTGTAGCCGTTATCCTGCTGCACGATGACATCCACACCGTTCGCCGCCAGCACTTCCAGTACTGACAGAATAGCGGGCTCAGAGAGCGCGTGCGTATCTTTGCCCACGTAGCATGGACCCGTAATACCGTTCTTTTTGCGCTCTTCGGCGATCGCCTGTGCGATAGCCAGAATGTGCTCTTCATTGAAGCTGTGACGTCCCGCGCTGCCGCGGTGGCCAGATGTGCCAAATTTCACCGCATGGTCCGGGTTAGCCGCATCCGGCTTCAGGACGTAATACTGCGAGGTTAATTGTGCAACGTTAATCAAATCGCTCTGCTGGGCAGGCTGCCCGGCACGGGGGTGATTGGCCATTGGCGCTTCTCCCTGACGCTTCAGTTTAAATGGTGCCGCAAACTTTCTCTGTCAGCTCCGGAGGGAACTGCATAGCCAGCATGATGTGCTCCACCATGCTGCATTTACGGCCTGTATTGGTGTTTGTGATGACCCAGTAAGGTGTACCTGGCACATGCTTAGGTTTGGTATGCGTGCCATTTTGCAGCAGCGTATGCTCATCACCGGCAAAATAGACGCGCGTACGTCCCTGCAGCGATGCGGTAGCATCGGCAAATGCATCAGGATCGAGACGATAGAGCGTTGACAAAATCAGCATAAAGCGGTTAACCGCTTTTTTCTGCTCGGCATACTCATCTGACAGCATCAGCTCGCGCATGGCACGCACGCGGTCCTGCGGACGCGCTTCAGGCTCTGCTGCTGCTGTCGCCTCTTTTACCGGGGCCGTTACTGCTGGCGCTGCTGCAGCGCGCGAGCTGGCGGTAAATTTCAGCATGCGACGCAGTATGTCTGAGGCGCTTTCACCGATGTGCTGCGTGTGGCTGGCAATATAACGGTAGAGTTCTTCGTCAACTTCAATCGTTTTCATCTTATTCCGTACGAGTCTGGCAACTAGCAGAATCCCGCATTCTGCAACGCCCTTACCGGTAGCGGGCACGCAGAGAGCCTGGGATCTGACATATTGATTATAAAGTTAAATCCGCAATAGCTGATAGCGCTGGCAACGTTTACGGGCAAAAGTCAGAATATGCCCTAATACCTGGCGACCGCCACCCGGACAGGTAGAATCATGATACCCTAACCCACGCTCTCAACTGTAAGAACTTTAGCCATGATTTTGAATGCCCGTCTGCAAACTGCACAATCTGATTCTCACAGCGCACCGGTTTTGCTTATCCATGGCCTGTTCGGCAGCCTGGATAACCTTGGCGGGCTGGCGCGTGGCGTAGCCGATGCGCGTACTACGCTGCAGGTGGATGTGCGCAACCACGGTTTATCGGCGCGCAGCAACAGCATGAGCTATGCTGCAATGGCGCAGGATATGGTTGATACACTGGATGCGCAGCAGATCACGCAGGTTGATGTGATTGGCCACTCGATGGGGGGCAAAATCGCTATGGCACTGAGTGCGCTGGCGCCTGAACGCGTTGGCAAGCTGGTGCTGATTGATATCGCTCCCGTTGACTATCAGACGCGCCGGCACGATGAGATCTTTGCGGCGATTCGCGCGGTATCCGCAGCCGGCGTGACGCGCCGCAGTGAAGCCGCAGCGGTGATGCGACAGTTTATCCCTGAAGAGGGGATCATTCAGTTTATCCTGAAGTCCTTTGCTGAAGGAGAATGGCGGTTCAACGTGCCGGTATTATGGGATAACTACGCGACGATATCGGGCTGGGAACCTATTCCCGCCTCGGCTCATCCGGCGCTGTTTATTCGCGGCGGCGACTCTCCTTATCTGGATAATCACTATCGGGCCGCGCTGCTGGCCCAGTTTCCTGAGGCGCGGGCGCAGGTCATTGCCGGTGCCGGGCACTGGGTGCATGCAGAGAAGCCTGATGCCGTGTTACGTGCCGTGCGGCGCTTTTTTACGCTCTGAAAGCAAAAGCTTACTGCGCTATGTTTAAGATTGGCGTCACGTCTGACGCTGGAGTATGATGTCGCGCTAAAATTTTGCCACGGTGGTCAGACACTGTGGCTGGCCGATAATGTGTTTAATCGCGCGGCGCCGTTCGCGCCCACTCAGTTTCGCAAATCATGGCAAAAGAACAGACAGACCGTACCACGCTTGATCTCTTTGCAGACGAGCGACGACCGGGCCGCCCGAAAACCAGCCCGCTGTCGCGCGATGAGCAGCTGCGCATTAATAAGCGCAATCAGCTTAAACGCGATAAGGTTCGTGGGCTACGGCGCGTGGAGCTCAAAATGTCCGGCGAAGCGGTTGACACGCTCAATACGCTGGCTGAGCAACAAAATATCAGCCGCAGCGAGCTGATTGAGCAGATGCTGCTGACGCAGCTCAAACTCATATAATTTATGCAGACCGCACACTGGAACACAAACTCTGCGCTTTGCGCGTTCCGCGCTTTTTCAGGGTCTGCTATCATTCGCTTATCTGTATAGTCTGTTGACTTACTCTCACATTCAGGATTTAAGAGGCTACCTAACCCATGGCAATCGTAGGCATTTTCTTCGGCAGCGATACCGGCAACACTGAAAACATTGCAAAGATGATCCAGAAACAACTGGGTAAAGATGTCGCCGAAGTGCATGACATTGCTAAGAGCACGAAAGAAGATCTGGAAGCGTTTGATATTCTGCTGCTGGGTATTCCTACCTGGTATTATGGTGAGGCGCAGTGCGACTGGGATGACTTTTTCCCGACGCTGGAAGAGATTGACTTCAATGGCAAGCTGGTTGCGCTGTTTGGCTGTGGCGACCAGGAAGATTATGCCGAGTACTTCTGCGATGCGCTGGGTACGATTCGCGACATTATTGAGCCAAATGGCGCAATCATCGTGGGCCACTGGCCTGTTGAAGGTTACCACTTTGAAGCCTCTAAAGGTCTGGCCGATGAGAAGCATTTCCTCGGGCTCGCCATCGATGAAGATCGTCAGCCAGAGCTGACGAATGCGCGCGTCGAAGGCTGGGTGAAGCAGATTTTTGATGAGCTGCAGCTTAAAGAAATTATTGAGGCATAATGTGTTGCCGTTACCCGATGCAGGCACGGTTAACATCGGGTAACGGAATTGCCTATAAAAATAATAGCTACGCTTTTTTAACTTTTCCCTGCAATTCTGTAGAATACCCGCAACGGTTAACGGCTTATTCCTCTGTCAGCAGGCTGAGGCTGAGTGAACTGAGAACCCAGCACTGTATAATCCCGCCGGCGACAGCAAGAGCGTTACTTCCGCCTCTGGTGATTTCTTTAGCATTTGCCTGGTTTCTATTCGCCTGCCCCGGTTCTATAATGAGACGCAAATGAGAATGCGCGTTAACCACACATTCAAGGCTGTTAAGCCGCAAATGACTAGCAAAGTAACAGGACAATATCCGCATGACTGACAACAATTCCGCATTGAAAAAGGCTGGCCTGAAAGTCACGCTGCCCAGATTAAAGATTCTGGAAGTGCTTCAGGAACCCCAGTGCCATCACGTCAGTGCGGAAGATTTGTACAAACGCCTGATCGATATGGGCGAAGAGATTGGTCTGGCCACGGTATATCGCGTTCTGAACCAGTTTGACGACGCGGGCATTGTAACCCGTCATAACTTCGAAGGCGGCAAGTCCGTTTTTGAATTAACGCAGCAGCAGCATCACGATCATCTTATCTGCCTGGACTGCGGTAAAGTGATTGAGTTCAGCGATGAGTCGATCGAAACGCGCCAGCGCGAAATCGCGACCCGCCACGGCATTAAGCTTACTAACCATAGCCTCTATCTGTATGGTCACTGCGAAGTGGGTGACTGCCGGGAAGATGAAACGCTGCATAACGATAAATAACGTCAGCTACGCTGCAAAATAAAAAAACCGGTGCAGGCACCGGTTTTTTTGTTGCTGCAGTTCAGGCGACCAGTGTCTCCTGCAGATAGCGCCAGCGCGGATTTTCCGTTGTGCAGTCCAGCACCGCCAGCGAAATACGGCTGTGGCTCTCGCCGTTCAGTATCTGCAGTTCGCGATACTGAATGGTGACCTCTTTTTGCTGCTCAGAAATGATTGCATGTTCGCTGGTCGCGATGCGCATTCCTTCACGCTGTCCGCACAGGCGGCGAAAAAGATCTTCAACGTCATTCAGATTCAGCTGTCTGCCCTGTGGCGTAACCATCCGGAAATCAGGATGGAAATGCGACAGCAGCAGCCCCATGGTATCGTTGCTGACATCCGCATGATTAAAAATACGTTCAATGAGCTGATGTAAAACCACAACGCTATGTTTGGCTTCCTGAGCGAGGCTTGTCATTATTTTTCCCTTTTTGCTAGCCACAGACCAAGTCCGGAGTGCGCATAGCCTACCTGAAAAAAAGGATTTAACACGGTCAAATGCGTTAATTTTTTTAAAGTCAGACAAGTCGTAAACCCGCATACCAGCTCGATTTTATTTAACGCAGAATAAATGGTTGCCGGGGAGCAAAAGAGGATAATAAAAAAGGGCGAATGCTCGCCCTTATATAATTTTATGATGCCGGAAGCGGTTATTATTCGCTGCCAATCTTCGCCCAGGTATCACGCAGGCCTACCGTGCGGTTAAATACCAGCGCTGATGGCTGCGAGTAGACGCTGTCCGCGCAGAAGTAGCCCTCACGCTCGAACTGGTATGGCGAGGTTGCTGCCGCTTCGCGCAGTCCTGGCTCCACAAAGCCCTGCTTGATCTGCAGCGAGTCCGGATTCAGGGTCGCGAGGAAATCCTCTGCCGCGCCCGGGTTAGGCACGCTGAACAGACGATCATAGAGGCGGAACTCAGCGGGCAGCGCATGAATTGCGGAGACCCAGTGGATCACCCCTTTTACTTTGCGGCCATCAGCCGGGTCTTTGCTCAGCGTATCCACATCGCAGGTTGCATAGATGCAGGTGATGTTGCCCGCCTCATCTTTTGCCACGCGCTCAGCGCGAATCACATAAGCGTTACGCAGGCGCACTTCTTTACCCAGTACCAGACGCTTATACTGCTTGTTAGCTTCTTCACGGAAATCTGCGCGATCGATCCACACTTCGCGGCTGAAAGGCACGTCGCGCGTTCCCATATCCGGCCGGTTAGGATGGTTTGGCATGGTGATGATCTCATCATGCCCGGCAGGCAGGTTTTCAATCACGACTTTAAGCGGGTCGAGCACGGCCATAGCACGCGGCGCATTTTCGTTGAGGTCGTCACGAATGCATGACTCCAGCGAAGCCATCTCAACGATATTGTCCTGTTTGGTGATACCGATGCGGCGGCAGAACTCACGAATTGATGCCGCGCTGTAACCACGACGGCGCAGGCCTGAAACGGTCAGCATGCGCGGATCGTCCCAGCCTTCAACCCGCTTCTCGCTCACCAGCTGCGTCAGCTTGCGCTTCGACATCACCGCATATTCCAGATTCAGGCGCGAAAATTCATACTGCCGCGGATGCACCGGAATCGTAATGTTATCCAGCACCCAGTCATACAGGCGACGGTTATCCTGAAACTCCAGCGTACAGAGCGAATGCGTGATCCCTTCCAGCGCATCGGAGATGCAGTGCGTGAAATCGTACATCGGATAGATGCACCACTTGTTACCGGTCTGATGGTGCTCGGCAAACTTAATGCGGTAGAGCACCGGATCGCGCATCACAATAAAGCTGGAAGCCATATCGATTTTGGCACGCAGGCACGCCTTACCCTCTTCAAAGCCACCATCGCGCATTTTCCGGAACAGCGCCAGGTTCTCTTCGACGCTGCGATCGCGATACGGGCTGTTTTTGCCCGGCGCCGTCAGCGTGCCGCGATACTCGCGGATCTGCTCGGGTGACAGTTCGTCAACGTACGCCAGTCCTTTGTTGATAAGCTCGACAGCATAATTAAACAGCTGATCAAAATAGTCGGATGAGTAACGAATGTTGCCGCTCCACTCAAAGCCCAGCCATTGCACATCATTTTTGATCGACTCGACGAACTCCATATCCTCTTTAACCGGATTGGTATCATCGAAACGCAGATTGCATTCCCCCTGATAATCCTGTGCGATTCCAAAGTTCAGGCAGATCGATTTTGCATGGCCAATATGCAGATAACCATTGGGCTCTGGCGGGAAACGGGTATGCACACTACTGTGCTTACCGCTCGCCAAATCTTCGTCGATGATCTGACGAATAAAGTTCGTTGGGCGGGCTTCAGCCTCACTCATCTCAAAATCCTCAAACAATAACGGGTGATTTTACCTCGAAGTAACGGAGTATGATCCACAAAGCGCTGAAGGGAAACAACCGTTTGTTGGCGCTTTTAAAACAAAAAAGGCAGGAATCGCTTCCTGCCTTATCGGTTAGACGCCCGGGGTTAGTTTTTCACCTCATAGAGCGGCGTTTCGCCGGCAACGACCGTGCCGGTTGCCAGCAGCGTAAGACCTGCGAAGTCGTCGCTGTTGCTGACCACCACCGGACTGATCATCGAGCGCGCGTGAGCGTTCAGATAGTCCAGATCCATCTCCAGGATCGGCTCGCCAGCGGTAACGGTCGCGCCCTCTTCCACCAGCCGGGTAAAACCGCGCCCTGCCAGCGCAACGGTGTCCAGCCCCATATGCACCACTATCTCAACGCCGCTCTCTGTTTCCAGACAGAAGGCGTGATTGGTATTGAAGATTTTCACTATGGTACCGGCAATCGGTGCCACCACGCGGCTATCCGACGGCTGAATGGCCAGGCCATCACCTACCGCTTTGCTGGCGAACGCTTCATCCGGCACCTTATCCAGCGCCACTACATGACCTGATACCGGTGCCAGCAGCGTGGCAATCGCCTTATGTGTAGCCGCGGGCGCAGGCGCTGCTGCTGCCACAACCGGTTTAGCAACAGGCGCAGCGCTGGCGGCCGCCACCGGGCCTTTGGTCAATACGGACTTCATCGCAGTAGCGATACTCTCCGCCTGCGTACCCACAATAATCTGCACGCTCTGCTTATTAAGACGAATAACGCCTGAAGCGCCGATACGTTTTGCCACACCTTCGCTGACCTGTGCGGAATCTTTCACGTTCAGGCGCAGGCGCGTGATACAGGCATCAATATGCGTCAGGTTTTCAGAGCCGCCGACGGCAGCAATATAGCGACGCGCCAGCGATTCAGTCGCCGTTTCACCGCTACTTTCAGGCGTGACATTCACATCATAACCATCGGTTTCATCATCCGCTGCCAGCTCGCGGCCCGGCGTCAGCAGATTAAATTTGCGGATAGTGAAACGGAAGACGACGTAATAGATCACGAAGAAGACCAGGCCCTGCGGGATCAGCATCCACCAGTGCACCGCCAGCGGGTTACGCGACGAGAGCACCATATCTACCAGGCCGGCGCTGAAGCCAAAGCCGGCAATCCACTGCATGCTGGCCGCAATAAACACGGAAATACCGGTGAGTACCGCGTGGATCACATAGAGCACCGGGGCCACGAACATAAAGGAGAATTCCAGCGGCTCAGTGATACCGGTAAAGAATGCGGCAAAAGCGGCTGCCAGCATAATGCCGCCCACTTTTGCCCGATTCTCAGGACGCGAGCAGTGATAGATAGCCAGTGCCGCACCCGGCAGGCCAAACATCATGATCGGGAAGAAGCCTGCCTGGTAGCGACCCGTAATACCCGGAATGCCGCTGCCGTTAGCAATAGACTGCGCGCCGCCGAGGAATTTTGGAATGTCGTTAATACCCGCAACATCAAACCAGAACACGGAATTGAGCGCGTGGTGCAGGCCAACCGGGATCAGCAGTCGGTTAAAGAAGGCGTATACCCCCGCCCCGACAGAACCCAGTTTCTGGATATGTTCCCCAAAGCTTACCAGACCACCGAAGATCACCGGCCAGACGTACATCAGGATAAACGCCACGACAATCATCAGGAAGGAGACCAGAATCGGTACCAGGCGACGCCCGCTGAAGAAAGAGAGCGCTTTAGGCAGTTCGACATGGCTGAAGCGGTTATACATCTCCGCCGAAAGGATACCCACCATGATACCGACAAATTGGTTTTCAATTTTGCCAAACGCCGCAGGCACCTGCTCAAGCGGCATTTTCTGGATCATAGCGACTGCAGCAGGCGAACAGAGCGTGGTCACCACAAGAAAGCCAACAAAGCCGGTCAGGGCCGCTGCGCCATCTTTATCCTTAGACATACCGTACGCGACACCAATCGCAAACAGTACCGACATATGGTCGATAATCGCGGAGCCTGACTTTATCAGCAGTGCCGCCAGTGCGTTACCTGCCCCCCAGCTGTCGGGATCGATCCAGTAGCCTACCCCCATCAGGATAGCGGCCGCCGGCAGCGTGGCCACCGGCACCATCAGCGCACGGCCGACTTTTTGTAAATAGCCTAATATACTCACCTTGTTCTCCCCCTATGAGACTGGCGTATCCCCTGGTACGGGTTGGTTTTATTATCCCGGCACCTGGCGTGTTGATAAGACGATTCTCTGCGAGATGCAGTGTAAAGATAAATTAATTCGCCTCGCAAATTAAAACCGCTCCAGTTGTGACTTTTATCACCTTAATAGCCAATATAAGTCGCTTAATACTGGTCACTGCCACAAACTTATTTTATGATAAAAAATATCAACCGCTCTTTTTCGCTGTAGCCTGCTGATAAACGCGTTAACCTCATTCACACTTGATCACGGCTGCTACAGCATATTCTTTTTATCTGTTTAACCGAGGTGCACTATGAGACTGATTCCGCTGGCTACACCTGCTCAGGTTGGCAAATGGGCAGCCCGCCATATCGTCAACCGGATTAACGCCTTTAACCCAGGCCCTGAGCGTCCCTTTGTTCTGGGATTGCCTACGGGCGGCACGCCGCTGGAAGCTTACAAGCATCTGATTGAGATGCACAAAGCGGGCCAGGTTAGCTTTAAGCATGTTGTCACATTCAATATGGATGAGTATGTCGGTCTGCCGAAAGCGCACCCGGAAAGCTATCACAGCTTTATGTATCGCAACTTTTTCGATCACGTTGATATTCCGTCAGAAAACATCAATCTTCTGAATGGCAATGCGGAAGATATTGACGCAGAATGTCGCCAGTATGAAGAGAAGATTCGTGCGTTTGGTAAAATCCATCTGTTTATGGGTGGTGTAGGCAATGATGGCCATATTGCGTTTAATGAACCCGCCTCCTCGCTCTCATCGCGTACACGTATAAAAACGTTGACGCATGATACGCGTGTCGCTAATTCACGCTTTTTCGATGGCGATGTCAGCCAGGTCCCTAAATATGCGCTGACCGTTGGCGTGGGTACGCTGCTTGATGCCGAAGAGGTAATGATCCTGGTGACAGGCCACGTCAAAGCGCTGGCGCTTCAGGCCGCGGTAGAAGGCAATGTAAACCATATGTGGACCATCAGCTGTCTGCAGCTGCATCCAAAAGCGGTTGTGGTATGTGATGAGCCAGCGACAATGGAACTGAAAATTAAAACGGTAAAATATTTCCGCGAGCTTGAAGCGGAAAATATGCAGGGCGTCTGAGAGCACGATGTAGAAGCCTGCTGTCGTTGACAGCTGGCGCAGCCGGGAGAGAGATAATGTACGCATTAGTAAACGGTCGGATTTTTACCGGCTATGACATTCTGGACGATCACGCGGTAGTTATCGCGGACGGTATTATTGATCGGGTTTGCCCGCGCGCCATGCTGGATGCAGCGCTACCGCAACAGGATATGGCCGGCGCGTTTATCGCTCCCGGCTTTATCGACCTGCAGCTCAACGGCTGCGGCGGTGTGCAATTCAACGATTCGCCTGAAGCGCTGAGCGTGGAAACGCTGGAGATAATGCAGCGTGCTAATGAAAAGTCAGGCTGTACCAGCTTTCTTCCAACGCTGATTACCAGCAGTGATGAACTGATGAAGCAGGCGGTGGAAACCATGCGCGCCTGGCTGACAACGCGCCAGAATCAGGCGCTGGGTTTGCACCTTGAAGGTCCGTGGCTCAACCGGGAGAAAAAAGGAACGCACAATCCGGCTCTGATACGCCAGCCCGATCCCGCACTGGTCGACTACCTTTGTGCCAACGCGGATGTCATTACTAAAGTCACGCTGGCGCCTGAACAGGCAGGCAGCGAGGTTATTCGTCAGCTCAGCGCAGCCGGTATCATCGTTTCTGCCGGTCACTCTAATGCGACCTATGCCGAGGCAAAAGCCGGCTTCAGCGCCGGCATTACCTTTGCGACCCATCTTTATAATGCGATGAGTCCTTTTAGCGGCCGTGAACCTGGACTGGTCGGTGCGCTGTTTGATTCGCCTGATGTATACTGCGGCATCATTGCAGATGGCTTACATGTCAATTACGCTAACGTGCGCATGGCAAAACGTCTCAAAGGCGAACGGCTGATTCTGGTTACTGACGCGACTGCGCCGGCAGGTGCTGCGATTGATAAATTCATTTTTGCAGGTAAAACAATATACTATCGCAATGGTCTGTGCGTGGATGAGCATGGAACCCTGAGCGGTTCAGCACTGACAATGATTGAAGCAGTGCAGAACAGCGTAGAGTATTGCGGCATTGCCCTGGATGAGGCGTTACGTATGGCAACGCTTTATCCGGCAAGAGCCATGGGCGTGGAGAAACAGCTGGGCACGGTAGCAGCAGGAAAAGCCGCCAACCTCACTGTTTTTACCCGCGATTATCAAATCATCAAGACGTTCGTCAATGGAGAGAGCGTCCTCAGCGAGTAAGCATTGAATGACCACTGGCGGCCAGACTCAAATAGGAAATGTCGATCTTGTCAAACAACTCAATAGCGCAGCCGTTTATCGGTTGATCGATCAACAGGGGCCGATTTCGCGCATTCAGATTGCCGATCTCAGCCAGCTTGCGCCCGCCAGTGTCACTAAAATTACCCGTCAGCTGATTGAACGCGGTTTGATCAAAGAGGTCGAGCAGCAGGCCTCTACCGGCGGTCGCCGCGCCATCTCCATTATCACGGAAACCCGTCATTTCCATACCATCGGCGTCCGTCTCGGACGCAACGACGCCACGCTTACCCTGTTTGATCTAAGCGGCAAATCGCTGGCGCAGGAAGATTATCCGCTACCGGAGCGCACGCAGGAGACGCTGGAGAACGCGCTGTTTAACGCTATCAGCGCGTTTATCAACGTGCATCAGCGGAAAATTCATGAGCTGATCGCTATTGCCGTGATCCTGCCCGGGCTGGTCGATCCGGTTAAAGGGATTATCCGCTATATGCCGCACATTGCCGTCAGCCACTGGCCGCTGGTTGCCAGCCTGCAGCAGCGGTTCAGCGTGACCAGCTTTGTAGGGCATGATATCCGCAGTCTGGCGCTGGCTGAGCACTACTTCGGTGCAAGCCGCGACTGCGCTGACTCGATTCTGGTGCGGCTGCATCGAGGAACCGGTGCCGGCATTATTGCTAACGGACAGATTTTTCTCGGCAGTAACGGTAACGTGGGTGAAATTGGCCATATCCAGGTCGATCCGTTAGGCGAACGCTGCCACTGCGGCAACTTCGGCTGTCTGGAAACCATCGCCGCAAATGGCGCGATTGAAAACCGCGTACGCCATCTGCTGAATCAGGGATATCCAAGTACGCTGTCGCTGGATAACTGCCTGATGCCGCAAATCTGTCACGCTGCTAATCAGGGCGACGCGCTGGCGTGTGAAGTGATTGAGTATGTGGGGCGTTATCTCGGCAAAGCGATTGCCATTGCAATCAACCTTTTTAACCCGCAAAAGGTGGTGCTGGCGGGCGAAATCACCGACGCCGACAAAGTGTTGTTTCCCGCCATCGAGAGCTGTATCAATACGCAGGTGCTGCGTGAGTTTCGTAAAAACCTGCCGGTGGTGCGCTCACAGCTGGATCATCGCTCCGCGATTGGGGCGTTTGCGCTGGCAAAACGCGCTATGCTGAATGGCATTCTGCTGCAGCATCTGCTGGAAGATTAATTGTAACCTGCCTGAGCAGGCCTGACGGGATCTTGTATGACCATTAAAAGCGTAATCTGTGATATCGATGGCGTGTTGATGCATGACAACACGGCCGTGAAAGGGGCTAATGAATTTCTGCAGCGTATCCTGGAAAAAGGCATGCCGCTGGTCGTGCTGACTAACTATCCGTCGCAGACTGCTCAGGATCTGGCCAACCGTTTCTCCAACGCCGGCGTCGACATTCCTGACTCGGTGTTTTATACCTCAGCCATGGCCACCGCTGATTTCCTGCGGCGTCAGGAGGGGAAAAAAGCGTATGTGATCGGAGAAGGTGCGCTGGTTCATGAACTCTACAACGCCGGCTTTACCATTACTGACGTCAATCCTGATTTTGTTATCGTCGGTGAAACCCGCTCGTTTAACTGGGATATGATGCATAAAGCCGCGTTTTTTGTGGCTAACGGCGCGCGCTTTATTGCGACCAATCCGGATACCCACGCGCGTGGATTTATTCCCGCCTGCGGTGCCCTCTGTGCCGGTATCGAAACCATTTCGGGCCGTAAGCCTTTTTATGTTGGCAAGCCCAGCCCCTACATTATGCGGGCGGCGCTGAACAAAATGCATGCGCACTCTGAAGAGACAGTGATCGTGGGTGATAACCTGCGCACCGATATTCTGGCGGGCTTCCAGGCGGGACTGGAAACTATTCTGGTGCTCTCTGGTGTTTCCACCCTGAGCGATATCGACGCAATGCCATTCCGCCCCGACTGGATTTTCCCTTCCGTCGCCGATATCGATCTGTTCTGACCGGCGCCGTGCACCTGCTGACGCCCTGCCCACCTGCCGGTGTGCGGGGCGTTACTGTTTTTGGCGCCTGATGATAAAAAGAGCTAAATCGGCAAATTATTAGATATCATCTAAAAAAATAGCCTTTATTTTGGTGTATATTCAATTTATTCACCTGTGCAACACTCTATTTATCATAAAAACGTTATTTTGCTTGCGCAACCACCATCAATTAGCGCATTTTCTTATACATCACGCAGCGCAGGCTGCCGGACAAATGCAAAATAACATCGCCACAGGGTGAGATCAGGAGTCAGTTATGTGTTCGATTTTTGGTGTGCTGGATCTGAAAAGCGATCCTGTTGAACTGCGCAAGAAAGCGCTGGAGTCTTCCCGTCTGATGCGTCACCGCGGCCCGGACTGGTCCGGGGTGTTTGCAGATGATAAGGCTATCCTGGTGCATGAGCGCCTCTCAATCGTTGACGTTAACAACGGCGCGCAGCCGCTGTATAACGCTGACCACACCCACGTACTGGCCGTGAACGGCGAAATTTATAACCATCAGGCGCTGCGCGCTGAGCTGAGCGATCGTTATGCGTTTCAGACCGGCTCCGACTGCGAAGTGATTCTGGCGCTCTATCAGGAAAAAGGCGTCGATTTCCTTGATGACCTGCAGGGTATGTTCGCTTTCATCCTGTGGGACAGCGTTAAACAGCAGTACCTGATTGGTCGCGATCATATCGGTATCATTCCGCTCTATATGGGCAATGATGAGCACGGTAACCTTTACGTGGCGTCTGAAATGAAAGCGCTGGTTCCGGTCTGCCGCTCTATTAAAGAATTCCCGCCGGGAAGCTTCCTCTCCAGCACTGATGGTGAGATCCGTCGTTACTGGCAGCGCGACTGGATGGATTTTGCAGCGGTTGCGCAGAACACCACCGATGCTGCAGGCCTGAAACATGCGCTGGAAGAGTCAGTAAAAAGCCATCTGATGTCTGATGTCCCTTACGGCGTGCTGCTCTCAGGCGGACTGGACTCTTCAATCATTTCGGCCGTTACCAAGCGTTTTGCGGCTAAACGGGTGGAAGATGCTGATAAGAGCGACGCCTGGTGGCCACAGCTGCACTCGTTTGCTGTGGGCCTGGAGGGTTCACCCGATCTGAAAGCTGCGCAGGCGGTCGCCGATCATCTCGGTACCGTACACCACGAAATTCATTTCACGGTACAGGAAGGCCTGGACGCGATCCGTGACGTGATTTACCACATCGAAACGTATGATGTCACCACGATTCGCGCCTCAACGCCGATGTATCTGATGTCACGCAAAATCAAGGCGATGGGTATCAAGATGGTGCTTTCTGGTGAGGGCGCAGATGAAGTATTTGGCGGCTATCTCTACTTCCATAAAGCACCAAACGCCCGTGAGTTCCATGAGGAGAACGTGCGTAAGCTGCTGGCGCTACATATGTTTGACTGCGCGCGTGCGAACAAAGCGATGTCAGCCTGGGGCGTAGAGGCACGCGTGCCGTTCCTGGATAAAAAATTCCTGGATGTGGCAATGCGCATCAACCCGGAAGATAAACTGTGCGGCAGCAACGGGAAGATGGAAAAGCACATTCTGCGTGAATGCTTCTCATCGTATCTGCCGGAGAGCGTGGCGTGGCGTCAAAAAGAGCAATTTTCTGATGGGGTCGGTTACAGCTGGATCGATACGCTGAAAGAAGTGGCGGCGAAGCAGGTCAGCGATCAGCAGCTGGCAACCGCACATTTCCGCTTCCCGCACAACACGCCTGGCTCAAAAGAAGCGTATCTCTATCGCGAAATCTTTGAGGAGCTGTTCCCGCTGCCGAGCGCAGCAGAGTGCGTGCCTGGCGGACCTTCTGTGGCCTGCTCTTCTGCTAAAGCGATTGAGTGGGATGAGGCGTTCAAATCCATGGACGATCCTTCCGGCCGTGCCGTTGGCGTACATCAGTCCGCGTACAAATAAGCGCATCGCCGGATAGTGTAAGGGACCCGCTGCGGTCCCTTTTTAGTTGCAACTGACGCGGATGTGATCGAAAATTGCTGAATAAAGCGCCAGCCTGGTTACAAGCCAGACAAACAGGCGCCGCAAGGTAAAAAACGGCAAAAAAACTGTTGACGCTACAAAGCTCAATACGCATAATGCGCCCCGCAACGCCGTTGAAGGTAACGCGAAAAAAGATGGCTACGTAGCTCAGTCGGTTAGAGCACATCACTCATAATGATGGGGTCACAGGTTCGATTCCCGTCGTAGCCACCATCTTTTTTGCGGGAGTGGCGAAATTGGTAGACGCACCAGATTTAGGTTCTGGCGCCGCAAGGTGTGCGAGTTCAAGTCTCGCCTCCCGCACCATTTCAGTCTTCGGCAGCCGGATGGGGTATCGCCAAGCGGTAAGGCACCGGTTTTTGATACCGGCATTCCCTGGTTCGAATCCAGGTACCCCAGCCAATCCGATATGTTTTCGTGGATACGCGTTAACAGATGGGATATCGCCAAGCGGTAAGGCACCGGTTTTTGATACCGGCATTCCCTGGTTCGAATCCAGGTATCCCAGCCAGCATCGGGAAAAGCAGTAAAGCAGTATTATGGCTACGTAGCTCAGTCGGTTAGAGCACATCACTCATAATGATGGGGTCACAGGTTCGATTCCCGTCGTAGCCACCAGATAATTGGGGTGTCGCCAAGCGGTAAGGCACTGGTTTCTGATACCAGCATTCCGGGGTTCGAATCCCTGCACCCCAGCCATACAAAGACAATTTGATCAAACACCTATTGGGGTGTCGCCAAGCGGTAAGGCACTGGTTTCTGATACCAGCATTCCGGGGTTCGAATCCCTGCACCCCAGCCAAATTGCACAACAGGCCCGCTTTTGCGGGCTTTGTTGTTTCTGACGTTCTGAAACGGCAGGGCTTTCTGCCAGCGCGCCGCGCCAGCAGTAAGCGTGGGTGAGGTCAGAGTCCCAGCGCGTAGCGCAGCGCACGACGCTTCAGGCCGCCGGCACGCTCTGCCGCCATCAACCCCAGATTACGCGCCAGGCGCAGCGGCGGCAGTGAGTTGCTGAACGCAAAATAGAACAGATCCATGCCACCCTGCATCAGCAGATTATCGCGATAGCGTTCACGCTGATAGCGCTGCAGCACCGCCATTCCTGACCACGTCTGCGCCTGACTGCGCGCCTCAGTCAGCACGGTAATCAGCGCATCCACGTCGCGATAGCCCAGGTTAACGCCCTGCCCCGCCAGCGGATTAATCGTATGCGCAGCATCGCCCACCAGCGCCAGCCCCGGCATGACGTAGCGCGTGGCATGACGCCGGACCAGCGGAAACGACGCCGCGCTCTTTATCTGAAAACGGCCGAGACGGGCCGGGAAATTCAGCTTTACCTCTTTCTCCAGCTGGCTCAGCGGCAGCGCCTGCAGTTGACGGATACGCGCGGGTGCGTCATACCACACCAGCGATGCATGCTGGTCAAAAAGCGGCAGAAAAGCTCGCGGCCCCTGCGGCGTAAACTGCTGCCAGGTAGCATCACCCGCCGGATGCTCACACTCGGTACTGATAAGCATGCAGGATTGCGCATAGTTCCAGCCGTGCACGCCGATGCCTGCCAGCTGCCGCACCCGCGAGTTAGCGCCATCCGCGCCAACCACCAGCCGGGCATCAAGCGGTGCGCCCTGGTCCAGGGTGATGTGCCAGCCGCCGCTATGCGGCTGCAGATCCTGCAGCGTTGCCGGGCACAGCAGCGCGACGCCATCCTGCTGCATCTGCTCCCACAGTGCCCGCTGCAACACGCGGTTTTCTACCATATAGCCAAGCACCGGCAGCCCCAGCGATGCTGCATCAAACGTGACGTGCGCGCTCTGCCACTCCCAGGTTTCCAGTTTGCGATAGGGCGCACTGCGCATCGTCTCTACGCGCGCCCAGGCGCCCAGCTGCTGCAGTAACGCAACTGAAGAAGCACCAATCGCGGAGATGCGGATATCAGGCTCGCAGCTGCTATCAAACGGCTCAGGTTCTGCACGCTCAATGACAGCGACGCGGAACTGCTGCTGCGCCAGCCCGCACGCCAGCGCCGCCCCCACCATGCCACCTCCGACGATGACCACGTCATACTGTCTCTCCTGCATCAATCCTCACCTTTCCTGTTGCCCTGACGCCCCACGGCGTTTGCTGATAAACAAAGTGTACCGGAAATCATCCGGAAGGGGGCTGAGCCGCTGCCACATCTTTTTGTGTCCGCGCTGCCTGCAGCAGCCTGGCTGTCACGCTGGTGCGCGAAGTATGACAGGTACGCTGGTCACATCCCCCCCAAAGCATTACACTATGCCCCCTGCACTTCCCTGCTCAGATTCAATGGCTGGTTCAATGACCAAAAAACTGCATATCAAAACCTGGGGCTGTCAGATGAATGAGTACGATTCATCCAAGATGGCTGACCTGCTGAACAGCACGCACGGCTACACTCTGACGGAGGAAGCCGAAGACGCAGATGTTCTGCTGCTTAATACCTGCTCTATCCGTGAGAAAGCGCAGGAGAAAGTCTTTCACCTGTTAGGGCGCTGGAAAAAGCTCAAAGCGGCCAATCCCGATCTTATCATCGGCGTGGGCGGCTGCGTGGCGTCGCAGGAAGGCGATAAACTGCGCCAGCGTGCACAGTGTGTTGATATCGTCTTTGGACCACAGACGCTGCATCGCCTGCCGGAAATGATCAATCAGGTACGCGGGAATAAAAGCCCGGTAGTTGACGTCAGCTTCCCGGAAATTGAAAAATTTGACCGTCTGCCGGAACCGCGCGCTGAAGGCCCGACGGCTTTTGTCTCCATCATGGAAGGCTGCAATAAATATTGCACTTTCTGCGTGGTGCCGTATACCCGCGGCGAAGAAGTCAGCCGTCCCTGCGACGATATCCTGCTGGAAATCGCCCAGCTGGCCGCTCAGGGTGTGCGCGAGGTTAACCTGCTGGGTCAGAACGTCAACGCCTATCGCGGCGCGACCTTTGATGACCAGATCTGCACGTTTGCTGAGCTGCTGCGCCTCGTCGCCGCCATTGATGGTATCGACCGCATCCGCTTTACCACCAGCCATCCGATTGAGTTCACCGATGACATCATTGATGTCTATCGTGATACGCCAGAGCTGGTGAGCTTCCTGCATCTGCCGGTCCAGAGCGGCGCTGACCGTATTCTGACGCTGATGAAGCGGGCGCACACTGCGCTGGAGTACAAAGCGATTATTCGCAAGCTGCGCGCAGCACGTCCTGATATCGAAATCAGCTCTGATTTTATCATCGGTTTCCCGGGTGAAACTCAGCACGACTTCGAACAGACCATGAAGCTGATCCACGACGTTAACTTTGACACCAGCTACAGCTTTATCTACTCCGCCCGTCCGGGTACGCCTGCGGCTGACCTGCCAGACGACGTGCCGGAAGAGGAGAAAAAGCAGCGCCTTTATATTCTGCAGGATCGTATCCAGCAGCAGGCGATGGCGATCAGCCGCCGTATGGTGGGTACCGTTCAGCGTATTCTGGTTGAGGGTACATCACGTAAAAATGTGATGGAACTGACCGGCCGTACTGAAAATAACCGCGTGGTAAACTTTGAAGGCTCGGTGAACATGATTGGCAAATTTGTCGATGTTGAAATCGTCGATGTCTATGCCAACTCACTGCGCGGCGTGGTCGTACGCACTGAAGATCGCATGGGACTGCGCGTGGCGCAGAGTCCGGCGGCCGTCATTGCCCGTACCCGCAAAGAGGATGAAACCGGCGTCGGCCTGTATCAACCCTGACAGTTAATCACTGTGCGGCAGCACGCAGCGTGCTGCCGCCTGTTTCATCCGCCACCCCTTGCATTCTGCAGCGGTCGCCCAAATATCTTTCCCTGCGCTTGCGTCCTGGTGCTGTCCCATAAATAATTTTGTCATACGCTTATGACGCGCACGCGCGGCATCCATACACCTTTTCAACTGGCCCTGTGTGACCCAAAGGATTCAATTGAATATCGAAACTCGTGAAATCGCCCTGGAACCCGCCGATAACCAGCGTCTGATGAGCCTGTGCGGTCCGTTTGATGACAATGTGAAGCAGCTGGAACGCCGTCTGGGCATCGAAATCAACCGCCGCGACAACCATTTCAAACTGGTGGGCCGCGCGCTCAGCGTGGAGGCCGCCGCGCATATTCTGCGTACGCTGTACGTGGATACTGCCCCGGTACGCGGCCATATTCCGGATATCGAACCGGATCACATCCATCTGGCCATTAAAGAGAGCCGGGTGCTGGAGCAGACCGCTGAAAGTGTGCCGGAGTATGGCAAAGCGGTAAACATTAAAACCAAACGCGGTGTGATTAAGCCGCGCACGCCGAATCAGGCGCAGTACATCGCCAACATCCTCGACCACGATATCACCTTTGGTATCGGCCCGGCGGGTACCGGTAAAACCTATCTTGCGGTTGCCGCCGCGGTTGATGCGCTGGAGCGCCAGGAGATTCGTCGTATCCTGCTGACCCGCCCGGCGGTAGAAGCGGGTGAAAAACTGGGCTTTCTGCCTGGCGATCTGAGCCAGAAGGTTGATCCCTATCTGCGCCCGCTTTATGACGCGCTGTTTGAGATGCTCGGCTTTGAACGGGTTGAGAAGCTGATGGAGCGCAACGTGATTGAGGTCGCACCGCTCGCCTATATGCGCGGTCGTACGCTGAATGATGCGTTTGTGATCCTTGATGAAAGCCAGAACACCACCATTGAACAGATGAAGATGTTCCTGACGCGCATCGGCTTTAACTCCAAAGCGGTGATCACCGGTGACGTGACGCAGATTGACCTGCCGCGCAGCACCAAGTCGGGTCTGCGCCACGCGATTGAAGTGCTGGCTGACGTTGAAGAGATCAGCTTTAACTTCTTCCACAGCGAAGATGTGGTACGCCATCCGGTAGTGGCACGTATTGTGAACGCTTATGAAGCCTGGGAAGAGGCGGATCAGAAGCGTCGTGATAAACTGGCGGAAGAGCGTAAACGGGAGTCGCTGGCCGCACAGGCTGTGCACTCCACACCACCACAGGAGCCGTCATGAGTACGGTAGTACTGGATTTACAGCAGGCCTGCGCCGACGCGCACGGCCTGCCGGAAGAAACCGCTTTTCAGCGCTGGCTGGAAGCGGCCGTTACCCCCTTTCAGCCAGAAAGTGAGGTCACGATTCGCCTGGTTGATGAAGCGGAGAGTCACGAGCTAAACCTGACTTATCGCGGCAAAGACAAGCCGACCAACGTGCTCTCTTTTCCTTTTGAAGCGCCGCCAGGAATTGAGCTGCCGCTGCTGGGTGATTTAATTATCTGTCGCCAGGTGGTTGAGCAGGAAGCGGCTGAACAGGGTAAAAGCACTGAAGCACACTGGGCACACATGGTCGTACACGGCACGCTGCATCTGTTGGGCTATGACCATATTGAAGACAGTGAAGCCGAAGAGATGGAGGCGCTGGAGACTGAGATAATGCTTGCTCTTGGTTATCCTGACCCGTACATTTCGGAGAAAGAAGACGCCTGAGCCGTGGGTTCAGGCTACTGTGCTGCCGGCGGGACGCGGGCAGCTATCCTTATCTAACAGCGAGATCGTAATTAAAACGCCATGAGCGACGACCATTCTCAAAACAACGACGCCCCCAGTAGTAAAAAGGGCTTCTTTTCCCTGCTGCTTAGCCAGCTGTTTCACGGTGAACCTAAAAATCGTGATGAACTGCTGGGTCTGATCCGTGATTCTGAACAAAAAGAGCTGATTGACCAGGATACCCGCGACATGCTGGAAGGGGTGCTCGACATCGCCGAACAGCGCGTACGCGATATCATGATCCCACGCTCACAGATGATCACCCTGAAGCGCAATCAGAGTCTGGAAGAGTGCCTGGCCGTGATTATTGAATCTGCGCACTCCCGTTTTCCGGTCATCAGCGAAGATAAAGATCACGTTGAAGGCATTCTGATGGCGAAAGATCTGCTGCCGTTTATGAGCAGCAGCGCTGAGCCCTTCAGTATGGAAAAGGTGCTGCGTCCTGCGGTAGTGGTGCCGGAAAGCAAGCGCGTTGACCGCATGCTGAAAGAGTTCCGCTCGCAGCGCTATCATATGGCGATTGTTATTGATGAATTTGGTGGCGTATCTGGCCTGGTGACCATCGAAGATATTCTGGAGCTGATTGTCGGCGAAATCGAAGATGAGTATGACGACGAAGAAGATCGCGACATCCGTCAGCTGAATCGCCATACCTACACGTTACGCGCGCTGACGCCGATTGAAGATTTCAACGAGGCGTTCGGCACCGATTTCAGCGATGACGAAGTGGATACGATTGGCGGTCTGGTTATGCAGGGCTTTGGCCACCTTCCGGCTCGCGGCGAGAGTATCACTATTGATGGCTACCACTTCAAAGTCGCTATGGCGGACAGCCGTCGTATTATTCAGGTGCATGTGAAAATTCCGGAAGATTCTCCACAACCGCAACTCGAAGACGAATAACTTTATGGCATCTGCCTCTCTTTTTTCCCGCCAGCGGGTGCGTCTGCTGCTGGCGCTGATAGCGGGTGCCACCGGCACCCTCGCCTTTTCTCCTTACGATTTCTGGCCTGCGGCGCTTATCTCCCTGGCGGGTTTGCAGGTATTACTGCTAAACCGTCGTCCTGCCCAGGCTGCAGCGCTTGGCTTTACATGGGGCTTTGGCCTGTTTGGCAGCGGCATTAACTGGGTCTATGTCAGCATCGCTACCTTTGGCGGTATGCCCGGGCCGGTAAACGTCTTTCTGGTGCTGCTGCTGGCAGCATATCTGGCGCTCTATCCGCTGCTGTTTGCCGTGGTGCTCAACCGCTTCTGGCCGCGCGCTACTCTATGGCGGCTGGCGCTGGCGGCGCCGGCGTTATGGCAAATCAGTGAGTTTCTGCGCGGCTGGGTCCTGACGGGTTTCCCCTGGCTGCAGTTTGGCTACAGCCAGATTGACGGTCCGCTGAAAGGTATTGCGCCGCTTGCGGGCGTAGAGACCATTACCTTTCTGCTGATGATGATTGCCGGCCTGCTGGTCTTTGCCCTGCATCAGCGCAGTCTGAAAAGCCTGATTGTTGCCGCAGCCCTGCTGCTGCTGCCGTGGCCGCTGCGTATGCTGCACTGGTATCAGCCGCTGCCGGCACGCAGTGTGGACGTGGCGATGGTACAGGGTAATATCCCGCAATCGATGAAGTGGGATCCGCAGCAGCTGCGCGACACGCTGCGCGTCTATACCAGCTACAGTCAGCCCTATATCGGCAGTGCGCCGCTGATTATCTGGCCTGAATCAGCTATTACCGATCTTGAAAGTAACCAGCAGCCCTTTTTACAGGCGCTGGACGCGGAACTGCGCGCGCGCGGCAGCAGTTTGATCACCGGCATTGTTGACTCACGCGTTGAGGGTGATAACCGCTATCACGACTATAACTCCGTCATCGTGCTCGGTGGCAAACAGCCTTATAACTACCAGAGCCGTAACCGCTATCAGAAAAATCACCTGGTGCCGTTCGGCGAGTTTGTGCCGCTGGAGAGCCTGCTTCGTCCGCTGGCGCCGTTCTTCGATCTGCCCATGTCCTCTTTCAGCCGCGGTGCTTACATCCAGCCACAGCTGAACGTGGCGGGTTATAACCTCACCAGCGCCATCTGCTATGAAATCGTTCTGGGCGAACAGGTACGTGCCAACTTCCGGCCAGATACCAACTTCCTGCTGACGGTTTCAAATGATGCCTGGTTCGGCCACTCGATCGGTCCGTGGCAGCATTTTCAGATGGCGCGCATGCGTGCGCTTGAACTGGGACGCCCGCTGCTGCGCTCGACAAACAATGGCGTTACGGCCGTGGTCAACGCCGACGGCGACGTTGAAAAGATGATCCCGCAGTTTACCCGCCGGGTACTGGAGGCGCGCGTAACGCCTGCTGCAGGCGAAACGCCCTATGCGCGCAGCGGTATCTGGCCGGTCTGGTTACTGACGCTGGCAGCGATCACCGCCGCCATTGCACGCCGGCGCGTCTGACGCTCGCGTCTCCCTGAAAGCGAAGCCACGGCTTCGCTTTTTTTTGTCTTTCCGCTGAAACATTCTCCTGCAATGCTGCGTAATGTGGCACGAAGCTTGCTGTTAACCATAACGACAGCGGCGAATCCCGGCAGCAGGCTTGTTGTCGTGAATTTCACGCACTGTTAACGGGCATGATTGCGCACTGAAACAGCGCAAGGCAGCTACATTGCCTTGTAATGGTGCGGAGCGGCTCGCAAAAAACAAACTTTTTTGTTTCATTGCGTTAACATTTCGCTATGTTAGTCCCCTATCCTGCGCGCAGTTGCGCTAAAGGATTATTAAAAAAGCAGCAGGACACAGACATAACATCACGCTCTGCGCAGTTTTATTCTGCGCGACATTCACACGAAGGAGTTGGAACATGCAAATGCGCAAAGTGGCCTTATCACTTCTGCTGTTGGGAGCAGCAGCGGGCGCGGCTCAGGCAGAAGATTTCACCGGCACGCTGAAAAAGATTAACGACAGCGGCGTTATTGTCGTCGGCCATCGTGAGTCATCCGTTCCCTTTTCTTATTATGACAACCAGCAAAAAGTCGTCGGCTATTCGCAGGACTACTCCAGCGCCATTGTGGCAGCGATCAAAGCCAAACTGAATAAACCCGATCTGCAGATCAAGATGCTGCCAATTACCTCGCAGAACCGCATTCCTCTGCTGCAGAACGGCACTTACGATTTTGAATGTGGTTCCACGACAAACAACGTTGAGCGTCAGCAGCAGGCGGCCTTCTCTGACACCATCTTCATCATCGGCACCCGTTTACTGGTGAAAAAAGGCGGTGACATTAAAGATTTCACCGATCTGAAAGGCAAAACGGTTGTGGTCACCTCCGGTACCACCTCTGAAATTCTGCTGCGCAAGCTGAATGATGAGAAAAAGCTCGATATGCGCATTATCAGCGCTAAAGATCATGGCGATTCGTTCCGCACGCTGGAAACCGGACGTGCCGTCGCCTTTATGATGGATGATGCCCTGCTGGCCGGTGAGCGCGCCAAGGCGAAAAAGCCTGATAACTGGGAGATTACGGGTACCGCGCAATCCAAAGAGGCTTACGGCTGCATGCTGCGTAAAGACGATCCACAGTTCAAACAGCTGCTGGATGAAACCATTGCTAAGGCACAGACCTCCGGTGAAGCGACCAAATGGTTTGATAAATGGTTTAAACAGCCTATTCCGCCAAAAAACCTCAATCTGAATTTTGAACTCTCCTCCGATATGCAGGCCCTGTTTAAATCACCTAACGACAAGGCGCTGTAACGTAACAACGATAACAAGGGCGGCCAGGCTGCCCTCCTGATTGCTGAACATGCGGTACGGACAGACAGACTGCTGCGGGTCGTTCCCCTGCGGCAGGAAAAAAGAGACCGCTCAACAATCTTATGGGTAGCCTGGCTACCCTTTTTTACCGGAGCTCGTTATGGGTATCGACTGGAACTGGGGCATCTTTTTACAGCAGGCTCCGTTCGGCAATACGACCTACCTTGGCTGGCTGTGGTCCGGATTTCAGGTGACCGTCGCGGTCTCCTGCTGCGCCTGGATTATCGCCTTCCTGGTGGGATCGCTGTTTGGCATTCTGCGTACCGTACCGAATCGCCTGCTGGCTGCGATTGGCACCTGCTATGTAGAGCTGTTTCGTAATATCCCGCTGATTGTGCAGTTTTTCTTCTGGTATCTGGTGGCGCCGGAACTGGTTGGTGAGAAGCTCGGCATGTGGTTTAAGGCGGAGCTTGATCCAAACATTCAGTTCTTCCTCTCCTCCATGATCTGTCTCGGACTTTTTACCGCAGCGCGCGTCTGCGAGCAGGTGCGGGCGGCGATTCAGTCGCTGCCGCGCGGACAGAAAAATGCCGGACTGGCTATGGGGCTGACGCTGCCACAAACCTATCGTTATGTGCTGCTGCCTAACGCCTACCGGGTGATTGTGCCGCCGATGACCTCGGAAATGCTGAACCTGGTCAAGAACTCCGCCATCGCCTCCACGATTGGCCTGGTCGACCTGGCTGCCCAGGCGGGCAAGCTGCTCGACTACTCGGCGCACGCCTATGAGTCCTTTACTGCGATTACGCTCGCCTATGTCGGCATCAATCTGGTGATTATGCTGGTCATGGGTCTGGTAGAACGCAAAATTCGCCTGCCCGGCAACCTGGGAGGGAAATAATGTACGATTTTGACTGGAGCTCTATTCCGCCCAGCCTGCCCTACCTGCTTAATGGCATGGTGATTACGCTTAAAATTACCGCCGTCGCGGTGGTGTTCGGCATTATCTGGGGCACCATTCTGGCCGTTATGCGCCTCTCAACGTTTGCCCCGGTACGCTGGTTTGCAAAACTCTACGTCAACCTGTTCCGTTCAGTCCCTTTGGTGATGGTACTGCTGTGGTTCTATCTGGTTGTGCCGAGTTTTCTGCAGCAGGTGCTGGGCCTGTCGCCGCAGACGGATATTCGTCTTATCTCTGCCATGGTGGCCTTTGCGCTGTTTGAGGCTGCTTATTATTCGGAGATTATTCGCGCCGGTATCCAGAGCATCTCTCGCGGACAATCAAATGCCGCACTGGCGCTCGGCATGACGCAGTGGCAATCAATGAAGCTGATTATTCTGCCGCAGGCGTTTCGCGCCATGGTGCCGCTGCTGCTTACTCAGGGCATTGTGCTGTTCCAGGATACCTCACTGGTCTATGTACTGAGCCTGGCTGATTTTTTCCGCACCGCCTCTACCATTGGCGAGCGCGATGGTACCCAGGTAGAAATGGTTCTGTTTGCCGGTCTGGTCTATTTCGCGATCAGCCTGAGCGCGTCGTTGCTGGTTAGCTATCTGAAAAGAAAAAGGACAGTTTAAATGATTAGCCTGAAAAATGTTTCTAAGTGGTATGGGCACTTTCAGGTGCTGACCGACTGCTCAACCGAGGTAAAAAAAGGAGAAGTGGTGGTGGTCTGCGGGCCCTCGGGCTCGGGCAAATCCACGCTGATTAAAACCGTCAACGGACTGGAGCCGGTTCAGCAGGGCAGCATTCAGGTCAACGGCACTGAAGTGAACAATAAAAAGACTAATCTGGCCAAACTGCGCAGTCAGGTCGGCATGGTGTTTCAGCACTTTGAGCTGTTTCCTCATCTGAGCATTATCGATAACCTGGTGCTGGCGCAGGTAAAAGTACTGAAGCGCGATAAAACGGCGGCGCGAGATAAAGGACAAGCCCTGCTGAAGCGCGTGGGGCTCTCTGCCCACGCGGAGAAGTTTCCGGGGCAGCTTTCAGGAGGCCAGCAACAGCGTGTGGCCATCGCCCGTGCGCTCTGTATGGACCCGATCGCCATGCTGTTTGATGAGCCCACCTCCGCGCTCGATCCGGAGATGATCAATGAAGTGCTGGATGTCATGGTTGAACTGGCAAACGAAGGCATGACGATGATGGTGGTGACGCACGAAATGGGCTTTGCGCGTAAGGTGGCTAATCGCGTTATCTTTATGGATGAAGGAAAAATTGTCGAAGATACCCGCAAAGATGACTTCTTTAATAATCCGCAGTCCGGGCGCGCGAAAGAGTTCCTGGCAAAAATTCTGCACTAACCGCTGAACCATGCGCGCCGCCTGCACACACGCAGCGGCGCGCTGTTAACGCAATCTGTCAGGGTTCAAACGGCTGGCGCTGAAACTGATCGTGATTGCACTCAGGGCAGCGCGTCAGGCTTTCAGGCGTATAGATAGCGCGCGTAAAGCCGCAGTTTTCGCACACCAGATTACCCAGCCCCACCACCTCACCGCTCTGATAAACGCCGTGATGATGCAGGTCTTTAAACACCTCACGCCACTCCAGCTGACTCTTATCTGTGATATCCGCCAGCTCTTTCCACAGGCTCTCACGGATCACACGTAAAAAGACCGAATCTTCCAGCGCGCTCTCCGCTTCGGGATAGCTGCGGGAGAATTCGTAAAGATCGCGTCGCACCGCCCGCATTACTTCATCCACTTCAGAAGATGAGAGACTCTCGTCGGTCAGCAGATCCTGACGCGCTTCCGCGACCAGCGCGTCGATATCGCGTTCACCGTGCTCCAGTCGCTGGGTTAACGTTGCTACCGTGGTTCGATACGCCTGCGCCACGTTATTCATTTTATTCTCCTTTCTGCTGTGAGGGCTGCTGTAAGTTTAGCCGCTTTATCGCAAAAGCTCTGACGGTCATCGCGGAAATTGCAAAAGCGCGGAAGCCGCAACGCATTCCGCAGAAAAGCGGCGGAGAGGGACGGTGAAATGTTGTTGAGGGCGGGGCTTATGGGTATGCTATGCGGATCATAAGTAGACAAACCCGGCCTGTCCGATGCGGCGGTCAAGCCATCAGGCGACGATGTCAGCGGCTCTGCTGCTGCACCAGACGGTCCGGGAAAACGATTTTTACTAAGGATCACAGGCAGCCATGCAAGAGCAATACCGCCCGGAAGAGATAGAATCCCGCGTCCAGCAGCACTGGGACGAAAATGAAACCTTCAAAGTCACCGAGCAGGAAGGCAAAGAGAAATATTACTGCCTGTCGATGCTGCCCTATCCTTCTGGCCGCCTGCACATGGGTCACGTGCGTAACTACACCATTGGCGATGTTATTGCCCGCTATCAGCGCATGCTGGGCAAAAACGTTCTGCAGCCGATTGGCTGGGACGCTTTTGGTCTGCCCGCTGAAGGCGCTGCGGTAAAAAATAATACTGCGCCGGCGCCATGGACCTACGACAACATCAACTACATGAAGAACCAGCTGAAGCTGCTGGGCTTTGGCTACGACTGGAGCCGTGAACTGGCGACCTGTCAGCCAGAGTACTATCGCTGGGAACAGTGGTTCTTCACCAAACTTTACGAAAAAGGCCTGGTGTACAAAAAGACCTCGGCGGTGAACTGGTGCCCGAACGATCAGACCGTGCTGGCTAATGAGCAGGTAATCGATGGCTGCTGCTGGCGCTGCGACACCAAAGTTGAGCGCAAAGAGATCCCGCAGTGGTTTATCAAAATCACCGACTACGCTGAAGAACTGCTTAACGACCTCGACAAGCTGGATGAGTGGCCGGAGCAGGTTAAAACCATGCAGCGCAACTGGATCGGCCGTTCAGAAGGGGTTGAAATCACCTTTGACGTTGCGCACAGCGACGAAAAGGTCACGGTTTACACCACCCGTCCCGATACCTTTATGGGCGCGACCTACGTCGCCGTGGCGGCGGGTCATCCGCTGGCGCGACAGGCTGCCGCAGGCAATCCGGTGCTGGCCGATTTCATTGCCGAGTGCAGTACGACTAAAGTCGCAGAAGCGGATATGGCCACGATGGAGAAAAAAGGCATGGCGACCGGCCTGTCTGCTATCCATCCGCTGACCGGTGAAGCCATTCCGGTATGGGTCGCGAACTTTGTACTGATGGAATATGGCACCGGTGCGGTGATGGCGGTACCTGGTCATGACCAGCGCGACTGGGAGTTTGCGACTAAATATGGCCTGAACATCAAGCCTGTTATCCGCAACCTCGATGGCACAGAACCCGATCTGAGCAGCGGTGCCATGACCGAAAAAGGCACGCTGTTTAATTCCGGTGAGTTTGACGGTCTGGATCACCAGGCGGGCTTTAACGCAATCGCCGACGCGCTGACGGCAAAAGGCGTTGGCGTACGCAAAGTTAACTACCGTCTGCGCGACTGGGGCGTTTCGCGTCAGCGCTACTGGGGTGCACCTATTCCGATGGTCACGCTGGAAGATGGCACGGTCGTCCCTGCGCCAGAAGATCAGCTGCCGGTTATCCTGCCGGAAGATGTGGTCATGGATGGTATCACCAGCCCGATCAAAGCGGACCCGGAGTGGGCTAAAACTACCGTGAATGGTCAGCCAGCACTGCGCGAAACTGATACCTTTGACACCTTTATGGAATCTTCCTGGTACTACGCGCGCTATACCTGCGCTAACTACAACGAAGGCATGCTGGATCCGGCGGCGGCCAACTACTGGCTGCCGGTAGACCAGTACGTAGGCGGTATCGAACACGCCATCATGCACCTGATGTACTTCCGCTTCTATCACAAGCTGCTGCGTGACGCGGGCCTGGTTAACTCCGATGAGCCAGCAAAACGCCTGCTGTGTCAGGGCATGGTGCTGGCGGACGCGTTCTACTATGTTGGCGTTAACGGCGAGCGCAACTGGGTCTCTCCGGTTGATGTTACCGTTGAGCGCGATGATAAAGGACGTATTACCAAAGCAGTGGACAATCAGGGCCGCGACGTTATCTACGCCGGCATGAGCAAAATGTCGAAGTCGAAAAACAACGGCATCGATCCACAGCTGATGGTTGAGCGTTACGGCGCCGATACCGTACGCCTGTTTATGATGTTTGCATCGCCGGCAGATATGACCCTGGAGTGGCAGGAGTCTGGTGTGGAAGGCGCTAACCGCTTCCTGAAACGCGTCTGGAAACTGGCTTACGATCACGTAGCGAAAGGCGCAACTGTCGCGCTGGATGTCAGCGCACTGAATGATGAACAGAAAGCGCTGCGTCGCGATCTGCATAAAACCATTGCGAAAGTCGCAGATGACATTGGTCGTCGCCAGACCTTTAACACCGCTATCGCTGCTATCATGGAGCTGATGAACAAGCTGCTGCGCGCGCCGCAGGAGAGCGAACAGGATCGCGCACTGATGCAGGAAGCGCTGGTCGCCGTTACGCGCCTGCTCTATCCGTTCACGCCGCACGCCAGCTATGTCCTGTGGCAGGCGCTGGGTGGCGAAGGCAGCATTGATAATGCGCCGTGGCCGGTAGCGGATGAAGCCGCAATGGTCGACGATTCAATGCTGGTTGTCGTTCAGGTTAACGGTAAAGTACGCGGTAAAGTCACCGTGGCAGCAGATGCCACTCAGGAGCAGGTGCAGGCGCGAGCCGCACAGGAGCCACTGGTGGCAAAATATCTGGACGGCGTCACCCTGCGAAAAGTGATTTATGTCCCTGGCAAACTGCTTAACCTGGTCGTGGGTTAAGTTCAGGAGGAACTGTGCGACAACTAGTTATCAGGCTGTTTGTCCTGTTTGCGGTGCTGGTCACCGCAGGCTGTGGATTTCATCCGCGCGGCACCACTCAGGTGCCACCGGAGATGAAAACGCTGATTGTACAGAGTGGCGATCCTTACGGCCCGCTGGCGCGCACCGTGCGTCAGCAGCTGCGCATCAACGATGTAAACATCATTGAGGACAGCAAAGAGGCCAGCGCAACCTACCCGACGCTGCGTCTGGGAGGCGTGCGGCAGGCGCGTGACACGGCTTCAGTGTTTATCAGCGGTACCACGGCAGAATATTCGCTGGTGATGACGCTGACCGCACAGGTCGTGCTGCCCGGCAAAGGGATTTACCCTATCAGCACCACGGTCTACCGCTCGTTCTTCGACAACCCTAACGCCGCACTGGCAAAGGATGCGGAACAGGATATGATCCTGCAGGAGATGCGTCAGCGTGGAGCAGAGCAGCTGGTGCGTAAACTGCTGACGGTCCATGCCGCGCAGCTCAATAATAAAGAGACGCTGCCGGAGCCGGAGATCATCGCCCCGGGTTCTGATTCACCGGAAGTGCCCTCCTCTTCCGCCACCAGTCTGCAATGATCAGGATTTATCCTGAGCAACTGCGCGCGCAGCTTCGTGAGGGGCTGCGCGCCTGCTATTTTCTCGCCGGTAATGAACCCCTGCTGATCCAGGAGAGTGCGGATGCTATCCGCGCTGCTGCCGGCAGTCAGGGATTTGAAGAGCACTTTTCGGTCACGCTGGATGCCCAGACTGACTGGCAGGCGCTTTTTGCCAGCTGTCAGGCGCTGAGCCTGTTCACCCTGCGCCAGACGCTGACGCTGACGCTGCCGGAAAACGGCCCGAATGCTGCGATGGCTGAGCAGCTGGTTACCCTCTCTGCCCTGCTGCATAGCGATATCCTGCTGGTGCTGCGTATGACAAAGCTGACCAAAGCGCAGGAAAACAGCGCCTGGTACAAAGCGCTGAGTCCGCAGGCGGTGCTGGTGCCGTGTCAGACGCCGGAACAGGCACAGCTGCCGCGCTGGGTCGCCGCGCGGGCCAAAGCGATGCAGCTCAGCGTCGATGAGGCAGCGGTTCAGCTGCTGTGCTACTGCTATGAAGGCAATCTGCTGGCACTGGCTCAGGCGCTGGAGCGGCTGTCGCTGCTCTGGCCTGACGGCAAACTGACGCTGCCGCGCGTGGAAGCCGCAGTCAATGATGCGGCCCATTTTACGCCATTTCACTGGGTGGATGCGCTGCTGGCGGGGAAAGGCAAGCGGGCGCTGCATATCCTGCATCAGCTGCAGAAAGAGGAGAGCGAACCGGTGATCCTGCTGCGCACCCTGCAGCGCGATCTGCTGACGCTGCTGCATCTGCAGCGCAATCAGGCTAAGCAGCCTCTGCGCACGCTGATGGATCAGCAGCGCATCTGGCAAAACCGGCGCGCGCTCTTCACCGGGGCGCTGCAGCGGCTGGACGCCGAACGACTGCATCAGGCGGTACACCTGCTGGCTGAGCTGGAGCTCACCATGAAGCAGGATTATGGCCAGAACCTCTGGCCGCAGCTGGAAACGCTCTCGCTGCTGCTCTGTCAGCGTCACTTTCCGTCAGGATTACATTATGTCTGAACTCTGCGCCCTGTTTGGCGGCACGTTTGATCCGGTGCATTATGGTCATCTGCGTCCGGCAGAGGCGCTGGCGCAGCAGGTCGGACTGAAAAAAGTCACGCTGATGCCTAACAATGTTCCCCCCCACCGGCCACAGCCGGAAGCGAGTGCCGCACAGCGGGTGGCGATGCTGCAGTGTGCGATTGCCGACCGGCCGCTGTTTGATATCGACACGCGCGAACTGCAGCGTCAGACCCCCTCCTGGACAGTGACTACGCTGGAAGCACTGCGCCAGGAGCGCGGCCCGCGGCAGCCGCTGGGCTTTATCATCGGTCAGGATTCGCTGCTGTCGCTGCATAAATGGCATCGCTGGCAGGAACTGCTGTCACTCTCCCATCTGCTGGTTTGCAAACGGCCGGGCTATGCGACGAAAATGGGTTCGCCTGAGATGCAGCGGTGGCTGGAGCAGCATCAGACGCAGGACAGTGCGGCGCTGCATCAGGCACCGGCAGGCCATATCTGGCTGGCGGAGACGCCGCTTTATGCGATTTCTGCCACCGAGATCCGCCAGCGGCGCCATCAGGGAGAATCCTGCAGCACGCTGCTGCCGCCAGCGGTGATCGACTATATCGATCGCGCTGGCCTCTATCTGAATGCTCCGCCCGCCGGCGCGGGTAAATAACCCGGATATATATCTCCTCCGGTTGTAGCATGCTATACTGCGCCGCTTAATTTTTGGCTGCATTTCCGGGCATTCAGCCAGCCCGCATTACCTGTTTTTAAGGGGAACCTTTTGCAAGGCAAAGCACTCCAAGAGTTCGTTATTGATAAGATTGATGATCTGAAAGGCCAGGATATCATTGCGATTGATGTCCAGGGCAAATCCAGCATCACCGATTACATGATCATCTGCACCGGCACCTCAACCCGCCACGTCTCCGCTATTGCCGATCACGTTATGCAGGAGTCCCGCGTAGCTGGCCTGACTCCGCTGGGCGTGGAAGGTAAAGCAGCGGCAGACTGGGTTGTCGTCGATCTCGGTGACGTCATTGTGCATGTAATGCAGGAAGAGAGCCGTCAGCTTTATGAGCTGGAAAAGCTCTGGAGCTAAGCAGTGAAACTGCAACTTGTAGCCGTTGGCACCAAAATGCCCGACTGGGTTCAGACCGGTTTTATGGAGTATCTGCGGCGCTTTCCGAAAGATATGCCGTTTGAGCTGACTGAAGTTCCGGCCGGGAAACGCGGCAAAAACGCTGACATCAAACGCATTCTGGAAAAAGAAGGTGAAGCGATGCTGGCGGCAACAGGCAAAGGCAACCGTATTGTCACGCTCGACATTCCCGGACAGCCGTGGGAGACCCCGCAGCTGGCGCAGCAGCTGGAGCGCTGGAAGCTGGATGGTCGTGATGTCAGCCTGCTGATTGGTGGTCCTGAAGGCCTGGCTCCGGCGTGTAAAGCCGCTGCTGAACAGAGCTGGTCGCTGTCGGCGCTGACGCTGCCTCATCCGCTGGTACGCGTGCTGGTTGCTGAGAGCCTATACCGCGCCTGGAGTATCACCACGAATCACCCTTATCATCGTGAATAAACGCCCGACAACCTCCAGATAAAAACGCAGCGGATGAAACTACAGAGCAACGCTTTTCGCGATTACACTGCCGAACAAAAACTGTTTGTCCGCCGCGCCCTTGTGGCGTTCATCGGCATTCTGCTGCTCTCCTGCGTGCTGGTTTTCAACCTCTATCATCTGCAGATCCTGCGCTTTGATGATTACAGCACCCGCTCGAATGAAAACCGTATCAAGCTGGTGCCGGTCGCCCCGAGTCGCGGCATCATCTACGATCGCAACGGCGTTCCGCTGGCGCTGAACCGCACGATTTACCAGGCTGAACTGGTGCCGGAAAAAGTTGACGACCTTAAGCAGACGCTGCAGGCGCTGCGACCAGTGCTGGATCTGACTGACGACGATATCGACGCTTTTGAAAAAGAGCGCAAGCGCTCGCGTCGCTTTACCTCTATTCCGGTAAAAACCGGCCTGAATGAAGTACAGGTCGCACGTTTTGCCGTGAATCAATACCGCTTTCCCGGCGTGGAAGTTAAAGGCTACCAGCGCCGCTATTATCCTTATGGTCAGACGCTGACCCACGTTGTGGGATACGTATCGAAAATCAACGATCGTGACGTAAAACGCCTTGATGAAGAGGGCAAGTGGCCTAACTATGCCGCCACGCATGATATTGGCAAGCTCGGTATCGAAAACTACTACGAAGATGTGCTGCATGGCAAAACCGGCTATGAAGAGGTTGAGGTCAATAACCGCGGACGCGTGATACGCCAGCTGCATGAGCAATCCCCGCAGGCGGGCCGCGATATCTGGCTGACCGTTGACCTGCGGCTGCAGCAGTACATTGAAACGCTGCTGACCGGCAGCCGGGCGGCGGTAGTCGTCAGCGATCCGCGCACCGGTGAGATCCTGGCGCTGGTCTCCACGCCAAGCTACGACCCCAACCTGTTTGTCGATGGGATCTCCAGTAAAGATTACAAGGCGCTGCTCAGTGATGAAAACCGGCCGCTCTATAACCGTGCGCTGCAGGCTGCCTATCCGCCCGCCTCAACGGTAAAACCTTACGTAGCGGTATCAGCGCTGAGCGCGGGGGTCATTAACCGTAATACCAGCCTGTTTGATCCTGGCTGGTGGCAGCTGCCCGGTTCTGAAAAGCGTTATCGCGACTGGAAAAAGTGGGGCCACGGCCGTCTTAACGTGACCAAATCGCTGGAAGAGTCAGCCGATACGTTCTTCTATCAGGTCGCCTACGATATGGGCATCGATCGCCTCTCCGAGTGGATGACTAAATTTGGCTATGGTCATCGCACCGGTATTGACCTGCCGCAGGAGAGCGCCGGTAACATGCCGACGCGCGACTGGAAAATGAAGCGTTTTAAAAAGCCCTGGTATCAGGGTGACACCATTCCGGTCGGCATCGGACAGGGTTACTGGACCGCTACGCCGGTACAGATGAACAAAGCGATGATGATCCTGATTAATGACGGCGTGATCAAAGTGCCGCATCTGCTGCGCGCTACGCGTGAGGGCAGCGCCATGGTGCCTTATCGTCAGCCGCCTGATGCGCCGATTGGCGATATTCACTCCGGGTACTGGGAAATTGCCAAAGATGGCATGTATGGCGTCGCCAACCGGCCTAACGGGACTGCGCACAAAAGCTTTGCTGATGCGCCCTATAAGATTGCTGCCAAATCAGGTACCGCCCAGGTATTTGGTCTGAAAGAGAATGAGACCTATAACGCGCATAAAATTGCCGAGCGCCTGCGCGATCACAAACTTATGACCGCGTTTGCGCCGTACGACAAACCGCGGGTGGCCGTGACCATCATTCTGGAGAACGGTGGTGCCGGCCCGGCGGTGGGAACCGTGATGCGCCAGATCCTCGATCACATAATGCTGGGTGACAATAATACGGTGCTGCCTGAAGCCGCCCCGACGCCGCCCGGCTACGAAGGTGAATAATCATGTCGATGAACGATAGTCCGCAGAAAAGGACGATCTGGACGCGTATCCATATCGACCCGCTGTTTATGTTAATTATTCTCGCGCTGCTGACCTACAGCGCCATTGTGATCTGGAGCGCCAGCGGGCAGGATCCGGGCATGATGGAGCGTAAGCTGGGTCAGATTGCCATGGGCACGGTGATTATGCTGGTCATGGCGCAGGTTCCGCCGCGCGTTTATGAGAGCTGGGCGCCCTATCTCTATATTGTCTGCGTGATTTTGCTGATAGCCGTTGACGCCTTTGGTCATATCAGTAAAGGCGCACAGCGCTGGCTGGATCTTGGATTCGTCCGCTTTCAGCCGTCAGAGATCGCCAAAATTGCCGTGCCGCTGATGGTTGCGCGCTTTATTAACCGCGACGTCTGTCCGCCCACGCTGAAAAATACCGGCATCGCGCTGGTGCTGATCTTTATGCCCACGCTGCTGGTGGCCGCACAGCCCGACCTCGGCACCTCTATTCTGATCGCCGCTTCCGGCCTGTTTGTGCTCTTCCTGTCCGGTATGAGCTGGAAACTGATTGGCGTTGCGGTGCTGCTGGTTGCGGCCTTTATTCCGGTGCTGTGGTTTTTCCTGATGCATGACTACCAGCGCGATCGCGTGATGATGCTGCTCGATCCCGAAAGCGACCCGCTCGGCGCGGGGTATCACATTATTCAGTCCAAAATAGCTATCGGCTCAGGCGGGCTGCGCGGTAAAGGCTGGCTGCACGGCACGCAGTCACAGCTGGAGTTTCTGCCGGAGCGCCATACCGACTTTATCTTTGCCGTGCTGGCAGAGGAGCTGGGCCTGGTCGGCGTGCTGCTGCTGCTGCTGCTCTATCTGCTGCTGATTATGCGCGGCCTGATCATCGCCGCACGGGCGCAAACCACGTTTGGTCGCGTGATGTCAGGCGGATTAATGCTGATTCTGTTTGTTTATGTTTTCGTTAATATCGGCATGGTAAGTGGTATCTTACCGGTGGTTGGCGTACCGCTGCCGCTGGTCAGTTACGGCGGTTCGGCGCTGATCGTATTAATGGCGGGGTTCGGCATTGTCATGTCGATCCATACTCATCGAAAAATGTTGTCTAAAAGCGTTTAAGAGGCTGCACATGCGTAAGGACTGGCTTGGGGTTGCACTGGCGTCACTGGTATTAAGTGCCTGTACCACACAGGAACCGCAAACAAATACGCCGCCGCCACAGCCGGCGTATAACGGTCCGGTAGTGGAGATCCCGGGCGTTGAGCCGCGCTATGAACCGATTAATCCGGCTACCAGCCAGGATTACAGCGTGAATGGCAAAACCTGGCGCGTGGTCAAAAATCCATCTGACTTCAGCGAAGTTGGCCTGGCAACCTGGTATGGCGATGAGGCTAAAGGCAACCGTACCGCTATCGGTGAAACTTACGATCCTGATGCACTGACCGCTGCGCACCCTACCCTGCCGCTGCCGAGCTACGTACGCGTTACCAATATGGCGAACGGCCGGCAGATTGTGGTGCGCGTTAACGATCGCGGTCCCTACATGCCCGGGCGCATTATCGATCTGTCACGCGCCGCCGGCGATCGTCTGAACATTTCTAATAACACCCGTGTGCGGGTCGATTTTATCAACGTTGCGCCTGATGGCTCACTCTCCGGCCCTGGTACAATTGGCACCAGGGTGGCGAAGCAGAGCTATGCGCTGCCTGCCCGTCCCGATCTCAGCGGCGGCAATGTGATGAACGGCGGCAGTGCGCCACAGCCGACAGAATCAGACGTACGCGAGGTTGATAACCGTTCGCTGCAGGGCGACGACAGCCTGGGTGCGCCGGTACAGAGCAGCGGCTTTCTGGGCGCGCCGCAGCCGTTAGCAACCGGCGTGCTGGAGGGCAGCGAGCCGTCTCCGGCCCCTGCGCCAGCACCCGCGGTAGCGGCACCTGCTGCTACCGCCGCCGCGGCCAGCGCGGGCGCACCGGCCAGCGGCAGCTTTGTTGTTCAGGCTGGCGCGCTGAACGATGCGGGTCGCGCGCAGCAGCTGGCCAGCACGCTCGGTAAGCGCTTCGGCGTGCCGGGTAAGGTTGAGACCAGCGGTAATGTCTATCGTGTTCAGCTTGGCAGCTTTGCCCGTCGGGCTGACGCCGCAGCGCTGCAGCAGCGCCTCAGTACCGAAGCGCAGATTAACGCCTTTATTACCACAGCCCGTCCCTGATAGTGACGGACAGTAACATTTACGGCTAAAACTGACCGGCAATGCGGGATGCTGCCCGATCCCGCATTTGCTATAGTAAGGCACTTTTTTCACCCTAACCCCACGGATGTTGTAGTCCTTAACATGAATACGCTGAAACCTTCTCGTTTGCTGAAACGCCTGACAGTGGGATCACTGGTCGCCCTCTCTCTCAGCCATGTTGCCTTTGCTGATGATATCAATCTCAAAACTATGATTCCGGGCGTGCCGGACATTGATGCTGAGGCTTATGTACTAATCGACTATAACTCCGGTAAGGTGCTGGCCGAAAAAAACGCCGATGCGCGCCGCGATCCCGCCAGCCTGACGAAAATGATGACCAGCTACGTCATTGGTCAGGCGGTTAAAGCCGGTAAAATCCATCAGGATGACATTGTTACCGTGGGTAAAGACGCCTGGGCTACCGGCAACCCGGTATTCAGAGGCTCATCGCTGATGTTCCTTAAGCCAGGCGATCGCGTGCCGGTCTCCCAGCTGACACGCGGCATCGTGCTGCAGTCCGGTAACGACGCCTGTGTCGCAATGGCGGATTATGTGGCTGGCAGTCAGGACGCGTTTGTTAACCTGATGAATAACTATGTCGGGGCGCTAGGTCTGAAAAACACCCATTTCCAGACGGTACATGGGCTGGATGCTGACGGCCAGTACAGCTCCGCGCGCGATATGGCGCTGATTGGTCAGGCGCTGATCCGCGACGTGCCGGATGAGTATGCTATCTATCGTGAAAAAGAGTTCACCTTTAACAATATTCGTCAGATGAACCGCAACGGCCTTTTGTGGGACAGCAGTCTGGCGGTGGACGGCATCAAGACCGGCCATACTGAAGCCGCGGGCTACAATCTGGTGGCGTCTGCCACCGAAGGCCAGATGCGCCTGATCTCCGCCGTAATGGGCGGTCACACCTTTAAAGGACGCGAGACCGAAAGCAAAAAGCTGCTGACCTGGGGCTTCCGCTTCTTTGAAACCGTGGCACCCCTGAAAGCGGGTAAAGAGTTTGCTTCTGAACCGGTCTGGTTCGGTAATACCGATCGCGTTCAGCTGGGCGTGGAGAAAGATGCCTATCTGACTATCCCGCGCGGCCGGATGAAAGATCTGAAAGCGAGCTATGTGCTGAACAACACCGAACTGCACGCGCCGCTGAAGAAAAACCAGGTGGTTGGCAGCATTAACTTCCAGCTGGATGGTAAAACGGTTGAACAGCGTCCGCTGGTAGTACTGAATGAAGTTGAGGAAGGCGGTTTCTTTGGCCGTATCATCGACTACATCAAACTGATGTTCCATCACTGGTTTGGCTGATTTACGGTTGAAAAACCACCAGCTCGCCCATAAATAAGATATGATCAAGGCTCTCGCCCAGGCGGGAGCCTGTTTTTTTAAGCACCGGAGCCAATATGAAAACCAAACTGAATGAACTGCTCGAATTCCCTACCCCGTTTACCTATAAAGTTATGGGACTGGCGCAGCCAGAGCTGGTTGATCAAGTGGTTGAAGTGGTGCAGCGGCATGCGCCTGGCAACTATACACCTGATGTAAAGCCCAGCAGCAAAGGCAACTATCACTCTGTATCCATTACTATTAACGCGACCCATATTGAGCAGGTTGAAACGCTCTATGAAGAGCTGGGTAACATCGATATCGTGCGCATGGTACTGTAACACCGGCGCTGGCAAAGCCCGCTTTGCCAGCGTTATACTCAGGCTTTCCCTCTTTACCGGACCTCCGCTGTGTCTGCAAATACGCTCCTTGTACGCAACCTCGGCCTGCGCGACTGGCAGCCCGTCTCCGATGCCATGCATCACTTCACCGATACCCGCAATGCGGAAACGCCCGATGAGCTCTGGCTGGTTGAGCACGCGCCGGTCTTTACGCAGGGACAGGCTGGTAAAGCTGAACATCTGCTGATGCCGGGCGATATCCCGGTGGTGCAGAGCGATCGCGGCGGTCAGGTGACGTATCACGGCCCGGGGCAGCAGATCATGTACGTGCTGGTGGATATTAAGCGGCGCAGGCTGGGCGTGCGCGAGCTGGTTACGGCGCTGGAAGAGACCGTCATTGCCACCCTGGCAGAGTACGGCGTGACGGCGCGCGCGCGCGCAGATGCGCCCGGCGTCTATGTGGGTGATGACAAAATCTGTTCACTCGGACTGCGCATCCGTAAAGGCTGTTCATTCCACGGGCTGGCGCTGAATATCGCAATGGATCTGGCTCCGTTCCTGCGTATCAATCCATGCGGCTATGCCGGGATGAAGATGACGCAGCTGAGCCGGTTCCGGCCTGACGCTATGCCAACTGATGTGCGTCCGCGTCTGGTGGCACACTTTGCACGTCTGACAGGATTTGAAGAGATGGCGTGGCAGGATGAAAGCGCGGACTGACCTTGTCTGTGCGTGCGTATTTACAAAATTGTAACCTTTCTCACCGCATAGCGGCTGCTTATGCAGCGGCGAGATGATATAATTTTTGCAAATTTTTCAAAAAAAGTTGAAAGCCTGGTTCTCAGTTTGAGTGAGGAAGCTTTCAAATCGCAATCCCGATCGGAACCTGCAGATTTATGAGTAAACCAATTCAGATGGAACGCGGCGTCAAGTATCGCGATGCCGACAAAATGGCGCTGATTCCGGTGAAAACCGTGGTCACCGAGCGCGACGAAATTCTGCGTAAGCCGGAGTGGATGAAGATCAAGCTGCCGGCTGACTCCAGCCGCATCCAGGGCATTAAAGCTGCGATGCGCAAAAATGGCCTGCACTCTGTTTGCGAAGAAGCGTCCTGCCCTAACCTGGCAGAGTGTTTTAACCACGGCACCGCCACCTTTATGATCCTTGGCGCCATCTGTACCCGCCGCTGCCCGTTCTGCGACGTGGCACACGGTCGTCCTAACGCCCCTGATGCGAACGAGCCGCTGAAGCTGGCGCAGACCATTGCCGATATGGCGCTGCGGTACGTGGTTATCACCTCTGTCGATCGTGACGATCTGCGTGACGGCGGCGCACAGCACTTTGCTGACTGCATCACGGCTATTCGTGAGAAGAGTCCCAGCATCAAAATTGAAACGCTGGTCCCTGATTTCCGCGGGCGTATGGATCGTGCGCTGGAGATCCTCACCGCCACGCCGCCTGACGTGTTTAACCACAACCTGGAAAACGTGCCGCGCGTTTACCGTCAGGTGCGTCCCGGCGCTAACTATGAGTGGTCACTTAAGCTGCTGGAGCGCTTTAAAGAGGCGCATCCTGATATTCCGACCAAATCGGGCCTGATGGTGGGCCTGGGCGAAACCAACGCGGAGATCGTGGAAGTGATGCGCGATTTGCGCCGTCACGGTGTGACCATGCTGACGCTGGGACAATATCTGCAGCCGAGCCGCCATCATCTGCCGGTACAGCGCTATGTCAGCCCGGCGGAATTTGATGAGATGAAAGAAGAAGCGATGGCGATGGGCTTCACTCACGCCGCCTGCGGCCCGTTTGTGCGCTCTTCTTACCATGCGGATATGCAGGCTAAAGGACTGGAAGTAAAATAATCCTCTGCTGACATCCTCCTGATACAAAAAAACCAGCCTCTGTGAGTCTGGTTTTTTTTCATCACAACTTGTTACAGTTGTGCGGCCCGGGCACGCCTTTACTCTTTATGGCTGACGCGCTCTGCCGGGATCTCATCTGCACTGCTCTTTGCAACGGTGCTGTCGTCGTCTTTCATGGCTTTTTTAAAGCCCTTGATCGCCGATCCTAAATCACCGCCCAGCGAACGCAGCTTATTGGTACCAAATAACAGAACAATAAGTGCACCGATAATCAGCAGCTTGGCAATACTGATACCTTCCATACTCTACCTTCAGCTCTCACGTATAACAGACAGCCTTTATTAACGCGCACTCTGCGCCGGCACTCAACAGAATTCTGTAACAGAGTAAGATCGGATCGGTCACTCCTGACGCAGCTGCGGCGTGGCAAAGCGACGGTTCTCCAGCACCGGCAAAATGCGGCGTGCGTAAGCGAGTCGCTCCGCCTCAAGATCGGCGAAGATCAGCGTGGCAGATTCAGCAGCCTGCGCGATCGTCACCCCCAGCGGATCGATCGTCATGCTGTTGCCAATATTACGCGGCCCGCATTCACCAGTGGCGACCAGATAACAGGTGTTTTCCAGCGCCCGGGTCGCTGTCAGTAACGCCCAGTGACGCTCTTTCTGCGGCCCTCTGACCCACGCAGCGGGCAGCACCAGTACCTCTGCCCCGTCAAGCGCCAGGCGTCGCGCCAGCTCAGGAAAACGGATATCGTAGCAGGTCATCAGCCCGACCTTCATGCCGGCGACCTCAATCAGCGGCGGGATAGTGCTGCCTGCCGTAACGCGCTGTGATTCCTGCATCGCAAAGGCGTCATAGAGATGCAGTTTGGCGTAGTGCGCAATGATCCTGCCATTACGCAGGGCGATCAGCACATTTTGCGTTTTTCCTGCGGCAGCCGGTACGTGCACGCTCATAATCGTGGTGAGGCTGTTCTCTGCGCTCTCAGCCAGCAGCGCGCTGACAAACGGCCCATCAAGTGGCTGGGCCGCCTGCAGAATACGATCGGGATGCTCTCTGTCCTGCATCAGTACCGCTTCCGGCAGCACCAGCAGATCGGCTCCTCCTGCCCGCGCACGCTGCATCAAATCGCGACAGGTGACGATATTCTCCTGCCATTCGCTGCTGACGGCGAACTGCCCCATTGCCGCTCTCATTGTCTCTCCTCCGATACCGGTGCGCTAACAGAGATCTTTTGTATGGTAGCGCGGTGACTCCACATAGCCTTCACGTGCGTAAAACTGATTAGCTTTAAGCCGCGAAGCGTGACAGTGCACCTCCATACGATCGCAACCTCGCTGCCGCGCCAGCTGTTCAGCGTGGGACAGCAGCTGCTGGCCGCTGCCTTTACTGCGTCCACCTTCAGCAATGCAAAAGTAGCTGATGCGGGCAAAATCACCTGCCAGCGCCAGCTGCGGAATAAAATGCAGCGACAAAAATCCCAGTACCTGCGTTCCGTGTTCAGCCACCAGCAGGATCTCATCCTGATGAGTACAAAGCTGCACCAGCCGCGCTTCAATAAAGTGCTCAGTGCCACTATAGCCAAGCTCAGCCAGCAGCGCGCTCAGGGCGAAACAGTCATCAGGCCGCGCCTCACGTATATGCATAGTGCTTCTCCTTATATCGGGCTGATGTTTATATAGCCTGTGAACGGGAAAAGCTGCAAGCGGCAGTGGTTAAAACTCTGGTTTGTGAAGCATTGAGCGCACTCTGCGACGTCATATTTCTGTCATCTGAGCTTAAGGCTGACTTAATCTTGCTTTGGCATGCTGAGGGAAATCACATCTGAGGCGAGTAGAATGAAAAACTGGATCCCACGTTCTTCGGAAGAGATGCTGGCACTGACTTTTGCTGCGGTAGTGGTAGCCGCCTGGCTAATCACCTGGTGGCAGAACTGAAAAAAGAATAAAAAAAACCCGCCATCAGGCGGGTTTTTAAAATTCTGACTGTTAACTTACAGAGCGGTAACGTTAGCAGCAGATGGGCCTTTAGCGCCGTCGGTGATTTCAAACTCTACACGCTGACCTTCAGCCAGAGTTTTGAAGCCGTTGCTCTGGATAGCAGAGAAGTGTACGAATACATCTTTGCTGCCATCTTCTGGAGTAATGAAACCGAATCCTTTGGACTCATTAAACCACTTAACGTTACCTTTGATCTTGGACATCTATATTACCTTTACATGAAAAATGGACACTAAACTGTGTCGTCATCTAGTACAGCAATTGCAGTGGCATTTGTCCAGTCCGAATTGATGAAAAAGTGATAAATATCGGATTTTTGTCTTTGCATCACACTTTTGCACTTATGTGCTCGCTTAAAACTGGAATCTGAGCCAGGCAAAATAGACGTTGCCGTTGTTATAAGTACCGGGAATGTAAGTCATTTGAAACGTGGCGGGTCCGTAGCCTACGGATGCCAGCGGCAGCACCAGCGGCACCGGAATATATTTCCAGTTATCGCGCGCGGTGAAGCCAGCCGTATAGCCAGCTCCCAGATGAAAACGCTGATCCTGCAGCGGACGCCACGTCGCTTCCCAGCCATAGCCGGCAATCGGTTCCCACTTGTTGAAGGAGTCTTTAAACGCCATCACGTAGAGCCCGTTCCAGTTACCCTTATCGTCCCAGCGCGAGATGCCGCCCCCTGCCCCCCACGGCCGTTCGTTATATTTTCTGATGTGCGCATCATCATACGTCCAGCGGTTGTGCCAGGTGATGGCAGGCACATAAAGATCGTAATGCTGCGGCGCAGACCAGGTCTGAGCCACATTATCGCTGAAACTATTCCATCCCGCTTTAAGCGCGGCGCCTGCCGTAGCGGCTGAGGCAGAAAATGAGACCAGTAAGGTCAACACGCAGCCCGACATGGCTGCTGAAACGTGTCGATTCACGGATAAAACCCTGTTATTGCAAAATTTAATAGCGTGCAGAACCTCTGTAGCCAGCTCTGCAAAAGTGATTGCTGCATTTTTGCGTCTGAAATTGCCAAAAGTAGCGGTAATCCTTTTCAGATATAGCCTGAAATAACGCGCATGCAAGGGCCTATTGTACCTGCGAAGGCCGTTACGAATAAAACCGCAGTTAAACGAATCAGAAAAAGTGCTTTTGTGACATAAAGTGCAGTTTTGAAAATCGGCTAAAAGCAAAAAAATGTTATTTATCATAAAATAACGTAAATTTTGTCTGCCACCATACAGATAAACAGAATTAATCATTTGAAGCCAGGGTCTGATTGCGATATTTCTTATTTTCCGGGAGGGAACAGGGAGAGAAACGGTGACGATTTGTTGCAGCCAGTGCGGCAGTAAAAAATTCTTTTATACGTGCCAGCGGAGTGAAGCTTCAGAGCCGGCAACTCATCACGGCGCACGCTGTGCCGTATGCAGAAAGCCGCTAAACAGTTCGGATGTTAAACCGCCTGAAATAGCCGTCAGAGAGGCTATTGTACGTTATGCGCGATAACAATTTCAGGCACCCGCAGGTGCCTGAACACGTCAGAAAATCAGCTTGAATACACCCGTAATAGTCAGCAGCCCGACAATAAAGACAATCGCAATGATCCACAGAAATATTTTCATTATTCGCTCCTTCAGTTTGAAAATTTATGCATCCGCCGATGAGTATAGCTGAATATCCTGAACGCGCCGCACGCTGCCGATACGCGTTTCGCTTCACCGGCCAGGTGAATAAGCCCGTGCTATTTCTGCGAGCAGGGTCGCAGCTCAGCCATTAACTGGCCCTGCAGGCGCTCTTTACAGATTTCGACGCGCTAAACTTAAAGCGCCTGTGACGGGCCTCAATGGTTATCTCTGTTAGCGAAACGAGGAGAAATTATGAGTACGATTAATACCAGCATGGGACGTTATAGCCTGAAGGCGAAGGAGGTCGGCAGCCATATTAAAGGGAGTATCGCTATTAACGATGAAGGCGGTACACAGCTGACCATGCAGGAGTTTGATGAGCCCTGTGTGGATGATGTGGTAAATAATGTCATCTACCCAATAACGGGGGGGAATTATGAAATTACCCGTGCACTGCACGAGCAGATGGTGAAAGCGGGTTTTAAGCAGCCACATTAAGGCTGTCGGGCCACAATTCTGTGGCCCGTTATAAGCATTACAGCGCAGCAGAGAGCAGCAGACAGCCTGCCAGACCGCATACGGAAATAATCGTCTCCAGCGCCGACCACGATCGGATAGTCTCACCGATGGTGAGATTAAAATACTCTTTAAACAGCCAGAAGCCGGGATCGTTAACGTGCGAGAAGATAACGCTGCCGGAGCCTACTGCTATCACCATCAGCTCAGGGCTGGCACCACTGGTCACGATCAGCGGTGCAACAATCCCGCCAGCCGTAATGGCGGCAACCGTGGCTGAACCCAGCGCAATACGCAGGATCGCCGCAATCGACCAGGCCATAAAAATCGGCGACAGATTGGTCGCATGCATCATGCCCGCAATATATTTATCCACGCCGCTGTCTACCAGCACCTGTTTAAAGGCTCCGCCACCGCCAATAATCAGCAGCATCATTGCAATGATCTTGATGGAGTCGGTGATGGTGCCCATCACCTCATCCATGCTGCGTCCGCGATTCAGACCGAAGGTAAAAATAGCGATAAGAACGGCGATCAGCGTTGCCATAATCGGGTCGCCAAAAAATTCAGCGTAAGGCAGCAGTACGTGTCCTTTCGGCAGCAGCATCTCAGCCACCGCACGCAATGCCATCAGGATCACTGGCACCAGCGCGGTCCAGACGCTGACGCCAAATCCTGGCATCTCTGCTTCTGTAAAGGTTTTGGGATTCCACAGCCCTTCCGGAATTGGCTTATCGATGCCTTTCAGAAAACGCGCATACACCGGGCCAGCCAGAATCACGGTAGGGATCCCCAGCAGCGTGCCGTAAAGCAGCGTTTTACCCATATCAGCGTTAAACAGCGTCGCGATCGCGGTCGGACCCGGATGCGGCGGCAGAAAACCGTGCGTTACCGAGAGCGCGGCTGCCATGGGAACGCCGACGTAAAGCAGCGGCACGCGCGCTGAGGCAGCGATACTGAATACCAGCGGCAGCATCAGTACAAACCCTACCTCATAAAACAGCGCAAAGCCCACGGTAAAACCGGTCAGCACCAGTGCCCACTGGATATGCTTCTCACCAAATTTTGCAATCAGGGTGGTGGCGATACGCTGCGCGCCGCCGCAGTCAGCCAGCAGCTTGCCCAGCATGGCTCCAAAGCCCATAATCAGCGCCAGGCTGCCAAGTGTCCCGCCTACGCCGGTTTTGATTGAGCCGATCACTTTATTGACCGGCATGCCCTGCATCATGCCCACCGCCAGCGCCACCAGAATCAGCGCGATAAAGCCGTTAAGTTTGAAGCGAATCATCAGCAGCAGCAGCAGCGCTACGCCGATGGCCACATAGAGTAATGGCATGGTTATTCTCCACTTTTTACGCGCGGCGTCAGTTGCCAGCGGGTTGCGTTGTACTACCGGATCGGCCAGATGCGGCCGGATGTTGCGAAATGCGTCATACTGTTACCGGTATCATGTTAAGGGCAACACCGGGCCGGTAACATCAGAGCAGCGGGCTGAATTTCGTTTTTGCGAAGGCGATCAACTTTTGCTCATTAAGCTACCGGCGTTTATACCTGCGTCAGCAGCGCTTTTCGCTACACTGGCTGCCTGAAATCATTTGAAAGGATAGACAGGTGAGTGAGAACCTGATTGCACTTTACAGTAACCAGCGAACCCTGTGCGGACGCGGCAGCATTCGCACTCTGCCCGCGCTGCTGGCTGAGGATCCGCAGCCTGCGCTGCTGTTTTGCGGCCGCTCATTTCTCAATAGCGAGACGTGGCAGCAGCTGAAGGGTGAGCTGCAACACGCTATACAGGACTATGAAATCGTCAGTCATGAAGCTTCTCCGGAAGAGATTGACCTCTGGGTCGCGCGCTGGCGCGGACGGGTTAAACGGGTGGTGGCGATTGGCGGCGGCAGCGTGCTGGATGCGGCAAAAGCGTTCTGCGCCATGATAGAGCATCCGCTGCCGACGGCGCGCTACCTGGAAAAAGTGGGGGATACACCGGTGCAGGGCGACACGCTGCCGCTGATCGCCATCCCCACTACCGCCGGCACCGGCAGTGAAGTCACGCAAAACGCTGTGGTCACCGATCAGCAGCACATCAAAATAAAAGCGTCGCTGCGCCATCCAAACTTTGTTCCTTCCGTCGCGATTCTCGATCCCGACCTGCTGCGCGGCGCACCTGATAGCGTCCTCGCTACCTGCGCAATTGACGCCTTTACGCATCTGTTCGAAGCGTACTTGTCAAAGAAAGGCAACGTATTTACTCAGCAGATGGCGCTCAGCGGCCTGCGGCTCTTTTTTCAGGCCTGGCCTTACCTGAACCGCGCTGACCGGCAGGGTGACGAGGCGCGTGAGGCAATGATGATGGCGTCCTGGCTGGGCGGCCTCTGCCTGAGCAGCGCCGGCCTGGGCGTGATCCATGGCATCGCAGGCGAGCTGGGAGCGATCAAAGCGATTCACCATGGTGAAGCCTGCGGCCGCCTGCTGTTTCCGTTTCTGGATCAGCTGGCAGAAAGCGACCACCCTGAACAGCAGCGCCTGATGAGCACGTTTGCGGCGCAGCTGATGCCCGGCGCCTCTGCGCCTGCCCCGCTGGCGCTGAAAGCCTGGCTGCAGCAGCACGCTATTGTGCCGTTCTGGCAGGAGGGACCTGCGATCTCTGCCACAGAGGTGGACTGGATTGTCGCACGCGCCAACAGTAAAAATAGCCGGGTAACCTATAACAGCGCGCAGATGACCGACATGCTTGTTCAGGCGTGGCGCGTGCTCTGAGCCTGCCGGCGCGCTCTGCTCAGGCAAACGGGCCCTCACCCGCCAGCATCTGCTCAATGACCTGCAGCACGCCAGCATGATTATTATCCGCGGTGACATAGCGCGCCGCGGCTTTCACCCGCGCCGGCGCGTTCTGCATCGCAAAGCTAAATCCCGACTGCGTCAGCATTTCCAGATCGTTGCCACCATCGCCGAATGCCAGGACTTCGCTGCTCTCAATTCCCCAGCGCTGCTGCAGCAGACGCAGTCCGTTGGCCTTGTGGAGGCCAGGCACAATCAAATCTACTGAGCCGTGGCCGCTGGAGGTGGCCGCAGCCGATCCCTGGTGCAGCCGCTCAATGTCTGCCATTAAAACCGGCACATAGTCATCAGAGAGGTTCAGGGCAAATTTAAACAGTCGATCGTCGGCAATCTCATCCAGCGTCTCAATGGGCCGCAGGCGGTGACAATAATGCCGCATCTTCTGCAGCCACTGCGCGTCCGCACCGGCAAAGTAGTAGGCGCTGTTGCGACCACAGATAAGAAAGCGCAGGCCGGGATAGTTACCCTGCTGCAGCGTATCCAGTACGGCATACACCGCCTCACGGCTGAACGCACCGCAGAAAAGCTCCTCTTCACTATCGAGGATCCACGCACCGTTCTCCGCAACAAACGCGATCTCATGGGCTATTTCCGGAAAAAAGGATTTCAGCTGGTAATACTGATTGCCGCTGGCGACGACAAACCGGATACCGCGCTGTTTCATCATTTGGTAGCAGGCCATGAACCGCGGACGGTCATACTGCTTACGGTCATCCAGAAAGGTGCCATCCATATCCACTGCTACCATTTTTACTGCGGCCATCATCACTCCTTAGCACATGTGTATTAGCGGTAGCTCACAGAATAGCCTGGCAAAGGGTAAAAGCAGAAGGATAGCGGGAGGCGTGGTTCCTCCCGGCAAGAGATTAATCGAAGGCGCCGTTGAGTAATATGGCGGTGATGATGCCGGTTGCAGCCGCTACCAGCACATAATTGCCGTCGATAAAGGCCCAGTGCTCACCGCGCGGCGGTGCGGTAAGGCCGCGATCGCGCCAGTTATCCACGCGGTATCCGGCACCGCGATAGGCGGGTGGCATCGGCTGGCCGCGCCGGAACTCATGCCCCTGCCAGGCAAAACGGTCAGCGTGATGATGCCCTTCCGGCCCGCCCCGCTCGCCGTGACGCTCATTATCTGGCCCACGGCGATCGGCTTCCCGCCCGGATGCGTGCTGGCTTTCATGTGTATTCCAGCGGGGACCGCCAGGACCTTCTGCCTGACTCAGCGCAGAAAACAGCGTGCTGCATGCAATAAGGGTAATAGCGATCTGCGTTTTAATTTTTTTCATCATGGTCTCCATCACAGCAGCAATAAGTGCGCTGCCGGCAGAGACTATTAACCAGTCACGCAGCGAATAATAGTTCTTTCATTCTTAAAAACCTCATTATTACAGTAAATTACACTGCCTTAGCGCTTTCTTAACGAAGATGTCCGGCCGGATACAAATAAGTACCGCAGAGAAAAAAACATAAAAAAACCCGACCGCAGGGATCGGGTAAATAAAAATGTTTCATTATTCAGAAACAGGGAAACCCTGCAAATCAGAGGGTAAAACTGAAGCACACAACGCCACATCACCAGCATTGCGCGCGCAGAATAACACTTCACCGCTAAAACAATAAATAAAATTAATCGGATTTAGGAATATTACTTAACGCTGCCAGGCAGATTAACGCTGCTTATAAATAAGGTCAGTGCTCTGACCTCACGCCAGTGACGGAATTAAAATCTCATAAAAAACATAAAATTAAAATAATTACCTTTTGGGGCTGGCAACAGGAAAATAACTGCCCTTTCTGATCTCTGGTTTCACTGCGGATAACATTATAAGTAGCACAATTAATTATCTGCTGGTCACTCATTGCGCGCGCCGGAATTACGGCTGCCGGATGTGCCGCAGCAGAGAAGCCGGATGCCGCGCCAGCGCTGCGGCAGGTCGTATCGGGCGACGGACCAGTTCGCCGCTGCAGTTCGGACAGCGCTGCAGCAGAACATGCTCAGCGCAGGTTGCGCAGAATGTGCATTCAAATGAGCAGATACGTGCCTCCGCGCTTTCCGGCGGTAAATCGGTATCGCACCACTCACAGTTAGGTCGCAGTTCAAGCATAGGATTCTCCGGTTTAGCGCAGGCTCAGGACAGATTTTTATCCGTTACTGCATTCAATCATGTGAAACAGATTACATTCTGCGCCAGCCGTTCTATAGTTCTTTCGCTACGTTTATTTGCGAGGCTATGGAATGCGTGTTAAAGGCTTAAATATCGGTTTCTTTATTCTTATCCTGGCGATTGTCACCATCGCCTTTTTTGATGTGCTGTCACCTTATTTCTCTGCCATTCTCTGGGCGGCTATCCTGGCGGTGATTTTTGCCCCGCTGAAGGTGCTGCTGCGGCGTAAAATGGGCGACCGTAACGGGCTTGCCTCTTTTGTCACGCTGATGATTATCTGTCTGATTGTATTTACGCCGCTGGCGATCATCACCTCATCGCTGGTGGTGGAGATCAATACCGTTTACGTCAAGCTGCAGAATAATTCAGCGCAGTTTCCGACAGTGTTTGCTGAGCTGCTGCAGCATCTGCCGGGCTGGGCGCAGCGCTATCTGGCCGACCACGATCTCAACAACTCTACCCAGATTCAGCAAAAGCTCTCTGAGTTCGCGCTGAAAGGTGGCCAGTATATGGCGGGCAGCGTGCTGCTGATTGGTAAAGGCACGTTTACCTTTACCGTGAGCTTTGGCGTGATGCTCTATTTACTGTTCTTCCTGCTGAAAGATGGTGCCTGGCTGGTGGGGCTGATCCTCGAAGCGCTGCCGCTCTCCACCTATGTGAAGCATCATCTGCTGATGAAGTTTGCTGCGGTGTCGCGCGCGACGGTGAAAGGAACCGTGGTAGTGGCAATTGTTCAGGGTGTACTGGGCGGCTTTGCTTTCTGGATCACTGACATCGACGGCAGCCTGCTGTGGGGTGCGCTGATGGCGTTTCTGTCGCTTATCCCGGCGGTCGGATCCGCCATCGTCTGGGTGCCGGCAGCGATCTTTTTCTTTGCCACCGGCGCGCTGTGGAAAGGCCTCTTCCTGGTCGGCTTCTTTGTGGTGATTGTCGGCCTGGTAGATAACATTCTGCGCCCGCTGCTGGTGGGTAAAGACACCAAGATGCCGGACTATATGATCCTGATCGCCACGCTGGGCGGCATGGAAATCTACGGCATCAACGGCTTTGTGATTGGCCCGCTGATTGCCGCTCTGTTCATCGCCTGCTGGAATCTCCTCTCCGGCCGCGATAACCGCGACAACGCCGAAGAGATTGATGAAGAGTTTATTGAAGAGGGCAAAACGCGCGAGTAGCGCTATGCACTATGCGCTGAGCTGACTAAAAACCGCCTGCGGGCGGTTTTTTTATGACGCCAGCTGCGAACAAAGTAAATCCTATTACAGATCCAGACGCTGGCCCGATTTTTGCTGGCGCAAACTGCCGGATAAGCCAGTACCGGGGCTGATACTCTTTCAGATGTTGAAGGCTATTCAGCCGCCGCGTTCCCCGCTGCTTTCTCTGCCACACTCTTCAGCCCAGATGCACCAGCCAGAGATGCAACGATAGCCTTTGCCGGCCAGCGCGGCCGGGTCCCCCTCGCCCGCTATCTGCCCGCGAGACCCGCCGCGTAAGCCGTCACCGCCCCTACCACCGCGTGCGCCATCAGGTTCGCCTGCACGTTCACCGAACCGTCCGCGTTCAGCGTCTGAGTATGAATAACCTCTGCCAGGTACGGTGCCGCCGCGCCTGTTACCGCCTGCGCCAGGCTGTCTCCCGCTACGAACGTCCTGGTCTTAACCCAACACGAAACCTCTCTGATGGTAATAAAGGTTGTATTATAATTTCATTATTATAGATAAATAATTTTGGTGACAATACCGTAACATCATAGACATTTTCAGCTATCAGATTGATATTCATCCTGAATATCAGGTATACCAGCATCATCCGCCATGACAAATACGTCTTTATTTTTTAATGCGCTTACGTTTAATACATCATAAAAATTGTCATAATCACTATGTTCCATCTCACTCCAAACTAATCCCCTGCGCTATCCAGCAATATTGTTAAAAAAACTGATAAGACCCTAACGCAAGAACCAGTAAAGATCTCGGCCATAAGGGCCGAGACCTTAGAATTATTTAATAGGATAATGGTAATGTTCTGGGATCTTATAATCATCAGGAAAATCTACAGTATCTGGAAGCAAGGTAAATCGATCTATATCCTCCTTTGTCTGTTCAAAAACGCTATATAGTCCTGATAAAAAGGTTGATATACGCAGTAAAGCTGCCTGCATTGCCAACTCATCGTTATTTTTTTTTGCATTAAAAAATAATTCAATTGTCAAGTTAAGGTTTTTTATATCCCTTTGAATACTCTCAACTATTGAATAATCTTCTGCCAAATAAAAATCATCTGTATCAAGCCCTTTCCCTGCCTTCTGTTTTAACAACTCCAGATAAGCATCTTTGAATTTATCTAGCATACTAATATCAATCATTTTGGTATCCTCCGCCCTTCAGCTCTGGCGGCCTTAGTTTTTGCATCATTAAAAGACCCATCAATATTCAGGACAGCTTTAACTTTTCCTTTGCTATCAAAAACCTCAATATGATCTTTGTGCAACCCATCGAGATAATATTTATCTCCTTTCGCAATATAATCTCCAACAGCCCCCTTCGCTTGATAGACGCTTTGCCCCTGAAAGATCTGGCTTGTTTTCTGAGCGCTTTCTTTCATTTGGCTACCAAAACCAGACTGTTTAAAAAATTCTCCCATATTCCCAACCGCGTCAGCATTAGGCGTATATTTGCCACCAGTCGCCTTGCTGATACCAGTAGCAGCACCCGCCGCATTTGCTATCGCCGCATGACCAAAAATGTTAACAAGTTCAGTCGTGGTTTCTTCTGAACCACCAAACATTTGCGCACGATAAATCAGCGTATTAATCGAACCATCAAAGTTTGATTGTGCCCCACGCAGATTAACCCATTCCTGTTTCTCTGCCGGAGTCAGCGAGTCCATGCCTTCATTTCGTGCTTTGGCTGCCAGTTCGTCACTTCTTGCGCTACTTTCAGCCTGCCATTGTTTCATTTCTTTCGCGACAGCAACACATTCAGCAGCCGTTGAACAGGTGTTTATCTGCGCCTGAACCTTGTCGTACTCTTTGGCATAGTGCTCACGAACACTAGCTTTACAACTGCTGTCACTGCCGCAGGCTGTTAACTCTTCACTGCGGCTTTTCTGCTGGGCAGGGCTGAGATGATTATATTCTACCGCATTCCTCCCCGCCTGCGCGGCCGCCACCGCGCCCGCCGTGCTGTCGCCCGCTACTCCGCCCGCGAGGCCCGCCGCCAGCGTCCCCAGCGCGCTTATGGTCTGGCGCTGCGTCTCCGTCAGGTCGCTGCGGTCAGTGCCCGGATACATCCGCTGCGCGATGTACTCGCCCATCGCCGCGCCCGACGCCCCCGACAGCGCGCTGTTTCCCGCCGCGTAAGCCGTCACCGCACCCACCACCGCGTGCGCCATCAGGTTCGCCTGCACGTTCACCGAACCGTCCGCGTTCAGCGTCTGGTTATGAATAACCTCTGCCAGGTACGGTGCCGCCACGCCAGTTACCGCCTGCGTCAGGCTGCCCCCCGCCAGGCCCTGCACCGCAGCCGTCGCCGCCTGAATGCCCTGCTGAAGGGCGCTGCCCGTGCCGAAAGGCGCCGCGGCGGTTTTATAAGCCTGTTCCGCTATCTCCCCGGCTGCGGGGGTCAGGTTGCCCTTGCCGGCCAGCGCTGCCTTCGCGGCCTGAAGCGCGGCCGGATCCCTCTTCGCTCTCTCGCCCGCTATCTGCCCCTCCGTGCGCGCGATGTCCGCCGCCTGGTTGCCTATCTCCCCTATCAGCTGCGCCGCCTGCAGCCGGTTCTGCTCCCTCTCTTTATCGAATATCGGCGACAGCGTCTGGTTCGCGTGCGCGGCGTCGCGGCTCAGCCCGCTCACGTCCTGCGACTGCTTATCTCCGTCGCGGATAACCAGCGCGCCCCCGCTCACCGCCGCATTCGTCAGCGAGCTGCCGCTGCCGCTGTGGTTCGCCCCCGTCAGCAGCCCGTTCGCCATGTTCCCCGCAAACTGGCCGCCGATGCTGCCCCCGGTGCTCACGCCCGCGCTCTGATGCTCCACCTTATAGTCCGCCCGGTTTTCGATGTCGCGCCAGCCCAGCGTGCCCGTCTCCAGACGGTTTTTATCCGCCGTCGCCGTCGAGCCGATAACCGCGCCGTTCAGCTGCGTGTGCCCTCCAGCCGTCACGTCAAAGCCGCCTTTCCCCGCGAACAGGCCGGTCTGCTCCTCCACGCTCTGCCAGGTGCTGTGCATCTTATCCCGGCTCAGGTTCACGTTCGCCGAGCCGGTCATCGACCCGAAGGTGAAGCTGCCCCCGGCGCTGGCGCTCTGCTGCTTCGAATCGTAGCGGTCGCTGTCCTGCTCGCTCGTCAGCGTCAGGTTGCGCGCCACGTCCGCCCTGATTTTTTCGCCGCTCACCTGCGCGCCCTGAAGCGTGGTGTCGTGCCCGCTTACCAGCGTCACCTCACGGCCCGCGCTCACCTGCGTTTCCGTGTGGGTGACGCCGCTGCCCTGCTCGCTGCCTTTTGCCTTATTTGCGCTGGCGGAGACGCTGATGCCCCAGCCGCCCTGACCCGCGCCGATGCCGATGCCCGCCGTGCCGCCGTGGCTCTCGTTTTTACCCTCCAGCGACGAGGTGTTCGCGGCCGACAGCAGGTTGAGGTCCCGGTTCGCCGACAGCAGCAGGTCTCTGCCCGCCTGCAGCTGGCTGCCCTGCACCGTCAGGTCACCACCGTGCCCTTTCACGCCGCTGCCGCGCGCCACCACGCTCAGATTATCGCCCGCCGTCAGGCTGCTGCCCTGTGCGGTGCGCTGCTCGCTGCGCTGTGTGGAAGTGGAAGACTGGCTACCGTAAGAGAGGCTGACGCCGATGGCGTTGTTGTTCTCCGGGCTGTCGCCCTGCGCCTCTGCCAGCCGGCCGGCCTGCACCGCCTGCACGCCGCTGAGCGCCGCTTTAGTACCCTGCAGCGCCGCCAGCCGTCCGCTGTCGGCAGACTTCGCCTCCTGCACCGTCTGCGCCGCCGTGTTCAGCGCGCTGCCTGCCGTGCCGGAAAGCGCCAGCGTCAGGCCCGAGGTTTTCTGCTCCACCCGGTGCGTCTGGCTGCTCTGGTTTTCCGCTGCGGTGATGCTCACCTCGCGGCCGTCCAGCGTCAGGTTTTTGCCCGCGATAAGATCGGAGCCGTTGATATCCAGCCGGTTGCCCGCCGTCAGCGACACGCTGCCGTTCACGCTGCCCACGGTGCTGCCCTGGCTGGTCGTCTCCTGCGCGGTGTCGGTGGTTTTCAGGCTCTGTTTGCCGTAACTGAAGCCGATACCGCCGGTGCCGGAAAACCCGCTCTTTTTCTCCTGCGCCAGATGCTGTTCGCTGTTGCGTTCAGTCGCTCCGGTAACGCTGAGATCGTGCCCCGCCTGCAGAGAGAGATCGCCGGTACTCGCTATCTGGCTGCCCTGTACGCGCAGATCGTTGCCCGCCGCCACGGAAATAGTGTCGCCATTCAGCGAACTCCCCTGCGCCGTCTGACGCGAAATCTGGTCGCGTGTGGTTGTCGTGCTCTTCGACAGCCAGCCGCCGCTGCCCGTCGTCTTTTGCCGCTCGTCCAGATCCCGGATGTTCTCGCCGTTTGTCAGTGTGACGTCATGTCCGGCGGTCAGCGCCAGCGCAACATCTGCCGACAGGGTGGCCGCGCGGGCATGAAGATCGTTGCCTGCCAGCAGCGAGAGATCGCCCTTGCTGACGACTTCGCTGCCGATCTCCTGCGTATTGCCCTGCTTCAGGCTGTTATCGCTATCCCAGACAAGCGTGTCCCGATTCGCCGTACTGACAGTATTGAGCGTCAGATCGCGTCCGGCCTTAATCACCGTCTGGCTATTTTCGCCGCTGTTAACCACCTGCGCCGCCGTGAGAGTGATATCACGTCCGGCCTGCAGTATCAGCCGGCCGTCGTCGCCCTGCACGTACATGCCTGCCACGCTATCCACCGTGGTCCGGTCGAACTGGTTTTCACCGTTCCGGCTGCTCACGCTGCGGGTTGTGCTGACGGTATTGATATCCCGTCCGGCGCGGGCGAGCAGCGAGTCGGTTGCCCCGATCACGCCGCCGATGTTATTGATATCTGCGCGGGCGAGAAGATCGACACTGGCGCCTTTGATCGTCCCCGCCATGTTGGTGATATTACCGGCGCTCAGCTTCACCACTTCGCGCCCGGCCAGCGTACCGCTGTTAAACAGGCCACCGCCCAGGTTCAGGTTGAGGTTGCGGCCCGCAATCAGCGCACCGCTGCCATCGACATCGCCTGGCTGAATGCGCGCATACACCTGCGGTACCAGCACCGTCTGGCTGGAGCCATCCGGCAGTCTGACCTGCGCATTAACCAGCCAGACAATATCTTTTGTCAGCAGCCCCATCTGCTCAGGCGTCAGCGCCACGCCTGGCGTCAGGTGATAGCGCTGACTAAAGGCGATAGCGTTGTTCATCAGCGCCTTGTACTGATCTTCGTCGTTGGTAAAGCCGCCCAGGTAGCGCTGCCCTGTCAGGTTCATGACCTGTTCCCGGATCAGCCGCTGCTCGTAATAGCCGTCACCCAGGCGCTTCAGTACGTTATCGCTGTTCTGCGTCAGGGCGTCCTGCATATAGTCGCTGCTCAGCCACTGCTTCTCCTGAGTAAAGCGCGGATCGGTCTCTACCAGATATTTCCCGCCGGGAGAGGGATTGGTTCTGAACAGGCTGTTGTCCGGCAGGCGCGTATCGGGCCCGACGATGCGGATCACGCTTGCGTTCTCCCCCTGGCTGCCGGGCACATCAAAATGCTGGCCGGGTTTAAGCAGCGCGGCAATGTCAGGCATGCTGCCTGTGATATGGGCATTCACGCCGCCCGCACGCCCCGTCGTGGCGTCGGTTCCCTCTGTGCTCTGTGGGACGAGCGAAAGGGGGTTGCCGCTCAGTTCACCGTGATCGACCAGCTCTCCTGGCTTCAGGGCAATGGTCTCAATCACGTCCGGCGGCGTGTAATCCGATGTGCTGTCGCCCTGCTCGTCGCCACCTTTATGACGGATGCGCTTGTAGTGAGTCACCTTACCGACGTCAGTCGTGATTCGCTGGCCCGCCACCTCGACGTTATTGAGATCGCGCGCGTTTATTGTCAGCGTATTGCCCGCGATAATCTGGCTCTTATCATTCAGCACGCGGTCAGCGTTTATCGTCAAATCACCGCCCGCGATAATCTTCGCCGGATCGCTTTCGGCGATCTGCGTCTCCTGCACCGTACGCGTGTAGTCATACTGGTAGAAGTTATCGTTATTGCTGCCGGTATTGCCTGGCGTGTTGAGATTAAGCAGTGAGTCGGCCGAGTTGCGGTCAACAAAGACGCCCGGCTCGCCAGCTTTCCAGCGAACGGTATCGCCCGAGTGCTGATACCCGGTAATCGCCTCCGAAGACACGGTTACCAGCCCGGTGCTGAAACGATCGTTGACGTTATTGATTTCACCGGCAGCCATCTGCATGTTGCCCGCTGACTCGATGGTGGAGCTGTGATTATTGAGGGTGCCCGCTCTGCCGGTTGCCAGGCCGTCAGCATTCAGCTCACCGCCCAGCGCCATATCGCCGGCACTGTAGATCAGGCCGTGGTCACGATTGTTCAGCGTCTGCACGCCGATATCCACCCGCTCACGTCCCGCCAGCGTGGCGGCAGTGCCGTTTTCCGCCAGGTTGTTGAAAATATTAGCCTGTACGCCAACGCTGTCGCCATAGAGCCGGCCACTGCCGGTATTGGTCAGCACCGACGCCTTCAGCAGCGTCTGTTTGCCGTCGATCAGCCCATAGTTGGTCAGCTGTCCGCTAAGCGTCAGCCAGTTCTGTCCGGCATTGATTTCGCCGGTGGCAGCGTTCAGCAGGTGGGGGGCGCGCAGATCGAGCTTGCCGCCCGCCAGCAGTTTACCGCTGTTGTCAACATCGCCTGCGGTTGTGAAGTTGAAATTGCCGTTGGCAATCATCTCGCCACGGTTGTTCAGGCTCTGCTGGCTGACCAGCGTGATGTCACCCAGGGAGAGGATCTGTCCGTCACCCGCCAGGCGATCGGCACGGATCGTTAGCGATCGGCCCGCTTTAAGGACGCCCTCCCGATTTTCCAGCGTCAGACTATTGCTCTGAGGCTGCGCCACTCTGAAGCTGCGCAGGCGACTCTCCGGCGTCAGGTCATTGCTCTGCAGCAGCAGATCTTCTCCGGCCGAAATCGTACCCTGCCGGTTATCGACCGAGCCACGGCTGCTGATGGTTAGTTGCCGATCGGCCAGTAACATGCCGCGCTGATTGAACACATCGTCGCTGTTGATCCGCAGGCTGGCCGCTTCAATCCCCTGCTGATCACCCTGAGTATCCTGATTGTTCAGCTGCAATGCGTTCAGCACGGCGTTCGCGCCACTGCGAATCAGGCCGCCCGCATTGTCTATCATGCTCTGCGCACTCACCAGCAGATCGCCAATGCTCTGGATCTCTCCGCCACGGTTATCCAGACGAGCCATTTCCAGCGAAGCCGCCTGCTCGCTGACGATGCGCCCGCCGCTGCGGTTATCTACTTCGCCACTCTGCAGCGTAAGATCGCCTTTCGCGCCCACGGTTCCGGCCTGATTGTCGATCGCGCCGCTGTGCAGATGAAGATCGCTAAGGCTGTAGAGGGTGCCGCTCTGGTTATCGATCGCCTCGCCGTGGCTGTCGATAAGCACGCTACCGCCCTGCAGCAGACCTGCCCGGTTGTTGAACGCGGAGTGCGTGTCGAGGCTGAGCTGCTCCTGTGCCACCAGCGTGCCAGCGACATTATTCAGGCCGCCAGCCGCCAGTTGCAACGCGTTTCCGCTCAGCATCAGACCCTGCGTATTGTTTATCTGTCCGGCGCGGATAAGCATGTCGCCCTGGCTGATCACGCCGCCTTTTTCGCCGCTGTTCTGATTAAGCAGCGTCTCTGCGCCGATATCAAGCTGCGCACCGCTCTGGATAAGGCCGCCGTCACGATTATCGAGCGTATCGCCGCGCAGCGTTAGCGCCTGCTGCGCCGCCAGCTGGCCGTTACGGTTATCCAGTAAGCGGGCATCCACATGCCCGGTGTCGCTACTGACTATCCTGCCCTGACCGTTCTGCAGCGCATCCGCCGTGACGCGCAGCGTCTTACCCGCCCTCACAACGCCCTGCTGATTAGCCAGCTGTGCGCCTCGCAGACTGAGATCGCCTTCACTCGCGATAAAGCCCTGCCGGTTCGCCAGGCTGTCCGCGTTGATATCGATCTGCCGGGCCGAGGTGGTGCCGCTATCAAGATCGACATCGCCACCGCGCAGGGTGAGCTGACCATTTGAGCGCAGCGATCCCTTACTGCCGCGCAGATTACCGGTGGTGATCGACAGTGTGCCGCGGCCTGTATGGGTGATGTCACCCGACTGGTTATCGATCGCAGCCGCATTGAGCGTCAGGTTGTCACTGTTAGTCGCGATACGGCCGCCCTGATTATTCAGGCTGCCCGCGAAACTAAGCGTGAGATCGTCACGCCCGGTTTGCAGGATCTGACCCTGCTGGCTGGAGAGATCGCGCGCCTGCAGGTTGAGCTTGCTGGCTGTCAGCGTGGCGCCATCGTTGTTCAGCATTTTTCCGGTGCGCGCGGTGAGCTGCTGCTGCGCGGTCAGGGTGCCGCTGCGCGTCGCGATATCGCCCTCGCGGGCGTCGAGCGTCAGGTTTTTACCCTCAGTACGGCTGCCGCTGAGGTCAATAGTCTGCCCGCGTGCGCTCAGGCTGCCGCCGGCCAGGTTTTTCCCCTGCGCGCGAAGCTGGCCCGTTGTCGTCAGGGTCAGATTGCCCGATTCACCAGGCCTGCCGTCATCCTGCACACCTGCCGCGAGAACGCCTGAAGCCGTGCTGTTGAGGCTGCCAGCCTGCAGCGTAACGTCATTGCGTGCCACAACAGAGCCGCGGTTCTGCACATCTGCCGCACTGGTTACCGAAGCTTTTCCGCCAGAAAAGATCGTACCGCTGTTGCTGACCCCTTGCCGCGCGGCGAGCTGCAGATCGCTACGGCTCTGAATAGCGCCGCTGTTCTCAATGCGGCCATCAGCGGTGATAACCACCGAACCCGCCTGCGCGCCAATATTGCCCGCATTGCGAACGCCGACGCCCCTCTCCGTGCCGACCAGACGGATTTTTCCGGCATACATGCCGCCCAGGCTGGAGACATCAAGCGCCATCCGGGGTTCTGTAGCGGGCTCGTCGCTCTGCTTCGTGACCTGCTGGTGTGCGGCATCCACCTTGTTTCGTCCGGTGGTGACGCGAAGATCCCTGGCCCAGACGCTGGCATTGACCTTCACCGATCGGGCAATAATGTCGGTATAGTCCTGGCGTGAGCTGTCCATCCCCGCCCCTTCGACCACCACTTCACCGCGTTCAACGTTAAAGCCCGTCAGGTTGCCATTGTTGAGCTGCGCCTGTCCGGTGGTCAGGGTGCCGCGACTGGCATTGATAAATCCGCAGCCGTTGCAGGTGATCCCGGACGGGTTGGCGATAACGACCTGGGCTTTCTGACCCGCGACTTCAACAAAGCCGTTGAGGCGGCTGGGATTGCGTGAGTTAACCTCATTCAGGATCACTTTGGCTTCGCCCCGGGCCAGCCAGGGATTGCCGCTTACCATCCCGCCGAGTCCGGTCTGAACGTTTTTGTGGGAGTTGTTGAGGATCGCTCCCCGCTTTCCGACATCAAACTGACTATACGTATTGCGGGAAACACCGCCTGCGGAGGGCGTCTGGATATTGATCTGCGGCGTACCGCTGGCGCTGTTTATTATCGTGGGCCGCTGGCCGCCAGGCGCCTGTGCATCTGCCACAATGGCGGCGCTGGCAGGCTGTATCACGCCCATCGCCAGCCAGAGACTAAAACATAATGCGCCGACTCGGCCAGTGAGGCTGCTAAGCGTGTGGCTGAGACCTGACGCGCGTGCGCTGCCGGCCCGGCCTGATTTAGCAATATCCGGCACCACCATCAGCATGCCGCGGACTGTGTTAAAAATCACGCGGTAGCGATTTTTGTTCATCTAATATCCTTATCAGATTTGCGGTAACGCGGCGGCGAGCGGATGCTGCTGGCGCCACGTTTTTGCCGCTTTATGGGTCACGCGGCTGCCATGAAAGCTGAATACGCGCCTGCCGCGCTGCTCACCGCGGTGATCTAATGCCCGCCAGCAGGCATGAGGAAAGAGATCGCGCCGGATCAGGCGACTCATCGCTACGGTATGGCCAAATGGCGCGATCCAGTCGCAGCACCACATGCGTGTGCCACTGTTCCACGCGTCAGGCGGAAAATGGATAGCGGGCCGTGTAAGATAAAGCGCTTCGGCTTCTTCGTTCAGCCAGGCCCAGCTGAAGAAAAAAACCGGCGTACCGGCTTCAGCCACCAGCACATATTGTCGCTGTTTGATGATCGGCAGCAGCAGCGTCGGCAGGGCGTGCAGCGGCGCATCACGATGCAGCGGCGAGTGCATCCAGAGCCACACCGCCGATCCCAGTATTTCCGCTTCACTCTCTTCACCGCCCAGAATCAGCGGTGATTTAACCTCATACTTGCCTGCGCGCATTCTCAGTAGCTCCAGTTGAGGTTGAAGCCGAGCGTGACGCTGCTGGTGCGTAAACCGTCAGGCTTCGACAGCGGCGTCCCGATAAACAGGTCATAACCGGTATTCCAGGCCTGACCGCGCAGCCCCGCCACCCCGCCCGCCAGATGCTGGCCGGTCAGCAACTCACTGCCCGCGCCGCCCACCTCGCCATAGTCCGCGCCCAGGTAGAACTCCTGTGCAGGCAGCGGCGTACTCCAGGCGATGTCATTGCGGACGAACCAGCCGCGGCTCGCGTTCAGCGTGCGTTCGCCGTCGAAACCGCGCACAGTCCAGCGGTTACCTATCGAAAACTGCTCCTGCGGCGTGAGCGGCGTATTACTCATCTGACGCAGGTATTGCGCACCGTAGCGAAAATGCTGGCTGCCGATGCTGAACGGCAGGCTGAACTGCGCATTGAGCTGAACGATTTTGCTCAGCGCCGTCGCCTCGCCGAAATACTCCTCGGGTGCGGGCTGGGCACCGAACCAGCGCGTGCCGCGCTGATAGCTGATGCCCGCATCCAGCGTCGCCTGGCGGATATAGTGGCGGTGTTGCAGACCGATACGCCACGCCGCCGTCTGGCGATGCTGCACCTGAACTTCGGTGTCGTTGATATAGTTGCGGGTTTCGCGCGTCAGGACGTCATAGGTCAGCGAGGTTTTTTGCGAGCCGCTGCGATGCAGTACCCGGCTAAGCTGTAAATCGAGGCTCTGACTTTTTCCGCTATAGCGGTAGTCCTGATGGGTTCCGGCGACCGTCTGGTGATAGTCATAGTCGCTGGCCGTTGCGGAGAACATCCAGTATCCAAACGGCACCGAGTAGTGGCCGATGACGTTTTTGCTGCCTTTACCGCCTTTGCCCTGCAGATCGTGCGTGGCCGACAGATAAAAAAGATCGCTCAGCGCAAAAGGGTTATCGAGCGACAGCGTGACGCCACCCAGATAGCGTCCGGTGCTGCGCGTACCGGAATCATCCAGCGAGAGACCGAGGCGCCACATCTTTTTCTGCTGCCAGCGTACCTCTATATCGCTCTCGCCCGGCTGTTCACCGGGCACGACCGACATATCGGCTACCACGGTCGGCAGCCGTTGCAGGTTTTCCAGCCCCTGTTCGATATCACGCAAATCCAGCAGATTACCGTCGCGGGCAGGAAATGCGCTGTAGAGCCACAGATAACGATCGCTACCCGGCGTCAGTCTGGCCTCCCGCACGTAACCGGGCAGGATCACCAGCCGTAGCGTGCCGCTGTTAAGGTCCTGCGAAGGTGCCAGCACCCGCGTAGTAACATAGCCATGATCAACCAGCCGGTTTTGCAGCGTACTCATCAGCAGATTAATGCCGCGCCCGCCCAGGCACTTTCCCTGCGCCTGGCTGGCAATAGCGTTAAGCGGCAGCCAGTGCGGCAGCGCCTGCTGCCCTTCAAGCACGATACGCGTGAGAGGAAAGCAGGGTTTTTCTGCAGGAAAAGAGAGGCGGCCAAAACCAGAAGCGGGCGGTGAAAGTCGCACATCAGGCGCTTTCGGCTCTATCTGCTGCTCCAGCGCCCGCTGGCGCTGTTGCTGCTGCCGGACCTGTTCACCTGCATCAGGCAAGGGCTCCGCAGTGGCCTCGCTGGTTATAAAAGCAGCAACCAGAAAAGAGAAACAGAGCGTAATTGATGTATCAGATGAAACCATCAGACAATCCTTGTCACGTAAACTAAACGCAAATCTTATTAATTAATATAAAAATTGCCGCATATTATTCACGAAAATGACCTGATAACAACGTCAGTATGGTTTTTTTTAAGCCAGATAATTCAGACTGATTAATCATTCTGCTAATTTTTCCGGGATGTATGTTATGCAGCAGCTAGAGTAGAGAGAGGCAAAAAAAAGGGCCATTATTTACTGAAAGGCCGGACTGCTGGCAAAAGCGCATCCGTCTGCTGACTCAGGATAGGGGCGGAAAACCGAAAAAATCATGACCAGAGTCCGTTGCCCTGCAGGGTTCAATGCTTCTCCCCTGTCGGAATCAGAGCCAGAATTAAATCAAATTTTACAATATACTAACCCTCTGTAATTATTTACACTTGTCCTTATGGTTTGTAATGCCAAACTAAATAAGGATATCTATGCCCCTGACAGGACGTTCGGGCTCATTCGCCGTTGCGGATTCGCTCAATCACTATCTGCTCGCCTTTGAAAGCTGCGAGATCGTTGCAGACGTTAAATCTTTCGAAGGGCGAGAGTCCCTTAGCCAGCCCTATCGATTTATCATCCGCTTTACTTCATCCGTTCAGGATATACCACCTGAGAAAGTGATGATGCAGCCGGCAGTTTTTATGATGCGGGCCTGTTCCACGGCGTGCTCCCTCTTTCGGCCTGCTAAGGATCGCTGGCACACATTACGCAAAATTTATGGGGTTATCACCCGCCTTTCCCATATATCAACCAGCGTTGACGAATCAACGTATGAAGTCACACTCGAACATCCTCTGGCGCTGATGTCCAGCACGCACCGGTACGCTATCTATCAGCGGACGTCTGTTCCCGAGCTCGTCAATTCTGTCCTGAAGTCGCACGGCTTTAGGGATTATGAGATTGACATGAGCCTGCTGCAGTGGCGTTACCCCAGGCGTGAGATGATCGTTCAGTGGGGAGAGAGTGACCTGAGTTTTATCCGGCGTCTGCTTTCTGAAGTCGGGATCTGGTTCCGCTTCTGCAAACATGAAACTGCTGAAGAGATCACCGTCATCGTATTTGCCGATCAGCAGGCAGGCTACCTATCTGGCGCGAAAATTCAGTCGCTGCCCGGAGCAGGGTTAACAGGCGATACCCTGACAATATGGCAGATGCGCTGCCACTCAGCGGTGGTGCCTGCATCGGTACGTACGCGCAATTACGACTACCGGCAAAGCCGGCTTATTCCGCCGGAACATGAGGCGGACATGAGCGGTGAAGCTCCCTACACCACAGGCAGCGATTATCACTACGCTGATATTCAGCATAGCACGGGCGATCGGTGGAGCAGCATTCAGGGCGGAGATGCTGAAACAGCCTGGCACTATGCCCGCATCCGCCATGAGCGCCATCTGTCCGGCCGGACGTGTCTGGAAGCCATCACTGACGATCCCGCACTGCAGCCGGGCATGGTGGCTGAAATCGACGGCGAGCAGCCTGAAGCATTTATGTCCGGCTTTCTTATCGTTGAGAGCGTCTGCCGCGCAAGCCGGGCAACAGGCTATCAGACGGCACTCAGCGGTATTCCCTGTAGTGAGCGCGCCGCTTTCCGGCCGGAGCGCCTGCCAAGACCGGTTATCTCAGGAACGATTCCCGCCCGCGTCTCCGGCAGCGTTATGAACGATAGCCTTGCCCGTCCCGATAGTCAGGGGCGCTATCGGGTGAAATTCAGTTTTGATCTCGCCAGCTGGGAGAAAGGCAGGGAAAGCATGCCTGTCCGTCTGGCCCGCATCTACGCAGGCGATAAGTATGGCGTGCATTTTCCGCTGCTGGACAACACGGAGGTGGCAATCGCATTTGAAAGTGGCGATCCCGAGCGGCCTTACATTGCCCATGTATTGCATGACGCGCTAAATCCGGACGTCGTTAACGATAGTAACAGCACGCGCAATGTTATCCGGACAAAGGGGAAGAACAAAATCCGGCTGGAAGATGCGGCAGGCAATGAGCACATCAAGCTATCAACCGAGTTCGGCAAAACGCAGCTTAACCTCGGTCATATGGTCGATACCGGTCGCAAAGCACGCGGTAAAGGCGCAGAGTTGCGCACCGATCATCACGCCACCGTGCGTGCCGCAAAGGGGATCTACCTGACGACCGCCGCGCAGACCGGTGCACGCGGAACGCTGCTGGAGATGACCGACGCGATCGCGCATCTGGAGCAGGCGCTCAGCATAGCTTACAGCCTGCAGTCGTCGGCCGCCGGGGCCGGCGCTGACGGCGCTGACACTGCCCCGCAGCAGGCGCTGCAGCAGGCCGTTTCCGGGCTGGCGCAGCCGGGCATTCTCTCCTGGGGTGAAGCGGGTATTGCACAGGCAACACCTGAAAGCCTCCATCTCGCCGCCGGTAAAGATGCGGTGATCACCGCCGGCAGTAACGGCAGCGTCAGCGTGTTCAAACGTCTTTCTGTCGCGGCGGGCCAGGGAATTTCCGCCTTTGTGCGCAGGCTTGGCATCAAACTGATTGCCGCGTCTGGCGATATCACGCTTCAGGCGCAGCGCGGCCAGCTGGCGGCGCTTGCCGATCGGAACATGCAGATCGCCAGCGTCAACGGAGAGCTTCAGATAAGCGCCAAAAAAGGCCTGTATCTGCACTGCGGCGGCGGCGGGATCCGCCTGCACCCGAACGGCGGCGTAGAGATATTCTCGCCGGCGCACATTGAGCAGAAAGCGCCGACTCTTGTTTATCAGAAGGGGGAACCGGCAAAAATTGTCGATCCGCTGTTTAAAGATAACCCGCTGGCGCGCGGTGTACGCCTGTACCGAAACGGCGACCGGAAACACCCGCTGGTCAGCCAGCCCTTCCGCGTTACCCGGCCGGACGGCAGCACGGTGGAGGGTATCACCGATGCTGCCGGGCACTCTCCGCTGCTGGATCTTGCAGAGACCGAACAGCTGGTTGTTACGCTTATCAGGGAGGCAAAGCGATGACTCATCACACCTCAAAAAACAGCGCCTTTAACGATCCGGAACTGGGCAGCTTCATCGGCCTTAATCGCGATACCGCCGGCGGTATGCTGATGCAGGAGTTTCCTGTAAACAGCCCCCTGCCCTGTATTGTTATTCTTGTACACGGCGTCAACGACATCGGCGAAGCTTACGAAACGCAGGAGAAAGGGATTATTGCCGGGCTGAATACCCGACTGGCGCGCGACGACATGTACCCGCACCAGTGGAGTGAAATTGAGGGATTAACCGACCTGAAAGATGCGCCAAAGCGCGTGACGGCCAGCGGGCGATCGCCGGTTATTCCGTTCTACTGGGGCTATCGCCCGGTCGATCGTGAAACCTATAACGCAGACCAGCGGCGCTACCGTGATGAGGTCGCCCGCCTCGGGCTGGAAACAGTTCTCCCCTACGATGCGTTTCAGGAAGATGATCCGGTACGGCTGAAAAAGCTGAACGCTGAGGGACGCGGCTTCTGCAACGATAACTACGGCAACGTGCTGAACCTGGCAGCAGCGAAGAATGGCGGCACCTTTGCTAACGCAACCACCTGCATTCCTGACATGCTGGGGCCCGGCGCGAACGGCGGGGCCATCTGGATGGCGGGGATCTACAGCCGCAAACTTAACGGCGGGGACTTTACCCACCCGATTTATGGCAATCCGCACCGCATTTATCAGTTTTTTGCTGCTCAGCGGCTGGCAGATCTGATTCTGGAAATCAGAAAGAACCCCAGTACACGTCACGACACCATCAATATAGTGGCGCACAGCCAGGGCACCATCATTACCATGCTGGCGAATATGCTGGTCAGGCAACAGGTAGCTGATTATCCGGTTGCCGACTGCGCCATCCTCTGCCACTCCCCCTACTCACTTGATCCGCGGCTCATGGAAAATATGCTGCCCGGCAAGCAGCAGACGTCGCACGGGCGTCAGGAGACGCTGCGTAATTTCTGCCGGCTGATGGCCACAAATCCAAAGTATGACGCCACGGGTTGCTACCGGCCGGAGTTTGTCACAGCCATGTACCACGATACCACGCTGTGGCGCAAACACCGCTGGAGCAGCGATCCCCGCTACAGCCGCAATAACTACGGCCGGGTTTATAACTATTTCTGCCCGAATGACGGCACGGTGTCGCTGTCCAGTGTGCAGGGCATCGGCTGGCGCGGTATTCCTGATACGCTCGCCGGCGGCATACCCAATCTCTATCAGCGCGCGTTCTGTCAGCACCACAGTACGGGCGGTAACGCGTCCGGTGCGCCTTTCAAAAAGCCTGCTTTCCGGCCCGGTGATTTTACGTATGACGGCTGGCCCACTAACGTGGCCTATCCAATGGAAAGCGGCGTGACTGAAAACGCCGAGGCCCTGCCTGAAGTGATAGAGCTGACCCTGATGGGGCACGATCGCAGCGGGGACATGAAATATAAAACGGGCGTTGGAGGCGAAGATCGCTATATCGACTACTCCGCCCGCGAGTATGAGAACGCCTGGCAGGTGACAGAGTTTCGTCCGGCGATCGGATTTGTTTATCCGCATCGCTCCGGTCAGCTGCTGTCTGAAACCGAGCTGGCTGCGGTCAACCGGTATTACGGCACCGCGTTTGTCTCCGGTCGCGTGGTCGGCAGCAGCACGCAGCGCTACCAGCTGAAGCGGCGTAAAACAAGCGAAGAAATCAACGAGATGGAAAAATATGGCGATCCGGTGAGGTTCAGCCAGCACTCTTCAATAGTGATGGATCAGAACGTGCAGGAAAAGGCTGTTGCCTACGACCTCGCCATCGGTAACTGCATGGCCTTTGAAGATCCCGCCTTCTGGCTCAATCTGCGCAAGCGTGCAGACTGGCGGCACGAGTTTAATCCGGATGCAAAAACAAAAAATTATCATAAAACCGGCATTCTGGATTTGGAAGAAACCAAACAATTTATGAATAAACCGGATCAAACTTTGCCGGTTGGTGAGTTCGGCGTGGTGAATGATTATGGTCCGAAAACGTGCGTAGAGCCCGCCCGGCATCCGGAGGTGCATCATAAAGAAGTGCCTGTACATCAGTGGGACATGCCGGAGCCGGCAGGCTATCGCGATGTGCCGGCAAAGAAAAAAGCGGAGGGAACGATATGGTGACGTTATGGAAACACATTGTAATTACAGCGCTGGCAGCTTTGATTGTGCTGACTGCCAGCGGCTGCAGCGGCAAGCCGCTGAAGAAACGGCAGATGCCGGTGCAGGTGGTGTACCGCTTTGACGACCACCGCTGGCTGGAGCTGCACGGGGTCGCCTGCGAGGGCGCCCTGTGGTTTGTGGATGAGAAGCGCGATATCCGCAGTGAGGTATCGTCGCAGTTTTATCGCATCTTTACCAAGCCCTACATCAACGCCTCCGAACGCTACATCGCTGTTCCATGGTGGAACTCTTCCGGCATGACAATTTCACGAGATTATGGTCGCACATGGATGTCTTCAACCGTAAAAGGCCGTGAAGATGACGAAGCGGGTTCTGATTCTCCCGCATACGAAAACATCGCTTCCCTGACCGTGGTCAACGACCAGGGATTTCTGCTGACGAAGCAGGGACACCTCTATATGTCCTCTCACCCTTTTGACGATCCGCGCATCATGCCGGGCGGAGAAGGGATTAACTACAGCTATACATTTAAAGGCAAAGTTTACTATGACCGGCTGGACGCTATTCGTCCTGGCAAAGGTGAGAACGTTTCGCGCTGGGGTCTCCTTTATATCGACCCCCGCATCCTGCCAGTAAGAATGGAGCAGTATTACGCCAACTTCCAGAATCTGCCGACCCGGGTGCCGGAGGTAAAGGGCTATACGGGCTGGACCCGCATGCAGTGCGATATGAAGGCGGGAATGTGATTTCATTTGCACAAAAATAAATTTAACAGGATAGAGAGTAAGGATATTTCATGGATGGCGTTATTCGACTGGGAGACCGCCTGTCGGCGGGAGGCTATGTTACTGAAGCTTCAGGAGAGATGTTCGATGGTAAGCCGGTAATGCTGATCGGCGACAAAGCGCGGTGCAGTCAGCATGGTGAAACCGCTGCTGCTGAAGGGCATCCTGCCTGGATCATGAACGGCCGTCACGTTGTGACCCATCGTTGCAAAGTGGCGTGCGGATGCCTGCTATTAAGCTCTTTGCCCGAAGCAGGAGTGCGATAAATGAAATATTTCTGGAAGCCGTTGCTCTCTTGTCCGGAGAAAACGGAAATACGCTTTCCCCGTCTGTTTACGATAGCTGCAGGTATTGTGGCCCTTATATTGATGCTGATGTTCAGTGCCCTGACGCTTGAGAATGCGCAGCTAACGCTCAGCATGCTTATCTGGCGATTACTGGCGCTCCCTGTTGCGGTCTGCATGACGGTTGTTTCGCTATGCTTTATTTTTTTCAACATTCTCTGTTGCTGGCGTCTTTTGATGCAGCTTGCGTACTGCGGTGTTGAATCAGACTGGCAATCACGGGCTTCTGAATGGACGCTGCTGGCTGAACACACCTCAATCTTTCCGGTTGATAACGCAGCACTGAAAATGCTCGGACTTGAGGGGAAAATGCCGGTGGATGGCGATATTCCCCTCAGGCTTTCCGTTGAGGATGATGAAAGGTCAGGCATGGGACGGATGCTGGTCACAGTGCAGCGCCTGCTGGAACAGCTGGATCTGACACAGATTGACGCCATCACCGAACGTCCTGAACTGTTTCTCTACATGGGTAATACAGCAGGATCTGTTCGCGATGACATCACATCGCTGGTCCGCTCTTTCCATGCCGCATTCCGCCATGCCAGCTTTCACTATTTTGACGACATGCCTGAACTGTCACTGGTTCAGCAGTGGACAGACGGGTCGTTTAACGGATTTCGTCTGCTGTTAATTGCCGAACTGCATGATGGCGATAATCGTAACTTTTGTGAATATGCCTGTGCACTGCTCTTTTCCCGCTACCGGCAAATAAGCGGAAACAGAGTGCCGGTCTGCTGTTTTAAAGGAATGAGCGCTCAAATTTATAATCTTGAGCGCAGGATTAATGCACTGCTGTCTGCCGGGCAAGTCAGGCCCGCTGACCTGCGGCACGTCTGGACCAGCGATCTGCAGGGAGAAAGTCTTAATTTGCTGAAAAATTCCCTGGCGGAGAACAATGCAGGAATTAACGTCCGGAGCTGGCAAAATATGCGGATAGCCGATACCTGGACGACGGGCTATCAGTGGCTGATGATGGACTGGGCAGCCATGGCAGTTCGTAACGGAGAACGTGCTCAGCTGCTGGCAGCAAGGGAGAAGAGAGGCGAGCAAATCACGTTTCTTCAAATGAACGGGAAACTTGCCCGGCCCGAGGACAATTACAGCCCTGCCTACATCAAAAGTCTCAAAAAGAGCGGCAGTCTGCTTGGCTGCAGTTTTATACTTGCCACCTCTCTGCTGCTTATGACAATCAGTATCGAGGTGGGATGGAGCTTTGAAAAAGATTTCTTTACCCGCAGCGCAGTATTTATCATGCCGATAATCTTAACGCTTTTATCTATCGGGTTTATGCTCGGGAAAAGTTATAAAAAAGAAGCTGAGCTGAACAGATATTATGATTACGAATAAAACATACTGTACGGTTTCAGCAACCGCGTCTGAAATCCTTATGTCACTGTATTGTTAATTCAGATAGCTGAGCCGCTATTGTTAACAGAGCGGCGAAAAACTGCGACGGCGACCCTCAGGCAGTCGTGTCCCAAATCTGTCCCATGCTGAAAATATGAAAGCTGGCGGAGTGGCGTAACTGTTTGATTTGACTTGGCGCGCCCTACAGGATTCGAACCTGTGACCTACGGCTTAGAAGGCCGGTGCTCTATCCAGCTGAGCTAAGGGCGCTGAGGAGTTGGGTCGGATTATACGTCGGGAAGCGGGTACGTCAACGTTTTTGCCGTTTCTGTGCAGCGGAGTGCTGCGGGAATAACCAATTTGCATCAATGGCGTTTGCGCCATTCGCTGAGCGACACGAGATTACTGGTGCCGGTGGATTCCCCTTCCAGCTCAATCCCTTGTGGCGTAAAGCGCGCATTATATTGCTCACGCAGCACGTGCAGCTCCTGGCTGTCCGGCTCCAGCTGGCGCAGAAAGCCCAGCGCGAGCAGCAGCTGCTGGCGGCTGATGAGTGCCGGGAAACCGGCGCGGCTGAGGATCGCATGCCAGCGCTGGCTGTTCTCCTCGCTGCCGTCAACAATCAGTACCTGCCAGATCAGCAGTACCGCTGCGCCATTGTGCAGATGCGTTTCGTTATCGCGGCTGAGGTAGTCGGTAAACTCTTTCGCCGCCTCTTTCCCCATCATCGAGAGCATTGACTCCACCTGTACCGGCGGCAGCTGCAGCCGCTTGCTGAGCCGCTGGGCGGCGTGACGCGAGGCGGCGGTGAGCAGCTGAAATCCAGCCACAAACACTACTGCCAGAGTGGCAAGCATTATCCAGATCATTACATCGTTCCCAGAGTGTCCTGCAGATATCATACCTATGCAGGCTGGCACGCGTCACCACGAAAAAAGCCTGAAAGCGCGCAGGCTGCTGAAACTGTGACTGACAGCCGCCCGCGCTTCTGCCAGAATAGGCACCATCCCCGATTTAACTCTCTACAGATGGATTTCCTCTCTGATGGCAGCAAAAATTATTGACGGTAAAACGATTGCGCAGCAGGTGCGTAGCGAAGTTGCGGAAAAAGTGCAGCAGCGCCTGGCGGCGGGCAAACGTGCGCCGGGTCTGGCCGTGATCCTGGTGGGCGAAAATCCCGCTTCGCAGATCTACGTCACGCATAAACGTCGCGCCTGCGAAGAGGTGGGCTTTGTCTCCCGTGCTTATAACCTGCCCGACTCCACCGGCGAAAGCGAGCTGCTGACGCTGATTGATGAGCTGAACAGTGACCCGGCGATTGACGGCATTCTGGTGCAGCTGCCGCTGCCGGCCGGTATCGACAACGTCAAGGTGCTGGAGCGCATCACGCCGGATAAAGATGTGGATGGTTTCCATCCCTATAACGTGGGTCGCCTCTGCCAGCGTGCGCCGAAACTGCGTCCCTGCACGCCGCGCGGTATTATCACGCTGCTGGAGCGTTATAACATCGATACCTATGGCCTGAACGCCGTAGTGGTCGGCGCGTCTAACATCGTTGGCCGCCCGATGAGCATGGAGCTGCTGCTGGCAGGCTGTACCACGACGGTTACTCACCGCTTCACCCGCGATCTGCGCCATCACGTGGAGCACGCCGATCTGCTGGTCGTGGCCGTGGGCAAGCCCGGTTTTATTCCGGGTGACTGGATCAAACCAGGCGCGGTGGTGATTGACGTCGGCATCAACCGGCTGGAGAGCGGTAAAGTGGTGGGCGACGTTGATTTTGCCGCTGCCGCTGAGCGCGCCTCTTACATTACGCCAGTCCCGGGCGGGGTCGGGCCGATGACGGTAGCCACTTTAATTGAAAACACGCTGCTGGCGTGCGAAGCGTATCACGACGTGGAGGAAGCATAATGGCGAGTTTCTCACTGGGTAAACATCAGCACGTTGATCTGTGCGATCTGCTGAAGCTGGAAGGCTGGGTAGAGAGCGGCGCGCAGGCCAAAGCGGTGATTGATGAAGGTGAAGTGCGCGTGAACGGGGCGATTGAAACGCGCAAGCGCTGTAAAATCGTTGCCGGACAGACGGTAGAGTTTGCCGGCCAGCGCATAACGGTGGTCGCATAGCAAAAAGGGCGAACCCGGGTTCGCCCTTTTTTCTTATTTACGTCGCCAGGTGGTGCCCTGCGGACCATCTTCCAGCACAATGCCGAGCGCGTTGAGCCGGTCACGCGCCACATCCGCCTGCGCCCAGTCTTTCGCCTGACGCGCGTCGTTGCGCATTTTGATCAGCTGCTCAATCTCTGCGACTTCGTCATTATTCGTCTGCGCTCCGCTCTGCAGGAACAGCTCCGGATCCTGCTGCAAAATCCCCAGCACATTCGCCAGCTCGCGCAATCTGGCCGCCAGCCCGTCAGCCGCCGCTTTATCTTCACTCTTCAGGCGGTTCACGTCGCGCGCCATATCAAACAGCACCGAGTAGGCTTCAGGCGTGTTGAAGTCATCATCCATCGCCGCGCGGAAACGCGCTTCAAAAGCTTCGCCACCGGCAGGCTGCGCGCCGGTATCGGTATGCCGCAGTGCGGTATACAGACGCTCCAGCGCCGCACGTGCCTGGTTGAGGTTATCTTCGCCGTAGTTAAGCTGGCTGCGATAGTGGCCTGACATCAGGAAATAGCGTACGGTTTCGGCGTCGTAGTGCTGCAGCACATCGCGCACGGTGAAGAAGTTGCCGAGTGATTTTGACATCTTCTCACGGTCAACCATCACCATGCCGGAGTGCATCCAGTAATTGACATAGGGACCGTCGTGCGCGCAGGTGGACTGCGCCACTTCATTTTCATGGTGCGGAAACATCAGGTCAGAGCCGCCGCCGTGAATATCAAAGTGGCTGCCAAGCTGCTTGCAGTTCATGGCGGAGCACTCGATGTGCCAGCCCGGACGACCGTTGCCCCACGGCGATTCCCACGACGGCTCATCGGCTTTGGACATCTTCCACAGCACGAAATCCATCGGGTTGCGTTTTACCTCTGCCACTTCCACACGGGCACCCGCCTGCAGCTGCTCCAGATCCTGACGCGACAGCGCGCCATAATCGGTATCGCTCAGCACATCAAACATCACATCGCCGTTCTCCGCCACGTAGGCGTGACCGCGTTCAATCAGCCGCTCCACCAGCTCAATAATTTCCGCAATATGGCGCGTGGCGCGTGGTTCCAGATCCGGCGGCAGGATGCCCAGCGCGGCAAAATCCTGGTGCATCTCCGCAATCATGCGGTTGGTCAGCGTCTCAATGGTTTCGCCATTTTCGTTAGCGCGGCGAATAATTTTGTCATCAATATCAGTGATATTACGCACATACTTCAGCTGATAGCCAATATAGCGCAGGTAACGCGCCACCACGTCAAATGCCACAAACGTACGCCCATGGCCGATATGACAGAGGTCGTAAACCGTAATACCACACACGTACATGCCGATTTCACCAGCATGAATAGGTTTAAATTCCTCTTTCTGTCGACTCAGGGTGTTATAGATCTTTAGCATTGAACGGTTCCGTTTTTATCGTGTGCGGGAGACGCCTTCTTTGGTAGCCTGATATTGTGCCGTATTTTTCTGACTTGTGCATCGCTGAGATACCAGATGCCGTTGCCTTGCTGACGCGTTCCGGGAAATTATGTTATAAGAGGCGTCGACAAAATGCCCGTCCGCATGCGAACGCGGCAACTGATACTGAATACAACCTCCACAGGACGAATATAATGGTCACTTTCCAGACGAACCATGGCGATATCGTAATCAAAACCTTTGATGATAAAGCGCCGGCCACCGTACAGAACTTCCTGGACTACTGCCGTGAAGGTTTTTATGACAACACTATTTTCCACCGTGTCATCAATGGCTTTATGGTTCAGGGTGGCGGTTTCGAACCGGGCATGAAGCAGAAAGCTACTAAAGCTGAAATCCGCAACGAAGCGAACAACGGCCTGAAAAACACCAAAGGCACGCTGGCGATGGCGCGCACTCAGGCTCCGCACTCGGCAACCGCACAGTTCTTTATCAACGTTGCTGACAACGACTTCCTGAACTTCCGCGACGAAAGCCTGCAGGGCTGGGGTTACTGCGTGTTTGCTGAAGTGGTTGAAGGTATGGATGTCGTCGAAAAAATCAAAGCGGTGAAAACCGGCCGCAGCGGTATGCATCAGGACGTGCCGACCGAAGACGTTGTCATCCAGAAAGTGACCGTCAGCGAGTAATGTCGCGCACGCTGTTTATCGCAGATCTCCATCTGTGTCAGGAAGAACCGGCAATTACTGCCGGTTTTCTGCATTTTTTGCAGGGTGAAGCGCGGCAGTGCGAGGCGCTTTACATCCTGGGCGATCTGTTTGAAGCCTGGATTGGCGATGACGATCCTAATCCGCTGCATCAGCAGATCGCCACCGCCCTGCGCGCCCTGCCGGTGCCGGTCTATTTTATTCACGGCAACCGCGATTTCCTGTTGGGCAAGCGCTTTGCCCGCGCCAGCGGCATGACGCTATTGCCGGAGGAGAAGGTGCTGGAGCTGTATGGTCAGCGCGTGCTGATTATGCACGGCGACACGCTCTGCACGGACGATGCTGGCTATCAGCGCTTTCGCGCAAAGGTCCACCAGCGCTGGCTGCAGCGGCTGTTTCTGGCGTTGCCACTGCGTCTGCGGTTGCGCATCGCGACCAGAATGCGCGCCGGCAGCCGGCAGGCGAACCAGCATAAATCGCTGGCCATTATGGATGTAAACCCGCAGGCGGTGGCAGCAGCCATGCAGCGCCAGCAGGCTCCGCTGCTGATCCACGGCCATACGCACCGGCCGGAAATCCACACGCTCTCTCTGAATGGCCTTCCCGCGCAGCGCGCTGTTCTTGGGGCATGGCACAACGCAGGCTCGATGATCCAGCTGGACGCCAGCGGCATAAAACTGATCGCCTTCCCCTTCTGATTTTACGGGTGCAATTGCCCTTTTTATGGCCGCGCAACCGTTTTCCTTGCTGCTATCTCATGCTATCCTCTGTGCCCTTCTTACCTGCCTCACCGGCCAGGTTCGTTTGTCTATTCACAGGAGTTGACCGCATGTCATCCACTGCCGCCCCGGCCCGTATCGCTATCGTCATGGGTTCCAGAAGTGACTGGGCTACCATGCAGTTCGCCGAGGAAATTCTCAACAGCCTGGACGTTCCCTTTCACGTGGAGGTGGTTTCTGCCCACCGCACCCCGGACAAGCTGTTCAGTTTTGCTGAAGGTGCCGCTGCGCATGGCTACCAGGTGATTATTGCGGGCGCCGGCGGTGCTGCGCATCTGCCCGGCATGATCGCAGCAAAAACGCTGGTGCCGGTGCTGGGCGTACCGGTGCAGAGCGCCGCGCTGAGCGGTGTTGACAGCCTCTACTCGATTGTACAGATGCCGCGCGGCATTCCGGTGGGTACGCTGGCCATTGGCAAAGCGGGCGCAGCCAACGCGGCGCTGCTGGCCGCGCAGATCCTGGCCACCCACGATGCGGCACTGGCATCGCGTCTCACCGCGTGGCGCCAGGCGCAGACCGATGAGGTGCTGGAGAATCCGGATCCGCGGGGTGAGGCATGAAGCCGGTATGCGTACTGGGTAACGGTCAGCTGGGCCGTATGCTGCGCCAGGCGGCTGAGCCGCTGGGCATTGCGGTCTATCCGGTGGGACTGGATGCGGAGCCCGCCTCGCTGCCCATTGCAGAGAGCGTGATCACCGCCGAGATTGAACGCTGGCCGGAAACCGCCCTGACGCGCGAGCTCGCCCGCCACCCCGCCTTTGTGAACCGCGATATCTTCCCGCGCCTTGCCGACCGTTTGACGCAGAAGCAGCTGCTGGATGAGCTTGGTCTGGCTACCGCACCGTGGCAGCTGCTGGCCGCACCTGATGAGTGGCCGGCGGTGTTTGAGAAGCTGGGCGAACTGGCGATTGTCAAACGCCGCACCGGCGGTTATGACGGTCGCGGCCAGTGGCGGCTGCGGGCGGATGAAACAGAGACGTTACCCGCTGAGTGCTATGGCGAGTGCATTGTTGAACAGGGCATAAATTTTAGCGGTGAGGTTTCGCTGGTAGGCGCGCGCGGTCAGGATGGCAGCATGGTATTCTACCCGCTGACACACAACCTGCACGAAGAGGGCATTCTGCGCACCAGCGTGGCGTTCCCGCAGGCGGATAGTGCACAGCAGCAGCAGGCGGAAACCATGCTGCGCACCATTATGCAGGCGCTGGATTACGTGGGCGTCATGGCGATGGAGTGCTTTATCACGCCGCAGGGACTGCTGATCAATGAGCTGGCACCGCGCGTGCACAACAGCGGTCACTGGACGCAGAACGGCGCGTCCATCAGCCAGTTTGAGCTGCATCTGCGCGCCATTCTTGGCCTGCCGCTGCCGCAGCCGGCGGTATTCGCACCCTCGGTGATGGTGAATCTGATCGGCAGCGACGTAAACCACGCCTGGCTGGCGCAGCCGCTGGTGCATCTGCACTGGTATGGCAAAGAGGTCCGGCCTGGCCGCAAGGTGGGACACCTGAATCTCACTGACAGTGAGCCATCACGTCTTGCCACTGCCCTGCACGCGCTGCAGCCGCTGCTGCCGCCGGAATACGCCTCGGGCCTCGCCTGGGCGCAGGCGAAGCTCTGAGTTGCTGACGGGATCCCTCAGACAGAGGGATCCTGATTACGCCGCTTCAAAGCGCCGGAACAGCGCTTTGCCCTTCAGCAGTCGCACGCCCAGCCAGCCGCCGCACAGCGACAGCAGAAGCGCTCCGCACAGCGGTAGCGCAAACCACAGCGTCCAGTCGGGCTGCCAGGGAAAATCGAAAATTTTACGCTGCAGTGCCCACAGCGCGGCCTCTGCACCCAGCGCAGCCGCTATTCCGGAAACCACGCCGAGCAGAGCAAACTCACACCACAGCGTGCCGCGTAGCAGACGTTTGCTCGCGCCCAGCGTGCGATACACCACCAGCTCCTGACGACGCTGGCGCATGCCGATCTGGATCTGCGCCAGCAGCAGCAGGACACCGCACAGCGTCACCAGCACCACCATGATTTCCAGCGCCTGACTCACCTGCGCCAGCACCTGGCCAATCTGTTTCATGATGCTGCCAATATCGAGCAGGCTCAGCGTCGGGAACGTCCGGTTCAGCTGCGCCAGCAGCGCCGGATTATTCGCCATGCGGAAGCTGGTCAGCCATGTCTGCGGCTGCTGCTCCAGCGCGCCGGGCGGGAAGATAAAAAAGAAGTTAGGCCGCAGGCTCTCCCAGTCCACCTTACGCAGACTGCTGATGCGCGCGCTGAACGTCTGCGTATCGCCGCTAAAGGTCAGCTCATCCCCTGGCTTAACGCCCAGCCGCTGCGCCAGTTCGGCTTCAATCGAAACCTCCCCTGGCCGCGGGGGCCAGCTGCCGGCAAGCAGCGGGTTGTGATCCGGCCGCTGCGCCTGCCAGGTCAGATTGAGCTCGCGGTTCAGCGCATTATCCTGACGCGGATCGGCAGCTTTGCCGTTCAGCTCAACCAGACGCGCGCGCACGACGGGATAAAAGGTTTCCGGTTTGATCTGATGCTGCTGCAAAAAGTCACGCACCTGTGGCACCTGCGCCTGCGTAATATTCAGCAGAAAATAGTTTGGTGCATCCGGCGGCAGCTGCTGCTGCCAGCGATCGAGCAGATCGCCGCGCATAACCAGCAGCAGCGCCAGCAGCATAAAAGAGAGCGAGAACGCGGCCAGCTGGCTCAGCGTCATTGCCGGCTGTCGCAGCAGACGGTTAATGGCCAGCCGCAGCGCCAGGTTACGCACGACCAGCCGGCGCAGCAGCAGCAGCGTACCCCAGCCCAGCACGGCGAGCAGCAGCGCCAGCAGTACGATGCCGGTGAGCAGCGCCCAGAGCATTTTGCTGCCCCCCAGCAGCAGCGCCAGCAGCAGCACCACCACCAGCGCCATCGCCGGCAGATAGACGCGCAGCGGCCAGACGCGCGCCACCGCATCGCGCCGCAGTACGCGCAGCGGCTGGGTCGCCATCAGCAGACGATAAGGACGCAGCCCCACCAGCAGGGAAATAACAAACATGGTGCCCAGCGCCCAGAGCCATGGCCAGAGGCTGGCGGCAGGCAGCGATGCGGGCAGCACCGGCTTCAGCAGGGTAAGCAGCAGCAGTTCGATCCCCTGCCCCAGCGCGCTGCCGGTCACGCCCGCTAACAGCAGCACCGCCAGCCACTGGCCGATAATCAGCCGCTGCAGTGCACGTCGCGTGGCCCCCAGCGTTTTCAGCACCGCCACCAGATCGTAACGGCTGCGGCAGTAGTGGCTCATCGCTACCGCCACGGCCGCGATGGCCAGTAGCAGCGTCAGTAATGCCGACAGCAGCAGAAACTGCTGCGCGCGCTGCATGGAACGGCCCAGCGCATCCTCTGAGTTTTCGGTGCTTATCCAGCGTTCGCCCCCTTTAAGGCGCGGCTCGATCCAGCGATCGTAGCGCGCCAGCGGTGCGGCGTCGCCGGAAAACTTATAGCGCCAGCTCAGGCGGCTGCCGGGCTGAACGGCGCCGGTTTTTTCAACGTCCGCCAGGTTCATTAACAGACGAGGCGCCGTCTGGAAGGGATTGAATCCGCTGTCCGGCTCCTGGATCACCGTACCGGCAATGCGCAGCGTGGCGTCGCCGACCTCTATCGGATCGCCGACGCGCAGATCCAGCAGCGCCAGCAGACGCGCGGCGACCAGCACGCTGCCTGCCGCCGGACGCAGGCCCGGTGGCTCGGTCTGCAATGTACCAAACATCGGATAGGCGTCATCCACCGCTTTAACATCTGCCAGCTGCGGCGTCTCCCGCGCAAAGGTCATAGTGGTGAAGCTGAGTTGACGGCTGATCGCTAATCCCTCCTCACGCGCCTGCGTCAGCCAGGCTTCCGGCACCGGCCGGCTGCTGCGCAGCGTACGATCGCCCGCCATAAAGTCGCGGCTCTGCTGGCTGAGTCCTTTCTCCATGCGATCGCTGATGGAACCCAAAGCCAGCACGCAGGCCACCGCCAGCGTCAGCGCCAGCCAGACAATCAGCAGCGAAGGCGAGCGCCATTCGCGCCAGAACCAGCGCCAGATCATGCCTCCTCCCACAGCTTGCCGTCACGCAGCCGCAGCCGCCGATCGCAGCGCGCGGCCAGCTGCTCATCATGGGTCACCAGGATCAGCGTTGTGGCGTAATCACGGTTGAGCGAGAACAGCAGATCGGCAATGCGCTCCCCGGTCTGACGATCGAGATTACCGGTGGGCTCATCCGCAAACAGCAGGCCGGGACGCCCGCTAAATGCGCGCGCCAGCGCCACCCGCTGCTGTTCGCCTCCTGAAAGCTGTGCAGGAAGATGATGCAGGCGCGCTTTCAGGCCAAGCTGCGCCAGCAGCTCGCTGGCCTGTGCCCGGCTGTCGCGATCGCTCTCGCCGCGCAGCAGCGCCGGCAGCTGCACGTTCTCCAGCGCATTTAGCGTGGGCACCAGCATAAATGACTGAAACACAAAACCGACTTCGCGTGCGCGCAGCGCCGCGCGCTGCTCTTCGTTCATGCGGTGCAGCGGCTGACCAAGCAGATGAACCTCGCCGCTGCTGCCATCATCCAGCCCGGCGAGGATCCCCAGCAGCGTCGACTTCCCCGATCCCGATTCGCCAATCAGCGCGAGCGTTTCGGCTGGTTTGACAACCAGCTCAACTCCGGTAAGGATTGAGAGCTGATGCTCACCCTGACCGACGGACTTAGTAAGATGATGAACCGCAACAATGTTTTCCGCTGGCATTATCCCTTCCTGTGTGTGGTGCTGCTGCTGGTATCGCGCATCGCTGCAGCCGATACGCTGATGGTATTAGGTGACAGCCTGAGCGCCGGCTACCGGATGTCTGCCAGCGCCGCCTGGCCTGCCCTGCTCAGCACGCGCTGGCAGCAGCAGCCCAACGTCGTCAACGCCAGCATCAGCGGTGATACCGCCGGACAGGGTCTGGCACGGCTGCCTGCACTATTAAAACAGCATCAGCCGCGCTGGGTGTTAATCGAACTGGGCGGTAATGATGGTTTACGCGGTTTTCCGCCGCAGGCTATCGCGCAGGATCTGCGTGCGATTATCCTTGCGGTGAAAGCCGCTGACGCGCAGCCGCTGCTGATGCAGATCCGGCTGCCTGCTAATTATGGACGACGATACACTGAAGCGTTCAGCGCCATCTATCCGCGCCTGGCGGAAGAGTACAGCCTGCCGCTGGTGCCCTTTTTTATGGAGCAGGTCTATCTGAAGCCGGAGTGGATGCAGCAGGATGGTATTCACCCCAATCCGGATGCGCAGCCGTTTATTGCCGGCATTATGGCTGACGCGCTGGCTCCGCTAGTTAAGCATGACTCGCGCTAAGTCGTGCTATTTGACAGGTAAAGAAATGCAAAAATCGGTTTTGATCACCGGCTGCTCCAGCGGTATCGGGCTGGCAGCCGCCAGCGATTTGCAGGCGCGCGGCTACCACGTGCTTGCCGCCTGCCGCCGCGCCGAGGATGTTGCGCGGATGACTGCTCTGGGATATACCGGCATCCTGCTCGACCTTGACGATGCCGCAAGTGTGGATGCCGCGGCAGAACAGGTGCTGGCACTCACCGGGCATTGCCTGCACGGGCTATTTAATAACGGCGGATTTGGCCAGTATGGGCCGCTGAGCAGCGTCAGCCGCCAGCAGCTTGAAAAGCAGTTCTCCACCAACCTCTTTGGTACCCATCAGCTGACGATGCGGCTGCTGCCGGCGCTGCAGAACAGCGGCGACGGCCGCATTATCAATACCAGCTCGGTGCTGGGACTGATCTCCACCCCGGGGCGTGGCGCCTATGCCGCCAGCAAGTGGGCGCTGGAGGCGTGGAGCGATGCGCTGCGTATGGAAGTGCGCGCCAGCGGCGTGCGCGTCAGCCTGATAGAGCCGGGACCGATCGCCACGCGCTTCACCGATAACGTGCAGCAGGGTGAACAGGAGAAGCCGGTGCAGAATCCCGGTATCGCAGCGCGTTTTACCCTGCCGCCGGAAGCGATTCTGCCCAAACTGCGCCATGCGCTGGAGAGCCGTCACCCGCGGCTGCGCTATCCGGTTACGCTGGTGGCCTGGGGCATGAGTTTTCTGAAACGACTGCTGCCGGGCTGGATGCTGGATCGCATTTTGTGCAGCAACTGAGCGGTAACATCAGTCAGCGCTTGAAGCGGGACACTTTATCCCCATATTCTCTTTACACTTTCTGCCAGGAGCGTTTTTCATGTCACACGCTTTGATCACCGACATCAATGAGTCCAATTTGCAGCAGACGCTGGAGCAATCCATGCAGCTGCCGGTTCTGTTCTATTTCTGGTCTGAACGCAGCCAGCACTGCCTGCAGCTTACCCCGGTGCTGGAGCGTCTGGCACAGGAGTATGCCGGCCAGTTCCTGCTGGCAAAACTCGATTGCGACAACGAGCCCGCGGTGGCATCACAGTTCGGTCTGCGCTCGCTGCCCACGGTTTATCTGTTCCAGAACGGACAGCCGGTAGATGGTTTCCAGGGCCCGCAGCCGGAAGAGGCGATCCGCGCGCTACTGGAAAAAGTTCTGCCGCGCGAAGAGGAGCTGAAAGCGCAGCAGGCTATGGAACTGATGCAGCAGAACAAGCCGCTGGAGGCGCTGCCGCTGCTGAAAGATGCCTGGCAGCTGAGCAATAAAAACAGTGAGATTGGCTTTCTGCTGGCAGAAGTGCTGATCGCCCTGAACCGCAGTGATGAAGCGGAAGCGGTGCTGGATGTGGTGCCGCTGCAGGATCAGGATACACGCTATCAGAGCCTGGTCTCACAGATCGACCTGCTGAAGCAGGCGGCGGATACGCCTGAGATCCAGCTGCTGCAGGAGCAGCTGAACGCCGAGCCGCAGAACGCGACCCTGGCTGCTAAACTTGCGTTACAGCTGCATCAGGTTGGGCGTAATGAAGAGGCGCTGGAGCTGCTGCTGGGCTTTCTGAAAAGCGATCTCGCTGCCGGTGACGGTGAAGTGCGCAAAATGTTCCAGGAGATCCTGGCCGCGCTTGGCACCGGCGACGCCCTCGCCTCGCGCTATCGCCGACAGCTCTATTCGCTGCTCTACTGACGGATACGCAGACGGGCCGAAGCGACTCGGCCCGGTAATCTGACAGCCAGGAGGTTATATGCTGACCGCTATTCCTGTTATCATCGTGCTGGTGCTGGTGATTGTATGGGCCGGTATCAAGATTGTTCCGCAGGGCTATCAGTGGACGGTAGAGCGCTTCGGACGCTACACCCGTACGCTCTCGCCGGGGCTTAACCTGGTGGTGCCGTTTATGGATCGCGTGGGTCGCCGCATCAATATGATGGAGCAGGTGCTCGATATCCCTTCTCAGGAGATCATCTCCAAAGATAACGCCAACGTCACCATTGATGCCGTCTGCTTTATTCAGGTCGTTGACCCGGCGCGTGCCGCCTATGAGGTCAGTAATCTGGAGCTGGCGATAATCAACCTCACGATGACTAACATTCGCACGGTCCTTGGCGGCATGGAGCTGGATGAGATGCTGTCGCAGCGTGACAACATCAACACCCGCCTGCTGCATATCGTTGATGAAGCGACAAACCCCTGGGGCGTCAAAATTACCCGCATTGAGATCCGCGATGTGCGGCCACCGCAGGAGCTGATCGCTGCCATGAATGCGCAGATGAAAGCTGAGCGTACCAAACGCGCCGATATTCTGGCTGCTGAAGGCGTGCGTCAGGCCGCCATACTGCGCGCTGAAGGCGACAAGCAGTCACAGATTCTGAAAGCGGAAGGCGAGCGCACCTCCGCTTTTTTACAGGCCGAGGCGCGTGAGCGGCAGGCAGAGGCGGAAGCGAACGCCACGCGCATGGTGTCTGACGCGATCGCCGCCGGTGATATCCAGGCCATTAACTACTTTGTTGCGCAGAAATATACTGATGCGCTGCAGAAAATTGGCGAAGCCGGCAACAGTAAAGTGGTGATGATGCCGCTTGATGCCAGCAGCCTGATCGGCTCGGTAGCGGGCATCAGTGAACTGCTGAAAGAGCGTCATGCGGAGCGGAGGCCGTAATGCTGATGGAGCTGATTGCCCATCCGCACTGGTTCTGGCTGACGCTGGGCGGGCTGCTGCTGGCAGCCGAAATGCTGGGCACCAGCGGTTATCTGCTCTGGTGCGGTATGGCGGCGCTGCTGGTTGGCCTGGCCGAGTGGCTGTGGCCCTTCTCGTGGGCTGGTCAGGGGCTGCTGTTTGCCGCGCTGACGCTGCTGAGCGCGCTGGGCTGGTATGGCTGGATGCGCCATCAGGCTGCAACGCAGCAACCCAACACGCTGAACCAGCGCGGTAAAGAGCTGATTGGCCGGCAGCTGACGCTGGAGACGCCGCTTAAAAGTGGTATCGGACATGTACAGATTGGTGACAGCAGCTGGCGCGTACAGGCAACAGACGATCTGCCCGCGGGCACGCGGGTGACGGTCACGGCGGTTGAAGGGATCACGCTGCTGATTCAGCCGCGTTTACCGCCGGAGTGACCGCAGCAGCCCGCCAGCTGATTCATTATCGGGCACTCGGCGCCCTCGTCGCCGGGACACGCCTCTGCCAGTGACAGCAGGCGCGCCCGCATGGCGTGCAGCTCCTCAATATGCGCTGCAATTTCTTCAGCCTTCTGCAGCGTGCGCGCTTTGACATCTGCGCTGTGCCGCGCAGGATCGTTGAACAGCGCCACCAGCTCGCGGCACTCATCCAGCGTAAAGCCAACCTGGCGCGCCTGGCGCAGCAGATGCAGCTCTTCCAGATGGCGTTCGTCATAGTGCCGGTAGCCATTTCCGCTACGCAGCGGCGGCGTCACGATCCCTTTCTCTTCATAAAAGCGGATCGCTTTACTGGTCAGCCCGGTTTTTCTGGCAACGTCGCTGATATTCATGCCGGCTCCTTGACCTTCCCCCGAATGGAAGGTTTACGCTTATAACTACTGTAACCGGTGCAGCCGGTCAACTCTGTTCACTAAGGAGACTATCATGTCAGACAGACAAACGCTGGCGCTGGAGGGGCTTTCCTGCGGCCACTGTGTCAAACGGGTTAAAGAGGCGCTGGAACAGCGCAGCGACGTCGAGCAGGCGGAGGTCACGCAGCAGGAGGCACGCGTGACCGGGACGGCCAGCGCCAGCGAGCTGATCGCAACCGTAGAGCAGGCTGGCTACCACGCCATGCTGCAGCCTGAGGCAACATCCCCAAAGTCTGATCCGTTGACAGCTCAGGAGCCGCCGCCGGAGGCGCTGACAACGGCCTCTCAGCCGGCAGAAGCGGCGCTGCCGGTACAGCATCTGTTGATTGATGGCATGAGCTGCGCCAGCTGCGTCAGCCGGGTAGAGAACGCGCTGCGCGCGGTATCCGGCGTCACGGAAGCACGCGTTAACCTCGGTGAACGCAGCGCGCTGGTGCTGGGTGAGGTTAACGCACCGGCGCTGATTGCCGCCGTAGACAAGGCAGGCTACAGCGCTGAAGTGATTGAGGATGAACAGCGCCGGCGCGAGCGTCAGCAGGCGAACGCGCGGCAGGCGATGCGCCGCTTCAGCTGGCAGTCGGCGCTGGCGCTGGGGTTTGGCGTGCCGATGATGTTCTGGGGCATGGCGGGCGATCATATGATGCTGACGCCGGAGAATCAGACGCTGTGGCGTACGCTGGGCGTTGCCACGCTGCTGGTCATGATCATTGCCGGCGGCCACTTTTACCGCAGCGCCTGGCGCAGCCTGCGATTAGCCACCGCCACCATGGATACGCTGGTGGCGCTCGGCACCGGCGCTGCCTGGCTCTATTCGATAAGCGTGGCGCTGTGGCCGGAATTTTTTCCGCTGCAGGCACGCCACCTCTACTTTGAAGCCAGCGTCATGATCATCGGCCTGATTAACCTCGGGCACGCGCTGGAACAGCGTGCCCGTCAGCGCGCCTCGCGCGCGCTGGAGCGGCTGCTGGATCTGACGCCGGCGCAGGCGTGCGTGGTCACCGAACAGGGTGAGCAGCAGCTGCCGCTGAGCGCCGTCACCGCCGGTATGACTCTGAAGCTGGTCACCGGCGATCGGGTACCGGTGGATGGCGACGTCACGCAGGGAGAGGCGTGGTGCGATGAAGCGATGCTGACCGGCGAAGCCGTGCCGCAGGAAAAAGCGCCTGGCAGCAAAGTCTATGCCGGCACGGTGGTGCAGGATGGCACGCTGCGCTTTATCGCCAGCGCCACCGGCAGCCACACCACGCTGGCACGTATTATTAATCTGGTGCGTCAGGCGCAAAGCAGCAAGCCGGAGATTGGCCGCCTCGCCGATCGCATCTCTGCCGTTTTCGTACCGGTTGTGGTAGCGATTGCGCTGCTGAGCGGCCTCACCTGGTATCTGATTGGGCCACAGCCGCAGCTCGCCTATGCGCTGGTGATCATCACTACCGTCCTGATCATCGCCTGTCCCTGTGCGCTGGGGCTGGCCACGCCGATGTCGATCATCGCCGGCACCGGCCGTGCGGCAGAGCTGGGTATCCTGGTGCGCGATGCCGACGCGCTGCAGCACGCCAGCGAAACTGACACGCTGGTGTTTGATAAAACCGGTACGCTGACGCAGGGAGCGCCGCAGATCGGCGAGATCTGCTGCTATGCTGACCGGGATCAACAGCAGATCCTGCAGGCCGCAGCGGAGCTGGAGCAGGGATCCACGCATCCGCTTGCCAGCGCGATCCTCGCTGCCGCGCCGCAGCCGCCGGCAGCAGAGATCACCCGCTTCCGGACGCTGCGCGGCAGGGGCGTGAGCGCGCAGGTGGCAGGTCAGACCCTGCTGCTGGGCAACACGGCCCTGCTTGATGAGCAGCAGATTAACTATGACGCCGCCCGGGCAGATATCGAACGCATCGCGGCAAGCGGTGCTACGCCAGTGCTGCTGGCCGACGCGCACCAGCTGCTGGGCCTGATTGCGCTGCGCGATAATCTGCGGCCGGAGAGTAAAGCGGCACTGCAGCGGCTGCATCAGGCTGGCTACCGGCTGGTGATGCTGACGGGCGATCATCAGGCCACAGCCCGCGCTATCGCTGCTGAAGCGGGAATTGATGAAGTGATCGCCGGCGTGCTGCCAGAGGGTAAAGCAGAAGCCATAAGCCGCCTGCAGCAGCAGGGGCGCCGGGTGATGATGATAGGAGATGGCATCAACGATGCGCCAGCGTTAGCGCAGGCGGATACCGGTATTGCGATGGGCAGCGGCAGCGATGTCGCGGTCGAAACGGCGCCGCTTACGCTGATGCGTAACGACCTGCATGGGGTAGCGGATGCCCTGGCGATTTCGCAGGCCACGCTGCGCAATATGCGCCAGAATCTGCTGGGCGCATTTGTGTATAACAGCCTGGGTATTCCGATTGCGGCGGGCGTGCTCTATCCCTTTACCGGCCTGCTGCTGAGCCCGATTGTCGCGGGGGCAGCAATGGCCCTCTCTTCCATCACCGTCGTCAGCAATGCAAACCGCCTGCTGCGTTTCACTCCGCCCGACCGGTAATAGCAGCCAGCGCGCTGTTTTTAGCCGAAATAAATCGTTAGCATGACGGTTTAACCGTAACAGGAGCGGACATGAACAGCCCTATCTGGCAACGTCTCTGGCAGCGCATCGCCGCGCTTTTTCCGTCTGCCTACCGCTGGCCGGCAATGGATATGCGTCTGGGCGACCGGCTGCTGCATCTGACCGGCAGTATCCATATGGGCACACGCAACATGCAGCCTCTGCCAGCCGGCCTGCTGCGTCAGCTGCAGAAAGCGGATGCGCTGATTGTTGAGGCGGACATCACGCGCGGCGGCTCTCCTTTTGCGGATACCGCAGATTTGCCGCCGCTGCACACCCGGCTGGAGAGCGCCACGCTGACGCGGCTGCAGACGCTCTGTCAGGATCTGGGGCTGGAGAGTGATCTCTTTGATACCCTGCCCTGCTGGCAGATAGCGCTGATGCTGCAGGCGCACCAGGCGCAGCGGCTCGGACTGCGTCCGGAGTATGGTATCGATTATCAGCTGCTGCAGGCCGCAAAGGCAGCGGGCAAGCCGATCATTGAGCTGGAAGGGCCGGAGACGCAGATCGCGCTGCTGAAATCCCTGCCGCAGGAGGGTCGGGCGCTGCTGGTGGATACGCTTGAGCACTGGCATACCAATGCGCGGCTGCTGCAGACGATGATCAGCTGGTGGCTTGAAGCGCCGCCCGCGCAGCAGCCGGTAGCGCTGCCCGCGACCTTTGGCAGCGAGCTGAGCGATACGCTGATGCGTAACCGTAACCAGCAATGGCGCGAACAGCTGCTGGCGCTGCCATCGGGTCGCTATCTGGTGGCCGTCGGCGCGCTGCATCTCTATGGCGATGATAATCTGCCCGGCCTGCTAAAACAGAAGCAGCCGTAACGCGACACCTGCGCTGCTCAGGAGTGGCCGAAGGATAAGACAAAAAAAGAAGGCCGATATCACTATCGACCTGTCAAAGAGGAATTTGTTTATGATTTTGGTTATCGCCAGGGTGAGTGGCGCGGGACAATTCTCGCGCAAAGTTCAGATTTTCGCCACTGTTATTAGCGCAATCTTTGAGAAGAATTTTTGTCGTAAGGATTAATGATGACCCCTGCAGTCAAACTTCTGGAAAAAAACGGCGTGGCGTTTACGCTGCACCCCTATGAGCATGACAGCCATGAAACGCATTTTGGCGATGAAGCGGTGCGCAAGCTCAACCTTGATGCGCGCCAGGTGTTTAAAACGCTGCTGGTCGCGCTGAACGGCGATGCGAAAGCGCTGGCGGTGGCGGTTACGCCGGTTGCATCCCAGCTTGATCTAAAAAAAGTGGCGAAAGCGCTGGGCGCAAAGCGAGCAGAGATGGCCGATCCGCAGCTGGCGCAGCGCGTCACCGGCTACCTGCTGGGCGGCATCAGTCCGCTGGGCCAGAAAAAGCGCCTGCCAACGGTAATCGATCGGCAGGCCGCAGAGTTTGCCACCATATTTATCTCTGGCGGTAAACGCGGCCTCGACATTGAACTGGCTGCAGAGGATCTGGCGCGGCTGCTGAATGCCACACTGGCCGACGTGGCACGCTGCGATTAATCGGGCTGCTGCGCGCAAAGCTGATCGATCATCCAGCGCCCGGCCGGGCCGGGCGGATTACGTCGCGACCAGACCACATCTACCGCAATATGCTGCGGCCAGCCGGGAACGCATAGCTCTTTCAGGACCTGATGACCAAACTGATCCACCAGCCAGCGCGGCAGTACGCTCCAGCCAAACCCCTGCTCCGCCATCTCCAGCAGCAGCAGATACGTCGGCGCTGACCAGGTTCGTCCGGCAGCCGGCAGCGGTCCGCGCGTCTGTACCCAGGTGTTCAGCCGCAGCTGCCGCAGCTCGCTGAGCTGCGCCTCACTCACCTGAGCCAGCTGCGACAGCGCGTGATCCTGATGCAGAAAGATCGCCATCTGCGCCTCCACCTGCAGCCGGGCTACCGCCAGATCGGGCGGCAGCGCAGGCTGAGTGCGGACCACGCCCAGGTGCACCCGCCCCGCCTGCAGCAGATCCAGTACATCCTCATCCTCTGCAATCATGCATTCAAAGTCGATATCGGGGTAGCGGGCATCAAACCGCGTCAGCAGATGTTCATGATGATCGGCCTGCCAGAAATCGGAAATGGCCAGACTCAGGCGCGGCTCAACACCCTGCGACAGACGCAGCGCCAGTTCATCCAGCCGCTGACTGGCGGCCAGGATCTGCTGCACCTGAGCCAGCGCGCGTTCCCCCTGCGGTGTCAGCACCGGCTGACGGCCGCGACGATCAAACAGCGCAAAGCCTAAATCAATTTCAAGGTTAGCGATGGCAGCACTGATGGTGGACTGGCTTTTTGCCAGCGCGCGGGCAGCAGCAGAGAAAGAGCCGCTCGCAACAGTCTGGACAAATGCCTCAAGGGATTCCGGAGAGTATTTCATGGTTTACCATCGTTTTTTTCGATAGACACTCATTTTATCTCAGATGCGTGCAGTGCGAAAATGCGCGTTATTACGTAACCGGAGGTATTTATGCGTACCCGTTCGCTGAAAGAACGCATTCTGCACGCCGTGGGCTTTGAGGGCCTGGCTATTGTGACTATCGCGCCGCTGGCAGCATGGATTATGGACAAGCCGCTGTTCCAGATGGGCACGCTGGCGATTGCCCTTTCTACCGTCGCGATGCTGTGGAACATGATTTATAACACCCTGTTCGATCGCATCTGGCCGCCGCATCAGAAGCGCGGGCTGGGGCTGCGTGCCCTGCATGCGCTCTGTTTTGAAGGGGGATTTATCCTGATTGGCCTGCCGATCGCCGCCGGCATGTTGCATATTTCGCTGCTTAACGCCTTTTTAGTGGAGGTGGGATTCTTTCTGTTTTTCCTGCCCTACACCATGGTTTACAACTGGGTCTGGGATAAGCTGCGCCTGCGCTGGTTTGCGCAGCCATCCTGCCGCGCCTGATGCCGGGCGCGCGCTGCCTCCGGCCGGAAGCAGCGCGCCGGTTACGCTTAATCCTGCGCCGCGCGCGGCCAGATCCATGCCAGGAACATACGCGGATAGCTGCGCTTGCGCTGCTTTTCCAGCGCCTTGTCACGCTCGCGTACCTGCTCGTCGGTCAGATGCACGACGGCTGGCGGCACAAAATCAGCGATTTTTAGCGGCGAATGCTGAGTAATATAGTCGCGCAGCACGTCAGCATCGCGCAGACCGCTGTTGCGGTAGCCCGCGCGCGCCGTCAGCGGCGGATAGCCGTCGCCGCCGCTGGCGTTAAAGCTGTTAGTGGCAAGGCGATAGGTTTTTGTCTTCTCCAGCGGCTTCCCGTTGATTTTGACATCACTCACTGAGGTGCCGTCGGCCACCAGGCTGATGCCGGCCAGCTGCGCAAAGCCGCCGGAGTTAGCTTTGATATTGGCGATGCGGGCAAGATATGCCTGCAGTTCCTCACCGCTCAGCGTGACCGACACCACCTGATTGCCAAACGGCTGCACCTGCAGCAGATCGCGCAGGCGCAGCTCGCCTGCCGAAAGCGATGTGCGGATGCCGCCGCCGCTGATCACCGCCACATCCGCTTTGGTCGCGGCCATCTGCGCTCGCAGGATCAGCTGCGCCAGATTGGTCTGCTCAAAGCGGACTTTATTGCGCTCGCCGACAAACAGCCCGTCACTGCGGCCAACGGCGACATCCAGCTGTTTACCGGCGCGCAGCTGGAAAGGGGTCAGCAGCTTCATCATCGCGGTATTGGGTACAATCGGCTCCTGATAAGGCAGCCAGGTTTCGCTGCCATCCTGGTTGGTGACTTTATGCTTCAGGTTAACCGGGATGAGCTGATAATTTTCCAGCGTCAGCTCACCGTTGCGAAAGGTAAAATCGCCGCGACCCACATATTTGCCCCACTCTTTAGCCTGCATGATCCAGACGCCATTTTGCCGATCGGGCTGGCAGGGCTGGCCTGGCTGATAATCGGGCACGCTGCGGTTAGCCTGCGCCATACAGACGGCATCGTGCGAGTGGCCGCCCACGATAACACTCAGGGTGCCGGGCGGCAGGCTGCGCGCCAGCTCAACGTCGCCCGGTGCGTTACTGCCGTGCTGACCGTCGTCATAATGTCCCATATGCGTCAGCGCGATGATCACATCAGGCTTTTCCGTGGCGCGCAGCTCCGCTACCGCTTTCAGCGTCTCTTTGACCGGATCGCGGATCTCAAGCTCTGCGACATTTTCCGGGTTGGTAATACGCAGCGTATCCGTAGTGGTCAGCCCGATAACCGCTATTTTCAGGCCCATACGGTTAAATATGGCCCAGGGCGAAAACAGCCGCCGATCGCTGCCTTTTTGATAGATATTCGCCGCGAGAAAGGGAAAACGCGCCCACTTTTTCTGCTGTTCCAGCACGCTCAGAGGCTTGTCAAATTCGTGGTTTCCCAGCGCCATAGCGTCATAACCCACCAGATTCATGCCGCGAATGTCAGGCTCTGCGTTCAGCACATCTGACTCCGGCACGCCGGTATTGATATCCCCGGCGGAGAGGATGAGCGCACCCCCTCCGCGCGCCTGGACATCATAACGCTGCTGGTCCATCAGGCTCTTTTGTGCTGCCAGCCCATACTCACCCTGCGCGTTACTCCAGAAATGGCCATGATGATCGTTGGTATGCAGGATGCTGAAGCGATAGCTGCGATCGGTTTGCCACGCCTGCGCCAGCATCGGCACCAGCAAAACCAGCAGCGCCAGCCAGCGCTTTTTCGGGGTAAGTAACAACACAACGCTCTCCTTGTTCGTTTTTTTCCACTGCATCGTGGACCTGACAGATTTCTGCCCTCTGTGTCGCACAGTTCCCTGCTTAACTCAAGCTGAAAGGCAGTACCCGCTGCTATTTTCATCTGCTCTCGCCGGCTGGGCCCGTCGGGGGATGCTGCGCTTTTTAACGCTGCTGTAATGCATTATCACTACCTGCACGCCAGGATAACTGCTGAAAATAGCGCTTCGGCACGTTTTTTATCGCATTTTTTCAGTTTATTCAGCTTTCATCCCGCAAATGTCTAAACGCTGCAGCAGGATTTGCATTACACTTGATTGTTACAAGCGGACACATTTGCACACAAGGAGACAGGCATGCATCACACCACACCGTTGATCACCACTATTGTCGGGGGCCTGGTCCTCGCGTTTCTCCTTGGCATGCTGGCCAATCGCCTGCGCATCTCTCCGCTGGTGGGCTATCTGGTTGCCGGCGTGGTTGCGGGCCCTTTTACGCCAGGCTTTGTTGCGGATACGAATCTGGCACCTGAACTGGCAGAGCTGGGCGTCATTCTGCTAATGTTTGGCGTCGGACTGCACTTCTCACTGAAAGATCTGATGGCGGTAAAGTCGATCGCCATTCCCGGCGCCGTGGCGCAAATCGCGGTGGCGACGCTGCTGGGAATGGGGCTCTCCTGGACCATGGGCTGGTCATGGATGACTGGCCTGGTGTTTGGCCTGTGCCTCTCTACGGCCAGTACCGTAGTGCTGCTGCGGGCGCTGGAGGAGCGACAGCTGATTGACAGCCAGCGCGGCCAGATTGCGATCGGCTGGCTGATTGTGGAAGACCTGGTGATGGTGCTGACGCTGGTGCTGCTGCCTGCCATCGCCGGCATGCTGGAACAGGGTAACGCCAGTCCGACCCTGCTGGCATGGGATCTGCTGCTGACCATCGGTAAAGTGGCCGCCTTTATGGTGCTGATGATGGTGGTAGGCCGCCGCGTTATCCCGTGGATCCTGGCAAAAAGCGCGGCTACCGGCTCGCGTGAACTCTTTACTCTATCGGTGCTGGCGCTGGCGCTCGGTATCGCCTTTGGTGCCGTAGAGTTCTTTGATGTCTCCTTTGCCCTTGGCGCCTTCTTCGCCGGCATGGTGCTGAACGAATCTGAGCTGAGCCACCGCGCGGCGCGCGACACGCTCCCACTGCGCGACGCCTTTGCCGTACTGTTCTTTGTATCGGTCGGCATGCTGTTTAATCCGATGATCCTGATTGAACAGCCGCTGGCGGTACTGGGCGCGCTCGCCATCGTGGTGCTGGGTAAATCAATCGCCGCCTGGGCGCTGGTCACTCTGCTGGGGCACTCACGCCGTACCGCCCTGACCATTTCGGTCAGTCTGGCGCAGATTGGTGAGTTTGCCTTTATTCTCGCCGGCCTCGGCATTTCACTCGATCTGCTCAGCGAAGAGGGGCGCAACCTGGTGCTGGCGGCGGCTATTCTCTCCATTATGCTGAACCCTATCCTCTTCTCGCTGCTGGAGCGCTATCTGGATAAAACTGAAACCGCTGAGGAGCAGACGCTGGAAGAGGCGATGGCGGAAGAGAAACAGATCCCGGTAGATATCTGTAATCACGCGGTGATTGTGGGTTATGGACGCGTCGGCAGCCTGCTGGGGCAGCAGCTGCTGGAAGCAGATATCCCGCTGGTGGTGGTGGAAAACTCCCGCCCGCGCGTTGAAGCGCTGCGTGAACAGGGTATCAGAGCGGTGCTGGGCAATGCAGCACGCGCAGAGACCATGGAGCTGGCACGGCTTGACTGCGCCCGCTGGCTGCTGCTGACCATTCCGAATGGCTATGAAGCGGGTGAAGTGGTGGTGGCCGCACGTGAGAAGCGCAAGGATATTGAGATTATCGCCCGTGCGCACTATGACGACGAAGTCGCCTATATTATGGATCGCGGCGCTAATCAGGTCGTGATGGGCGAGCGTGAAATTGCCAGCAGCATGCTCAATGTGCTGAAAAAGGAGATCGCCGTTGAGCCGATCTCCCGCGAATGCCCGATTTGATCGGGGATCGCTGACTGCAGGGGCGCACTGATGCGCCCCTTTTTACTGCGCGCTTATCTGTCCCAGTAAGACTCTTCCAGGCTATCTTCCCGCTCCGGCAGGCCGCGCGTCAGGCGCGGTGAATGCTGGTTCAGCACCTGATAACTCACGCGGTTAGCATATTTGCACACCTGCGCCAGCGAGGAGTAGGTCAGATATTCACGCGCATGTTTGCTGGAGTTGGGGACTTTGAGGCGATGGAAGTTGTTCGCCGTGATATCGTGCAGCAGCGCTGCCAGCGCCCCGTCCCCTGCCCCGTTGGTATTCATGATCTTTTCCGGTCCGCCCATGTAAGGCGCGATATGCGAGAAGATGCGCAGCGGCTGCTGACAATCCTGCTGGCGCATCGCCCGGCTGAACTCATACTGGTTGAATTCCGCAATCGCGCCCGGCAGCAGCGGGTGATTCGTTTTGCGCTTAAATTCATCTTCAGTGAAGCCCGCCATGTAGAGCCCGGTCGGACCGGCGGTGCAGAGTACCAGATCGACCCACTCCAGCGCCATATCAGCTGCCAGCAGCGGATCCTGTTCACCGGTCAGCGCAAACGCTTCTTCTTCGTTCATCGCGACAATAGAGACGTGATCGCGCAGGAAATCACGCCAGAACTGCGGGTTATCCTGAATGACATATTTTGTACCCAGCGTTAACACCACCGGCACATTATGCTTTTTCGCATACGCAATGGCGCGCAGCGTGGCGTCCGGCATCGGTTCACCAGGCTGGCAGCGTACCAGATAGGAGGTCAGCACCAGCGCTGACGCCCCGGCAATCACCTCTTCCGGGATACTCTCCGCCTGCAGCCGGTTCATCAGCCCCGGACTGATCGCGAAGGTCCGTTCACCGTGCTCGCCAATCAGGGTAAAGCAGCGGCCAATCGCGCCGTCCACGCCCTGCAGGAAGTTCAGATCCATACGGCTGGAGGTGTTGCAGAGATAGCGATAGGCGTAGCCGCCAATCTGGATGTTATTGCACATGACGCCCAGCAGCACGGAACGATCGTCAGCCAGCACCGAGTAGTTGTGCAACGTGTTGCCAATGGTGCCGCCGGCAAACTGGTGGCTGATCAGCTGCTCGCGCATCAACTCGTTATAGAGCGCTTCCGCCGTCGCGTCGTCAATCACCAGCGAATGCCCGGCACTCAGGCCGTAGCGCTGCAGGAACGCGTCATCAACTTTGGCTTCGATATCCACCAGCGTCTGGTCGATACCCACCACCCAGCTGCCCTCCTCCTGCTCCTGCTGAATAGCCTGCAGCAGCGGATCGCGCGCGTTGACGGGAAAATAGTGTTTGGATTTACGTTTGCCGGGAAATTTCATGAAAAGCAGTCATCAGGGAAAATCAGGCAGAGAAGCATATCATACTCTCTGCCTGATGCGCTTAGCGGCGCGCGTTGACCAGCTGTACCATCATCTCAATGTGCTCGTCATCAGCGTTAAGCGCGGGAATATATTCAAATTTTTCGCCGCCTGCATGCAGGAAAATTTCGCAGTTTTCACCGCTGATTTCCTCCAGCGTTTCCAGACAGTCCGCCGCAAAGCCGGGGCTCATGACCTGCACGTGCTTAATGCCTTTGGCCGGCAGACTTTTCATGGTCTCATCGGTGTAAGGCATCAGCCACGGCTCACGCCCGAAGCGCGACTGAAAGGTCATCATGATTTTTTCAGGGGCGATATTCAGCGCCGCCGCCAGTGCGGCGGTGGTATCTTTACAGCGCTGCGGATAATCATCGCCTTCATTGGCGAAACGCTGCGGAATGCCGTGGTAAGAGAGCACCAGCAGATCCGGCTCGCCGTGGCGGGCAAATGAGCGCTCAACGGAGGCTTTCAGCGCGGCAATGTAAGCCGGATGCTCAGCATAGTCGCGAATAAAGGAGACCTGCGGCAGCGAGCGCAGCGGTTTAAAGCTGCTGGCCAGGCCATCCCACACGGCGGCAACGGTAGAGCAGGAGAACTGCGGATAGAGCGGCAGCACAATCAGGTGCGTGACGCCCTGATCCAGCAGGCGATGTACCGCTCCGTCCAGGCTCGGCTGACCATAGCTCATGCCCAGCTCGACCGGCATGTCCACGCGCTGCGCCAGCGCGGCACGCTGCCGCTTGCTGAATACCATCAGCGGCGATCCCTCTTCCATCCAGACGGAGGCGTAGAGTTTCGACACGCGCGGCGAACGAAACGGCAGAATAATAAAATTAAGGATGGGCCACCATAGCCAGCGCGGCGTATCAACCACGCGCGGATCGCCGAGGAACTGCTTCAGATAGCGTTTCACCGCCGGGGTGGTAGGTGCTTCAGGTGTGCCTAAGTTAACCAGCAGAACACCGGGCTTATCTTGCCTCATTCTGTTTCCTTGATATCGCAACGAAGAGTGGTGAATCGGGGGAAATTGTAGCGGAAATCACGGGCGGGAAAAGCAATTGCTGTAAAAGGGCCAGGCATCCGGCCCTTTTGGTACTTAGCCGAGGATACGGCGCAGTTCTTCACTGACGTCAGCCACCGGGCGGGTGCCGTCAATTTTGTGATAGGCGGTGTTACCCGCTTCCGCTTCTTTGCTGTAGTAAGCAATCAGGGGCGCTGTCAGCTCATGATACTCAACCAGACGCTTACGCACGGTCTCTTCCTGATCGTCTTTGCGCGTGGTCAGCTCTTCACCGGTCACATCATCTTTACCTTCCACTTTTGGTGGCTTGTTTTTGATGTGGTATACGCGGCCAGAAGGCGCATGCACGCGACGGCCCACAATGCGATCGACGATCAGCTCGTCCGGCACGGCAAATTCCAGCACGTAATCGACTTTGATGCCCGCTTCTTTCATGGCGTCAGCCTGCGGGATGGTGCGTGGGAAGCCATCGAGCAGGAAGCCGTTTTTGCAGTCTTCCTGCGCGATACGCTCTTTAACCAGCGCAATCACCAGTTCATCAGTCACCAGTTTACCGGCATCCATGATGGCTTTCGCCTGCTGGCCCAGTTCGGTGCCTGCTTTTACTGCGGCGCGCAGCATGTCACCGGTAGAGATCTGCGGAATACCGTAGTTCTCCATAATATACTGAGCCTGAGTGCCTTTACCTGCGCCCGGTGCCCCGAGCAGAATAATACGCATTGCGTAATTCCCCTTGCGAATCGCATTGATCAATCTATGAAGGCCAAGAACATACCATTATGACCCGCCAGCCACAAGGCAACGGGCACGCTATCACTGGCCCGCCTACTGTGACCTGCTTTGGGATGAAGCGCCAGCTGAGGGATTGATTTTAGGAATTCAGGCTACGCAGCAACAACGCTTTCAGCTGCTTTTTCAGCGTCGCGGTGACGTTTGTATGTTTGCTGCCGCTGCCGCGCAGGCTGGCCGGGATCAGCAAACGTCCGGGCAGCCGCCGGATCTCCGGCGGCAGGGTAACATTATGCAGCGCCGGCGGCAGATCAATCAGGGCAAATGGCAAACCGGGCTGCTGCAGTGAGGCGAGCGGTAGCGGCGTTTCGAGCGCAAACCGGTCAACCATGGCGATATTAAACGGCTTCCACTCAGCGCTCTCCATCATCGTCAGCGCCTGCTGCGGCGCGCTTCCCAGCGCCAGCCCCTGCTCTATCAGCCGCAGTTCGCTGCGCACCAGCGTGCTGAATTTTGTCGTGCGCAGCGCAATCAGTACCAGATCGTCGCTCAGCGCTGCATGGTGGTTCAGGTGTGCGACAAACAGATGGGAGCCGGCAATCAGCGTTTTGTGCAGCGCGCTGGCAAACGACCCGGAAGCGTCGGTCACGCCCTGACTCTGGCAGGCGTCGAGCGAGCGCACCCGCCCTTCCGCCAGATCCACATGCTCTATCAGGGCGATATTTCCCGCCATCATCGGGACGGCGGGCAGCACGCTCAGCTCGCTAACCGGATGGTGCGAGGCGTAGCGTGTCTGATTACGCGCCTGCTCCTGGCGTAAAAAAAGCTGAGAGAGCACCACCCGCGCAATATGCAGCGTGGGCGCAAAGAAGAGATCGTAATTTTCCAGCCGGTAGTAGCGGGATAGCTGGCTGCGCAGCCGATCGCATATCGCCGCCCTGGCAGAGGCGTTTTGTGAGGCCATCGCGTAACGTTTCCCTGTATTAGCTGCGAAGTGGTGCTTTCCGGCAGATAAAACGCGTGGCTGATACATAGCCAGCCCGTCCCGTCAACCTGCCAGAATCTGGAGCAGAGGTTAGGGCAATGCGGCTGGACATTAAAATGATATAAACTGACAATCCCTGTTAGGTTTTTACACAAGGGACGAGTATGACCGCGCTTCCGTCACTACGGGCGCTGCGCTATTTTCATCAGGCAGCGCTGCACAGCAGTTTCAGTACGGCAGCGGAAACCCTGCATGTCACCCACAGCGCCGTCAGCCATCAGGTGCGCCAGCTGGAGAGCTGGATGGGCAAACCGCTGTTTGTACGCACTAACGGACGCGTCAAACTCACCTCGCATGGCGAACGCCTTCTGGTCAGCTGTCAGAAAGCGTTCAGCGAACTCGCCACCAGCTGCGAAAGCATACGTACCGGTATGCGGCATCACCTCTCTGTTTCCTGTGCGCCCAGCTTTCTCTCTCAGTGGCTGATCCCGCGTATCAGCAGTTTCTATCAGCGCTACCCGGATATCGACGTGCAGTTTCAGTCACTGGTTGAGATCGATCAGCTGCGCAGTGAACACACCGATGTGCTGATCCTGAGTTATGAGCAGCAGCCCGATGATGATATTGAAGCCACGCTTATCAGCGATGACGCGATTGGGCCGCTCTGTGCGCCCCACTACGCCGAACGCCTGCAGAGCGCGCGCGATCTGCAAACGCTGCCGCTGCTGCATGCGGATACCCGGCTGCACGCCTGGGCTGAGTGGGCAAAAAACAGCGGCGCACGCGGTGATTTCTGGCGTGGCAAACACTTTGATAATCTGATGCTGGCTATTCAGGCCGCCAGAAGCGGTCTGGGGATCATTATGGCCCCGCGACTGCTGGTGCAGCAGGAGCTGGAAGCGGGCGCGCTGATTGCGCCGCTGGGCTTTGTGCGCATCGATCGCGCGACCTGGATGATGGCCAAACGCTCGCGCGAGCAGAATGCAGAGATCCGTCTGTTTCGCGCATGGCTCAGAGAGCAGGCGCAGTGCTGACGCCATAAAAAAGGGCGCCATTAATGGCGCCCTTAGCTGTTTTATTCGCTTCGCGCTGTGCGGCGTTACGCCGTCAGCAGCTGGTTCATGCGGCGGATAAACTGGTTAGGATCGTCCAGCGTACCGCGCTCAGCCAGCAGCGCCTGATCCAGCAGCAGTTCAACCCATTCGGCAAAGCGCGCCTCATCCTGGGTATCCGCTACGCGTTTCACCAGGCCATGCTCCGGATTGATCTCAAAGATATATTTCACTTCCGGAACATCCTGACCGGCGGCGGCAAACAGCTTCGCCATCTGGGTGGTCATTTCGTTAGCATCAGTGGTGACGATAGCAGGCGTATCGGTCAGACGATGCGTCAGTCGCACCTCTTTAACGCGCTCGCCCAGCAGCGTTTTCACGCGCTCAACAAACGGCTCCAGCGCTTTTTCCGCTTCTTTCTGCTCTTCGGTCTCTTCATCCGCCAGCTTGCTCAGCGACTCATCAGCTTTGCTTACTGACTGGAACGTTTTACCTTCGAACTCGGTGAGATAACTCATCATCCACTCATCGATACGATCGGAGAGCAGCAGTACCTCAATGCCTTTTTTGCGGAACAGCTCCAGATGCGGGCTGCTTTTCGCCGCGGCATAGCTGTCCGCCGTGATGTAGTAGATCTTCTCCTGACCTTCAACCATGCGGCTCAGGTAGTCATCCAGCGATACGCTCTGCTCGCTGCCTTCGCTCTGCGTGGTGGCAAAACGCAGCAGTTTAGCAATCGCCTGCTGATTGGCGCTATCTTCTGCCGGTCCCTCTTTCAGTACCAGACCAAACTCTTTCCAGAACTGCTGATACTTCTCTGCATCATCTTTTGCCAGTTTTTCCAGCATCTGCAGGCTGCGCTTAGTCAGCGCGGCGCGCAGGCTCTGGGTGACACGGCTGTCCTGCAGAATTTCACGTGAGACGTTAAGCGGCAGATCGTTAGAGTCAATCAGACCGCGCACAAAGCGCAGGTAGTTCGGCATGAATTGCTCAGCGTCATCCATAATAAACACGCGCTGTACATAAAGCTTGAGGCCATGCTTGCTGTCGCGGTTCCACATATCGAACGGAGCACGCTGCGGGATGTAGAGCAGGCTGGTGTACTCCTGCTTGCCTTCCACGCGATTATGGCTCCAGATAGCCGGATCGCTGAAGTCATGTGCAATGTGCTTGTAGAACTCGTTGTACTCGTCGTCGCTGATCTCCGCTTTATTACGCGTCCACAGCGCCTGGGCTTTGTTGACCTTCTCCCAGGTTACGGTGTCGTTCTCTTCATCTTTGGTTTCGATCTCTACCGGCAGTGCGATGTGATCGGAATATTTGCTGATGACGTTACGCACGCGCCAGGCGTCAAGGAAATCATCTTCCCCTGCGCGGAAATGCAGCGTGATCTCGGTACCGCGATCGGCTTTTTCGATTTCTGCCAGGGTATATTCGCCCTCGCCTTCTGACTCCCAGAACACGCCCTCGCTGGCCTGTGCGCCGGCAGCGCGGGTGCGCACGGTCACTTTGTCAGCAACGATAAAGGCGGAGTAGAAACCCACACCAAACTGGCCAATCAGCTGGCTGTCTTTCGCCTGGTCAGAGCCCATAGACTCCAGGAACGCTTTGGTGCCTGATTTAGCGATAGTACCGAGGTTTTCAATTACCTCATCGCGACGCATACCGATACCGTTGTCGCTCAGCGTCAGCGTCCGTTTCTCCTTGTCGACCGAGATACGCACGCGCAGCTCGCCGTCGCCTTCATAGAGATCCGGAGTGGAAAGCGCGCGGAAGCGCAGCTTATCAGCGGCATCAGAGGCGTTGGAGATCAGTTCACGCAGGAAAATCTCTTTGTTTGAATAGAGGGAATGGATCATCAGGTGCAGAAGTTGTTTTACCTCTGACTGGAAGCCACGCGTCTCTTGTCCTTTCATGGTCATTGCTACCTCAACAGAATCGGGGTTGATCGAACGTTGAGGAAGAGATGGGGATGGCGGGAAAATTTTCAAGCCGGTTTCAGTGAATGAAACCGGCGAGTGCTTAGAATTTAATCTTATGACGCCCGGCAAGAGAGTGCGACAGCGTGGTGCCATCAACCATCTCCAGCTCACCACCTACCGGCACACCGTGTGCAATACGGCTGGCGTCAACGCCATACTGACCGCACAGCTCAGCGATATAGTTGGCGGTCGCTTCACCCTCTACCGTGGGGTTGGTCGCCAGGATCACCTCCTGCAGCGTCTCATGTTCCAGACGCTGCTCCAGGCGATCGAGCCCGATATCCTGCGGACCAATCCCATCCAGCGGCGACAGATGTCCCATCAGCACAAAGTAGCGTCCGCCAAACTGGCCGGTCTGCTCAATGGCGTGAATATCTGCCGGGCTTTCCACCACGCAAATCTGCCCGTTCTGCTGCCGACGGGCGTTAGCACAGATGGTGCAGATCTCCTGTTCGGTGAAGGTGCGGCAATCGGCACAGTGGCCGATTTCCGACATCGCGCGCGTCAGCGCCTGAGCCAGACGCATGCCACCGCTGCGATCGCGTTGCAACAGGTGAAACGCCATGCGCTGCGCTGACTTCGGGCCTACACCCGGCAGACAGCGCAGTGACTCCATTAAGGTTTCAAGCAGTGGACTGGTCTGCATCAGAACGGCATCTTGAAGCCAGGCGGCAGCTGCATACCGGAAGAGACAGAAGCCATCTTCTCTTTCTGCGTCTCATCGATGCGACGCGCCGCATCGTTAAAGGCTGCAGCAATCAAATCTTCCAGCATATCTTTGTCATCTTCCAGCAGGCTGGGATCGACTTCCACGCGACGGCAGTTGTGCGCGCCGTTGATGGTTACTTTAACCAGACCCGCACCCGATTCGCCCGTAACTTCCAGCGCGGCGATCTCTTCCTGAACCTTGGCCATTTTATCCTGCATCTGCTGGGCCTGTTTCATCAGGTTGCCCAATCCGCCTTTACCAAACATAGTTTTCTCTCTCTGCTGGGGCTGCGCGCAACCTCTGCGCGACAGCGTGATCATACGGGTCGGATACTCTCTTCATCCAGATCGGCATCAAAGAACTGCTGCAGCATCTGAATGTGGGTATCACTTGCGAGCGACTGGCGCGCCTGCGCCAGCTTCTCTTCATAGATGGCCTGTCGCCACTCCAGCGGCGTCAGCACCGCCGGATTATCATCTTCCACGATGGTCAGTTCAACTTCCTGACCCGCCGCCTGGCTTAGCGCAGCCTGAATGGCCTGCCGGGCTGCCGCAGAATTGAGGTGTCGCTGGCTGCTGCGCAGATGCAGCGTCACGCTCTGTTCATGCTGCTCTTTCCACGCGTTGAGCGCCACCTGCTGCACCAGCTTTGGCAGCGTCAGCCGGGCAATTTCAGCGGTCCAGGCATCACGCAGCTGTGCTTCCTCGGCCAGCCGCGCAGCCAGCTCCGGCGTTTTCTCATGCTCCAGCGCTGAACGCAAGGCTTTTGGCGTTGCGACCGGCTCCGCTTTCTCCTCACTCTGCTGCTGTGCTTTCCAGCGGTACGCCTCCGGTTTTACCGGCGCGCTTGCGGTTTCGGGTGCACGCTGCTGAACGCGCTCCGTCACCGTAGCCAGACGCTCCAGCGCCTGATTTGCCGGCCGCGCGGGACGCGCTGCCGGCTCACTCTTTTTTACTTTACCTGCCCCCTGACGCAGCAGTTGCGTACGCGCCTGCAGCAGCTGACTGGTGGTGTCCGGCAGATTGCCGGCAGGCGGAGCCTGCGGTTCTGCCGGAGCCGGCGCAGCGGGCGGCGCCATCTGCGGTTGCGTAGCCGGTGCCATCTGCGGTTGTGTAGCCGCAGCAGGCTGCTCAGCCGGGGCGGCGGCAGGTACCTGCGGTGCCGCCTGCGGTGCCAGCGACGGACGCGCCACCGGTTCAGCAAGTGTAGCCTGTGGATGGAAAGCCAGCGCGCGCAGCAGCGTCATTTCCACACCCAGGCGCCGATCGGGTGCCAGCGGCAGATCTTTGCGTCCCATCAGCAGCGTCTGATAGTAGAGCTGCACGTCAGCGGGTGGCAGGGTACGCGCCAGCTCACGCAGGCGCTGCGCTTCACTGAACTCTTCATCATTGAGAGAGCCAGGCAGCAGCTGCACCATTGCGATGCGATGCAGCAGCCGCAGCATCTCAACCAGCAGCGCTTCCCACTCTACTCCGCGCGAAGCGGCCTGATTCAGGCGCGCCATTACCCGTTCGCCGCTGCCCTCCACCAGCGCTTCAATCAGCGCCAGCGGCTGTTCATCATCCAGCGTGCCGAGCATCTGCGCGACGGTATCGCGCGTGACGCTGCCCTGCCCGCTGGCGATCGCCTGATCGGTCAGGCTCAGCGCATCACGCATACTGCCATCGGCAGCGCGCGCCAGCAGATGCAGCGCACGTGGCTCCGCGGCAATCTGCTCCTGCTCCAGCACATAGCTCAGCTGCTGCTGAATCTGTTCAACGTCCAGCGCTTTCAGATGGAACTGCAGGCAGCGCGACAGGATAGTGATCGGCAGCTTCTGCGGATCGGTGGTGGCCAGCAAAAACTTAACGTGGGACGGCGGCTCTTCCAGCGTTTTCAGCAGGGCATTAAAGCTGTGGCGCGACAGCATATGTACTTCATCAATCAGATAGACCTTGAAGCGACCGCGCGCTGGCGCGTACTGCACGTTATCCAGCAGATCGCGCGTATCTTCCACTTTGGTACGGGAAGCCGCATCGATCTCGATTAAGTCAACAAAGCGGCCCTGCTCAATTTCCCGGCAGTTGTCGCACTTGCCACAGGGCGTAGCGGTAATACCGGTTTCGCAATTCAACCCTTTCGCCAGCAGGCGGGCAATAGAAGTTTTCCCTACGCCGCGGGTGCCGGAGAAAAGATAGGCATGATGAATACGTCCCAGTGATAACCCGTTGGCGAGCGCAGTCAGCACATGTTCCTGACCCACTACGTCTGCGAAGGCCTGGGGACGCCATTTTCGCGCAAGTACCTGATAGCTCATGTGGATGTGGTCACTGGATTGTATTGAGTTGGCACAGCAGCGCGGCAATCAGCCGGCAGCCACCGTCAGAAAAAGGGAAAAAATGCAGCTTCGCAAACCCTGTGTATTTGGGCAGTAGTTTACCAGCCACAGCGAAATATGCCTATACCCGTCTCGGGCAGGCGCAGGCAGAGTAACCTATGGGATAAGCACTGCGCTCCGCAAAACGGCAGAGCGCAGCAGGCCTTAGTGGCCGGGGAAGCTGACGAGGCTGTAGCAGTTAACGCCCAGCGCGGTCAGGCGCGCTTCGCCGCTAAGATCGAACAGATTAATGACAAAAGCGGCATCGTTGACTTCGCCACCCGCGCGGCGGATCAGTTTTACCGTCGCCTCAATGGTGCCGCCGGTTGCCAGCAGATCGTCGATGACCAGCACGATATCGCCGGGTTTAATCGCGTCTTTGTGCAGCTCCAGCGCATCCGTACCGTACTCCAGCTCATAGCGCTCCTGCCAGGTTTCACGCGGCAGCTTGCCCGGTTTACGCACCGGTATAAAGCCTACGCCCAGCCCCAGCGCTACGGGTGCACCAAACAGGAAGCCGCGCGCTTCTGTACCCACCACTTTGGTGATGCCTTTGTCACGATAACGCTCAACCAGAATGGAGATCGCCGCCGCATAGGCCTGCGGATCTTCCATAAGGCTGGTCACGTCGCGGAACAAAATGCCCGGCTTCGGATAGTCGTGAATACTTTTGATGCTGTTTTTGATCAGTTCAAGCTGCTGCGCAGTTGCGGTCATAAAGGTTACGCCTGGAAAAATATCTAAAACGCGCAGCTTCAACAGCGCCAATACCCGGAGACCGGGTTAAGCGAAGTCGTTTCACAGAGGGAAGCCACGCACGAAGATGCCCAAATCTAAGCAAACAGCGGCCTAAATGCAACCCTGACGCGGTTAATGTTGCGTTGTCTCTTCTGCTACTACCGGGATACGCCACATAAAGAGCAGCAGTATCGCTAATAACACCAGCAGCAGCAGACGCAGCCAGAACAGCTTTACCAGCCAGAGCGAGAACGCAAAGGTGATGATAATCAGCACTATTGCCCGCCCCTTAGCGCCTGGCGGCATGGCACGATGACGCTGCCAGTGACGCAGATAGCGGCCAAAAGGCGAGCGCCACAGCAGCCAGTGGTGAAAGCGCGGCGATGAACGGGCAAAACACCAGGCGGCCAGCAACACAAATGGCGTTGTCGGGAGTAAAGGTAATACAATGCCCAGCGTGCCCAGCACTATCGCCAGCCAGCCAAGGCTCAACAGTAGAAAACGCTGCATGCCAGATGCCTGAATACTGAATATGCTCTTACGTTAACATGGAACCGAAGTGATGCCTCTCCTTTCCGCGCCTGAGCGGCTGCAAAAAATCGTTGAAACGCTGCGCCAGCGCATAGCACAGCAGCCGGACGGCGTCTGCAGAGTGCCGCGCTTTGATGCCGCACTGTTTCATACGAAAGGCACCCGCCTGAGCGACTATCTGCAGGAGCTGGAGCAGAATCTGCACCATCTGCAGCAAAAACAGCACGGCGCCGTGCAGCAGCAGTGGCTGGCGCAGCGGGTGCTGGATCAGCTGGCGGCACTTCAGCGCGAATGCGAAAGCCAGCAGCTGCGGCCGTGGCGGGAGCAGCCGCGGCGGGATACCCGCCAGCAGAAGCGTGTTGAGTATCAGGGGTATGAGACGCGGCTACTCGCCATGCTGCGCCAGCGCGAGGCGCATCTTGCCCGGGCAGAAACGCTGAGCGTGCAGCAGCAGCTGATGCGGGAAGTGGAGCAGCTGCAGGCGCGATTAAGCCGCTGTCGCGCTGCGCTTTATCAGCTCGATCTGCCCGCCGCGCAGCCGTAGCGCTGCACTTCTATACTCAACGCATAAGGCAGAAGGAGGAACCGGTGACGCTGATTATCTGGATAGTAACGGGCCTGGCCGCTGGCTGGCTCAGGCGCCTGCTGCTGCCCGGCAGGCCCGGCGGGATGATCCCCGGGCTGGTACTGGCCGCAATTGGCGCGCTGATTGGCGGCTATATTGCCACCTACTTTATGAATGGCGAAATCGGCACGCTGCATATCGCCGGCGTAGCTGCCGCTTTGGCGGGCGCAGTGCTGATGCTGCTGGTTGCAATAAAACTACGAATTTAGGAGAGAGTATGTCGCTTGAGAGCGCACCGGATGAGATTAAGCTGGCGGTCGATTTGATTCAGCTGCTGGAGGAGAACCAGGTGCCGCCCGCGACGGTGCTGGCCGCGCTGGCGATCGTCCGGCGCGACTATGAACAGAAGCTGGCCGCCGCGCATGCAGATTAACGCCCGCTCAGGGTCGGGCTCAGCCGCAGCATATCGAGAAACGCATCAACGATCTGCGGCGCTTCCGCGGCCAGGTCAAAACTGTGCGGATTAAACAGCCAGCTCTCCATCATGCCATTGATATAGCCACGCATCAGCAGTGCCGCCTGACGGGTATTCAGCGCACCGGGCAGCTGTCCCGCTTCAATGCAGCTGCGCAGCACGGTTTCAATGCGGTCATAACACGCCTGCAGTAAGCCCTGCTGCATCGCAACCAGCGTTGACATTTCGCCCACAAACTCACATTTATGGAAGATAATCTCCATAAGTGCGCGTCTTTGCGCATCCTTTGCCGTGGCGTCAAGGATATAGATCAGCATCGAACGCATTACAGAAAGTGGATCGTCCGGATATTTTGTCTGATACTCAAGTTCCACATCGTCCAGCCCGGCGTCGCAGCGCAGCCAGATTTCCTGTAACAGATCGGCTTTATTTTTAAAGTGCCAGTAAATGGCACCGCGCGTGACGCCAGCCGCTGCGGCGATATCAGCCAGCGACGTGGCGGCCACACCCTGTTCAGAAAAGTGTGCTAATGCGGCATCAAGAATTTGATTACGCGTTTCAAGTGCTTGCGCTTTGGTTTTTCGTGCCATAGGGAGCTGTTTTTACAAACTGGCAAGTTTACATACATTTGTGAATGTATGTACCATAGCATGACCCGTGTTTTAACGCAGCAATGGGTTTATCGGTTTGTGATCCATTGATCATTTGATATCGGACACTAGAGGTTTTATTTATGAATAAAAACAGAGGGTTAGTGCCTCTGGCGGCCGCCGTGATGCTTTCAGGCAGCTTTTTGTTAACAGGATGTGATGATGATAAATCTCAGCAAGCCGGCCAGCAGCAGCAACAGCCGCCGGAAGTCGGGGTGGTCACATTAAAAGCTGAACCCCTGAAGGTCACGACTGAACTGCCTGGTCGCACTTCCGCGTTTCGCGTAGCAGAAGTCCGCCCTCAGGTGTCGGGTATCATTCTGAAGCGTAATTTTGTTGAAGGCAGTGATATTAAAGCGGGCCAGTCGCTTTATCAGATCGATCCTGCCACCTATCAGGCAGCTTACGACAGTGCTAAAGGGGATTTAGCGCAGGCGCAGGCTAATGCCCGCGTAGCGCAGCTCACCATCAAACGTTATAAGCCACTGCTCGGCACCAAATATATCAGTCAGCAGGATTACGACAACGCAGCGGCCACTGCGGCTCAGACCGCGGCTGCTGTGCAGGCTGCCCAGGCTAACGTTGAAACTGCCCGTATCAACCTCGCCTACACCAAAGTCACGTCGCCTATCAGCGGCCGTATCGGCAAATCCTCTGTGACGGAAGGTGCCCTGGTCTCCAATGGTCAGACTAACGCGCTCGCGACCGTGCAGCAGCTGGATCCTATGTATGTCGATGTAACGCAGTCCAGTGACGATTTTCTGCGCCTGCGCGCCGAGCTCGAAGCGGGCCAGCTGAAACAGACCGATGGTAAAGCTAACGTCACGCTGCTGATGCAGGATGGTAGCCCTTACAAGCAGTCGGGAACACTGGAATTTTCCGATGTCACCGTCGATGAAACCACCGGTTCGATTACGCTGCGCGCCATCTTCCCCAACCCGGATAACCGTCTGCTGCCGGGTATGTTTGTGCGCGCGCGTCTGGATGAAGGCGTGAACCCAACCGCGCTGCTGGTGCCGCAAACCGGCGTGACCCGTACGCCAACCGGTGATGCCAGCGCGATGGTTGTTGGCGCAGATAACAAAGTAGAAGTACGTAAGATCACTGCAAATCAGGCGTTTGGTGACAAATGGCTGGTTACCGATGGTCTGAAAGAGGGCGACCGCGTGATTACCGTCGGTATTCAGCGCGCGAAAGCGGGTGCGCAGGTTACGCCAAAAGAGGTCTCAGATGATGCTAAAGCAGCCCAGGAATCTCAGTCTGCTAAATCATCGTCATAACAGGAGCCGTTGATACATGGCTAAGTTCTTTATCGATCGCCCCATTTTTGCATGGGTGCTTGCCATCATCATTATGATGGCGGGTGCGCTATCGATCATCAGCCTGCCGATTGAGCAATATCCCAATGTTGCGCCACCGGCGGTTGAGATCCAGGCATCTTATCCGGGTGCGGATGCAAAAACGCTGCAGGATTCTGTTACGCAGGTTATTGAACAGAATATGAACGGCATCGACGGGCTGATGTATATGTCCTCGAGCAGTGACTCATCCGGTACGCTGACGCTGACGCTGACCTTCCAGTCCGGTACCGACGCGGATATCGCGCAGGTACAGGTGCAGAACAAGCTGCAGCTGGCGATGCCGCTGCTGCCGCAGGAAGTACAGCAACAGGGGATTCAGGTTAAAAAATCCTCCAGCAGCTTCCTGATGGTAGCCGGTTTTGTCAGTGACGATGGCAGCATGACGCAGAACGACATTGCGGACTATGTCGCCTCTAATATCAAAGATCCTATCAGCCGTACCACAGGCGTAGGTGATACCCAGGTGTTTGGTGCACAGTATGCGATGCGTATCTGGCTCGATCCGCACAAGCTGAACAACTATCAGCTGACGCCGGTTGACGTCATCAGCGCGCTGCAGACGCAGAATACCCAGGTCGCTGCCGGTCAGCTGGGCGGTACACCGCCGGTGCCGGGCCAGCAGCTTAACGCCTCGATTATTGCTCAGACCCGCCTGACCTCAACCGATGAGTTTGGCAACATCATGCTCAAGGTGAACCAGGATGGTTCGCAGGTGCGTCTGCGCGACGTGGCAAAAATTGAACTGGGTGGTGAAAACTACGAAGTTATTGCCCGTTACAACGGCAAGCCCGCATCCGGTATCGGTATCAAGCTGGCGACCGGGGCTAACGCACTGGATACCGCAGAAGCGGTTAAAGCAGAGCTGGGTAAACTGGAGCCGTTCTTCCCGTCAGGCATGAAGACCGTCTACCCGTATGACACGACCCCGTTTGTAAAAATCTCCATTTTCGAAGTGGTTAAAACCCTGTTTGAAGCGATTGTGCTGGTGTTCCTGGTTATGTATCTGTTCCTGCAGAACTTCCGCGCCACGCTGATCCCCACCATCGCCGTACCGGTGGTGCTGCTGGGTACCTTCGCTATCATCAATGGTTTTGGCTACTCCATTAACACGCTTACGATGTTTGGTATGGTGCTCGCCATCGGCCTGCTGGTTGATGACGCCATCGTGGTCGTCGAGAACGTTGAGCGCGTTATGGCAGAAGAGGGACTGCCGCCGAAAGAGGCGACCAAACGCTCCATGGAGCAGATTCAGGGCGCGCTGGTCGGTATTGCGCTGGTGCTCTCTGCGGTATTTATTCCCATGGCGTTCTTTGGCGGTTCGACCGGGGTTATCTACCGTCAGTTCTCGATCACCATCGTTTCAGCGATGGCGCTGTCGGTGCTGGTCGCGCTGATCCTCACCCCTGCCCTCTGTGCCACCATGCTCAAACCGATTAAAAAAGGTGAGCATGGTAAAACCACCGGCTTCTTTGGCTGGTTCAACCGCATGTTCGACAAAAGCACCAATCACTATGTCGACAGCGTCAGCCATATTATCCGCAGTACCGGCCGCTATCTGGTGATCTATCTGGTCATTGTTCTTGGCATGGCGTGGCTGTTCCTGAAGCTGCCGACCTCCTTCCTGCCGGAAGAAGATCAGGGGCTGTTACTGGCGCAGGCGCAGCTGCCAGCCGGTGCAACCCAGGAGCGTACTCAGAAAGTGCTGGATCAGGTAACGGACTACTTCCTGACCAAAGAGAAAGATAGCGTCAATTCCGTGTTCACCGTTAACGGCTTTGGCTTTGCCGGCCGTGGTCAGAACACCGGTATCGCGTTTGTCAGCCTGAAGCCGTGGGATGAGCGTGGCAGCGCCGATCTGAAAGTACCGGCTATCGCCGGACGCGCCATGGGCGCACTGGGTCAGATTAAAGATGCCATGGTCTTCCCGTTCAACCTGCCGGCCATTATCGAACTGGGGAACGCCACCGGTTTTGACTTCCAGCTGATTGATCAGGGCAACCTGGGCCATGAAAAGCTGACCGAAGCGCGAAATCAGCTGTTTGGCATGATCGCCCAGCATTCAGATACGCTGGTTGGCGTACGTCCGAACGGCCTGGAAGATACGCCGCAGTACAAACTGATTATCGATCAGGAAAAAGCGCAGGCGCTGGGGGTATCGCTCTCTGATATCAACACTACGCTGGGCGCCGCCTGGGGCGGATCCTACGTCAACGACTTTATCGATCGCGGTCGCGTGAAGAAAGTGTACGTTATGGGTAAAGCGGATGCGCGCATGCTACCGGATGACATTGGCAAATGGTATGTGCGTAACAGCGCCGGCAATATGGTGCCCTTCTCTGCCTTCTCCTCGGCGAAATGGCAGTATGGCTCACCACGACTGGAGCGTTACAACGGTCTGCCTTCCATGGAGATCCTCGGTCAGGCTGCGCCGGGCAAGAGCTCGGGTGACGCGATGGATATGATGGAGGAGCTGGCGTCGAAACTGCCAACCGGTATTGGCTACGACTGGACCGGCATGTCCTATCAGGAACGTCTGTCAGGTAACCAGGCCCCGGCGCTCTACGCGATCTCGCTGATTGTCGTCTTCCTCTGCCTGGCGGCACTCTATGAGAGCTGGTCTATTCCGTTCTCGGTGATGCTGGTCGTGCCGCTCGGCGTGATTGGCGCGCTGATCTTCACTACCCTGCGCGGGCTCAGTAACGACGTCTACTTTGTAGTCGGACTGCTGACCACGATTGGTCTTTCCGCTAAGAACGCCATTCTGATCGTCGAATTTGCGAAAGATTTGATGGATAAAGAGGGCAAAGGCCTGGTGGAAGCGACGCTGGAAGCGGTACGTATGCGTCTGCGCCCGATTCTGATGACCTCACTGGCGTTTATCCTCGGTGTACTGCCGCTGGCAATCAGCAGCGGTGCCGGTTCCGGCGCTCAGAACGCAGTAGGTACCGGCGTAATGGGAGGAATGGTCACCGCTACCGCGCTGGCAATCTTCTTTGTACCGGTCTTCTTCGTCGTGGTGCGTCGCCGCTTCAGTAAGCATAAAGCGGACCTTGAAGGCAGCCATCCGGCTGAACACGCGAAACACTGATTGACTCCTTAATGAAAAAGGCCGCAGATGCGGCCTTTTTTTATGGTGCCTGATGACGGTTGCAATCGCGCCATAACGGGCGCATAATATTGTTATATTATAACATTACATAGGAATCGTCATATGAAGCCTGATATCCACCCGCACTATCGTCCGGTTCTGTTCCATGACACTACCGCTGATGAGTATTTTAAAGTGGGATCAACCATTAAAACTGAACGCACCATCGAGTTTGAAGGCGAGGTTCTGCCCTACGTGACGCTGGATGTCTCCTCCAAATCGCACGTTTATTATACCGGCAAACAAAAAGAGTTCGCCAAAGAGGGCAGCGCGGCGCGCTTCAACAAGCGCTTTGGCAGCTTCCTGACGCGCACCAAATAAAGGAGCAGTACGATGCAGGTCGTGAGTTCACTTCGGTCGGCTAAAACCCGCCACCGGGATTGCAAAGTGGTACGACGTAAAGGCCGTATTTATGTGATTTGCAAATCCAATCCACGTTTCAAAGCGGTTCAGGGAAGAAAGAAAAAGCGTTAATGCGTTGTGAGAGTTTGGCCGGGATGCTCCCCGGCCTTTTTTATTGCATGCTTTTCAGCATCGCTTCCGCGTTATGCCGAAATGCTGCCGTATAGGTCGCAGCCGGACCGCCAGCAGCGGAGAGCGCCTCCGGATAGAGTTCGCCGCCGGGCTGCGCCCCCGATTCACTGGCTATCTGTTTAACCAGGCGCGGGTCGGTCTGATTTTCAATAAAGTAGCGGTGAATATGCTCACGCCTGAGCTGCTTAATAATCTGCGCAACGTCGCTGGCGCTGGCTTCTGCTTCCGTGGAAAAGCCGACCGGTGCCAGGAAGGTAACGCCATAACGCTGTCCGAAGTAGCCAAAGGCGTCGTGGCTGGTCAGCACTTTGCGCGCGCTGCGCGGCACGGCGTCAAATGCAGATTTAGCCCAGCTGTCGAGCTGCTGCAGCTGCTGAATGTAGCGTTCGCCGCTGCGCCGGATGTCGGCGGCGTCCTGCGGATCGGCTTTTATCAACGCCTGCATTACGTTACGCGCATAAATTTCACCGTTCTGCAGATTGTTCCAGGCGTGCGGATCGGTAACGGTACTGCCCTCCTCTTCCATGGTACGCGTGCTGATGCCGCTCGATGCCACCACCACATCGCCGCGATAGCCTGAAGCCGTTATCAGCCGATCCATCCACCCTTCCAGACCGAGACCGCTGACAAACACCACGCTGGCCTGCGCCAGCGCCTGGCTATCCTGTGGCGAAGGCTCAAAGGTATGCGGATCGCCATCCGGCCCGACCAGCGAGGTGACACGCACATGATCGCCGCCAACCTGTTTTACGATATCGGCCAGCACGGTAAAACTGGCTACCGTGTTGATAGTACCGGCCTGCGTAAACGGGCTGACCAGCATCGCGCTGGTTATCAGGCTCAGTGCAATAAACTTCATTTGTATCCCCTTATCAGTATATTAACGACGACGCAGCACGCCGCCGCATGGCCCTGTCAGAACAGAGAGCAGAAACAGCCCGGCGGCACTCAGCACCACGGCTGGTCCGGCAGGCAGTGAGTAGTACCAGGAGAGCATCAGCCCGCTTAGCGCAGCAGCGATTGCCAGCAGCATAGCGATAAACAGCAATGGGGTGAGCCGACGGCTCCAGAAGCGGGCGCTGGTAGCGGGCAGCATCATCAGCCCGACGGACATCAGCGTTCCCAGAATCTGAAAGCCAGCAACCAGGTTCAGTACGACCAGCAGCAGAAAAAGCCCCTGTACCAGCGGTGCGCTCCAGCGGTTCTGCACCCGCAAAAAGTCGGGATCGAAGGCGTCAATGACCAGCGGGCGGAAAATCAGCGCCAGCGTCAGCAGCGTGAACGTGGCGATAGCGGCAACCAGAACCAGCGCACGAGTGTCGACTGCCAGCAGTGAACCAAACAGCACGTGCAGCAGATCCACACTGGAGCCGCGCAGCGAAACCAGCGTGACCCCCAGCGCCAGCGAGCCAAGATAAAATCCGGAAAAGCTGGCATCCTCTTTTAACGGGGTGTAACGACTGACGGCACCGGAGAGCAGCGCCACCACCAGCCCCGCCAGCAGTCCGCCTGCGCCCATTGCCACCAGCGACAGACCTGAGAGCAGGTAGCCAACCGCTGCACCCGGCAAGATCGCATGCGATAGCGCATCGCCTATCAGGCTCATCCGGCGCAGTGACAGAAATACGCCCAGCGGAGTGGCGCTCAGCGCCAGCGCAACACAGGCCACCAGCGCGCGACGCATAAAGCCAAATTCGATAAAAGGCTGCAGCAGCGTCATGACGTCACCTGCACTCTCTCTGGCGAGTGGTCCAGCGACAATTCTGCGCTGAAGTAGCGGCTGACCAGCGGCCTGTCGTGCAGGACCACCAGCAGCGTCGTGCCCTGCTGCTGCTGCTGCCGGAGCAGCGCCATCAGCAGAGTAGTGGTGGATGCATCGATAGCGCTGAAAGGTTCATCCAGCAGCCATACCCGGCTCTGCTGCATCAGAAGCCGGGCAAAAAGGACCCGCTGCAGCTGGCCGCCAGAGAGCGTGGCAGGCTGCGCATCAGCAAACGCCCGCATCTGTACGGCGTCCAGCGCGGCGTCGATCTCTCTGCGCAGCGCCCGGTTAATGCCGCCAAACCAGCCGCAGCGCGGCCAGCAGCCGGTGGCAACCAGTTCATACACCGTAAGCGGAAAACGCGTCTCCAGTTCGCTACGCTGTGGCAGCCAGCCAATAGCGCTGGCGGGCACGCCGATCGGGCAGGAGCCGGAGACCGGTGCAATTACGCCAGCCAGCGTTTTCAGCAGGGTTGACTTGCCGCTGCCGTTTGCGCCGGTCAGCGCGGTCATACTGCCGGCAGCCAGTTTTCCGTCGGGGATCGCGGTTATCGCCTGCCCGCGATAGCCAACCTGGAGCTGATTAAAGTGGATCATGCCGTGGTGCCCCAGAAGACGCAGAGCATTAGCAGAGTAATAAGTATCATGACAACCATCAGACGACTGCCGACGGAAAGTAACAGACCGCTGTTGCGCATCGCGTCCACCATTATGTTATAACATAACAATATGCTACTGGATTTAACGGTGACGCGCGTGCAGAGAAGTGTTTCAAAAATTGATCGTCCGTGCACCGGGCAGATCGCCAGTGGCATCACCCATCGCAATAATCGCTGGTAGCGTTAATCGCCTGCTTGCATTACAACCAGCAAGACTCAATGATAGCGGTACGATCTTTTTTTACGGAATACGCTATGCAGGCTATTATTAATGTGGACGTTGCGGCAGATGAACATGACTGTGACAAACTTCGCAGCGTCATCCAGGGGAATATTCTTAAAATAGCTGAAGCGCTGGCCGGAGAGTTAGACTGGTATTCGCAAAGTGCTCAATTAGTTCCTGAAAGTTTTCAGGTGCTATCTATTAAAACCATTAATCCAGATAGTTTTAAAATGCTTTATGAATTTTCCTGGGATTTATTTAATCCCTGCCTCGATTTGAACGAAACCTTTACCCGACATGAAGAAGTTATGTTCCACATAAAGCCCGGTGCGCTGGTGTTTGATGTGATTGACAATACGCGCCTCTCCCCTGCTGATGAATTGTAATATTTGGTAATTGAGGTGAGCAAAACTAATGATTGTGGATTACATTTAACAGGTCGCTGAATTATTTTTATTCGTGATCGCTCCCTGGTAGCTCTTTTAAATCTCGCCGCGTTGCGGCTCCTGTGCTCGCTATGGAGGGAAAAAGATGGACGAATACTCACCGAAACGGCATGATATTGCCCAGCTTAAATTCTTATGTGAAAACCTGTATGACGAGAGTATGGCTACCCTGAGTGAAAATCATCGCGACTGGGTTAACGACCCTGCCTCCTCTGCTAATTTACAGCTCAACGATTTTATTGAGCATATCGCCTCTTTCACAATGAATTACAAAATTAAGCATACCGAAGACGAGTCGCTGATTTCTCAAATCGATGAATATCTTGATGATACCTTTATGCTTTTTAGCAGTTACAGTATCAATGCAAAGGATCTTCAGCGCTGGCAGCGATCCGCTAAACGCTTATTTAATATTTTCGCCGAAGAGTGTGCTTATCTTCAGCAACCGAGCCATTCCTTTTAGCATCAGAGTGAGAAGATTTTTTTCATGAGCAATCAAACCCTGACCAAGACCGACTATTTGATGCGTCTGCGTCGTTGTCGTTCAATTGATACCCTTGAACGGGTCATCGAAAAAAATAAGTATGAATTACCGGATAGCGAACTGGCAGTATTCTATTCAGCAGCAGATCATCGCCTTGCTGAACTGACCATGAACAAGCTTTACGATAAAGTGCCAGGCTCTGTGTGGAAATATGTTCGCTGATAAAGCGTGCAGTGCTGTTGAGTGACTGAAGCGGAATAAGGCAAGGGAGTGCCGTAAAATCCTGGAGAGGCGCGGCTATTTGCTGGCCCGAAATGGGTGGAGGCCCTGCCAGCTACATCCCGGCACACGCGTCGCCTGCTGCGGCTGCTTCCTTCCGGACCTGACCGAGTTCACAAGTTAGCGTTGCGGGAGAACCAACAGGGCCTCCATTGAGTGCTCTCTTTTCGGAGAGCGGGGGCATTATCAGCGAACGCCTGTGCAATTGCAAGGGTGAGCCAGACAACCGTTGTTTTCTTGAACAGGCGTACTCTGTCAGCTACCCTGCTTCTGGTTTCCCTCTGTTTCTTACTCCCGATAATGAATGATTCTCTGAATTTTGCCGCACGCGTGTGGCACATTGTGGCCGCAATACCGCGCGGTCAGGTAACCACCTACGGTGATATCGCCTTACTCGCCGGTTCACCGCGCGCTGCGCGTCAGGTCGGCGGTGTACTGCGTCGCCTGCCGCCGGAAAGCACGCTGCCCTGGCATCGCGTTGTTAACCGTTACGGACAGATTTCCCTGCAGGGTGACGATCTGCTACGTCAGCGCGATGCGCTGGAGGCTGAAGGCGTCGTTGTCAGTGAGGAAGGCGGGATTGATATGGCACGCTATCGCTGGGAAATTTAATCAGCAGGCCCGCAACGGGCCTGCTGATGCTGCAGATTACAGGCTGGTCGGCGCCGGTACTGAAGCCGATGGCGTTACCTGAGTAGGCGACGTCGACGGAACCGTGGTAGCGGCACCCGGCTGCGTCGGCATTGCGCGATTGGCAACCGGCACCAGCAGCAGTTCAGCTTTGGTGCCGCCCTGATTGATCACTGGCTTTACCGTGTCCGTAACAAACGCCAGTTTGCCATCCATAGTGATGGCTGCGCTCAGCAGAATGCGCGCGTCTGGCTTAATGTCTGCCGGATTAAAGGGCAGAATAAACTGGAACGGTGACTGTTTGCCTTCGGTACGCACGGCACGCTGTGCCAGCACTTTAGAAGGCGCGTCCGCCAGCGACGCATCTGCCAGCGTAACGGTCAGTACTGCATCCGGCGGCAGCGCGATGCGCTGACGGATATAAACAGAACCGCTTACGTTAGGCTGCTTGATGGCCGACTGCTGGCTGGCAACCGCCGAGCCAAGCGTAGGCGTCGGAACCGGTTTGCTGTGGTCAGCACACCCTGTAATCGCCGCCGCCAGTGTCATACCGCTAATAACCTGCCAAAGTTTCATCGATGTCGTCTCCTTATGAACACTATGATTGTCGGCGGTTAATTTTTTAGCTGGCATTTCAACCGCCGATTGCTCTTAATTCTGGCACAGAAATCCGCATTGCGCCTGGCGCGTCGCCCGTCATCAGAAATCAGCGCAAATCCGTTGCGCAAACTGGTCGGATCTTTCACACTTGCGCCATATCTGCTGATGAGGACATGATTATGAGCCAGGCGCTGACTAACCTGCTTACGCTATTAAATCTGGAAAAACTGGAAGAAGGCCTGTTCCGCGGGCAGAGTGAAGATCTCGGTCTGCGTCAGGTGTTTGGCGGTCAGGTGGTGGGCCAGGCGCTCTATGCTGCTAAACAGACGGTGCCGGAAGATCGCATTATTCATTCATTTCATAGCTATTTTCTGCGTCCCGGCGACAGCCATAAAGCGATTATTTACGATGTTGAAACGCTGCGCGACGGTAAAAGCTTCAGCGCGCGCCGCGTCAGCGCAGTCCAGAATGGTCAGCCTATTTTCTATATGACCGCCTCATTTCAGGCGCCTGAAACCGGGTTTGAGCATCAGAACAGCATGCCCCCGGTACCGGGTCCGGATGAACTGCCCTCTGAACGCGATCTGGCGCAAAAACTCGCCGCGCATCTGCCGCTGAAGCTCAAAGAGAAGTTTCTCGCTGAGCGACCGCTGGATATCCGCCCGGTTCAGATCCACAACCCGCTTAAGGGCCACGTGGCTGAGCCGGTGCGCCAGGTCTGGGTGCGCGCCAATGGCCAGATGCCTGCCGATCGTCGCATCCATCAATATGTGCTGGGCTACGCCTCCGACCTTAACTTTTTGCCGGTGGCGCTGCAGCCGCACGGCAAAGGGTTCCTGGAAGCGGATATGCAGGTGGCCACGATCGATCACTCGATGTGGTTTCACCGCCCGTTCGATCTCTCAGAATGGCTGCTTTACAGCGTGGTGAGCACGTCTGCCTCTGGCGCGCGCGGCTTTGTACGCGGCGAGTTCTATACGCAGGAGGGTACGCTGGTGGCGACCACGGTACAGGAAGGTGTTATGCGTCAGCGCGACGCATAAAAAAAGGGGCGACCTGGTCGCCCCTTTTCTTCATTTTTAGCTTACTGGTTATATGCGTTTTCGCCGTGGCTGTTTACATCCAGACCTTCACGCTCCTGCTCTTCCGGTACGCGCAGGCCGACAATCACATCCGCCAGCTTGAAGCCGATAAAGGCCACCACGCCGGACCAGACTACGGTAACGATACAGCTGAATATCTGGACCCAGACCTGATGCCCCATAGTGACGCCTTCCGCATAGCCAACGCCACCCAGTGAGCTGGAGGCGAAGACGCCGGTCAGGATGCAGCCGAGGATGCCGCACACGCCGTGCACGCCAAACACATCGCAGGGATCATCGACGCGCAGCCATCTTTTCAGCGTCGTAACGCCCCAGATGCCCGCGAGTCCGCCCGCCAGACCGATGATCAGTGCGCCGCCAACGCCCACGTAGCCACAGGCTGGCGTAATGGCGACCAGGCCGGCGATAAAGCCGGAGCAGGCACCCAGCAGCGAAGGCTTACCGCGCAGCGCCCACTCACCAAAGACCCAGGAGAGCACCGCACCGGCGGTAGCGACAACGGTGTTCACAAACGCCAGCGCAGCAATTTCGTTCGCCGATGACGCTGAACCGGCGTTAAAGCCAAACCAGCCGACGTAGAGAATGGCCGTACCGAGAAACACCATCGGCAGGTTATGCGGTTTAAACGCCTCTTTACCAAAACCGGCACGCTTTCCGACCAGATACGCGCCCACCAGCCCCGCGACAGCGGCGTTGATATGCACCACGGTACCGCCGGCAAAGTCCAGCGCGCCATCCTGTGCCAGATAACCGCCGCCCCACACCATATGCGCAATCGGCAGATAGGAGAGCGTCAGCCAGACGCCGACGAAAATCAGCACCGCTGAGAAGCGAATACGCTCAGCCAGCGCGCCCACGATCAATCCGACGGTAATACAGGCAAACGACGCCTGGAACGCGACGTGAATATATTGATAAAAGCTGCCCATGACGGCTTTCAGCTCGATGTTTTTCAGCATCACCCACTGGAAGTTGCCGAAAAAGGCGTTGCCTTCGCTAAAGGCTAACGAGTAGCCATACACAACCCACAATACGCAGACCAGGGCAAAGGTTACGGCAACCTGTGTGAGCATGGACAAGACATTTTTACCGCGGATCAGGCCGCCATAAAACAGCGCGATGCCGGGAATTGTCATAAAAAGTACCAGCGCGGTACAAATCATCATAAAGGCGTTGTCCGCTTTATCTGCGACCGCAGGGGCAGCAGCCAGCGTCAGAGTGGGTAACAGCGCCAGGCTGGCAAGGCCCAGTTTCATCATCATTTTTTTCATTTTTTTCATCCCATCTCAAGTCAGAACCCGGATCAGAGCGCCGCTTCGTCAGTTTCACCGGTACGGATACGGATCACCCGCTGCAGCTCAGCAACGAAGATTTTGCCGTCGCCAATTTTGCCGGTGTAGGCCGCTTTACTGATGACATCAACCACTTCATCCAGCTGGTCATCTGCAATCGCGATATCGATTTTTACTTTTGGCAGGAAGTTAACGCTGTACTCGGCCCCGCGATAGAGTTCGGCATGTCCTTTCTGACGGCCGAACCCTTTAACTTCAGATACCGTCAGCCCCTGAATGCCAATGGAGGATAGTGCCTCACGGACATCCTCCAGCTTGAATGGTTTGATTACCACGGTAACCAGCTTCATACGTCCCCTCCGGATTAAACACAACTGCGCGATGTATACGCAGTGGTTAAAGCAAAGGGTGTGCCAGAAGTGCAAAACGCGGTTAAACGCGGCGGCGGTACAGGCTCAGCGCGGGGCGGCATTGCCGGAGAGAAAGAACGGTACGGGGGTCTGCACCTCTTTGGTGCTCAGGGCGTCAAAGAGGTGCAGAAGCGAGAAAAGAACGGGTCAGGATGAACAAAAAAGGTGCAACTCAGGCGGATGCGCCGGCCGCCAGCTGCTCGCCAGCCTGCTGCAGCTGATACATCTGCCAGTAGCGCCCCTGCTGCGCCAGTAGCTCTGTATGCGTACCGCGCTCGGCAATATGGCCGCGATGTAACACCAGGATTTGTTCCGCCTCCATAATTGTCGAGAGCCGGTGCGCAATGACCACCAGCGTGCTGTGCTGGCGCAAAGTGCGCAGCGCCTGCTGAATCGCCTGCTCGGTGCCGGAATCGATGTTCGCGGTAGCTTCATCGAGGATCAGGATCTGCGGCGGCGCGACCAGCACGCGAGCCAGCGCCAGCAGCTGTTTCTGCCCGACCGAAAGCGTATTGCCCTGCTCTCCCAGTCGCGTATGGATACCGTCCGGTAGCGCGCGGGCCAGCGTAGCGAGCTGCACGCTCTCCAGCGCCTGCCACACCCGCTCTTCAGGGATCGCCCGCCCCAGCTGTACGTTAGCCAGCAGCGTATCGGCCAGCACCACCGGATCCTGCTGCACCATGGCAATGCCGGTGCGCAGCGCATCGTGCGAGAGCGAAGAGACCGGACGCCCGTCCAGCACAATCGATCCGTGCTTTACCGGATAGTAACCCATCAGCAGGTTTGCCAGCGTGCTCTTGCCGCTGCCGGTATGCCCGACCAGCGCAACGAAGCCCCGTGACGGCACGGTAAAGGAGATATTGCTCAGCACGTCGCGATCGTCGCGATAGGCGAAACTGACGTCGTGCAGCGCAATTTCTCCGGAACGCAGCGGAGCACTTTCGCTGCCATACCCCTGCTGATGCGCATCAACCAGTTCAAAGATGCGCTCACCCGATACCACCGCCTGCTGCAGCATCGACTGCTGCGTCGTCAGTTCGATCAGCGGCTCATTCAGCCGGCCCAGGTAGGTGATAAAGGCATAAAGCACGCCGACTTCAAATGCGCCGGGTGAAGCAAAACTGAATAGCAGTAACAGGCCGCACAAAATCAGTGCAGAAAAGAGGCTAAGCAGCGGACGCAGCAGAAATCCGTCCAGCCGCAGCGTCTGCATGCGCGCCATATAATGGGCGCGACTCGCTTCGCTCATGCGTGCCCCAAAACGCGCCTGCTGCCGGAACTGCTGGATCACGCTCATGCCGTTGATCACTTCGTTAAAGCCGTTGTTGATATCCGCCAGATAACTGCGAACCCGGCGGGCAATCGGGGTACTGTAACGCTGATAAATCAGCATCACGGTCAGCACCAGCGGGAAAATAACCAGCGCCACCAGCGCCATACGCCAGTCGAGCGAAAACATGGCGACCAGCATCGCGCCAATCAGCGCGGCGCTGCGCAGCACGGTGGCGACTACGGTGACATAGAGATCTTTAATAACCTCGGTGTCATTGGTGACGCGCGAAATAATCTGCCCCACCGGCTGGGTGTCGAACGCGCTCAGCGGCTGGCGCAGCGCCGCGTTCATGACATCAACGCGCAGCTGCTGCACCACTCCGATTGCCGCACGGTTAAACAGCAGCGCCTGAAAATAGTGCAGCGCCGCCGCCATAAGCTGCAGCAGAATAAAACTCACCAGTAATCCCGCCACGATGCCCCACGGCATCTGATGTCTGGCGATCAGGCGATCGATAAAATAGCTGACCAGCACCGGGCCGGTCACCTCGGCCGCCGCCGCCAGCCAGAGCATACCGGTTGCCAGCCACAGCGAGCGGCGCCAGGGTTTTCCGTATGCCAGCAGCCGTTTCAGCGTCGGCCACAGCCGCTGCGACTTAGCCATGCTGCGCTCCTGTTGCGGTTTCATCTTTGTTTTCACTCTCATCATCCAGCGCCGCTTCCAGCTGCTGATAGCGGTACATATCGCGGTACCAGCCCGGCTGCGCCGCCAGCTGGTCATGATCGCCTCGCTGCGCAACGCGCCCCTGCTGCAGCACCAGAATTTCACTCGCTTCCGTTAATGCCGAGAGACGGTGCGCGCTGATAATCAGCGTACGGTTCTCTCCCCAGATGCGCAGGTTATGCAGGATGTCATGTTCAGTACGTCCATCTACCGCAGAGAGCGCATCATCCAGAATCAGGATCTCCGCCTCCAGCAGCAGCGCACGGGCAATCGCGATACGCTGCTTCTGTCCGCCCGAAAGCATGACCCCACGCTCTCCGACCTCTGTCTCATAGCCCTGCGGCAGGCGCAGAATATCCTCATGCACGCAGGCCATTCTTGCCGCCTGCTCAATCTGCTGCTGCGTGGCGTCGGGACGACCCAGCGCCAGATTGTTTGCCACGCTGTCAGAAAACAGAAACGGCGTCTGGCTCACTATCGCCAGGCGGCTGCGCCAGCTGTCCAGCTGCAGCTGCGCCAGCGGCAGCTCGCCGTAGCGGATCTCTCCCCGATCGATATCGAAGTGGCGCTGGATGAGGCTGAGCAGCGTGCTTTTACCGCAGCCGGTCGGGCCACATAATCCCAGCATCTGCCCTGGCTGCAGCTTCGCATGGATATCCTGCAGTACGGCATTTTCTGTCCCCGGGTAGTGAAAGGCGTCAATGGCGAGCTGCAGCACAGCCGGCTCAGGCGGTAACGTCAGGGTGCCGTCAGCCACTGCCGGCGCTTCAGCCAGCAGCGCGCGAATACGGCTCCAGGCCGCACTGCCGCGCTCCACGATGTTGATCATCCACGCCAGCGCCAGCATCGGCCAGATCATCAGCCCCAGATACATCACAAAGCTGGTGAGCTGACCCAGCGTCAGGATACCGTGCCATACCATCCAGCCGCCGCCTGCGATCGCCAGCAGGTTGGAGAAGCCAACGGCGACGTAAATAATGGGATCAAATCGCGCATCCACCCGCGCAACATGCAGATTTTTACGTCCGGTATCGCTGGCGATGTCAGCAAACTGCTGCGACTGGTGATCTTCCAGTCCAAATGCTTTGATCATACGGATGCTGGTCAGGCTCTCCTGCGTCTGATCGTTAAGGCTGGAGAACGCCGCCTGCGCAACTTTAAAACGCTGATGCAGCCGGGAACCATCCCGCTGGATCGCCAGCGCCATAAAGGGCATCGGGATCAGCGCCAGCAGCGTCAGCTGCCAGCTTATCTGCGTACTCATGACCGCCAGCACTACCAGCCCCATGACCAGGGAGTCCACCAGCGTCAGCACTCCCTCTCCCGCTGCAAACACAACGCGGTCGACATCATTCGTTGCGCGCGCGATGAGATCGCCGGTGCGATGGCGCAGATAGAACGCAGGATGCTGCCGGCTTAGCTGACGATAAAAGTCCTCGCGCAGCTCTACCGCCAGCTGATACGAGGCGCCAAACAGCAGCACGCGCCAGACATAGCGCAGCAGATAAACGATAACGGCGGTCAGCAACATGACGCCGATCCACATCATAATCTGCCCGGCAGAGAGCCGCTGCTGCGTGACGCCATCGACAATTACGCCGACCAGATGCGGCGGGATCAGCTGCAGTAAAGCGATGATAATAAGCAGGCAGACAGCACCGGCATAGCGGCGCCACTCACGCAGGAAATACCAACTAAGCTGGCTGAATAATCGCACAATCTCTCTCTTTATTTACGCTTCAGGGCACAACGGGCAGCGCGGTTGAGTATTTAATCTCTTCCATCGCAAAGCTGGAGGTGACATCTATCAGGCCCGGCACGCCATTCACCAGCCGCTTATAAAACGCGTCGTAGCTCTTCATATCCGCAACCTGTATTCGCAGCAGATAGTCATACTCACCGGCCATACGGTAGAACGCCATGACTTCCGGCATTGGCTCAACCACGGCGACAAACTGCCTGAACCATTCGCTGCTGTGCTGCTGCGTTTTGATCAGCATAAACGCGGTCAGTGACAGACCGAGTTTTTCACCATCCAGCAGCGCTACGCGCGCCCGGATGATACCGTCATCTTCAAGTTTTTTCAGGCGCTTCCAGCAGGGCGTGGTGGTCAGATTGACCGCCTCTGCCAGCGCCTGCAGCGATAGCGTGCAATCCTTCTGCAAAAGGGCGAGCAGCTTACGGTCAACTTTATCTATCATCACGCCTCACCGGAGAATATTTTTCTCTGAAAAGCCGATTATACCCTGGTTTTAGCAACCTCTTTTTCCTGCCCGTGCCGTACACTGGCGGCAATGAAAACCGGAGAGAATCGCCATGCAAACCCCCTGGATCCGCCACGCCATTAATGAGATCAACGCTGATATCCAGCGCTCGGCTGACACACACCTGATCCGCTTTACGCTGGACGATTTCCCGGGCATCTTTTTCTATCTCAAAGATGAGAGCACGCACCCCAGCGGCAGCCTGAAACATCGCCTTGCGCGTTCGCTGTTTCTGTATGGACTGGCTAATGGCTGGATCGGTGAAAAAACCCCGATTATTGAAGCGTCATCCGGCAGTACTGCCGTATCGGAAGCCTACTTTGCCCGGCTGCTCGGCCTGCCGTTTATCGCGGTTATGCCGGTCAGTACCGCAAAGCGCAAAATTGAGATGATCCGTTTTTATGGCGGAGAGTGCCATTTTGTGGCTGATCCGTGCCAGCTCTACGCGGAGTCTGAGCGGCTGGCGCGTGAACTCAACGGCCACTTTATGGATCAGTTTACCTATGCCGAGCGCGCGACGGACTGGCGCGGCAATAATAATATTGCTGAAAGTATTTTCCGGCAGATGGCGCATGAGCCGTTTCCGGTGCCGCATACGCTGATCATGAGCGCCGGCACCGGCGGCACTTCCGCCACGCTGGGCCGCTATATTCGCTATCAGGGCTACTCCACCCGCCTGCTGGTTACTGACCCGCAGCATTCGGTATTTTTTGACTACTGGCACAGCCGGGACAGCAGTTTGCGCAATGCACGCGGCAGCCTGATTGAAGGAATCGGCCGCCCGCGCGTCGAACCCTCTTTTCTGCCCGACGTGATTGATGAGATGATCAAAGTCCCCGATGGCGCCACGCTGGCGGCTATGCTGCGGCTGGAACAGATCCTCGGGCGGCGCCCCGGCGCTTCAACCGGCACCAACTTCTGGGGCATGATGCAGGTGGCGAAACGCATGCGCGCCAGCGGTGAACGGGGCGCGCTGGTTACGCTGCTCTGCGACAGCGGCGAACGCTATCCTGACACCTATTACAACCCGGCGTGGGTTGCGGCGCAGATTGGCGATATTCAGCCCTGGCTGCAGGCGCTGCAATAAAAAAACCGGACATCCGGTCCGGCTCACGGCAAGACTCAGCCCCTGGGGGAGTAATCAAGGTGGGGCGTGGTCAGCCAGTGATTTAAATAGTGAGACACCGCCTGTGTCTCGCAATGGCCGATAACCGGCAAATGCGGCAGCGCGGCTTTAAGCTGATGCATCGCGTTGCCCATAACAAAGCCTTTACCTACCTGCTCCAGCATCTCGCGATCGTTCATCGCATCGCCAAAGGCCATACACTCCGCCAGCGGCAGATCGAGATGTTCGCACAGTCGCGCCAGCGCCGCGCCTTTATGGCAACCTGTCGGCAGAACCTCAAGACAGTCCCAGGCGGAAAAACAGATAGTGGCACGCGCGCCCAGCGCCTGCTGCAGCTCTTCCTGCAGCGCCAGCAGCATCTCGTGGGGTGCGATAAAACAGATTTTGGTGATGTTATTTCCTGACATCTGCTGCAGATCGCACAGCTGATAGCTAAATCCGCTCAGCGAGTGCGCCTCCAGCGCGCCAGGCAGTGGCTTATCAGTAAACCAGCCCTCGTCGGTAAACAGGTGAATGGAGGCTGGCGTTTCCCAGCGGGTTCGCATGACCTGCTCTGCGACGTCCGCCGGCAGATCGCAGCCATACAGCTGGTTGCCCTGCGGGTCGTGAATACGCGTGCCGTTACCGGTTATCAGCCAGGCAGGCAGCGTGATCTGTGTACGGATCACCTGCATATCCAGCAGATGGCGGCCGGTGGCAAAAGCCAGAATCACATTGCGCTGCTGCAGCGCATGCAGGGTTTCCAGCGTCTCTTTACCTAACTGATGCGTGGGCAGCAGCAGCGTGCCGTCCATATCAAATGCTGCAAGACGAGCCATGCCTGTTCTCCTGTCGGGGGATGCTTTTACTATCGCCTGGTAATTACGGAACGAATAGTGAATACTTTTTGAAAACTGTTCCGGGTTTAACTATGCGTGAACTTCATCGTGTCAGCCAGTTTCAGCGGCTGTGGCACGCCAGCCAGGGAGAGACGCAGCGACTAAGCGTTGCCATGCTGGCTCAGCGCTGTTTCTGCAGCGAACGTCATGCGCGTACTCTGCTGAAAAAATGGCAGCAGGCGGGCTGGATCCGCTGGAGCAGCCAGCCGGGGCGCGGTAAGCAGGGTGAACTGCAGTTTCTGATCGCACCGGAGACGCTGCGCCAGCAGCTGCTTAACCGCCAGCTGCTGGCGGGCGAACCGATCCAGATGCTGCAGACGCTTGATCTGCCGCCGGAACGCCTGCTGCAGCTGCTGCAGCCACTGATGGGCGGGCACTGGCAGGATCGTATGCCGGTGCTGCGCATTCCTTATTATCGTACCCTGGCGTTCCCGGCCCCCCTGCAGCCTCTCGGCCGCGCTGAGCAGCATCTGGCCCGGCAGATTTTCTCTGGCCTGACGCGCGTAGAAAACAACCGCGTCAGCGGCGATCTGGCGCACCACTGGCAGCATGACAGCAGCGGACTGAACTGGAGCTTCTGGCTGCGTCCGCAGCTCAGCTGGCATAACGGCGAGCCGCTGTATGCCGCGCAGCTGGCAGCGGTCCTGCAGCAGATTATCCGCAGCCCCGACGGCCGCGCGCTGCTTGCCAGCGTGGCGCAGATTGACGCGCCACATCCGCTCACGCTGCGTATCCGGCTGCATCGGCCCGACTACTGGCTGCCGCAGCGGCTGGCCCATCAATTCTGTCTGCTGCCGCACCCCGACAGCCCGCAAACCGGCAGCGGCCCCTGGCAGCTGGTGCAGTTTACCCCGACCCTGCTGCGGCTGGAGAGCTATGCGCGCTGGCATCTGCAGCGCGCGCTGATCCAGCGTATTGAATACTGGATCACGCCTGCCCTGTTTATGCCGGAACAGGGCAACAGCTGCCGGCATCCGGTCCAGATTGCGATTGGCAATGCTGACGAACTGCAGCAGCTGCGGCCGGTAGACCGCAGTATCAGCCGCGGCTTCTGCTATCTGGCGACCCGCCCCTCGCTGCGTTTCAGTACGGCTCAGGCCCGGACGCTGATTACGCTGATCCAGCGCAGCGATGTGATCCGCCAGCTGCCGCTGGCAGAAGGATTGATTACGCCGAGTCACTCGCTGCTGCCCGGCTGGCCGGTTCCGCAGACCGGGGCGGACCCCGTTGCCCTGCCCGCCCGACTGACCCTGCATTACCATCTGCCGGTTGAACTGCACGTGATGGCGGAGGCGCTGGTTACGCTGCTGGCTTCACACGGCTGTGAGCTGAGCTGCGTCTTTCATGAGGTAAAAAGCTGGGGCCACGCGCAGGATCTCACCGCAGCGGATATTATTATGGGCGACCGGCTGATCGGTGACGCGCCGCAGTTTACCCTGCTGAACTGGCTGGAGCAGGACAGATTGTGGCAGCCGCTGCGCGACAGCTTTCGTCAGTCGCTTCAGCAGATCGCCCGTGAGCCAGACGACAGCGTACGCTCGTCCGCCGTTCAGCAACTTTTCCATACGCTGATGAGCGAAGGTTATCTGCTGCCGCTGTTCAACTACCGTTATCAGGTACTGGCGCCAGCGGGCGTTGAAGGTGTGCGGCTGACTTCACTGGGCTGGTTTGACTTTACCCGGGCGTGGATCCCGCCGCCAGCCGTCAGCCCTGTTCACTCCGGCGCTGACGCAGTACCATAAGAGACCACACCAGGAGAGATAAGTTAATGAAACGCGCCGTTGTCGTTTTTAGTGGTGGACAAGACTCCACCACCTGCCTGATTCAGGCTCTGCAGCACTATGATGAAGTTCACTGCGTCACCTTCGATTATGGCCAGCGCCACCGCGAAGAGATCGAGGTGGCGGCGGAGCTGGCACATAAACTGGGCGCGCGCGCGCATAAAGTACTGGATGTCACCCTGCTTAACGAACTGGCGATAAGCAGCCTGACGCGCGATAACATTCCGGTACCGGCCTATGAGGCTGATGCCAGCGGATTACCCAGCACCTTTGTCCCGGGCCGTAATATTCTGTTTCTGACGCTCGCTTCTGTCTACGCGTATCAGGTAGAAGCTGAAGCTGTTATTACCGGCGTCTGCGAGACCGACTTCTCCGGCTATCCCGACTGCCGCGATGAGTTTGTTAAAGCGTTAAATCACGCGGTCAGCCTTGGCATGGCTCGCGAGATACGTTTTGAGACGCCGCTGATGTGGCTGAATAAAGCAGAGACCTGGGCGCTTGCTGATTACTGGCAGCAGCTGCCGCTGGTGCGGACAGAGACGCTGACCTGCTATAACGGCATTAAAGGAGATGGCTGCGGAACCTGCGCCGCCTGTCATTTACGTGCCCGCGGGCTGGCGGAGTATCAGGACAATGCCGCCGCGATAATGACGGCAATGAAGCAAAAAAGCGGCCTGCGCTGAGTCAGCATGTCGCTGGCGTGGCGTCAGCAGTGACGCCACGGTTTAACGTCCGGCCATGAGAGTGGCCAGGCGTTCGCGCAGTTCTCCCTCCAGCGGCACCGCTTTTTGCGTCCGTAAATCGATACAGACAAACGTCAGCAGAGCGTCAGCCACCAGAGTGCGATCTTCTGCAAGCAGCACACGCTGTGCGATGATCCCGCTGCGACCGCTGAGCTGTGACACGTCACTTTCAATGACCAGACGGTCGCCCAGAACCGCAGGCCGGCGATAGTTGATGTTGATGTTTACTACCACGAACGCCAGTTTTTGCCCCATCAGCCAGTTAAAGGCGTCCGCTTCTTCCAGCCACTGCCAGCGCGCCTCCTCCAGAAATTCGAGATAGCGCGCGTTATTAACGTGCTGATAGACATCCAGATGATAGCCGCGCACTTTGATTGTGGTTTGCATCAACGCTCCTGAACAGGCTGAAATTACTAACTGGTTGGACCTGTTGAGCATAGCACAGCCTGTTGCCGGTCTTCACAGATTCTTCAGCGTCGCGAAGTGCTTCACAGTTTGAGCCGATCGCTGTTGCGTTCGACCAGCGCGCTGCCGATACCCGGCACTTCTTTGAGCTGATCCAGCGCGGTGAAGCGCCCATACTCTTCGCGATAGCTGACGATCGCCTGCGCTTTTTTCAATCCGATGCCATTCATGGCGCTCGCCAGCTGCTCCGCGGTAGCGTCGTTGATGCTGACCGCTCCGGCCGTCAGCGATGCGGGCAGCTTCGCCTGTGCTTCCGCGGGCTCTCCCGCCGCATGCGCAAGAGTGCTGCCGCAGAGTGCGCCGCCCAGCGCCAGTGTCAGACAAAATGCGTGAAAAGTAGATTTGTTCATGCTGTTTTTCTCCTTGTGTTTGACAGCATCAGCAGCGTGTCACAGCAGAGGATGTCCGGCAAAAGGCGAAGCGCAGAGATGGAAAAGGCCGCAGAAGCGGCCTTTGATTGTTGCAGAAAATTACCTTTTTTTGTGAGGCTTACTGGGCTTGTGCCGCTGCCCCATATTTGATCTTCGCCTCTTTGCGCAGGTTTTCAAGCAGCGCTTCAAACGCGATCTGCGCATTGTTCTGCGTCACGCCTTTGATCATCTCATCGACCTGGTTCTGCGGCAGGCTGCCGGCAGAGACTTTATCCAGCGCGACCAGTACGACGTTGCCCTGCATATCTTCGCTTACGCCCCAGGAAGGTTTATTCGCTGCCGGCTGCGGAAGTGAAAATGCGGTCTGGGCGACCGGATCCTGTGCGTTACGATCAACCACTTTGCTGCTGCTCAGCGTCAGTCCTGCCGCGCTCAGCGCCTCACTCTTGCCCGCTTTCAGATCGGCCAGCAGTTTATCTGCCTGCGCTTTAGCCTGCTGCGTCGCCTTATCGTGTTTGATGCGGTCGGTCACCTGTGCCTTCACCTGGTCAAGCGGTTTTACCGCTTCCGGTTTGTGTTCGCTGATGCGCAGCACAAACGCGCGATCGCCATCCACGCTGATAATATCGGAATTGTTGCCCGGCGCGCCGTTCTGCCCAATTAAGCCGCCGCTGAAGACCGCCTGTTTAACCGCGTCAAAGTCGAGGTCGGCAGGCATATCATCACGGGTAAACCAGCCTGTTTCACTGACTTTAAGACCCGATGCCTGGGCTGCACCCGCCAGCGATTCATTGTCATTGCTGGCGGCTTCACTGACTTTCTGCTGCAGCTTATAGAAGGCGTCAAGCGCTTTCTCCTGCTTAACTTTATCTGCAATAACGTCATGCACCTGCGCCAGCGGCTTCACCTGCTCCGGCTGGATATCATCCAGACGTACCACCAGGAAACCTACTGAGGACTTGATCACGTCTGAAAGCTGGCCTTTCTGCGTCAGGCCGGCGTTTTTCAGCTCGTCCGGCGTGGTTGCAGGCTCCAGCCAGCCCATATCACCGCCTTTACGCGCGGAGATAGGATCGGCAGATTTGCTTTTCGCCAGGCTGGCAAAGTCCCCGCCCTGCTTCAGCGCATCCAGTACCGATCGGGCTTCCGCCTCAGTTTTGGTCTGTATGATGCTGTAACGGCTGCGCTGGGGCTGTGAATAGTCCGCTTTGTGTTGATCGTACCAGCTCTGAATGTCCGCTTCGCTGACCGGCTGCTGCATCGCTGCTGCATCCATTTTGATGTAGCTGACGCGGAACTGCTCCGGGGCCATAAAGCTGTTCTGATGCTGCTGATAATACTGCGCGATCTCATCGTCATTAACCGTCTGCTTCGCTGCCAGCGCATCCACGTTAATCACCGCCTGACGAATTTCCCGCTGCTGCGAGACTAAATCGGTCAGCTTTGTGGTTTCATCTTTCAGCATAAAATCAGTGTTAGCGATGGCGTTGATCAGCTGCTGATTAAGCAACTGCTTGCGCAGCGCTTCTGCATATTGATCGGCTGAGAAGCCCATGCTGGTGATCAGACCGTTATATTTGGCATTATCAAATTTGCCGTTGGTCTGAAACGCTTTCTGGTTAAAAATGGCCTGCTTTACCTGCTCATCACTGATGCCAAGATGCAGCTCGCTGATGTACTGATCCAGCAGCGCCTGATCCACCAGCTGTGACAGCGCCTGCTGGCGCATCTGCTGGATATACCCATCATTGCTCGCCAGCTGCGAGAACTGATCGCCCAGCATCTGCTGCTGGCGATTGCGCTCGCTGTTAAACGCCTGCTCCAGCTCAGCCCGGCTGATTTCGTGGCCGTTAACTTTTGCAGCGTAATCGCCATTGCCACCTATCAGGTAGTTGCCCACCCCGGTAAGCACAAAGGACAGGATAATCAATCCCAGAATAACCTTGAGCACGACATGATTCGACGCCGCGCGTAAATTGTCCATCATGGTATGACAACACTCCGCTGTAGTGTGAATGTAAAGCTCAGACACGATGCCATCATCGTGCAGCTGCAGTTCAGGCTGGCAGCTGGCAACCATGCGGAGACTGAAGCCACTGGCTTAAGCTGCGCATCAAATAAAAAAGGCACATCAGTAATGATGTGCCCGTATGTTACATGAGAACGGCTTTTTCGTCCTCAATCCAGAGAAGAAAATGCTTCACTGGTTAATCCTGACTGGCTTAATTAACGGCGTCTTTCAGCGCTTTACCCGCGCGGAATCCCGGTACTTTGCCAGCCGGGATGGTGATCTCTTTACCGGTCTGCGGATTACGGCCGGCACGCTCAGCGCGCTCGCGCACAGAGAAAGTACCGAAACCCACCAGGGCTACTTCGTCGCCCTCTTTCAGCGCACCAGAAACAGATTCGGTAAAGGCCTCCAGTACACGTCCGGCTGCTGCTTTTGAAATGTCCGCTTCTGCAGCGATTTTGTCGATCAACTGTGACTTATTCACTCTCTTCATCCCCTCTTTTATTATTCACTTTGCCCCGTCTCTTTACGCCGGAGCAAACGCGCAGCCAGTTATAACAAGCCTGTGGTGCTGAAACAACGGTATTCATCTTAATCGCCGATCCAGCAGCCCTCTAACTTAACAGGCAAAAAAAAGCTGGCAAGCCTGATTTGGCCTGCCAGCTTCGTTTTTTAGCCGCGTTTGCTGCTCAGCGCTATTTTGCCGTCACAACCTGCATACCGGATGGCGCATTTTCCAGGGCCAGATTCAGCACCTCTTCAATGCGTTTAACCGGGTGAATACTGAGATCGGCAATCACGTTTGCCGGGATCTCTTCCAGATCGCGCTTGTTTTCATCCGGGATCAGTACAGTTTTAATCCCGCCACGGTGTGCTGCCAGCAGTTTCTCTTTCAGACCACCGATAGGCAGTACCTGACCGCGCAGCGTGATCTCACCGGTCATCGCCACATCGGAACGGACCGGGTTACCGGTCAGACAGGAGACCAGCGCCGTACACATCGCAATACCGGCACTCGGACCATCCTTCGGCGTAGCCCCTTCCGGCACGTGCACGTGGATATCGCGCTTCTCGTAGAAGTCGCCGTTAATACCCAGTTTTTCTGCCCGGGCGCGAACCACGGTTAATGCAGCCTGAATCGACTCCTGCATAACCTCGCCGAGAGAACCGGTATAGGTCAGCTTGCCTTTACCTGGCACACATGCGGTTTCGATGGTCAGCAGATCGCCGCCCACTTCTGTCCACGCCAGGCCGGTCACCTGTCCTACGCGGTTTTCGCTGTCAGCGCGACCGTAATCAAAACGCTGTACGCTAAGGAAATCTTTCAGGTTGTCGCCATTAATTGTGATGCTCTTCTGAGTTTTATCCATCAGCAGCGCTTTGACCGCTTTACGGCATAACTTAGAGAGCTCACGTTCCAGGCTACGCACGCCTGCTTCACGCGTGTAATAGCGGATGATGCCGATGATTGCGCTATCGTCAACGCTGATCTCTTTCTCTTTCAGCGCATTGCGCTCAATCTGTTTTGGCAGCAGATGCTGCTTCGCAATATTGAGTTTTTCATCTTCGGTATAGCCCGACAGGCGGATCACTTCCATACGATCCAGCAGCGGTGCCGGAATATTCATGGAGTTGGAGGTCGCGACAAACATCACGTCAGACAGATCGTAGTCGACTTCCAGGTAGTGATCGTTAAACGCGATGTTCTGTTCCGGATCCAGCACTTCCAGCAGTGCCGAAGCGGGATCGCCGCGCATATCAGACGACATTTTATCAATCTCATCCAGCAGGAACAGCGGGTTTTTCACACCCACTTTCGCCATTTTCTGGATCAGTTTGCCCGGCATTGAACCGATATAGGTGCGACGATGTCCGCGAATTTCTGCTTCATCGCGCACGCCGCCCAGCGCCATACGCACATATTTACGTCCGGTCGCTTTCGCAATCGACTGTCCCAGAGAGGTTTTACCCACACCCGGCGGGCCAACCAGACAGAGGATTGGGCCTTTGATTTTGCTGACGCGACTCTGCACCGCAAGATACTCAAGGATGCGATCTTTGACGCGCTCAAGACCAAAGTGATCGGTATCAAGCGTCTCCTGCGCTTTGCGCAGATCTTTCTTCACCTTACTGCGCGCGTTCCATGGAACCTGCACCATCCAGTCGATATAGCCGCGCACCACCGTCGCTTCTGCCGACATCGGCGACATCATCTTCAGCTTCTGCAGCTCAGCTTCCGCTTTTTCACGCGCTTCAGATGGCATTTTAGCCGCGTCGATTTTACGCTTCAGCGCTTCATACTCGTCTGGCGCATCATCCATCTCGCCCAGCTCTTTCTGAATCGCCTTCATCTGTTCATTCAGATAATATTCGCGCTGGCTTTTTTCCATCTGCTTTTTGACGCGATTGCGAATACGTTTTTCAACCTGCAGCAGGTCGATTTCCGATTCCATCATCGCCATCAGATATTCCAGACGCTCGTTAACGTCGGACATCTCCAGCACGGACTGTTTATCCGCCAGCTTAAGAGGCATATGCGCCGCCACGGTATCGGCCAGGCGCGCCGCATCATCAATGCTGTTCAGCGACGTCAGCACTTCAGGCGGGATCTTTTTGTTCAGCTTGATATAGCCTTCAAACTGATTAATCGCGGTGCGCACCAGCACTTCCTGCTCGCGCTCTTCAATTTCTGGCGAAGTCAGATATTCAGCCTGAGCAACAAAGTGATCGCCATTGTCAGATAGCGTGGTAATGCGGGCACGCTGCAGGCCCTCCACCAGCACCTTAACTGTGCCATCAGGCAGCTTCAGCATCTGCAGTACGGACGCCACTGTCCCTACGGCAAAGAGATCGTTAATTCCAGGTTCATCCGTTGAAGCCTCTTTCTGGGCAACCAGCATGATCTTCTTGTCATGATCCATTGCTGCTTCCAGGCAACGAATCGATTTTTCCCGACCAACAAACAACGGAATTACCATGTGCGGATAAACCACCACGTCGCGCAGCGGCAACACAGGGATTTCAATGCGTTCAGAACGCTCAGGATTCATAGAGCTCTCTCTTAGTTTAATGTCCGCCAGGTGATGGGTACCGCGTAATACAGGCTGTATGCAGTTAAACCCACAGGATTATGAGTATATGGGGATGCTTATCCGACATTCAATGTCACAGCGGTGAGAAAAGTAAAAGGGGAATAAAATTCCCCTTTTTTAAGATAACAACGTGATTTGGCTGCTTATTTATTCGCCAGAAGCTTGTGCTTCATGCTTACCATAAATCAGCATTGGATCGGACTCGCCATCAATCACCGAATCATCGATAACCACTTTCTCGACATCTTCCATTGAAGGCAGGTCATACATGGTTTCCAGCAGCGCCGCCTCAACGATAGAACGCAGACCGCGCGCACCGGTTTTACGCGACATCGCCTTTTTAGCGATAGCCGTCAGCGCTTCGTCGCGGAACTCCAGTTCAACGCCTTCCAGGTTAAACAGCGCCTGATACTGCTTGGTGAGCGCATTTTTCGGCTCGCGCAGGATCTGAATCAGGGCTTCTTCGCTCAGCTCGTTCAGCGTAGCAACCACTGGCAGACGACCGATAAATTCCGGAATCAGACCAAATTTGATCAAATCTTCCGGTTCTACCTGTGACAGCAGTTCGCCTTCGCTGGCTTTTTGCGATTTGCCTTTTACTGTCGCGCCAAAGCCGATACCCGATCCGGTTTCTACACGCTGCGAAATCACCTTATCAAGGCCGGCAAATGCGCCGCCGCAGATAAACAGGATTTTCGATGTATCAACCTGCAGGAACTCCTGCTGCGGATGTTTGCGGCCACCCTGAGGCGGGACAGCGGCAACGGTGCCTTCGATCAGCTTCAGCAGGGCCTGCTGTACGCCTTCGCCTGACACATCACGCGTAATAGAAGGGTTATCAGACTTACGGGAGATTTTATCGATCTCATCGATGTAGACGATACCGCGCTGCGCCTTCTGCACATCATAGTCGCACTTCTGCAGCAGCTTCTGGATGATGTTTTCTACATCTTCGCCCACGTAGCCCGCTTCGGTCAGCGTAGTGGCGTCCGCCATGGTAAAAGGCACATCCAGCAGGCGCGCCAGCGTCTCTGCCAGCAGTGTCTTACCGCTACCGGTTGGGCCGATCAGCAGGATGTTACTTTTGCCCAGCTCAATACCGTTGCTGGTATCGCCATTGCGCAGACGTTTGTAGTGGTTGTAAACGGCAACCGCCAGCACTTTTTTCGCCTTTTCCTGACCAATAACATAGTCATCGAGATGGTGACGAATTTCATGTGGCGTTGGCAGAGCGCTACGCTCGCGATGGGGCGCAACCTCTTTGATCTCTTCACGAATGATGTCATTACATAAATCGACACATTCGTCGCAAATATAGACTGACGGCCCGGCAATCAGCTTACGGACTTCATGCTGGCTTTTGCCGCAGAAAGAGCAGTACAGCAACTTACCTGAACCGTCTTTGCGCTTATCTGTCATCAGCTAACCTCTTTTCGTTCTCAGACCTACTCTGGTGTACGGCACTGGCCGTACAACAACGGCCGGTATGCATGCAACTCATCTGCCTGCCCCCCGTTAACTATAGCGTAAGGGCCAGGCAGGTGCGTCTTATTGACGGTGTGTCAGGATAGAGTCAACCAGGCCATACTCTACCGCTTCGCTTGCAGAGAGGAAACGATCGCGTTCGGTATCGCGCTCAATCTGCTCCAGCGATTTGCCGGTATGCTCAGCCATCAGCTCATTCATGCGCTGTTTTACTTTCAAAATTTCACGCGCGTGAATTTCAATATCCGTTGCCTGTCCCTGATAGCCGCCCAGCGGCTGGTGAATCATCACGCGGGAGTTAGGCAGGCAGAAACGTTTACCTTTGGTTCCTGCCGTCAGCAAAAACGCGCCCATTGAGCACGCCTGGCCCATACAGATGGTGCTGACGTCCGGCTTAATGAATTTCATGGTATCGTAGATCGACATACCAGCCGTAATCACGCCACCCGGTGAATTGATGTAGAGATAGATATCTTTTTCCGGATTCTCTGCTTCCAGAAACAGCATCTGCGCCACAATCAGGTTCGCCATGTGATCTTCAACCTGACCGGTCAGAAAGATAACGCGCTCTTTAAGCAGGCGGGAATAGATGTCGTAAGAACGCTCGCCGCGCGAGGTTTGTTCGACCACCATTGGCACCAGCGCATTAGTTGGTGCAGTAAATTCACGATCGCCACTGTATGACATTACCGTCTCCTGATAAATTTCATTGGCAACATTCTGTACCGATTCTACGTGAGACGCGCTGCGAAAACTATGCACAGCCGCCTCGTTCCGACATTTCAGGACGGTTAATCAGCCAGCCTCACGGTTCTCTCGCATTCTTCCTCTATCTGGGGATGCTGCCCGGTTGTTTCAAGCATAACAACCTTTTCTCTATTCGCTAACCTGGAAAAAGAGCATAACGGATAATTTGCCGCTTAATTAGTCAAATAGCGGTGCAGGAAGGGGGTTTTTATCATAAAAATAAAAAAGCCCGCGACAGGAGGTCGCGGGCTGAGCACATTCCGTTAAGTGATTAATCAGGCCGCAGAGGTCTGGTTCATCAGCTCCTGGAAAGAGGTCGCTTTGTCGGCGACTTTGGCTTTCGCCAGCAGAGCCTCGACCGCCTGCTCTTCCAGCGCAACGTTGCGCATGTTGTTCATCAGCTCGCTGTTCTTGCTGTAGAACTCGATAACTTCCTGCGGATCTTCATACGCAGAAGCCATCTCTTCAATCAGCGTCTTAACGCGATCTTCATCCGCTTTCAGCTCGTTGATGCGGATCACTTCGCCCAGCAGCAGACCTACAACAACGCGACGTTTTGCCTGCTCTTCGAACAGCTCACGTGGCAGTTCCAGCGCCTGCTTCTCATTGCCACCAAAGCGCTGAGCAGCCTGACGACGCAGCACGTCGATTTCGCCATCAATCAGAGCGGCTGGCACGTCGATGTTGTTCGCTTCAACCAGACCATCCAGAACCTGAGACTTCACGCGGTTACGGATAGCGCCTTTGAGCTCGCGCTCCATGTTTTTACGCACTTCTGCACGCAGGCCATCAACTGAACCATCTTCTACGCCGAAACGTTTGATGAAATCAGCGGTCAGTTCTGGCAGTTCACGGGTTTCAACTTTCTTCAGAACGATATCAAACTTCGCATCTTTCCCTTTCAGGTTTTCTGCGTGGTAATCGTCCGGGAATTTAACGTCGATAGTAAAGGTGTCACCCGCTTTCTTACCGGTGATGCCTTCTTCAAAACCAGGGATCATACGACCCTGACCCATCGCCAGTACGAAGTCAGACGCTTTACCGCCTTCAAACTCTTCGCCATCAACAGAACCGTTGAAATCGATGGTAGCGCGATCTTCAGCGGTAGCCGCTGCGTCAGTCTCTTTCCAGGTAGCCTGCTGCTTCTGCAGGGTATCCAGCATCGCGTCAACGTCTGCATCGGTCACTTCAACAACCGGTTTTTCAACTTCGATTGCGTCCAGACCCTGTAATTCCACTTCCGGGTAGACTTCAAACTCAACCGCATAGGTAAAGTCTTCGCCTTCTTTATACTCACCCGGCACGTAGTCAGGCGCGCCTGCTGGATTGATTTTCTCTTTGATGATGGCGTCAACAAAGTTACGCGTCATCAGCTCGCCCAGCACATCCTGGCGAACAGAGGCGCCGTAGCGCTGATTGATGATATGCGATGGCACTTTACCTTTACGGAAACCATCGATACGGACTTTCTTAGCCACTTCAATCAGTTCTTTCTTAACTGCAGCGTCAATGCTGTCAGCTGGAATAGTAATCGAAATGCGGCGGCCCAGACCCTGGGTGGTTTCTACTGAAACTGTCATTTTGTTACCTCAAAAAATCACGTGCTCGGTCAACTTCAGACACCACACAATTAATGCGCCGTATCCAATAACCGGGACGGCCTCTGCGGGCAGAACCACATCCCTGTCACCAGAAGCGTCCCGAAGACATTCCGGAAAAATAGACGCCGCATTATAGCGGCATCGCCGGAATGAGTCGAGGCTGCAAACTCACCACTTTTTAACGACTTTGCTGCTTTTTTGCGCCGCAGATCGCGTTTAGCGTCTGAGAAACGAAAAAACGGCCCGCAGGCCGTTTCAGGAAAGGTTGAAGATGCCAGCATCAGGCAAGCGTACCGGCACCCCGGCAGTTAGGCGAAGCCAGGACAGTATCCTGCAGCCCGTGCCACTCTTTTTGCGTGTAGGTATGCAGCGCCAGCGCGTGTACGCTGCCTGCCAGTTCCGCAGACAGTTCGCCATAGATGGCGCGATGCCGCTGTAAAAAGCGCTGGCCGGTAAAGTGATCGCTGACAATCACCACTTTAAAGTGACTTTCAGAACCGGCAGGCACGTTATGACGATAGCTTTCATCATGCACTTCGAGGTGTGCAGGTGTGAAAGCGTTGCGCAGCTTTTCTTCTATTTGTTCGCGAATCATTGTTTACACCCTCTCCGGCGAGCGCTGTGCCCCATCTGTTTAAATATTAGTAGGTTTTGCATTACTGCCCGGTAAAAATCAGAAAATATTCCCGCTCTGCAGCGCATCATAACCGGCAATCCGGGCGGGTCAACCTGCGGGTTTTCCTCCGGGCTGAAAAAAGCCTTTACAATCAATTTCCCGGTGGCTGGGGCTTTTTTCACCTCGCTGCAATGCTATGATGACGCCGGATTTATCTCCCAACCTAACGCTAATGAGAATGAGTATGTTGAAAAAACTGTTATTCCCTCTGCTGGCTGCTTTTGTTTTAGCCGGCTGTGCCAGCAACAGTACAACCCTGAACATTCAGCCAAAGATCCAGCTGCCACAACAGGATCCGAGCCTGATGGGCGTTACCGTCAGCGTAAACGGTGCCGATCAGCGCAGCGATCAGGCGCTGGCAAAGGTTAACCGCGATGGACAGCTGGTTACGCTGACGCCATCACGCGACCTGCGTTTTCTGCTGCAGGAAGTGCTGGAGAAGCAGATGACCTCCCGCGGATATATGATTGGCCCGAACGGCGCAGTGGATCTGCAGATTGTGGTGAATGGCCTCTACGCTGACGTCACGCAGGGTAACGTGCGCTACAGCATCACCACGAAAGCGGATATCTCTATTATTGCCACGGCGAAAAATGGCAACAAGCAGGTGAAAAACTACCGTCAGACCTACAGCATTGAAGGCGCTTTCAATGCCACCAACGACAAGATCACCAACGCTGTGAATGCGACGCTGAGCGATGTGATCGCCGATATGGCGCAGGACACCAGCGTAAACAACTTCATTAAACAGAACGCACGCTAACCGCTCCGCTGTCATCTGCCCGGCCGTCTGTGCCGGGCACTACCTCAGGCTGGCTATGACCTCTCACTATCTGCGAATATTTACCCAACGTAACGCGGCGGTACTGCTGCTGCTTGGTTTTGCTTCCGGCTTGCCGCTGGCGCTGACCGCAGGCACGCTGCAGGCATGGATGACCGTAGAGAATGTCGACCTCAAAACCATTGGCTTCTTTTCGCTGGTAGGACAGGCTTACGTTTTCAAGTTTCTCTGGTCGCCGGTGATGGACCGCTATACGCCGCCGTTTCTGGGACGTCGCCGGGGCTGGCTACTGCTGACTCAGCTGGCGCTGATTGCCGGCATTGTTGCGCTCGGTTTTATGCATCCGGCTCAGGATTTAACGCTGCTGGCGGCCATCGCCGTGCTGGTCGCATTCTGTTCCGCCTCTCAGGATATCGTTTTTGATGCGTGGAAAACGGATATCCTGCCGCCGGAAGAGCGCGGCAGCGGCGCAGCGATTACGGTGCTGGGCTATCGCCTGGCGATGCTTATCTCCGGCGGGCTGGCACTCTGGCTTGCCGATCGCTATCTGGGCTGGCGCGCAACCTACTGGCTGATGGCGCTGCTAATGATCCCGGGGCTGATTGCCACGCTGCTGGCTCGCGAGCCCGCTGCGGCTAAACGCGAGCCGCATACGCTGCGCCAGGCCGTTACGTTTCCTCTGGCGGATTTTTTTCAGCGTAACAATGCCTGGCTGCTTATCACCCTGATCATCCTTTATAAGCTGGGAGATGCCTTCGCGGCGTCGCTGACAACAACCTTTCTTATCCGCGGCGTCGGCTTCAGCGCGGGCGATGTTGGCCTGGTGAATAAAACGCTGGGGCTGCTGGCGACGATTATCGGCGCACTCTATGGCGGCGTGCTGATGCAGCGTCTGAGCCTGTTTCGCGCTCTGATGCTGTTTGGCATTCTGCAGGCCGTATCGAACGCCGCTTACTGGCTGCTGGCGGTTACCCCGCCCCACCTCTGGAGCATGGCCAGCGCGGTGTTTATTGAAAATCTGTGTGGTGGCATGGGAACAGCAGCCTTTGTGGCGCTGCTGATGACCATGTGTAATAAAGCGTTCTCTGCCACCCAGTTCGCTCTGCTCTCAGCGCTGGCTGCTGTTGGCCGCGTTTATGTGGGTCCGGCCGCCGGCTGGCTGGTTGAGCTATGGGGCTGGTCAGCTTTCTATGCGTTTACCGTTGTGGCTGCGCTACCGGGACTGCTGCTGCTGTGGCTTAGCCGCACCACGCTTCTTCAGATGCAGCAGAGCGGCACGTTTATTCCGCGTACCAGCTGGCCTGTGGGCTATCGCTGGATTGTCCGCCTGTTCACCGCAGGCTGCGCGTTACTGGGCTGCTGGCTGCTGACGCTGGCGCTAACAGCTGCAGGTGCAGAATCGCTGACTGCGCTGCTGACGCCACTGTTTGAGGCGGGCATCGGCATTGCCGTTCTGGCCGTTATGCTGGGCGTGGTACTCGACTGTCTGGCTCTGAGGAAAACCCACCGGCTCGCTGAGCGATAGCCAGACACTATTTGCAGGCGCTATTTATTTTGTTTAAAAATAGCACCTGCGAATTAGCGCAAATAGCATTTTTTTCATCGCGAAATAAAAACATTAATTTAACAACATCGGGCGATATTTAAATCCGGTGAGCAATCAGTTTGTGGAAAAATTATCGCTCAAATGATGCATAATTGTTAAATAAGTGAGCATTAAAAGTACGGTTTATGCTTTCCCTGTTTTTTCTGCGGTTTCTGTCATTGCTTTTTGTTATATTGCCGCCAACTGCTTGTCGCGGTTAATAATTTGTCACTCTGCGTAACATCTGTGACTCCCTTAGCAAAAGGTGTCAACACCCTTCTGACACATCCTTAAGCTGGTTTACACTGCATAAACCTTACCGTAAAATGCGCGCACACTTAAACGACAATAGAGCCCTTGTCATTGAGGTCGTTAAATGAGACTCATGAAATACAATAAATGTTTGGGGATTTTGTCATTAATCGCAGGCGCTGTATTACTCAGCGGCTGCGATAGTGCGTTGTTAAATCCCAAGGGACAGATTGCAATGGAGCAACGTTCACTGATTCTGACAGCCTTTGGCTTGATGATGATTGTCGTTATTCCGGCAGTCTTAATGGCTGTTGTGTTTGCCTGGAAATATCGGGCGACCAATACCGAAGCGAAGTACAGCCCTAACTGGTCACACTCTAACAAAGTGGAAGCCGTGGTCTGGACCATTCCGATCCTGATCATCATCTTCCTCGGCGTGCTGACCTGGAAATCAACGCATGCGCTGGAGCCGGCTAAACCGCTGGTCTCTGACGTTAAGCCTGTTGAGATCGATGTGGTTGCACTGGACTGGAAATGGCTGTTCATTTACCCGGAACAGGGTATTGCCACCGTTAACCAGATTGCCTTCCCGGCAAATACGCCAGTTAACTTCAAAATCACCTCTAACTCCGTGATGAACTCGTTCTTCATTCCTACGCTCGGCAGCCAGATCTACGCCATGGCGGGCATGCAGACCAAACTGCACCTGATCGCCAATGAGCCAGGAACGTTTGACGGTATCTCATCAAACTTCAGTGGTCGCGGTTTCTCTGGCATGAAGTTCAAGGCCATTGCAACTAAAGATGATGCGGAATTCCAGCAGTGGGTTGCCAAAGTTAAAGCGGCACCTAACACGCTGACCACCATGGATGAGTTTGAGAAACTGGCTTCGCCAAGTGAGAATCATCCGGTGGAATATTTCTCAACTGCGAATCCTGAACTCTTCAAGCAGATTATTGATAAGTTCAAGATGAGCCACGGGAAAATGGACATGTCACACGAAGGCATGGACATGAATCACGCCGCTGCTGCGGGAACCGGGGAATAATACGATGTTCGGAAAATTAACACTGGATGCAGTGCCGTACCATGAGCCTATTATCATGGTTACGGTCGCCGCTATCATCATTGGTGGTCTGGCGCTGGTTGCCGCCCTCACCTATTTTGGTAAGTGGAAGTATCTGTGGTCAGAATGGCTTACCTCCGTTGACCACAAAAAACTGGGTATCATGTATATCATCATGGCATTTGTCATGCTGCTGCGCGGCTTTGCCGATGCGGTAATGATGCGTACCCAACAGGTTATGGCTTCTGCCGGTGAGGCGGGCATTCTGCCTCCGCACCACTACGATCAGATCTTCACTGCTCACGGCGTGATTATGATCTTCTTCGTGGCAATGCCATTCGTTGTAGGTCTGATGAACATCGCGGTTCCGCTGCAAATCGGTGCCCGTGACGTTGCGTTCCCGTTCCTGAACAACCTGAGCTTCTGGTTTACCGCGGTCGGTGTGATCCTGGTGAACATCTCTCTGGGTGTGGGCGAGTTCGCACAGACTGGCTGGCTGGCTTATCCGCCGCTTTCTGGCGCGGAGTATAGTCCTGGCGTCGGGGTCGACTACTGGATCTGGAGTCTCCAGCTCTCAGGGATCGGGACCACGCTGACCGGTATCAACTTCTTCGTGACCATTCTGAAGATGCGTGCGCCGGGCATGGACCTGTTCAAAATGCCGGTCTTTACCTGGGCATCACTCTGCACCAACGTCCTGATCATCGCTGCGTTCCCGGTTCTGACCGTGACGCTGGCACTGTTGACGCTTGATCGTTACCTCGGCTTCCATTTCTTTACTAATGATATGGGCGGTAACATGATGATGTACGTCAACCTGATCTGGGTCTGGGGTCACCCGGAAGTGTACATCCTCGTTCTGCCGGTCTTTGGTGTCTTCTCTGAAGTTACCGCGACGTTCTCGAAAAAGCGTCTGTTTGGTTACACCTCACTGGTGTGGGCAACCATCGCCATTACCGTACTGTCGTTCATCGTCTGGCTGCACCACTTCTTCACCATGGGTGCGGGCGCTAACGTTAACGCCTTCTTCGGTATCATGACGATGATCATCGCGATTCCGACCGGGGTGAAAATCTTTAACTGGCTGTTCACCATGTATCAGGGTCGTATTGAGTTTAACTCAGCGATGCTGTGGACCATCGGCTTCCTGGTGACCTTCTCAGTCGGTGGTATGACCGGCGTACTGCTGGCCGTACCGGGCGCAGACTTTGTCCTGCACAACAGCCTGTTCCTGATTGCACACTTCCATAACGTTATCATCGGTGGTGTTGTCTTCGGTTGCATGGCCGGTGTGACTTACTGGTTCCCGAAAGCGTTTGGCTTCACGCTGAACGAAACCTGGGGTAAACGCGCCTTCTGGTTCTGGATCATCGGCTTCTTTGTTGCCTTTATGCCGCTGTACGCACTGGGTTTCATGGGTATGACCCGTCGTCTGAGCCAGGATATCGATCCACAGTTCCACTCGCTGCTGGTTGTTGCAGCTGGCGGTGCGGCGCTGATTGCCTGCGGTATTCTGTGCCAGCTGGTTCAGTTCTGGGTATCGGTACGTGACCGCGATCAGAACCGCGATCTGACTGGTGACCCGTGGGGCGGTCGTACGCTGGAGTGGGCAACCTCTTCACCACCACCGTTCTACAACTTTGCTGTTATCCCTCATATCCACGAGCGTGATGCGTTCTGGGAAATGAAAGAGAAAGGCGAAGCGTACAAGCAGCCAGAAAAATATGAAGAAATTCATATGCCGAAAAACAGCGGCGCGGCCATTGTTATCGCTGCATTCGTAACAGTCTTCGGTTTCGCCATGATCTGGCATATCTGGTGGCTGGCGGGTCTCACTTTCCTGGGCACTATCGTGACCTGGATTGTGAAGAGCTTCGATGAGGACGTGGATTACTACGTTCCGGTTGCTGAAATCGAGCAGATCGAGAAGAAGCACTTTGATGACATCAGCAAAGCAGGTCTGAAATAATGTCGACTCAAACCGTAAAACACCACCACGACGCCCATGCGGAGCATGGGCATCACGATGCAGGAGCCAATAAAGTCTTTGGCTTCTGGATCTACCTGATGAGTGACTGCATTATCTTCGCAACGCTGTTTGCGACCTATGCAGTAATGGTCAACAACACTGCCGGTGGCCCGGCAGGTAAAGATATTTTCGAACTGCCGTTTGTGCTGGTTGAAACCGCGCTGCTGCTGCTGAGCTCCATTACTTATGGAATGGCAGTGATTGCGATGAACAACCAGAACAAAGGTTCGGTCATTGGCTGGCTGGCCCTGACCTTCCTGTTCGGTGCCGGATTTATCGGGATGGAAATCTATGAATTCCATCACCTGATTGCGGAAGGCTTCGGTCCAAACCGTAGTGGCTTCCTTTCTGGCTTCTTTACTCTGGTTGGTACGCACGGTCTGCACGTTACCTCTGGTCTGATCTGGATGGCGGTTCTGATGTTCCAGATCGCTAAACGTGGTCTGACTGAGAGCAACCGTACCCGTATCATGTGCCTGAGCCTGTTCTGGCACTTCCTGGATGTGGTGTGGATCTGCGTATTCACCGTTGTCTATCTGATGGGGGCCATGTAATGAGTCATTCTGTAAACGAACATGGTGCATCACACGGTAGCGTGAAGTCTTACATGATCGGCTTCATCCTCTCTATCATCCTGACGGCGATCCCGTTCTGGATGGTAATGGATGGCAGTGCCTCACACGGCACCATCCTGGGTGTGGTTCTGGTGTGTGCAGTGGTTCAGGTGCTGGTGCACCTGGTCTACTTCCTGCATCTGGACAGCAAATCAGAGGGTGGCTGGAACATGGTGGCCATTGTCTTCTCAGCAATCATCATTCTGATTGTTGTGATCGGTTCACTGTGGATTATGTGGAACCTCAACTACAACATGATGGCCCACTAAAGAGTCACGCGTAATGATTAAGCAATACCTGCAAGTAACAAAACCAGGAATTATTTTCGGAAATTTAATTTCTGTCATCGGTGGATTTCTGCTGGCCTCTAAAGGCAGCATCGATTATCCCCTGTTTCTCACCGCGCTGGCTGGCGTATCGCTGGTGGTCGCATCGGGTTGTGTATTCAACAATGTGATTGACCGCGATATCGACATCAAAATGGAGAGAACGCGGAACCGGGTTCTGGTCAAAGGCCTGATCTCGGCGAAAGTAAGCCTGGTTTATGCCACTGCGTTGGGTATTGCTGGCTTTGCGTTGCTGTATTTCGGCGCCAACCCGCTGGCCATGTGGCTGGCGGTCATGGGCTTCGTGGTCTATGTTGGCGTTTACAGCCTCTATATGAAGCGTCATTCGGTCTACGGAACGCTGATCGGCAGCCTCTCCGGTGCTGCGCCACCGGTAATTGGCTACTGCGCAGTCACCAATGAGTTTGATGCTGGCGCATTAATTTTACTGGCTATCTTTAGCCTGTGGCAGATGCCGCACTCCTACGCGATTGCCATCTTCCGCTTTAAAGATTACCAGGCCGCCAACATTCCGGTTCTGCCGGTGGTGAAAGGCATCTCTGTGGCGAAAAATCATATTACGCTCTACATTCTGGCGTTTATGATTGCCACGCTGATGCTCTCACTGGGTGGTTATGCGGGCTACAAATATCTGATCGTGGCTGCGGCGGTCAGCGTCTGGTGGCTGGGTATGGCACTCTCAGGTTACAAAACCTCAAACGATAAAGTCTGGGCGCGTAAACTGTTTGTGTTCTCTATCATCGCCATCACCGCGTTGAGCGTCATGATGTCAGTTGACTTCATGGCTCCCGCATCCAAAGACCTGCTCACTTACGTCTGGTAAGCGGGCACCGTCACTCTGAGAAAGGGCGCGATTTTCGCGCCCTTTCTTTTTGTTACCACTGCTTAAAAACAAATGTTTTACCCGCCCTCCCCTGCTCCCTAAAATGGGTGCTAAATGCCCGAAATAAATCGATTTGCAGCAACAGGGTGTTACTGGCTGCTGCAGCATGGTGCATGACAGGCAGACACTTACAGAGGTTGGAATGAACGACAATAAAATGACGCCGGTAGAGCTGCGCGCTACATGGGGTTTAGGTACCGTTTTTTCCCTGCGTATGCTCGGAATGTTTATGGTTCTGCCGGTACTTACTACTTACGGCATGGCGTTGCAGGGTGCCAGCGAAACCCTGATTGGTCTGGCAATTGGTATTTATGGTCTGGCACAGGCCATTTTTCAGATCCCCTTCGGGCTGCTTTCCGATCGTATCGGACGCAAGCCGCTGATTGTCGGCGGCCTGCTGCTGTTTGTCCTTGGCAGCGTGATCGCCGCCACGACAACCTCAATCTGGGGCATTATTCTTGGTCGCGCCTTACAAGGCTCCGGCGCTATTGCCGCCGCCGTAATGGCGCTGCTGTCCGATCTCACCCGTGAGCAGAACCGCACTAAAGCGATGGCATTTATCGGTATCAGTTTTGGCGTGACCTTTGCGATTGCCATGGTGGCCGGACCCATTGTCACGCACGCGCTGGGGCTGCATGCGCTGTTCTGGATGATTGCGCTGCTGGCAACGCTGGGTATCGTTATCACGCTGCTGGTCGTGCCAAACGCGCGCGGTCACGTGCTTAACCGCGAGTCCGGGATGGTAAAAGGCAGCATTCGCGCCGTGCTGGCCAATCCCAGACTGCTGAAGCTTAATATCGGCATTCTCTGTCTGCACGTGCTGCTGATGTCGAGCTTTGTCGCCCTGCCCGGCCAGTTTGAACTGGCAGGCCTCCCGGCAGCTGAGCACTGGAAAATCTATCTGGTGACCATGCTGGTTGCCTTTGTCGCCGTAGTGCCGGTCATTATCTACGCCGAAGTAAAGCGCCGTATGAAGCGGGTTTTTGTCAGCTGCGTGGCGCTGATTATCATTGCGGAAATCGTTCTCTGGGGAGCAGAAGGCCACTTCTGGACGCTGGTGGCTGGCGTGCAGCTCTTTTTCCTCGCGTTTAACGTAATGGAGGCCATTCTGCCCTCGCTGATCAGCAAAGAGTCACCGGCTGGTTATAAGGGCACCGCCATGGGTATCTACTCCACCAGCCAGTTTCTTGGAGTGGCGATTGGCGGCAGCCTCGGCGGCTGGATTTTTGGTCATATTGATGCGCAGACGGTATTTCTCATCGGAGCGATTATCGCTGCGGCCTGGCTGTTTGTTGCGATGTCGATGCAGGAGCCGCCTTACGTCAGCAGCCTGCGACTGGTACTGAGCGACGCCGTGCTGGCCGTGCCGAATCTGGAAAAACGTCTGAAAGCTCAGCCTGGCGTGGCATCCGTATTTATCGTGCCGGAAGAGAAAAGCGCGTATATCAAAATCGACAGCAAAGTCACGAGCCGCGTTGAGATAGAGGCGCTGCTCGCCAGCTGCTGAATCTGAAGCCCGACCATTGCGTCGGGCTTTTTTTTACAGCGATCTATCCGGCATGGTGCGCTGTCGATCTATCGCGGTACGGCGTGCGCCAGAGAGGATTAATCGCGGAAGTTTTTGAACTGGAACGGCTGGCCAAGGTTGCCACCGCGCACCAGCGCCATGGCGCCCTGCAGATCGTCGCGCGATTTGCCGGTCACGCGCAGCTCGTCACCCTGAATCTGCGTCTGCACCTTAAGCTTGCTGTCTTTGATCAGCTTCACCAGCTTTTTGGCAACGTCGCTTTCAATGCCTTTTTTCAGTTTGGCTTCTACGCTCCAGCTTTTACCGCTGTGTTCAATCTCTTCCGGCACCTCAATCGCAGCGTTTTCAATACCGCGCTTCAGTAGCTTTTCACGCAGAATATCGACAATCTGCTTCACCTGAAAATCGGACTCGGTGGTGATTTTAATCGTCTCGTTCTTCTCATTTAGCTCAACGCTGGCGGTGACGTTACGAAAGTCGAAGCGGGTTGAGAGTTCACGGTTGGTATTTTCTACCGCGTTGCGGACTTCCTGCAGCTCGACTTCGGAAACGATATCGAAAGATGGCATCTTTTCTTCTCCTGATACTAAAGTGACATGCATAATACGCGTCTTGCTGCGCTAATAAAACACGCGGCAGCTCAAAGCTATACTGAGTATGTGATGTGAAAATACCCCGCCAGCAGGAGGCAGAATGAAAATTACCGTGCTGGGTTGCGGCGCGCTGGGGCAGGTCTGGCTGACTGCGCTGGCCCGTCAGGGTCACGACGTACAGGGCTGGCTGCGCGTGCCGCAGCCCTACTGTTCCGTTAACGTCACCGATCTGCAGGGCGAAGTGAGCAATCACACCTTTATCGCCAACGATCCGCTGTTTCTGGCGCGCAGCGACCTGTTGCTGGTTACCCTGAAAGCGCCACAGGTTTCGCCAGCGATTAAAAATCTTCAGAGCGTGCTGCGCGCGGACATGCCGGTTTTGCTGCTGCATAACGGTATGGGAACGCTGGAGGAGCTGCGCGATTTGACGCAGCCGCTGCTGCGCGGCATCACCACCCATGCGGCGATGCATGACGGGACAGTGATCCGCCACGTGGCGGCTGGCATCACGCATATCGGACCGGTCAGCCGTGACGCCGCGCCGTTGAGCCATCTCGCGGATCTGCTGCATCAGGCATTACCTGACGTTGCCTGGCATGATGATATTGCCTCCGCCTGCTGGCGCAAGCTGGCGGTGAACTGCGTTATCAATCCGCTAACGGTAGAGCATGAGTGCCTGAACGGCGCGCTGCGCGCCTGGCCGGAGCAGATCGATACGCTGTGCGACGAGCTGGCGCTGCTGCTGACGCGTGAAGGACAGCATATGGATGCAGAGACGCTACGCGCCATTATTTATGACGTTATCGACACGACTGCCGCCAATGTCTCTTCTATGCTGCAGGATATCCGTACGCAGCGACAAACTGAAATTGATTATATTACCGGCTATCTGCTGCGCCGCGCGCGCAGTCAGGGCATTACGCTGCCGGAGAATAGCCGCCTTTATGATCTGGTAAAACGTAAGGAGTCACAATATGAACGCCAGCCCATCCGTACTGGTATGCCTCGCTCATGGCAGTGAAGAGACCGAAGCGGTCACCACCATCGACGTGCTGGTGCGCGGCGGCATCACTGTCACTACCGCCAGCGCAGAGAGTGACGGCACACGGGAAATTATATGCTCGCGCGGCGTGCGCCTGCTGGCTGATGCCCCTCTGGCAGAAGTGGCAGATAACGATTTTGACGCCGTTGTTCTGCCCGGTGGTCTGAAAGGTGCGGAGACGTTCCGCGACAGCCCGCTGCTGGTGGAAACGGTGCGCCAGTTTCATCTGACAGGCAAAATTGTGGCGGCTATTTGCGCAGCGCCAGGCACGGTACTGGTGCCGCACGATCTTTTTCCGGTCGGGAATATGACCGGCTTTCCGGGCCTGAAAGAGACAATTCCGGATGCGAAATGGATGGAGCGCCGCGTGGTATGGGATCCGCGCGTCAATCTGCTCACCAGCCAGGGACCGGGTACAGCGTTTGATTTTGCATTAAAGCTGGTGGATCTGCTGCAGGATAAAGAGACCGCACGCGAAGTCGCCTCACAGCTGGTGCTGGCGGCAGGCATTTATAATTATCAGGAGTTCGACGAGCGCGAATAAAGTGCGCCTCTGCGAATTCCGTTGCGCGAAATTAATTCCGGTATCACCGTAGGGGGTGCATTAATGCGCCCCTGGGCCGAATCGGATGCCGCACATAAACCAGGGCGCCATTAATGGCGCCCCTACGAAGCCAGACGTAGGGGGCGTATTAATGCGCCCCAACAAATTCCGGTGATATCCCGGTGGCGCCCCTGACGTGCTATGGGCGATAAACTTTCACGTTTGTAAAACCCTGCTCGTGCAGATAAAGCGCCTGCAGTTTGCTCATCACGCCACGATCGCAATAGAGCAGCCAGGTCCGGTTCTGATCCAAATCGCCAAACTGCGTGCTGAGCTTATAGAACGGCAGCGACTTCACTTCCACGCCGCTGAGATCCAGCGGGGAAGCGTCCTGCTCGTCAGCGGCACGGATATCGAGCACCACATCGTTAGTGCCAAAAGAGTCCACGGTCTCTACTTCCACCACTTCTTCTTCGGTCTGTTCAGCAATCTCGCGGATATCGAGATTAGTCGCTTCCTGCACCACGCGCTGAAGAATATCGAAGTTGAAATTCTGCTCTTCCGCTTCAATTTTGCCTTTCACCGCTTTAACCGTCGGGCTTTTTGAGATCACGCCACAGTATTCCGGCATGGTGCGGGCGAAATCTTCCGTACCGATCTGCCGCGCCACATTAATAATGTGCTCTTTATCGTGTGAAATCAGCGGACGCAGGATCAGCGTATCGGATGCGTTATCGATCAGGCGCAGGTTGGTCAGCGTCTGGCTCGATACCTGGCCCAGCGCTTCGCCAGTCACCAGCGCCTGTACGCCGTAGCGCTCGGCAATCATCGACGCGGCGCGCACCATCATGCGCTTCAGCACCACGCCCATCTGCCCGTCATCGACGTTTTCCAGAATCTCGCCGACGACCGGCTCAAAATTAATAGCGACAAAGCGCACGCGGTGTGAGCGGCCAAAACGATTCCACAGATAGTGTGCTACCTGACGCACGCCAATCTCATGCGCCGCGCCGCCAAGATTAAAGAAGCAGTAATGTACGCGGCAGCCGCGTCGCATCAGCATATAGCTCGACACACCGGAATCAAAACCACCGGAGATCAGCGACATCACATCTTCCTGCGTGCCGATTGGAAAGCCGCCCAGCCCTTCAAAGCGACCGGTGATCAGCAGCAGACGATCGTCTTCAATCTCCAGATTAACCGTCTCATCCGGCTGCTTCAGCTGCACGCGCGCGCTGGCGATATGCTGATTCAGCCCGCCGCCTACATAGCGTTCCACATCCTGTGAACTGAAGCTGTGGGTGCCGCGACGTTTTACGCGCACGCTGAAGCTTTTATTTTCCAGGCGCTCACGATTCAGCGCCAGCGTCTGCTCAAAGATATCGTGCATATCGGTGTAAGCACGATCTTCAACGGCGAGCACGTGGTGGATACCAGGAATACGCGTCAGCTCATCCACAATGGTTTCACGCAGCGCTTCGTTTTTGGCGCGTACTTCAATGTGATCCCAGTGGCGCACCACCTTGATATCCTCATTCAGAGAACGCAGGGTATTGCGGATATTGCCAGTAAGAATTTTGATAAAGCGCAGCCGCACCGACTGACTTTTGATGGTGATTTCAGGGAAGAGCTTGATGATAAACTTCATGGCGACACAGCTTCGTTGGGCAAATAAGTGCTAAAATCATCAGCACTTAGCTGGTAAGATCATAATATTGCGGGGATCGCGAGAGCGTCCGCATCCGAGGCGCAAAAGTATACCACCTTTACTGCGTGACTGCTTCTGCTACCGCAATCACATTCAACATTTTGCTTATTATTCCCCGTCGGCTACCATGACCGATTGCACGAAGATGTCCCAAACTGTGAGTCGACACTGATTATGCCGAAAAAAGCCGAAGCGCCCGTGAGTTTTGAAACCGCCCTGCAGCAGCTGGAGCAGATTGTGAGCCGGCTGGAAAGCGGCGAGCTGCCGCTGGAAGAGGCGCTGAATGAGTTTGAGCGCGGTGTGCAGCTGGCGCGCAGCGGTCAGCAGACGCTGCAGCAGGCTGAACAGCGCGTACAGATCCTGCTGAGCGATGATAAAACGGCCGACCTTACCCCTTTTACGCCGGATAACGACTAATGGATTTTGTCCAGCTACAGCAAACCTATCATGAGCGCGTAAATCAGGCGCTGACACGTTTAATAGATCCACTGCCTTTTCAGAGTTCCCCGCTGGTGAATGCCATGCATTATGGGGCACTATTAGGAGGTAAGCGTCTGCGTCCTTTTCTGGTCTATGCCACCGGTGAAATGCTTAACGCCGACGCAGCCAGCCTTGATGCGCCTGCCGCCGCCACAGAGTGTATCCACGCCTATTCGCTGATCCATGACGATCTGCCGGCGATGGATGATGACGCGCTGCGCCGCGGACAGCCTACCTGTCATATTCGTTATGGTGAAGATACGGCCATTCTGGCGGGCGATGCGCTGCAAACGCTGGCCTTCTCTATTCTGGCTGATGAACCGATGCCGGGCGTCAGCGCGGCAACGCGCGTGAGAATGATCTCTGAACTGGCGCAGGCCAGCGGCGTTGCCGGTATGTGCGGCGGCCAGGCGCTGGATTTAGCGGCCGAAGGCAGACAGATCGATCTGGCGCAGCTTGAGCAGATCCATCGCCATAAAACCGGCGCACTGATCCGTCTTGCCGTGCGTCTGGGTGCGCTGGCTGCAGGCGAGCCGGCTCGCCTGGCGCTGCCGCTGCTGGACACCTATGCTGATGCTATCGGCCTGGCGTTTCAGGTGCAGGATGACATTCTGGATGTCACCGGCGATACCGCCGTGCTGGGCAAAACCCAGGGCGCCGATCAGGCGCTGGGCAAAAGTACCTACCCTGCCCTGTTAGGGCTTGAGGGCGCGCGTACAAAAGCGCAGGCGCTCTATCAGGAAGCTTTGGGGGCGCTGGAGATCCTCGCCGGCCAGGGCTATGACACAAGCGTATTACAAGCGCTGGCAAGCTTCATAATTGAACGCGATAAATAACTTTCATAATGAGTCTCTGATGAGTTTTGATATTGCAAAATACCCGACACTGGCGTTAGCAGGCACGGTGCAGGAATTACGTTTACTGCCGAAAGAGAAACTTCCGGCCCTGTGCGATGAGCTGCGTCAGTATCTGCTGGATAGCGTCAGCCGCTCATCCGGCCACTTTGCGTCGGGTCTGGGCGTTGTCGAGCTGACCGTCGCATTGCATTACGTCTACAATACCCCATTTGACCATCTGGTCTGGGACGTAGGCCATCAGGCTTATCCGCATAAAATTCTGACCGGACGCCGCGATCGCATCGGCACCATCCGGCAGAAAAACGGCCTGCACCCGTTTCCGTGGCGCGGTGAGAGCGAATATGACGTCCTGAGCGTCGGACACTCTTCTACCTCCATCAGCGCCGGTCTCGGCATGGCGGTCGCCGCCGAGCGGGAAGGTAAAGGTCGCCGCACCGCCTGTATCATTGGCGACGGCGCAATTACCGCCGGAATGGCGTTTGAGGCGATGAACCATGCCGGCGATATCAAGCCCGATATGCTGGTGATCCTCAACGACAATGAGATGTCGATCTCGGAGAACGTTGGCGCGCTGAATAACCGCCTGGCGCAGATCCTCTCCGGTAAAACCTATTCGCGCCTGCGCGAAGGCAGCAAGCGCGTGCTGGACGGCCTGCCGCCGATTAAAGAGCTGGTGAAGCGCACCGAAGAGCATCTGAAAGGCATGGTGGTGCCCGGCACGCTGTTCGAGGAGCTGGGCTTTAACTACATCGGTCCGGTTGACGGCCATGATGTACTGACGCTGGTCAGCACGCTGAAGAATATGCGCGATCTTAAAGGTCCGCAGTTCCTGCATATCATGACCAAAAAAGGCAAAGGCTATGCCCCTGCCGAGCAGGATCCTATCGCCTGGCATGCCGTGCCGAAGTTTGACCCGGCCAGCGGTGCGCTGCCAAAAAGCGTGCCTGGTCTGCCGAGCTACTCGAAGATTTTTGGCGACTGGCTGAGCGAGATCGCCGCTGACGATCCGCGCATGATGGCGGTCACGCCGGCAATGCGTGAAGGGTCCGGCATGGTGAGTTATTCGCGCGCCTATCCGCAGCAATATTTTGACGTGGCGATTGCTGAACAGCACGCCGTGACCTTTGCTGCCGGCATGGCGATTGGCGGTTACAAGCCGGTCGTGGCGATTTACTCCACCTTCCTGCAGCGCGCTTACGATCAGGTGATCCACGATGTGGCGATTCAGCAGCTGCCGGTGCTGTTTGCTATCGACCGCGGCGGTATTGTCGGCGCGGATGGTCAGACGCATCAGGGCGCATTTGATATCGCCTATCTGCGCTGCGTGCCCGGCATGGTGATTATGACGCCAAGCGACGAGAATGAGTGTCGCCTGATGCTCTACACCGGCTATCACTATCAGGCGGGTCCGAGCGCGGTGCGCTATCCGCGCGGTACCGGTACCGGTGCCACGCTTGAGCCGCTTACCAGTCTGCCGCTGGGCAAAGGGGTGGTGAAGCGTCAGGGTGAAAAGCTGGCGATCCTCAATTTCGGCACGCTGCTGCCGGATGCGCAGGCCGCGGCTGAAGCACTGAACGCCACGCTGGTAGATATGCGCTTTGTGAAACCGCTGGATGAAACCCTGATTCGCGAGCTGGCGCAGAGCCATGATGCGCTGGTGACGCTGGAAGAAGGTGCCATCATGGGTGGCGCCGGCAGCGGCGTAAATGAGTTTGTGATGGCGAAACGCCTGGCCGTGCCGGTGCTCAACCTTGGCCTGCCAGATGAGTTTATTCCACAGGGTACTCAGGAAGAGGTGCGTCACGACTATCAACTGGATGCCGCCGGCATTCAGCAGCAGATCGCTGCCTGGCTCGCGCAATAACTCCCCTCTTCGCTCCTGCTGCTATGCTTACGGAATCCTTTTCCCACGCATAAGAGCAGGAGCTCTCAATGAAAACCGTTCGTTTAGGCCAGACCGATCTCCAGGTATCCCGACTCTGCTTAGGCTGCATGACCTATGGCGATCCGATGCGCGGCAACCACGCCTGGACGCTGCCGGAAGAGAGCAGCCGGCCGCTGATCAAACAGGCGCTGGACGCGGGGATCAACTTTTTTGATACCGCCAACAGCTATTCTGACGGCAGCAGCGAAGAGATCCTCGGACGCGCGCTGAAAGATTTCGCGCGGCGCGATGACGTGGTGGTCGCGACCAAAGTTTACTTCCCGCTCAGCAACCTGTCGCAGGGCCTGTCGCGGCAGAATATTCTGCAGTCGATCGATGACAGCCTGATGCGACTCGGCATGGATCATGTGGATCTGCTGCAGATCCACCGCTGGGACTATGCAACGCCCGTTGAAGAGACGCTGCAGGCGCTGGATGAGGTGGTGAAAGCGGGTAAGGCGCGTTATATCGGCGCCTCTTCCATGCACGCCTCTCAGTTTGCTCAGGCACTGCAGCTGCAGCAAGATCATGGCTGGGCGCGCTTTGTCAGCATGCAGGATCAATACAATCTGATCCAGCGCGAAGAGGAAAAGGAGATGCACCCGCTCTGTCAGCGTGAGGGCATCGCCGTGCTGCCGTGGAGCCCGCTGGCGCGCGGCAAACTGACGCGCCCCTGGGGGGAAACTACCGCACGCTCGGTCTCTGATAATGTGATGGAGAAGTTGTATACCGGTACAGAAGAGAACGACGCCGCGATTGCGGAGCGACTGGCCACCATTGCCGCGGAGAAAAAGGTGACGCGCGCGCAGGTCGCACTGGCATGGCTGCTGCATAAACCCGCCGTGACCGCCCCTATTATCGGCGCTTCACGTGAGCAGCAGTTTGCCGAATTGGTTAAAGCGGTTGACGTTGAATTGAGTGCGGAAGATATCGCCGAGCTGGAGATGGTCTATCAGCCGCATCCGGCTGTAGGGTATGAGTAAGCAATTGATATCCGCATAAACCAGGGCGGCATAAATGCCGCCCCTACAAAACATGACGTAGGGGGCGCATTCATGCGCCCCTGGCCGAGCCATGTACCGCGGTTATACGTATCGATGCGCCTGAAACCAGGGCGGCATAAATACCGCCCCTACAAAATATACGTAGGGGGCGCATTCATGCGCCCCTGGCCGAATCATATACCGCGGGTTATACGCATTAATGCGTCCCTGGCCGCCCTTACAGCAGCAGGCCGGCGCCGTATAATACGGCTGCGGAGACTACGCCGGCGATGATATCGTCGACCATAATGCCCATTCCGCCATGAACGTTCTTATCGAACCAGCGAATAGGCCACGGTTTCCAGATATCAAAAATCCGGAAGATGACAAAACCAGCCAGTACCCACCAGCCGTTAAGCACCGGGATCGCCATTAGCGTGATCCACATGCCGACAAACTCATCCCAGACGATGCTGCCGTGATCGTGTACGCCCATGTCACGCGCGGTGCGATGACAGAGATAGACGCCCACGCTGATACCCACCAGCACCACCAGCGAATAGAGCTGCAGCGGCAGAAACGTCATCAGCCACCAGAACGGGATCGCGGCCACCGAGCCTACGGTACCCGGCATAAAAGGGCTTAATCCGCTGCCAAAACCGGTTGCCAGCAGATGCCAGGGATTGCGCATCCGCAGGCGACTTTTCGCTACATCTTTATCGCGCGTCAAAATGGTCAAATCCTTTATGGTTAAAGCGGCGCGGCTTGCCGTGCTCCAGCAGCGTCAGCCCTTCCGCTTCCGGGGCGATCTGTCCGATACAGGTATAAGGTGCGCCAAGCCGGCCCAGCGCCACATCCAGCGCGCCGCGGTTAACTTCAGGCACCGTGAAGCAGAGTTCATAATCTTCACCGCCGCTCAGCGCCCAGCGCAGCACCTGCTCCGGCGCAAAATGATCGCGCAGCGTAGCGGAGAGCGGCAGCGCGTCGAGATTCAGGCGTGCGCCAACCCGGCTGGCCGTCAGAATATGGCCAAGATCGGAAATCAGGCCATCAGAGATATCGATCGCCGAGGTAGCAAGGCTGCGCAGCGCCTGGCCCTGCAGCACGCGCGGCATCGGACGCAGATGACGCTTGATCAGCACCTCGTGCACCGCCGGATCGTCAAGACGATGATGATGCTGCAGCAGCGACAGTCCCGCCGCGCTGTCACCCAGCGTGCCGGTAACGTAGATCCAGTCACCTGGCTTTGCACCGGAGCGCTTCAGCGCGCGCCCGACAGGCACCAGCCCATGAATACCCAGCGTCAGGCTGAGCGGACCGCGCGTGGTGTCGCCGCCAATCAGCTGCATATCGTAGTAGTCGAGCAGCTCAAACAGGCTGTCGCTGAAGCCCGCCAGCCAGGTCTCATCGACCTCAGGCAGCGTCAGTGCCAGCGTCAGCCATGCCGGATCGGCGCCCATCGCAGCTAAATCGCTGAGGTTTACCGCCAGCGCTTTGTAGCCGAGATCGGCCGGATGGATATCGCGTAAGAAATGGACGCCCGCTACCAGCGTATCGGTGCTGATAGCGAGGGTCTGTTTGTCAGGAACGTTCAGTAACGCACAGTCATCACCAATGCCCTTCTCCACGTCGCGACGGGAGCTGGTTACACGGTTGAAATAGCGTGCGATCAGTTCAAATTCACCACAGGACATAAATCAGGTCTCAATGAAAAAAGGCCGGTCACCCGGCCTTCTGCACTACTTTCTGTTTGGTCGTATTTGCGGAGCGGCTTTATCCAGCACGCCGTTGACAAACTTATGGCTGTCTTCAGCGCCAAACACTTTTGCCAGCTCAATACCTTCGTTGATGGCGACTTTATAAGGCACATCCGCACGCTTGCTCAGCTCATAGAGCGAGAGGCGCAGGATCGCTTTTTCTACCTGACCCAGCTCTTCAAGCTGGCGCGACAGCCAGGGTTTCATCAGGCCATCCAGGTACGCGCTGTTGGTCGCCACACCGGCCAGCAGTTCGCGGAAATAGCTAATATCGACGTCTTTGACGTCTTGTTCCGCCAGAAACTGGTATTCCACATCGGCAATGTCGTTGTTGGACAACTGCCAGGAGTAGAGCGCCTGGACAGCGCACTCACGGGCGCGACGACGAGCAGCAGGTTTCACAAAATTCCCCTTACAAAAATCAGGCTTTAATGGCTTTCAATACGTTGATCATTTCAAGTGCGGTCAGCGCGGCTTCTGCGCCTTTGTTACCCGCTTTCGTGCCGGCGCGTTCAATCGCCTGCTCGATATTTTCGGTGGTCAGAACGCCGAAGGTGACCGGGATTTCGCAGCTCATTGCCACGTTAGCGATACCGGAGCTCGCTTCACCTGCCACATATTCGAAGTGGGCAGTGCCGCCACGGATCACCGTGCCCAGCGCAACAATCGCGTCGTGCTTACCGGTATTCGCCAGCGCGCGCGCGGCCAGCGGCAGCTCATAGGCGCCCGGCACCCAGACCACGGTGATGTTTTCAGCTTTAACCTGACCGATACGCTTCAGCGCATCTACCGCGCCATCCAGCAGACTGTCATTGATAAAGTTGTTAAAACGCGCAATCACGATGGCAATTTTAGCATCAGGCGTGGCAACAGCAGCTTCGATAACGTTCATACATATCCTTTGGGTGTGTGTTTTATAGCCCCCGCAGAAGGGGGCGGATTCTATCATACTCTTTAGCCGGGCGCTCAGGCTTTTCCGTGCATGCTTAACGCAGGGTCAGGGTAAGACGCAGATCGTCACCCACTTTGCGCACATCACGAAAATCGAGGCGCGGCGCGGCGCTCAACGCCTCCAGCCCGGGGAGCGTACAGAGCCCGCGTCCGGCGTCGCCAAGCAGTATCGGTGCGATATAAACAATCAGCTCATCCACCAGTCCGGCCTGAATCAGCGCGCCCGCCAGGCCCGCTCCCGCCTCGACCCAGACGCTGTTAATCTGACGCTGACCGAGCAGCATCATCATCGCGACCAGATCAAGCTGTTCGCCGCGCGGCGGCACCGCAATCTGCGTTACGCTCTCCGGCCACGCGGCGTCATCGGGAGCGGTACGCATCAGCCAGCTCTCACCCGGCTGATGAATCAGCCGGTGCTGCGGCGTCACGCGCTGCTGGCTGTCAACCACCACCCGCACCGGCTGCCGCAGAGTCTGCGTATCCAGCTGCTGGAGAACGCTGTCGCTGAGTTCATCTGCGCGTACCGTGAGTGACGGATCGTCGGCCAGCACGGTGGCACTGCTGGTAAGAATGGCGGAACTCTGCGCGCGGAACTGCTGCACATCCCGGCGGGCGGCCGCCGAGGTGATCCACTTGCTCTCACCGCTCGCCATCGCTGTGCGGCCATCCAGTGAAGCGCCAAGCTTGAGCTGTATCCAGGGAAACCCGGTGCGCATACGCTTGAGAAACCCGCGATTGAGCGCTTCCGCTTCCGCCATCATCAGCCCGTGACTGACTTCAATTCCCCCCTGCTGCAGGCGCCAGAGACCGCGCCCTGCAACCTGCGGGTTAGGATCCTGCATGGCGACCACCACGCGGCTGACGCCAGCAGCAATCAGCGCATCGCAGCAGGGTGGCGTCCGGCCATGATGGCTGCACGGCTCCAGCGTAACGTAGGCGGTTGCACCGCGCGCTTGCTCTCCGGCCATGCGCAGCGCATGCACTTCAGCATGCGGTTCACCCGCGCGCTGATGCCAGCCTTCGCCGACAATTGTGCCGTCACGCACGATCACGCAGCCGACGTTGGGGTTGGGCGTGGTGGTGAAACGACCGCGTCGCGCCAGTTCCAGCGCGCGCGCCATATAGCGAGCATCGGTCATGATTCAGTCCTGTAAGCGGGCGATCTCTTCGCCAAAGTCGCGGATATCTTCAAAGCTGCGGTAGACCGAGGCGAAGCGGATATAGGCGACCTTATCCAGTTTTTTTAGCTCTTCCATCACCAGATTGCCAATCAGCTTGCTGGCAATCTCACGTTCGCCGGTCGCACGCAGCTGGGTTTTAATGTGATTGACTGCGCTATCGACCGCATCAGCACTGACGGGGCGCTTCTCCAGCGCCTTCATCATGCCGCTGGTCAGCTTATCTTCGTTAAAAGGCTCACGCACGTCGTTGCTTTTTACCACGCGCGGCATCACCAGCTCCGCCATCTCAAACGTGGTAAAGCGCTCATGGCAGACCAGACACTGACGGCGGCGGCGCACCGAGGAACCTTCACTGACCAGGCGTGAGTCGATCACTTTGGTATCCACAGCGGAACAGAATGGGCAATGCATGACGTTTCCTGTCGCGAGATTTTGGGCCACATAGTGTAACGCGAACTCACATTTAACAAAACAGAGGCCGCCTGCGTGGCGGTTTTTTCAGCGCTCATAACCGCTTCTGCCAGCAAATGTCAAAAACGCACTACGCTTAAAGAGCCAATCCGGCACAATCACAGGAGGAACTATGGGTCTGTTTAACTTCGTCAAAGAAGCAGGAGAGAAACTGTGGGACAGCGTGACAGGCGGTGATGACTCCAGCAAAAAGCTGCAGGATCACATCAACAAGCTCGGCCTGCCAGACAGCGATAAAGTCAACGTCAATGTGCAGGGTGATACCGTAACCGTCAGCGGCGATGGCATTTCACAGGAGCTTAAAGAGAAGATTCTGGTGGCAGCCGGTAACGTTGCCGGCATCACTAAAGTGGATGATAAAGTCACCGTCAGCGACACCGCACGCGAAGCCAACCTCTACACAGTGAAAAAAGGCGACACCCTGAGCGCTATTTCCAAACAGGTCTACGGCGATCCGAATCAGTACAACAAAATCTTCGAAGCTAACAAGCCGATGCTGAGCCATCCGGACAAAATCTATCCGGGCCAGGTACTGCGTATTCCGGAATAAGGTGCGGGAGAGAGCATGAGACTCCTCAGGAGCTTACCGGTTCCGGCGGTGCTGTCGCTGCTTCTGCTAAGCAGCTGCAGCGCCCCGCCTCCTGCCCCTCAGGTCAGAGAGCTGCATCAGGAGGTGAGCCAGCTCAATCAGCAGATGCGTCATCTCACCCGCCGCGCCGGCGCGCTGGAGCAGCAGGGCCAGCTTAACAGCCGCTCCACTCAGGGCGCATGGCTGGTACCTGGTTCCGCGACGCCGGTTGATCTGGAGACGCAGCTGGGTACGCTGCGTCTCGCACTGCTGAACGTGAGTGCAGAAGCAAACGGCAGCCAGGCCAGCCTGGTTATCCGCTCTGCTGATGACAAGCCGGTACCCGCGCTGAGCGCGACCGTGGTGTGGGGTGAAAGCGATCCCGCCAGTGGTCAGCCGCTGGCCGCCGACAGCCTGAGTCAGCGCATCAGCGTGCCCGCCAGCCTGATGCCGCGCAGCACGGTAACAGTGCCGCTGCACCTGAGTGGCCTGACACCGGATCGGCTCGGCTATGTGCGCGTACATGAGGTAACGGCAGACGCCGCGCCATAAAAAAAGGCCCTTCCGGAGAAGGGCCTTTTTGCATCGGTCAGCGCCGGGCTTACGGCAGAATAGAAGGCTGATCGGCGCCCTCTTTTTCCACTTTCTGCACCAGCATATGCTCACGCTTCATCCCCAGCTTCAGCGCCAGCGCTGAAGAGACGTAGATGGATGAGATCGTACCGATCGTCACACCAATCAGCATCGTGAGCGAGAAGCCTTTCAGCAGCGCGCCGCCAAAGATGAACAGGATCAGGATCATCGCCAGCGTGGTGATAGAAGTGATCAGGGTACGGCTCAGCGTCTGGGTCAGCGACACGTTGGTGATATCGTAAGAAGAACCGCGACGGATCTTACGGAAGTTCTCACGAATACGGTCAGAAACCACAATCTTATCGTTAAGCGAGTAACCAATCACCGACATCAGCGAGGCAACGATGGTCAGATCGATTTCAATGCTGAATAGCGCCAGCAGGCCGCAGGTGATGATAACGTCATGCGCCAGCGCCAGCACGGTGCCCAGCGCCAGACGCCATTCAAAGCGAAACCCGATGTAGATAAGAATAGCGATCAGCGCAGAGAGCAGCGCCATCGCCCCCGCCTGCGCCAGGTCGCTACCTACGCTTGGTCCGACAAACTCAATGCGTTTTACCGTCGCGTTCTGCTGCGTGGTCTGGTTGATAGAGGACAACACCTTGTTGCCCAGCTCCTGACCCGCATTGCCGGTCGCAGGTGGCATCCGCACCATCACGTCGCGGCTGCTGCCGAAGTTCTGCACCAGCGGCTCGTCAAAGCCCGCTTTTACCAGACCTTCGCGCAGCGCATCGAGATCTGCAGGTTTCTCCAGGTTAATCTCAATCACCGTACCGCCGGTGAAATCGAGTCCCCAGTTAAACCCGCGCACGCCGATAATGGCGATTGACGCCACGATCAGCAGACCCGAGATGATAAACGCCAGCGTATCCCAGCGCATAAAGTCTACGACCTTACGCCCGTGGTTCAGCTGTTCAATACTATATTCCTGTGCCACAACGCACTCCTCAGATAGACAGCTTGTTGATGCGTTTGCCGCCGTACACCAGGTTAACGATGGCACGGGTGCCGACGATAGCGGTAAACATCGAGGTTGCAATACCGATAGCGGTGGTGATTGCAAAGCCTTTGATGGAGCCGGTACCCACCGCATAAAGAATGATGACTTTAATCAGCGTGGTGACGTTGGCGTCGACGATACTGGAGAAGGCGCCTTTGTAGCCCTCATGAATCGCCTGCTGTACCGAGCGTCCGTTACGCAGCTCTTCTTTAATACGTTCGTTAATCAACACGTTGGCATCTACGGCAACCGCCAGCGTCAGCACGATACCGGCAATGCCCGGCATGGTGAGCGTGGCGCCTGGCAGCAGCGACATGATGCCGACAATCAGCACCAGGTTACACAGCAGCGCGCTGGTCGCAATCAGACCAAACTTTTTGTAGAACACCACCATAAAGATGATCGAAGCGATCAGACCCCACAGGCAGGCTTCCAGACCCTGGGTGATGTTCTGCTGACCCATAGTCGGGCCAATGGTACGCTCTTCGACAATCTGAATCGGCGCAATCAGCGCACCGGCACGCAGCAGCAGCGACAGCTGACGCGCTTCGTTCGGGTTGCTGATACCGGTGATGCGGAAGCTATTACCCAGCCGTGACTGAATGTTCGCCACGTTGATCACTTCTTCCTGCTTCGCCAGAATCGCTCTGCCGTTGGCATCTTTCTTGCCGCTGTCCTTGTACTCCACAAACAGGGTCGCCATCGGCTTGCCGATGTTGTCCTTGGTGAAGTTCGACATGATGTTACCGCCCGCGCCATCCAGTGAAATATTCACCTGCGGCTGGTTGTACTCATCCATGCTGGACGTGGAATCGGTGATGTGATCGCCGGTAAGAATGACACGCTTATAGAGCACAACCGGCTGCCCTTCCCGCGTTTTCTTCACTTCTGAGTCACCCGGCACGCGTCCATTTGCCGCAGCACCCGGATCTACGCTGGTATTAACCAGACGGAACTCCAGCGTCGCGGTGGCACCAAGGATCTCTTTTGCCCGCGCGGTATCCTGGATACCCGGCAGCTCAACCACGATGCGGTCGGCCCCCTGACGCTGCACCAGCGGCTCAGCAACGCCCAGCTGGTTAACACGGTTGCGCAGGATATTAATATTCTGCTGTACCGCATATTCCCGCGCTTCACTCAGGCGCGCATCGGTCATCACCGCGCGCATTGCATCGCTGCCCGCACTGGTGAATACCATATCGCGGTGGCGTGGCGTCAGGTAGCCGATCGCGTCATCGCGGCTTTTGGCGTCGCGGAAACGCACTTCCACACCGTAGTTAGCGAGTTTGCTGACGTTGGTATAAGGAATATTCTTTTCACGCAGATCGCTGCGCAGGCCGTCTGCATTCTGCTCCTGCAGCTTGCCCAGCGCGGTATCCATATCCACTTCCATCAGGAAGTGCACCCCGCCCCGCAGGTCCAGACCGAGTTTCATCGGTTCCGCTGCCAGCAGAGTGAGCCAGCGCGGCGTGGCCGGTGCGAGATTGAGGGCTACCACGAAATCGTCACCCAGCGCAGTTGTAAGCGCTTCGCGCGCGCGCAGCTGCACATCGGTGTTAGCGAAACGCGCCAGAATAGCGCCATTTTCCAGTGCGAGGGATTTGCTCTGAATGTTGTCTTGTTTGAGTACGTTCTGGATCTGATCCAACGTCTGCTCACTGGCGGCGCTTCCGCGCGCACCAGTGATCTGAACGGCCGGATCCTCACCATAAAGGTTAGGAAGCGCATACAGCAGGCCGATAAGAATAACGGCGACCAGCATGATGTACTTCCACAAAGGATAACGGTTTAACACGGCAGTTCCCTTCGGGAAGATAAAATTACAGCGCCTTCATCGACCCTTTCGGCAGGACGGCGGCCACGAAATCACGTTTAATCACTACTTCAGTGGTGTCGTTCAGGGCGATAGCGATATAACCGGTATCAGCAACTTTAGTGACACGACCCACCAGGCCGCCGTTGGTCAGCACTTCATCCCCTTTCGAGATGGAGTCCATCAGCTTTTTATGATCTTTGGCGCGCTTCTGCTGCGGACGCAGGATCATGAAGTAGAAAATCAGACCAAAAACCACCAGCATGATCACCAGAGAATACGGACTTCCCTGTGACGGAGCGCCCGCTGCTGCGACGGCGTCAGAAATGAAAAAGCTCATTTAATTTCCCTCATTGATAGAATAATCAGACGTTTAACGGTGGAACCGCTTTGCCCGTCCGTAGGTAGAACTCGCTAACAAAGTGCTCTAATTTACCCTCTTCGATAGCCTGGCGTAAACCCGCCATCAGACGCTGGTAATAGCGCAGATTGTGAATCGTATTCAGGCGTGCGCCCAGTATTTCGTTACAGCGATCAAGATGGTGCAAGTAGGCGCGACTGTAATTGCGACAGGTGTAACAATCACACTCCGCATCCAGCGGCGCGGTGTCATCTTTATACTTCGCGTTGCGGATTTTCACCACGCCGTCGGTAACAAACAGATGACCGTTGCGCGCGTTGCGGGTAGGCATAACGCAGTCAAACATATCGATACCGCGGCGTACGCCTTCCACCAGATCTTCTGGCTTTCCGACGCCCATCAGATAGCGCGGTTTATCCTGCGGAATTTGCGGACAGACATGTTCCAGAATACGGTGCATATCCTCTTTCGGCTCACCCACCGCGAGGCCGCCCACAGCGTACCCATCAAAGCCAATCTCTACCAGACCTTTGACGGAGACATCTCGTAAATCTTCGTAAACACCGCCCTGGATAATCCCGAACAGCGCATTTTTATTACCGAGTGAATCAAAGCGATCGCGGCTGCGTTGTGCCCAGCGCAGCGACATCTCCATCGAACGTTTTGCATAATCCCAGTCAGCCGGATATGGCGTGCACTCATCGAAAATCATCACGATATCGGAGCCGAGATCGTACTGGATCTCCATCGATTTTTCCGGATCGAGGAAGATCGGATCGCCGTTGATGGGGTTGCGGAAATGCACGCCCGCTTCGGTGATCTTACGGATATCACCCAGGCTGAATACCTGGAAGCCGCCCGAATCGGTCAGAATCGGTCCCTGCCAGTTCATAAAGTCATGCAGATCGCCGTGCAGCTTCATGATCTCCTGCCCCGGACGCAGCCAGAGGTGGAAAGTGTTGCCCAGCAGGATCTGCGCACCGGTCTCTTTCACTTCTTCCGGCGTCATGCCTTTAACGGTGCCATACGTGCCCACCGGCATAAATGCCGGGGTTTCAACCACGCCGCGATCGAAAACCAGACGTCCGCGACGCGCGCGTCCGTCTGTTGTATCTAATTCAAATTTCACATTAACCTCATCAGAGAAACAGTCTGATTTACCCGACTGTAGCCGTGCCACCCGCAGGCGGCACTGGAACATTAAGGGTGTGTGCTTCCGACAGGTTCGTCAGGAGCGTGCGGATTACGGGTGATGTACATCGCATCCCCGTAGCTAAAGAAACGGTACTGTTCGGCCACCGCGCTCTGGTACGCCGCCATGGTGTTTTTATAGCCGGCAAACGCAGAAACCAGCATAATCAGCGTCGATTCCGGCAGATGGAAGTTGGTAATGAGCGCATCGATAATCTGGTAGCGATAGCCAGGATAGATAAAGATCTGCGTGTCATCAAAGAAAGGCGCCAGCGGCGCATCCTGACTCGCCTGAGCGGCGCTCTCCAGCGAGCGCACCGACGTGGTCCCTACCGCGACAACTTTATTGCCGCGTGCTTTACAGGCCAGCACCGCGTCAACCACATCCTGCGGCACCTCTGCATATTCCGAGTGCATGATATGGTCATTGATATTTTCAACGCGCACCGGCTGGAAGGTACCGGCCCCGACGTGCAGCGTCACAAACGCCATCTCCACCCCTTTAGCTTTCAGCGCCTCCAGCAGCGGTTCATCAAAGTGCAGCCCGGCGGTTGGTGCTGCCACCGCGCCAGGACGGGCGCTGTATACCGTCTGGTAAAGCTCGCGATCGGCCTCTTCATCCGGGCGATCGATATAGGGCGGCAGCGGCATATGGCCTACGCTATTGAGAATATCGAGCACCGCGCGTTCATCGGTAAAGGCGATCTCAAACAGCGCATCGTGCCGCGCCACCATGGTCGCTTTTACGCTCTCATCGTCGCCCAGCAGCAGCTCAGTGCCCGGCTTTGGCGCCTTTGAGGCACGCACGTGCGCCAGCACCCGCTTATCATCCAGCATACGCTCTACCAGCATTTCAATCCGGCCGCCGCTGGCTTTACGTCCATAGACGCGCGCCGGGATCACCCGCGTATTATTGAACACCAGCAGATCGCCGGGATTAAGCTTCTCCAGCACATCGGTAAAGACACCGTGCGTCAGGGCGCCGCTCGGGCCATCAAGGGACAGCAGACGGCATCCGCTGCGCTGCGCCTGGGGATAGTGGGCAATCAGGGATTCGGGCAACTCAAAGCTAAAATCGGCGACACGCATGTATAACTTTTCCGGACTCAAAAACAGGCGGCATAGTTTAGCGGAAAAGTGGGAAATTCTGAACAACTGGCTGCAGAGACGCGATTCTGCCTATAATAGCGCATGAATTTTCTTGCTCACCTTCATCTTGCCACGCTGGCAGAAAGCTCGCTGCTGGGCAACCTGCTGGCCGACTTTGTGCGCGGCAACGTTCAGGCGCAGTGGCCGGCACCGGTTGCAGCGGGGATCGCCCTGCACCGCCGTATCGATGTGCTGACGGACAACCTGCCTGAAGTGCGTACCGCCCGGCAGTGGTTTCGTCCGGAAACGCGGCGCGTAGCCCCGATTACGCTTGATGTGATCTGGGATCATTTTCTTGCGCGCCACTGGCAGCAGTTCCAGCCCGATATCTCACTCGCCGCCTTTAGTGAGGCTGCACAGCAGCATATTGTGCCGCAGCTGGCGGGAACGCCAGAAAGCTTTATTGAGCTCAACGCGGTGATGTGGCGCGAACGCTGGTTTGAACACTACGCTGAACCGGCGCGGCTGGAGCGGGTGCTGCGCGGCATGGCGTATCGCCGTCCCCGTCTTGCGGCGCTGCGCGACTCCTATCAGGATTTTGTTGATCACTATGACGCGCTGGAAGCGCTGTTTTTTGCTTTCTATCCGCGTCTGATGGCGGATGCTCGCGCACAGCGCCTCTGAATCCGTAATCCGCGCCAATACCTCCTCTCCCCTCTTGCCAGCCGCATATATCTGCGGCTTAATGAAGCCTTTCTTAACTTTACCAGACCCGGCCACACCACCATTCCGCCTGTTCAGGCACGTCTGGTTACTACACCAGCCAGAAAATGATAAGAGGGAAACATGTCATCAGCTACGTTAACTGAATTAGAGGCGCGCTATCAGTTTGCCTGCGAGGTCGCCAGAGCCGCTGGCAGTCGCGCCATGTCGTGGTATCAGCAGCGTAACCAGCTGGTTGCAGAATATAAGAAGGATTTACAGGATCTGGTCAGTGAGGCTGACCGCAACATTGAGGAGTTAATCCGGCACCTTATCCTTGAACGCTTTCCTGAAGACGCGGTTATCGGTGAGGAGAGCGGCGGAGACGCCGGACAGGCACGCTTTATCTGGGTAGTTGACCCGATTGATGGCACCAGCAACTTTCTCAGCGGGCTGCACAACTGGTGCGTGGCGCTGGCGATTGTGTGTGAAGGCGAACCGGTTATTGGCGTGGTATGCGATCCCAATCATCAGGAGATCTTTCACGCCTGCCGGGGCAAAGGCGCATGGATGAACGAGCAGCGTATCCGGGCACACAGCGCCGGCCAGCTGAGCCAGGGGCTGTTTGGTCTGGGCTGTTCCACCAGTCAGCCTGCGGCTCCGCTGCTCGACTTTATCAGCGCGCTGCTGCAGCAGGGCGGCATGTTTATCCGCAACGGTTCCGGGGCGCTGATGAGCGCGTGGGCGGCGGCCGGGCGGCTGACCGGCTATTACGAAGCGCGTATGCAGCCGTGGGACGGCCTGCCTGGCATCGTACTGATGCGGGAAGCGGGTGGAGAGACCAACCGTTATGAGCAGAATAATGGCCTGACGCAGGGCAATCCGGTGCTGCTGGCTAACGCCACGCTCTGGCCGCAGATCAATGCGCTGCTGGCCGAGCCGCTGACGTGAAATCGCTGCTGATATTGCTGCTGCTGCCGCTGCCGCTGCTCGCCACCGCAGCCGATCGCTGGCAGCTGGAAAAGGTAGTGGAGATCGGCCGGCACGGCGTACGTCCTCCGACGGCGGCTAACCGGGCAGAGATTGAAGCGGCCACGCAGCGCCCCTGGCCGCGCTGGAGCACGGCGGATGGCGAGCTTACCGGTCACGGCTACAGCGCGGTAGTAAATAAAGGACGCTGGCAGGGTAACTACTACCGTCAGGCGGGCCTGCTCCACGCGGGCTGCCCTGACAGCCGGCAAATTTATGTGCGCGCCAGCCCGCTGCAGCGCACGCGGGCCACGGCCCAGGCGCTGACTGACGGCGCGTTTCCCGGCTGCGGTGTGCCGGTGCACGTTGTCGCCGATGGGCCGGACCCCCTGTTTCAGAGCGATAAATTTCCATTTGCCCGGACCGATCCTGCCCGCGAGCAGGCAGCGATTGCCGCACGGGCTGGCGACCTTGCTGCGCTGCAGCAGCGGCTGCAGCCGGCGATCCGGCAGCTAAATGCGGCGGTCTGTGACGGCGATTGCCGCTTTTTTTCGCGCCCGTGGCAGCTGAAGCAGACCCGGAGCGGCCACAGCTATATCCAGGGATTAAGCGTCATGGCGAGCATGGTGGAAACGCTGCGTCTCGGCTGGAGTGAAAATCTGCCACCAGAGGCGCTGGCGCAGGGGCGCCTGAACAGCGCGCAGCAGATTACGGCGCTGCTGCCACTGCTCACCGCAAATTACGATCTGAGTAACGATGTCCCTTATCTGGCACAAAAGCGCGGCTCAATATTGCTCGATGCGGCGATCGCGGCGCTCGAAGATCGTCCCGGCTCGCCCGATACCCGCTGGCTGCTGCTGGTAGCCCACGATACCAATATCGCAATGGTGCGCACCCTGATGAATTTCAGCTGGCAGCTGCCGGGCTACGCGCGCGGTAATATCCCGCCGGGCAGCAGCCTGGTGTTTGAGCGCTGGCGCGATACGCGTGACAACAGCCGCCGGCTGCGCATTTACTTTCAGGCGCAGAGTCTGGATGCGCTGCGCCAGCTCGCGCCGGTGGATCGGCAGCACCCTTTACTGCAGGCAGAGTGGCATCAGCCAGACTGTCACGACAGCGCCATCGGCACGCTCTGTCCTTATCAATCGACGCTGGCTCAGCTCAGGCAGGGAGTCGACAGCAGCGCCCTCGCCCCCGTCACATGGGCTCCCTGAGTCAGTTGCACCTTTGTTCAGCCCGCCATGCGGGCTTATCAGTTTCCCGGCCGCCTCTTCGTTCTGCTGAAGCGTTTTTATGGCTGAATTGCGATAATTCTATATTTGTCCGCTGTGACATAACGCTATGAAATTTAGCGTATTCTGAGTGCGTCAATCATCCCTTAGTTTTGACCTATTTTTCCGTTTTGGTTCTATTTTTCGGCGACAGGATGCGCCGAATACTTTTTTTCCCATAAAAAAAGTCGCCACACAGGGCGACTCTTTTCTTTTTAGCCTGACGCTCAGCGTTTCTGCTTTTTCACCAGCGGCCACGCCAGCAGCAGCAGCACAATCCAGGCAAAGCCCACGTAGAGTGAAATTCGCGTATCAGGGAAATAGCCAATCAGCGCAATGATAAAGGCGAGAAACAGCACGCCTGCCCAGGTGGTGGCACTGCCGCCCGGTACGGCAAACTGCAGCTGCGCCGCCTGCGCCTTGCCAATTTTGCGCCGGAATGCGATCTGCGACAGCAGGATCATAATCCATACCCAGACCGTGGCAAAGGTCGCCAGCGAGGCGATCACCAGGAAGACTTTTTCCGGCATCAGGTAGTTCAGATAAACGGCGATAAGCATCGCAAACATCATCACCACCACCGTCACCCACGGGATGCCGCGCGAAGAGACTTTCTGGAACACTTTAGGCGCATGGCCCTGCTGCGCCATACCGTGCAGCATACGCCCCACGCCAAACACATCGCTGTTGATGGCAGATAGCGAAGCGGTCAGCACCACAAAGTTAAGAATTGACGCCGCCGCAGCGATACCCAGATGCTGGAACGTCAGCACAAAGGGGCTGCCCTCGGTACCGACCTGATTCCACGGGTAGATCGACATGATGACAAACAGCGTACCCACATAAAACACCAGGATACGCAGCGGCACCGAATTGATCGCGCGCGGAATCGATTTGGCGGGCTCATCCGCTTCACCGGCGGTAATACCGATGATTTCGATCCCGCCATAGGCAAACATCACCATCTGCAGCGAGAGCAGCATACCCACAATACCGTGGGCGAAGAAGCCGCCGTTGCTCCAGAGATTATGGATCCCGGTCGGCGTTCCGCCGTTGCCGATGCCCCAGAAAATCATGCCAAAGCCCGCCACAATCATGATGATAATGGTGGCGACCTTAAAGAAAGAGAACCAGAACTCTACTTCGCCAAACACCTTCACGCTCATCAGGTTGATGGCGCCGATAATCAGCACTACCGACAGCACCCAGATCCAGTGCGGTACATCCGGAAACCAGACGCCCATATAGATGCCAAATGCGGTGACATCCGCGATCGCCACAATCAGGATCTCAAAGCAGTAGGTCCAGCCGGTGATATAGCCCGCCAGCGGACCGAGATAATCCTGCGCATAGCGCGAAAAGGAGCTTGATTGCGGATTGTTAACCGACATCTCCCCCAGCGCACGCATGATGATATAGGCCACCGCGCCACCAATAATATAGGCCAGTAAAACGCTGGGCCCCGCCATCCTGATAGCATCCGCCGAGCCGTAAAACAGCCCGGTACCGATTGCCGATCCCAGCGCCATAAAGCGAATATGGCGCGTGCTCAGTCCGCGTTTGAGCGTGTTGGTTTCTTGCATAACAAACAGGTCCTGTGAAAATGAAAAAACCACGGGCAAGCCCGTGGTCGGAATGAACAGCCGTGTCGTTTACTGCCGGACGACTACCTGCTGTGGTCCTTTAATGCGATCCACGACGGCAGCAATCACCATCATTGCCAGCGAAGGCGGCAGCCAGGCGAGTCCCTGGTCGGCCAGCGGCAGATGCTGGCTGAACAGCGGCAGTATCTCTTTAAAGCTGGTGGTTTTGATTGCATCCACAATGCCAAACAGCAGGCTGACCAGCATGGTTGGCGCAATAATACGCGCGCTGCGGTTCCACCAGTTGAGGGTGAAGCTTAGCACTATCAGCACGATACAGGGCGGATAAATTGCTGTCAGCACCGGGATGGAGATCTGAATCAGATGGCTCAGCCCCAGATTTGACACCACCATCGAGAACAGGCCCAGAATAAACACCAGCGCTTTGTACGAGAGCGGCAGATACTGTGCAAAGAACTCAGCGCAGGCGCAGGTCAGGCCAACGGCCGTTACCATGCAGGCGATAAAGATCAGCGCCGCGAGGAAGAAGCTGCCCATGCTGCCAAACGTCTGCTGTACATAAGCGTGCAGAATAGCGGCGCCGTTGGCATTCTGGTCAACCAGGCCGGCGCTGCCGGAGCCAAGCTTGAACAGGCTCAGGTAGACCAGCGTCAGTCCGACACCGGCGATCAGGCCAGCCAGCATGGTGTAGCGCGTCAGCAGTTTCGCATCTTCAACGCCGCGCGAACGCGCCGCATTCACAATCACGATACCAAACACCAGGGCGCCCAGCGTATCCATGGTGAGATAGCCATTTACAAAACCGGTAGAGAACGCCGCGCGCTGATAGTCTGCCGTCGCAGGCGCAATACCGCCCGCCGGCCAGACCAGCGCGGCAACGCCGAGTATGGTCAGCGCGACAATTTTCAGCGGCGCCAGCACGTGCCCGACGGTATCCAGCAGCTTGCCCGGATAGAGGGAGATCCCGATAACCAGCGCAAAGTAAATAAGGCTATAGATAAACAGCGGCAGCGGGCCGTCACCGGTCAGCGGAGCGATACCGACTTCAAACGAAACGGTCGCGGTACGCGGCGTCGCAAACAGCGGTCCCACGGCCAGATAGCAGACCGTCGCCAGCAGCAGACCCGCTGCTTTACCGATTGGCGAACTGAGCGCATCGATGCCGCCGCCAACGCGCGCCAGCGCGATCACGGTCATGACCGGCAGGCCGACCGCGGTCGCGAGGAAGCCGAGTGCGGCGACCCAGACGTGTTCACCAGACTGAATTCCCACCATCGGTGGAAAGATAATGTTGCCTGCGCCAACGAACAGGGCAAAGGTCATAAAGCCCAGCGCAAGGATGTCCCTCGAGGTTAAACGGTATGTCATAACTTCTGTCGTGCCTGTAGCTGATGTTGCGGTGGAAGTTGAGTTTGTGTTGTCCCCTGATTGCGCGATAACAATGGCTTAGCTGGATTACCCAGTGCGAAATGCGGGCCGAATCGAGACAGCGCAGGTGATTTAATCTGCTTTTCTTCTGTTCACAGAGGGATGAATCGACAACGGCGCAAATTAAAACGTTTATAGCGGAGAAAGACAATACGGGATCGGAAAACCAGAAGGATATCGCGCATAAGCGTATGCAGGCAGTGAATATGGGCGAAATAGCCGCTAAACACCCCAGATGATTTGTTTAAAATTCAGACAAAGCGAAAGTTGTTCTTGCATAAGTGCGGTTCAGGATGCACAAAAGGCGCGATTTACGCGCCTGTCTGCACAACTTTACACTCTCACCACACCTGTTTAGCGATATCCACCACCAGACGGATCTTCTGCCACTGCTCCGCTTCGCTCAGGCTATTACCCTCTTCGGTGGAAGCAAAGCCGCACTGCGGGCTGAGGCAGATCTGATCGAGGCTGACGTACTGCGCCGCTTCCAGCAGCCGCGCTTTAACCTGTTCAGGATCTTCCAGCGCGCCGGTTTTGGTCGTGATAAGGCCGAGTACCGCTTTCTGATGACCTGGCTTAATAAAGCGCAGCGGCTCAAATCCGCCGGAGCGTTCGTTGTCATACTCCAGGAAAAAGGCGTCGATATTCACGCCGCCAAACAGGATCTCCGCTACCGGCTCATAGCCGCCTTCTGATATCCAGGTCGAGCGAAAGTTACCGCGGCACACGTGCAGCCCGACGGTGAGATCGGCCGGTTTATCTGCCAGCGCCGCGTTCAGCACCTGGGCATAAGTGCGGGCCAGCGCCTGCGGATCGTCGCCGCGTGCGCGGATCTGCTCCTGCTGCTCCCCGGAGCAGAGATAGGCCCAGACGGTATCGTCCAGCTGCAGATAGCGGCAGCCGGCAGCATAAAACGCGGCAATGGCGTCTTTATAGGTCTGCGCCAGATCGGCAAAGTAGGCATCCAGATCGGGGTAAACCGTGGCGTCGATAACCTTGCGGCCGCCGCGGAAATGCAGCACGCTCGGGCTGGGAATCGTCATTTTAGCGACCGCGTCGCCGGCGATACTCTGCAGAAAGCGGAAGTGTTCCAGCATCGGATGCGCCGGATTAAACGAGACTTTACCGGTGACTTTTACACCGTGCGCTTTGGTCTGTACGCCGTTGAACTGGATCCCCTGCTCCGCTTCGAACAGCTCTACGCCATTCAGATCGCCAAAGAAATCGAAGTGCCACCACGCGCGACGGAACTCGCCGTCAGTGACAACCTGCAGGCCATTGGCACGCTGCTGCGCGACAACATCGCGAATAGCCTGGTCTTCCACTTCGCGCAGCTGCTCAGCGCTAATCTCACCACGGGCGTGCTGTTCGCGCGCCTGTTTGATCGCAGCGGGACGCAGAAAACTGCCGACGGTATCGGCGCGGAACGGGGCGTGCTGAGCGGGCATAGATTCTCCTTGCAGACCGGTAGTTGCGGTCAGGTATAATTTCTTCTGGTTATTTCAGCCATCTGGATGGCTATATGTCCAAAGAGTGCCACGCTTCCGCGCGCGGGGCAACGGAAGAATTTTCAGCAGACATGAAGAAAATTCATTTTCCTGAGCACGCGCTTGCTGCTTATTCAATGGCCGCCCGCGCAGCGGAGATTTGCGCATCGGAGAGAGGTAAATAGCCCGCTTCCGCCACCCGCCACTGTCCCTGCGACGACAGTACCTGATGCAGAAATGCCGCCACCAGCGGCGGCAGCGGCTTGCCCGGTGGTTTGTTCACGTAAATATAGAGCGGCCGGGACCAGGGATAGCGGCCGCTGCGGATGGTATCGGCATCGGGCATGATGCTTTCGCCGGTCCGGGTGACAATCGGCACGATCTTCACACCGCTGAGATGAAAGCCAAAGCTGGCGTAGCCGATACTCTCTGGCGTGGTCGCAACCGCCTGCACCACGGCAGCCGAACCGGGAAACTCCGCTACGTCAGCGCGAAAATCGCCGCGGCAAAGCGCCTGCTGCTTGAAGAACCCCCAGGTGCCGGAGGCAGAGTTGCGGCCAAAGCGCTGGATGCGCCGCTGCGCCCACTTATCATCTGTCACGCCCGTATCGCCCCAGCGCTGCGGAACCTGCGTGCCGCCGCACAGCCGGGTAACAGAATAGAGCGCATCAAGCTGCGGCTGGCTGATACGCTGCAGCGGATTAGCCTGGTTCACCACCACGACCAGCGCATCCATGGCGACCGGTACGGCGAGCGGCGGATAGCCGTAGCGGGCAATAAACAGCTGTCGCTCATCGTTCTGCATCGGCCGGCTCATCGCGCCCAGCTGTGCGGCTCCCGCTGCCAGCGCCGTTGGCGCGGTCGAAGAGCCCGCCGCCTGTACCTGAACGTTGACGCCGGGCGCCTGCAGGCTGAAATCTTCCCCCCACAGCGTCATCAGATAGCCCAGCGTATCTGACCCGGCGCTGCTGAGGTTGCCGGCCAGCATCGCTTTTTGCGCCTGCGCCAGCACAGAGAAGAGCAGCAGAAGTGTGAACAGCAGAGATTTCAGCATGGAGCCGCCGTCAGAGAGAAGAAGAGCGCTATTGTGGCAAGCCTGCGAAAACGGCGCAATGCAGATTACCCCGCCCGCTCCTGCGCGGCCTCTTCCACAATCAGACGCGACGGCAGCAGAAAGCGAAAGCAGGTCTCCTGATGCGGCCAGCTGCTGATCTCCAGCCGCGCACCGTGATGGCTCAGCGCATGCTTGACGATCGCCAGCCCCAGTCCGCTGCCCCCGGTAGCGCGCGACCGCGCTTTATCAACGCGGTAAAAACGCTCCGTCAGGCGCGGCAGATGCTCCTCGCTGATGCCGGGACCGTTATCGCAGACTTTAAACTCCGCTCCCTGCCGCGTGCGCAGCCAGCTGATATGAATATGCGTGCCTTCCGGCGTGTGGTTAACCGCGTTATAGACCAGGTTAGAGATAGCGCTGCGCAGCTGCTCGTCGTTACCCAGTACGCGCAGATGAGGATCGGTATGGAAGTGAATAACATGGCGCCCCTGGCTCAGCGTTTCCGCTTCGCGCTGCAGCAGATGCAACATGGCCGGTACATCAACCCGCTCTTTGAGATCGAGCGCCGGGGCCGCCTCAATGCGCGACAGCGTCAGCAGCTGCCTGACCAGGCTGTCCATGCGCCGGGTCTGCTCCTGCATCGTGCCCAGCGCTTTGCTGCGCGTGCGCGCATTCATCGCCTCATCGTCCATCATCTCCAGATAGCCCTGCAGCACCGTGAGCGGCGTACGCAATTCATGACTGACGTTGGCAAAAAAGTTGCGGCGGGCGCCCTCCAGCTGATGCATCTGGGTCACATCGCGCGCCACCATCAGCCACTGCCCCTCGCTGTAAGGCATCACGCGGAACTCCATGTGCCGCTGATTATTCAGCACTACCGTCAGCGGCCGGGCAAAGTCGCGCTGGCGGATATAGCGGGAGAATTCGGGATAGCGCAGCAGGTTGAGAATATTCTGGCCGTTATCCTCCGGCCAGCGCAGCCCCAGATGCTGCTGAGCGAGGCCGTTGCACCAGAAAATGGTTCCCTCTTCGGTGGTGAGCACCACGGCATCCGGCAGCGACTCCGCGCCGCTGCGAAAGCGCCTGATCAGGTTTCCCAGCTCGCGGCGGCGACGGCGGTTACGCAACTGCATCTGGTAGAGGCCATAAAACAGCGGTTCCCAGCTGCCGCGCCCGGTGGGCGGCGTCATTGAGCGGTCGACCCACAGCCAGTGGGAGAGCCGCATCAGATTAGTAAAGTGCCAGGCCAGAACGCCTGAGACGGCTGCCAGCAGCCACCACGGCAGATAACCAAACAGCAGGCCGAACAGCAGCGCAGGCAGACAGGCCAGCGCCAGCTCGGTCAGTAATCGCTTCCAGGAGAGGCGTTCCAGCACGGTAGCAGGCTCCGTTTAGTAGCGGGCAGAGAAACGATACCCTGTTCCGCGTACGGTTTGCACCATACGATCGTGGCCGGAGATTTCCAGTGCTTTACGCAGGCGACGAATATGCACATCTACGGTGCGATCTTCGACATAGACGTTGGTGCCCCAGACGTGGTTCAGCAGCTGTTCGCGGCTGTAGACCCGCTCCGGATGCGTCATAAAGAAATGCAGCAGCTTATATTCGGTTGGCCCCATCTCCAGCGGCGTGGTCTCCGACATCACGCGGTGTGAGGAGGGATCGAGACTCAGCCCCTGCATCTCAATCACCTCTTCGACCGCCATCGGAGAGATGCGCCGCATGACGGCTTTGATACGCGCCATCAGCTCTTTCGGTGAGAACGGCTTGGTGATGTAATCATCTGCGCCCACTTCCAGTCCGCGCACGCGATCCTCTTCCTCACCGCGCGCGGTCAGCATCATGACCGGGATATCGCGCGTCATGGCTTCGCGCTTCAGATGCTTAATAAACTGGATGCCGCTGCCGCCGGGCAACATCCAGTCCAGCAGGATCAGATCGGGCCAGGGTTCAATCAGCCGGCTAATCGCGCTGTCATAATCTTCCGCTTCAATAGGCTGATAGTCGTTCTGTTCCAGCACAAAACATAACATTTCCCGGATGGGCGCTTCATCTTCCACAACCAAAATGCGCTTGGCCATTATTGCTCCTGCGAGTGTGACGGGATGTCACTAGGATATGCGGCGTCATTATGCGTCAGTTTTATGACACTTTTATGAAAAACCCGGCCGGTAAGCAAGAGATAAAAACCACCCTCGCACCGGCAAAAACGTCTTTTTTCCTTTGTGCCCGAAGCCGTTATACTGGCCGCCAGCTTTCAGGCAGGACACCCCATGCGCATTATTCATACCGCAGACTGGCACCTCGGTCAGTTTTTTTACAGCAAGAGTCGCGCCGCCGAACACCAGGCTTTTCTTGACTGGCTGCTCCGGCAAATTGCTGAGCATCAGGTTGATGCACTGATCGTGGCAGGCGATCTGTTTGATACCGGTTCGCCCCCCAGTTACGCCCGTGAAATGTTTAACCGGTTTGTGGTCGCGCTGCAGCCCAGCGGCTGTCAGCTGGTTGTGCTGGCGGGCAATCACGATTCAGTCGCCACGCTGAATGAGTCACGCGAACTGCTGGCCTGCCTTAACACCCGGGTGATCACCAGCGCTACCCCCGGCGGTGAACAGCAGGTGCTGACGCTGACGCAGCGCGACGGATCGCCGGGCGCGCTGCTGTGCGCCATCCCCTATCTGCGCCCGCGCGATATTCTGCGCAGTCGGGCCGGTCAGTCCGGTCGCGACAAGCAGTTATCGCTGCTGCAGGCGATCGAGCAGCATTACCAGCACTGCTATAGCGCCGCCGTGGCAGAAAGAGAACGGCTGGATGAGCCGCTGCCAATCGTCGCCACCGGCCACCTCACTACCGTGGGCGTGACCAAAAGCGACGCAGTACGCGATATCTATATCGGCACGCTGGATGCGTTTCCGGCGCAGGCGTTTCCGCCCGCAGACTACATTGCACTCGGCCATATTCACCGCGCGCAGCGGATTGCCGGCACGGAACATATTCGCTACAGCGGCTCACCGATCCCGCTCAGTTTTGATGAGAGCGGACGTGATAAAAGCGTCTGGCTACTCGATTTTGGCCGCACGCTGGAGAGCGTAACCGCGCTGACCATACCCGCCTTTCAGCCGATGCAGATGCTAAAAGGTTCGATGGCAGAGATTGAGGCGCAGCTGGCCCAGTTTGCCCGCTATGAGGGATCGCTGCCGGTATGGCTGGATATCGAGATCACCACGCAGGAGTACCTCACCGATCTGCAGCGGCGTATTGAACAGCTCACGGCCACGCTGCCGGTAGAGGTGCTGCTGGTGCGCCGCAGCCGCGCGCTGCGTCAGCGCAGCCTGGAACGGCTGACAAATGAGACGCTGAGCGAACTGAAAGTCGAAGAGGTTTTTGCCCGTCGCCTGGCACAGGAGTCAGAGCTGGACGCGCAGCAGAGTGACGGACTGACCCGCCTGTTTCGCAGCGCGCTGGCCGCCCTCGAGGATCCATCCGCATGAAAATTCTGACGCTACGTTTTAAAAATCTCAACGCGCTGCGCGGTGAATGGCTGATCGACTTCCGCCAGGAGCCGTTCGCCAGCAACGGTCTGTTTGCCATCACGGGCGCTACCGGCGCCGGCAAAACCACGCTGCTGGATGCGATCTGCCTGGCGCTCTATCACCAGACGCCGCGCCTTGGCGGGCTGTCGCAGAGTGAGAATCAGCTGATGACGCGCGACACCGCCGAGTGTCTGGCTGAAGTCGAGTTTGAAATCAAAGGTGAAGCCTGGCGCGCCTTCTGGAGCCAGAACCGGGCGCGCGGTCAGGCTGACGGCAAGCTGCAGGCGCCGCGCGTGGAGCTGGCGCGGGTCGCTGATAATCAGATCGTGGCGGATAAAGTCGGCGATAAGCTGAAAGCCATAGAGTCGCTCTCCGGGCTCGATTTTGCCCGCTTCACCCGCTCAATGATGCTGTCACAGGGTCAGTTTGCCGCGTTTCTCAACGCCCGGCCCGGCGAGCGTGCCGAACTGCTGGAGGAGCTGACCGGTACCGAAATTTATGGCGATATCTCCATCCATATCTTTGAACGCTGGCGCGCGGCGCGCGGCGCGCTTGAGACGCTGCGCGCCCGTGCCGGCGGCATCGCGCTGCTGGATGAGGCGCAGCGGGCGTCGCTCACACAGCAGCTGGAGACCTTAAGCGCGGAGGAGCGCGCGCTGAATGCACAGCTTACGCAGGCGCAGACGCAGCAGCAGTGGCTGGCGCAGGCACAGCAGCTGACGCAGGAGCAGCAGGACGCTGACGCGGCGCGCCAGGCAGCGGAGCAGGCGTGGCAGCAGGCGTCCGCAGAGCGCCAGCAGCTGGCGCGCGCCGAGCCTGCAGAGAAGCTGCGCGCCGGACTGCAGCTGCGTGAACAGCTGCAGCAGGACAGTGATGCACAGCAGCAGCTGGTCCGGCAGCTACAGGCGCAGCAGCAGCAGGCTGAAACCACGCTGCAGCAGGCGGAACGCGATTATCAGCAGGCGCTGCAGAAGCGCGATGAGGCGGTGGAAGCCGGACAGCAGCTCGAAACGCTGCTGACTGAGCAGGTGCTGCCGCTCGATCAGCAGATAGCGCGCACCGCGCAGCAGCTGAGTGAACAGCAGCAGCAGCTGACGCAGCAGCAGCAGGCGGTCGCCCGCAGCGAACAGGCGCTGCAGCAGCAGCAACAGGTGAGTGAACGCTTACAGCTACAGCTGGCTGAACAGCAGGCGTGGCGCACGCGCGAAGCGGCTACCGCCGGCTGGGGGCCGGAGCTGGCGCGCTGGCAGGCTGATATCGGACACCTTGAGGAGCGTGAACAGGCGGCGACGCAGCTTGCCGGACAGCAGCAGCGGCAGCAGCAGCAGCTGGCGCAGCTACAGCAGACGCTGGCAGCGCGTGAACAGGCGGCTAAGCCATTAGCGCAGGCGGAGACGGAGAGCCGCCAGCAGCGCGAACAGGCTGAGCAGGCGCTGACCTCTCTGGAAAATCAGCAGCGCAGCGCCGATCTGCGCAATGCTCTTGCGCGCTATCAGCAGCAGCGCGCCCCGCGTCAGCAGCTGACGCTGCTGGCCGCGCAGTGGCAATCGCTGCAACCGCAGCGCGTACAGCGGGCTGCCCGGCTGACGCAGCTGCAGCAGAGTTACCTGCAGGGTGAAGAGACACTGCAGAAACTGCGCGACAGCTGGAAGCGCGAGCATCAGGCGCTGCTCGATCTGCATCGCCTGTGCGAACTGGAACGGACCATTGCCCGGCTCTCTGATGAGCGCGCCAGACTACAGCCTGACGCCCCCTGCCCGCTGTGTGGTTCCTGTCAGCACCCGGCGGTAGCGGACTATCAGCAGCTCCGGCCGGATGAGAATCAGCAGCGGCTTACCGCGCTGGAGACGGCAGTGGCGCAGCTGAAAGAGGCGGGCACGGCACAGGGCGAACAGCAGAAACTCTCTCTGCAGCAGCAGCAGGCGCTGGAAGAGGAGCTGGCTGAACTGGATCGCCAGCTGGCCACCATCGATACCAGGTGGCAGGCGCTGTGCACCCCGCTGGGGCTGCACTTTACGCCGGCGCAGCATGCAGAGTTCACTGCCTGGCAGCAGCAGCTGGAGGCGCAGGAGCTGACGGAGCAACAGCAGCTGCAGGCGCGTGAAGAGGCGGCAGCAGTGCTGCAGCAGGCTAAAGATGCCCATCTGCAGCAGCAGCAGCGGTGGCAGCAGCATCTGCAGGAGCAGCAGCTTGCACAGCAGCAGCGGGAGAGCGCACAGCAGCAGCTGGCCGATCTGGAGCAGCGTTTCAGAGATGAACAGCAGGCGCTGCAGCACGCTGCGGCGCGGCTGACGGAGCAGCTCGCGGCCCATCAGCTTCGCCTGCCGGAACCCGCCGGACGCGCCAGCTGGTTTGCCGCACAGCAGCAGCGCTGGCTGCGCTGGCAAGAGAGTGAGCAATTACTGACTTCTCTGCAGCCGCAGATCGCCAGAGCGGGGAGCGAGCAGCATAGCCTGCAGCAGACGCTGCAGCGTGAACAGCAGCAGCAGGAGAGCCTGCAGCACGCTCTGACGCTGATGCAGCAGCAGCAGCAGGATCTGCAGCAGCAGCGCAGCCAGCTGTTTGGCACGCGCAGCGTAACGGAGGCGCGCCGGCAGCAGCACACGCTACTGCAGCAGCTGGAACAGGCGCTGGCAGGGGCGCTGCAGCAGTGGCAGCAGGCGCAAAGCGGACTGCACAGCCTGCAGGGTCAGCTGGCGCAGACGTACAGCCAGCAGGCCGCCCTGACGGAGCGCCTGCAGCAGGCGCAACAGCAGTTCAGCCAGGCGCTGCGGCAGAGCGAATTTGCTGATGAAGCAGCACTGCACGCGGCGCTGCTGCCGGAAGAGGTGCTGCTGCCGCTGCGCGCCCGTCTGCAGCAGCTGGAGCAGCAGCGTTTGCAGCAGATTGCTCTTTATGAACAGCTGGAGCAGCGGCTGGCGCAGCATCAGCAGCAGCGTCCCGCTGGCTTCAATGATGAACAGGCTGCCGCTCTCAGCCAGCAGCTGGAGACATTACGCCTGGCGCTGCGTGATAACGCGCGCCAGCAGGGAGAAGCGCAGCAGCAGCTGCAGAGTGATGCACACCTGCGTCAGCAGCAGCAGGCGCTGCTGGCAGAGATCGCCGCCGATGAAGCTGAGCTGGTGCAGCTGAGCCGCCTCAACGATCTGATCGGTTCAGCCAAAGGTGACAAGTTCCGCCGGTTTGCGCAGGGGTTAACGCTGGATCATCTGGTCTGGCTGGCGAATCGTCAGCTCGATCGCCTGCATGGTCGCTATCTGCTGCAGCGACGCCTCAGCGATGAGCTGGAGCTTGAGGTGGTGGATACCTGGCAGGCGGACGCAACCCGCGATACCCGGACGCTTTCGGGCGGTGAGAGTTTTCTGGTGAGTCTGGCGCTGGCGCTGGCGCTCTCCGATCTGGTCAGCCACAAAACCCGCATCGAATCTCTGTTCCTTGATGAAGGGTTTGGCACGCTGGATGCTGAGACGCTCGATACCGCACTCGACGCGCTGGATGCGCTTAACGCCAGCGGGAAAACCATCGGCGTGATCAGCCACGTTGAGGCGATGAAAGAGCGTATCCCGGTTCAGATCCGGGTGCGGAAAATGAATGGTCTGGGATACAGCAAGCTGCAGCTGCCGGGGGAGTAACCTGCGACTGATTCTGGTTCTGCAGAGAGTCAGAGGAATGCCATAGCTTTCCGCCCGGCGCGCGGTAGACTCAGCGGCTGGCTCCCGTTTTTCAGGTTCTGTTATGAGAATAAATTTGATCGCCGCCGCAGCCGGTCTGCTGCTGGCAGCGCTGACGCTGACTGGCTGCGCCCGTCCGCCTGCCACGCCGCCAGCCGCATTAAGCAACCTGTGCGAGCCGGACGTGGCACCGGAAAGCGCCTCCTGCCACTGGACGCGCAGCGTTCAGCATCAGCTTAACCAGCAGTTTCGCGATGCGGCGCACTACGCCGGACAGCAGTGCTGGCTGCGGCTGGAGTGGCAGGCCAGCGGGCGCTTTGCCGTTACCCAGACGCAGGGAGATGAGGCGCTGTGCCTGCGCGCCTGGCAGCTGGTTGGCCAGTCCGCCGCGCTACCGCCGCCGCCCGATCGCACCCAGCCAGCGTGGTTTGGCTTTGCACCGCGTAAGTCATAACGTCGCCTGTCCCTCCAGCGGCCAGAGCCACGCTGCGCCGCGAACGCCGCTGGAGTCGCCGTGCAGCGCTTTACGCACCGGCGTTTCACACTCGCGGCCAAACACCCAGGGTTGCATCAGGCCGGGCAGCGTCTGGTAAAGACGATCCACATTGCTCATTCCGCCGCCCAGCACAATCACGTCGGGATCGAGCAGATTTACCACCTGCGCCAGCGCTTTCGCCAGCCGCTGTTCGTAGCGGCTCATCGCCTGCTCCGCCAGCGGATCCTGCTGCGCAATCAGCTGCATAATCTCCGCACCGCTGAGCGCCTGCCCGCTTAACCGCTGGTAATCGGTGGCAAAACCGGTTCCGGAGACAAAGGTTTCAATACATCCCCGTAAGCCGCAGTAGCACGGTACCTCCTGCTGAAAGCGCTGCTCGTCGGCATCCATCCACGGCAGCGGATTGTGCCCCCACTCGCCGGCGTTGCCATTGAGCCCGATGCGTGACACGCCGTTCATGGCGATCCCCGCGCCGGATCCGGTGCCGATGATCACCGCAAACACCAGCGGCTGACCGGCGCCGGCGCCGTCGGTGGCTTCAGAGACCGCCAGACAGTTTGCATCATTGGCAATACGCACCTCCCGGCTCAGCGCCTGCGCCAGATCTTTATCCAGCGGCTGTCCGTTCAGCCAGGTGGAGTTGGCATTTTTAACCCGCTGCGCATAGGGCGAAATCGAGCCGGGAATACCGACCCCGACGCTGCCCCGCTCTCCGGTCTGCGCTTCGGCCAGACGAACCAGATCCGCCATCACGCCGACCGTAGCAGCGTAGTCGTTGCGCGGGGTATTCACGCGATGACGGAACAGCTGCGTGCCGTCATCCGATAAAGCAATAACCTCTGTCTTGGTGCCGCCTAAATCGATACCGATACGCACGGGTTATTCCTCATTATTCACATGGGGTGGAGATACAGTAGAGGGGCGATTCGGGAAAGGCAATGAAACCCGGCGCAGGTTTCGCTATCATGCGCGCTCCCTGTTTGAGACTTGTGCGCCCGATCGCACCCACGGTAAGGAATCCCGATGTTGTGGTTTAAAAATATGATGGTTTATCGTCTGAATCGTGACCTTCCGCTGTCCGCAGACGATCTGGAAAAACAGCTTGATGCATTTACGTTCTCACCGTGCGGAAGTCAGGATATGGCCCAGACCGGCTGGGTATCGCCGATGGGTAACCGCGGGGAAGCGCTGGCCCACGAGGTCAACGGACAGATAGTGATCTGCGCCCGTACCGAGCAGAAAATTCTGCCTTCACCGGTCGTGAAGCAGGCGCTGGATGCCAAAATTGAGAAGCTGGAGGCGGAGCAGAGCCGCAAGCTGAAGAAAACCGAAAAAGATTCGCTGAAAGATGAAGTGCTGCACAGCCTGCTGCCACGCGCTTTCAGCCGTTTCAGCCAGACCTTTATGTGGATCGATACGGTCAATAACCTGATCGCTGTTGACTGCGCCAGCGCCAAAAAAGCGGAAGATACGCTGGCGCTGCTGCGCAAAAGTCTCGGCTCGCTGCCGGTCGTGCCGCTGACCATGGAGAAGCCGATTGAGCTGACGCTGACGGAGTGGGTGCGCGGCGGCGACCTGCCCGCAGGCTACGCCCTGATGGATGAGGCGGAGCTGAAAGCGCTGCTGGAAGATGGCGGCGTGATCCGCTGCAAGAAGCAGGATCTGATCTCCGATGAGATCGCCAACCACATTGAAGCGGGCAAAGTGGTGACCAGACTGGCGCTCGACTGGCAGGAGCGAATTCAGTTTGTGATTGCTGATGATGGTTCAGTAAAGCGCCTGAAATTCAGCGATACGCTGCGTGAACAGAATGATGATATCGATCGCGAGGATTTCGCTCTGCGCTTTGACGCTGACTTTACGCTGATGACCGGCGAACTCGCTGCGCTGATCGCCAGCCTGACCGACGCGCTCGGCGGCGAAGCACCACGCTAATCAGGCATAAAAAAAGCTGCAGCCTGAAGGTTGCAGCTCTGTCTCTCTTGCGCCGTTTACAGGTAGCGGCAGAGATAGGAGGTAGGCTCAGCTACCTGCAGATGAAACTCACTGTGGCCAGGGACATTAAATGTGCTGCCCGCCTCATACCACTTCCACTCCGCCTCACCTGGCAGCAGCACTTTCAGTGCGCCGCTCACCACCGTCATCTCTTCCGGCTGGCCGGTGCCAAAGGTGTACTCGCCTTCAGCCATAACGCCTACGCTGGCGCGGCCGATGGTCACGCTGTCGAACCCGATCGATTTCACTTTTCCGTCGAAATAATCACTGACATTGAGCATGCTTTTTCCTCGCAGCACATGAAGGTTATCAGCAGATTACAAGGGAAGCCCTCAGGGTGTCACGCAAATAAATCGCTGCTGGCGCAGCGGCAGGAAAATTCAGGAGAGTGCGGAGAATTCACTGGCGTCCCTGCCAGTGCGGCTTATTCTTTTTCCACATCTTCGTAGCGATCTTTCGCATCCTGCGCTTCCTGCTCAGATTCATGCTCGCTGATCAGGGAGTTCTCTTTAGGATGATCGGCACGCAGTTCATACCAGGTAACTTTTTTACCTTCGGGCCCTTTTTCGACGGCCACAACACGGGCTTCACGCGGATAGGGTGGTCTGGATGGCATCGTTTTCCCTCTCTTATCAGTGTTCCACACGGCAGTGGCGATCCGCTGCCTGTTACTGAGTATAGACCAGCATGCATTGATGCCAGTAAAGCGGGAGTTTTCTGATAAAAATCAGCTGGCGCGGGCCAGCGCGAGCGAACGTATTATCTGTTCTGCCACCTGCTCCGGCGGCTGCATGGCATCAACCTGATAGTGGGCCGCCTGCTGATAGAGCGGCGCGCGCAGGCGCAGGATCTCATCCATCTCCTCGGCAATTGGCTGGCCGGTAAGCGTGGGCCGCTGCGCGGTTTCAGGCTGCTGCTGCAGCCGGTTCGCCAGCGCTTCCGCCGGCGCGCTGAGCCAGATCACATGCCCCCGCTCGCGCATAAAGCGGCGGTTCACTTCAGCCAGCACCATCCCGCCGCCGGTAGCTATCACCGCTGCTGGCGTGGTGACGGCGCGCAGCGCCTCGGTTTCGCGCGCGCGGAAGCTCTCCCAGCCTTCGCTGGCAACAATTTCAGCCACGCTGCGCTGCGCTGCCTGCTGCAGGTAGTGGTCGGTATCGCAGAAGGTGTAATTCAGCATGCGCGCCAGCACCTGGCCGATAGTGGTTTTGCCGCATCCGCGTGCGCCGATAAGATAGATGGGTAATGACATCCGGGCTTATTCTCCGCCGTGCTCTGCCGCGCCGGCAGGCGATCAGGTCAATAATGCGTCGCATAATATCCGGATTTTATTTCAGCAGCCAGTTTCGAAGCACAAAATACGCGCACTCTGGCGGCTGCTATAATTAGCTCACTGAATTTACAGCGAAAAACCATGCGCATTTTGTGCATTACCCGGGCGGTGTAAGCGGGCAACATTTGCTTACCACGTCAGTGATTTACTTTCGCGCCCCCTGCCCGCATATAGATAGCCTTAACGCCAACGGAGGTTCACCATGCAAAATCAGGAACAGCAACTCATTGAAAATCTCTTTAGCCGGTTAAAACAGGCCGGTGAGCAGAGTGGCCCGCGCGATGCGGGCGCGGAACAGCTTATCCGTCAGCATCTGCAGAACCAGCCCGACGCGCCCTACTATATGGCCCAGGCGATTCTGATTCAGGAAGCTGCGCTGAAAAAGCTGAATGCCCGCATCACCGAGCTGGAAAATAACCAGGCACAGCAGCAGGCTCCGCAGCAGAGCGGCGGCTTTCTTTCCGGTTTATTTGGCGGCGGTTCGCGTCAGCAGCAACCGCAGCAGCAGCAGCCTGGCTGGAACAGCCCGCCCCCGCAGTATGCGCAGCAGCCAGCCGCACCGGCCCGCGGCACGGGCTTTCTCGGCGGCGCGCTGCAGACGGCTGTGGGCGTGGCAGGTGGCGTGGTGATGGCGGATATGCTCACCAGCCTGTTTCATCACTCGCAGCCGGAAGAGATCGTGAATATTATCAACGAACCGGCGCTGCCGCAGGTGGATGAGAACCTGGATACGTTCAACGGCAACGACAGCAGCAATGCGTTTCTCAGTGACAACAGCAGCTGGAATGACAACAGCTTTGCCGACAACAGCGATCTGAATGATTTTGACAACGGCGGCTTTGATGATGATGACAGCTTTGTCTGATCAGCGCTGACGCAGCCACTTGTCGAGTTCGTTGGCAAACAGCTGGCGGTCACGCGGGCTCAGCGCCGCCGGGCCGCCGCTCTGAATGCCGCTGGCGCGCATCGTTTCCATAAAATCGCGCATGGTCAGGCGCTGCCGGATGGTATCAGGCGAGTAACGCTCGCCACGCGGATTCAGCGCGGCAGCCCCTTTTTCCAGCACTTCCGCCGCCAGCGGAATGTCGCCGGTGATCACCAGCTCGCCAGGCTGCACGCGCTTCACAATTTCATTGTCCGCCACGTCAAAACCGGCCGCGACCTGCAGCGTCTTCAGAAAGGGTGAAGACGGCACGCGCAGCGGCTGGTTAGCGACAAAGGTCACCGTCACTTTTGTCCGTTCGGCAGCGCGGTAAAGTACCTCTTTAATGACCACCGGACAGGCGTCAGCATCGACCCAGATTGACATAATGGTTTCCCTGTAATGAATCACAGGCGCGATCTTGCCGCGCTGGTCAGGAAAGGCAATCGATATTTTGCCGGCACTTGTTATTCACGAGCGCTGACGTAAGCTAACCCGCAGCGAAATCAATACGATTAAGGAGAGAGCGATGCTGGAGAAAAAAATCGGCTTTATCGGCTGCGGCAATATGGCCCGGGCGATTATCAGCGGCCTGGTCAACAGCGGGCTTATCGCCCCGGCCAATATTCTGGTATGGGACCGCAAAGCGGAAACTAACCAGCAGATGGCGCAGCAGTACGGGATCAGCGCGGCGGAGAGCGCAGAAGCACTGGCGCGCGAGGCGGATATCCTGTTTGGCGCGGTCAAACCTAATGTGATTCTGAAAGTGCTCAGCGATCTGGCGGGCGTGATGAAAAAGGATGCGCTGGTGGTCTCGATTGCCGCAGGCGTGACGCTGGATTCGCTGGCCGGCGTGCTGGGTCACGATCGCAAAATTGTGCGGGTGATGCCCAATACGCCGGCGCTGGTCAATGAGGGCATGACCTCGGTGACACCTAACGTGCTGGTGGAGCCGCAGGAAGTGGACGATATCGTCGCTATTTTTGAAAGTTTCGGGAAAGCCGCCGTGGTCAAAGAGTATCTGATCCACGCGGTTGTGGGCGTCAGCGGCTCTGCTCCGGCATATGTATTTATGTTTATTGAAGCGATGGCCGACGCGGCCGTGCTGGGCGGCATGCCGCGCGCGCAGGCGTATGAGTTTGCCGCGCAGGCGGTGAAAGGTGCTGCGCAGATGGTGATCGAGACGGGCACACATCCTGCTGAGCTAAAAGATCAGGTCTGCTCGCCCGGTGGCACCACGATTGAGGCGGTAAAAGCGCTGGAAGAGAATGGTTTTCGCGCGGCGGTGATGAACGCCATGCAGCGCTGCATGGCGAAGTCAGAGGCGCTGAGCAAAGCGTAATCGCAGCCCTTTTCTGCCGGCGATCCGGTCCTCTTTCCTGAACTGAGGACCTGAATTAAGCCGGGCAGTTACGCGGTGTACTGCTCATAGAGCGCCACGCCCTGCGCCAGCGTCAGCGGCTGCTGCATCTGTTCGATTAGCGCGGCGGTAAGCGTGTACAATCCGGCCGAGCAGACCGCTGCAATTCTCCCCTGCTGGCAGTAGAACGCAATAAACCTCTGGTCATCCAGCGAACCCAGCAGACGATATTCATCCCACTCTTCGGCATGCCCGAGATATTCGTAACGGGTGCCGTAGTGCGCCGTCCAGAAAAAAGGTACGCGGTCGTACTCAATCTGCTTATCCAGCATATTCAGCGCGGCAATCCGCCCCTGCTGGTGAGCCACGCGATAGTGCTCGATGCGCTGTTCGCCATCGGCGGTGGGATAGGTGGCGATATCGCCGGCGACCCAGACGCTATCCGTAACCCGCAGCTGGCGATCGGTCAGCAGGCTGCCATCCTCCTGCAGCGTTAAGTCATGCACAAACCCGGTTGCGGGTCTGACGCCGGTGCCGAGCAGCACCCGTCGCGCGGGCAGCGTTTTGCCTCCTTTCAGGCGTAGCGCGGTGACTTCACGCTCTCCCTCCAGCGCCTCCGGCTCTCCCTGCTCAAAGATAACGCCGTTGCTGCGGTGCAGCGCATAAAAATGCTCCGCTATCTCTTCGCCAAACTGTTTTACAAACGGCAGACGCTGGCGGGCAACCACGGTGACCTTGACGTCACGACTGCGCAGCGCTCCGGCAACTTCCATACCGATAAAACTGTTGCCGACAATCACCAGCTCCTGCGTTTCATCGACATCGTTCAGCAGCGCCTCAGCCTGATCGCGCGAACGCAGCAGGTGAACGCCGGCCAGATCCCGGCCGGGAATATCCGGCGCCTGCGGTACGCCGCCGGTCGCCACCAGCAGCCGGTCAAACCTCACCTGCTCTCCGCTTTTCAGCGTTAGCGTCTTTGCACGCGCCTGCAACTGCACCACCTCATCCTGCAGCAGTTCGACCGGCCCCAGCACATCCTGCTCCAGCAGCGCAGGGACATCCTCAATAGCCATTTTGCCCGACGGCACAAACTTGCTGAGCGCGGTACGGTCATACGGGGCCGCGGCCTCCCGCTCGATACGAATAATCTGTCCGCTGAATCCCTCATCGCGCAGCGTCCAGATTGCCGCGGCGCCCGCCGCTCCGCTGCCGAGAATGACATAGACTGGCGCGCTATCTGCCGCAGCGGGTGCGGATGCCTCAGAAAGCGGCTGTTCACTGACCAGCACCTTGCCCTGCTCGATCCGCACCGGATAACGCGTCAGGTTGGCCAGCGCCAGCGGTTCACACATTTTTCCATCCTGCAGCTGAAATACCGCTTTGTGCCACGGGCAGATCAGTTTGCCGTCACAGACGGCCCCTTCCTCCAGCGGCGCGCCGGCGTGCGGGCATTTGGCCTGAAACGCCTGCACCTGATCGCCATCGCGGATCAAAATAATGTCGGTCTCGCCCACGCTGAACGGCGCGGGCTGCTGCTGCGCCAGCGCGTTAAGCTCTGTGATAGATTGATAGCTCACACCTTGCTCCTTTATTATTTTCGGATGCGGGATGACAAACCCCTGCAAAGAGTAAGTGTGGCAAAGCGTGGGAAACTGGCAGGAAAAATAAAGCAAGCGGCAGCTAAGTCATTAATCAGATGCCGCTTTTATCATCAGGCGCTTTTTTTCAGGCAGGTGCTCATAAAGGTTTTGCGCGCATCGCCCGAGAGATCTTTTTCCCCGGCTGCACTGTTGCAGCTTTTCATTTTCAGCTGCTGCGGCGTCATATTGCCGAGCTTGCTCTCTTTTTTCAGGCAGTCGCTCATAAACGTTTTGCGCTCATCGCCTTTCAGATTTTGCGTGGCGGCGAGCTGATTACAGCGCGCCATCTTCTCCTGCTGCGGCGTTTTTTCTGCAGCGCCGGCGCTGCCGACGGTAAACAGCAGCGCAGCGCCAGTCAGAATCAGTAACGAATTTTTCATTGCCGGGATCTCCGTGTAGGGGGGCTTTATCAGTCTGGCACGAAAATCAGTAACACAGCGGCAAATCGCTTACGCGCGCTTACTGGCGAGGATATTTGAGTAATTTTTCGATGTAATTTCGCAGCAGCACCGCATCAGCGCTCTCAGCAACCGGCGCGGCGGGCGGCATCGCGTTTTTAATCGCGCTGGCGATTTGATGGTGCTGTTCCGCATCCAGCTGGCGCAGCATGGCAGTCAGTACTATCTCCAGCGCCTCGATCTGTACCACCAGATCTTTGGACGCCTCTTCTTTCTCCGCCAGCCTGAGCAGGAGTTCTGCAATCAGATTTTTCATGCAATGAACTCGATAAGGAAAGGAGTGCTGACGTTAGCACTGAGCAGAAGAAAACAACAAGCGCTTTTCCTCACTTTTGTGAATAAATAAGCCTTAAAAAAGCGTAACAATTCAACATCTAATGGCGAAACGTTTTGCTGCTGCAGGCAGCCTGCTGCAGATCCTGCTTTTTTGTCACGGTTTCAGCAAAGACCGCTTTACAGCTGATGTTATTTCCATCAATGTGAGCGCATTACAATTTCAGAGATATCATCATGACTTCTGCGCTCTCCTTAGCGACTATTCTGGCGCGTCGCGACTGGGAAAATCCGGTTATCACCAGCCTGCACCGTCTCGATACCCATCCGCCCTTTGCCAGCTGGCGCGATGAACAGGCCGCCCGCGAGGATCGCCCGTCGCCTTCCCTGCAGTCGCTGAACGGTGAGTGGCAGTTCAGCTATTTTACCCAGCCTGAAGCGGTGCCAGAGAGCTGGCTGCAGCAGGATCTGCCGGATGCTACGGCGCTTCCGGTACCGGCTAACTGGCAGCTGTACGGTTATGATGCGCCAGTTTATACCAATGTGCAGTACCCTATTCCGGTTAATCCGCCGTTTGTGCCGCAGGCCAACCCTACCGGATGCTATTCGCTCACATTTACCGTTGATGATCGGTGGCTACAGCGGGGCCAGACGCGCATTATTTTTGACGGTGTTAATTCGGCCTGCTTTGTATGGTGTAACGGACACTGGCTTGGCTACTCTCAGGACAGCCGTTTGCCGGCGGAGTTTGACCTTAGCGCCGCGCTGCAGGCAGGCGAAAATCGCCTGGCCGTGATGGTGCTGCGCTGGTGTGACGGCAGCTATCTGGAAGATCAGGATATGTGGCGCATGAGCGGCATTTTCCGCGATGTGACGCTGCTGCATAAACCGGACGTCCGCTTCGCGGATATCCAGCTTGAAACCGTGCTCAGCCCGGAGTATTCGCAGGGTGACTTGCGCGTCAGCGTCAAGCTCGATGCCAGCCAGACCGCGCTGGCAGGCTGCCATATTCGCGTCTCTTTGTGGCTGGGCGATACCTGCATCGGCACGCAGGAGCAGGCGCCCGGCAGCGCCATTATTGATGAGCGCGGACGCTATCCGGAGCGGGCCACGCTGCGGCTGCCGGTGAGTCAGCCACGGCTCTGGAGCGCGGAGACGCCCCACCTTTACCGCGCGGTGGTCACACTGCTGGATGCGCAGCAGCAGGTACTGGAAGCGGAAGCGTATGATGTCGGGTTCCGGCGCGTCAGCATTGAGCAGGGCCAGCTCTGCCTGAATGGCCAGCCGCTGCTGATCCGCGGCGTTAACCGCCATGAACACCATCCGGAACGCGGTCAGGTAGTGGATGAGGCCAGCATGCGCCGCGATATCGTGCTGATGAAGCGGCATAACTTCAATGCGGTGCGCTGCGCCCACTATCCTAACCATCCGCTCTGGTATCGCCTGTGCGATCGCTACGGTCTCTATGTGGTGGATGAGGCAAATATTGAAACGCACGGTATGCAGCCGATGAACCGGCTCTCTGACGATCCGCGCTGGTTTGCCGCCTTCAGCGAGCGGGTTACGCGTATGGTACAGCGCGACCGCAACCACGCCTGCATTATTATCTGGTCGCTGGGCAATGAATCCGGACATGGCAGCACGCATGACGCCCTCTACCGCTGGGTTAAAAGCAGCGACACAACGCGTCCGGTGCAGTATGAGGGAGGCGGCGCAGACAGCAATGCAACCGATATTATCTGCCCGATGTATGCGCGGGTCGATCAGGATCAGCCCTTCCCGGCCGTGCCCAAGTGGTCGCTGAAAAAGTGGATTGGCCTGCCGGGTGAACAGCGCCCGCTGATCCTGTGTGAATATGCGCACGCAATGGGGAACAGCTTTGGCGGCTTTGCCAGATACTGGCAGGCGTTCCGTGAGTTTCCGCGTCTGCAGGGCGGCTTTGTCTGGGACTGGGCCGATCAGAGCCTGACGCGCTACGACAGCAGCGGTAATGCCTGGCAGGCGTACGGCGGCGATTTTGGCGACACCCCCAACGATCGTCAGTTCTGCATGAATGGCCTGGTCTATGCTGATCGATCGCCGCACCCCGCCCTGTTTGAGGCGCAGCGCGCGCAGCAGTTTTTCCGCTTTGACCACGACGCCACGCAGCCGGGCCGCATCACCGTTACCAGTGAATATCTGTTCCGGCACAGCGATAACGAGCAGCTGCGCTGGTGCATTGAGCAGGACGGCGTGCCGGTTGCGACCGGCACGGTGCCGCTCGATATTGCGCCGCAGGGCAGTCAGCAGATTGAGATTGCGCTGCCGTCAGGCCTGCAGGGTGCCGCGTGGCTGAATGTTGCGGTACATCAGCCGGACGCTACCGCCTGGTCCGACGCTGACGCCCGCGTGGCGTGGGATCAGTGGCAGCTGCCTGCCGCGCTGCCGCTGCGCCTGCCGGCGATTGGCGACAGTGCGCCGCAGCTGCTTATGCAGCCGGAGGAGATTGAAGTGGCGATCGCGCAGCAGCGCTGGCGCTTCTCGCGCCTCAGCGGTGAGCTGACCGCGTGGCTGGTGGGTGAGCAGCAGACCCTGCTGACGCCGCTGCAGCCCTGCTTTGTCCGCGCGCCGATTGACAACGATATCGGCACCAGTGAAGCAGCCAGCGTGGATCCCAACGCCTGGGTCGAGCGCTGGCGGCGCGCCGGCTACGAAGAGCTTGAACCGGTGCTGCTGGCGATGCAGGCCGACAGCCTGGCGCACGGGGTACAGATTGAAAGCTGGCATCAGTGGCGCGTGCAGGAGCAGGTCTGCTTTACCACGCACCAGCGCTACTTTATCAGCGCCCGCGGTGAGGTTACGCTTTCCCTGACGGTGGAGCAGGCCGCCGGATTACCGCCGCCGGCGCGTATCGGCTGGCGCTGCCAGCTGGCGCGCTCGCCGGAGCAGGTCAGCTGGCTGGGTCTGGGTCCTCACGAAAACTATCCGGATCGCCAGCTGGCAGCGCAGTTCTCCCGCTGGCAGCTGCCGCTTGCCGATCTCACCACCGACTATGTTTTCCCCGGTGAAAACGGCTTGCGCTGCGGTACCCGGCAGCTCGACAGCGGCAGCTGGCAAATCAGCGGTGATTTCGCCTTTTCACTCAGTCGCTACAGTCTTGAGCAGCTGCGCGATACGTCACATCGTCATCTGCTGCAACCGGAAACAGGCTGCTGGCTGCATCTTGATGGTTTTCATATGGGAGTTGGCGGCGATGACTCCTGGAGCCCGAGCGTCAGCCCGGAATTCCTGCTGACGCAGCAGCGCTGGCAGATGACGCTGACGCTGCATCAGGACGATCGGCAAATGTGAAAAAATATGACGAAACGTTGCTGACAAGCTTACGGCGCGCAACTATGTTTAAAAAATAACCAGACGCGCGGCCACTTTTGCGGGCACGCCGTTCGGGTTCTGTTGCTGCCGCCTGCTGGCGGCACGCCGTGTTGTCTCTGCGGAGGTCAGCCATGAGAACCTATCCTGACAGCGCCAGTCGGGCGATTACCGACTACTTCAACACGCCTGCCTGGCACGTGCCGCATGAGAGCGATCTGCTGGCGGCTATTATGCGGGAACTGATGGCCGAGGGGCAGCCTGCGACCAGTAAAGCGGTTATTGCGCGGGTCATTGAAAAGCTGGAGTTTGAGGGCGATGAGCAACGTCTGCAGAGCTACCGGACGCTGCTGGCACAATTACTGGGCAGCGAGCCGGGAGCCTGAGGGATGATTTATTTTGCGACCCGCAGCTGATCGGCTTCGCTGACGACGGCTTTACCGCTCTGACGATGGTAGAGGCAGAGTTCACGTCCGGTGCGGTTTTTCATGTGCTTTTGCGGATAGCGTCCCTGCAGCAGCAGCGCGTCATAACCGGTGCGGTCGTCAAACTGCACCGGCTTACCCACAATTTTCGCCTGCGCCAGCGTACTGGCCAGCAGGCACGCCTGACGGCTCTGCTGCTCATTTTCCTGCCAGGCAGCTTCGCCGGATGCATGCGCCAGCGGGGCCAGCAGCGTTAACAGCAGAAAGCCTGAAAATCTTTTCATCATTACCTCTTGTTGCAGTAGCGCGTTCGCCGGTTAAAAAAATTCCCGCCGCAGCGGGAAGAAACAAGACGAACAGTGCATGTCTGAGATGACGAGGCGATCTCTGTTTGTCAGAGTATCCTCGCCGCCGGGCATGACAGCCCGATGACAGTCGCGTGTCCGTCTGGTGTCAGCCGCAGTAGACGCGGGTGATATTGCCCTCTTTATCGCCCATGAAATTGAGCCGGTGCAGATTAAAGTCCATGGTGACGGCACCGTTCCAGGGGATCGCGCGTACCGGACCCGCAAATTTCTGGCTACCGATTGCAGTCAGCGGCTGGCCGACAAAATGCTGATACTGCGATGCGCGGCACTGATCGGTTTCCGGATCCACGCTGGCCTCAGCCTGGGTACTGTTTTTTCCGGCAGACTGACAGGCGCTCAAGGCCATGGCAGCGGTTAGCAACAGGACTTTTCCACAATGCGTCACAACTCTCTCCTTCTGAACAGATAACTACGTCGCCTCTGAGAGTAGCAAAGCGCGGCGCCTAAACGAACGCTAACGGCTGAAAAAATGCCCGTTTACACGCCGGAAACGGCTATTTTCTGCGACCAGTTTAGGATTAATCGCACTAAATGACTCACTTTTGCCCAGAAAAAAACTATCATTTCTAAGAATCATCTGAGGAGGCTTACTATGGAACTCATGATTTTTATCGGCTGCGCTATTCTGATGACGTTCGTGGCTGTTCGCGTTCGTTAACGCGCTGGCCGGTGACCGCCAGGCACGCCCGTCGGGTATCTGCCCGCCGTGCCTGGTTTTTATTGTAAAGCTCAGGTGGTACTGAAATCTGAGATCGCGCACCTCGACAGCACTCAGCGCCATTGCTACTATGCCATTCCCCCTGCCCGCTGAGTCGCCTATGGATACTCAATCCGACAAAGTCACCTTAACCCTGTTTTATGCGGGCTGCTTTGTTGTCTATTACCTCGTAACGATGCTGATCACGCTCTTTCCCAACTATAGTGCGTTGCGGAATGATGGCCTGCTGGTGCCGGTACTCTGCCTGTTTGAGTTCGCCGTGATCTATCCGCTCTACCGCTTTTATTGTCAGCGGCGCAGCGATATTCCGCTGGGTGCCCTGCGGCCTCTGCAGACGCTGCTGTTTATTGGTGCCCTGTTTCTGCTGATGGTGGCTCAGACGCAGTTTTTACAGCCGGAGGGCTGGCTGATTGAGCAGAGCCAGCAGGGGCGCAACTCAATGCTGATTTTGCTGCTGACGGCAGTACTGCTGGCGCCGGTATTTGAAGAAGTGCTGTTTCGCGGCTTCCTGCTGCAGGCGTTTCTGCTCTGGGCGCCCCGCAGCCGCTTCGCCTGCATGCTGCTGACGTCGCTGCTGTTTGCGGCGCTGCATACGCAATATGTGCACTGGGAAACGCTGGTAGCGCTGACGCTCTTTTCGCTGCTGCTCTGCTATGCGCGCCTGCGCAGTAATAACCTCGCCCTGCCCATTTTCCTGCATACGCTGAATAATCTGATTGCGATCCTGCCCGCCTGGTTCTTTGCCTGATCGGCTTCACTGTTTACCTGGGCACTCCTCTGCCGCCGCGCATTTTCAGTTACTATCACACTTACATGTGAAGGGATGATGGGACGGAAAAATGATTACAATGCTGGATGTGGCCCGGAAGGCTGGCGTCTCTAAAGCCACCGTATCGCGCGTACTGGCGGGTACGCGCTACGTCAGTAAAGCGACACAGCAGAAAGTATTTCAGGCGATCGAAGAGACCGGCTATCGTCCTAACCTGCTGGCACGCAGTCTGGCAACGCAGAAGTCACAGAACATTGGTCTGATTGTCACCCATTCCCTGTTCAATGGCCCCTATTTCAGCGAGCTGCTTTATCAGACCGCCACCCTGACCAATAACTACGGGCGCCAGCTGATTCTGGCGGACGGTAAAACCAGCGCCGACGATGAACGGGCGGCCATTGAATTTCTGCTCGATCTGCGCTGTGACGCGATCATTATCTATCCGCGCTTTCTGGATACGGCCGCGCTGGAAGCGCTGATTGAGCAGCACGCCATTCCGATTATGGTGGTAAACCGGCAGCTGACGCAGCATGCAGAACACTGCGTCTGGGCCACCCATCAGCAGAATACCTTTGATGCCGTACGGTATCTGATCCAGCGCGGGCATCAGGATATCGCCTTTATTACTGGCCTGCCGGGCTCGCCCACCGCTGCCGCACGGCTGGCGGGCTATCAGCAGGCGCTGGCTGCCCATCAGCTACCCTTTGAGCCTGGCCGGGTCATCCAGGGCGCATGGACCTCGCTCAGCGGTCAGCTGGCCACACAGCAGCTGCTGGCGTCGCAGATCGCGTTCAGCGCGCTGATGGCGAGTAATGACGATATGGCGATGGGCGCGGCACTGGCGCTGCACGAGGCTGGAAAACGGCTGCCGCAGGATGTCTCTCTGGTGGGTTTCGATGACATTAATATGGCCGCCTTTTTTCTGCCGCCGCTGACCACGGTACATGTGCCGGTTGCTGAAATGATCCAGCACACGCTGGCGCAGCTGGTCGCCATGCTGGAAGGCAAGCCGGTTAGCGTGTTACCGCCCTTTAGCGGGCGGCTGATTGAACGCGCGTCGGTTGCTGACGGACCCGCGCGGCGCGATCAGTAGCTGACCGCGTCGTCGAGCGTAGCGCCGTTGCTGGCAATAAGCTGCTGATACCAGAAAAAGCTCTTTTTACGATAGCGCGCCAGATCTTTCAGGTCATGTTCATCGCGGTTTACATAGATAAACCCATAGCGTTTACCGATCCCCTGATGGGTACTGACCAGATCGATCGCTGACCAGGGACAGTAGCCAAACAGCACCACGCCATCCGCAATCGCCAGCCGCAGCTGCCGCAGATGATCGCGCAGATAGGCGATACGATAATCGTCATGTACTTTGTTGCCCGCTTCCAGCGTATCAAAGGCGCCCAGGCCATTTTCCGTGACAATCAGCGGCAGCGCATAGCGCGCGTAGATCTCACGGGCGGTGATGCGAAAGCCGACCGGATCGATATACCAGCCAAACTGATTCTGCGACAGATGCGGATTATTGCAGCCGACATACACCGTGCTGTCGATGCCCGCCATCTGCTGATCCGCTTTCTGCTTACTGTTGAGTTCACCGCGTGCCGCATCCGGCAGGTCAGCGCTGACGGTAGCGGAGGCGTAGTAGTTAAACGCGATAAAATCGGGTTTGCCCGCTGCAATGATCGCCATATCATCCGCCGCAATCTCCGGCAGCCAGCCACGCTGCTGTAAAAAGGCCCACACCACCGCGTTGTAACGTCCGTGTACCGCAAGATCGAGATAGAGCCAGTTACGAATGGCTGAAAAATTATCGGCGGCCAGCACATCTTCCGGCCGTGAGCTGGCGGCGTAAACGCAGGAGATATTCGGTGCCGGGCCGATTTTTGCACCCGGCAGACGCTGATGACAGGCGATCATCGCCTGTGCCTGCGCCAGCATCATATGGTGATTCTGCTGATAAAGGGTGCGCTGCACATCTTCTGTGCCCTCTGCCAGCGTGCCGATGACCTCGCCCTTGAGGATCATCATGTTCTGCTCATTGATGGTCAGCCAGTATTTTACCTGCTTGCCATAGTGTTCAAAACAGGTGACGGCAAAGCGCTCAAACGCTGCGACGGTGCGCCGGTTTGACCAGCCGCCCGCCTGCTGCAGCGCCCACGGCAGATCAAAATGGTAGAGCGTGACCAGCGGTTCAATGCCGTGCCGGCAGATTTCATCAATCAGCTGCTGGTAAAACGCCACGCCAGCCGGATTAAGCTCGCCGTCGCCGTCGGGATAAAGGCGGCTCCAGGCAATCGAAAACCGGTAGGTTTTCAATCCCATTTCGGCCAGCAGCGCAATATCCTCTTTAAAGCGGTGATAGTGATCGCTGCAGACGGTAAAGTCAGTGACGTTATCGCTGAAGCGCGCGTGGTCGATGACTGACGGTCCTTTGCCATCCGTATTCCATGCGCCCTCAACCTGATACGCCGACGTTGATGCGCCCCAGAGAAATCCATCCGGGAACGCACCGGGATTATGATGCTGCATAGCTGCTCCTTACTGTTGCGCCGCCAGTTCACGACGCAGCTGAATGATCTCTTCCGCCAGTTCGCGACAGAGCATGGCGTTCATCAGATGATCCTGGGCATGTACCATAATTAAATTGACCGGAATTTTGCCGCAGCCCTCATCAGCACCAATCAGTTCGGTCTGGATACGATGCGCCGCTTTTGCCGCCTGCGTGGCGGCCGTGAGCTGTGCGTCCGCTTCACTCCACGCCTGATTACGCGCCGCACGCAGCGCCTGCATGGCGCAGGAGCGCGCCTCTCCCGCCTGAATGATCAGCTCCATTACCGTGGTTTCATCAATTTCCATCATGACTCCTTAGCCAGTTGTGCCGCTGCGGCCTGCTCCTGCTCCTGTTGCAGCAGCTGGCGCTCATACATCTTGAAAAACGGGTAGTAAATAAGCGTGGCAATCGCCACCAGCACGGCGATCAGCACGATCACGCGCCAGTCCCAGCCGGTTGACCAGGCGGCACCAATCGGAGCGGGCGTGGTCCACGGCGCCAGTGAGACAACGTGATTAATCAGGTTAGTTTTGGTGGCGGTCCAGGCGATCACGGCGTTAACCAGCGGCGCAAGCAGAAACGGAATAAACAGGATGGGATTCATCACCACCGGTGAGCCAAATATCACCGGCTCGTTGATGTTAAACATGCTGGGCACAATACTCAGTTTGCCAATTGAACGCAGGTGCGCTGAACGGCTGCGCAGATAAAGCAGCACCAGTCCCATGGTGGAACCGGAGCCGCCTATCACAATAAAAAACTGCCAGAAGGGTTCAATAAACACGTGCATGACCGGCTCTCCGGCGTTCAGCGCCTGCTGATTCAGCCCGAGATTGGTCAGCCAGAACGCCTGCAGAATGCCCCCGACGATCACCGCACCATGAATGCCGGCAAACCACAGCATATGGCACAAAAGCACCGCAACCAGTACCGCGGGCAGTGAATCAGATGCGGAGATAACCGGCGCGAAGATGGCCATAATCGCCTGAGGCAGCAGCATGCCAAACTGCGCCTGCACCCACAGGCTGAGCGGAAATAGCGTGAGAAAAATGGCGACAATCGGGATCAGCAGATCAAACGACTGGCGGATTTTTGGCGGAACCTGCTCGGGCAGCTTAAAGCCGATATGGTGTTTCTGCAGGAAATGCATCATTTCTGTGGCAAACAGCGCCACCAGAATCGCCGTGAAGATCCCTTCACCACCCAGCGAGCCTACCGGCAGTGTCTTGTCACTCTGGGGAGCTGCCACCACCAGAAAAGCCATCAGCGACAGGCTGGCCGCCATAAAACCGTTCATTTTGTAGCTGGTTGCAAGGTTATAGGCGATAGCGCTGGCGATGTAGAGCGCCATAATACCCATCGTCATGTTGTAGGGCATCATGATCTGCGCTTCATGCGCCTGCACCATACCCAGCCACCACTGTGCGAAGGCCCATGAACTGTCGGCAGAGAATGGCGGATGGGCAAACAGCAGCATAAACGAGCCGACAATCAGAAACGGCATAGAAGCGATGAAACCATCGCGAATTGCGATGACGTGACGCTGGCTGGAGAGGCGTCCGGCGAATGGGCTGATGCGGTTTTCAATGACGCCAAATAAAGATTCACTGATGCTGCTCATGGGCAAGCTCCTTGCAACAGGCAACAAGAGAATTAACCTGCGCAGCAGCTGCGCAGGCGGAAGAATTATTTGAGTGCGGGCGTTATTTTCAGGGGTGAATCAGTTTTAATGAATCTGCTAATATTTTTTCGCCGTTCATCATGCCGTAATCCATGCTATTTATGACGGCGATAGGCTTATTAAGCTGCTGAGCTATCGGAGCGAAATCAGCCAGTTTATATTTAATTTGCGGACCAAGCAGGCAGCAGTCAAAACCCTGAATTTCTTCATTAAACTCCTCTATGCCCACTGCTTTTATCTCAACATCAACACCCTGCTCTTTTGCCGCTTTTTCCATTTTCTGCACCACCATGCTGGTGGACATTCCGGCGGCACAGCACAGTAAAATCTTTGGCATGATCGTTTCCTTTGAATGATGTTTAATTAACGAATACACAGCCAGAAGATTTTCTGCAACCGGTTTCAGATCTGGATACAGAAAGTGTGAGAAATATCAAAACTCAATCCGGATAAATTAACTGGCAGAAAAATAGTGCAGGAGAGTGATTATACAGGGGCAGGGGCATAATTGCATGAAACAGCCGTCTGGCCGTCGCCGCAGCATCGGTTAGCTGCAGCAGAACGTGCCGGACGGCTGAGGCTGTCAGGAGATAGCAGAATCTTTATGTTTATCCGCTTCAAAGTGACTCTTGAACTGCTCATAAATGGAGATCATATTTGACGCATCGCCATGCAGAGGGCTTAATTTTCCGGCACGGACCAGCTCGATAACCAGCTGCAGTGCAGCCTGTTTTGGACTGCTGGCAGGATGGGCAATATCAGACATGCTTTTCTCACTCGTTTAATAGGGGTCAGCTGCACAGTTTAGCCTGGATTGTGCCGGGTTTGGATGCGCAGCGCGCTGCTGGCAGACCGTTCGGATAAAAAAGCCGCTCGGGGTGTTCATTGACCTGTGAGGCAATTGTCTATACTGGATCAAAAAAGGGAACACACAGCCACACATTTCGTACCAGCGCGAAGGTGTTAAAGGAGCCCGGTTATGCTGATTGGTTTTGTTTTATTAGTGAGTGCCTGCGGGCACGATGCCTGTGACGCGTTGCCGGTATCAGAGCGTATTTATCCGACAAAAACGGCCTGTGAAACCATGGCCAATCGCATCTACAAAGTCCGTCCTAACGTGGTCTTGCTGTGCGGCGAGGTTCATCGCTGAATTGAGGCCAGGATTTACTGCTTTGCTCACATTTTAGCCAGTCGCCATTGCAAGCGCTGGCAATAAGGTTCAAAATATAAGCTGTTTTACACTATCATCGTTGTGAATCCCATGAAGAAATCGCGCCCCCGCCGTCCTGCCGGACGCTGGGTTTATTACATTTTGTATGACGGTATCCTCTGGCCCTGCCCGGTGCGCTGGGAGTGGGAAAATGGCTTCGATGGCTGGCTTCCCTTCTACTATTCACCCACGTTTGAGTTTGTGGCGGGCGATCCGCGCAAGGCGTATCGTATTGCGCGCAGCAGCCTGCGTAACGTACGCGAAGCGCTGCATGATGCAGAGTATGCCTGAGTGCAGAAACAACGATGCGCCCGCAGGCGCATCGTTAAAACATTGACTGTTGCGCGTGACGCAATCAGTTATTCAGCGTGTAATCCAGCGTGATTTCCGCATTCAGCAGCTGCGATACCGGGCAGCCCGCTTTCGCTTTCTGAATAATCTCGTCAAAGGCATCTTTATCCACGCCTGGCAGCGACACGGTGCTGGTCAGTGCCACTTTAGTGATGGCAAAGCCTTCGCCTTTTTTGTCCAGCGAGACATCGGCGGTGGTGTCGATGCTCTCTGGCTTATGGCCGGCATTGCCCAGCATCAGCGACAGCGCCATGGAGAAACAGGCAGCGTGTGCGGCACCAATCAGCTCTTCCGGGTTAGTCCCTTTCCCGCCTTCAAAGCGCGTATTAAAACCATACGGCTGCTGACTCAGTACGCCACTCTCTGTGCTGACGGTACCTTTACCTTTGATGTCACCTTCCCAATGGGCCGATCCTTTCTTGTGAATGGTCATGTCATTCCTCCTGTTAGTGGACAGCACTGAGTATAGACAACCCGCTCTGTTTTGCCTGGCTCAGCGCACCGCGCGCGGGCGCGCGGGCTGTAAACCCGCCTCGCTCAGCAGGGCGTTAGCCTGTACCAGCGAATCCTGTGTGATATCCGCGATCGATTTTGCGCCGGTCAGCGTCATCGCGACCCGCATCTCTTTTTCAATCAGCGTCAGCAGATTCTCTACGCCGCGCTGGCCGTGTGTGGCGAGCGCATAGATAAAGGCGCGTCCCAGCAGCACGCTGTCGGCACCGAGCGCCAGCATGCGCACCACATCCAGACCGCTGCGAATGCCGCTGTCTGCCAGAATGGTGATATCGCCTTTAACCGCATCGGCGATGGCCGGCAGCGCACGCGCTGACGAGAGCACGCCATCGAGCTGCCGTCCGCCGTGGTTGGAGACCACGATGCCGTCAGCGCCAAAGCGCACCGCATCGCGCGCATCCTCCGCATCCAGAATGCCTTTAATCACCATCGGCCCCTCCCAGAAATCGCGGATCCACTCCAGATCCTGCCAGGAGATAGAGGGATCGAAGTTGTTAGCCAGCCAGCCAATGTAATCCTCCAGGCCGGTGGGCTTGCCGAGATAAGCTGAAATGTTGCCCAGATCGTGAGGCCGGCCGTGCAGCCCGACGTCCCACGCCCACTGCGGGTGGGTGGCTGCCTGCCAGTAGCGGCGCAGCGCGGCGTGCGGCCCGCTCATGCCGGAGTGCGCATCGCGATAGCGCGCCCCCGGCGTGGGCATATCGACCGTAAACACCAGCGTTGTGCAGCCGGCTGCTTTGGCGCGCTCCAGGGCGTTACGCATAAATCCGCGATCGCGCAGCACATAGAGCTGAAACCACATCGGCCGGTTGATGGCTGGCGCCACCTCTTCGATAGGACAGAGCGAGACGGTAGAGAGCGTAAAGGGGATCCCCTTCTGTGCCGCTGCCCGCGCCGCCTGCACCTCCCCCCGGCGCGCATACATGCCGCATAACCCCACTGGCGCCAGCGCCACCGGCATCGCCAGCGTCTCATTAAACAGCCGGGTTTCCAGACTCAGCGCGGACATATTTTTCAGCACCCGCTGACGCAGCGCGACGTCTGAGAGGTCAGCCACGTTGCGCCGCAGCGTATGCTCAGCATAGGCACCGCCATCAAGATAGTGGAACAGGAACGGAGGCAAAATGCGCTGCGCTGCGGCGCGATAGTCACTGGCAGCAGAGATAATCATCAGGTGTTCTCCTTACGGGTCGCTGCCGTTTCGCCCGGCAGGCGGGTGATGCGCGCCTGACGCGCTTCATCTTCATGCAGCGTTTTCATCGTGGTATGGACAAAGCCGAGGTGATCCATCGCCGCCTGACGCGCGGCGGCGGCATCGCCTGCCATCACCGCATCAAACATTGCCTGATGCTGCTCATTGAGGCGGTTAAAAATCACCGGCTGGGTATACATGCGCTGACGGCTGTGCAGTACCGATGACTGCAGCAAATCGAAAAAGCCGCGCATGGTCTGCAGTAAGACCAGATTGTGTGAAGCCTCTGCAATCGCGAGATGAAAACGCAGATCGGCCTGCGCGGCGAGATCGGGATCGCCGCAGTCGTTCAGCCGCAGCAGCGCATCAAAGGCGTAGCGCAGTTTTTCTTTATCCGCTTCCGTTGCGCGCAGCGCGGCGTGCCAGGCGGTGCTGGCCTCAATGGCGTGGCGCGCCTCCAGAATATCCCAGCGGTAGTCGGGATCGGCCGCCAGCAGCTGACGCATCGGCTCGACGATACGCTGTTCTGACCAGGGTTCCGGCGGCTGACACAGCCAGGTGCCGCCGCCGCGTTTGCTGATCAGTACACCGCTGTTAATCAGCTGCTGAATCGCCTCGCGCAGGGAGGAGCGCGAGACGCCCAGCAGCGCCGCCAGCTGGCGTTCGCCCGGCAGCCGCATGCCGGGCGTCAGCTGCTGCGCGCCGATCCAGGCGCTGAGACGTTCGCGCAGCGGCGCGCTCACGGGATCATCCACGTCAGCACGTAGGCCTGCAGCGTGGTGATCACCCCGACCATGCAGGTAAAAATCAGGCTGTGTTTCACGGTAAAGCGGAACAGATCGGACTCTTTCCCCACCAGCCCGACCGCCGCGCAGGCGATCGCAATCGACTGCGGCGATATCATCTTACCGGTCACGCCGCCGGTGGTATTAGCGGCCACCAGCAGAATATCGGATACGCCAATCTGCTGCGCCGTGGTCGCCTGCAGCGCGGCAAACAGCGCGTTGGAGGAGGTGTCCGATCCGGTCAGAAACACGCCCAGCCAGCCGAGAAACGGTGAGAAAAAGGTAAACGCCTGCCCGGTGTGCGCCAGCGCCAGCGCCAGCGTAGCAGAGAGCCCGGAGTAGTTAGAGATAAAGGCAAACGCCAGCACCATGCCGATAGAGTAGATCGGCAGCGCCAGCTCTTTCAGCGTCTCTGCGAACGTCTGCAGCGCCGCGCGCGGTTTCATCCGCAGCCAGAGGATCGACAGCAGTGCCGCAACCAGAATCGCCGTGCCGGTGGCTGAAACCACATCGAATTTAAACAGTGCAGCGTACGGCGTGGCCTGACTCACCACCGGCGGCATCCGCGCCACCAGCTCATGCAGCAGCGGTACCGGCACGGTAAAGACCCAGTCATAGAGTGCGCCGCCTTTGGCAAACAGCGCCTTGAACGGCGGAATACTCCACAGCGTCACCGTCGCGGTAAGGAACAGAAACGGCATCCATGCGCGCACAATCTGCGCCAGCGTATAGCGCTGCGCTCCGGGCATGGCGTCAGCTGCATCGCGCTCTTCAAAACGGAAAATGCGTACCGGCTGCCAGCGACGTAAAAACAGCGTCAGACAGATCAATGAGGCGAGCGAGGAGATAATATCGGGCAGCTCCGGCCCGAGGAAGTTGGAGCTCAGGAACTGAGCAATGGCAAACGATCCTCCCGCCACGATTACCGCCGGCCAGGTCTCTTTCACCCCGCGCCAGCCATCCATGATCGCCATGATCCAGAACAGCACAATCAGCGTCAGAAACGGCAGCTGTCGCCCGGCCATCTGGCCAATCTGAAAGCTGTCCAGCCCGGTGACCTGCCCGGCCACAATAATCGGAATCCCCATCGCGCCGAACGCTACCGGCGCCGTATTGACAATCAGACAGAGGCCCGCCGCATAGAGCGGTTTGAAGCCCAGCCCGACCAGCAGCGCAGCGGTAATGGCCACCGGCGCACCAAACCCTGCCGCCCCTTCCAGGAAGGCGCCAAAGGCAAAACCGACGATCAGCATCTGCAGGCGCTGATCCGGCGTGATCGACAGGATCGACGCGCGAATAATGTCGAACTGCCCGGTTTTAACCGAGATCTTATACACAAACACGGCGGCAATGATGATCCAGGCGATCGGCCACAGGCCATAGAAAAAACCATACACCGCCGACGCCAGCGCCTGCCTCACTGGCATGCCATACAGCAGCAGCGCCACCAGCAGCGCCAGCACAACGGTCGCCGTGCCCGCCTGGTAGCCTTTGAGCTTGAGTTTAATCAGCGCAAAAAAGAAAAAAACAATCGGTATCACTGCGACCAGGCTGGAAAGCCACAGATTATTAAGCGGATCATAATTTTGCTGCCATACCTGCATGCCATTATCTCCGGAGGAGTGAAACCGGCACGGTGCAGCAAAACATGCACCGTGCAACAGTGCCCGTGACGCGCTGAAAGTGGTCGGACCGCATTCAGGAAACCGGGCTTATGGCGTCAGATAGTTAATGCGTTGTTAACTGAAAGCAACGCATTGCGGGAGAATTTTGCAGCAGTGTGACCAGGCAAAAAGGTTTTAGCGCTTTTGGTAGGACCAATCAGCGCGACACGTGAGTAAATGCGCCGGTATAGCTGTGCGGATGAAAGCGCAGGTTCAGCGCAATCAGGCCCAGCGTAATCATACCCTGCATCAGCCAGACGCTGGAGAAGCTGCCGCTGAACGCCTGCAGCTGGCCGGCGACAAACGGCATGCAGCCGGCAATGATAAACCCGGCGCCCTGCATAAATGCCACCAGGCGTGCGCCCGCCTGCGGGTGTGGCAGGTGATCAAGTGCCAGCACCATCGTCAGCGGAAACGCGGCACCCAGGCCAAACCCGGCCACTGCGGCCCAGCACCAGGGGGCGAACTGCGGCGCAACCAGCAGGCCAGCCATACCGGTCAGCTGACAGAGCAGGCTGAAAATCAGCGGCGGACGCCGGTCGGTGTGGCGGGCCAGCAGCGGCATCAGCAGCGCACCGATAACCTGACACAAAATCATTACGCCAAGCAGTGAACCGCCCGCCTGTTCACTCCAGCCGGCCTGCTGATACGCGTCCGGGAGCCACGCCACGCAGGTGGCGTAGCCGCCGTTTACCAGGCCAAAGCTCAGCGCCAGCGACCAGGCGCGCGGCGTGCGCCACAGCGGGGGCAGCGCCGGTGCCGGCTGCGTCGCCGTCGCCGGCAGCCTTATCCGCAGCCAGAGCAGCAGGGCCAGCAGCGCCGGTAAAGCCCAGCTGCTTAACGCCAGCGTCCAGCCCATTCTGGCGCTGATCCAGGGCGTCAGCGTCGCCGCCACCCCGCCGCCGCCCATCAGCGCCCCCGCCCACAGCCCGGTTACGGCAGCGCTGCGCTGTGCAAAACGCTGGCGGATCACACCCGGCATCGCCATCTGCACCACGCCAGCACCGAGGCCCGCAACCAGCGCGCTGGCGACCAGTCCGCTGCCGCTGCCGCTGCCGGTAGCTGCACGCGCCAGCAGCGCCAGCAGCAGCAGCAGTAATCCCGCCTGCAGCAGGCGCTGCAGCGCAATACGCTGTAAAAGCGATGCGCTCAGCAGCGCCACCGCGCCCATCATGATCATCGGCACTGCCGGCAGCAGCGACGCCGCCAGCGGTGACAGGCCGATTGCCCGGCGCAGCTGACCGAGCAGCGGGCTGACCGACGTCAGCAGCGGACGCATATTCAGTCCGGCCAGGATCAGGGCGGCCAGCGTCAGCGAATTTCTGTTCATAAACACTCTCAGTGTTAAAAGGTTGCCAGCATCGCAGCAGTAGTTACTATTGGGAAATAAAATAATGCTATAGCGAACAGTGGAAAAATGAATCGTCAGCCTATGTTTACGCCTCAGCAGCTGCTGAGCTTTGTTGCCGTCTGCGAAACCGCCAGCTTTACCCGAGCCGCCGGGCGGGTTCATCTTTCTCAGTCCACCGTCAGCCAGCAGGTGCGCCGGCTGGAGGAGATGCTCGGCAAAGCGCTGCTGGTACGCACGTCACATCAGGTTACGCTGACCGAAGAGGGTGAAAAGATGCTGGCCTACGCGCGCCGCATCATTACGCTTAACGGTGAAGCGTGGGATGTCATGGGCGATACCTGGCGAGACGGCGTTCTGCGGCTTGGCGTACCGGAGGATTTTGCAGCGCCGACCGCCGGGCTGCTGGCGGATTTCAGCCGGGCACACCCGCAGCTGCGTCTTGATGTTATGAGCGGCATGTATGTTGATCTGCACCGTGCATGGCTGCGTGAAGAGCTGGATATCATGCTCATCAAGCAGCCCGGCGGCGAGCGTCCCCTCGCCTCGCGCCCTGAGCCGCTGCTCTGGCTCGATAGCCAGGCTCATCCCTGCTTTACCCGCTCGCCGGTCCCGCTGGTGGTATTCCCGCAGCAGGGACTCTACCGGGAGGAGATGTGCCAGGCGCTGGACCAGCTGGCGCGCAGCTGGCGCATCAGCTACAGCAGTGCCAGCCTGGCGGCGCTCGCCAGCGCCAGCGAAGCCGGACTGGGCCTGACGCTGCTGCCCGCCAGCTGCCGTCTCCCCGGCCATCGCGTGCTGGGCCTCGCCGAGGGTCTGCCGCCGGTCACACATTTTGAGCTGGCGCTGTTCTGCCGTCTGCCGCAGGATGCGCTGCAGCAGACGCTGGCGCAGGCGCTGGCTGAGTTCTGCCATCTGCAGTGGCAGTGATTTTGCCACTGCCGGGCAGTGGCAAATATCGCAGCGGCGGCCCGGCAGATTTGTCAGATTAGGGTTTTCCCTGCGATCCGGAGCCTTTTATGTCCGTTACCTCTGCCAGCCGTCGTTCTTTTCTCAGCCAGGGCGTTCGCCTGACCGCCGCCGGAAGCCTGCTGGCTGCCGGTATGAGTCGCGCCGCGCCGTTACCCGCTCTTCCAGCCTGTCAGACTGCCCTACCCCCGCCTGACGCTGCTCACTATCAGCTCTGCAACGTGCGTCTTGAAGAGGCGTTTGAACGCGAAGGCGGCGAGGTGATCGCCACCCGCACCGCGTGCTACAACCTCACGATTAAAGAGGGGCTGTTTGTCGCGATTGAGCCAGCCAGCACGCCACGCAACGCTGCGCTGCCGCAGTGGGATGCACAGGGCGCGCTGCTGCTGCCTCGCACCCGTGATATGCATATCCACCTTGATAAGACGTTTTACGGCGGCCCGTGGCAGGCTCCGCGCCCGCGTCAGGGCAAAACCATTATGGATATGATCGCCCGGGAAGAGGTGCTGATCCCGCAGCTGCTCCCCACTTCACAGGCGCGTGCTGAAGCGCTGATTGCCCTGCTGCAGAGCAAAGGCACCACCGAAGCGCGCAGCCACTGCAACATCGATCCGGTCAGCGGCCTGCAGAGCCTGGCGCACCTGCAGCAGGCGCTGGCACAGCATCCCGATTTCCGCTGCGGGATTGTTGCCTTTCCGCAACACGGCCTGCTGCACTCAAAGGTTGATCGGCTGATGCGCGAGGCGATGCAGCCGGGCGTCACGCATGTGGGCGGCCTCGATCCGACCAGCGTTGATGGCGCAATGGAAGCGTCGCTTGATGCGATGTTTCAGATAGCGCTCGACTATCAGCGCGGCGTGGATATCCATCTGCACGAAATCAGCGCGGCGGGCGTAGCGGCTATTCAGTACATGATTGATACCGTTGCCCGTCATCCGCAGCTTAAAGGGCGCGTAACGCTGAGCCACGGCTTTGCACTGGCCACGCTGGAAGGAGATGCGCTGGATCGGATGATTGCCGGCATGGCGGAGCAGCAGATTAGCCTGGCGTCCACCATTCCGATCGGCAGACTGACCATGCCGCTGCCGCAGCTGCAGGCGGCAGGCGTCAACGTGATGACCGGCACTGACAGCGTGATCGATCACTGGTCCCCTTTTGGCACCGGCAGCATGCTGGAAAAAGCCAATCTCTATGCTCAGCTTTACCGCGGCTCTGATGAGTATGGGCTAAGCCGCGCGCTGCATATCGCAACCGGAGGTATTCTGCCGCTCTCTAATCAGGGCGTGCGGCAGTGGCCTGCGCTGCAGGATGAAGCCAGCATGATGCTGGTGTCAGCCAGCTGCTCCGCTGAAGCCGTGGCGCGGATTGCGCCGGTGCAGGCCACCTTTCAGCGGGGCAAAGTGGTGTTTTTTGCCGGTTAAGCGCCGGTTCTGTTCGCCGTCAGCTGCGGCAGCTGCCTTTGCTCCGGCACGGCGACCGGGCAGAGGACGCCTGGCCGCGCCCTCTGCACTCCCCGGCCCTGCGCCAGCCCCGCCCGCCGCTGCTGCTTTTTTTCTCTTCAATAAGTGTCTTATGGCTGAAGGTTTTGTAGAGAAGCTTCAGCGCACACCAAACCAAATTAAAAAAAAGAAATGAAGAATTTGCAGGCGGGGAAAAGGGGCGCCATCCGCAGCGCCGGGCGCAGCGTGACGGCCAGGGCGAGCCGGCAGGACGCCGGCGAGAGCGCGGGCTGAGCAGGAGCGAATCCGCGCGGTCCGTTAAGGCCAGAGGGATAAGCCCGGGAATTCGCGAGGACGGCGCGGGGCGCGGATTGCTAAGGGGCGCGCCCACCCGCCCCTTAGCCCGTCCGCATGCGGAGATGCCGCTGAAACTGCCAGAAGCCTGGCGGGCGGAACCCCTCCGGTGCCGCGCACAGCCCTGCCCTGACGGGCGGAACCCCTCCGGTGCCGCGCTCAGCCCTGCCCTGACGGGCGGAACCCTCTCAGTGCCCCGCGCTGCTAAACACCCAGCCCAAAAACAAAAAAGCCTCCGGCTGGAGGCTTTTGTCTTACTAACCGGCGACACCTGCCGCTGCATAGCGTTTTACGACAACATCTGAATGGCCAGCGCGTAGAGGCGCTGATGATCATCGTCACTGACTGGCTCTTCTTCCGCATAACAGGCGATCATTGAGCTGACTTTATCAGAGGATAAAGCTTCTCCATGAAGGTGCAGCGTTAATACGGCGCGGCCGACGATTTTCAGAATGTCTTCGCTATGTCCCTGGAGACTATGACTCAATGAAATTGACCTCTGAAGTAAATTCGTTCGCCAAATGGCGCGCTCAATATAGATCAGAACAACAAGGGTTTTTAATAAGAATTTCCTTATGCTGCGTAATATATAAGCCTGACCCGGGGGAAATTTATCTTAAATTGCCGCTGAAAAACGCACTAAAAGCGTTAATCTCCTTATTTGCTGAGTGATTTTTATACGCCAACGGATCGTTACGGATAATAACTTATTAAAACTTTGCAACAATAAGCCCCCTGATGCGGGACAGGCTTTTGTTCTCTCTCCGGCCGTATGCATCAGGCGAATTACCGTTGCTGCCCGCGTGGCTTTCTGCCAGACTGGCCGCGTTATCTTCCCTCCTATCTGAGACATCTTTGTGACTGCTTTTTCAACCCTGACGCAACTGCCCGCCAGCCAGCTCGACAACCTGCGCGATATGGGCTTTGATGCGATGACGCCTATTCAGGCAGCGTCGCTTCCCGCCATACTTGCCGGCCGCGATGTGCGTGCGCAGGCGAAGACCGGCAGCGGCAAAACCGCTGCGTTCGGTATCGGCCTGCTTAATCGTATCGACAACAGCCAGTTTCATACCCAGGCGCTGGTGCTCTGCCCGACGCGTGAACTGGCTGAACAGGTCAGCAATGTGCTGCGTCAGCTGGCACGTTTTACGCGCAATATTAAAATTCTCACGCTGTGTGGCGGCCAGCCGATGAGCGCACAGCGCGATTCGCTGGTGCATGCCCCGCACATCGTCGTCGGCACGCCAGGCCGACTGCTGGATCACCTTAAGCGCGACAATCTCGATCTCAGCCAGCTGCAGACGCTGGTGCTCGACGAAGCCGACCGCATGCTGGAGATGGGTTTCCGCGACGATATGGAAGCGATTATTGGCTTCACGCCCGCGGCACGGCAGACGCTACTTTTCTCCGCCACCTGGCCTGACACCATTGCCAGCCTGAGCCAGCGCTTTCAGCGCGACGCGCTGGCGGTTGCAACGGAAACCGAAGCGGAGCTGCCTGCGATTGAGCAGCAGTTTATCGAAGCGAGCGCAGGCGAGCGCGTTAACCTGCTGTGCGCCCTGCTGAGTCAGCACCAGCCCGCCTCCTGCGTGGTGTTCTGCAACACCAAACGCGAGTGCGATGATATTGCCGCTGCGCTGAACGATCGCGATATCAGCGCGCTGGCGCTGCATGGCGATCTGGAACAGCGCGATCGTGAGCGCGTGCTGATCCGCTTTGCTAACGGCAGCAGCCGCGTCCTGATTGCGACCGACGTAGCCGCACGCGGTCTGGATATCAAATCGCTGGCGCTGGTAGTCAACCTTGAGCTGGCGTGGGATCCGGAAGTGCACCTGCACCGCATTGGTCGCACCGGGCGAGCGGGTGAAAAAGGGCTCGCGGTGAGCTTTGTGGCACCTGACGGCATGGCTCGCGCCCATGCGCTGGAGGATTACCTGCAGCAGAAACTTAACTGGGTGGCGGCCGCTACCTTAAAAGGCAGAGCGGCACAGGCGCTTCCTGCGGCCATGATGACACTCTGTATTGATGGCGGACGCAAAGCAAAAATCCGTCCGGGTGATATCCTGGGCGCGCTGACAGGCGAAGCGGGCTTCAGCGCCGATCAGATCGGTAAAATTGACCTGACACCGTCGCACGCCTATGTCGCTATTGCGGCAGCGCAGGCGAAAAAAGCGCTGATCAGGCTCAAAGAGGGCAAAATCAAAGGGAAAAGCGTACGCGCGATTCTCCTGAAATAGTATGGCCATAGCGTGAGGGCGATCGCGCCCTTGCGCTAAATCTTCCCCTTCTCCCTTCATTTTTCGCGCGCCCTGCCGATAAGTTAATCATGGCACTTCCGCCCTCTCCCTGCTCCGCCCAGATTCTGTCCCGAGGCCATGATGGATAATTTTCAGAAAGAGATCGACGAACGCGCAAACCTGGCGCTGTCCAACAAATTTGAACTGCTGCTGTTTCGGCTGGGTTCCGATCGGCTGAAAGGCAAATCTGAGCTGTATGGCATCAACGTGTTCAAGCTGCGCGAAATTGTGCCGATGCCGGCGATTACGCGCGCGGCCGGTATGAACTCGCCGCTGCTGGGTATGGCCAGTATCCGGGGGCAGTTTATTCCGGTTATCGATCTGCCGGCCGTAACCGGCTGCAAGCCGGAAACCGGTCTGAATCTGCTGCTGGTTACTGAATATGCGCGCAGTACTCAGGCGTTCGCGGTGGAGTCGGTAGAGAATATTGTGCGTCTCGACTGGAGTCAGGTGCATACCGCAGAAGCGGGGATCAGCAGCCGCAATATCACCAGTATCGCCTGTCTTGACAGCGATGGCGAAAGCAACAATCTGGCGCTGGTACTCGACGTAGAGCAGATCCTCTATGACATTATTCCTTCGGTGCGCGGCGTTGAGCCTGACGCTAAGACCGCGAAAAACTTTAACCTGAAGCCGGGCGCAGTCGCTATCGTGGCGGAAGATTCTAAAGTGGCCCGCCAGCTGCTCGAACAGGGACTGAAAAGCATGGGTATTCCGGCCCTGATGCACAATACCGGCCTGGAAGCGTGGATAAAAATCAACGAAATGAAGAAAGAAGCGCAGGCCAGCGGCGAATCGATTCACGATAAAATCGCCCTGGTTCTGACCGATCTGGAGATGCCGGAGATGGATGGCTTCACGCTGACGCGTAATATCAAGCGTGATGACACACTGCGCCATATACCGGTCGTCATCCACTCTTCGCTTTCCGGCAGCGCCAATGAAGATCACGTGCGTAAAGTGGGCGCCGATGGTTATGTGGCAAAATTCGAGATCAATGAGCTCTCCAGTGCCATTTTCAGCGTGCTGGAAAAACAGCGCTAAATCCGCCCTGTTCTCCCTTCCCTTTAAGGCGCGACTATCGCGCCTTTTTTATTGCGGCTATTCCTTCCGCCCTGAAACAGTACCGCTTATTTACCATCATTTAGTACTGCTAACCGATCTTCGCTACCGCGCGCAAAAATTAAAGTAAATATATTAGTTACCGATAACTGTTGCGCCTGCGCTGGCGTTTTCAGGGATAACCTGCGCAGACAGATTTCCATTTTTCTTTTAAAAACAGTCTTTCGCAGCAAATTAATCATTTGCTGACGCATCCTATTACTGTCTGATTTCTGGCAAACAGGGAGAACCAATGTTGAGCATCAAGAATATGAAAGTCGGGGTACGCCTGGGCATCGCCTTTGGCCTGGTAGTGGCCCTGTTAATGGTGGTGGGCGTTACGTCGTGGCTGAAAATCAGCAATATTAAAACCGGCATTACCTCCATTGTAGAAGATCGTTTTGTTAAGGTTCGCCTCGGCTTCGACGTGCGCGATGGCGTGAATGACCAGATAAAATATCTGCGCGGTATCGTGATTGATACCACCCGACCGGAAAATAACGTTAAACGCTTTGCTCAGCTTGCGGATGCGACGGCGCAGACTAACAGCGCGATGAAAAAAATTGAGGCCATTCAGGTTACGCCGGTAGGTAAAAAGAAAATTGCCGGATTACTTGCCGCCAGCAAACTGTTTGAACAGCAAAAAAATGATGTGCTGGCGCTGGTGCGGGACGGCAAGACAGATGAAGCCAGCAACTACGTGCTGAAGAAGATTACCCAGACGCAAAACACCTTTTTGCTCAGTGCGGCCGCTTTTGCCGACTCTCAGGCCAGCCAGCTGCATCAGGAGGGAGTAGGCATCATCAAAGATGGCACCACGGCGATTCAGGTTTCCGTTATTTTTACGGCTATCGCCATCGCGGCTGCCGTGCTGCTGGGCCTGCTGCTGACCCGTTCCATCGTGCGTCCGCTTAATGAAGCTGTCGCCGTCGCCAGCAAAGTTGCCGCCGGCGATCTCAGCTCGCGCATAACGGTCCGCAGTAAAGATGAAACCGGCGTGCTGATGCAGGCGCTGCAGACCATGAACGACAATCTGATGACCATCGTCTCTAACGTGCGCGCCGGCTCCGATACCATCGCCGTCGCCTCTAATCAGATCTCCAGCGGCAATATCGATCTCTCTTCGCGCACCGAGCAGCAGGCGAGCTCGCTGGAAGAGACCGCTTCCGCGATGGAGCAGATGACCGCGACCGTGAAGCACAACGCCGATAACGCGCGCGAAGCAAACTCGCTGGTCTCAAAAACCTCTGAGGTGGCTAAAGAGGGTGGCGTGGTGATGGAGCAGGTTATCGATAAAATGGAGGCGATTACTTACTCCTCGAAGAAGATTGTCGATATTATCAGCGTCATCGACTCTATCGCTTTCCAGACCAATATTCTGTCGCTTAACGCCGCCGTTGAGGCAGCGCGTGCCGGCGAACAGGGACGCGGCTTTGCCGTGGTGGCATCGGAAGTGCGTAACCTGGCCCAGCGCTCCGCCTCTGCCGCTAAAGAGATTAAAGTCCTGATTGAAGATTCCGTGACCAAAGTTGATGAAGGCAGCCGCCTGGTGACGCACGCCGGATCTACCATAAGTGAAGTCGTCAGCAGCGTGCAGAGCGTGGCTGAGATTATGAGCGAAATTACCATTGCCAGCAGCGAACAGAGCAGCGGCATTGGTGAGATTAATCAGGCTATTACGCAGATGGAAGCGGTGACGCAGCAGAATGCCTCGCTGGTGCAGGAAGCATCTGCCGCCTCGCAGGCGCTGCAGGAGCAGGCCGATCGGCTGGCGCAGTCGATGAGCGTGTTTAAAACCGCGCTGGCGTAATGCCCACGGCCGGGCCGCCGGTGACGGCGACCCGGCTGCGGTCAGTTGAACAGCGACCAGGCGACAGAAGAGATCGCCAGCACTCCGATAATCACCACAAAGAGGTTGCTGATTTTCCCGCTGTACTGGCGCATTGCCGGCACTTTCTGAATCGCATACATCGGCATCAAAAACAGGATTGCCGCGATAACCGGCCCGCCCAGCGTTTCAATCATGCCAAGAATACTGGGGTTCAGCGTGGCCACCAGCCAGGTGGTCAGCAGCATAAACAGCGTGGTCAGCCGGTTCAGCTTCTGCGGCGCGATCGCTTTACCCCGGCTGCGCAGCGATTTGGTGACGATGCCGTTAAAGCCTTCGCGCGCCCCCAGGTAGTGACCCAGGAACGATTTCGTGATCGCCACCATCGCGACAATCGGACCCAGCCAGGCGATCATCGGCACCTGAAAATGGTTAGCCAGATAAGAAAGAATGGTAATGTTCTGCGCTTTGGCCGCCTGCAGATCGGCTGGCGACAGGCTCAGCACGCAGCTGAACACAAAAAACATCACCGTGACCACCATCATCAGATGCGCGCTGGCCAGTATGCGCGAGCAGCGTTTTTCCGCACCGGCGCCATATTCGTCGCGTTTTGCGACGGCAAAAGACGAGATAATCGGCGAATGGTTAAATGAAAAAACCATCACCGGAATGGCCAGCCACAGCGTCATCCACAGATTGCCGCTGCCCGTTGCCTCGCTAAACGACAGCGTCTGCAGCGCGGCACCGTGCCAGTGCGGAACCAGCCAGGCGGCCAGCAGCATCAGGACGGCAACAAACGGAAAGACCAGAATACTCATCGCCTTCACGATCATCTGCTCGCCAAAGCGCACGATAACCATCATCCCGCTGATCAGCAGCAGCGACAGCAGCGCGCGCGGCGGCGACACCAGGCCAAGCTGATGCACAATAAAACTGTCTACGGTATTGGTGATGGCCACGCTGTACATCAGCAGAATGGGATAGATAGCAAAAAAGTAGAGCAGCGTGATGATTTTACCCGCCCCGCTGCCAAAGTGCTCTTCCACCACGTCAGTGATATCTTCGCCCGGATTTTTACCCGAGAGGACGAAACGCGTCAGCGCGCGGTGCGCATAGAAGGTCATCGGGAACGCCAGTACGGCCATGATCAGCAGCGGCAGCAGCCCGCCCGCGCCGGCGTTAATCGGCAGAAACAGCACTCCGGCACCAATCGCCGTACCATACAGACCCAGCATCCACACCGTGTCACTCTTGCTCCAGCCCCTGGCCGCTCTGGCGGTTGCCAGCGTGCTGGTTTGTGAGTTGTTCATCACTCTCTCCAGATTCATCATTATTGCAGCCGGTCTCCGGCTCTCTGTTCACGGTCAGCCGCTGCGGGCTGCCGTTTAACCGCGCTCATGCTATACGTTTTTGTCACCGTGCGGGGGTCACAACGCAAGATACGCGTCACAAAAGCAGCAAAAATGCGCAGGCTGGTAAATTTATGCTTTAAAAATGCACAAAACCGGCGCGCAATCGATTGCCTGACGTTATTTGACCTGAGTCACAAAAATTGTGCAAGTGAAGGTAGTAACCGGTGAGTAAAAGCAGCGGTCTCTCCCGGCTGCTGCCCTCTTCTGCCAGAGACAGAGATCGGAAGGCAACGCCGGGAGGGTCAGGGATCAGAATGCGCGCATTCTGTATAACGCATAGAGGAAATAGTACGCTGTGAGTGAGTTCAGATTCATAATCATGTACTTCAGTTTTTCATTTTTATTCAGCAGCGTGAAGATACCTTTTGAGTATTTTCCGCGCTTTATCTGTTCTATTTCTGTTGCGATATCTGCCGGTGAAAAGGAAGCGTGGTACATGGCAGTGACAATCTGCATATCCAGCGCCAGCACGCGCTTTGAGATCCCTTTCAGAAAGTGGTCCAGTTCGCTGGCCTGATATTTATCGACGATGGTGTCATACAGCGCGGTCAGCGACTGCTTACGCACCTTTAATTCACTGTACTGTACCTTCTGCTTGGAGAGCGAGCCGCTGGTATCCTCATAGTGATAGGCCGCGTTAGGCGTAATCAGGAAGTTGCTGATGCAGCTGAAATATTTCAGGTTAAACAGCAGATCTTCACTCATTGAGATCCCCTCAAGAAAACGCAGATTCAGGGATTCAATAATCTCCCGGCGGTAGCATTTATTATGCAGATAGCCGATGTTGTCGCTGATCTCCAGTTCGCCCAGCACATAAGGGATATCGTGCTGGCTGAAAAAGCCCGCCTGCGAAACCTTGCCAATGCGATCGTCATTCAGGTGGCCAACCATCAGGTCTACGGTTTCAGCCGGCCAGGCGTTGAGATTCTGCTTAAAACTCATCAGGAAATTGTCATCAACCCAGTCGTCGGCGTCCAGGAAGAGCACGTAGTCGCCGCGCGCCTTTAACAGCCCGGTATTGCGCGCAGCGCTGACGCCGGCGTTGATCTGCTCCAGCACGGTTATCTGCGGATAACAGGCAAACTCAGACAGAATCTGCGCGCTGTTATCGCGGCTGCCGTCGTTAACCACCACCACTTCATAACTGCTGAACGTCTGGTTCAAAACGCTCAGCAGCGTGCGCCGGATGGTATTTTGTGAGTTATAAACGGGAATGATGATACTGAAGAGCGGATTGTCATTCATGATAAACTCTCTTTGCTGTCTGAGGTTTTGTAATTGCTAAATAACTGCCATAGCTTCCTGGGGTTGAAAAAAACCTGGTGGATCCGCGCCACGGGTTGCGCGGTGAAAAAATAATTAAGCAGGGAAAAGGAGACGAATTCGGTAATCACCACGCTCAGTGCAGCGCCGGTCAGGCCGTAATGCGGCACCAGCAGCAGTGAAGAGATCAGGCAGATAACCAGCACCGCGAAGGTCTTTTTGATCAGGAAGCGGTAGCCGTTATATTTCACAATGAAGCGGTCCATCACGCTGCTCAGCACACCGCACATCGCGCCCACGCTCAGCAACAGCGTCGGGGCTACCGCATCCAGATAGGCAGCGCCATAAAAATGGCCAATAAACCAGCCTGACAGCAGCCAGATCGCCACAATCACCAGCGCGGAGACGCCAATCACCAGCAGATGCAGCTGCTGCGCTTTAACGATCGCCCGCTCGCGGTTGCGCTCGGCAAAGAAAGCGGGATAAAACGACGCCAGCAGCGCGGCCGGTAAAAATACCCACGCCGTGGAGAGCGTCAGCGCCACAGAGAAAATGCCCGCCTCTTTTACGCCGAGGAAGTAAGAGACGCTTACCTGGTTGACGCGCGTATAGATGCCGACTGCAATGGCCGAAATAACCAGCGACATGCCTGATGCCACCATATAGCGCGAATATTGCTTCAGCTGACGCAGCGCCGGCAGCGGTTCATGGCGGTGCTGGCGCGTAAAGAGCGCGAGCTTAATGACAAAGGGAATAAGGGTGGCGAGTACAATCGGGATCGCCAGATAGTGCGGATCCAGCTCCAGCCAGGAGATAAGGAATCGCACCGAGAGGCTGATCGCCAGCCCGATAACGTTAGCGATCACATTGAGACGGGCATTGAGCATCGCCTCGTTGTAGATGTTAACCAGATCGAGCGCCGAGAAAAGGCAGGCCAGCGCAGCGGCACAGATAAAGACCACCGCATCCGGGCTCCACTCCGCTTTCATGATCAGCATGCCGCTGATTGCCAGGACGCTGTAGACGCCCAGCACCAGCAGGCCGGCAGCCATCATCAGACGAATACCCGAACGGTGATTCTGCGCAATGCGCTTCAGCAATATGACATCGCTGCCCATTACCGCGATGCTCTGCAAAAACTGAAAAATCAGCATTGAGAGTGAGATAATGCCGAAGGTGGTCGGGCCGACATATTTGGCGACGTAAGAGGTCACAAAAATCAGGCCAAACACGGCGATCAGCTTTTCAGCGATCATCCACATTGAGTTTCTGAGTTTCTCTTTCATTCCGGTTCCCCTTACGCTTTACGCGCCAGGCGGCGCAGCTGTGAAACGCCGCGCGGGCTGACAAAAAAGAGGGTGAAATAGAGGCTCCAGGGATTCAGCATCGGGCCGGACGAGAGATAAGCGCGGAAACTGCGGCGATACAGCGCGATATAATCTTCAATAAAGGCACCGCTGAATTCACGGCTGTTGAGCCCTTTGCTGATATAGGAAGAGGTGACCTTGAGCACGAGATGGTAGTAGTAGCGATGGTGCTGCCGGGTCATAAACGCCTTCATCCGGCCAAACGAACGCGCAAAGGAGAAGTGTTTTTCCCGCAGCGCCGAACGGGTGGCGGAGTTGTCCGACTTTACGTAGTGGTAGACCACGCGTTCGGTGACGATTACCTGCTGGTTCTGCAGCAGATAGAGGTAGTTCATCACAAACAGCAGATCTTCGAAGTTGAAGATCTCCTCGTTAAAGCGCAGCTGATGCTGCCGGATAACGTCCGCGCGAAATACCTTGTCGCAGATGCCGTGACGGGGATGGAAATAGAGCACGTCGTTGACCGCTGCCGCCGCGCTCATCTGCCGCGATGCGTCACGGTTGGCAGGCTGATCCAGCGGCTCACCGGCAGGCGTAAAATGCTGCGACTCGCCGATACACATGCCGATATTTTCCTGCATCAGCCCAGCCCAGGTGGCAAAGGCGTCGTGCGGCAAAAAATCATCAGCGTCTAAAAAACAGATAAATTTACCGCGTGCGCTGCGCAGCCCCTGATTACGTGCCGCAGAGACGCCCATATTGGACTGTTCAATGATGTGAAACTGCGGATGGTGCGCAAACCGCTCAAGAATGGCCTGCGACGTATCCGTTGAGCCATCATTGATAAAAATCGCTTCAAAGCGCATTTCCGTCTGCTGCAGCAGACTATTAATGCTTCTTTCCAGATAAGCAGCCGCGTTATACACCGGCACAATGACGCTCAGTAACACGTCGTTTACGGGATTTTGCATGAGACCTCAGAACTCGTTTTGTCAGTATTAATAAGGCGAACGCAGCGGCGTTAAACATTGCCGTTCAGATAACGCGCGTGCCTGATGGCATATTCCTGCGTCCGGCTTAACTGTATTCCGGATTTTTTCGGAGTTTCCTCAGTAAGGAATTCCGCTAATTAAATAAATGAATACTCAATGTAATAATAAGAATTTCGCCAGCGCTGCACGCCAGAACTATTTATTATTCGTTTGTAAATGCATACCGCTGACGACGCGCAGCTGCCTGCGCTTCACCCTGCAATCCGGCTGGATGGCGGGCAAAGAGTGGCGGCTTTAGCGTTAGCTTCAGCTGGATATCATTCTTTATCAATAAGTTACCAGCGACTGACCTGCCGCACTCTGCGGCGCGACGTCGCGCAAATCGTTTTACCGACTTTTCAGCGGCCTTAACGTAACGTGTGGCAACATTAATGATATGTGCTGTGCGCCCTGCTCTTTTATTATTCCGCTGCGTCTGTTGCGCCGCGTGAGAAGCAGGAGGCGTTAATCCAGTATGGCTATCGCAGCCATACTGCAATGGGCTTCAGGCCCTTAAAATGCGATCTGTTTCAAAACTTTAAACGGCATTCTCTCCGCTGAACAAGCCAGGGTCAATGGGGAGGTCAGGAAAACAGAATTTACGCAGCGACCCTGCCGTTAATTAAAATGCAGATTGATTAGCTTTAATAAAGGAATATTACGCTGACTGATAAGATAAACGCGTAAAGGTCACCAGGATTAATATCAGTAAAAAAAGATCGCGATTCCGCTGTAAATCACAGCACCGCAGCGCTACAGCGACTTAGGTCAAATAATGGTTAAAATAAAATCACTTTCTGCCGATAACGCTATCAACAGAACAACCGGTGAGCCAGTAAATGATTTCCCTGCAAACCAACCTTTCTGCCCTCAACGCGGTGCAGAACACAAACAAAAGCCAGTCAGCGCTGGGAACAGCGATACGTAATCTCTCTTCCGGGATGCGTATCAATAGCGCAAGTGATGATGCGGCAGGCCAGGCGATAGCCAACCGGATGCAGAGTCAGCAGCGCGGTTTGCAGCAGGCGCAGCGCAACGCAGGCGATGGGCTGTCGCTGGTAAATACCACTGCCGGCGCTCTGGATGAGATCAATAACCGCGTTCAGCGGATCCGGCAGCTGGCGGTACAGGGACTGAACGGTACCCTTTCGCAGAGTGACGCCGACTCCATTCAGGGAGAGATCAACCTTAACCTGAAAGAGATCGACCGTCTGAACAGCACGGCTGCGTTTAATGGCATCAAAACGCTCGACGGCAGCGCCGGACAAATCGGTTTCCAGGTTGGTGCCAACGATCGTGAAAAGATTATGCTGGACCTTTCCGCGCCGGGCTTTAGCGTCGGCGCGCTGGGATTGAAAGATCTGGTGATTGGTGGCATCAGCGGCAAAGTGACGCCGGTTAACCGCGTGACCGGCCTTGCCACCAATATGAATTTCACCAATCCGGCTATTACTGTGACCTATACGCCTTCGTCAGGTGCGCCGCAGCTGATGCGCAGCAGCGCGGATAACCGGCAGTATGTGCAGAGCACCGGCGCTGACGGCAAGCCGGTATACTATCTGGCGGCGGTAAGCGCCCGCTGGGACACCGCTAACGCCGCCGGAACGGTGGCCATCAGCCGCGCCACATCCGCCCCGCTCTACAGCAGCGTAAACACCATAGCGGCGCGTGCTATTCCGGCCGTTAATTTTCAGCAATCGGATGGCACTGCGCTTGCCGCTACGCCCGCCGCGCATCTGACCGTTGATAACGGCAGCTATTATGTTGAGCAAGGCGGTCTCTATCACGCTGCCACGCTGGACTTTGGCAGCAGCGGAAATGTTATTGCGCAGGTCACCAGCGCCCCGGCAAAAAGCAGCGCCGATTTTGCTACGCCACCGGCTGCTGTAACGCAAACGCCCGCTATCGATACCAGCAGCGCCACGCTCAGCTTTACGGATGCCAGCGGAAATAGCGTGAGTAATGCGCGGCTGCTGCAGAGCGGTTCACAGTACGTGATGGAAGTTGATAACGGCGGCGGTAATTATCAATATTTTAACGCAGCGGTGGCCGCACATACTGACGAGAACGGCAGCAGCTCGCTGGCTATCAGCGCGGTCAGCAGCAGCGCTATCAACAGTTTTAGCAGCGTAAATAGCGTAACCGGTACGGCTTACGTCACGCTGGACCCGGCAAACGTTGAGTTGCGCTATACCGACGTCTCAGGCCAGAGCGCCAGCGACGTGCTGCGACTGGACGCTGACGGCAACTACTATATGGACGCGCCGGATACCGGCATTGATAAAACAGCGACCTTTGTGACCCACGACAGCAGCGGCAGTATCATGCTGAAAACGCTGCAGGGCACCGGTGATATTCAGATCTATTTTCAGGCGGGCATCTCTTCAACCACTGATGCCTCAACCAATCTGACGACGATGCGTGTTTCAGAGATGGGCGATGAGATCCGCCTGAAGCACCCGGACGATCCGCTGGCAACGCTGGATCGCGCCCTGGCGCTGATTGACAGCCGGCGCAGCCAGCTGGGTGCGATTGCCAACCGGCTGGAGTCGGCGCAGCGGCTGCAGAGCCAGAGCACAACCGATTACGCAACAGCCCGCTCGCGTATTGAAGACGCTGACTATGCGCAGGAAGTGTCAGCGATGGCGCGTCAGCAAATTCTGCAGCAGGCCGGTAACTCCGTGCTGGCAAAGGCGCAGCAGGAACCGCAGCAGGTGCTTAAGCTGCTGCAGGGGTAAGGGGCAACCGCCCCTTTTACTCGTCAGCCGGGGCGATACTGATAATATCGAACTTCGCCACGCCATCTACGCCGGTGCCGGGAGTTTTCATCATCGCAAGATCCTGCAGCACCGCTTCATGCGCCTCTTCATCTGAAGGCTCATTTTCGCTCTCCAGTATCACCTCTTCGCGCTTTTTAACGTCGCCATCCTGATGTTCATAGGTCACTTTGTATCGGGTACTCATTGCGCATTCTCCTTTTCGGGGGGAACGCTAAGTCTGGTCAACGGATGAGAATACGTCCAGCTGGGGTCTGCCGGAGGCTGTGTTATGCAGATGCTGAAAGGGGAAGAAAAATAATCTATAAGAGATGGAATTAACTGGTGCCGGAAACAGGAGTCGAACCTGCGACCTTCGCATTACGAATGCGCTGCTCTACCAACTGAGCTACACCGGCAATGGGGCGGGAACTACGGGGAGTAAAAATAGGAAATGTGACGCGCGGCGTCAAGATGCGGTGATTCAACCGCCCGCTTTTTCAGCAGCGCCGGCGCGTTTTCCACCACAAAAAAAAAGGCAAGGCCGGAGCCTCGCCAAAAAGGTGCTGGCCTTAATCGTAATAAGGCAGCTTACGATCAACACCGTTGATATTGACCAGCACAAAGCCCGAAGGGGCCGTTTTATTGGTGGGATTACCCGCTGCCGTCGCGACAGTGAGCACCCCTTTCTCATTGGCACCAATGCCTGCTACGCCGTTATGAAAACCAAAGCGTGCCGCTGGCTTCAGCGTGCCCATTTTGGTGGTATCGGTCACCACCGAAAAGTCAGTCTGGAACAGCGAGCAGGAGCCTGACTCAAAACGCGTTGGCCCGGTGGTTTTCAGGTTAATCAGCGTATCACCGCTTTTGGCGCGCAGCTTAACCCACACCACCGCATAGGTGGTGCCGACCCGGTTGTAGCGGATATCCATCACCGCAGGCTGGCCCATATGCCAGGCGTCAGCCCAGACGGTATCCAGCCGCTGCAGGTTGATCCAGGTTTTACCGGTGCCGGCCATATTGACCGGCGACGCCGCCGTGCCGGTGGGCTGGGTCGCATCCGCTTTACCAATCAGCTCCATCACCCACTGCTGGTTCGCCACCGGGAAAAAGAGCTGTCCCAGGCGATACCAGTTATCGGTATCGGTGTTATTGGTGACTTTATGGCCGCTGTAGTAACCCGTGCGCAGGGAGCCGGTGATAATAGTGCCGTGGTTCTCCTCACGCCGGTAGCCATACTCAAACGTCGAGAGCCAGCGCGTGCCCGCCAGGTCGTTGGAGATAGTGGCACCCGACTGCAGGCCAATCTGGCGCATGATCACGCGGGCGTTATTGAGGTTAAACGGCGAGCCGCAATCCTCAATGTTCAGCGTATCGATGGTCCAGCCGCCGTCGGAGAGATCGCCAGGGTTACGCGTATGCTCAATCCAGACGTTACGCATAATGCCCTGCGTCACGCGCGGCATATAGAGCGTGGCGTCACCGTAACCGGTCTGGAAGTTACAGTTGCAGATCTCAATCGCGGTGGAGTGGTCCCACTTACCTTTTGGCGAGTTTGACCAGCCGATGTCGAATACGCGCCCGTAGGTCCACAGGGTGTAGATCTGGTCAAACTTACTGTCGAGGGTATCCAGCACTTTAATGACGGTCCCGCCGCTATTCTGCGCGCGGAAACAGTAGATATTTACCGTAGAGCCTTCGATGCAGGTGTTTTCGAAGAAGGGCTGCACGTTGGTACACAGCTCGGCTGTGATAGTGCCTTTGTTGGTATTGGTATCTGCGGACGCCTGACCATGCCAGGTGATCCCTTTGATCGCGGTGCGGCGCGCCTTCACTTTGAACACCGTATTGGCGCTCTTGTCGGAAATGATCGTGGTACGCGGCAGCGAACCCAGCTCCACATCATCCCCCTGCAGGCCAAAGAAGGCGACCTCAGTATCACTGATATCTATCGGGTTAATCAGGAATTTACCGCCCGGAAAGCGCACCGGCAGATCGCGGATATTGCCGCTGTAGCCCTGGGTCCACGCCAGCATGCGTTTGAAGGGTTCGGTGTCATTGGCGTAGCCATCTCCCTTCGCACCAAAGTGGTAGACGTTGAGGTCTGCCGGGTCGTTGATCACGCGCTTCCAGTAGAAGCCATTACCGACCGCCAGCGTACCGCCATCGTCAGCCGCCGTGGTCGTCCCGATAAAACCGGTAAAGTCACCGCCACCGCGAAAGTTTGAGTCCGCATTGTAGCGGCGCAAAAACGCAGAATCGCCGTTTTTAGCAGGTGCAGTGGTACGCAGTTCAGCAAATGAATTAACTTCGATCATGTCAGCCTCCTCGGCTTATACAGGGGTATTGGAATAGCGTCAGAAGGAGCGGCGTTAGCGTGCCGGCGTGCGGCAGTGCCGATCCCAGAGATCGTTGTGATTGTTAATGGCACGCACGGTGCGAATATCCATGCGATCGGCGTCACTGCCGTGGGTATAAATGGGTGAAAACAGAGAGCAGGCGGAGTCGATAACGACCGGCGCCTCAGGGCTGGTGGTACTTCGATTGCTGCAGCTTGTCACGAGCGGCAGCATCATCAAGATTACTGTTGCTGATTTCCACACGTCGGGCCTCCTCACGCAGCTGCTGCTGCTGCTGGTTAACCGCTACCGCCTGCGCCGCTGTTTTTTCTGCGCGTTCGGTGTCTGCTTTAGCCTGCTGCTGCACTTTGCCGATCTTTTTACCGCCAGCGTAGCTGGCTACCAGCGCGGCGATGATGCCGAACAGCGCCGCCAGCCAGTGCCAGCTGCCCGCCAGCAGGGAAAGAAGAAAACTCATGATTTTTCCTCCAGCGCGCTGCGTTTTTCCGCCAGATTTTTCTGTCGCACAAACTGCGCCATAACGCCCATTGCCACCATAAAGGCACCAATTAACCCCAGGTAGTTGTGCGGCAGAACCTCTTTGACGTCCGGCGGCAGCGCGTTCCAGGCATCGAGCGCGGAAGCGGGAAAAGATTGCGCCCACGCGCTGAGCATGGAGCCGAGTGAAGCGAGCCACACTGACCAGGTTTTAAACAGCAGGCGCGCGTGTTTAACAAACTCCAGCGTGGTGAAGCGCTGCAGCAGGAGCAGCAGTATGATTGCCGCCAGTACCGCAATGATGAAGATCATCCACTTCATGTTCATAGCAGCCCCCGGTAGATGTCATAGGTGCCGCTGCGCATCGCTTCCGCATGCCGCCGGGCGCGTCCGGCGGTCTGCCGCGCCCAAAGGCTATCCAGCATGGCATTCGCTGCGGCGTCAAAGTCGCCCTGCGTGACCGAGGTGAGCATGCCGCGAAACAGCGCAAGCCCCTCCACGCCCATCTGATACGCCATGCTAATCAGCACGTCACTGCGGGCGTCGTTGCACTTCAGCAGCGCCTGGCGGATCAGTTCGCGCTGTTGCATCTCCTGCACTTTTTTCTCCACAATGCACTGCTTCCAGACGTCCCCGACGCGGCGCGGCACCTGAAAGATGTAGTTGCTCAGCGAGGCGCCCTTTGGTCCGATGCGGATGCCGCCCGCCACGGTGGGAAAGCCCTGCGTATCCAGATAGGGCGCTTCGCGATAACCCTCTTCAAAATTTAAAATGGCAATAATCTGGCTCATATCCGTTCCTTCTTTGAGGCGCAACACGGAGTACGCTGCGCACAGGGTCAGCACACTTAAACGTCACTGATCGGTCAGCCATTCGCGCACGCCAGATTCAAGCGCAACGCTCAAGCGTGGTTAAACAGTGAGCAATGTAAAAACGTTCCGTTCAGAACTGGAAAAGCAGGAGAAACTTAACGGGTAGCGTAGAGATGAACGTGGGGTAAACAGCAGTTATCGAAACTGGCGCTTTCACTGTGCGAGCGTCCCGGCGCCAGTACGGCACGCTCTACTCTGGATCGAATCTCCCGCTGACAGATACGTTCAGCAGTGCGCAGCGTGACGTCATCGCATTCGAGCCCGAGTGCGTTGTCGATAGTACGGTTCAGACGTGCGAGTGGCTGGCGTCGTCGATGACGCCGGGTTCGTGCATTACCGGTAAACGCTGATTTGCCATATTGGATAATCGCCATAACTCCTCCTGTGAATGAGTTTTTGGCGATGGGGTGGCAAACGCGGCCTTCCGGCAGAGGCCGGTGCGTCCGGTGTGCCACTGGAATCACCCACAATCCGCTTTCCCGGTCGTTAAAAAACGGCCAGGAAAAAGCAGAGAGAAGTGAAGGCAGGAGACAACTGACAACGCTGCTGAGTGCGTATCCACCCCATCCCAAAATACACTGATTTTGAGTGGGTAGTTTCGCGCTTGTGCAGCGCCTCAATTGTTTAAGAGCGGGCCCATCCGGGGGCAACGATTTCGTCCATCTATGGTCAAATTATTAACATGTTCTAATACTTTGGCAAACACCAACAGTTAATTTTTTATTTACCAGCAGTTAAATTTATGATTTCAGCCGGGTTATTTTTTTCTGCCGATGCCGGCAACGGCTCAGCCCAGGATCTGATAATCACGTGCCTGGCTCATGATGACGCGGGCGATCACCTGCAGAGAATCGGCTTCATCCAGCGTCAGATACCAGGTCTCATAGCGCTTGTTATCTGAGATAACGGCCACTTTTTTATGCTGCAATTGCAGGCGTTTGAGATAGAGCTGATCGTCAAGCGTAAACAGATAAATTCCATCGCCATCAAAGTGATGTACGCTGATATCGACAAACAGCTGATCGCGCGGTGCGAAGGTGCCGGCCATTGAATCGCTGTTCAGCGCAATAAGCCGGATGCTTTCTGCCGGGCGGCCATTAAACAGCACGCGCGCCTCATCCAGACCATATTCTATCGCCTGAATGGTCTCTACCAGCTCATCGCGCGCGGCAATGCCCTGCGCGCTGCGCTGGCCGATATCCAGGCTCTCCACGCGGAACATATGCCCGGCGGAGAGCAGACGCTGCTGCGAAAGCCCGGCATCCGGTTTCTCCATACCAAACTGCAGCCACTCCACGCGCACGCCCAGCAGATCGCTTAGCGCTAACAGATTCCCGTCATCCGGAATCGACTGACCGTTGAACCATTTCCATACCCCCGGCGTTGAAATTTTGCATCCTCTTTGCTGCAACGCCTGTGCAACCTGTTTGTTTCGTCCATGTCCGACAATTCCCGCACTTTCGCATGCGGCAATCAGCCTGGCAGTAAAAGCGTGTTTTGTACTCTCTTTTTTAACCATCAGTTAATTGTCTGCCATCAGTAAAAGACTGAATGTTATTTTGGTTTTTGCTACCAGTTCATTTTATATTACCGCTAGTTTACTACCCACGCGATATTATCAATGAAGCTGGAGGATCATTATCCTCGCCCGTCTGCGCTAAACCAGCAATGAATGTGTGACAGCTTGTTCTGACTGAGGTTTTCAGGAATCTTCTGTTAAACCCGGACCAGCGCTTACACAAAAAAATGGGTGAAAAGCGGCTGACGCGCCACAGATGACAGATAAATTTCAGAAAGCTGTGATATTGAGTGGATCTAAAGCAAAAAAAATGGGTACCTGTACAGGTACCCATCTGAGGCGGGCAGGACGGCTAGCGGCGCAGCGTATCGTCGCCCCAGCCAATCCATTTGTAGGTGGTCAGCGCTTCCAGCCCCATCGGACCGCGCGCGTGCAGTTTTTGCGTACTGACTGCCACCTCAGCGCCCAGACCAAACTGGCCGCCGTCGGTGAAACGGGTACTGGCGTTGACGTAGACCGCAGAAGAGTCCACCTGCTGAACAAACGCATTCGCGTGCCGGATGCTGCGCGTCAGAATGCCGTCGGAGTGCTGGGTGCCATATTCACGAATGTGCGCAATCGCCTCATCCATGTCCGCTACCCGCTTCACGTTGAGATCGTTTGACAGCCACTCATCGCGATAGTGCGCCTCGCTCACTGCGACGACGCTGGCCGGCCCTGTCTGCAGCTGCGCCAGAATATTGGCATCGCCGTGCAGCGTAATCTTTTCCTGCGCCATACGCTGCAGGAAAGCTGGCAGGAAACGATCGAGTTGATCCTGATGGATCAGCAGCGTCTCCAGCGAGTTGCAGGCGCTCGGCCGCTGTTTTTTGGCGTTAACGATGATCTCAAGCGCCGGCGCGATCTCCATCGTCTCATCAAGATAGAGATGGCAGACGCCGATACCACCGGTGATCACCGGGATAGTGGAGTGTTCACGGCACAGCTTATGCAGCCCTGCCCCGCCGCGCGGGATCAGCATATCGACATAGCGATCCAGCTTCAGCAGCTGACTGACCAGCTCGCGATCCGGATTTTCAATCGCCTGTATGGCCCCGGCTGGCAGGTTGTGCTTTACCAGCGCACGCTGAATGACTCTGACCGTGGCCGCATTGGTGCGCCATGTCTCTTTACCGCCGCGCAGGATGGCTGCGTTGCCGGTTTTCAGGCAGAGAGCCGCCACATCAACGGTGACGTTCGGACGCGCTTCGTAAATAACGCCCACTACGCCGAGCGGCACACGACGCCGTTCAATACGCAGGCCGCTGTCGAGCTGGCCCCCGTCAATAAGCTGTCCGACCGGATCGGCCAGCTGGCAGACCTGCCGCACATCATCGGCGATACTCTTCAGCCGCTGCGGCGTCAGCGTCAGGCGATCGAGCAGTGCCGCGCTCATGCCGCTCTGCCGCGCGTCGGCCAGATCCTGTTCATTCGCCGCCAGAATCTCTGCGTGATCCGCCTCCAGCCCTTCAGCCAGGGTGAGCAACACCTGATTTTTCTCTGCGGTGGAGAGCGCCGCCAGCGCGTACGATGCCGCCCGCGCCGCCTTACCCATTTCCTCTAACATTTTCTGCTCCTTAGCTGACAACCATGTCGTCGCGATGCACGGCAACCGGGCCATATTCATAACCGAGAATATCACCGATCTCCTGGCTGTGATGTCCGGCGATCATGCGCATCGCATCGCTGTTGTAACGCGTCACGCCGTGGGCGATATCGCGTCCCTGCAGGTTGCGGATCCGGATCACCTCACCGCGTGAGAAATTTCCCTGCACCTCGCGGATGCCTTTAGGCAGCAGCGAACTGCCGCGCTCCAGCACCGCCGCCAGGGCACCATCATCAATGGTGATTTCGCCGGCCGGCGGCGCGCCGAAGATCCAGCGCTTGCGGTTCTCCAGCGGCGACTGCTGCGCGTGAAAGCGCGTGCCAACCGGTTTGCCGTTCAGCACATCGCTAATCACATCGGGACGGCTGCCGGCAGCGATAATCACATCGATGCCGGCGCGACAGGCGACATCCGCAGCCTGCAGTTTGGTTGCCATACCACCGGTGCCTAATCCTGACACGCTGCCGCCCGCCAGCGTCCGCAGCGCATCATCAATCTGGTGCACGTCGCTAATCAGCTGCGCCTCCGGATTCGTGCGCGGATCGGCGGTAAACAGCCCCTGCTGATCGGTCAGCAGCAGCAGTTTGTCCGCTCCGCCCAGCATTGCCGCCAGCGCCGAGAGGTTGTCGTTATCGCCAACTTTAATTTCCGCCGTAGCGACCGCATCGTTTTCGTTAATCACCGGAACGATGTGGTTATCCAGCAGCGCGCGCAGCATATCGCGCGCATAAAGAAAGCGTTCGCGATCTTCCATATCCGCGCGCGTCAGCAGCATCTGCCCGATATGGATGCCATAAATAGAGAACAGCTGCTCCCACAGCTGGATCAGACGGCTCTGCCCCACCGCAGCCAGCAGCTGCTTTGAGGCGATGGTCGGTGGCAGTTCGGGATAGCCAAGGTGTTCACGTCCGGCCGCAATCGCGCCGGAGGTGACAATAACAATGCGATGTCCCGCCGCGTGCATTTGTGCACACTGGCGAACCAGCTCCACCATGTGCGCCCGATTCAGCCGGCGCGAACCGCCGGTGAGAACGCTGGTACCCAATTTGACCACCAGGGTCTGACTGCCACTCATATTTTCCTGCCATCTGAGAAAAAATCCGCGAACGGACGTTTTATCAGGAGTCAGCAAGGAAGCCAACAGCCACGCCGGGAAAAGCGCGAATTTCCGCAGGCCAGTCAGCACAACTTAACCGCCTCGTTCACCCCGATTGCGCAAATCTGTCATAAAACCTTCATCAGCGATCGGTAAAACGTCCCGTGTTTTACAAACCTTTTCACGGGTACATACTTTTTTTACTCATCGGGATTGATAGCAAATGAAGAAAAGCACACTGGCACTGGTTGTTTCCGCACTGGCTTTGGCCACAACGGCACAAGCCGCAGAAATTTATAATAAAGACGGCAACAAACTGGATCTCTACGGTCGCGTAAAAGGGATGCATTATTTCAGTGACAATGCAGGCGCGGACGGTGATAAAACTTACGTGCGTCTCGGGTTTAAAGGTCAGACGCAGATCAACGATCTGATGACGGGTTACGGCCAGTGGGAATATCAGTTTCAGGGCAACCGCTCTGAAGGCAGTGACGCGAACAACGGCAACAAAACCCGTCTCGGCTTTGCCGGCCTGAAATTTGGCGACTACGGCTCAATCGATTATGGCCGTAACTACGGCGTGCTGTATGACGTGGAAGCCTGGACCGACGTCTTCCCTGAGTTCGGGGGTGACGGCACCGCGCGCACCGATAACTTTATGGCGGCGCGCACGTCAGGCGTGGCAACTTACCGCAACAGTAATTTCTTTGGTCTGGTGGATGGCCTGCGCTTCGCCCTGCAGTATCAGGGTAAAAACGACGCCGACAGCGCGAACAGCCGCGGCAGCGCAGCGGATACCAGCACCCAGAACGGCGACGGCTACGGCGCATCCCTGGGCTACACCATTGGCGATAGCGGCGTCAGCCTGATGTCAGCCATTACCTCATCCGATCGCACCAGTCAGCAGCAGCAGGCCGGCCTGCTCGGACGCGGCGACAAAGCGGAGTCCTGGGGAGCCGGTATCAAATATGATGCCAACGCCCTCTACCTGGCGTCCATCTACACCGAGACGCGCAACATGACGCCAATCGGCACGCGCGGCTTTGCCAACAAAGCGCAGAACATTGAAATGGTGGCGCAGTATCAGTTCGATTCCGGTCTGCGTCCGTCACTCGGCTATGTACAGACCAAAGGCAAGGATATTGAAGGCGTGGGTGATGAAGACCTGGTGAAATATGTTGATCTGGGCCTGACGTACTACTTCAATAAAAACATGTCGACCATGGTGGATTACAAAATCAATCAGCTGGGTGACAACAACAAGCTGGGGCTGAACAATGACGATGTGGTGGCCGTTGCGCTGACCTATCAGTTCTGATTACCCGCTGCGGTATCGACACCCTGACAACGCAAGAGCCGGCGCATGACCGGCTCTTTTTTTTACGTTATGCGCTCAGCTTAACCGGCTCTTCTTTAAAACCAGCTGCGGGACGCAGATCGAGCTTCTGCTCGTGCAGCATCGCTTTCAGCCGCTCATGAAAGTTACGCAGGGTGCTCTCTACACGCTCGTTGTTCTCTTTACCTTTAATGGTTGTCATACTCCAGTCGCCCTCTTTATCAAACAGGCCGAAGTGATATTCGTAGGTAAAGTGATCGCTGTGCGCATCCAGCGTCATCCACCAGCCCCAGAACTCGCGGCTCTCCGGTGCAGGCTTTACGTTAACGCAGGCGGCCAGGCAGTCAAAAAAGAAACGCGTATCTTCGCATTTTCCTTCACGGATGTACGGCCCCAATTCGGTGAAGCGCTTAAGCAGGCGACTACGGGGGTGACCACTCGGTAACGTCATGCTAATTCTCTCCCTCAAATAAACCGTAAAAAAAGCAGCGCGCTGAGCAAAAGGCGCAGCGCGTAATATGCCGACATTAAGTTTTAGCAGAGGTTTTGTGTTTTGCCAGTTACCGCTGCAACTGTTTGCTGAGCCAGTCACAGATCTGATTCAGCGCTTTCTCAAAACTGTGAAATACCGGTGAAGCCGGGATAGCCAGCGTTTTGCCCTGCGCCGACGAACCGGCAATCAGGCGTGAGTCCTCCTCCGGGCTGAAAAGATCGTCCGGCCAGTAAGCGGCCAGCATCGGCACCGGGGTGCGGCGTCCCAGCAGCCCCTGTACCTTCAGCGAATAGCGATTCAGCTCAATGCGCAGGTTGCTGTCGGACGTTGACGCCATACCCAGCCGGCTCGCCAGCATATCCATATACATGTCCGGCAGCTGCTGCTGACGCGCCGCGTCAACAAACACGCCGTGTACCATCGCGCCCAGCGTGGCCACGGCACGGATACGCGGTACTTCAAGCCAGGCGAGTCGGGTCGCAATATTGGCACCAAAGCGGTAGCCAAACAGCGCCACGCGGGTGTGATCGATCCACGGCACGTTGCTGAGCTCGCGCAGAACCTGCTGATGCAGATGGCTGGTGTCCTGGTTTAGCGTCCATTTACTGCTATAGCCAACCGATGGCATATCCAGCGTCAGCATAGCGATACCGCGCGGGGCCAGGTAGTCATGAAACAGCCGATAGTGATCGCTCTGCAGCGAATCAAGCCCCCCGCACAGCATCACGGTGGGATAAGGTGCGCTGGCCTGCGCCGGCATATGCAGAAACCCGGTAACCGGGCTGCCGCCACTGACGGGAAACGTCAGCGATTTCAGCTCGCCCGGCAGCCGCCGGGTCGCCTCTTCATAGGCGCGATTAGCCAGCACCTGCGCCTGATCGGCCAGCTCATCGCCTTTAATGTAGGGATAGGCCGCGAGGCTGTAGAGATTCGCCGCATGCAGCCACTGCTGGCCCGCTTCATCATGCTGCTCGCTCTGCATCGCCCGCTGCTGCCAGAGCGCCGCCTGCTTTGACCACTCAAAATTCCAGTTGCCGCCGCGATAGCCGATTACCGTATCCAGCAGCGCCTCATCGGTGTGTTCAAAGCGGCTGACGGCGATGCGCGCCAGGACTTCGCTGATCTCCTGCGGTGACAGGCCGCGCCATGTCCAGAGCAGCTTGTTAAGCATGCGATACCAGCCGCGCTGAGTATCCCCCTCCAGCGCGTTATGCACCTGTGCGGTAGCGTGATGCTGGCGGCGCACCAGGGAAGAGGTTTCGGGATGTTTAAAACGCGGCTTGAATAACTCTTCGCTAAGATTTTTTTCGGCCATCTGATGGTTTCTCCTGCGGCGGTCGCATAGATGGCTATGAGTTTACTGCACCCGCCCCGGCTGCGCGAGGCGCGAATAGCACAACGCCCGGCTTAACCGGGCGTTGTTTGCGTTGCATCAATCAGCTTTTGACGATTGGCGGAATATAGACCACGCCCATGTCCCACGGCTGTTCGATCCAGGTGTTCTGCGGGATATCCACAATGTAATCATCCACCAGCGCGCGGCCAGCAGGCTTGGCGAAGATGGTGCAGAAACGCGCTTTCGGATACATATCACGGATCGCCTGCGCAGTGCCGCCGGTGTCGACCAGATCGTCGATAACGATAAAGCCTTCACCGTCGCCTTCGGCGCGCTTCAGCACTTTCATTTCGCGCTGGTGATCGTGATCGTAACTGGAGATGCAAACGGTATCGACGTAGCGAATACCCAGCTCACGCGCCAGCAGCGATGCCGGAACCAGACCGCCGCGGCTTACCGCGATGATGCCTTTCCACTGTTCCACAGGAAGCAGGCGCTGGGCCAGTTTACGGGCATGAATCTGCAGCATGTCCCAGGTTACGACGTATTTTTCGCTCATAAAAGGAATCCCAACCACCAAAAGTGGCTTAAAAATATGCAAGGGGGAAAAGGTTGCGCGAGATTATAAGGATCTGACGCGTTAAAAACCAGCATCCGTCACACTGGTTGCAGGTTTTTAGCGCGCCTGATGACGCGCCTGCGAATAAAGGGTGATATTCTCTGGCTCATCACGTCAGATGAGCTGACGGCGATCTTAAACCGGAAACTGCGTGCGAGCGGCCTGTCCGCCACGCTGATACAGGAGACGCGTTGTGTCTGAATTGTCTCAACTCTCCCCGCAGCCGCTGTGGGATATCTTCGCCAAAATCTGCTCCATTCCCCACCCTTCTTATCATGAAGAGGCGCTGGCTGAATATGTGGTCAGCTGGGCCAAAGAGCAAAATTTCTGGGTCGAACGCGATCGGGTCGGTAATATTCTGATCCGCAAACCTGCCACGCCCGGCATGGAAAACCGCACGCCGGTTGCCCTGCAGGCGCACCTGGATATGGTGCCGCAAAAGAACAACGATACCGCCCACGATTTCACGAAAGATCCGATTCAGCCGTGGGTGGACGGCGAATGGGTGAAAGCGCGCGGCACCACGCTGGGTGCAGATAACGGTATCGGCATGGCGTCAGCGCTGGCGGTACTGGCTGACAACAGCCTGACGCACGGCCCGCTGGAAGTGCTGCTGACCATGACCGAAGAGTCGGGCATGGATGGCGCGTTTGGCCTGCAGCCGGACTGGCTGCAGGCAGAGATCCTGATCAACACCGACTCTGAAGAAGAGGGTGAGATCTACATGGGTTGCGCGGGCGGCATCGACTTTATTACCACGCTGCCGCTGAGTCGCGAAGCGGTGCCAGCCGGCTATGAAACGCTGAAGCTGACGCTTAAAGGTCTGAAAGGTGGTCATTCCGGTGCGGATATCCATCTTGGTCTCGGCAACGCGAACAAACTGCTGGCGCGTTTCCTGGCCGCCCATGCCCGCGAGCTGGATCTGCGTCTGATCGACTTTACCGGCGGCACGCTGCGTAACGCGATCCCGCGTGAAGCCTTTGCCACGCTGGCCGTAGAGAGCCACAAAGTAGACGCGCTGAAATCTGCGGCGATGCACTTCCAGGCCATACTGCTCAACGAGCTCGGCAGCAAAGAGAAGCATATTGTGCTGCAGACCGAGCCGCTGGCGCAGCAGGCAGAGGCGCTGAGCGCAGAGAGCCGCGATCGCTTTATCAACCTGCTCAACAGCACCCCTAACGGCGTGATCCGTAATTCAGACGTGGCGAAGGGCGTGGTTGAAACCTCACTGAACGTGGGGGTGGTCAGCATGGATCAGGCTAACGCTGAAATCATCTGCCTGATCCGTTCGCTGATCGATACCGGCAGAGAGTGGGTGGTAGAGACGCTGACCTCGCTGGGCGCGCTGGCGGGCGCGCAGACTGCGCCAAAAGGCGGTTATCCGGGCTGGCAGCCTGACGCTGACTCACCGGTCATGGCGCTGACGCGCACCACCTACGAAGCGCTGTTTGGCAAAACGCCAAACATTCAGGTGATCCATGCCGGTCTGGAGTGTGGCCTGTTCAAGAAACCGTATCCGCATATGGATATGGTCTCTATCGGACCGACCATTACCGGCCCGCACTCGCCGGATGAGCAGGTGCATATTGAGAGCGTTGGCCTCTACTGGAAGCTGCTCACTGCGCTACTGAACGCGATTCCGGCAAAAGCGTAATCGATGCCGCTCCCCTGTCCGCTTGCCGGGCGGGGGAGATTTCAGAGTCCCAGCAGCAGCTGACGCTCCAGCTGCGGGTCCACCAGCGTAACGTGCAGTCCCACCAGCCTTACTCCGCGATCTGCCCGACGCGCCTCCCAGACCTGACGCGCCACCGCCACCATATCCTCTTTATTCAGCACCGCCCAGACGTGCTCCTGCGTGGTCTGCTGAAAATCGCTGAACTTAAATTTCACCCCCTGCCGGGCGATCTGCTTATCTGGCCGGATAGCCCCCAGACGGCGATCCAGCTCCGCATAGAGGTAGTCGATAATCGGCAGGCACTGCTCCCAGTGGTGGATATCTTCCGGCAGCGTACGCTCTACCCCCAGCGACTTACGTTCACGTTCGACGATCACTTCGCGGTCATCGATGCCGTTGCTGCGTTCCCAGAGCGAGCGGCCAAACTTTCCGAACCGCTTCAGCAGCAGCGCCAGATCGGCGCGCTGCACGTCAGCACAGGTACGCAGCCCCATCTCTTCCAGCTTTTTGGTCGCCACTTTGCCCACGCCCGGGATCTTGCTGAGCGGCAGCTCATGCAGAAACGCCGGCACCGCCTGCGGGGTGATCACATACTGGCCGTCAGGCTTATTAAGGTCGGAGGCGATTTTCGCCAGAAATTTGATCGGTGCGATGCCGGCTGACGCGGTCAGTCCGGTTTCGCGCAGAATATCCGCGCGGATCGCCTGCGCCATCAGCGTCGCCGACCCCTGGCAGTGCAGACTGCTGGTGACATCCAGATAGGCTTCATCCAGCGAGAGCGGTTCAATCAGCGGCGTGTAGCGGAGAAAGATGTCGCGGATCTGTCGCGAGGCTTCTTTATAGGCGTCAAAGCGTCCCGGCAGCAGGCGCAGGTGCGGACAGAGACGCAGCGCGGTCGAGGTCGGCATGGCGCTGCGCACGCCATATTTGCGCGCCGGATAGTTAGCGGTACTGATCACTCCGCGCTGAACGCGGTTGCCGCCAATCGCGATAGGGATATCCCGCAACGACGGATCGTCACGCATCTCAACCGCTGCGTAAAAGCAGTCCATATCGACATGAATGATTTTGCGCATACCCCCTCCGGACACTGGCTAAGTATACAGTAGCGAAGGCGTTGAGCAATCGTCATCGGCACCGATGCCGCGCCTGAGCGCTTTTACTCCCCGATGCATCACAACTTTGCGCCATTTTGTTGCCCGCTATCTTGATTAAAAGCCAGACAATGTTAATGTTGCGCAGCGATAGCGGATATTTCCGATAATGCAACTGAGTGACGCTGCGCGTCTGAGTTTTTCTTCACTTCAAGGTACACACAGAATGGGCAGAATCGCACTGCTGTTCGCGATGATTCTTATGCCAGTCCTTAGCTGGGCAATCACACCTGAACCCGCACAGCCGCTGGCTCCGGTAAGCAAAGAGTTAAAAAAACAACTGCTGGGTACACCGGTGTTTATTCAGATTTTCAAAGAAGAGCGTACGCTGGAGCTCTATGGCAAAATCGGTAATGAATATCGCCTGCTGGACAGCTATCGCATCTGTAATTTTTCCGGCGGACTCGGTCCCAAGCGCCGCCAGGGCGACTTCAAAAGTCCGGAAGGTTTCTACAACGTCAAACTCAATCAGCTGAAACCTGACAGCCGCTTTTACCGCGCCATCAATACCGGTTTTCCTAACCAGTACGATCGCAGCAAGGGCTATAACGGCAACTATCTGATGATTCACGGCGACTGCGTTTCCGTGGGCTGCTACGCCATGACCAACGGCTCAATGGATGAGATTTTCAACTACGTTAATGCGGCCCTGCGTAACGGCCAGCAGGAGATGCAGCTGAATATTTATCCGTTCCGCATGACGGAAAGCAATCTTCAGCGTCATCGCTATTCGACCTACATCGATTTCTGGCGCGAACTGCAGCCGGGCTACGCCTATTTTGCTAAATATCACGTACCGCCCAGCGTTAACGTCACCGCAACGGGTCAGTATGCGGTGAACAACACGCCGGTACTTTCTGCACCGGACGCGGCGTCCAAATCATTCCTGGCGCTCACCCAGGCAAAATAGTGCCCACTCGCCTGGCGCTATCCGGTGCCAGGTTTCATTTCCGGTCAGCGGCTGCGTGGCGATAACCGTCACCACATCATGCGGCGTGGTCTGCTGCTGGAAATCGATCTCCACATCCTGATCCAGCAGGCGCGCTTTACCAAACGGCGCGCGCCGCGTGATCCAGTAGAGATTGGTGGAGCAGAACGCCATCAGATAGCGACCATCCGATAGCAGCATATTGAAAACGCCCTTTTCACGCAGCTCGCCGGCGATTTCAGCGATATAGCGGAACACGGCGGGCCAGTTACCTGGCGTGCGCGGATAGCGCGCCTGCAGCTGTGAGAGGATCCAGCAAAACGCCTTTTCACTGTCGGTCTCCCCCACCGGGCGGAAGTGGCCGCTGTCGAGCTGGCGATAGCCTTTAAGCTGTCCGTTGTGCGCGTAAGTCCAGTTGCGGCCCCACAGCTCGCGGGTAAACGGATGGGTATTCTCCAGCGAGACTTCGCCCCGGTTTGCCTGACGGATATGCGCGACCACCGAGTGCGATTTGATCGGATACTCCTGCACCAGGCGGGCAACCGGTGAATTTACGCTCGGCAGCGGATCTTTAAATGTGCGGCACCCTTTACCTTCATAAAAGGCGATACCCCAGCCATCTTTATGCGGTCCGGTACCGCCGCCGCGCTGCACCAGTCCGGTAAAACTGAAACAGATATCCGTAGGGACATTGGCGCTCATCCCAAGCAATTCGCACATAGCTTCCCCCCTTCTCACCCCTCCCGGCATGCGGGAAGGCAGCGTAAATTACTTAACCATCTCTTTTTCAATCAGCAGCATCAGGATATGGATCACTTTAATGTGGATCTCCTGGATGCGATCGGCATAGCCGAAATGCGGAACCCGGATCTCAATATCCGCACTGCCCGCCATTTTGCCGCCATCTTTGCCGGTCAGGGTGATCACTTTCATTCCCTGCGCGCGCGCGGCCTCAATCGCTTTGATGATGTTAGCGGAGTTGCCGGAAGTGGAGAGCCCCAGCAGCACATCGCCTTCGCGCCCGACCGCTTCCACGTAGCGCGAAAACACATGGTCATAGCCGAAGTCGTTGCTGACGCAGGAGAGATGGCTGACATCAGAAATCGCAATCGCCGGGTAGCCAGGACGATTTTCGCGATAGCGGCCGGTCAGCTCCTCGGCAAAATGCATCGCGTCACAGTGCGATCCCCCGTTACCGCAGGAGAGCACTTTTCCGCCCGCTTTGAAACTATCTGCCAGCAGCACCGCAGCGCGCTGAATAGCGTGGATGTTCGCGTCGTCACTCAAAAATCGGGTCAGGGTGTCGGCGGCTTCGTTGAGTTCCGAGCGAATGATGTCCTGATACATAAGAGATGTCCTTTAGCGGAGAGGTTAACCCGGCAAGTTTAACGGAATGCCACAGGGGCGCAAAGCGCTGGCAGCAGTGAAAACGCGTCTGCCACAGCGTAGCCAGGCGATAAATGCGCCAGCCGCGATGATTTTGTGAGCCTGGTTGTAATTGTGATGTAAAGGAATTGCTTATTAAGAGCGGCTGCTCTAAACCTGTGACTAACAGGTCAGACCTCTTACTACTTACGGAGCGATTCACTATGCTGCTGGTTTCCATTGTGGCGACGCTACTGCTGGTTAGCGCCCTCTTTTATCATCAGATATCTCTGCGTCTGAGCAGCGCCATCCTGCTGCTCTGGACCGCTGCCATGGCCTTAACCGGCCTCTGGAGCGCCTGGCTGCTGCTGCCGCTGGCGCTGGTCCTGCTGCCGCTTAACCTGACGTCGCTGCGCCAGCGCCTGTTTTCAAAACCAGCCCTGCGGGGCTTTCGTAACGTCATGCCGCCGATGTCACGCACAGAGCAGGAAGCGATCGATGCCGGCACGACCTGGTGGGAAGGCGACCTGTTTCAGGGCAAGCCGGACTGGCAGAAGCTGCACAACTATCCGCGCCCGCACCTCACCGCTGAGGAGCAGGCGTTTCTGGATGGTCCGGTTGAGGAAGCGTGCCGTATGGCAAACGACTTCGCGATTACTCATGAGCTGGCCGATTTGCCGCCGGAGCTGTGGGCCTATCTGAAGCAGCACCGCTTTTTCGCCATGATCATCAAAAAAGAGTATGGCGGACTGGAGTTTTCCGCTTATGCGCAGGCGCGCGTGTTGCAGAAGCTGGCTGGCGTCTCCGGTATTCTGGCAATCACCGTCGGCGTACCGAACTCTCTGGGACCGGGCGAACTGCTGCAGCATTACGGTACTGAGGAGCAGAAAGATCACTATCTGCCCCGTCTGGCACGCGGCGATGAGATCCCCTGCTTTGCCCTGACCAGCCCGGAAGCGGGTTCTGATGCGGGCGCCATTCCTGATACCGGGGTGGTCTGCATGGGCGAGTGGCAGGGTCAGCAGGTGCTGGGCATGCGCCTGACCTGGAACAAACGCTATATTACGCTGGCACCGGTTGCCACCGTGCTGGGCCTGGCGTTTAAACTCTCCGATCCCGATGGTCTGCTGGGCGATAACCCGGAGCCGGGAATTACCTGTGCACTGATCCCGACCCATACGCCGGGCGTGGAGATTGGTAATCGCCACTTCCCGCTCAACGTGCCGTTCCAGAACGGCCCGACGCGCGGCAACAACATTTTCGTGCCGATTGACTATATCATCGGCGGCCCGGCGATGGCCGGTCAGGGCTGGCGCATGCTGGTCGAGTGCCTCTCGGTCGGGCGCGGCATCACCCTGCCCTCTAACTCCACCGGCAGTCTGAAAAGCGTGGCGCTGGCCACCGGCGCTTATGCGCACATCCGCCGTCAGTTCAAAGTGGCGATTGGTAAAATGGAAGGTATTGAAGAGCCGCTGGCGCGTATTGCCGGTAATGCTTACGTTATGGACGCGGCCGCCACGCTGATCACCACCGGCATTATGCAGGGTGAAAAGCCCGCCGTGCTCTCTGCGATTGTGAAGTATCACTGCACCCACCGCGGCCAGCGCGCCATTATTGACGCGATGGATATCGCGGGCGGCAAAGGCATTATGCTCGGAGATAACAACTTCCTCGCCCGCGCCTATCAGGGTGCGCCAATCGCCATTACGGTTGAGGGCGCTAATATCCTGACGCGCAGCATGATTATCTTCGGCCAGGGTGCCATTCGCTGCCATCCCTGGGTGCTTAAAGAGATGGACGCGGCGGCGAAGAACGATCTCTCCCGCTTTGACCACGCGCTGTTCAGCCATATCGGTCACGTCGGCAGCAGCGCGGTACGCAGCCTGTGGCTCGGCCTGACCAACGGCCGCACCAGCGCCGCGCCGACGCGTGACGCCACGCGCCACTACTATCAGCAGCTTAATCGTCTGAGCGCGAACCTGGCGCTGCTCTCCGATATCTCCATGGCGGTGCTCGGCGGCAGCCTGAAGCGGCGCGAGCGCATCTCTGCCCGCCTTGGCGATGTGCTGAGCCAGATGTATCTGGCCTCCGCCACGCTGAAACGCTATGACGAAGAAGGCCGCCATGAGGCCGATCTGCCGCTGGTGCACTGGGGCGTGCAGGATGCGCTGCATCAGGCAGAAGTGGCGATGGACGATCTGCTGCGTAACTTCCCGAACCGTCTGGCCGCCGGTGCGCTGCGCCTGGCTATCTTCGCCGGCGGCAAACGCTGCCTGCCGCCGTCAGACAAACTTGATCATAAACTGGCGAAGCTGCTGCAGCTGCCTTCTGCCACCCGCTCCCGCCTTGGCCGCGGTCAGTATCTGACGCCAGCTGAGCATAATCCGGCGGGCCAGCTGGAGCAGGCGCTGCAGGATGTGATGGCGGCAGAAGTGATCCACGATCGCCTCTGTCAGCAACAGAAAAAGCATCTCTCCTTTACCCGCCTTGATGCGCTGGCGCAGCGGGCGCTGAAAGAGGGGCTGATCGACGAGAGCGAAGCGCAGGTGCTGATCCGCGCAGAAGCAAGCCGGCTGAAAGCCATTAATGTGGATGAGTTCGTGCCGGAAGCCCTGGCCGCACCGAAGCCACAACCCCGGCCGCGGGCGCAGCCCAGCGAAGCGGCATAATCCCGACACCAGGTGCCAGACGCCTCCTTACGGAGGCGTTTTTTTTGCCTGCGCCAGCGCCTACGCGGCCTGGCGAATGCGGGCAACCAGCGCCTCTTCATCCGCAATATGGTCAGCGGCCAGCATCAGGGTGCGCCCCAGCGCCAGCGCGCTGTGCAGACAGGCGTTGCGCATCTCCTCATCATCAATACCGGAAAAATCACTCAGCGTGATAGCGCTGAGGCTGCGCCGGATCAGCGCTGCACCGCTGTAGCCGAGAGCGTCATGCCAGACCGACTGCAGCAGCAGCTGGTCACATCCGGGCCAGCTGAAGAGCGCTTCGCTGCCCACCCGGCGACGAAAGCCAGCGGAAAATCCGCGCCACAGCTGCTGAACCGCCTGCAGATGCTGCTCGCGCGCATCGGCGGCTTCGCGCAGCGGCAGCTGGCCGGGGGCAGCGCAGTAGTGGATCAGCAGTTCGCTTAACGCCCCGCTGACGGCAAAACCGACAGGCGCAGCGCAGCCGTGCTCAGGCAGCAGCGTTTCCGGACGGGTAAGAAAACGCCAGCGCAGTACACCGAGGATTTGCTGCAGCGCCTCATCCTGCTGCAGCTCCGCCGCCAGCCCCTGCAGCGTAACCGGCACCGTCGCGGGCTGCCAGTTGAACAGCTGTTCCGCCAGCCGGCGTGCCGCTCCGTCATTTATCCCGGTTGATGCCGCCAGCAAAGTTTGCGCCAGCGCCTCGCCGGCGGCGCTGTTGTCATGAGGTTGTGCCATTACCTGCTCCTGTAAAAGCTGCATTTAGCCATCTAAGCGTCTCGATTGCCAAAGAGTAGCATCCTGATTATAGTGTCAGCAATACAGGGTTTCTTATCACGCTGCTTACGCGCAAGGCCAGCTTACTATGACGCCATTTGATCTTATTCCCGACAGCAAGCTTCCCGCGACCGGCACCACGATCTTTACGCAGATGAGCGCGCTTGCCGCCAGGCACAGCGCCATTAACCTTTCTCAGGGATTTCCCGATTTCAGCGGCCCCGCACTGCTGCAGGCGCGGCTGGCGCATCACGTCAGTCAGGGAGCCAATCAGTATGCGCCGATGATCGGCACGCCGGAACTGCGCGACGCCATAGCGGATAAAACCGCCGGGCTTTATGGCTACCGGCCCGACGCTGGCAGCGACATTACCGTGACCAGCGGGGCGACGGAAGCGCTCTACGCTGCCATTACCGCGCTGGTGCGCCCCGGCGACGAAGTGATCTGCTTTGACCCCAGCTACGACAGCTATGCGCCCGCGGTAACGCTGGCGGGCGGCGTGATGCAGCGCATCGCCCTGCAGCCGCCTGAGTTTCGCGTCCCCTGGCCTGCGTTTCGCGATCGGCTCAGCGCACGTACGCGGCTGGTGATCCTGAATACGCCGCACAATCCCTCCGCTACCGTGTGGCAGCAGAGCGATCTGGAGGCGCTGTGGCAGGCGATTGCGGATCGGGAGATTTATGTGCTGAGCGATGAAGTGTATGAGCATATCTGTTTCAGCACGGCAGGCCACGCCAGCGTGCTGGCGCATGCCGGACTGCACCAGCGCGCGGTCACCGTCTCCTCATTTGGCAAGACGTATCATATGACCGGCTGGAAAGTGGGCTACGCCATAGCGCCACCCGCTATCAGCGCCGAGCTGCGTAAGGTACATCAGTACCTGACCTTTTCCGTCAATACTCCGGCCCAGCTGGCGCTGGCGGATATGCTGCGTCAGCAGCCGGAACACTACCGGACGCTGCCTGAGTTTTACCGCGCGCGGCGCGATCGTCTGACGCAGGCGCTGGCAGCCAGTCGCTTTCAGGTATTACCCTGTGAAGGCACCTATTTTTTACTGCTGGACTACAGCGCGATCTCCGATCTCGATGACGTCAGCTTCTGCGAGTGGCTGACCAGAGAGGCGGGCGTCGCTGCTATCCCGCTGTCGGTGTTCTGCGCTGATCCTTTCCCGCACCGGCTGATCCGCCTGTGCTTTGCCAAACAAGAGGCGACGCTTGACGCCGCCGCGGAGCGCCTGTGCAAACTTTGAAGATGACCCTGCTGCAGCAGCCGCTGAGCTGGATGAACGGCGCCGCTAACCTGCGTCACTTTGATCGGCTGCTGGAAAATCTGAGCGGACGCGATGTGATTGTGCTGCCGGAGATGTTTACGACCGGCTTTGCCATGGAGGCGGCACAGGCTTCGCTGCCGCAGCAGGAGGTGGTGGCCTGGCTGCAGCATCACGCGCGGGCCACCCAGGCGCTGATCGGCGGCAGCGCGGCCATTCAGACAGAAGCGGGTGCGGTAAACCGGTTTCTGCTGGTGGAGCCAGACGGCACGCTGCATCAGTATGACAAACGCCATCTGTTTCGTATGGCGGAGGAGCATCAGCACTATCTGCCGGGCGAACGCCGGGAGTTGGTTTACTGGCGCGGCTGGCGCATTCTCCCGCAGATTTGCTACGACCTGCGCTTTCCGGTGTTTTCCCGCAACCGCAACGATTACGATCTGGCGCTCTATGTGGCCAACTGGCCGGCTCCACGCGCGCATCACTGGCAGGCGCTGCTGATGGCGCGCGCCATCGAAAATCAGGCGTATATCGCCGGCTGTAACCGGGTGGGCAGCGACGGCAATCATCATCGCTACCGCGGCGACAGCCAGATTATCTCACCGCAGGGGGAGATCCTCGCAGCCGCTGAACCGTTCACCCCGGCACGTCTGGATGCGGAGCTGTCGCTGGAGGCGCTGCAGGCGTACCGCGAGCGCTTTCCGGCGTGGCGCGATGCTGATACGTGGACGCTGGGCTGAGCGACTGCGGCTGACAACAGGCAATCAGCCGCTGATTTTTATTTATCGGATTTAGTTTATCCGGCGAAAAAGCAGCGTTAACAACGCTGCTTTTTCAGGCCTGCATTTTCCCTCCATAAATCCTGCATCAGTAATCCGCACTACTTCGGTATACCAGCTAGTTATCACCATCTGTATCGCCAGTCCGCTGCAGAGCGCTTTGCAGCGTGATAGCTGGCCGCTACTGATAATTTCTGAAAACCCTTGCTGTTGTGCACTTTTTTATGGACCGGATTAATGAAGAGTAAATTGCGACTATTTCGCCATTCAGCGCTCAGTGTTGCGTTAATACTTTGTGGCTGTACCGTGCAGCCAGGTCAGGACCTGCCGCTGGCCAATAAAACGCTGGTTAACGATAACCGCGAGCGCTCTGACATTAACGCGCTGGTCAGGGTCACTCTGTTAAGTCCGGTAATGCTGCAACAGCTTAATGAAGCCGGTCAGCAAAACCGTTCAAAACATATTTTCCGGCTGCCGGAAGACGATTATTCTTATCGCATCGGCGTAGGTGATGTACTGAGTATTACCGTCTGGGATCATCCGGAAATTACGTCTCCGGCGGGTCAGTATCGTGACTCAACGGAAACCGGCAGCACTGTCCGACCTAACGGCACCCTCTATTTTCCCTATACGGGCAGCATCTACGTTCTTAATAAAACCACAGAACAGGTCAGGACGGAGATAACTGCACGACTTCACCACTACATTGAATCCCCGCAGGTTGATGTGAAAATAGCCGCTTTTCGCTCCCGGAAAGCGTATGTGAGTGGTGAAGTCGTTCGCTCCGGCCAGCAGCCCATTACTCATATTCCTCTGACCGTGCTTGACGCCATCAATGCCGCAGGCGGCCTGACGAAAGAGGCGGACTGGGAAAATGTCACACTGACGCATGATGCCGTGCAGTATCCGATATCTCTTAAATTGCTGTTAGAGAAGGGCGACCTGACACAAAATGCGCTGTTGCATCATGGCGATATTCTTTACATCCCGCGTAATGATTCCCGCAAAATTTTTGTCATGGGTGAAACCGGCGCGCAAAAAACATTACTGATGGACAGAAGCGGCATGACGCTGACAGAGGCTATCAGCAGTGCGCGGGGAATAGATCAGACTACGGCTGACGCCACAGGCGTTTTTGTCATCAGGCAATTAAAGGCGCCAGCAGAAAAAAGACTGGCTGATATTTATCAAATCAACCTGAAAAATGCGGCAGCGATGGCACTGGCCAGTGATTTCAAACTACAGCCCTATGATATTGTCTATGTTACCGCAACGCCACTGACGCGCTGGAACCGGGTTGTCAGGCAGCTTATACCTACCATAACCGCGGTTAATAAGCTCAGCACTGCCGTTAAAAAGATACCCTGAAAAAGGGTTAACTTCAGGCGTAAATGTTCCCGAGCGGCATTCAGGGTAGTGCTTAAATATAGCACTACCCTATTAAGCATTCATGTTATTTGAAATCGACAGCCATCAATTCAGAAAGTGATTTTTCTTTTACTGAGTTATGGCAGACCGCAATATAATCGGTAAATCTTGGTGAGGCTGGCATGCCGAGCTTCAGGATTTTTTCATTATCAAAAGTCACGTTTAACTTTGAAAACTCGCCATACAGACTCATAGATTTCAGTACGATCCTTTCATTACAGTCGCCAAAAAGCGTTTTGAAATTATGCTTTTCCCGGGATAACTCTTTATAGCCGACTTTTTTATAATCGGCCGAGACGGGTCGGGAGCCTGAAGCCAGCGCCATAGCACGATCAATCTCTGCAAACGTTACGCTGCTCTCTCTACCGGAGGAGATATGATAAACCGGATGATCGAGTTCAGCTGCCTGAAGCAGCCTGACTATGGTTTTGGCGCAGTAATCTACCGGTATAACATCGATTTTGTCATCAAGGTTGCACATGAACTTGCCCAGTCTGAGCGCCATGCGAAACACCCAAAAAATGCTGGCGGAGGGAATACACCCATGCTCAGTATGCCCTACAACAATAGAGGGGCGTGCAATAATTAACGGGAATCCCGGCAGGTGCTCTTTTATCATCTGCTCTACCGTCGATTTGCTCCAGGTATACTCTACAATATGATCTTTTCTTTGCGTGGGCGCGATCGCTTCTGTCACATGGCTGTCAGGTTCAGGCGTACATGACATTGCTGTACCCACATGAATAAAGCGTTTTAATCCCTTTACTTTACTCATGCGGCTGGCAAGCTGAAACGTGCCCTCAACGTTTACTTTCCAGATTAACGGATTATTACCAAAGGAAGCGATAGCGGCACAGTTAATCACCTTTTCCACATCGTTCAGCCTGAGATCTGCAATAAAAGTTTCCGGCTTTGATAAATCGCCTTCTATGATTTGTTGCGCTGAAATGGTATTTAGCTGAGCGGGGCTGATGCCAAACTTAGCTAAATTCTCCTTAACCCGTTCCAGGGCACTACTCTCTGCATCGCCTCGCGCAAGAAGAAGCAATCTCTCTGGGTTCTCATTTATCATTAACTCAGCAGCAATAGCACCACCCAAAAAGCCGGTACCCCCTGTAACCAGTATTTTTTTCATCTCTTTTCTCTTTAATTATGACACAGCAGACATAAGCTGCCTTGGCGAATAGCGCTAAATAGCGCATTCACCCTTTGAATGGAATCTATTATTTGAATATATTGCATCATTTCTGATGACAGATATTAGTCTTTACTCTATAAAAAAAGTTCACTCTTTCACTAAGCATTATCGCCATTATTTTTATTTCGCTTCGCATCCCATTCTTTTTTCAGAATGGCATACACCAGCGTATCGTCATAACGCGCCTCACCATGTTCAGTGATGAAACTGACGAACTCTTTAAAGCACGCTTCCTGCCGCATATGTAAGCGAACGCAGAGATTGCGCGAAGGAACATTATAATCTTCTACCCAGGCATAAATCCGCCGGGCATATTGCTGCTTAAAAAGATAATCAAACAGTGCCGCCACCGATTCACGGGCATATCCCTGACCGTGAAATGCCGGAGAGAAATGCCAGCCCGCTGACCAGGTGTGCCTGTCAGGTTCATCATTCCCGTTCTCAGCAAAAAGATGGCCTATTAACTGATTGTTCTCTTGCAGGCATACGGCAAACTGACTTTTATCTGTCGATCGTTTTTCCGCTTCCAGATAAGCAGCCGCCAGCGACGCTACTCTTTCATCATAAAAGCAGGGAGTGGCCGGCTCATGAAGATAACTGAATAATGCTGTGCCATCGTCCCGACAAAAGCGACGAATAATCAGTCTTGAAGTGGTAATAATATTCATTATGCCTCGCGCTACCATGTGATAAAACGATTGATTACTGAAGCTTGTCTGCAGATACCACTGTGCTACTCCGCCCTTTTCTTAACAAAACGCATCACTATGGTAAAAAATACGGGTACAAAAAATATTGTCAGTAGCGTACCGCTGATCATACCGCCAAATACGCCTGTGCCGATGGCATGCTGTGTACTATCGCTTGCGCCACTGGCAAGCATGAGTGGAACAACGCCAAGCGTAAAGGCCAGGGAGGTCATTATAATCGGACGCAGGCGCTGTTTTGACGCAGTCAGAATCGCCACCGTCAGGGTCTCACCCTGTTGCCGTAAATGGCGGGCAAATTCTATAATCAGGATGGCATTTTTGGCCGAAAGCCCAATCAGGGTAATCAGTCCGACTTTAAAGAATACGTCATTCGTCATCTGTGCCATGGCAACCGCAATTACAGCCCCTATCAGCCCGAGCGGTACAACCAACATAACGGCCACTGGCACAGACCAGCTTTCATAGAGCGCTGCCAGCACCATAAATACCACCAACACGGAAAGCACAATCAGTAACGGAAGCTGTTTTGCAGACGCCTTTTCCTGCAGCGAACTGCCGGCCCACTCGCCAGCAAACCCCTCCGGTAAATGTTGCGCCAGCTGGTCAATGACCTGCATGGCGGTGCCGCTGGAGACGCCGGGCGCAGCGCTGCCGGTAATACGGATAGCGGGATAGCCCTGATAGCGATTCAGCTGTTGCGGCGCAACGCCCCAGCCGATCGACGCAAAGCTGGATAGTGCCACCATCTGGCCGCTGCGGTTTTTGACCCAGCTCTGCAGCAGCTGCTCAGGCTGCATGCGGTATGCTGCATCCGCCTGGACGATAACCTGCTGTACCCGCCCCTGGTTAACATAATCATTGACGTAACTGGACCCGGCGATAACGGAGAGAGTCTGGTTTATCTCGTCGAATGAAACGCCCAGCGCCTCTGCCTTTTCCCGGTCGATCTTCAGCGACAGGCTGGTGCCGTCCGGTAAACCGTCGATATACGCTTCTGCCAGCGCAGGATGATGGCCTGCACGCCGTATCAGTTCGTCGGTAGCCTGTTTCAGCGCTTTATAGCCCCGCCCTCCCCGATCCTGCACATAGTAGGTAAAGCCTGAAGAGGTTCCCAGATCGGCAATGGCAGGTGGCAGCAAACTCATCGTAACGCCATCTGCCACGCTTTCCATCTGCTGCTGGATATAACTCGCTTCAGCCTGCGCGCTGCTGCCGCCACGTTCCTTTGACGCTTTCAGCGTCGTAAACGCCATCGCCGTGTTAGGACCAGAGCCTGAAAAGCCAAAACCCAGGATCATGATGTTATTTTTAATGGCTGGCCGTTGCGCTATTTCATGCTCAAATTTTTCAACCACGTTAAGTGTCCTTTGCATCGTGGCGTCGGAAGGCAGCTGAAGAGACGACATGAAATAGCCCTGATCTTCTTCAGGCAAAAACGAGGATGGCAACGTAGCTAAACCGGCCAGCAGTGCCATACAGAGCGCCAGATAGATCAACATCATCCTGCCGGTTCGTTTGAGAAGTGCGCGGATGCCCGATTCATAGTGAACCGTAAGCGCATTGAAATGCCGGTTAAAGCGGGCTGAAAATGTCCGGTCGCTGCTTAAGCGACTATCGTGCGGCCTGAGCAGAGTAGCGCACAATGCGGGCGTCAGCGTCAGCGCAAGAAAGGCTGACAGCAGAATGGACACCGACATCGAAATGCAGAACTGACGATAGATGATTCCGGTTGATCCGCTGGCAAAGCCCATGGGAATGAAGACGGCAGTGAGTACCAGCGTAATGCCAATGATCGCTGGCGTGATCTCGCGCATCGCTTCCTGGGTCGCTTCACGGGGTGACAGCTTTTTTTCTGCCATCAGACGCTCGACGTTTTCTACTACCACAATGGCGTCATCAACAATAATGCCGATAGCCAGCACCATGCCAAACATTGTCAGAATATTGATGGAATATCCGCACAGCAGCATCACGGTTAACGTGCCCAGCAGCGCAACCGGTGCCACAATAGCCGGAATAAGCGTACAGCGAATTTTATGCAGAAAGAGCAGCATAACCAGAAATACCAGCACCATCGCTTCTGCAAAGGTCTCCACCACTTTGATAATGGAGAGTTTTACAAAGGGTGCGGTGTCAAAAGGCACGGTAAAGCTTATTCCCTCAGGCAGCGAGCCGGTGAGCGCCTTAAGCCGGTTATGAATGCCCGATGCAGTGCTGATGGCGTTAGCGCCGGGTGCCAGCTGAATCGCGGCAGCCGTGGCTGGCAAGCCATTATCGCGTATGCCGAATGCATAGCTCTGTAATCCGGATTCAACGCGCGCCACATCTGCAAGCCTGAGGCGTGCGCCGGTTGCATCGGACCGGATGGTAATATTACCAAACGCCTCCGCAGACGTAAGCTGGCCCCTTACCGTGATAGGCCAGGTTACCGCCTGCCCGTCGATGGCTGGCTCGTCGCCGGTTCTACCCGGCGAAACAATGACGTTTTGCTGACTGATTGCCGTAAGCACTTCCGTGACAGAAAGTTTATAATCGTGCAGCCGTACCGGATCCAGCCAGATGCGCAGCGCTTTTTCACTGCCAAACAGCTGAATTTTGCCGACCCCCGGTACCCGCCGCAGTTCGTCCGCAATATTGCGGGCAAAGTAATCACTTAAATCCGCTTCCTGAAACGCACCGTTTCGGGATTGCAGACCCACCATCATCAGAAAGCCGGCATTTGCCGCTTCAACATTAATCCCATTCTGGCGGACAGATTGCGGGAGCCGTGGCTCAATCGTTTTAAGCTGGTTTTGCAGATCCATCTGCGCCAGTTTGATATCAGTACCCGGTTTAAAGGTAACCGTAATGGAAGCCATGCCCGTCGTGTCACTGGATGACTCAAAGTAGAGCAGATGATCAACGCCTGATATCTCGCGCTCTATTAGCGACACCACCGAGGTGTTCATGACCTCTGCGTTTGCGCCCGGATAGCTCACTGAAATGATCAGGCTGGGAGGCGCAACAGCAGGATATTGAGCAACCGGCAGATGCGGAATCGATAAAACGCCACTGAGAACGATAAACAGAGCAATAACCCAGGCGAAAACCGGGCGGTGAATAAAAAATAGCGGCATTATATTTATCTCATACTCAGCAACTGACTACAGCACGCTTCTGCCCGCAACAAACCTGTTGCGCAGTGACAACCAGACAGGGAGGCAGTTTAAAGCGCCATTGTTTAGGCTGTATGTGAGGTTTATGGATAGATTATGGAGCAAAAAACCTTAAAATAACGCCTAGTAAATAGCATTAATTATTCTCATCATCAGATAGAGCGGAGAGCCGCAGAAAAATAAAATCAAAAAACATTCATAATAAAATAGTAATTCATTTAATCCCGGATGCAGATTCAGCATGCTGGAGAAAAATGACACCAGCCACAGCATTATCATCAGCAGCCAGAATGCAATAATGAGTATCTCTTTTAATGCACCGGACCTCTTCTGCATCACCAGCAGTAAAGCGGCTGCCACAATAGAGAGATAGATCAATGGTGACGCCATAAGCGTATGCGATACCCGGTCGTCAGCGGCGTGCGCCAGTATAAGCCAGAGATAAAGTAGTCCCCATGAAACTGAGATAAAAGGTGCCAGCACACGTAATCTTTTGATAAAAACATCCTGAAGGCCATTCATCTCTTCTGTATCTCTGTTAGCGCCTGTCATCGGGTATCCTGTTCTCTTTTACGCTCAATTAATGAAAAACCAGAGAGGCATGCCTGTTTTTTTCATTATCTCATTACACTATGGAGTGTTTATCTGTGGTTTGTGGAGATAGCATTAAGATCCCCCGGCGCGTGCAGATAAGGCAGCGGCAAAGAAATAGGGCCAGCCTTATGAAACTTTTTTTAAACCAGCCTGTCCTGATGAGATATCAGTTACCTTTTTGAGCAAAAGATTATGCTGCCTGCTTCTGCCTACCGGCCAGCCAGCATTACCTGGCTCTTTCGGAGAATAAATGAATAGCGGCTTTTTAATTCTTGTTGCTGAAGATGATGATGAAATAGCAGATATATTAATGAGCTATTTGCAGCGAGCAGGCATGAGCAGCCTGCGGGCAGCCAATGGCGAGCAGGCCATCAGTCTGAGCCGGTTGAAAAAGCCCGACCTGATTTTGCTGGATATCAACCTTCCCCTGCTTGATGGCTGGAACGTCATGACCACGCTGCGTAAAGAGAGCAACGTGCCGGTTATTATGGTCACCGCTCTCGATCAGGATATCGATAAACTGATGGGGTTAAGGCTGGGGGCTGATGATTATGTCATCAAACCTTTCAACCCTTCCGAAGTCATTGCCCGGGTTGAGGCTGTCCTCAGACGAGCCGCGCGTAATGTGCCAGCTGAGGCAGCCAGGCCAATACGAACAGCTCATATCACTATTTATCCTGACGACTTTTATCTGGAAATTAAAGCCGGAGAGAGCGTCATAACGCCGGTACTCACCACAACCGAGTTTAAACTTTTGACCTATCTGGCAAAAAGTCCACGTAAAGTCTGTTCCCGTGAAGAGCTACTCAACGCCTGTCTGCCTGAGGGAGACACACTCGACAGAACGGTAGATAGCCATATGAGTAAACTGCGTAAAAAACTTGAGCATGCCGGTCTGATGGGTGTGCCGGAAAGTATCAGAGGGATGGGTTATCGTTTGGGAGAAAGTCAATGAGCCGGGAGCCTGTGCTCAGTCGCCAGATACTCACCTATATGCTGTCGCTGACTTTCATTATTGTTACTATATCAGTTGCAGGCTCATGGCTGTTTTATACCTTTATCACTGACTATATTCCTGGCGAAAATACAGCAGGTGCAGAAGAGTCTATGAACCTGTGGGACTGGATATGGGTTCTGGTTATGACGCTCTCCAGTCTGGTTATCTCTCTGTTTTTTACGGTGAAGCTCTCTGCGCGCATACTGACTCCGCTGAACACGATTGCTTCCAGCCTGAAAAAGATATCTGCCGGTGATTTAGGCGCCCGGGCGCTCTGCACAACCTCAATGCTGGGCGAGATCAACAGCCTGGTAAAAGATTTTAATGAAATGGCGGAGAAGCTGCAGACGCTCGATGAGCAGAGAAATCTGTGGAATGCGGCCATCGCACACGAACTCAGGACACCGGTTACTATATTACGCGGCCGTTTACAGGGGCTGGTGGAGGGCGTTTTTGGCCCCGACCCGCTTCTGTTTGAAAAGCTGCTCAGACAAACCGAAGGCTTAAACAGACTGATTGAAGATTTACGCGTGGTCAGCTCTGCAGGCGGAGCTGGCTACCTGCTGGATCCGCATGAAACCGATTTGCAGCAGCTGATTACACATGCCATTGACGTATTTACGCCGGAATTTGAAAACAAAGGCTTTACGGTTATCACTGAACTCACTCCACAGCTCTGCGTCTGTGATGCTTTGCGCATGACACAGTGCCTGACCGTGCTGTTTGATAATGCGCTGCACTACTCCACATCACGCACCCTGGTGATAAAAAATGGTATGACAGAGAGAGAGAATTACATTCTTGTTCAGGATGAAGGCCCTGGTATTCCACCTGAATTTCAGCCACTGCTGTTTCAGCCTTTTCAGCGCGGGATAAGTGCCAGAGAGGCGAATCCAAAAGGATGTGGTCTGGGGCTCTCTGTCGTCCGGGCTATTATGCAGGCACACGGCGGCAATGCCACCTGCGTGGTAACGTCACAGCAGCATTCCATTTTCCGGCTTGCCTGGCCAGTTGGGCATACCTGATCTGCGCTACAGGCTGTTTTTCGGCACATAAAAAACCGGAAGCGCGTGGCTTCCGGTTCTGTTTTTACACGGGCGTATCAGGCGCGATGCAGCGCAGGATAATTACGCCAGATCGAAACGGTCCAGGTTCATCACTTTCGTCCAGGCGGCCACAAAGTCATGGACAAATTTCTGCTTCGCATCGCTGCTGGCGTACACTTCCGCCAGCGCGCGCAGGATGGCGTTAGAGCCGAACACCAGATCGGCGCGCGTGGCGTGATATTTCACTGCACCGCTTTCACGATCGCGTCCTTCAAACAGCTCCGCGCGTTCATCAGTGGCGCGCCATGCGGTGCGCATATCGAGCAGATTGACAAAAAAGTCGTTGCTCAGCACGCCCGGGCGATCGGTAAACACGCCGTGCTGACTGCCGTCATAGTTGGTGCCGAGCACGCGCAGGCCGCCCAGCAGCGCCGTCAGCTCCGGCGCACTCAGCGTCAGCTGCTGCGCTTTATCCAGCAGCAGGGTCTCCGTTGAGGAACCGCTCTGCACGCGACGATAGTTACGGAAGCCATCGGCCAGCGGCTGAAGCACGTTAAACGACTCAATATCGGTCTGATCCTGACGCGCATCCACGCGGCCTGGCATAAACGGCACCTGTACCGCCACGCCAGCGGCGGCTGCCGCCTGCTCAATACCGACGCTGCCCGCCAGCACAAGGATATCCGCCAGTGAGAGCTTGCCGGACGCCTGCTGGATCTGCTGCAAGACCGGCAGCACATCGCTTACCACGCCGGCATTGACCGCCCAGCCGTTCTGCGGTGCCAGCGCCAGACGCGCACCGTTGGCCCCTCCGCGCTTATCGCCGCCACGGAACGTTGAAGCGGATGCCCAGGCCACGGAGACCAGCTGGCTGACGTTCAGGCCCGATGCGGCAATCTGCGCTTTAGCCTGCGCAATATCATCAGCGCCAGGCTGATGCACCGGCTGCGGTAACGGATCCTGCCACAGCAGATCTTCCTTCGGCACTTCCGGACCGAGGTAGCGCGCTTTGGGTCCCATATCGCGGTGAGTCAGCTTGAACCAGGCGCGGGCGAACGCTTCATTAAACGCCTGCGGATCGTTCAGGAAGCGGCGCGAGATCTTCTCAAACTCCGGATCGAAACGCAGCGTCAGATCGGTCACCAGCATGGTGGGCTTGCGCTTTTTCTCCGGATCAAACGGATCGGGGATGATCGCTTCTGCGTCTACCGCTTCAAACTGAATCGCGCCCGCCGGGCTGTGCGTCTGCACCCACTCATATTTGAACAGGTTCTCAAAGAAGTAGTTGCTCCACTGGGTTGGCGTCTGCGTCCAGACCACTTCCAGACCGGAGGTGATGGCATCTGCGCCGGCGCCGCTGCCGTAGCTGTTGTGCCAGCCAAAGCCCTGCGCTTCAATCGGCGAGGCTTCAGGATCGACATCAAGGTGGCTGGCGGCCGCCGCCCCGTGCGTTTTGCCCAGCGTATGCCCGCCTGCGATAAGCGCGACGATCTCTTCATCGTTCATGCCCATGTTGCCAAAGGTGGCGCGGATCGCCGGTGCTGCAGAACGCGGATCGCCGCTCGCTTCCGGACCCTCAGGGTTCACATAGATCAGGCCCATTTCGGTTGCGCCCAGCGGGGCATTTGCGAGGCTCTCGGGATGACGGTGCGCCAGCCACTCTTTTTCATGGCCCCAGTCCACATCCATATCCGGCTCCCAGACATCCTCACGACCGGCACCAAAACCAAAGGTACGGAACCCGGCGTTCTCCAGGGAGACGTTACCCGCCAGAATATAGAGATCGGCCCAGGAAATTTTCTGGCCATACTTCTGTTTTACCGGCCAGAGCAGGCGTCGTGCTTTATCAAGGCTGACGTTATCGGGCCAGGCGTTGAGCGGCGCAAAGCGCTGCTGTCCGCGTCCGGAGCCGCCGCGGCCATCAATGGTGCGGTAGGTACCGGCGCTGTGCCACGCCATACGAATAAACAGGCCAATGTAACTGCCCCAGTCGGCGGGCCACCAGGATTGTGAATCGGTCAGCAGCGCGCGGATATCCGCTTTTAGTGCCGCGTAGTCAAGCTGGCTGAACGCTTCGCGGTAGCTGAAATTTTCATCCAGCGGATTAGAGCGGCTGGAGTGCTGATTCAGCAGGTCGACCCGCAGCATATTAGGCCACCAGTCGCGGTTAGAGGTGCCGCTGCCGGCGCCGCGTGCAAGCACGCTCTTCTCTTCTGACGCTCCATGATGAAAAGGACATTTTCCGGACGCTGCAGCATTATCGTTATGGTCTGGCGTGCTCATTATTCGGCTCCATTGGCTTCACGTTTTGCGGTTAAGATAGCGGCACTCAGGAGCAGAATATATTTGGATGGACCGAAAGCTTTGATAGCTTTTGTCTTTCAAAAAGAAGTTTTGTGACAGGCTGCACAAAATGAAGCGCGGCCGTTCAGCTGCCGCGATAGGTGGACCAGGACCAGGGGGAGATCAGAAACGGCAGATGATAATGGCTGCCCGCCCGTCCGATCACAAAGTCTATCTGCGCGCTGACATAGAGCGCATCGCGCCCGTCAGCGGCAAAATAGTCGCCAATCTCTGCCGTCAGCCGGTAGTGCCCCGGCGCTAAGGGTTCCGGTGTTAAATCGCTGATACGCCCGTCGCGATCGGTTTCTCCTTCACTGACCGGAAACCACCCTTCCGGGCTGTTCTGCTCCAGCGAGACGGCAACGCCTGCGGCCGGTGTGCCGAGCGCGGTATCAAGAATGTGCGTGGTGATGGTGCTCATATGATGCTCTCCTTAAGCCGTAACAGGGTAATTTCCCGCAGCTGCGCCAGCGTCTCCTGCTGTTCGCACGCCTTATTATTGTTAAGCCTGCGCTGCAACTCTGCCAGCATCTGCTCCGCGCTGCGTCCGCTGGCCCGGATCAGAAATACCCGGCCAAAGCGTGCTTCATAGGCCTGATTCCCTGCGCGCATCGCGAGCTGCAGGTCGCGGTCCGCCTGCTGCATCGCAGCCTGCTCCTGACGCGACAGCCTGGCCTCATGCGCCGTACCCTGGGCTGCTTCACCAATACGCGGATGGGCGCTGAGCGCCTGCTCCAGCTCCGCCTGTTGCCAGCGCTGCGCCAGCTGCTGCGCCCGCCCGGCCAGCGCACTCAGGGAGGCATAGGGCCGTGCGGCCACCAGCGCCTGCTGCCAGGCAGGAATGGCGACGCAGTGCGCGATCGCCTGACGGGCGTCAGCCTCATCCGCCTGATTAAACTCATTCAGCTTCATGCCCGCTCCCTTATGCCTGCGCCAGCGCTGTTACCGCCTGCAGATACGCCTGCACGCCCAGCGCCACGTCGTCCATTTTTACCGATTCCGCCGGATGGTGGCTGATACCGTGATGGTTACGCACAAACAGCATGCCGACCGGCCAGCGCTCCGCCATGGCAATTGCATCATGGCCCGCCCCGCTCGGCAGTGCCAGCGTGCAGCCCTGAACGGTTTCAACCGCCGCGCCCAGCGCCTGCTGCAGCCGTTTATCGCACGGCGTCGCGGCAATGCGGTAATATTCGCTGGCGCTGAAGCTCACCCCGCGCCGCAGCGCAATCGCCTGCGCCTGCGTTAACAGCTGCGACAGGTGCCGCTCCAGCGGCTCATCCTGCGGGCCGCGAATATCCAGCGACAGCTGCACCTCTCCCGGAATGACATTCACTGCGCCAGGCTGACAGCTGAGCGTGCCGGTTGTCGCCACCAGCGGCGCCTGCGTCGCCTGTTCGATAAACAGCATCCACTCGGCGGCGGCGGCCAGCGCATCTTTACGCAGCAGCATCGGCACCGTGCCGGCGTGTCCCGCCTCGCCGCTAAAATGGCAGTTAAGGCGGCGCGCGCCGTTGATGGCGGTGACCACGCCCAGAGCTAAATCCGCCTCCTCCAGGCAGGGCCCCTGCTCGATATGCAGCTCCAGATAGGCGGCGATCTCGCTGACATGACGTGCTGCGAGACTTACCTGTGCGGCATCCAGCCCGGCATCCTGCATCGCGGCGGCGACCGTAATGCCGTTGCCGTCGGGATGAGTGATCCAGCTCTCCGGCCAGCTGCCGGTCAGGCCGCGGCTGCCCAGCAGCGTAATGCCGAAGCGGGTCCCCTCCTCATCCGCAAAACCCACTATCTCGACCGCCAGCGGCAGGCGCTGCCGGCGATCGTGCAGCCACTGCACGGTTTCAATTGCGCTCAGCACGCCCAGCATGCCGTCATAGCGTCCGGCGTTGCGCACGGTATCAAGATGGGAACCGAGCAGCAGCGCCGCTGCGCCCGGCTCGGCCGCCTCATAGCGGCCGCAGATATTGCCCACGGCATCCTGCCAGGTCCGCATGCCCGCCGCCTGCATCCACTCCGCCACGCAGGCGTTAGCGCGCAGGTGCTCCGGAGAGAGATAAACGCGCGTCAGGCTATCCTCCTCCTCGCTGATCTCCGCCAGCGCATCACAACGCGCCATAATGCGCGCGGCGGCCGACTGCGCCTCTTCAGCGCTCATCTGGCGTGCACTCATGCTTCGCTCCCGTAGCGATCCCAGGCGGCCTGCAGCGCCGCACCCTGCGGCGTACCAAAACCGCAGTGCTGCAGTACCGCTTCAAGCGCGCTCAGGGTCTGCATCACGCAATCTTTACGCGCGTTGTAGCCCATGGTGCCGATGCGCCACACTTTGCCGTGCAGCGGACCAAATGAGGTGCCGATCTCAATGCCAAAATCGTCCAGCATCAGTTTGCGCACCTGGTCACCGTTCACGCCCTGCGGAATGACAACGCCCAGCACGTTGTTCATCTTGTGCTGCAGATCGCCAAAGGTCTCCAGTCCCATGCCCTGGATGCCTTTCAGCAGCGCGTCACCATGCAGCTTGTGCCGGGCGATGCTGTTATCCAGCCCCTCCTGCAAAATGATGCGCGCGCATTCCCGGGCACCAAACAGCGCGCTGGTCGCTTCCGTATGGTGATTAAGCCGCTCCGGCCCCCAGTAATCCATGATCATGCCGAGATCGAAATAGTTGGAGTAGATCATCTCGTCATCACCATCCTGATGCGCCGCCGTGCGGATCCCCTCCTCCACGCATTTACGCTTGCGGATGATCTCCTCCATCTGCGGGCTCAGGGTAACGGGAGAGGTGCCGGAGGGACCGCCCAGGCATTTCTGCATGCCGGCAGAGACCGCATCCAGCCCCCAGGCATCAGTTTCCAGCGCGTTACCCGCCAGAGAGGCGGTGGCATCGGTATAGAACAGTACGCCATACCGGCGACAGATAGCGCCCAGCTCCGCCAGCGGCTGCAGCATAGTGGTTGACGTGTCACCCTGCACCGTCAGCAGCAGGCGCGGCTTAACCCGTTTGATCGCATCCTCAATCTGATCCGGCGAGAACACTTCGCCCCAGGGCACTTCAATCGTATGCACTTCCGCCCGGCAGCGCCGCGCAATCTCGCACAGCAGATGGCCAAAACGGCCAAACACCGGTACCAGTACCCGATCGCCGGGACGGATAGCAGAAAGCAGAATCGCCTCGATGCCGGCGCGAGAGGTGCCGTCAATCAGCAGCGTCCAGCGATTTTCGGTGCGAAAAATGCCACGATAGAGCGCCATGACTTCATTCATGTAGTGCGTCATCGCCGGATCGTACTGCCCGAGCAGCTGGCTCGACATGGCGCGCAGCACGCGCGGGTCGGCGTTAATCGGCCCTGGCCCCATCAGCAGACGCTGCGGCGGATTGATCTGAGAGAACTGATGAATGTCCATAGTGAATTCCTTAATGGCCCCGCTCAGAGGCGTACGGTCGAGATAAACTGTTTCAGTTCGGCGGTCTGCGGCTGCGCAAACAGCGTTTTACTGCTGCCCTGCTCCCACACCCGCCCCTGATGCATAAATACCACCCGGTCGCCCACGTCGCGGGCAAAATTCATTTCATGCGTCACGAGGATCAGCGTCATCCCCTCCGCCGCCAGCTGCTCCAGCACCTTCAGCACCTCGCCCACCAGCTCCGGATCGAGCGCGGAGGTGATCTCATCGCAGAGCAGCACTTTTGGCTGCATCGCCAGCGCCCGGGCAATCGCCACACGCTGCTGCTGGCCGCCGGAGAGGCTGGCCGGGTAGTAGTCCAGTCGCTCACCCAGCCCCACTTTTTCCAGCATTTTTGTTGCCAGCTGCCGGCACTCCGCCGCGCTTTTTTTCAGCACGCGGCGCGGTGCCAGCATCACATTCTCCAGCGCGGTCATGTGCGGAAAAAGATTGAAATTCTGGAACACCATACCGACCGAGCGGCTGATTTCACGCGCCTGAGATTCACGATGCGTAATGGTCATGCCGCCCAGCTTAATGCTGCCCTCCTGGTAGCCCTCCAGCCCGTTCATACAGCGCAGCAGCGTGCTTTTACCGGAGCCGCTGCGGCCGATAATCGAGATCACTTCGCCATTATCGATATCCAGATCAACCCCTTTCAGGACATGATTTTCGCCGTAGTATTTCTGAACCTGATTAATGGTGATGAGCGGCATGGAATTTTTTCTCCAGGTACTGGCTGTAGCGCGACAGCGGATAACACATCAGGAAGTAGCCAAGCGCCACGAGGCCAAACACCTTAAACGGCTGATACGTGACGTTGTTTAAAATAGTGCCGGCTTTCGTCAGCTCGATAAAACCGATAATTGAGGCCAGCGCGGTGCCTTTGATCACCTGCACCGCAAAGCCCACCGTCGGCGCAATGCCGATGCGGATCGCCTGCGGTGCCACGACGCGGCAGAGCGTCTGGCCGAAGTTCAGGCCGAGGCAGCGTGACGCCTCCCACTGACCTTTTGGCAGCGCGCGTATGCTGCCGTACCAGATATCGAGCAGAAAGGCGCTGGTATAAAAGGTCAGCGCCAGCGAGGCGGCGGTCCACGGCGCCACGTCCACGCCAAACAGCCCGACGCCAAAAAACGCGAGAAACAGCTGCATCAGCAGCGGCGTGCCCTGAAACAGCGCGGTATAGCCCTGAATCAGCCGCGTCAGCCACGTCTTTTTCAGCAGGCGCAGCAGCAGCAGCGGCAGCGTCACCAGCGTGCCGCCGGCGAAGGCCACCAGCGACAGCAGCAGCGTCCAGCGTGCGGCCAGCAGCAGATTGCGCAGAATGTCCCAGTCGGTAAAGGTTGTCATGCCGGCTCTACTCCAAACCATTTACGCCCCAGCGCCAGCAGCAGCTGACGCATCGCAACTGACAACGCCAGATAGAGCAGCGTGGTCACCAGGTAGACTTCAAAACTCAAAAATGTGCGGGACTGAATCAGATTGGCCGCAAAGGTCAGCTCCTCATAAGAGACCTGCGACACCACCGATGAGCCGAGCATAACGATGATGCACTGACTGACCAGGGCCGGATAGATGCGCTGCAGCGAAGGTGGCAGCACCACGCGCAGAAAGGTCTGCGCGCGGCTTAAACCCAGCACGCGCCCCGCTTCCCACTGTCCTTTCGGCGTGACCTGAATGCCGGCGCGGATAATCTCTGTGCTGTAAGCGCCGAGATTGATCAGCATTGCCAGCAGCGCAGCTTCTCCGGCGGTAAGTTTTACCCCCAGGTTGGGCAGGCCAAACACGATAAAAAACAGCTGTACGACAAACGGCGTATTGCGGATCAGCTCCACATAGACGCCCCAGAGGCGGCTGGCCCAGCCTGGCCTGCCGCTGCGCAGCGCTGCGCCGAGGATGCCGAGGCTGACGCCACCGAGCGTAGCCACCACCGTAAGCTGCACAGTGACCCATAGCCCGGCCAGCAGTTCCGGCCAGTAAGGCCAGAGTTCAGCGAAATTTAGCTGCGCCATGACTCAGGCACCGAGCGAAGCGGGCAGCGGCGCTTTCAGCCACTCTTCCGAGAGCTTATTCAGCGTACCGTCCTTTATACCCTGTTCGATCAGCGTATCGACCTCTGCTTTCAGCGCCGGCTCATTCTTCTTCAGACCGATAAAGCAGGGAGAATCTTTCAGCATAAACTGCGCCACCGGCGCTTTTGCCGCGTTCTGCCGGGTAATGGCCGCCACCACCAGATTACCGGTTGCCACATACTGCACCTGACCGGAGAGATAAGCCGAAAGCGTGGTGTTGTTATCTTCGTAACGCTTGACCTGCGCATCTTTCGGCGCGGCCGCGCTCAGCACCATATCTTCAACCGCGCCACGCGTAACGCCGATCGTTTTGCCGCTCAGTGCGGCGGCATCCTTCAGCGTCTCACCTTTCGGCCCGAACACGCCGAGGAAAAAGGGTGCATAGGCGCGGCTGAAGGCGATGACCTTTTCCCGCTCCGCATTTTTACCCATGCTGGAGATCACCAGATCGACTTTGTCCGTCTGCAGATAAGGTACGCGGTTGGCACTGGAGACCGGCACCAGCTGCAACTTCAGTTTCATCTGCTTTGCCAGATAGCGCGCCATGTCGATGTCATATCCCTGCGGCTGCAGATCGGTGCCCACTGATCCAAACGGCGGGAAATCCTGCGGCACTGCGATGCGGATCACGCCGCGCTTTTGAATATCCTGTAGCTGATCCGCCTGCGCGCTGCCTGCCTGAGCCAGTAAAAGCGCCGCACCCGCTACCGCCAGTAAAACCTTTTTCATTATGCACCCCGGTGTGTTGAACGTGAAACAAAAGATTCTTACAGGCAGTGACTGCAACTAATGTGCCAATCAAAGCGACAGAAAAAAACCGGTAACAAACCGGCATAAAAGGGGTCAGCAGCAGGAAAAATCGGGTACTGGCGTACCCTGCTTCAGAGATTCAAAACGGTGCAACGCACCATTTCAGTGCCCGCTATCGGTGTTCCAGCTCATCCAGATGCTGATAGAGATCGGCTATCTGATGAATACGCTGCCGCCCCTGCGACAGGGTTTCATGCAGCAGCGCGTTCGCCAGTAAATTGACCAGGCTCATGGCTGAAGCGTAACTGTCAAAGGCAGACACGCTGTCAAGCGGTGCACAAAGCTGCCAGCGTGCCACGCCCTGAATCCCCTGCGCCTGCGGCTCCGAGAGCGCCAGCAGCGGGATATCACGCTGCTGCAGCTGCTGCATCAGCGGACGCAGCAGGCGCGGACGTCGCCGGAACGCCATCACCACCACCATATCGTCCGGGGTAATATCCACCAGCTCTTCGCCCAGCGTCTGGCCCGGCTGCGGCAGCAGTACCACGTGGGCACGCGCCTGCAGCAGCTGCTGCCGCAGATGCAGCGCGACCGGATACGCGTTGCGCATACCGATGATAAAGACGCGTTTTGCGCTGCCCAGTGCGGCGATGACGTCGCTTAACTGCTGGCTGTCGATACGGTTGATCCACTGCGTGAGGTTTGCCATCTCCTGCTTATAGTGGCGCGCCAGCAGCGTGTTGCCCTGCACCGCATCGCGGTTGTCGGTGAGCGGCATTCCGCTCTGCCGCAGGGTGCGCAGCTCATCGCGCATATCTTTATATTTTTCATAGCCAAGGCGCCGGAACAGCCGGCTCACCGTTGCTTTGGAGACGCCGCTTAGCCGTGCCAGTTCAGCACTGTTGTAGCTGATCAGGTCATCAAAATGGTCAAACACAAAGTCAGCAATGCGCTGCTCCTGAGGCGACAGCTGCGCGTACTGGCTGCGCAGACGTTCATCGAGTTGTTTCATGCGTTGTCCTGTAACTTTCGTTTCACCCTGCTCTAGCATAAATCGATCCAGCACCCACCGACAGAAAAAGTGGAACAGCTCTTGCTTATGTTTACGTCAGGGAATGCCGCCGCAGCGGGTTTGGCAGCTGTGTCGGATGGAGATGAGCAGAAATCAGCCGGGAACAATTATGATTCAGAGCAACATGGCCCCGCAGGGCATGGTCGTCACCCCCCATCATCTGGCGAGTGAAAGCGCCCTTGCCGTACTGCGCGACGGCGGCAGCGCACTCGAAGCGATGGTCGCCGCCGCCGCAACCATTGCGGTGGTCTATCCGCATATGAACGGGCTGGGCGGCGACGGCTTCTGGCTGGTGGTGCCGCCTGAAGGGGAACCCGTTGCGATTGATGCCAGTGGCGCCGCCGGCTCGCTGGCGACAATGAGTTTTTATCAGGGTCGGCAGACGATCCCGCATCGCGGGCCGGAAGCGGCGCTGACCGTCGCCGGCACCGTCAGCGGCTGGCAGGAGGCGCTGACCCTGTCACAGGAGCTGGGCCATGCGCCGCTGCCGCCACACCGTCTGCTGCGCGATGCTATCCGTTACGCTGCCGACGGCATACCGGTTACCGCCTCGCAGGCGGCCGCTACCGCCGCAAAAGCGCCTGAGCTGCAGCATCAGCCCGGCTTTGCCGCCACGTTTATGCCGGACGGCGGACCGCCACAGCCGGGCAGCCGCTTTACCCAGCCTGCGCTGGCGGCCACGCTCAGCCAGCTGAGTGAAGAGGGGCTGGAGAGCTTTTACCGCGGCCGGCTGGCGCGGTCGCTGGCAGATGACATGCACGCGCTGGGGATGCCGGTCACGCTGAACGATCTGCAGCAGCATCGCGCCCGGCGCTGCACCCCGCTCCACCTTGCACACAGCGAAGGCGATATCTGGAACATGACGCCGCCGACGCAGGGGCTGGTGTCGCTGGCGATTCTGGGTATTACCGATCGTCTGGATATGGCGCAGGCTGATGAAGCTCAGACGCTGCACCGGATTGTGGAGGCGACCAAGCAGGCGTTCAGCCTGCGCGATCGGCATATCACCGATCCGCGCCATAGCGATACCGACGTGCAGGCGCTGCTCAGTGCCGATCATCTTGCCAGCCTTGCGACCAATATTGATGACCATCGCGCCGCGCCGTGGGGAACCGGACGCGGTCCGGGCGATACCGTCTGGATGGGCGCCATCGACAGCAGCGGGCTGGCGGTCTCTTTTATTCAGAGCATCTACCACGAATTTGGCAGCGGCGTGGTGCTGCCAGGCAGCGGCATCACCTGGCAGAATCGCGGCGCGGCGTTCAGCCTGCAGCCCGATCATCTGCTGGCGCTGCTGCCGGGCAAGCAGCCGTTTCACACGCTTAACCCTGCTGCCGCCCGCCTGAAAGATGGCCGGGTCATGGTGTATGGATCGATGGGCGGAGATGGTCAGCCGCAGACGCAGGCGGCCATTTTTACCCGTCACGTCATTCAGGGTATGCCGCTGCAGCAGGCGGTCAGTGCGCCACGCTGGCTGCTGGGGCGCACCTGGGGCGAGGCCTCTGACTCACTCAAACTGGAAGCGCGCGTGGCGCCGGAAACGGTGGGTCGGCTGCGTCTGCTGGGTCATCAGGTTGAGCTGCTCTCTGACTTCAGTGAAGTGGTAGGCCATGCGGGCGCCGTAGTGCGCCACACCAGCGGCATGCTGGAAGGCGCTTTCGATCCGCGCAGCAACGGCAGCGCAGCCGGTTTTTAACAGGAGAGACTCATGACCGAATCCGCAGAGTGGGCGAACTATGTCGCTCAGATGGAGCAGATCCTCGCACTGGATCTGGATGACGCACGTCGTGCTGAGCTGCAGCTGCAGCTCAGCCGGATTGCGGCTATAGCCGCGCCGCTGATGGCGCTGCCGCTGGACGATCGCCTGGAAGTGGCCGGGGTATTCCAGCCATGCGCCTGACATCATTATCGATCGCAGCGCTGCAGCGTGCGCTGCAGCAGGGTGAAATCGGGGCCGCTGAGATTGCCCGCCATACGCTGGCGGCGATTGAGCAGCATAACCCGGCGCTCAACGCCTGGACGGCGATCACCGGGCAGCGCATGCTGCGCGAGGCTGAAGAGCTTGACCGGCAGCGCCTGCGCGGTGAAACGCTGCCACCGCTGGCGGGTATTCCGTATGCGGTAAAAAATCTGTTTGATGTAGCCGGCCATACCACGCTGGCGGGTGCCAGCCTGTTTAGCACGCGGGCGGCGGCGCGTGCAGACGCCTGGGCGGTCAGCCGGATGCGTGAATCGGGCGCGCTACTCTCCGGTATGCTGAACATGGATGCCTACGCCTATGGCTTTACTACCGAAAACAGTCACTATGGCGCCACCTGCAACCCGCGCGATATCACGCGCATCGCCGGTGGATCATCCGGCGGCTCAGCCGCCGCGGTAGCGGCCGGACTGGTGCACTTTTCGCTCGGCAGCGATACCAACGGCTCGATTCGCGTACCGGCGTCGCTGTGCGGCATCTTCGGCCTTAAGCCCACCTTTGGCCGCCTGTCGCGCAGCGGTACGCAGCCGTTTGTCGCCAGCCTCGATCATATCGGCCCGTTTGCCCGCTCGGTTGAGGATCTCAGCCTGGTTTATGATGCGCTGCAGGGCCGCGACGCAGAGGATGCGTTTCAGCTGACGCGGCCGCCGGAGTTGGTCAGCGACCGCCTGCAGGCGGGCAGCGACGGGCTGCGCTGCGCGACGCTGGGCGGTTTTTTTACCACCTGGTGCAATGATGAGGCGCGCGCGGCGGTAGCGGTAGCCGCCAGCGCGCTCGGCGCGGCAGAAGAAGTGACGCTGCCCCAGGCCGAACTGGCGCGCGCGGCCGCGTTTATCATGACCGCGGCGGAAGGCGGCAATCACTATCTGCCCGCTCTGCGCACCCAGCCAGAACGCTTTGAGCCGAATTCACGCGAACGCCTGCTGGCCGGCGCGATGCTGCCCGCCGCGTGGTATGTGCAGGCCCAGCGTTTCCGGCGTCACTTCCAGCAACAGGTGCTGCCGCTGTTCGACCATTATGACGTGCTGATCGCCCCCGCCACGCCCTGTACCGCCACCACCATCGGCCAGGAAACCATTCACATCAACGGTCAGGATTTGCCGACACGCGCCAGCATGGGCATGCTGACGCAGCCGATTTCGTTCGCTGGCCTGCCGGTATGTAGCGTACCGCTGCTCACCGCCAGCGGCTTACCGATTGGCGTACAGCTGATTGCCGCGCCGTTTAACGAACAGCTGGCGCTGCGCGCCGCCTGGGCGCTGCAGCAGCAGGGCCTGACTTACGATCAACCTACTTTAATGGATATCTGATAATGACGACGGACAGGATAAACGATCCGGATACCGTTGCCGCCGTAAGCGCTGCATTTTATCGCTACGAGCAGGCGCTGGTGAGCAATGATGTCGCGGTGCTGGACGAACTGTTCTGGCACGACGCGCGTACCGTCCGGCTGGGTGCCGGAGAGAATCTGTACGGGATTGAGGAGATTCGCGCCTTTCGCGCGGCACGACCGTCAAAAGGGCTCGATCGCACGCTGCGCAATACGGTGATCACCACGTTTGGCGATGACTATGCGGTGTGCAGCACCGAATTCACCCGCGAGGGAACGGCGCGTATCGGACGGCAGCAGCAGACGTGGGTGCGGCTGCCGCAGGGGTGGCGCATTGTGGCCGCGCAGGTCAGCCTGATGAGTGAGTAAGCGCGTCAGCCCTCACCCCTGCGGTGAGGGCATTATCAGGGCGCGGGATGTACCGTCATCCAGTGATCGGCAATCTGCTGGCGGGTGCAGATCCACACCTTTTCATGCTGCTGAATGTGATCAAGAAAAAGCTGCAGCGCGCGGAATTTTCCCGGCCGCCCCAGCAGGCGGCAGTGCATGCCGACCGACATCATTTTCGGGGCGCGCTCTCCTTCTTCATACAGCACATCAAAGGTATCACGCAGGTAGGTGAAGAAGTGTTCGGCGGTGTTGAAGCCCTGCGCCGTGGCGAAGCGCATGTCGTTGCACTCCAGCGTATAGGGGATGATCAGATGCGGTTTGACGGTGCCATCCTGACGTGTGACCTGGGTCCAGAACGGCAGATCGTCACCGTAATAGTCGCTGTCGTAGCTGAAGCCGCCCTGCTCTGCGACCAGCCGGCGAGTGTTCGGACTGTCCCGCCCGGTATACCAGCCCGTCGGCGCTTTGCCAAACAGTTCGGTCAGCACGTCGACCGCCTGCTGCATATGCTGCCGTTCGGTTTTCGCATCCATTCCCTGGTAGTGGATCCAGCGCCAGCCGTGGCTGACCACGTCATAATCCGCCGCTTTAATCGCGGCGACAATTTCCGGATGCCGCGCCAGCGCCATCGCCACGCCAAACACCGTCAGCGGCAGACCACGCTTCTGAAACTCATGATGAATGCGCCAGAAACCGGCACGCGACCCATACTCATACAGGGAATCCATCGACATGTGGCGATCGGCGTAGCTGGCTGCGCCAATGATATCGGACAGAAACTGCTCCGAACCGGCATCGCCATGCAGCACGTTGTTTTCTGCGCCCTCTTCATAATTGAGTACGAACTGTACCGCCACCCGGGCGTTATCGGGCCACTGCGCATGCGGCGGCTGGCCACCATAGCCGATCAGATCGCGCGGATAATTTTTGTTGAAGCTGTACTCTTTCTTTTCAGATGCGTCATTCATTCAGTCAGTTCCTGTTGTCACACCTCAGCCAGACCTTAGTTTAGGTGCTGAAAGGCGCCGCTGAGGGGTTTTTGCAGCGGATAAGCGAGATCGCCATGCTTGCTGGTGCCCAGGCCAAGCGCCACCAGCGCCTCTATCATTTTTACCGCCGCGCTGACGCCATCGATCACCGGCATATCCAGTTCGCGGGTCAGATCCTGCGCCAGCGACGCCATGCCGCCGCAGCCCAGCACAATCGCGCCGCTGTTATCTTCACGTTTTGCCTGAATGCAGCGCGCCCGGACTTTCTCCTGCGCCACGCCGCTGCCATCCTCCAGCGCCAGTACCGGCAGATCGATGGCGTGCAACGCCGCACAGTGGTGCGTAAAACCATACTGCTGCAGCAGATGGCGGGCGATCACCAGCGTACGCGGCAGCGTGGTGACGATGGTAAAGCGCGTCGCCACCAGCGTGGCGGTATGCATTGCCGCTTCGGCAATACCGATTACCGGGCCGCTGGCCAGCTCGCGCGCCGCCAGCAAGCCGGGATCGCCAAAGCAGGCGATCACATGGCCGCTGACGCCCTGCGCTTCGCCACGCTTAATCTGCTCCAGTACGCCGATCGCGGCTATCGCCTCATCAAAGTGTCCCTCTATGGAGGGTACGCCCTGCTGCGGACAGACCGCCAGAATGTCCGTGCCCGGTGCCGCCACGGCGCGCGCGGCCGCACCAATAGTTTCAGTCATTGCCAGGCTGGTATTGGGGTTGATCACCTGTATCAGGCTCATGATAGGGCTCCTTTATGACCGGCAAATAACCGGCTGAAATCGGGCAGCGTTTCACCGCTGCGCTCAAAGTGCAGGCTGGAGAGAATGTGGTCGAAGTGGTGCGTCAGCGCCTCAGTCAGCGCAGGCAGCGCCCGCTGGCGCAGCAGATCGACCAGCCTGTCGTGATGATCGCAGCGGCAGCCGTGCTGCCAGGGCGTGCCCCAGGCGGCAATCACCAGCGATGAGCGCTGGGTCAGGCGCGTGATGATATCGGTCAGCACCTGATTGCCGGATATCGCCTGCAGCTGGATATGAAACGCGGCTGAAAGACGAATGGCAGCCGCGCCGTCATTCTGCTGATGCGCCTGCTGCTCCTGCGTGATAATCGCCTCCAGCGCCGCGAGGTGTGGCGACTGCAGATGCGTCAGTACAGCGGGCAGGTTGGCGCACTCCAGCATGCTGCGCGTGGCAAAGATATCGCGTGATTCCGCCACATCGGGCGTGCTGACCTGTGCACCACGTCCGGGCGACAGCGTGATCATCTGCACCGCCGCGAGGCGCTGCAGCACTTTACGAATGCCGGTACGGCTGACGCCAAACACCTCTGCCAGCGCCTCTTCAGGCAGCTTGCTGCCCGGCGGAAGCTGATGCTCAACGATGGCACTAAGCAATGCCTGAAAGATCGCTTCATCTTTTTCAAACGTCACAGCGCGCGGCTTCACTGCGGATTCATAATTCATTACCTGCTCCGGAAAATAGCTGACTGCCAGATATCGTATACACTCCTTTCATTTTTTGTATACAACAAATCACTTCTGGCCTGGATCCTGCAATAGCTCTTTAAACGGTGAATATTTTCCCCATCATGGTGAGAGGAGCAGGTTTCATGCCAATTCATACTGAAGTGACGCCAGCGCAGGCTGATGCCCGCGCGGCCTATAGTCCACGCCTGTGTAATGAGGATCTGGCTCCGACGCGCCAGCAGAACTGGACGTGGTACAACATCTTTTCTTTCTGGATGTCCGATGTGCATAGCATGGGCGGGTATGTGGTTGCCGCCAGCTTTTTTACGCTGGGGCTGGCAAGCTGGCAGGTATTGCTGTGTCTGCTGGCCGGGATCGGTATTGTGCAGCTCTGTGCGAATCTGGTGGCAAAACCCAGCCAGATGGCGGGCGTGCCCTATGCGGTGATCTGCCGCCAGGCATTTGGCGTATTCGGCGCCAATATTCCGGCCGTGATCCGCGGACTGATCGCGTTTGCCTGGTACGGTATTCAGACCTATCTGGCGGCGAATGCCCTGATGCTGGTTCTGCTGAAGTTCTTCCCGGCGCTTAATAGCATGACGCAAAGCAGCTGGCTGGGGCTGTCGCTGCTCGGCTGGTGCTGCTTTGGCATCATGTGGCTGCTGCAGGCGATGGTGTTCTGGCACGGCATGAACGCCATTAAGCGCTTTATCGACGTGGCGGGTCCGGCAGTCTATGTCGTGATGGTCGCGCTGGCGGGCTGGATTGTATACAAAACTGGTCTGGCGGGTATCTCTTTTACGCTGGCCAGCAAATCACTGAGTGCCGGCGAACAGACCTGGCAGATGATCACTGCAACCGCCCTGGTCGTCTCCTACTTTTCCGGTCCTCTGCTTAATTTCGGCGACTTTTCGCGTTACGGCAAAAACATGAGTGAAGTTCGCCGCGGCAACCGCTGGGGATTACCGTTTAACTTCCTGCTGTTCTCCGTGGTTACGGTAGTGATTGTCTCCGGCACCCAGTCGCTGTTTGGCAGAATGATCACCGATCCGATTGAGACGGTAAGTATGGTAGGCAACGACCTGGCCGTCGCTATCGGCCTGCTGACCATGATCACCGCCACCATTGGTATCAATATCGTGGCGAATTTTGTGTCACCCGCCTTCGATTTCTCTAACTGCTCCCCGCAGAAGATCAGTTTCCGCACCGGTGGCATGATCGCCGCGGTGGGTTCCGTGCTGCTGACGCCGTGGAATCTGTTTCAGTCACCTGAACTGATCCACTATACGCTGGATGTGCTGGGCTCGTTTGTGGGCCCGCTGTTCGGTATCCTGATTGCGGATTTTTATCTGATTAAAGGCGGCAGCGTAAGCGTTGATGACCTGTTTAACGCCACGCCGCAGGGACGTTACTGGTACCGCAACGGCTTTAATCCCAAAGCGATCGCGGCGCTGCTGCCGGCGGTCGGGATCTGCCTGACGATAAGTTTTATTCCGGCGCTGCATGCGGTAGCTAACTTCAGCTGGTTTATCGGTGTGGCGCTGGGGGCAGGCTGCTATCGCTGGCTGGCGCGGGCAGAACGGGTCGTACCGGTCTCGTATCGTCCGGAAGCGACGCTGCAAAAAGAGGGTGTATAGTGCTGGCTGAATAGCAGACAGCAAAAAGCCGATTCATTTCTGAATCGGCTTTTTTAAATAGATTGGCGGAACGGACGGGGCTCGAACCCGCGACCCCCTGCGTGACAGGCAGGTATTCTAACCAACTGAACTACCGCTCCGCGCTTTGTTCCCCGTCGGGAACGAGGCGCATATTAATGGCAGCCCCCTCCCCCGTCAACGCTTTTTATATCAAAATGACACGTTTGCCGCTTTTTTCAGCTCGCCGCTGTTTTTAGCAGCAAAATCAGTGCATCAGACGCGCCACAGACAGCTGCCACCTTTTTTTGTGACCAGATCGAGGCGGCTTTCGTGCGCCATGACTTCTTCATCACTGGCATTAATCACGCGCAGGCCTGAACCGGGGCGGCTGATACGCTGAATATGCTCCCCTTCAGCCTGATTACGCTGGTCGCCCTCCATGGAAAATGCCAGCGACGTCTGACCGCCGGTCATGGTCAGGAAGACTTCCGCCAGAATTTCGGCATCCAGCAGTGCGCCATGCAGCGTACGTTTGCTGTTGTCGATTTCATAACGGTTGCACAACGCATCCAGGCTATTACGCTTGCCCGGAAACATTTTACGCGCCATCGCCAGGCTGTCGGTGATTTTGCAAAAGCTTTCAGTTTTGCCGATATCACGCTGCAGCATGCCAAACTCATAGTCCATAAAGCCGATATCAAACGAGGCGTTATGGATCACCAGCTCAGCTCCGCGAATATAGTCGAGAAACTCATCGGCTATCTGCGCAAAGGTGGGCTTGTCGGCCAGAAACTCATCGGCGATGCCGTGAACACCAAACGCTTCCGGGTCCACCAGCCGGTCGGGCCTGAGATACATATGGAAGTTGTTGCCGGTCAGGCGACGGTTGATGACTTCAACCGCACCGATCTCAATGATGCGATGCCCCTCATAATGAACCCCGATCATGTTCATGCCGGTGGTTTCAGTATCGAGGACAATCTGGCGGTTATTTGCAGTGATCATAGGGCTCGTTTTGTGTCAGACTTGGCGTTTTTTCAGAGGGAAGTCTACCAGAGATGCGCAAACAGGTAGAAATTTTCACCGACGGTTCCTGCCTTGGTAATCCGGGACCGGGCGGCTATGGGGCTATTGTACGCTATCGCGAGCATGAAAAGTTATTCAGCGCGGGCTATCGCCTGACCACCAACAACCGTATGGAGCTGATGGCGGCCATTGTCGCCTTAGAGGCGCTGACGCAGCCGTGCGACGTGGTCATCAGCACAGACAGCCAGTATGTCCGCCAGGGCATTACCAGCTGGATCCACAACTGGAAAAAGCGTGGCTGGAAAACCGCTGATAAAAAAGCGGTTAAGAATACTGACCTGTGGCAGCGTCTGGATACGGCGCTCAGCACCCATACCATTAAATGGGAGTGGGTGAAGGGGCATGCCGGCCATCCGGAGAATGAGCGCTGCGATGAACTGGCGCGCAGCGCTGCCGGTAATCCGGCACTGGAAGACATTGGCTATCAGGTTGCATCCTGATCCTGCGTTTCGCGAAACTGACGCGTAGCGTTTACTACCGGACGCAGCTGCGCACTGCTGCGCGCCGTTTTCATTTTAGCTGGCGTAAGCGGGAACGTGCGCTTGCGGGCCACCACGATGTTCAGACACCCCAGAGCGGGCAGATGCGCACTGATCATCCTGCCCCCCTGTCGATGCCACGGCACCACCTGAAAACGCGTGCGGTACACCACTTCATAATTCAGCAGGCTCAGCCAGTCCAGCAGACGCACCTGGCTGAACATTCTGCTGTTCCAGGGCGCTCGCCGGCTCAGACCCGGAATCGCTTTGCTAATCCCCAGCAGGCTGAAAGGATTGAAGCCGCTGATAATCAGCCAGCCATCATCAATCAGCACCCTGTCCACTTCGCGTAACACGCGGTGCGGATCCTGCTCCCATGCCAGCGTGTGCGCCAGCAGGCAGGCATCGATTGATTTAGACTCAAACGGCAGCTGAGCAACGCTGGCGAGCACCTGCAGTGCGTCGCCCTCACTGCCAACATTGACCTGATGAGATATGGCACACTGGCTGGTATTGATTTCTGCGCTCAGGCTGCCAATTTTTAGCATATGGAAGCCATAAAGCCTCGCCAGCCAGGGCTGTAGCTGCTGGGTTAACGCATCGCGAAAGTACTCTCCCCAGGGCATATCATTCCAGGTGCGCGGCGCGGTCAGGATCTGGCGTGTTTTCGCTGGCTTCATGCTCTACCATCTTCCTTTAAGACAACCAGAGAGGTGTTTATGAATCTTACCAGTATTCCCGCATTAACGGATAACTACATCTGGACGCTGACCGATGACGCCGGCAGCTGCCTGATTGTTGACCCCGGTGAAGCCCGGCCGCTGATTGAAAAAATTGAAGCCAATCGCTGGACGCCGGTGGCTGTTCTGCTGACACATCATCATCAGGACCATACCGGCGGGGTTGCTGAACTGCTGCAGCGTTATCCTCAGCTTGAGGTATATGGCCCTCAGGAAACGGCGGCTAAAGGCGCGCAGCATATTGTTCATGAAGGTGAAACCGTTACGCTGCTCGGCCTGCCTTTTCAGGTCATCGCCACGCCGGGCCACACTTTAGGACATATCTCATATTACAGCGCACCTTATCTTTTCTGCGGCGATACGATGTTCTCAGGCGGCTGCGGACGACTTTTTGAAGGTTCAGCAGAACAAATGTTCCATTCCTTTCAAAAACTTAATCAACTTCCCGCCGATACGCTTATCTGCTGCGCACATGAATATACTTTATCTAACATGAAGTTTGCTGCTGCAATTTTACCCCATGATCCGAAAATTCTGGCCAGATATCAGGAAATTAAGGATTTACGGGCAGAAAATCGCACTACTTTACCGACAAAACTGGCGCTGGAACGTGAGATAAATTTATTTTTACGCACACAAGATGCTGATTTACAAAAAGCTTTAGCAATTAATGTGGAATCCGCCCCGTTATGGCAGACTTTTGCTGAATTGCGTAATAAGAAAGACCAATTTTAATTTTTTGGGTTGTGTTGTGCCGGTACGTCACGTATAGTTGCTCGTCTTTTAAGCGAACTACTGACACACACATGAAGGCTAAAGCGATATTATTACTCGCCTCAGTCTTGCTGGTCGGATGTCAGGCATCACGGAATGACGCCAATATCCCCGCTCAGCATGCACAGAGCCTGTCTTCAGCTGGTCAAGGTGAAAATGGAAAGTACGGAAATCGCTTGTTGTCGCCGCGCTGGCAAGATGATGGAACCAGCCTCGCAGAAGACACCGATCTCTGGAATCTCATTAGTGACGAGTTGAAGATGGGGATCCCGGAAAATGCCCGGATCCGCGAACAGAAAACAAAGTTTTTAAAAAATAAGAGCTATCTCCACGATGTAACATTACGGGCAGAGCCGTACATGTACTGGATTGTCGAGCAGATACAGAAACGTAAAATGCCGATGGAACTGGTACTGCTACCCATAGTGGAGAGCGCTTTTGACCCTCACGCAACCTCTTCCGCCAATGCCGCAGGCATCTGGCAGATTGTTGCGCAAACGGGCAAAAATTATGGTCTGAAACAGAACCGCTGGTATGACGGACGCCGTGATGTGGTGGCCTCAACCAAAGTAGCACTGGATATGATGCAGCGTTTGAATCGCATGTTTGATGGCGACTGGCTACTGACGGTGGCAGCCTATAACAGCGGCGAAGGACGCGTGTTGAAAGCGATGAAGCAGAATAAGGCACGGGGTAAGCCGACTGACTTCTGGCATTTATCACTGCCGCGCGAAACAACCATCTATGTCCCGAAAATGCTGGCTTTAAGCGAACTGCTCAAGAACAACAAGCGTTACGGCATTAAACTGCCAGCCCCTAATGAAAGCCGCGCGCTGGCGCGTGTGGAAGTGGGACAGCAGATGCAGTTAACTCAGGCTGCAGAAATGGCGGGTATGTCGCTCAGTAAACTGAAGACATTTAACGCCGGGTACAAAAACGGCACGACTGCGCCAAACGGTCCGCACTATATTATGGTGCCTAAGTCCAACGTGGCACAGCTGCGCAACTCTCTGGCCTCCGGAGATATTGCCTCCGTGCAGCCTGTTGAACTGGCTAAAGCCAGCGCAGCCGGTAACAGCTACAAAGTACGTAAAGGCGACACGCTATCCGGTATCGCCAGTAAGCTGGGTGTCAGCATGAGCTCGCTAAAACAGCAGAACAATCTGCGCAGTGCGGCAGTGCGTATCGGCCAGACCCTGACGGTTAGCGGTACGACAGCAGCATCGCAGTTGGCAGATAACGGCAACAGCATCACCTACCGCGTTCGTAAGGGTGATTCTTTTGCCAGTATTGCAAAACGTCACGGCGTTAACACGCAGGACGTAATGCGCTGGAACAGCGACGCGAAGGATATACAGCCGGGTGATAAGCTCACTCTGTTTGTTAAGAATAGCGCAACGCCAGATACCTGATGCACTGAAAAGGCTGACATTTGTCAGCCTTTTTTCTTTATCGGCATAGCATCATCTATAGCAGTGCCGGCCAGAGCGTCTCGTCGTTACAGGCGGGTGCGTTTAGCGCGCAACAGTGACGGGGTTAAACTCTACCAGCAGCGGATTATGATCGGAGGCACGGGTGACCAGCACCGCTGCTTCACTCACTTTCATATCCCGGTAAAAGACAAAGTCGAGCGGCCGGCCAAACGCTTTACGCCGGTGATCGTCTGTAAACGCCACTTCCCGCAGAGACATGGCGCGGGCAAAGCGATAGAGCGCGTTCATCCGCTGACGACTCCATGCATTAAAGTCCCCTGCCATTATCACCGGGCCACGGTGATGCCGGATCTGCTCTCCTATAGGCCCCAGCTGCTTACTGTATACGTCCACACCCAGACTGAAATTAACCGCATGGATATTCACTACCATCAGCATATCGCCGGTTGGCAGAGGGTATGCAGTGACCAGCGCGGATTTTGCCAGCCTTAGCAGCGGCTCGCGCTCGCGCAACGGGCAGCAGTAGACCGGATGCGCCGATGCGAGCGTCATCACCCCTGACGGGTGCTGAGGCAGCACAAAAGCGGGCACCTGATCGGCTGCGAGATAATTGCTGGTAGCAAACTGGATCAGTTCAGGCGTGGTTTGCGCCTCCTGCAGGAGGACCAGATGGGCATCACGACCGAATCCCTGCAACACCGACATCCAGTCAGCGCGCTGCTGCTTGAAGATGTTCCATACCAGCACCCGCAGGGTGGGATCGGCCGGCAGCGGCTCCCCTGGCGGCAGACCCTGACCCAGATGCAGCATCGCACCCGGCGGAAAAATTCGCTCCGCTGGCTGGCCTGCTATATAGCGCATTGCATAGGTTTTCTTTCGCACTTTACCGCCTGGCTGATAACAACAAAAAGTTCACACTGACTGTTATAGGGATTTTAGCGCGGGGTTTCAATTCGTGGTATCGAATGTCGGAATTCACCTCACGACAAAGCTTCACAATGCCGGAGGGAAAAAGAGAATATGAAAAAGCCCTGACTTTAACAGTCAGGGCTTCTCAATATAGTGGCGGAACGGACGGGGCTCGAACCCGCGACCCCCTGCGTGACAGGCAGGTATTCTAACCAACTGAACTACCGCTCCACCGATTCTTTACTGCCCTCAGGACCGCGCCTGAAGCCAGGTGTTTCGCCCTCTCCGCGTCACCGGGAGGTCACGACCAGAAAGTCTGGTCTTAATTGGATGCCTGGCAGTTCCCTACTCTCGCATGGGGAGGCCCCACACTACCATCGGCGCTACGGCGTTTCACTTCTGAGTTCGGCATGGGGTCAGGTGGGACCGCCGCGCTGTGGCCGCCAGGCAAATT
>NZ_VWXE01000018.1:0-1182 GCF_011752675.1 Pantoea sp. Acro-807 | reverse complement strand
CAATTAAGCGATAACAGAAGCAACAACGCCCGCGCCAACGGTACGGCCGCCTTCGCGGATTGCGAAGCGCAGACCCTGGTCCATCGCGATTGGGTGGATCAGGGTAACAACCATCTTGATGTTGTCGCCCGGCATTACCATCTCAACGCCTTCTGGCAGCTCAACTGAACCGGTCACGTCAGTGGTACGGAAGTAGAACTGTGGACGGTAGCCTTTGAAGAACGGAGTATGACGGCCGCCTTCGTCTTTAGACAGAACGTAAACTTCTGACTCGAACTTGGTGTGTGGCTTGATTGAGCCCGGCTTCGCCAGAACCTGTCCACGCTGGATGTCTTCACGCTTGATACCGCGCAGCAGAACACCACAGTTCTCGCCCGCCTGACCCTGGTCCAGCAGCTTGCGGAACATCTCAACACCGGTACAGGTTGATTTCGCGGTATCTTTGATGCCCACGATTTCAACTTCGTCACCGACTTTAACGATGCCGCGCTCAACACGACCGGTAACAACGGTACCGCGGCCTGAGATTGAGAACACGTCTTCGATTGGCAGCAGGAACGGCAGGTCGATAGCACGAACCGGATCCGGGATGTAGCTGTCCAGGTAGCCCGCCAGCTCGATGATTTTGCCTTCCCACTCTGCGTCGCCTTCCAGCGCTTTCAGCGCTGAACCGCGTACGATTGGCGTGTCGTCGCCCGGGAAGTCGTACTGTGACAGCAGGTCACGTACTTCCATCTCAACCAGCTCCAGCAGCTCTTCATCATCAACCATGTCGCACTTGTTCAGGAACACGATGATGTAAGGAACGCCAACCTGACGACCCAGCAGGATGTGCTCACGGGTCTGTGGCATCGGGCCATCAGTCGCAGCAACAACCAGGATCGCGCCGTCCATCTGCGCAGCACCGGTGATCATGTTTTTCACGTAGTCGGCGTGTCCCGGGCAGTCAACGTGTGCATAGTGACGGCTTGCGGTTTCGTACTCTACGTGAGCGGTGTTGATGGTGATACCACGCGCTTTTTCTTCAGGGGTGCTGTCGATCTGGTCGAATGCACGCGCCTGGCCGCCGTTGGTTTTAGCCAGAACGGTGGTGATTGCTGCAGTCAGGGTGGTTTTACCGTGGTCAACGTGACCGATGGTGCCCACGTTTACGTGCAGTTTGTTACGCTGAAATTGCTCTTT
>NZ_VWXE01000017.1:0-1230 GCF_011752675.1 Pantoea sp. Acro-807 | reverse complement strand
AGCCACAGGTCATCCGCTAATTTTTCAACATTAGTCGGTTCGGTCCTCCAGTTAGTGTTACCCAACCTTCAACCTGCCCATGGCTAGATCACCGGGTTTCGGGTCTATACCCTGCAACTTAGCGCCCGGTTAAGACTCGGTTTCCCTTCGGCTCCCCTATGCGGTTAACCTTGCTACAGAATATAAGTCGCTGACCCATTATACAAAAGGTACGCAGTCACCCCCATAAAGAAGGCTCCCACTGCTTGTACGTACACGGTTTCAGGTTCTGTTTCACTCCCCTCGCCGGGGTTCTTTTCGCCTTTCCCTCACGGTACTGGTTCACTATCGGTCAGTCAGGAGTATTTAGCCTTGGAGGATGGTCCCCCCATATTCAGACAGGATACCACGTGTCCCGCCCTACTCTTCGAGCTCACAGCAAGTGCGTTTTCGTGTACGGGGCTGTCACCCGGTATCGCGCGCCTTTCCAGACGCTTCCACTAACGCACAAGCTGATTCAGGCTCTGGGCTGCTCCCCGTTCGCTCGCCGCTACTGGGGGAATCTCGGTTGATTTCTTTTCCTCGGGGTACTTAGATGTTTCAGTTCCCCCGGTTCGCCTCGCAGCACTATGTATTCATGCTGCGATGATGCACTGGGTGCACCGGGTTTCCCCATTCGGACATCGCCGGCTGTAGCGGTTCATATCACCTTGCCGGCGCTTTTCGCAGATTAGCACGTCCTTCATCGCCTCTGACTGCCAGGGCATCCACCGTGTACGCTTGGTCGCTTAACCTCACAACCCACAGGCGTTTTGAACGCTGTGAATCGCGATAATCTTGAGACCCGGCCGCATCGCGCATCGTTCTTATTACGGAGAACGGATACGACGCGGTCGTTTCAAATTTTCAGCTTGTTCCGGATTGTTAAAGAGCAAATATCTCAAACGCGACTCGCAAGCCGGTTTTGAGATACTGTGGAGACACCTTTCACCTGTCACCAAGCAAGTGGCGTCCCCTAGGGGATTCGAACCCCTGTTGCCGCCGTGAAAGGGCGGAGTCCTAACCGCTAGACGAAGGGGACACATCGTGTCGCGACTTCGCAGCCGTCTTGCTCATTACTTTCTATCAGACAATCTGTGTGAGCACTTCGCGGGAAGGTATCTTCAGGTAAGGAGGTGATCCAACCGCAGGTTCCCCTACGGTTACCTTGTTACGACTTCACCCCAGTCATGAATCACAAAGTGGTAAGCG
>NZ_VWXE01000016.1:0-1261 GCF_011752675.1 Pantoea sp. Acro-807 | reverse complement strand
GGAAGAAAAAAGGAGGGAAAAGAAAGGAAAAAAGAAAAGGAAAGAAGAAGAGGGAAGGAAAAAAAAAGAAAGAAGGAGGGAAAGAAAGAAAAGAGGGGAGAGAGAGAGAAAGAGAAGAAGGGGAAGGGAGGGAAGGAAAAGAAGGGAAGAGGAGAAGGGGGGAGAAGGAGAGAAGGGGAAGAAGAAAGGAAGAGAAGGAAAAAAGAAGAAGAAAGAGGGAGAAAGGAAGAAGAGAGGAAGAAGGGAGAAGGAAGGAAAGAGGGGGAAGGAAAAAGGAAGAGAGAGGAGGAAGAAGGAAAAAAAGAGAGGAAAGAGAAAAGGAAAGGGAAGGAAGGAAAGAGAAAAAAGAAGAAGGAGAAAAGAGGAGAAAAAGAAAAGAGAAAAAGAAGAAAAGGAAGAGAGAGAGGGGAAGACTGGCGGGGGGAAAAAGAGGGAAGAGAGAGAAGAGAGAAGAGAGAAGAGGGAGGGAGAGAGAGAGAGGGAGGAAGGAGGAGAGAAAGAGGGGAGGGAAAGAGAAGAAGGAAAGAAAGGGAGAAAGAGAGGAAAAAAGAAAGGAAAGAGGAAGGGGGAAGAAAAGAAGAGGGAGGAAAAAGGGGAAGGGGAGGGGAGGGAGAAGAAAAGGAGAAGAGGGAAGGGGGGAGAAGAAGAAAAAAGAGAAGAGAGGGGGAGGGAGGAAAAAAAAAAAAGGAGAGAGAAGGGGGAGAAGGAAGAGAGGAAGGGAGAGGAAAGGGGAAGAGAAGGAGGGAAGAGGAAGAAGAGGGGGGAGGAGAAGAAAGAGAAGAAGAAAAGAAAGAGGAAGAGGGGAAGGAAGAGGAGGGAAAGAAAGGAGAGAAGGAGAAGTGAAGGAGAGAGTAAGGGGGAAAGGGGAGAGGAAAGAGGAAGGAGAGGAAGAGAAAGAGGAAGAAGAGGGAGGGGGAGAGGAGGAGGAAAAAGGAAAAGGGGGAGGGAGAGAGGGAAGGAAAGGATGGGGGAAGGAAGAGAGGAAAGGAAAGGAGAGAAAGGACGAAAGAGGAGGGAGAAGAAGGAGAAGAGGGAAGAGAAAAAGAGGGAAAAGAGAGGACGGAGGGAGAAGAGGGGGAAGAAAAGAAAGAGAAAGGGGGGGGAGGGAAGAGGAAAGAGGGAGGAGAGGGGAGGGAAGGAAAGGGAGGGGAAGGAGGAGGGAAGAGAAAAAGAAGGAAGGGAGGAGAAAGGAGGAGAAAAAAGAAGAAGGGAGGGAGAAGAGAGAGGAGAGAGGAAAGAAGGGGGAAAAAAGAGGGGAAGG
>NZ_VWXE01000014.1:0-4460 GCF_011752675.1 Pantoea sp. Acro-807 | reverse complement strand
GCGCCTGGCCGCCGTTGGTTTTAGCCAGAACGGTGGTGATTGCTGCAGTCAGGGTGGTTTTACCGTGGTCAACGTGACCGATGGTGCCCACGTTTACGTGCAGTTTGTTACGCTGAAATTGCTCTTTAGCCATCGCTTGTCCCTCTAAGACACGAATATATCAAAGATATCGTCACATTAACCAGGCAGTGCCCGATGTTAGTTTTACAGAGAGAGAATCAGGAGAGAGATAAAGGAAGTGGTGCTGATACCCAGAGTCGAACTGGGGACCTCACCCTTACCAAGGGTGCGCTCTACCAACTGAGCCATATCAGCACATCTGGAGCGGGCAGCGGGAATCGAACCCGCATCATCAGCTTGGAAGGCTGAGGTAATAGCCATTATACGATGCCCGCATCCTGGAACTCGGCTACCTGTTCTTTCTGTAGCTTTTGAATAATAAAAGAAGACCTTTTACTATTCGAGCCAGTCAGAGTTTCCGACTGACCCTGACCACACAGATGTGCAATCTGAATCCGGAGGTGAGAGATTTGAACTCACCCATCAGGTAAACTCTTACCTGATGCCCAACCAGGAGGCTGAGATGGTGGTGGGAGAAGGATTCGAACCTTCGAAGTCTGTGACGGCAGATTTACAGTCTGCTCCCTTTGGCCGCTCGGGAATCCCACCTACTTGATGGTGCCGGCTACCGGAATCGAACTGGTGACCTACTGATTACAAGTCAGTTGCTCTACCAACTGAGCTAAGCCGGCATCAAGTGACGCGCATTCTAGGAAGACCGGCTCCGAGATGCAACAAGAAAATCATCATTTTTATTCTTTTGCTTACTATTTGTGCAAAAGCTCTCAACAGCAGGCATTACTGTCGCTTCTTCACTCATATCTGGTACAAATGTTCACCACCGCGTTCAGCGGCTACGCTTTGTTTTCTCTTTGACTGAACTGCCCGGGGTTAAACTATTTACTGGTTTTTTTAGCGGCTGATAGAAAAACACAGCTTTTTTCATTCCACCAGGTGAAAAAAATGTGGCGTGTTCTGCGAAAGCGCTCGCACGATCATCATTTTGCTTCTGTTTAAAGTGACACTGGTGTTAACCTCCTGCCCACTGTTTCCGTTAATTTATCTTCTATGACGCGCAATCGCGTTCAGGACGCTTCATGATGAGGCAGGGATGAACCACACTTTGCGGTCAGATATATGCTTATGAGTAGAAAAACAACGCCACTGACCACCCCTTATCTGCAATTCGACAGACAGCAGTGGGCTGCGCTGCGTGACTCAGTGCCTATGACACTGGATGAGCGTGAAGTTGAGCGCCTGCGCGGTATCAATGAAGATCTCTCTCTTGATGAGGTTGCTGAGATCTATCTTCCTCTATCACGTCTGCTGAACTTCTACATCAGTTCTAATTTGCGACGTCAGGCCGTACTGGAACAGTTTCTCGGCACCAACGGGCAAAAGATCCCTTATATCATCAGCATTGCCGGCAGCGTTGCCGTCGGAAAAAGCACGACTGCGCGCGTGCTGCAGGCGCTGCTGAGCCGCTGGCCGGAACATCGCAAAGTAGAATTGATCACCACTGATGGTTTCCTGCATCCGAATGCCGTGCTGAAAGAGCGCGGTCTGATGAAGAAGAAAGGGTTTCCGCAGTCCTACGATATGCATCGCCTGGTAAAGTTTGTTTCCGATCTCAAGTCGGGCGCCAGCCAGGTCACGGCACCGGTCTACTCGCATCTGATTTATGATGTCATCCCTGACGGCGATAAAGTGGTTGAGCAGCCTGATATCCTGATTCTGGAAGGGCTTAACGTGCTGCAGAGCGGTATGGACTACCCGCACGATCCGCATCACGTATTTGTTTCTGACTTTGTGGATTTCTCAATCTATGTGGATGCTCCGGAAACCTTACTGGAACGCTGGTACATCAACCGCTTCCTGAAATTCCGTGAAGGTGCTTTCAGCGATCCCGATTCCTACTTTCATCACTATTCGCAGCTGCCGAAAGAGGATGCCGTTAACATTGCGCGCGGGCTGTGGCAGGAAATCAACGGTCTTAACCTGAAAGAAAATATTCTGCCAACGCGTGAGCGCGCCAGCCTGATTATGACCAAAGAGGCTAACCACGCCGTTCAGAGCGTAAGGCTGAGGAAGTAACAGCAAAAAGCCCTGCGTGCAGGGCTTTTATCATAGTGCTGTGGCTAGCCGTTATCTGGCCTGAGTGAGATCTCCCCGCCAACCCAGGATTTAATCACTTCCTCCTGTTCCAGCAGCAGGCCACCCTGCTTATCTATCCCGCGCGCAATACCGTAAACTTCGCGCTCACCAACCAGTAATTTAACCGGACGATTGATAAAATTATCCAGCTTTTCCCAGCGCTGAATAAAGGGAGCCAGACCGTCGCGCTCAAAAAGCGGTAACGCCGCACGCAGACTGTTGATGATACTGGCTGCCAGCTGGTTGCGATCGATAGTCACGCCCGCTTCCTGCAGGTTGATCCAGCCCTGATTGATTTCTGAAGTGCCTTCACCCCGCATTCCCAGGTTGATGCCTGCGCCCATAACAATCTGCGCCGCATCGCCGGTTTTACCGGTGAGTTCAACCAGGATGCCAGCAAGTTTACGATCGTTAAGATAGAGATCGTTTGGCCACTTCACACGGACATTTTCAGCGCCAAGGGACTGAATCACTTCCGCCATGACAATCCCTATGACCAGGCTCAGCCCCATCGCAGCAGCTGGTCCCTGCTCCAGACGCCAGTACATCGACAGATAGAGGTTGGCTCCAAAAGGCGAAAACCATTTACGTCCGCGGCGTCCACGTCCCGCCTGCTGGTACTCCGCAACGCAGGCAAAACCTGACTCAAGCTGATCCATGCGATCAAGCAGATACTGGTTGGTTGAGTCTATAACCGGAATAACGGCGATACCCGGGGTCTCCAGATGAGTATGGATAAGCGCTTCATCCAGCAGCTGCAGAGGCGCAGCCAGGCTGTAGCCTTTTCCTGTCACAGTAAAGACATCCAGACCCCAGCTTTTCAGAGTCTGTATGTGCTTATTAACTGCAGCACGGCTCATGCCCAGCGCTTCACCCAGATGTTCACCTGAGTGGAATTCACCGTCAGCCAGCAACGCAGCCAGCTTGAGAGGAACGCTTTGATCTTTCATGCAATAACCTCAACTGCATTACGCTCGCCATTGGCGCCGATAAAACGCACTTCAGGTTCCAGCCAGACATTGAACTTCTTACCCACGTGCTGCCGCACCGTATGTGCCAGTGTAACAATCTCCTGCGGCGTGGCGCGATCCTGATTGATCAGAACCAGCGCCTGCTGGCGATGCACGGCGGCGCCGCCTACGCTGAAGCCCTTAAGCTGACACTGGTCGATTAACCAGCCTGCCGCCAGTTTTACCTCGCCATCAGGCTGAGGATAGTGTGGTATTGCAGGCCACTGCGCGAGCAGCTCTGTCAGCTGCTCAGCTGAAACAAGCGGGTTTTTAAAGAAGCTGCCCACATTTCCGGTAACGCGCGGATCGGGCAATTTGCTTTGACGCATCTGACATACAGCATGGCAGACATCCCAGGCGGTAGTCGTCGCCGGGTTAAGTTTTGCCAGATCGCCATAACTCAGTACCGGTTTCCACGCTTTCATCAGGCGCAGTCCGATCGCGATGATGACGTAATCATCTTTGAGCGCGTGTTTAAATATGCTATCGCGATAGCCAAAGCCGCACTCTTCACGATAGAGCCTTTTAGTGGCTGATGTAGGCAGATGCAGTACATCGACATAGTGACAGACATCTTTAAACTCTACGCCATAGGCACCGATATTCTGGATCGGAGCGGAGCCTGACATACCTGGAATGAGCGCCAGGTTTTCCAGGCCAGGGATCCCTTTTTTCAGGGTATATTCCACTAACTCATGCCAGTTTTCACCGGCGCCAGCGTGCACATGCCAGGCTTCTTCATGCTCTTCAGGCTGAATACCTTTGATGGCATTAACGACGACGGTGCCGTTGAAATCCTCGAGGAACAGAACATTGCTTCCTTCACCGAGGATAATAAAGGGTTGATTGCGCTGCTGGCTGGAGTGCCACGCTGCGGTAATGGCTTCTGCGCTATCAGCGATAATCAGCGATTGTGCGTCGATCTCAAGACCGAGCGTATTACATGCTTTAAGGGAGGTACCTGGGCTGGACATTTCACGGCCTTTACTGAGTAATCTGGCCGTAGTTTACCCGATTGACTAACCAGGAGTGGGTGTTTTGATGGTTTTAGTGAGGAAATTTTGCTTTTCTGCAGACGTAAAAAAGCCCTGAACGCGTGTTCAGGGCTTTTTTACTTGATGGATGCCTGGCAGTTCCCTACTCTCGCATGGGGAGGCCCCACACTACCATCGGCGCTACGGCGTTTCACTTCTGAGTTCGGCATGGGGTCAGGTGGGACCGCCGCGCTGTGGCCGC
>NZ_VWXE01000013.1:0-25708 GCF_011752675.1 Pantoea sp. Acro-807 | reverse complement strand
TACGCTTTCCTCCTCCGGAGTCAACCACTTTTTTCAGCGTTTTCTCCGGCGGGGTGAATCGCTTCACGCCCTGCTGAGCCCGTCTGCGTTGCCGCTTTGCCGTCTCAGTGGTGGCGCATTATAGGGATCCGAATTTTTTGCACAACCCCTTTTTTCGATCTTTTTTACTGAGTGGCGAGTTTCTGTTCTTTTCGCTGCGATCGCGAGCGATCCGGTTAAATTTCACCTTGTTCAGCACTGCATTTAGCTGCACGCTGGGAATAATTGATAAAGGAGAAAGATCATGTCTGTAGCCCTGCGCCCTTATAAGTACTCTTTTCCGCAAACCGGCGAGCGTGTCATGGTAGATAGCAGCAGCGTTGTTGTGGGTGATGTTCGATTAGATGATGATGTCAGTATCTGGCCGCTGGTCGCGATCCGCGGTGATGTTAATCACGTCATCATTGGTAAAAGAAGCAATATACAGGATGGCAGCGTTCTGCACGTCACGCATAAGTCAGCCACCAATCCCCAGGGATATCCTTTACTGATTGGCGAAGATGTGACGGTCGGGCATAAGGCGATGCTGCATGGCTGTACTATCGGCGATCGCGTGCTGGTCGGCATGGGCTCAATCGTACTGGACGGGGCCATTGTTGAAGAGGATGTCATGATTGGGGCGGGCAGCCTGGTCCCCCCCGGCAAGCGTCTCGTCAGCGGCTATCTCTATTTAGGTAGTCCGGTGAAACAGATTCGCCCGCTTACTGAAGCTGAAATTGCCGGCCTGCTTTACTCATCCGGCAATTACGTCAAATGGAAAGATGATTATCTGAATCAGGAGAGCCAGACCCAGCCCTGATCGCTGATCGCATCCGTCAGAATAAGCTTTTCAGCTTCCTCTTCTATATCCCAGCGATGTGCGCAGAACAGCGCCATCGCCTCTCCTTCACCAAAACGTGCATGAAGCGCGGGCTGAGAAATAGCACAGGTGATTCCCATGCCATTTACCAGAGCAGGAAAGATGACTGCCTGCTGCTGCCGATCCCAGCTTTCCCGTTCAGGAAAATGAATCGCCTGATTCATGGCTGCATGGCTCGCTTTAGTGTATCGATCACCGGCGTAATCTCCGGCATGACACCGTGCCAGAGCTGAAAAGCGTGTGCAGCCTGTCCCACCAGCATGCCCGTGCCATCCGCCACGACGTCAGCGCCCTTCTGCTGGCACCATAGAAGAAAAGGCGTCAGGCCCGGTTGGTAAAACATGTCATAGCAGCGTACCCCGCGCTCAATCAGCGTGGCAGGTAAAGGTGGGATGTCGCCTGCAACACCGCTGGAGGTGGCATTGATGATCAGATCAAAAGCGTGTGCACTGAGCCGGGCAAAGTTTACTGCCTCAATCTCTCCGCAGTGACTAAACTGTTGCGCCAGCTCTTCAGCACGGCTGGCGGTGCGGTTTACCACCACCAGCGAGCAGCCGGCGGCAAGCAGAGGCTGGATCACACCGCGCGCAGCCCCCCCTGCACCGACCAGCAGGATCCGATCGCCTGGCTGGATCATCTCCAGCCTTTGCAGATCGCTGAGCAGGCCGATCCCGTCGGTGTTATCTCCGAAAAGCGAGCCATCACTTCTCTTATGCAGCGTATTCACTGCGCCAGATAGCCTGGCGCGCTCGCTCAGCGCATCAGCCAGCGACCACGCCTGCTGTTTAAACGGCAGGGTCACGTTAGCCCCCCTCCCCGCCGCAGCGAAAAAGGCGCGCAGCGTCTGCGGAAAAGCATCCAGCGGCGCGCAGATTTGACCATAGCTGTGAGCTATACCGGTTTGCCGGGCAAATTCGCGATGAATAAAGGGGGACTTACTGTGCGCAATCGGATGGCCAAAAACGGCAAAGTGTTCCATCTGTCAGCCCTGGCGAATCAGTTCACCGCTGAGCACATCGCGGATTTCTGAAGGGTTAAGACGCCCTCCGGTGGCTGCCTGTAGCACCGGAAACGCAACGCCAAACTGCTCAGTGACTTCAGCAGCGGTGCGACAGGGCGGCATGCCGGTCAGGTTTGCGCTGGTAGAGACCAGCGGTTTGCCAAAACCACGGCATAATGCCTGAACGTCAGAGTGATTACTGACGCGGATCGCCAGTGAATTGAAACGCCCCGTCAGCCAGCGTGGTGTGCTGGATCGCGCCGGCACCACCCAGGTTACCGGACCAGGCCAGGAGGCAAACATGCGTTCGCGCTGCTCCGCTGTCAGTTGCTCATCGTCAATATAGGGCGTCAGCTGAGTATAGTCAGCGGCAATCAGGATCAATCCTTTCTCAACCGGCCGTTGTTTCAGCTGCAGCAGCGCCATTACCGCACGTTCGCTGTCAGGGTCGCAGCCAAGGCCAAATACGGCTTCGGTGGGATAAGCGATTACGCACTGCTGTTTTAGCTGCTCAATGCAAAAGTCAGCGCTTCCTGGAATAGATTGAGACTGGTTCATGATTACTCTTCTTCCGGCACAACGGGCTTGCCGCAGCGTTTACTGGCGCAGAAACGCCTGACGCCCTGTGCAGTTTTCTTTTCTATTAGTAAGGGGAACTGGCAGTGTGGACACGTACCGTCAACCGGCGTGGCGTTAATAGCAAACTGACACTCAGGATAGCGATCGCAGGCGTGAAACGTTTTGCCATAGCGCGAGCGCCGCTGTACCAGTTTACCGCTGGCACACTGCGGACAGGCAATAGTTGTCACATCAGGTTTATCAACGGCTTCCGTATAGTGGCACTCCGGATAACCGCTGCAGCTGATAAACATGCCAAACCGTCCCTGACGCAGTACTTTGTCTGCATCACACTGCGGGCAGGCATGCCCTTCCAGCACCTTGACGATATGGCCATCCGCCTGATTTTTCATCGGCCGGATATAGTCGCAGGCGGGATAGTTACTACAGCCCAGAAACGGGCCCGTTTTGCCAGAACGTATGACCAATTCTGCCCCGCACGCGGGGCAGGGTTCCTGTTTACGCACGCTAAACAGCGCTGATTTATTCATATTACCCGGGGTATTCATTACAGATTAATGCAGCATACCTTCATTGACGTCGAATAACAGTTCTTCCATTTGCTGATAGGCATTTTCGCATCCCGGAATATTAAACAGCACCATCAGCACCACCCATTTTAGATCCTGCAGATCGAACTCCAGCGTATCAAGCGCCATAACCCGTTCGATAACCATTTCCCGCGTTTCCATGTTTAGTACCTGAATCTGCTCAAGGAACAGCACGAAACCGCGACACTCTGCATCTAAACGCTGGCTCTCTTCCTCAGTGTAGATACGCATAGAGAGAGGATCGTTTGCCAGTAATACCGGTGCGACCAGCCCCTCCTGGTAATCCGCCAGCCGTTCAAGCCAGTTCAGCGCATTGTAGATATCTTCACGGTGAAAACCGGCGTCAGTTAGATCATCAGTGAGTTTATCCTGATCAACGCGCATCTCAGCTTCGTTATGAATATAGGTTTCAAACAAGTACATAAGTACGTCGAACATGGCATGCCCTCCTCAATCGGACATAGCCGCCGGGTACAGCTGCGATCCATCCTGCTAACTCCAGTTCGAGCAATTGTGCAGCGATGACTGGCACAGGTTGGCCGGCACGTTCAGCGACGACGTCAACAGGTGTAACCTCATCACCTACGTTAGCCAACGCGCTGAGAAATGGCAATGGAACATCGTCACTGAGTTGTGAATATATTGTGTCCGATTGGTTTACGGGCAGCCACTGCAGCGTAGAGTGCAAATCCTCCAGAATATTATTGGGATGAGCAACCAGCAGTGCGCCCTGCTGTATCAGCCAGTGCACGCCTTCACTGCCGGCGTTACCCAGCGCTCCGGGCAGCGCATAAACATTGCGGTTTTGCTCAAGTGCATAACGCGCCGTCACCAGCGAACCGCTTTTCAGCGACGCCTCTACCACCAGCACGCCATAGCTTAAGCCACTGATAATGCGGTTACGTCGCGGGAAGTTCACGCCATGCGGCGCACACGTCAGCGGCAGTTCAGAAATAAGCGCACCGCCGTGACTGATAATGTCGCAGGCCAGTGCCTGATGCTGCTTTGGATAGAGGCACTGTAATCCACTGCCCAGTACCGCCAGCGTCTTTCCTCCGGCAGCCAGCGCGGCACGATGCGCAATACCATCAATACCGCGCGCCAGTCCACTGGTGATAGTCAGGCCGCTTACGGCCAGCTGTTGCGTAAACCACTCCCCCCACTCTTTCCCGTAAAGTGAGCAGTTGCGGCTGCCGACCACGGCAAGCTGAGGCTGGGTAAGCGCTGCTGCATCGCCAGCGACAAACAGCGCGGTCGGGTAGCGCGCTGTCTCTTTAAGCCGCTCCGGATAACGAGCATCCGTGCAGTCAATCAGGCTATGCTGCGGCTGCTCCAGCCACGCCAGTGTGTTATCACGCTGGCGCGGGCACAGCACCAGGTAGTGCTGCCGCTGTTGTTCACTCATTCCCTGAGCGCGCAGCCACTCATCATCCACTCTGTCAGCAGCCTTTAACGCCGTCATAAAGCGGTGCGCTTTGTGGCCGCTCAGGCCCCGTACGTTTGCTGCTCTGAGCACTCTTTCCAGCTTTTCCATTTTGCCTTCCATGACCGCCGTGTCTGTGCCGTGCAATGCTGTCAATCGGGCCCTGAAAAGTCTACAATATGAACCAGTAATCTTTTCTTTAACGCATATAGATCTGGATATTTATGTCAGTTTTGCAGGTATTACATTTTCCTGACGATCGCCTTCGCAAAATTGCTGCACCGGTTGCAGCAGTTGACGCCGGGGTTCAGCGTATCGTCGATGATATGTTTGAAACGATGTATGCCGAAGAAGGCATCGGCCTGGCGGCTACACAGGTTGATATCCACCAGCGTATTATCGTTATCGATGTCTCTGAAAATCGTGACGAGCGCCTGGTGCTTATCAATCCGGAGCTGCTGGAAAAAAGTGGCGAGACCGGTATCGAGGAAGGCTGCCTTTCTATTCCGGAACAGCGTGCATTTGTGCCGCGCGCCGAGCGCGTTAAAGTTCGCGCGCTGGATCGTGACGGTAACAGCTTTGAACTGGAAACGGATGGCCTGCTGGCAATCTGTATTCAGCATGAAATTGACCATCTGGACGGCAAGCTGTTTATCGATTATCTGTCACCGCTGAAACGCCAGCGTATTAAACAGAAACTGGAAAAACTGGCTCGCCAGAATACCCGCGCATCCTGAGAGCGAACAGAAGGCTAAATTGTGTCTGCACCGTTGAAAATTATTTTTGCCGGTACACCTGACTTTGCAGCGCGTCACCTTGACGCGCTGCTTGCATCTGAGCATCAGGTAACCGGCGTCTTTACCCAGCCCGATCGTCCTGCCGGACGCGGCAACAAACTCACTCCCGGCCCGGTAAAAGTGTTAGCCGAGACGCACGGTATACCGGTTTTTCAGCCCAAATCACTCAGGCCGGAAGAGAACCAGCAGCTGGTAGCCGATCTGCAGGCAGATATCATGGTCGTCGTGGCCTATGGGCTGATTCTGCCACAGGCAGTGCTTTCGATGCCCCGTCTCGGTTGCGTGAACGTTCACGGCTCGCTGCTGCCACGCTGGCGCGGTGCCGCGCCGATTCAGCGTGCGCTCTGGGCTGGCGATAGCGAAACCGGTGTGACCATTATGCAGATGGATGCAGGCCTCGACACAGGCGATATGCTGCTCAAACTCAACTGCCCGATTGGTCCGGACGATACCAGCGCTTCGCTTTACAATCGCCTGGCTGAACTGGGACCGCAGGGCCTGCTGCAAACGCTAACTATGCTGGCGACCAACCGTGCACAGCCTGAGGTACAGGATAACGCTCTGGCGACCTACGCTGAAAAGCTCAGCAAAGAGGAAGCCCGGCTGGACTGGACGCTGCCGGCGGCGCAGCTGGAGCGCTGCATCCGTGCCTTTAATCCCTGGCCGGTAAGCTATTTTCTTATCGATGATCAACCGGTAAAAGTCTGGCAGGCAACGGTGTTACCGCATCAGGATAAACAGCCGGGCGAAATCCTGCACGCCGATAAGCAGGGCATTCAGATCGCAACCGCGGATGGTGTCTTAAACCTGTTATCCCTGCAGCCAGCTGGCAAAAAACCTATGTCAGCCCAGGACCTGCTCAACTCACGTCGCGAATGGTTCACTCCCGGAACCGTTCTGGCCTGATCCTGTTGCCCGGTACGCGCCGGGCCCAACTGCCTGATGAAATACTATGAAAAAAGCGACTAACCTGCGCAGCCTGGCGGCGCAACTGATCGAACGTGTGGTGGATAAAGGCGAATCGCTCAGCGCTATCCTTCCTGCCGCGCAAAAAACCGTGGCGGACAAAGATGGCGCCCTGCTGCAGGAGTTGTGCTTTGGTGTGACGCGCACATTACCTCAGCTGGAAGCGCTGATCGGCAAGCTGATGGAGCGCCCGTTAACCGGTAAACAGCGCGTGCTGCACTACCTGATTATGGTCGGCCTTTATCAGCTGCTTTATACGCGTATCCCGCCGCATGCCGCGCTGGCGGAAACTGTTGCCGGCGCAGAAGTCCTTAAGCGGGCTAACCTGAAAGGGCTGCTGAATGGCGTGTTACGCCAGTTTCAGCGTCAGCAGGAGAGCCTGCTGGCAGAAGTGGATCAGGCACCGCAACGCTATCTGCATCCTGGCTGGTTACTGAAACGTCTTCAGCACGCCTGGCCGCAGCAGTGGCAGGCGATCACCGAGGCCAACAATCAGCGTCCGCCAATGTGGTTGCGCGTCAATCGCCAGCATCATACGCGTGATGCCTGGCTGGCATTGCTGAATCAGGCGGACAAAAATGGCATCTGCGGCGATGCGCCGGATGCTGTACGTCTGGAATCACCAGCGCCTGTAAGCCAGCTGCCGGGTTTTGAGCAGGGATGGGTTACGGTTCAGGATCTCTCCGCGCAGCGTTGTGCTCTGCTGCTCGAACCTCAGCCAGGCGAACATATACTGGATCTCTGTGCAGCGCCGGGCGGTAAAACCACACATATTCTGGAAGTGGCCCCACAGGCCAGTGTGATGGCAGTTGATATTGATGAGCAGCGCCTGAGCCGCGTGCGGGAAAACCTGCTGCGCCTGAACATGACTGCAGAAGTGCGTCAGGGCGATGGCCGTACGCCTGCCGCCTGGTGTAACGATCTGACATTTGACCGTATCCTGCTTGATGCGCCCTGTTCTGCAACCGGCGTGATACGTCGCCATCCTGATATCAAATGGCTGCGCCGCGATCGGGATATTGCGGAGCTGGCAGCACTGCAGCGTGAAATCCTTAATGCCATCTGGCCACGTCTGAAATCAGGCGGCACGCTGCTGTATGCGACCTGTTCAGTATTGCCGGAAGAGAACCATGAGCAAATCCGCACGTTTCTTGCCGACCATGATGATGCCATCGCGGTGCCGCTGCCGCAGGGGGATGAATATGGCTGGCAGGTATTCCCGCACGCTGACGGCGGTGACGGCTTTTTCTACGCTAAGCTGATAAAAAAATAGTGCGGCGCACGCTAATGAGAGCAACAGAGCGATGAAAATTATTATCCTCGGAGCCGGTCAGGTTGGCGGTACGCTGGCAGAGAATCTGGTGGGTGAAAACAATGACATCACCGTGGTAGACAGCGACCCTTCACGTTTACGCGTGTTGCAGGACAAATTTGACCTGCGCGTTGTCCACGGCCACGGTTCTCATCCGCGTGTCCTGCGTGAAGCGGGCGCAGAAGATGCCGATATGCTGGTTGCCGTAACCAGTTCGGACGAAACCAATATGATCGCCTGTCAGATAGCTTACTCGCTGTTTAATACGCCAAACCGTATTGCGCGTATTCGTGCAGCGGACTATCTGCGCGATGGCGATAAATTATTTACGCCGGAAGCGGTGCCGATTGACCACTTAATCTCTCCTGAACAGCTGGTTATCGACAATATCTATCGTCTTATCCAGTATCCTGGCGCACTTCAGGTGGTCAATTTTGCGGAAGGGAAAGTAAGCCTTGCCGTGGTTAAAGCCTATTATGGCGGCCCGCTGGTCGGCAATCCGCTCTCTATCATGCGTGAGCATATGCCACACATCGATACGCGGGTTGCGGCTATTTTTCGTCAGGATCGCCCTATTCGTCCGCAGGGGTCAACCATTGTTGAAGCGGGTGATGAAGTGTTCTTCATTGCTGCCAGTCAGCACATTCGCGCCGTAATGAGCGAGATGCAGCGGCTGGAAAAGCCTTACAAACGCATCATGCTGGTAGGCGGGGGCAACATCGGTTTTGGTCTTGCGCAGCGGCTGGAAAAACATTACAGCGTTAAACTTATCGAGCGTAATCAGCAGCGCGCCGCTGAACTGGCAGAAAACCTGCAGGACACCATCGTATTTTATGGTGACGCCTCCGATCAGGAGCTGCTGGCTGAAGAGCATGTGGATCAGGTTGATCTTTTTATTGCCGTGACCAATGACGATGAAGCCAACATTATGTCAGCCATGCTGGCTAAAAAGATGGGGGCGAAAAAAGTCATGGTGCTGATACAGCGTCGCGCCTATGTTGACCTGGTGCAGGGCAGCGTAATAGACATCGCCATCTCACCACAGCAGGCCACTATTTCTGCCCTGCTGAGCCACGTACGCAAGGCGGATATTGTGGGCGTTTCGTCACTGCGCCGCGGCATTGCAGAAGCCATTGAAGCGATTGCACATGGCGACGAGAGCACGTCACGCGTGGTTGGCCGGCAGATTGAAAATATTAAATTGCCGCCCGGCACGCTGATTGGCGCCATCGTGCGCGGTGATGAGGTGATTATTGCTAATGCAAACGTCAGAATCGAACAGGGTGATCATGTGATCATGTTTCTGACAGACAAAAAATTTGTTCCGGATGTAGAGCGACTGTTTCAGCCCAGCCCGTTTTTCCTCTGATAATCGCTGGACTGCCTCTCCCTTCGCGGCCTCGCTTTAATGCGCTGCAATAATGGAAAATGCGCTAAGGTTTGTTAGACTTTATCGATTGGCTTAGGCAAGGGAGATAACCATGAGTTTATTCAAAGAGTTTCGCGATTTCGCCATGCGTGGCAACGTAGTGGACCTGGCAGTCGGTGTCGTGATCGGTGCTGCGTTTGGTAAAATTGTTTCATCATTAGTGGCGAATATCATCATGCCTCCGCTGGGCCTGCTGATTGGCGGCGTAGACTTTAAACAGTTCAGATGGGTGCTGAAACCGGCAGAGGGTGATGTTCCTGCTGTGGTGATGGAGTATGGTAATTTTATCCAGACCGTATTTGATTTTGTCATTATTGCATTCGCGATTTTCATGGCGATTAAAGTAATGAACAAACTCTATACCAAAAAAGAAGTAGAGAAGCCGGCACCGAAGCCTTCCAGCGAAGAAGTACTGCTCACGGAAATCCGTGATTTGCTGAAGCAGCAGAATACAAAGATCTGATAAAAAAGCCGCCTGACTCAGGCGGCTTTTTTTATGCCATAGCAGAAGGCCAGTGATAAACAGTGTTGCTTATCGCTGGCCTCCCGCTGCTGTCCCTTTGCATGCTTCTCTTTACGACGATAGCTGCCCTTACCTTTCTGGTTACGCTCGATCCGCTGACGATAAAGCGGGTCATGCAGTAACGCCTCCAGCGCATTATCATTGATGATCCCTTTGCGATGCTGATAGTGACTCATACCTTTCTCCTGTTGAATTTCGGGGTAACTTTACTCTTTCTGTATGGCGTTGCAATCTTTACCGCAGCAGGCTTCTGGCTGCGGATAGTTGCCTGTCTCCAGCGCTTCAAGAATAGAACAGCAGGCGGAGCTGTGTTGCTCGCCACAGCAGGTTTGCGCCAGCCGCTGCAGTGAGCGCTGAATGATCTGCAGTTCAGCGATAACATGATCAACCTCTTCCAGCCTGTTGGCCACGATCGCTTTTGACTCCTGACAGGTGTGATGATCGGGTTCGATCCTGATAGACAGCAATCCCCGGATCGCTTCCAGAGTGAAGCCAAGCTGACGTCCGAAGCGGATGAACCGCAGACGTTGCAGATCTTTATCGCTGTAAAGTCGAAAGCCGCCCCCGGTGCGCATCCTGTGCTCCATCAGCTGCTGCTTTTCATAGAAGCGAATGGTGTCCGGTGTAACTTCCGCAAGCCGGGCCAGTTGACCAATGCGATACACGTTATTCACCCTGCTTAAAACGTTGAGAAATATCGGAGCGATAACGGCTGTATAAAAACTCGGTGCTCAGACCAGCCTGCTGCAGTTTATTTTCGAGGAGGATGAGGCGCCGGGATATTTCAGCGTGAGAAGGTTCCTCTGCATCAAGCGTCTGCAACAGCTTGTGCAGTTCAAGCGCCTCTTTCCGGGCTTCAAGCTCAGGCGGAAGATAGCCGGCATTCTTTAACAGACGATACGCGGTACGCAGTTCAGGGGGAACTGCGCTGTCATCATCCAGCTGTAACGGCGCACCCTCACCAGGAAGGTTGCTTAGTTCACCTTTTGCCTGAGCTTCACGAATGTGCTGTTCCGCCAGTTGATCGATTAACCACATAGCGCTCTCCTGTCGATATCTGTCAATGACTCAGGAAATCATAGCGGATGACAAATTTCAGGCAATAAAAAACCCGCCGGAGCGGGTTTTCTACGATACTGCAGATTACTCTGCAGCAGCTTCTGCTTGAGCTTCTGGACGATCAACCAGCTCGATGTAAGCCATCGGAGCGTTGTCACCAGCACGGAAGCCACACTTCAGAATACGAGTGTAACCACCGGCACGGCTCGCGAAACGCGGGCCCAGCTCGTTAAACAGTTTTGCCACGATCTCGTTATCACGAGTGCGGGCGAATGCCAGACGACGATTAGCTACGCTGTCGGTCTTGGCAAGAGTAATCAGCGGCTCAACTACGCGACGCAGTTCTTTGGCTTTCGGCAGAGTCGTTTTAATGATCTCATGACGAACCAGAGAACCAGCCATGTTGCGGAACATAGCCTGACGATGGCTGCTGTTGCGGTTCAGTTGACGACCACTCTTACGATGGCGCATGACCTTATCCTTCTCAGTGAAACCTTAACCTGTGATCGGGTTATTCATCAGCGATGCTTGCTGGTGGCCAGTTTTCCAGGCGCATGCCCAGAGACAGACCACGTGAAGCGAGCACATCTTTAATCTCAGTAAGAGATTTTTTACCGAGGTTAGGCGTTTTAAGCAGCTCAACCTCAGTACGCTGTACCAGATCACCGATGTAGTGGATAGCTTCTGCCTTAAGGCAGTTAGCAGAGCGGACAGTCAATTCCAGATCGTCAACAGGGCGCAGCAGGATCGGATCGAATTCTGGTTTCTCTTCTTTCACTTCCGGCTGACGTACGTCACGTAAATCAACGAAAGCTTCCAGTTGTTCTGCCAGGATGGTGGCCGCACGACGAATCGCCTCTTCAGGATCGATTGTGCCGTTGGTTTCCATTTCGATGACCAGCTTGTCCAGGTCGGTGCGCTGCTCTACACGCGCTGCTTCAACATTGTAGGCGATACGGTCTACAGGGCTGTAGCAAGCGTCGACCAGCAGGCGGCCGATTGGGCGCTCATCTTCTTCCGAATGAATTCGGGCAGACGCCGGCACATAACCACGACCACGCTGAACTTTGATACGCATGCTAATAGATGCGTTTTCATCGGTCAGATGGCAGATCACATGCTGCGGCTTGACGATTTCGACATCACCATCATGGGTGATGTCGGCTGCAGTCACAGGGCCAATGCCAGATTTATTCAAAGTAAGGATGACTTCATCTTTACCCTGAACTCTTACCGCCAGCCCTTTCAGGTTGAGCAGGATTTCCAGGATATCTTCCTGAACGCCCTCTTTGGTGGAGTACTCGTGCAGCACGCCATCAATTTCAACCTCGGTCACCGCGCAACCCGGCATGGAAGAAAGCAGAATACGGCGCAGTGCGTTACCAAGAGTATGGCCAAAGCCACGCTCTAATGGTTCAAGGGTCACCTTGGCGTGCGTCGAACTCACTTGCTCGATATCTACCAGGCGCGGTTTTAGAAACTCTGTCACAGAACCCTGCATTGTGTCCTCTCTTTGGTACTAAGCTTTACTTAGAGTAAAGCTCGACGATCAGGTGTTCGTTAATGTCCGCAGACAGATCAGTACGCTCAGGCATACGCTTGAACACACCTTCCATCTTGGTCGCATCAACTTCCAGCCAGGTTGGCTTTTCACGCTGCTCAGCCAGCTCCAGAGCGGCCTTCACGCGAGATTGCTTTTTGGCTTTCTCACGGATGCTTACGACATCATTCGGAGATACCTGATAAGAAGCGATGTTAACAACGCGGCCATTTACCAGAATAGATTTGTGGCTAACCAGCTGACGTGCTTCTGCACGAGTGGCGCCAAAGCCCATACGGTAAACTACGTTATCCAGACGACCTTCCAGCAGAGCTAACAGGTTTTCACCGGTGTTGCCTTTCAGACGTGCTGCTTCTTTATAGTAGTTACGGAACTGACGCTCCAGCACGCCGTACATACGACGAACTTTCTGCTTTTCACGTAACTGACCGCCGTAATCAGACAGACGCGGTTTACGCGCACCATGCTGACCAGGGGCTTGTTCAATTTTGCACTTGGAATCAATCGCGCGAACGCCAGACTTAAGGAATAAGTCGGTACCCTCGCGACGGCTCAGCTTGAGCTTAGGACCCAAATATCTTGCCATTTTCTTTCTCCAACTAACCTAAAAAACGGGGCGTTATACGCGACGTTTTTTCGGCGGACGACAACCGTTGTGAGGGATCGGAGTCACATCAGTAATATTCGTGATGCGGAAACCAGCAGCGTTCAGAGCACGAATCGTAGATTCGCGGCCTGGACCTGGACCCTTAACCATAACTTCCAGGTTCTTAATACCGTAATCTTTTACCGCTTCTGCACAGCGCTCTGCAGCGACCTGAGCAGCGAATGGAGTAGATTTACGTGAACCGCGGAAACCGGAACCACCGGCGGTTGCCCAACCCAGCGCGTTACCCTGACGATCGGTAATGGTTACGATGGTGTTGTTAAAAGACGCATGGACATGAGCCACGCCATCTGAGACTTGTTTTCTTACACGCTTACGTGCACGAACTGGTGCCTTTGCCATTATTTACTCACCCCGATTATTTCTTGATCGGTTTACGCGGACCCTTACGGGTACGTGCGTTGGTCTTAGTACGCTGACCGCGAACCGGCAGACCACGACGATGGCGTAAACCACGGTAGCAACCAAGGTCCATAAGACGCTTGATGCTCAGGGTGATTTCACGGCGCAGATCACCTTCAACAACGAATTTACCAACTGCTTCACGCAGCTGATCAATCTGTTCTTCAGACAGCTCACTGATCTTAACATTTTCAGCAATGCCCGTTTCAACGCAGATAGCTTTGGAACGAGTTTTGCCGATACCGAAGATCGAAGTTAATGCGATAACGGTATGTTTATGATCAGGAATGTTAATGCCTGCTATACGGGCCACTATGCACTCCTATAATTAAATAAATGCGAACCATGCTGAAAAGCCCGTTTTCAGGATACTCAAATGGAAACGCATCGACATACAAAAGATTGGCTGGCTAATCTAGCCAGCTCAACCCGACTTTGCAAGAAAAATATGTGACTTAATCAGCCCTGGCGCTGTTTATGCTTAGGCTCGGCGCTGCAGATCACACGTACGACACCGTCGCGACGAATGATTTTGCAGTTACGACATAATTTCTTGACGGAAGCACGAACTTTCATTTTTACTCTCCGTAACTTCTCAAGCTACTGAATTAACGGCCATAGCCTTTCAGGTTAGCTTTTTTCAATGCAGACTCATACTGACTAGACATCATCAGAGTTTGCACTTGAGCCATAAAGTCCATGATGACGACCACTACAATCAGCAGTGAAGTACCGCCGAAGTAGAAGGGAACCTTCATGGCATCACGCATGAACTCCGGGATCAGGCAGATAAAAGTAATATACAGCGCACCGATTAAGGTGAGTCGTGTCATAACTTTATCGATATACTTCGCCGTTTGCTCTCCCGGACGAATTCCCGGTACGAATGCACCAGACTTCTTCAGGTTATCTGCTGTTTCACGCGGGTTAAACACCAACGCCGTATAGAAGAAACAGAAGAAGATGATTGCAGTCGCATAGAGTAGCACATAAAGCGGCTGTCCTGGCTGCAAATACAGCGAAATTGTTGTCAGCCAGTTCCAACCACTACCGCTCCCGAACCAGGATGCTATCGTTGCCGGGAACAGAATAATGCTGGAAGCGAAGATAGCTGGAATGACACCTGCCATATTCACTTTCAACGGTAAATGTGTGCTCTGTGCAGCATATACACGACGCCCCTGCTGACGCTTAGCGTAGTTGACCACGATACGACGCTGGCCACGCTCAACGAAAATAACAAAGAACGTCACTGCAAATACAAGAACTGCAACCAACAGCAACAGAAGAAAGTGCAGGTCGCCTTGCCGCGCTTGCTCGATGGTATGGCCAATGGCCGGCGGAAGACCCGCAACAATACCTGCGAAGATAATGATTGAGATACCGTTACCGATACCTCGTTCAGTAATCTGTTCGCCCAGCCACATCAGGAACATTGTCCCGGTAACCAGACTCACAACAGCGGTAAAGTAGAATGCGAAGCCCGGATTTAACACCAGGCCCTGCATTCCTGGCATATTCGGCAGACCGGTAGCGATACCGATCGACTGAAATATGGCCAAAACCAGGGTGCCATAGCGGGTGTACTGGCTAATCTTACGACGGCCAGCCTCACCCTCTTTCTTAATCTCTGCCAGGGCGGGATGAACCACCGTCAGCAGCTGGATAATAATAGAGGCCGAAATATACGGCATAATACCCAGCGCGAAGATTGAGGCACGACTGAGAGCACCACCAGAGAACATGTTGAACATTTCAATGATGGTGCCACGCTGTTGCTCAAGCAGTTTGGCAAGTACAGTGGCATCGATACCGGGGATTGGAATAAAAGAGCCAATGCGGAAGACAATCAGTGCACCGATTACAAACAATAGTCTGCGCTTCAGTTCACCAAAGCCCCCTTTGGCGCTTTGAAAATCTAATCCCGGTTGCTTTGCCATCTGCTACTTATTCCTCGATTTTACCGCCAGCAGCTTCGATTGCAGCACGAGCACCTTTGGTGACACGCAGTCCACGAATCGTTACCGGTGTAGTAACTTCACCAGACAGAATCACTTTCGCGAATTCAATCTGAACACCGATGATGTTGGCTGCTTTCAGCGTGTTCAGGTCAACAATACCGCCTTCCACTTTCGCCAGATCAGACAGACGAACTTCAGTCGTCACGAATGATTTGCGTGAAGTGAAGCCGAACTTCGGCAGACGACGGTACAGAGGCATCTGACCACCCTCGAAACCACGACGTACGCCACCGCCAGAACGTGAGTTCTGACCTTTGTGACCACGACCGCCGGTTTTGCCGAGGCCAGAACCGATACCACGACCCAGACGCTTGGAAGCGTGTTTAGACCCTTCGGCCGGAGACAGAGTGTTTAAACGCATCTCTTACTCCTCCACTTTCAGCATGTAGGAAATCGCGTTGACCATACCGCGTACAGCAGGCGTGTCTTCACGCTCAACGGTGTGACCAATACGACGCAGACCCAGGCCAATCAGAGTGGCTTTGTGCTTAGGCAGGCGGCCGATTGAACTGCGGGTTTGTGTAATTTTAATAGTCTTAGCCATCGTGATTACCCCAGAATTTCTTCAACGGATTTACCACGCTTGGCAGCGACCATTTCCGGAGATTTCATATTGCCCAGACCATCAATAGTTGCACGAACCACGTTAATCGGGTTGGTGGAACCATATGCTTTAGCCAGAACGTTATGAACTCCAGCGACTTCCAGGACGGCGCGCATTGCACCACCGGCGATGATACCGGTACCTTCAGAAGCCGGCTGCATGAACACACGAGAACCCGTGTGCGCACCTTTTACAGGGTGCTGCAGGGTGCCGTGAGTCAGCGCGACGTTAATCATATTGCGACGGGCTTTTTCCATCGCTTTCTGGATCGCTGCTGGAACTTCACGCGCTTTACCGTAACCAAAACCCACGCGGCCGTTGCCATCACCCACTACAGTCAGTGCGGTGAAGGAGAAAATACGACCACCTTTCACAGTTTTAGAAACACGGTTTACCGCGATCAATTTTTCCTGCAGTTCGCCAGCTTGTTTCTCGATGTGTGCCATCTTAGACCTCTACCTTAGAACTGAAGGCCAGCTTCACGAGCAGCATCTGCAAGTGCCTGGACGCGACCATGATATTGGAACCCGGAACGATCGAAAGAAACATCTTTGATGCCTTTTTCGATAGCGCGCTCAGCCAGAGCTTTACCTACAGCTGCAGCGGCGTCTTTGTTACCGGTATACTTCAGTTGTTCAGCGATAGCTTTTTCTACAGTAGAAGCAGCAACCAGAACTTCGGAACCGTTCGGGGCGATTACCTGTGCGTAAATGTGACGCGGGGTACGATGTACCACCAGGCGAGTAGCACCCAGCTCTTTGAGCTTGCGACGTGCACGGGTCGCACGACGGATACGAGCAGATTTCTTATCCATAGTGTTACCTTACTTCTTCTTAGCCTCTTTGGTACGCACGACTTCGTCGGCGTAACGAACACCCTTGCCTTTATAAGGCTCAGGACGACGGTAGGCGCGCAGATCAGCTGCAACCTGTCCGATAACCTGCTTATCAGCGCCTTTCAGCACGATTTCAGTTTGAGTCGGACATTCAGCAGTGATGCCGGCCGGCAGTGCATGTTCAACAGGGTGAGAGAAGCCCAGGGCCAGACTCACAGAGTTGCCTTTAACAGCTGCACGATAACCAACACCAACCAGTTGCAGCTTCTTAGTGAAGCCGTCGGTAACACCGATAACCATGCCGTTCAGCAGTGCACGAGCAGTACCTGCCTGTGCCCAACCATCCGCATAACCTTTGCGTGGAGCAAAAGTCAGGGTGTTGTCTTCCTGCTTGATTTCAACAGCATTGTTGATAGTACGAGTCAGCTCGCCGTTTTTGCCTTTGATCGAAACTTCCTGACCGTTGAGTTTTACCTCTACGCCGGCAGGAATAACGACAGGTGCTTTTGCAACACGAGACATTTTATTCCTCCGATTACGCTACGTAGCAGATAATTTCGCCACCAAGACCAGCCTGGCGCGCTGCACGATCAGTCATGACACCTTTAGAGGTAGAAATTACAGCAATACCCATACCAGCCATCACTTTTGGCAGCTCATCTTTTCTTTTATAGATGCGCAGACCAGGACGGCTAACACGTTGAATGCTTTCTACAACAGCTTTACCCTGGAAATACTTAAGAGTCAGTTCCAGTTCCGGCTTGATGTCGCCTTCGATTTTAAAATCTTCAATATAGCCTTCTTCCTTCAGCACGTTGGCAATTGCCACTTTCAGCTTGGAGGAAGGCATAGAGACCGCAACTTTGTTCGCGGCCTGACCGTTACGGATACGGGTCAGCATATCCGCGATCGGATCTTGCATGCTCATCTGTGTTACTCCCGTGATTCAAATGGTGACAATTACCAGCTAGCCTTTTTAAGACCCGGGATTTCACCGCGCATAGCGGCTTCACGGACCTTGATACGGCTCAACCCAAACTTCCGCAGGAAACCGTGCGGACGACCTGTCTGACGGCAGCGGTTACGCTGACGGGAAGGGCTGGAATCACGCGGCAGACTCTGCAGCTTGAGAACGGCATTCCAACGATCTTCGTCAGATGCGTTCACATCAGAAATGATTGCTTTCAGCTCAACGCGTTTTGCGAAGAACTTGTCTGCTAATTTCACACGCTTAACTTCGCGTGCTTTCATAGATTGCTTAGCCATTAAGTAACCCTACCTTACTTGCGGAACGGGAAGTCAAAGGCAGCCAGCAGTGCACGGCCTTCATCATCAGATTTCGCAGTAGTGGTAATGGTAATATCCAAACCACGAACGCGATCGACTTTGTCGTAGTCGATTTCTGGGAAGATGATCTGCTCACGTACGCCCATGCTGTAGTTACCACGACCGTCGAAAGACTTCGCAGAAAGACCGCGGAAGTCACGAATACGTGGTACAGCAATAGTGATCAGACGCTCAAAGAACTCCCACATGCGTTCGCCACGCAGAGTTACTTTACAGCCGATCGGATAGCCCTGACGGATTTTGAAGCCTGCAACTGATTTGCGTGCTTTGGTGATCAGCGGTTTTTGACCGGAGATTGCTGCCAGATCGGCTGCTGCGTTATCCAGCAGTTTCTTGTCAGCGATCGCTTCACCAACACCCATGTTCAGGGTGATCTTCTCGACCCGAGGGACTTGCATGACAGAATTGTAGCCAAACTCTGTCATGAGTTTCTGGACTACTTCGTCTTTGTAGTAATCATGCAGTTTCGCCATCGTACTACTCCAAATTACTTGATAGTTTCGCTGTTAGACTTGAAGAAACGGACTTTTTTGCCGTCTTCGAATCTAAAGCCTACACGGTCAGCCTTGCCGGTTGCCGCATTGAAGATTGCAACGTTAGAAACCTGAATTGCAGCTTCTTTTTCAACGATGCCACCTGGCTGGTTCAGAGCCGGAACCGGCTTCTGGTGTTTCTTAACCAGGTTGATACCTTCAACGATGACTTTACCAGAAGTCAGGACGTTCTTTACTTTACCGCGCTTACCTTTGTCTTTACCGGTAAGAACAATAACTTCGTCGTTACGACGGATTTTAGCTGCCATTGCTCGCTCCTTAGAGTACTTCTGGTGCCAGAGAGATAATTTTCATGAACTTTTCATTGCGAAGTTCACGAGTTACCGGCCCAAAAATACGCGTTCCGATTGGCTGCTCACTGTTATTGTTCAGAATAACGCATGCATTGCCATCGAAGCGAATGACAGAACCGTCCGGGCGACGAACACCCTTCCTGGTGCGCACCACTACCGCTTTCAGGACATCACCTTTTTTCACCTTGCCACGAGGAATTGCTTCCTTGATGGTCACTTTGATGATATCGCCGACGCCTGCGTAGCGACGGTGCGAGCCACCCAGAACCTTGATACACATTACGCGACGTGCACCGGAGTTGTCGGCGACGTTCAGCATAGTCTGTTCTTGGATCATTTTAGTGCTCCGCTAATGTCAACTACTACTTCGGGACCCAAACCTCAGGTCGTTAAAAAGCCCCATAATTGAGGGCGCGGCATTATAACACCGGATCTCGCAGATGGGTAGAAAAAATGAACGGCTCGCGAGAGCCGTTCATTTTGTTTTTAGAGGAAACGAATTCTATTACAGAATCGCTTTCTCTACAACGCGAACCAGAGTCCAGGACTTAGTCTTGGAAAGTGGACGGGTTTCGCGGATCTCAACCACGTCACCAATACCACACTCATTGTTCTCGTCATGGATGTGCAGCTTAGTCGTACGTTTGATGAATTTACCGTAGATCGGGTGCTTCACGAAACGTTCGATAGCGACAACAGCAGATTTCTGCATTTTGTCACTAACAACACGACCTTGCAGAGTACGGATTTTATCGGTCATTACGCCGCCTTCTCAGTCAGTAAAGTCTTAACGCGCGCAACATCACGGCGAACTTGCTTCAGCAGATGGGTCTGCTGCAGCTGGCCAGATGCTGCCTGCATGCGCAGGTTAAACTGCTCACGCAGGAGGTTAAGCAGCTCAGTGTTCAGCTCTTCAACGCTTTTTTCACGCAGCTCAGTTGCTTTCATTACATCACCGTCTTAGTTACAAAGGTGGTTTTGATAGGCAGTTTTGCTGCTGCCAGCTTGAAGGCTTCACGGGCCAGCTCTTCCGGTACGCCGTCCATTTCATACAGGACTTTACCAGGCTGAATCAGGGCAACCCAATACTCAACGTTACCCTTACCTTTACCCATACGCACTTCCAGCGGCTTCTCGGTGATCGGTTTGTCCGGGAATACACGGATCCAGATCTTACCTTGACGCTTAACTGCACGGGTCATAGCACGACGTGCTGCTTCGATCTGACGAGCGGTCAGACGACCACGGCCAACAGCTTTCAGACCGAAAGTACCGAAGCTAACATCCGTACCCTGCGCCAGACCGCGGTTACGGCCTTTGTGCACTTTACGGAATTTTGTACGCTTTGGTTGTAACATCAGCGACTCTCCTTACTTACGGCCTTTACGCTGCTGCTTTTTAGGTTGAGCAGCCGGTTCCGGTTGTTCAACAGCAGCCATACCACCCAGGATCTCACCTTTGAAGATCCATACCTTAACGCCGATTACACCATAAGTGGTGTGCGCTTCAGAGGTGTTGTAGTCAATGTCCGCACGCAGAGTGTGCAGCGGTACGCGACCTTCACGATACCATTCGGTACGTGCGATCTCAGCACCACCAAGACGGCCGCTGACTTCAACTTTAATACCTTTAGCGCCCAGACGCATTGCGTTCTGTACAGCACGCTTCATAGCACGACGGAACATCACACGACGCTCCAGCTGTGAAGTGATGCTGTCAGCAACCAATTTAGCGTCCAGTTCCGGTTTACGGACTTCGGCGATATTGATCTGAGCAGGAACGCCAGCGATATTCGCGACGACCGTACGCAGTTTTTCTACGTCTTCACCTTTCTTACCGATAACGATACCCGGGCGAGCGGTGTGAATGGTCACACGGATGCTCTTAGCCGGACGCTCGATAACGATACGAGATACAGACGCTTTAGCCAGTTCTTTAGTCAGGAACTGACGTACTTTAAAATCGCTGTCGAGGTTGTCAGCGAATTCTTTGGTGTTCGCAAACCAGGTAGAGTTCCATGGTTTTACAATACCCAGGCGAATACCATTAGGATGTACTTTCTGACCCATTGCTAGTCTCCAGAGTCTCAGCGATCGGACACAACCACAGTAATGTGGCTGGTGCGCTTCAGGATGCGATCTGCACGACCTTTTGCACGCGGCATAATGCGCTTCATGCTTGGGCCTTCGTCTACGAAAATTTTCGCAACTTTCAGATCGTCGATATCAGCGCCATCGTTGTGTTCGGCGTTAGCAATGGCAGATTCCAGGACTTTCTTAACCAGTACAGCCGCTTTCTTGTTGGTGTAAGTCAGAATATCCAGAGCCTGCGACACTTTCTTACCGCGAATCAGGTCTGCCACCAGGCGAACCTTCTGAGCAGAAGAACGAGCATGGCGATGTTGAGCAATAGTTTCCATCTCTTCCTCCTACTTATTTCTTCTTGGCTTTCTTATCTGCAGCATGGCCGCGATAAGTACGTGTCGGTGCGAATTCGCCCAGCTTGTGACCAACCATTTCGTCGGAAACAAAGACTGGAACGTGCTGACGACCATTATGGACAGCGATGGTCAAACCGATCATGTTAGGGAAGATCGTTGAACGACGGGACCAAGTGCGCAGGGGCTTCTTGTCACCGCTTTCCACCGCTTTCTCTACCTTCTTCAGCAAGTGCAGGTCAATAAAAGGACCTTTCTTGAGAGAACGTGGCATGGCTTATCCTCTAAAATTATTTGCTACGGCGACGTACGATAAATTTATCAGTACGCTTGTTGCTACGGGTCTTCTTACCTTTGGTCTGAACGCCCCACGGTGAAACCGGGTGCTTACCAAAGTTACGACCTTCACCACCACCGTGCGGGTGATCGACTGGGTTCATCGCAGTACCGCGAACGGTAGGACGAACACCGCGCCAACGGGCTGCACCGGCTTTACCCAGAACGCGCAGCATGTGCTCAGCGTTACCGACTTCGCCCAGGGTTGCGCGGCAGTCAGATTCGACTTTACGCATTTCGCCTGAACGCAGACGCAGGGTCACGTAAGAACCTTCACGCGCAACGATCTGCACGTAAGCACCAGCAGAGCGAGCAATCTGACCGCCTTTGCCTGGTTTCATTTCTACGTTATGCACGGTAGAACCAACTGGGATGTTACGCATCGGCAGGGTGTTACCTGCTTTAATCGCAGCATCAACGCCAGACTGAATCTGGTCGCCAGCTTTCAGGCCTTTAGGGGCCAGAATGTAACGGCGCTCGCCATCTTTGTACAGAACCAGTGCGATGTTCGCAGAACGGTTCGGATCGTACTCAAGACGCTCAACAACTGCCGGGATACCATCTTTGTTGCGTTTGAAGTCAACAATACGGTAAGCCTGCTTGTGACCACCACCGATATGACGGGTAGTGATACGACCATTGTTGTTACGACCACCGGATTTGCTGTTTTTTTCAACCAGCGCGGCAAATGGTTTGCCTTTGTGCAGCTCAGGGTTCACCACTTTAACTACGTGGCGACGACCCGGAGATGTCGGTTTACATTTAACAACTGCCATTGTCTTTCTCCTCCGACTTACTCAGCGCCGCCGACGAAGTCCAGGTTCTGGCCTTCCTTCAGGGTAACGTAAGCTTTTTTCCAGTCGTTACGACGACCGATACGCTGTCCGTGACGCTTAACTTTACCCTTAACAACCAGGGTGTTTACGTCTTTAACTTCTACTTCGAACAGTTTCTCAACAGCAGCAACGATCTCTGCTTTGGTCGCATCTTTCGCAACTTTGAGAACGATGGTATTGGTTTTTTCCATCGCGCTTGATGCTTTTTCAGATACGTGCGGCGCGCGCAGTACTTTCAGCAGACGTTCTTCACGGATCATGCCAGCATCTCCTCAACTTGCTTAACTGCTTCAGCAGTCATAACGACTTTGTCGAAGGCGATCAGGCTAACTGGGTCGATACTTGCTGCGTCACGCACGTCAACCTTGTACAGGTTACGCGCAGCCAGGAACAGATTTTCATCCAGTTCACCGGTGATGATCAGCACGTCTTCCAGCGCCATGTCTTTCAGTTTCTGTACCAGCAGCTTGGTTTTCGGTGCTTCTACAGAGAACGACTCGACAACGATCAGACGGTCCTGACGTACCAGCTCGGACAGAATGCTTTTCAGCGCGCCGCGGTACATCTTTTTGTTAACTTTTTGACTGTGGTCCTGTGGACGAGCAGCGAAGGTCACGCCACCTGAACGCCAGATCGGGCTCTTAACAGAACCTGAACGCGCACGGCCGGTACCTTTCTGGCGCCACGGCTTTTTGCCTGAACCAGTTACTTCAGCACGAGTCTTCTGCGCACGAGTACCCTGACGAGCACCTGCGGCATAAGCAACAACAACCTGGTGAACCAGCGCTTCGTTGAAATCACGACCGAAGGTAGTTTCGGAAACAGTCAGCGCGCTCTGCGCGTCTTTCAGTACTAATTCCATTGCTATCCCCTTACGCCTTCACAGCTGGTTTAACAATCAGGTCGCTGCCGGTTGCACCCGGGACAGCACCTTTGACCAGCAGCAGGTTGCGCTCAGCGTCAACACGTACTACTTCCAGGCTCTGAACGGTTACGCGCTCGTTACCCAGCTGACCAGCCATTTTCTTGCCTTTGAACACTTTGCCCGGAGTCTGGTTCTGACCGATAGAACCCGGAACGCGGTGAGACAAGGAGTTACCGTGTGTAGCGTCCTGGGTACGGAAGTTCCAGCGCTTAACGGTACCTGCGAAACCTTTACCTTTAGAGGTACCGGTAACGTCTACTTTTTTAACGTCAGCGAAAATTTCAACACTGATGCTCTGACCTACGGAGTACTCTTCACCTTCGGTGCGGAATTCCCACAGACCACGGCCAGCTTCAACGCCAGCTTTAGCATAATGACCTGCTTCCGGCTTGGTCACACGGTTTGCTTTTTTAGCACCGGTGGTAACCTGGATCGCCTGGTAACCATCGTTTTCCAGACCTTTGACCTGGGTAACGCGGTTTGCTTCAACTTCGATTACGGTTACTGGGATTGAAACGCCTTCTTCAGTGAAGATGCGAGTCATGCCCACTTTTTTACCGACTAAACCAATCATTGTATCAACCTCTCAATCGCTCGATGACCTGATTAACCCAGGCTGATCTGCACGTCAACACCGGCAGCCAGATCCAGACGCATCAGAGCATCAACGGTTTTTTCAGTTGGCTCAACGATGTCTACCAGACGCTTGTGAGTGCGGATTTCGTACTGATCACGCGCATCTTTGTTAACGTGCGGAGAGATCAGAACGGTGAAGCGCTCTTTGCGGGTTGGCAGCGGAATTGGACCACGAACCTGCGCACCAGTGCGCTTGGCAGTCTCAACGATTTCCGCGGTTGATTGATCGATCAGACGATGATCAAACGCTTTAAGACGGATACGGATTCTTTGGTTCGACATGAGACCAAGGCTCCAAACATTTTATAAACGAAAAAAATTACTACCCACACCCATTACGATTGATGGGGGAGTGTAATCGTTCAGCATATAACTCCCCAATTGGGAGTATTGTCAGGCGACACACCTAGCACTGTCGCCTGCGATTCTGCTCGAATCGCGCCATACCAATGTCGGCAGGCCGGCGTATTATACGTAATTACGCTCAGGAAGCAACCCGTGCTCTGTTTTTAACCATAAAAATTCAGCCAAAAGAAAACCCGCCGGGCATGACTGCCGGGCGGGTTTACAGAACAGGTATGCGCAGGCCGCTATTCGTCCGCCTTTTCGCTGATTTGCGACTGCAGGTAGTTCTGCAGGCCAATTTTCTGAATCAGATCGAGCTCGGTTTCAAGAAAGTCGATGTGATGCTCTTCATCAGCCAGGATTTCAATCATCATGTCCCGGCTCACGTAGTCGTGAACTTTATCCGCCCAGGCAATGGCTTCACGCAGGTCTTTTGCCCCTTCCAGCTCCAGCTGCAAATCGGACTGCAGCATTTCGGGCACGTCCTCACCTATGCGCAGACGTCCCAGATCCTGCAGATTGGGGATACCTTCGAGAAAGAGAATACGCTCAATGTATTTGTCGGCATGCTTCATCTCATCAATCGATTCGTGGTATTCGATATCGTTGAGGCGCATCAGCCCCCAGTTTTTAAACATGCGCGCATGCAGAAAATACTGATTAATCGCGACCAGCTCATTTCCGAGCAATTTGTTGAGATGTGCAATGACTTTGACGTCGCCCTTCATATCACCCCTCCCCTCTTCAGTTAACCAGATAGTAGATGCAGAGAGAAAGAAGTCAAAAAGGCGTGACAGTTTTTGTGGGTATTACGACATTCTGCGCGTAATGTCAGGCGATCTCTTTATAGAGCGGTGCATGCTGCAGTTCATCATCCATGATTTCACGCGCTGCCCGGATGCATTTACCACACTGCTTCCCGACCGGGACCAGCTGGCGCAGCTGCTGGATCGATTTTGGCTGATAGCGGCGCACCACTTCACGCAGCGTTTTATCACTCACACCATTACACAGACAAACGTACATTTCAGATTCGACTCCGGTACAATTTCTGATCAAAGTGTAAATGAGAATGGTTGCTATTACAACGCAGGGTTTGTAGGGTTATCGATGGGTATGCTGGTTTTGACAGGCAAAAAAAAAGAGCACCGAAGTGCTCTTTCTGATTGCTACGGCAGCAGTAAAAAACCGCTGCCGGCGTTAACACAATTAAGCGATAACAGAAGCAACAACGCCCGCGCCAACGGTACGGCCGCCTTCGCGGATTGCGAAGCGCAGACCCTGGTCCATCGCGATTGGGTGGATCAGGGTAACAACCATCTTGATGTTGTCG
>NZ_VWXE01000012.1:0-25839 GCF_011752675.1 Pantoea sp. Acro-807 | reverse complement strand
AAGCCCGTAGGCTTGTGATATCAATCCTGCGAGTGCCCACACAGATTGTCTGATAAATTGTTAAAGAGCGGTGCAGCCAGCGCCTTAAGCGTCTGCTGCGAGGTGGCGTATATTACGCTTTCCTCCTTCGGAGTCAACCACTTTTTTCAGCGTTTTCTCCGGCGGAAGTTCTTACCGAATCTTCCTGTCGACGCCGTTTCCGTAAGCCGGTGTGCCGTGTCGATGGAGGCGCATTATAGGGAGTTCTTCCGGGCTGACAAGCGTTAAATTCACGAAAAATGACTGTTCGCTGCATTCCTCAGCAAAAGGGGGCTTTATACCCTGTTACACACAAAGTTATCCACAAAACAGCAGCCAGACAAATTTAAGCGAGCATCGCGCAAACGTTTTCGCTACAATGCCCGGCGACGTCAGGGATGCCCCTTTTGGGGCGTTACATGAGGCAAACGCGCTATCTTCTCTGATAAGGTGCGCTTTCGGCCTGATGTAACGCTCTTATTTACGCGAAACAAAGCCAAGGGATAAAACCACCATGCAACAACGTCGTCCTGTACGCCGCGCTCTGCTCAGTGTCTCTGATAAAGCCGGTATCCTCGAATTTGCTCATGCTCTCTCACAACGGGGCGTCGAGCTGCTCTCCACAGGTGGCACTGCACGTTTGCTGGCAGATGCAGGCCTGCCCGTCATCGAAGTGTCTGACTACACCGGTTTCCCGGAAATGATGGATGGACGCGTTAAGACTCTGCATCCCAAAGTACATGGCGGCATCCTTGGTCGTCGCGGTACCGATGACGCGATTATGGCAGAACACGCTATCAATCCGATTGATATGGTGGTGGTTAACCTCTATCCCTTTGCGCAGACCGTGGCTAAGCCTGACTGCTCGCTGGAAGATGCAGTCGAAAATATCGATATCGGCGGGCCAACCATGGTGCGCTCAGCGGCTAAGAATCATAAAGATGTGGCGATTGTGGTTAAGAGCAGCGACTACACCAGCATCATTGCAGAGATGGATGCCAGTGATAATGCGCTGACGCCGGAGACGCGTTTTGATCTGGCAATTAAAGCGTTTGAGCACACCGCCGCTTACGACAGCATGATTGCAAACTACTTTGGCACGCTGGTTCCTGCTTATCATGGCGAAACCCGCGCACCCGCCGGTCGCTTCCCGCGCACCCTGAATCTCAACTTCATTAAGAAGCAGGATATGCGTTATGGCGAGAACAGCCATCAGGATGCCGCCTTCTATATAGAAGAAGAGATTGCAGAAGCCTCGGTAGCCACTGCGCAGCAGCTGCAGGGCAAGGCACTCTCTTACAATAATATTGCAGATACCGATGCCGCACTGGAGTGCGTAAAAGCGTTCGACGAACCTGCCTGTGTGATCGTCAAACACGCCAACCCGTGTGGCGTAGCGGTGGGGGCATCTATCCTTGATGCTTACGAACGCGCTTATCAGACTGACCCGACCTCTGCTTTTGGCGGCATTATCGCGTTTAACCGCGAGCTGGATGAGGCGACTGCACAGGCGATTATCAGCCGTCAGTTTGTTGAAGTAATTATTGCACCTTCTGCCAGTGACGCGGCGCTGCAGGTGACGGCAGCAAAACAGAACGTGCGCGTGCTGATCTGCGGTCAATGGCAGCAGCCGGTTGCCAGCCTGGACTTCAAACGGGTCAACGGTGGTCTGCTGGTACAGGATCGCGACCTCGGGATGATCACCGCCGACCAGCTTCGCGTGGTCACGCAGCGTCAGCCAACTGAGCAGGAGCTGCGTGACGCACTGTTCTGCTGGAAAGTCGCCAAGTTTGTTAAATCCAATGCCATTGTTTACGCCCGCGACAACATGACCATCGGTATAGGCGCCGGTCAGATGAGCCGCGTTTATTCGGCCAAAATTGCCGGTATTAAGGCGAGCGATGAGGGGCTGGAGGTCACAGGCTCAGCAATGGCGTCCGATGCCTTCTTCCCGTTCCGTGATGGTATCGATGCTGCTGCCGCTGCCGGCGTCAGCTGTGTCATCCAGCCCGGTGGTTCTATCCGCGATGAAGAGGTGATTGCTGCTGCAGATGAACACGGCATCGCGATGATCTTTACCGATATGCGCCATTTCCGCCATTAACAGCTGGAGCAGCAATAATGAAAATTTTAGTAATTGGTAATGGCGGACGCGAGCACGCGCTGGCGTGGAAAGCGTCACAGTCACCGCTGGCTGAAACCGTGTTTGTTGCACCGGGTAACGCAGGCACCGCGCTGGAGCCGGCCCTGCAGAATGTGGCCATCAGCGCGACTGATATCCCTGCCCTGCTCGCGTTTGCGCAGCAGGAGCAGATCGACCTGACGATCGTCGGTCCGGAAGCACCGCTGGTAATTGGCGTGGTCGATGCCTTCCGCGCCGCCGGGCTGAAGATCTTTGGTCCGACGCAGGCGGCCGCACAGCTGGAAGGCTCGAAAGCCTTTACCAAGGATTTTCTGGCGCGCCAGCAGATCCCGACCGCTGAATATCAGAACTTTACCGAGGTGGAACCCGCGCTGGCTTACCTGCGCGAGAAAGGTGCGCCCATTGTTATCAAAGCCGATGGTCTGGCTGCAGGTAAAGGCGTAATTGTCGCGATGACGCTGGCCGAAGCGGAAGCGGCAGTTCAGGATATGCTGGCGGGTAATGCGTTTGGCGATGCCGGCCATCGTATCGTGATTGAAGAGTTTCTTGACGGCGAAGAAGCCAGCTTTATTGTCATGGTGGATGGCGACCACGTGCTGCCGATGGCAACCAGCCAGGATCATAAACGCGCTGGCGATGGCGACACCGGACCCAACACCGGCGGCATGGGAGCCTATTCACCGGCTCCGGTGGTGACTGATGAGATCCACCAGCGCGTGATGGACCAGATCATCTGGCCAACCGTGAACGGTATGAAAGCGGAAGGCAATACCTATACCGGTTTCCTGTATGCCGGACTGATGATCGACAAAGCGGGTCAGCCAAAGGTCATTGAATTTAACTGCCGCTTTGGCGATCCGGAGACGCAGCCCATTATGCTGCGGCTGAACTCCGATCTGGTGGCTCTCTGCCTGGCAGCGGTCGATGGCACCCTGGATACGCAGAGCTCAGAGTGGGATCCGCGCCCTGCACTGGGTGTCGTGCTGGCTGCAGGCGGCTATCCGGGCAGCTACCGTACCGGCGATCAGATCCACGGTCTGCCGCTTGAAGCCGTGCCGGAAGGTAAAGTGTTCCATGCCGGCACCACGCTGCAGGACGATCGGGTTGTCACCAGCGGCGGCCGCGTGCTGTGCGTTACCGCACTGGGTGAAGATGTCGCCGCCGCGCAGCGCAACGCCTACGCGCTGGCAGAGACTATCTCCTGGGACGGCTGCTTCTGCCGTCGCGACATCGGCTATCGCGCCATCAATCGCTGATAGTCGCGGGGCACCCTGCTGTGCCCCGTCTTCTTTAGCCGCTCAGATCGCTCTCTGTCGGCTGCCAGCTGCACTCATCCTCTGCGGTAACGCGCAATATCTGGATCCCCTCCGGCGCTTCGAGCCATGACACCATCAGCGGCTGAGACCCCTGCTGCTGCTGCGTCAGGCGCCTCAGCGTTTCACTGTCGAACGCGACATTTTGCAGGTTACCCGCACAGTCGCGTACCCGATTGCCGCCCAGCCAGTGTCCCTGCTGCAATAATACCCGGCCGCTCAGCAGCGCATTGCTCTGGGCCAGCATACGCTGTGCGTCAAAGCGATAGAGCGCGACGGCATCATCACTCAGCGCTTCACGCCGTCCTGCCAGCTGCCGCTGCATAAAATTGAGGTTGCCCTGGTGATCAAAACGCAGCGTGACGTCATCGGGCTGCTCGCCGGTAAGATGGCGTTCCACGCTCAGCAGCGTCTCGTGTTGCCAGATATAGTCTGTTGTTTCGCGCATGGGCGTGCTGAAAGGGTTATAAACGGTACGCAGGTGGATAAGATCGTGGTCGCTGTTTTTACGCCAGATGCGGACCGCGCCGCGATCGGCGAGGTAGCCGCTGGCGGTAAATGCCGGGAGATCAGGCGTGGCGCTGCAGCCGGAAAGCAGGACAGCACAGAGCAGGATACGGATGCGCCGGAAAAGCGTATTCGGCATAGCAGGCTCCGGTAACAAAAAGGGGCGAAATCGCCCCTCTTCTAAAGCTAAACCGCAAGGCGGAAAACTTACTTAACTGCGTCTTTCAGTGCTTTACCAGAAACGAAAGCTGGTACGTTTGCTGCAGCGATTTTGATCTCTTTGCCAGTCTGTGGGTTACGACCGGTACGCTCAGCGCGGTGGTTCACTTTAAAAGTACCAAAACCAACCAGTTGTACAGCATCACCTTCTTTCAGAGACTCAGTGATCGCAGCCAGGGTAGATTCCAGCGCAGCTTTAGCCTGGGTTTTAGACAGGTCCGCTTTTTCTGCGATCACATCAATCAGTTGAGTCTTGTTCATAAGTTATCCTTAAAGTGTATTTATCGCTTGCTAAGCAACGAGTGCGAGGGAAAAGCCATATTCTGGCACTCTTCAGCCTGCACGCACCGATAGCCACAATTTTCAGCCCCCCAAATGTAGACCAGACAGGGGGCTAATGTGAAGCCTCCAGGCGCGCTAATTCAGGCCTGGAGTCACGTTTTATCGCCTTACTGCTGAAAATTTATACCGATGTTACTGATTCCGGCTTCGCGCAGGTCAGAACGCAGTCCTTTGATCAGCTCAAGGTCGCGCTCTTCGCACTCAGCGAGCAGGCGAAAAATCTCCCACTGCATATCCCATTCATCAATCACCGCCTGGTTTTCACGCAGCTCTTCGTCGCTCATTTCGCGTCCTGCCTGCGTCATTTCCAGAATAGCCACGGTGGTGATAGATGTACGACTCACCTCAATCGCGTGCTCCAGCGTTTCACCGCTCAGCATCGCGTGCAGCACTTCGCTCAGTGCTACGCAGGCATCGATGGCCGGATGAACACCGTAAACATCGAAATCATCGCCAGCCGGGATCGCCTCTTCCAGTTTCTCCAGCTGACTGTCGAAATTGATTTTGGCATCTTTCACCGTCAGGCTTTCCCATACCAGATCAAGAATACGGCGATAGAGCTGAGGATCGGCAAATCCGGTCTGTTCGCAGAAGGCCCAGTAATTAGGGAACATCCGCTCGCATAAACAGGCCATGAAGGTCATATGCTGCCAGCTTTCCAGCTTCGCCAGACGCAAATGCACGGGGTTCTGTAACATCAAACTTACTCTCAATAGGTTAGCTGGCGGCAGTGTACCGCAAAAGGCGCAGACAAACAGCGTCAGCGCGCATTTTGCCACTTCACAAATGCAGGCCGCCCTGAGGCGACCGCATCTGCCCAGCGCGTAGGCTCCGGCAAACGGTAGCCGCCCATGCAGGCCTCAACCCAGTGCAGCGCGCTGTCCAGGCTGACACGGTGTCCGGTAGAGATAAACAGCGGGTTACAGCGCGCTTTGCTGCGCCACACCCAGGCAAGCTGCTCACCTTTATCCATCAGCGGCTGCCGGCTACCGGGTGCGGCGTCCAGATCGGCAAAGCGTCCACACAGCCGCTTTTTGGCTACGCCGATAGTGGGAATATCCAGCATCGAACCAAAATGTGCCGCCACGCCGAGGCGCCTGGGGTGCGAGATGCCGTGCCCGTCCACAAACAGCAGGTCGGGCTGCTGCGTCAGCTGCTGCCAGGCCGCCTGCAGCGCAGGGATTTCCCGAAACGAGAGAAAGCCCGGAATATAGGGCATGGTGGTAGGAATGCGCGCAATGCGATGCTCCACCAGCGTAAGTGAGGGGTACTCCAGGATGACGATAGCAGCGCGCGTTACCTCGCCGCCCTGCTCAAATCCGACATCAGCGCCGCCGATAAAGCGCGGCGGCAGAACGTCAAAATCGTCCTGCCGCACCACGTTAGCAGCCAGCGCCAGCTGTTCCTGACGTAATGCGGCTAAATCCATGCTTATTCCTGATGGTATTGACGTGAAAGACGATGCACCGCCTCAACGAACACACCTGCGTGCTCTGGCGGCACATCCTGATGGATACCGTGCCCGAGGTTAAATACGTGTCCTTCACCCTGGCCAAACCCGGCAAGAATGGTGGCCACCTCCTCTTCAATACGGGCAGGCGGCGCATAAAGCATAGACGGGTCCATGTTACCCTGCAGCGCAACCTGGTGACCCACGCGGCGACGCGCCTCGGCCATATCCATGGTCCAGTCCAGCCCCAGCGCATCACAGCCGGTGGCAGCCATCGCCTCCAGCCACTGTCCACCGCCTTTGGTAAAGAGCGTGACCGGGACGCGCCGGCCTTCATTCTCACGCACCAGACCTTCCACAATTTTATGCATGTAGTTCAGCGAAAAATCGCGGTAGTCGCGTCCGGTCAGCACGCCACCCCAGGTATCGAAGATCATAACCGACTGCGCACCCGCTTTGATCTGCGCATTAAGGTAGAGGATCACGCTGTCCGCCAGCTTATCCAGCAGCGTGTGCAGCGTGTGCGGTTCGGCATACATCATCTTTTTGATTTTGGTAAATGCCTTGCTGCTGCCGCCCTCAACCATATAGGTGGCCAGCGTCCACGGGCTGCCGGAAAAGCCAATCAGCGGGACGGCCCCCCTGAGATTGCGGCGGATGGTCCGTACCGCATTCATCACATAACCCAGCTCCTGCTCCGGATCGGGCACCGGCAGGTTATCAACATCGGCACGACAGGTAATCGGACGGGAGAAGCGCGGACCTTCGCCGGTTTCAAAATAGAGTCCCAGCCCCATTGCATCCGGGATGGTTAAAATATCGCTGAAGAGGATCGCTGCATCCAGCGGATAGCGGCGCAGCGGCTGCAGCGTCACTTCACACGCCAGCTCAGCATTTTTACACAGCGACATAAAATCACCGGCTTCAGCGCGCGTGGCTTTGTATTCCGGTAAATAGCGTCCGGCCTGACGCATCATCCAGACCGGGGTAATATCTACAGGCTGGCGCAGCAGGGCGCGCAGATAACGGTCGTTCTTCAGTTCACTCATAATGGGCTCTCTCATGCTAAGGGCGTCAGTGTAGCATTTTCATGCCACGCTGGCGCGACACAGCGCCACGGTGTCCTCAATCAGGCGCCGGGCCACGGTGCCTGGCGGCGGCAGCTGGGGCAGCGCATCAAAGCGATACCAGCCCGCATCCAGCAGCTCTTTTCCATCGTGCTGCAGCTCACCACCCTCATACTCCGCCATAAATGCCGTCATCAGCGAATGGGGAAATGGCCACGGCTGTGAGGTCACATAGCGCACGTTTTTTACCCGTACGTTACTCTCCTCCATGACCTCACGCGCCACTGCCTGCTCCAGCGTTTCGCCTACTTCAACGAAGCCGGCCAGCACCGTATAGATGCTGTTGCGATGGCGGGCGTGATTGGCCAGCAGGATCTCGTCGCCGCGGCGAATCGCCACAATGATGCAGGGCGCAATCTGCGGATAGTAACGTTCGCGGCAGTGGGTACAGAGGCAGGCAAACTCACGCGGGCTGATGCGCATTTCATGGCCGCAGTAGCCGCACCAGCGGTGGGAACGGTAAAATTCAGCCAGCTGCACCCCCCGGCCGGCGAGCTGAAACAGGCCGGTATCCTGATCGATAACCTGCCGGACCGAGCCCATATTTTCCGGGCGCGACGCCTGGATCAGCCAGACGTTTTCGCCCAGCCACTCACCGATAAGTATGCCGTGCTGGCCTGCAAGGCCAAAATCTGCCGCTAAGCCGTGCGGCAGCTCACCCTGCGGCAACCAAAGTTTCTGTTCAGAGCTGACAATCCACCAGCCAGCGTCTACGCTTGAGATCTCACGTTGCATCTTATTCGTTGTCCTTAGCGTCGCACGGCACGCTGAAAGTCTGATGTTAAGTGTAATGAACAACTATAACTCACCGGGAGCCTCATATGCTTACCCAGTTAGATAACCTGACCAGGCGTGTCGGTGGCGGTAATGAATTAGTCGATGCATGGTTACGTGCGCGTCGGCATTTGCTTGTCACTTATTATGAATTAATCGGCATTAAGCCTAATAAAGAGGCGCTGACGGCGCTGAATGAGCAGGCTCTGGATGACTTCTGCCACACGCTGGTGGACTATCTCTCAACCGGCCATTTCAGTATGTATGAGCGCATTATCAAAGATCTGCAGGGCGATAGCCCGCTGGTTGCTGCAGCGCATCTCTACCCGGCGCTTGAAAGCAATACCGATCGCATCATGCAGCTGTATGACAGTCATCTGCAGCAGGCGATTACCGATGAAAACTGCGTTGAGTTCCAGCGGGCGCTATCTGAAGTAGGCGAAACGCTGGCGTCACGCTTTTCTCTGGAAGATAAGCTGATTCAGATGGCGTGGGATAACCAGCTGGTTTCTCCGCCTGTTGCAAACGACAGCACTATTGCGCGTCCGGCCTGATCCTGCTGCAGTTGTAAAATCCTTGTTATTCCGTAAAAGCCCACTTATGCTGACCGGGCTTTTATTGTTTTAAACAGAAACACCTTGTCGGAGTGCCCCCCGGGGCTGAGACCGTTAATTCGGGATCCGCGGAACCTGATCAGGTTAGTACCTGCGAAGGGAACAAGAGTAGCTATTATCAGCGCGCGATTGGATTTTACCTGTCTGCAGGCGCTGTTACTCCTTCCGGACTCCGGACAAGCAACTTCCACTGACTTCAGGAATTTTGCTATGTCTGCTGCTAAACCTTCTCGTCGTGAACAGCGCGCGCAAGCGCAGGATTTTATCAACTCGCTGCAGGGCACTGCCTTTCCCAACTCACAGCGTATCTGGATCGCCGGCAGCCGCGCCGACATTCGCGTGCCGATGCGTGAAATCCAGCTCAGCCCCACCCATACCGGCGGCACCAAAGCGGACCCGCAGTACGAAATCAATGAGCCGGTTCCGGTCTATGACACCGCTGGCGCCTATGGCGATCCGCAGGCCACTATCGATGTGCATCAGGGACTGGCAAAGCTGCGCGCCGCGTGGATAGACGAGCGTGATGACAGTGAACCGGTTACGCAGCGCAGTTCCGCTTATACACAGCAGCGTCTGGCCGATGAGGGACTGGACCACCTGCGCTTTGAATCGCTGCCTTCTCCGCGCCGGGCAAAACCTGGCCGCTGCGTCACGCAGCTGTACTACGCCCGTCAGGGCATCGTGACGCCGGAGATGGAGTTTATTGCGATACGTGAAAATATGGGGCGCGAACGCATTCGTAGCGAAGTGCTGCTGCAGCAGCATCCGGGCGAAGCCTTTGGCGCGCACCTGCCGGCGAATATCACCGCAGAATTTGTGCGCGATGAAGTCGCCAGCGGGCGCGCCATTATTCCGTCAAATATCAACCACCCCGAATCGGAACCGATGATTATTGGCCGCAATTTTCTGGTGAAAATCAACGCCAATATCGGCAACTCTGCGGTCAGCTCCTCGATTGAAGAGGAGGTTGAAAAGCTGGTGTGGTCCACGCGCTGGGGTGCCGATACCGTGATGGACCTCTCCACAGGCCGCTACATTCATGAAACGCGCGAGTGGATCCTGCGCAACAGCCCGGTTCCCATTGGCACCGTCCCGATCTATCAGGCCCTGGAAAAGGTGAATGGCATCGCTGAAAACCTTAACTGGGAAATTTTCCGCGATACCCTGCTGGAGCAGGCGGAGCAAGGCGTCGACTACTTCACTATTCATGCCGGCGTGCTGCTGCGCTATGTGCCGATGACGGCCAGACGTCTGACCGGTATCGTGTCGCGCGGCGGCTCAATCATGGCGAAATGGTGTCTGTCACATCATCAGGAGAGTTTTCTCTATCAGCATTTCCGCGATATCTGTGAAATCTGCGCCGCTTATGACGTGGCCCTCTCGCTGGGCGATGGCCTGCGCCCGGGATCGATTCAGGATGCCAACGATGAGGCGCAGTTTGCAGAACTCAGAACGTTAGGCGAGCTGACCAAAATCGCCTGGGAGTATGACGTGCAGGTGATGATTGAAGGTCCGGGCCATATCCCGATGCAGATGATCCGGCGCAACATGACCGAGCAGCTCGACCACTGCCATGAAGCGCCCTTTTATACGCTTGGCCCGCTGACCACCGATATCGCACCGGGCTATGACCACTTCACCTCCGGTATTGGCGCGGCGATGATTGGCTGGTTTGGCTGCGCCATGCTCTGCTATGTAACGCCTAAAGAGCACCTCGGGCTGCCCAATAAAGAGGATGTCAAGCAGGGGCTTATTACCTACAAGATCGCCGCGCACGCCGCCGATCTGGCCAAAGGGCATCCGGGGGCGCAGATCCGCGATAATGCTATGTCCAAAGCGCGCTTTGAATTCCGCTGGGAAGATCAGTTTAACCTCGCGCTGGATCCGCATACTGCCCGCGCCTACCACGATGAGACGCTGCCGCAGGAATCGGGCAAAGTCGCGCACTTCTGTTCTATGTGCGGGCCGAAGTTCTGCTCAATGAAAATTACCCAGGAAGTGCGGGAGTTTGCGGCGCGCCAGCAGGCTGAGGCACAGCCGGTTGAAGTGGCTGAAGCGGGAATGGCAGAGATGTCTGAGACATTCCGCCGCCGCGGTGGTGAGCTCTATCATCCTGCTGATGCGATCGGTAAGGAGAAAGCATGACAACCGCGTTTGCTGCTACTGCCCCGCAGCTGGGGCTCTATCCGGTGGTTGACAGCGTCAGCTGGATCGAACGCCTGCTGGCCGCCGGGGTACGCACGATCCAGCTGCGCATCAAAGATCTGCCGGATCGGGACGCAGAAGATGCGGTGCGTGAAGCGATTGCGCTGGGCCGGCACTATCACGCACGGCTGTTCATTAATGATTACTGGCGTCTGGCCATTGCGCATCAGGCATACGGCGTACACCTGGGTCAGGAGGATCTGGAGGTGGCGGATCTGCAGGCGATTCAGCAGGCAGGCCTGCGGCTGGGCATCTCAACGCATGATGACGCAGAGCGGGAGCGCGCGGTGGCACTACGCCCCTCCTATATCGCACTGGGGCACATCTTCCCCACGCAAACCAAGCAGATGCCGTCTGCGCCACAGGGAGTGATCCGGCTACAGCAACACCTGCCGCATCTGCAGGGTATCCCTGCGGTCGCTATCGGCGGCATTTCACTGGCGCGCGTGCCTGAGGTGCTGGCGACCGGTGTCGGCAGCATTGCGGTTGTCAGCGCTATCACGCAGGCGACTGACTGGCGCGCGGCCACCGCTGAGCTGCTGCGGCTGGTTGGAAGCGGAACGCCGATCGCAGAGGCCTGAAAATTCGTGTAACCCGCGCAGAAATGGCGCAAGCCGGCCCGCAGGGGTAGCCAGCAGGCCTCGTCTGCGCGCCGGAAACCGTTACAGTACGTCTGCCCGCTGTGATTTGCAGCGGGCCAGGGCTGGTTCCCCTTCTCTCCCTCCAGCCCTGCCTTTCCGGTTTACTCCGCCAGCAGCTGCTCCGCCTGATGTCTGTCGCTACTGCACGCCTGCATGGCGCGCTCCACCGCCGTTCCCAGCCGCGCCAGCGCCTGCTCCGTCTGTTCATTCATGGGCAAGCCGTAATTGAGTCGCAGACAGTTACGGTATTTACCCGCAGCGGAAAACAGAGAACCCACGGCGACCTGCAGGCTGGCCTCGCGCAGCTCGGCATTAAGCCGCACCGCATCAAACGCCTCCGGCAGCTCAATCCACATCAGAAACCCACCCTGCGGGCGCGATACGCAGATGCCGCAGGGAAAGTAGTGCCGCACCCAGCAGCTGAACGTTTCATAGTTGCGCTGATACACCTGGCGCATACGGCGCAGGTGCGGGAGATAGTGGCCCTGGCGAATAAACTCCGCCACGGTGTGCTGCGGCAGCGTAGCCGTGGATCCGGTGCCGATATATTTCATATGCAGCACCCTGTCGCGATAGCGGCCCGGCGCCACCCAGCCCACCCGCAGCCCCGGTGCCAGCGTTTTTGAAAATGAGCTGCAGAGCAGCACGCGGCCATCCATGTCGAGCGATTTGAGCGTGACAGGACGCGGGTAGTCCCATGCCAGCTCGCCATAGACATCATCCTCTATGATGGCGGCATCAACCCGCTGCGCCAGCGCCAGCAGCGCCCGCTTGCGCGCTTCCGGCATAATAAAACCCAGCGGATTATTGCAGTTTGGCACCACCACTACGGCTTTGATTGGCCACTGCTCAAACGCCAGCTCCAGCGCCTCAAGACTGATCCCGGTGACTGAGTCGGTCGGGATTTCAATCACCCTGATCCCCAGTCCGCGCAATGTCTGCATCGTGCCATGAAACGCGGGCGACTCTACCGCAATGATGTCACCCGGCGCACAGACGGCGCGAATTGAAACCGACAGCGCCTCATGACAGCCGGTGGTGATCACAATATCCTCTGCCGTCAGCTGACAACCGCTGTCGATGGTCAGGCGCGCCACCTGCTCGCGCAGGGCGCTGACGCCGAGCAGACTGTCATAGTTGAGCAGTTCAGTCTGCTGTTTCTGCGCCAGCCGGCTCATGATTTTCCACAGCGGTTTCAGCGTGGGCTGCGTCAGATCGGGCATGCCGCTGCCCAGCTGCATCACGTCACCGCTGGTGCGGCTGCTGAGGAGTTCCAGCACGGAATCCCACTGCGTAACCTCTACCGGCCGCTGTACCGGGCGCGTCAGCGCAGGCACAGGCGGGGTCGCTTTATGCGTGGCAACAAAATAGCCGGATCGCGGCTGCGGTACGATCAGCTGCTTCTCTTCCAGCAGATGATACGCCTGCTGCACGGTGCTGATACTGACTCCATGCTCGCTACTCAGCGTGCGTACTGAGGGCAGGCGTTCACCGCTGCGATAAAGCCCCTGCTCAATCCGATCGGAGAGCAGGCAGGCCAGATGCTGATAGCGCGTCATTGTATGCTCCTGGTAACAAATCCATCTAAAAAAGCAGTACAGATCAGCGCTACTTTTAGCATTCAGATAGAGCAAAACGCAATCTGTATGGTTAATAAACCCTGAATTTGGGTCTGTATGGTTTTGACAGAAAAACGGACAATGCTGCTCAGATACCCCTGTTAAGGAGCGAGAGAATGGAATTTGATCAGAATCGTGCTGCAAAACCTTTCAGCGTAACGCTGCCAGACATGATCCGTGCGGCGCTGCGGATGCTGAAGCAGTGGCGTGCCCGACGCGCGACGCGTCAGGTACTGGCTCAGCTCAGCGACAACCAGCTGCGCGATATTGGCCTGACGCGCCACGAGGTAAAATGTAAGCGCTGAGCCTCAGGCAAAAAAAAACCCTGCCGGAGCAGGGTTTTTTATCATCGGTGCAGCAGACGATTACTCGTCGTTGTTGCCACCCAGACCAGCGTTTAGCAGCTCAGCCAGGCTTGCAGAGGCTTCATCCGCAGTAACCTGCGGTGTAACCGGCGCTTCACCCGCCTGACGGCGACGCATACGATCCTGATGGTAAGCATAACCGGTACCAGCCGGGATCAGACGACCCACGATAACGTTCTCTTTCAGGCCGCGCAGTTCATCGCGCTTGCCTGCTACTGCGGCTTCGGTCAGGACACGCGTGGTCTCCTGGAACGAGGCTGCAGAGATGAACGACTCGGTTGCCAGAGACGCTTTGGTAATACCCAGCAGATCGCGCGCATAGGTTGCGCCGATTTTGCCAGCGGTCTCCAGATCGCGGTTGGAGATCTTGATGCGGGAGACTTCTGCCTGCTCGCCTTCAAGGAACTCCGAGCTACCTGCGCTCATGATGGTCGCTTTACGCAGCATCTGACGTACGATGACTTCGATGTGCTTATCGTTAATCTTAACGCCCTGCAGGCGGTAAACTTCCTGCACTTCGTTAGTGATATAACGCGTTACCGCATGAACGCCACGCAGACGCAGGATGTCGTGTGGTGATTCCGGGCCGTCAGATACGACGTCACCGCGTTCCACGCGCTCACCTTCGAATACGTTAAGCTGACGCCACTTCGGAATCATCTCTTCGTACGGATCGCTGCCATCAACCGGTGTGATCACCAGACGACGCTTGCCTTTGGTCTCTTTACCGAAGGAGATAATACCGCTGATCTCCGCCAGAATAGCTGGCTCTTTCGGACGACGCGCTTCGAACAGATCCGCAACGCGCGGCAGACCACCGGTGATGTCCTTGGTACCGCCAGATTCCTGCGGAACACGCGCCAGGGTATCACCCGAGCTGATCTTCACGCCATCTTCCAGCTGCACAATCGCTTTACCTGGCAGGAAGTACTGAGCCGGCATGTCGGTGCCCGGGATCAGAACGTCGTTGCCGTTAGCATCAACGATTTTCAGCGCCGGACGCAGATCTTTACCGCCAGCAGTACGCTCTGCGGAATCCAGTACCACCAGCGATGACAGACCGGTAAGGTCGTCAGTCTGACGGGTAATGGTCTGACCGTCGATCATGTCGGTGAAGCGGATGAAACCACCCACTTCGGTGATTACCGGCATGGTGTGCGGATCCCAGTTTGCTACGGTTTCGCCCGCCGCAACCTGCTCGCCATCACCTTTCGCCATCACCGCACCGTAAGGCACTTTATAGCTCTCTTTGGTACGACCGAACTCGTCGATCATCTTCAGCTCAACGTTACGTGAAACGATAACCAGCTTCCCGGAGGAGTTGGTTACTGACTTCGCGTTGGTCAGCTTGATAGTACCTTTGTTCTTCACCTGAATGCTGGATTCAGCAGCCGCACGCGATGCCGCACCACCGATGTGGAACGTACGCATTGTCAGCTGAGTACCCGGCTCACCGATGGACTGTGCTGCGATAACGCCGATGGCCTCACCTTTGTTGATGATGTGACCACGAGCCAGATCGCGACCGTAGCAGTGTGCACACACACCGAAGTCGGTTTCACAGCTTACGACTGAACGCACTTTGATAACGTCAACGGAGTTCTCTTCCACCACGTCACACCAGTGCTCATCGATCAGCGTATTACGCGGGATCAGGATGTCAGCAGTGCCTGGCTTCAGAACGTCTTCAGCCGTTACACGACCCAGTACGCGCTCACGCAGCGGCTCTTTAACGTCGCCACCTTCGATAACCGGCGTCATCATGATGCCTTCGAACGTGCCACAGTCATCTTCGGTAACAACCAGATCCTGCGCCACGTCAACCAGACGACGGGTCAGATAACCGGAGTTTGCCGTTTTCAGTGCGGTATCGGCCAGACCTTTACGCGCACCGTGCGTCGAGATGAAGTACTGCAGTACGTTCAGGCCTTCACGGAAGTTTGCCGTGATAGGCGTCTCGATGATGGAGCCATCTGGCTTCGCCATCAGACCACGCATACCTGCCAGCTGACGAATCTGTGCTGCAGAACCACGCGCACCGGAGTCGGCCATCATGTAGATGCTGTTGAACGAGACCTGCTGCTCTTCTTCGCCGTTACGGTTGATAACGGTTTCCGTCTGCAGGTTATCCATCATCGCTTTAGAGACGCGTTCGTTGGCAGCGGCCCAGATATCGATGACTTTGTTATAACGTTCACCCGCCGTAACCAGACCAGACTGGAACTGCTCCTGAATTTCAGCCACTTCAGCTTCAGCTTCAGCGATGATTTCCGCTTTCTTAGCCGGGATAACCATATCGTCGATACCGACTGATGCACCTGAACGGGCTGCATAGGCGAAACCGGTGTACATGGTCTGGTCAGCAAAGATAACGGTCGGCTTCAGGCCCAGAATGCGGTAACAGGTGTTCAGCATTTTGGAGATCGCTTTCTTACCCAGCGCCTGGTTGACGATGGAGTAAGGCAGACCTTTCGGTACGATCATCCACAGAATCGCACGGCCAATGGTCGTGTCGATCAGGCTGGTTTTCGCAACGAGCTCTTCCTGTTCGTTTTTCGCATATTCTGTAATACGCACTTTAACGCGGGCGTGCAGCTCAGCCAGGCCAGCGCGATAAACACGCTCAGCTTCTTTCGGGCCGGTCAGCACCATGCCTTCGCCTTTGGCGTTTACTTTGTCGCGGGTCATATAGTACAGACCCAGAACAACGTCCTGTGAAGGAACGATGATTGGCTCACCGTTCGCTGGCGACAGGATGTTGTTGGTCGACATCATCAGCGCACGCGCTTCCAGCTGAGCTTCCAACGTCAGCGGTACGTGTACCGCCATCTGGTCACCATCGAAGTCGGCGTTATAGGCCGCACAGACCAGCGGGTGCAGCTGGATCGCTTTACCTTCGATCAGAACCGGTTCAAACGCCTGGATGCCGAGACGGTGCAGCGTTGGTGCACGGTTCAGCAGTACCGGGTGTTCGCGGATCACTTCATCCAGGATATCCCAGACAACCGCTTCTTCGCGCTCAACCATTTTCTTGGCTGCTTTGATGGTGGTAGCAAGACCACGCAGTTCCAGCTTGCCGTAGATGAACGGTTTGAACAGCTCCAGTGCCATTTTCTTCGGCAGACCGCACTGATGCAGACGCAGGTATGGACCCACGGTGATAACCGAACGACCGGAGTAGTCAACGCGTTTACCCAGCAGGTTCTGACGGAAACGACCCTGCTTACCTTTGATCATGTCAGCCAGCGATTTCAGCGGACGCTTGTTAGAACCGGTGATGGCACGACCGCGACGGCCGTTATCCAGCAGGGCATCTACCGCTTCCTGCAGCATACGCTTTTCGTTGCGCACGATGATATCTGGCGCAGCCAGATCCAGCAGACGCTTCAGACGGTTGTTACGGTTGATCACGCGACGATAGAGATCGTTGAGATCTGACGTTGCGAAACGACCACCATCCAGCGGTACCAGCGGACGCAGATCTGGCGGCAGAACCGGCAGAACGGTCAGGATCATCCACTCTGGCTTGTTGCCAGACTGCACGAACGCTTCCAGCAGCTTGATACGCTTGGTCAGCTTTTTACGCTTGGTCTCAGAGTTAGTCTCGTTCAGCTCTTCGCGCAGCTGCTCGCACTCTTGCTCCAGATCCATATTTTTCAGCAGTGCCTGGATCGCTTCCGCACCCATCTTCGCGTCAAATTCGTCACCGAACTCTTCCAGCGCGTCAAGATACTGCTCTTCCGTCAGGATCTGACGTTTTTCCAGGTTGGTCATGCCGCCTTCGATAACCACATAGGATTCGAAGTAAAGTACGCGCTCAATGTCACGCAGTGGCATATCCAGCAGCAGGCCGATGCGGGACGGCAGCGACTTCAGGAACCAGATGTGTGCAGTAGGTGAAGCCAGCTCGATGTGACCCATACGCTCACGGCGTACTTTGGTCTGCGTCACTTCAACGCCGCACTTCTCGCAGATAACACCGCGATGCTTCAGGCGCTTGTACTTACCGCACAGGCACTCGTAGTCTTTAACCGGTCCGAAGATACGGGCACAGAAAAGACCGTCACGCTCTGGCTTGAAGGTACGGTAGTTAATGGTTTCCGGCTTTTTAACTTCACCAAAAGACCAGGAACGGATCATGTCTGGCGAAGCCAGAGCAATTTTGATCGCATCAAACTCTTCGGTTTTAGTTTGCGCTTTCAGAAACTTAAGTAAGTCTTTCACGGATTAGCTCCCGTCGGAGTGGAACTCTCAGGGACGCGCACCCGGAGTGCGCGTCCCATAACCAGTACTTGCGAGTGCTTACTCGTCTTCCAGCTCGATGTTGATACCCAGCGAGCGGATCTCTTTCAACAGTACGTTGAAGGATTCCGGCATGCCCGGTTCCATCTGATGGTTGCCATCGACGATGTTTTTATACATCTTCGTACGGCCGTTGACGTCATCAGACTTAACGGTAAGCATTTCCTGCAGGGTATACGCGGCACCGTATGCTTCCAGTGCCCACACTTCCATCTCACCGAAGCGCTGACCACCGAACTGCGCCTTACCACCCAGCGGCTGCTGAGTAACGAGGCTGTAGGAGCCGGTCGAACGGGCGTGCATCTTGTCATCAACCAGGTGGTTCAGTTTCAGCATGTACATGTAACCTACGGTTACCTGACGCTCAAACTGCTCACCGGTACGGCCATCAAACAGCGTAATCTGACCAGAAGAAGGCAGGCCGCCGAGCTGCAGCAGCTCTTTGATCTCGCTCTCTTTCGCACCGTCGAACACTGGCGTGGCGATTGGCATACCTTTTTTCAGGTTCTCTGCCAGACGCAGCACTTCATCGTCCGAGAAGGTGTTCAGATCAACTTTCTGACGCACGTCGGTGCCCAGATCGTAAGCACGCTGGATAAACTCACGCAGTTTGGCGACTTCTTCCTGCTTCTTCAGCATCGCATTGATCTTCTCACCAATGCCTTTCGCCGCCATACCCAGGTGGGTTTCCAGAATCTGACCGATGTTCATACGCGATGGTACGCCCAGCGGGTTCAGTACGATGTCAACCGGCGTGCCGTTTTCGTCATAAGGCATATCTTCGATCGGGTTGATCTTAGAGATAACACCTTTGTTACCGTGACGGCCTGCCATTTTGTCACCAGGCTGGATCTGACGTTTAACGGCCAGATAAACCTTAACGATCTTCAGCACGCCTGGTGCCAGATCGTCGCCCTGGGTGATTTTGCGACGCTTCGCTTCGAGTTTCTTCTCAAACTCGTGCTTCAGCTCATCATACTGTCCGGCCAGCTGCTCGAGAGTGTTCTGCTTCTCTTCGTCAGTCAGGCCCAGTTCCAGCCAGCGCTCGCGCGGCAGCTTGTCCAGCTTGTCCGCTTCAACGCCGCCCGCGATCAGCACAGCCTGGATACGGCTGAACAGACCCGCTTCAAGGATCTGCAGTTCTTCAGACAGGTCTTTCTTCGCCTGCTTCAGCTGCATCTCTTCGATTTCCAGCGCGCGCTTATCTTTTTCCACGCCATCGCGGGTAAAGACCTGCACATCGATAACGGTACCAGAGACGCCATTCGGTACGCGCAGCGACGAGTCTTTCACGTCGGACGCTTTTTCACCGAAGATAGCGCGCAGCAGTTTCTCTTCTGGCGTCAGCTGGGTTTCACCTTTAGGCGTTACCTTACCGACCAGAATGTCACCACCGGTTACTTCTGCACCGATATAGACGATACCGGATTCATCCAGCTTGGAGAGCGCAGCTTCGCCGACGTTCGGGATGTCAGCGGTGATCTCTTCCGGCCCCAGTTTGGTGTCACGGGACACGCAAGCCAGTTCCTGAATGTGGATCGTGGTGAAACGGTCTTCCTGAACCACACGCTCTGAGACGAGGATGGAGTCTTCGAAGTTGTAACCGTTCCATGGCATGAACGCCACGCGCATGTTCTGACCCAGCGCCAGCTCACCCAGATCGGTGGATGGACCATCTGCCAGCACGTCACCGCGCTCGATTGGCTCACCCAGAGAGACACACGGCATCTGGTTGATACAGGTGTTCTGGTTTGAACGGGTGTACTTGGTCAGGTTGTAGATGTCGATACCGGCTTCGCCTGCGTACATCTCTTCTTCGTTAACTTTGATAACGATACGGGATGCATCTACATACTGTACGGTACCACCACGTTTCGCGACGGCAGTTACACCGGAGTCAACCGCTACTGCACGTTCCATACCGGTACCTACCAGCGGCTTATCAGCGCGCAGAGTCGGGACCGCCTGACGTTGCATGTTCGCACCCATCAGGGCGCGGTTAGCATCATCGTGTTCCAGGAACGGGATCAGTGACGCACCGACAGAAACCACCTGCTGGGTGGAAACGTCCATGTAGTCAACCTGATCGCGGCTGAACAGGCTCGATTCACCTTTGCTACGGCAGGTGACGAGATCGTCAACAAAGCTACCATCATCAGCAAGGTTGGTGTTCGCCTGAGCGATAACGTAGTTACCCTCTTCAATCGCAGAGAGGTAATGAATTTCGTCACTCACTTTGCCATCAACAACGCGACGGTATGGTGTCTCAAGGAAACCATATTCGTTGGTCTGCGCGTAGACAGAGAGTGAGTTGATCAGGCCGATGTTCGGGCCTTCCGGCGTTTCGATTGGACATACGCGACCGTAGTGAGTCGGGTGTACGTCACGCACTTCAAAGCCAGCACGCTCACGGGTCAGACCGCCTGGGCCCAGAGCAGAAATACGACGCTTATGCGTAATTTCAGACAGCGGGTTGTTCTGGTCCATAAACTGAGACAGCTGGCTGGAACCAAAGAACTCTTTTACTGCGGCTGAAATCGGCTTGGCGTTAATCATGTCCTGCGGCATCAGCGTATCGAGATCGCCCAGTGACAGACGCTCTTTCACTGCACGCTCAACGCGAACCAGACCTACGCGGAACTGGTTCTCAGCCATCTCACCGACAGAACGGATACGACGGTTACCAAGGTGATCGATGTCATCCACTTCGCCGATACCGTTACGGATACCGATCAGCTTCTTCATCACCTCGATGATATCTTCTTTGCTCAGGATACCTGAACCTTCGATCTCATCACGCAGCAGAGAACGGTTGAACTTCATGCGGCCGACCGCAGAGAGATCGTAACGATCTTCAGAGAAGAACAGGTTCTCGAACAGGTTTTCCGCTGCTTCACGCGTTGGCGGCTCGCCCGGACGCATCATGCGGTAGATCTCAACCAGCGCGCTCAGGCGATCGTTGGTTGGGTCAACACGCAGGGTCTCGGAGATATAAGGGCCGTGATCCAGATCGTTGGTGAACAGGGTTTCGATGCGCTTGTGGCCCGACTGGCTCAGTTTTGCCAGCAGATCCAGTGACAGTTCCATGTTAGCCGGAACAATCAGCTCACCGGTGTTCAGATCGATGTAGTCTTTAGCAACGACTTTACCGGCGATATATTCAACCGGGACTTCGATATGCTGAACGCTATCTTTTTCCAGCTGGCGAATATGACGCGCAGTGATGCGACGACCTTTCTCAACGTAGACCGTGCCGTTGGCTTCGATATCGAAGGAAGCCGTTTCGCCACGCAGGCGCTCAGGCACCAGTTCCATCTGCAGCTTGTTGTCGCGGATTTCAAAGACCACTTTTTCGAAGAACAGATCGAGGATCTGCTCAGTGGTGTATTCCAGGGCGCGCAGGATGATACTGGCCGGCAGCTTACGACGACGGTCAATACGGACGAACAGGTTATCTTTTGGATCGAACTCGAAGTCGAGCCATGAACCACGGTAAGGGATGATACGTGCGTTATAAAGCACTTTACCGGAAGAGTGCGTTTTACCCTTATCGCTGTCAAAGAACACGCCAGGACTACGATGCAGCTGAGAAACGATAACACGCTCAGTACCATTGATAACAAAGGTACCGTTGTCAGTCATGAGTGGAATTTCACCCATGTAGACTTCTTGTTCTTTGATGTCTTTAACGGTGCCTTCCGGCGCTTCGCGCTCGTAGATCACCAGACGCAGTTTCACGCGCAGCGGTGCCGAATAGGTCACGCCACGGATCTGACATTCAGTTACGTCAAAGACCGGCTCACCCAGGCGATAGCTGACATACTGCAATTCAGAGTTGCCGCTGTAGCTCGCGATTGGGAACACGGAACGGAAGGCTGCTTCCAGACCGTATTGGCCTTCTGGATCTTGCTCGATGAACTTCTGAAACGAGTCAAGCTGGATAGAAAGGAGATAGGGAACATCCAGAACTTGTGGACGTTTACCAAAATCCTTACGAATACGTTTTTTCTCGGTATAGGAGTAAACCATAGGGTTCCTCAGCTAGCTGACAAGTCGACCCACGCTGTCCGTCCTGACGGGACAGTTATGCAACACTATTTTTGTTTTTCATGCGATGCGTGGCACCCCATGCAATACATCTTTCTATCACTCTTAAATCATTTCATCGCTATTGTGCCGGCAGGGAACCTTCACAGGAGAGCGGTATATTAAGGCGTCGATAGAAAAAGATATTGAAGAGAAACAATGGATAAACAGTGCGAAACGCCATCGTTCCCCTGTAGCGCAAAAAGGCTGGTGACCAAAAAGCCACCAGCCATCAGCCCGATTACTCAGACTGCAACCCTAAGGTTGTCTTACTTAACTTCAACTTCAGCGCCAGCTTCTTTCAGAGCAGCTTCAAGTGCAGCTGCGTCATCTTTGCTGATGCCTTCTTTGATCACGCCAGTCGCTTCAACCAGATCTTTGGCTTCTTTCAGGCCCAGACCAGTTGCAGTACGTACTGCTTTGATTACTGCTACTTTGTTCGCGCCAACTGCTTTCAGCACAACGTCGAACTCAGTTTTCTCTTCAACAGCTTCAGCCGGGCCAGCAGCTACAGCTACAGCAGCAGCAGCAGAAACGCCGAATTTTTCTTCCATAGCAGAAACCAGCTCAACTACTTCCATTACGGACATAGCTGCAACGGCTTCCAGGATTTGATCTTTAGTGATAGACATGTCGATTGTTCCTAAAATTCACAAAAAGTTTATACGTAAGCAGGTACGAAGGAAAAGAAAGAGGCCTTAAGCCGCTTCTTTTGCATCGCGTACAGCAGCCAGAGTGCGAACCAGTTTGCCAGCAGCGGCTTCTTTCATGGTCGACATCAGACGTGCCAGTGCTTCTTCGTAAGTCGGCAGAGTTGCCAGACGGTCAATATTGGCCGCCGTGATCAGCTCACCTTCAAAGGCTGCAGCTTTGACCTCAAATTTTGCATTCGCTTTCGCGAACTCTTTGAACAGACGAGCAGCAGCGCCCGGGTGTTCCATAGAGTATGCAATCAGGGTCGGACCAACAAACGTGTCTTTCAGGCACTCGAAAGGAGTACCTTCAACGACGCGGCGCAGCAGGGTGTTGCGAACAACACGCATGTAAACGCCAGCTTCACGACCTGCTTTACGCAGTTCAGTCATTTTATCAACGGTAACGCCACGGGAATCCGCAACAACCGCTGAAAGCGCGCCTTTGGCTACTTCGCTAACTTCAGCAACAATCGCTTGTTTGCCTTGAAGATTTAATGCCATTAGCTTTGCTCCTGGATTTGACCGGGAAAAATTTCCCGGAACTCACTTCACCTGACTGCCCGAAAGCAGCAGGCGCTATTACACGGTGAGCAGAATCCAGTGAAGAAATAAATCTTTTTGGTTCTGTCACCGTCTACGCAGGATATTAAGCAGAGTTTCCGAAGAAAGTTCCGCTCCTGCGGTCTTGGACGGAGGCCAGGATTAGGCCTGGCTCCAACCTTAGCCACTGTATTTTAATGCGTTACCGCATTAAGCCGCAGCGGCTATGAATTTGGGTTCTGAGAACAGTGTTCATTCAGAACAACGGGCGTAAGATTCTAGATGAATTTTTCGCCCGTTTCAAGCAGCAATTAGTTTGCTACTGCGTTCAGACCAGCCTGGTCAACGGCAACGCCGGCGCCCATGGTGGTAGAGATGCTGACTTTCTTGATGTACACGCCTTTAGCCTGAGCAGGTTTTGCTTTTTTCAGCGCGACCAGCAGAGATTCCAGGTTTTCTTTCAGTTTGTCAGTATCGAAGTCCACTTTACCGATGGTAGTGTGGATGATGCCGTTTTTGTCGTTACGATAACGAACCTGACCCGCTTTAGCGTTCTTAACCGCTTCAGCAACGTTTGGCGTTACAGTACCAACTTTCGGGTTTGGCATCAGACCACGTGGGCCCAGAACCTGGCCCAGCTGGCCAACAACGCGCATTGCATCCGGAGATGCGATAACGACGTCAAAGTTCATTTCGCCTTTTTTGATCTGATCGGCCAGATCTTCCATACCTACCAGCTCAGCGCCAGCTGCTTTAGCAGCTTCAGCGTTTGCGCCCTGGGTAAAGACAGCAACACGTACTGAACGACCAGTACCGTGTGGCAGAACGGTTGCACCGCGTACGTTCTGATCAGATTTACGTGCATCGATGCCGAGGTTAACAGCAACGTCTACGCTTTCTGTGAATTTGGCAGTAGCCAGTTCTTTCAGCAGAGCAACAGCTTCGTTGATGTCGTACTGTTTAGTTGCATCAACTTTGTCACGGATCACGCGCATGCGCTTGGTCAGCTTAGCCATTTCTTAATCCTCCACTACCAGGCCCATGGAACGAGCAGTACCTTCGATAGAGCGAGTCATCGCTTCTACGTCAGCACCAGTCATGTCCGCAGCTTTGGTTTCTGCGATTTCACGTACCTGAGCACGAGTTACTTTACCGACTTTGTCTTTGTTCGGCTTACCAGAACCAGACTTGATGCCCGCTGCTTTTTTCAGCAGTACGGCAGCCGGAGGCGTTTTGGTAACGAAGGTGAAAGAACGGTCGCTATATACAGTGATAACAACTGGAGTAGGCAGGCCTTTCTCCAGAGATTCTGTTTTGGCGTTAAACGCTTTACAGAATTCCATGATGTTAACACCCTGCTGACCCAGAGCCGGACCAACCGGTGGGCTCGGGTTAGCCATACCAGCTGCAACCTGCAGCTTAACGTAGGCTTGTACTTTCTTGGCCATGATAATTCCTCTATTGGGTATAGCGCCTGAAAACAGGCTCCCCGTGGTAACGATTTACCCGCCGTTGCCAGCGTGTAAAAACAAAAGGCGCGAAATTATAGGTAAATTTCGCGCCTTCTGCAAGAGTCAAAAAGTGAACAAAAGGGTTAACCTTTCTCCACCTGAGCAAAATCAAGCTCAACCGGTGTTGCACGACCAAAGATAGAAACCGACACTTTCAGGCGGCTCTTCTCATAGTCAACTTCTTCGACCACGCCGTTGAAGTCAGCAAACGGACCGTCGTTGACGCGTACCATCTCGCCTGGCTCAAACAGCGTTTTCGGACGCGGCTTATCACCTACCTGCTGCAGGCGGTTCATAATCGCATCAACTTCTTTGTCACTGATTGGTGCAGGACGGTCAGATGTACCGCCAATGAAGCCCATTACACGCGGTACACTGCGCACCAGGTGCCAGCTGGCGTCATTCATCACCATCTGTACCAGGACGTAGCCAGGGAAGAATTTGCGCTCGCTTTTGCGACGCTGACCGCCACGGATTTCAACGACTTCTTCAGTCGGCACCATGACGTCACCAAACAGTTCTTCCATGTTGTGCAGTTTGATATGCTCTTGCAGCGACTTCGCTACGCGGGCTTCAAAACCGGAGAACGCCTGAACGACGTACCAGCGTTTTTTTGGAGCTTCAGACATCTCAGAACCTCAGGCCAGTAATAAACGATACCAGACGGACCAGAATACCATCCAGCCCCCACAAAATCAGTGACATCACGGCCGTAACCGCGGCAACGATTAGCGTGGTATGTAAGGTTTCCTGACGGGTTGGCCAGATAACCTTGCGCATTTCGGTTCTTGCTTCACGAGCAAAAGCCACGGTTGCTTTACCTTTGATAGTCAGTAAAGCGATGCCACCCGCAGCAGCGATCAGCACTACTACAGCCAGCGCACGTAAGGGCAGCGTAATATCGCGATAGAGATAGTTACCCACAATGGCAACCAGCAGTAACGCAATCACAGCTACCCACTTTATCGCTTCCAGGCCGCGCCCGCTCCCTTGAGCTTCGGTATTCGCACTCATAAACCAACCTGCCACAATAATTCAGAAACTATTCTGCCCCGCGTATAGGCGAGGCATCCAAACCGAATGAGCTGTTGGGCATAACTCGGTCTCCAGCGCTGTAAAACAGAGCCTGTCTCAGCAATGATTATGATTGAAAATCACTGATGAGCCAGGTTCTAAGTGACAGCGTGCAAAAAGGGCATCAAATGATGCCCTTTTCATGCGCATTGCGTCAAATACTATCGCAATTAAGCGATAACAGAAGCAACAACGCCCGCGCCAACGGTACGGCCGCCTTCGCGGATTGCGAAGCGCAGACCCTGGTCCATCGCGATTGGGTGGATCAGGGTAACAACCATCTTGATGTTGTCG
>NZ_VWXE01000011.1:0-94767 GCF_011752675.1 Pantoea sp. Acro-807 | reverse complement strand
ATTTGAAACGCAGGAGAAATTAAAAAGCAGGGCGGAAGCTATCCACAAAGATAGCTTGGAATCTTATGCGCATTACAAAAAAATCCAAGAAAATGCGTTAAAAACCCATGAAGCCCAGATGGAGAATCTCAAAAAACAAAGAAATTGGCTTGTGCATGCTGGTGCAAATTTGTTGGAAAAAATAAAAATAAAAAAGAATGAAAACATTGAAGATATTTTCAAGGCAGCTTACTTAAAATCTAAAAAATAAATCCATCGGATCGGAGTTTATTATATTTGGCTACTCAAAAAAAATATGTTTTTACGGCTCTTGTCACTGACAAGGATCAACCTCTTGATTTGATGGCTTATGCAATTTATAAAGCTGATAAAAACGAAATTGCTGAGAGTCTTGGTTTGGCTGGAAAGAGTGATGAGGAAATAGACGCAGAACTTCAAAGGTTCCATGATCTTGTGCTCAACAGCCCTAGCCTTATCAGTAATTATAGTGTCAGGGCTCGTGCATTAGGAGAAGGCTTAGTCGTTGAAATAAAAGACCGAATAAAGAAGGAAGCTAAGGCAGATTTCATCGAGCGCGTAGAGCAATTAGTTAAAACAGAGAAGTCTTGGTATAACCACGTTGGAATGTGGGTAATGGATGCTATCAAAGGAGTGTCCTCAACAATCATTGTCATCATTCTCTTTGGCGGCATTTACTCTTTATTTCTAACAAAGGAAGAAAGGAGCAATTTATATAGTGCCGCGACTCAATCTGTTGTTGATGCTGCTAGTGGCGAAATCCCGGTAGTTGATAAGTTTAGAGAGATTAATGCTCAAAAAGAGCGTGAGGCGCAAGAAAGAGCAGCTAAAGAGCAGGCACCCAAACCACAGAACTAATAAGAACCCCGTACAGAGCGGGGTTTTTTGTTCAGAGTAAGGCTATTATGTCGTCTGCCGTTTTGCGCGTGTCGCCCTTACAGGACACAGATCGGCGTGCGGCCAGCGGCATGATCCTGAAGCCGTTGCGCGTATACAAATCCACGACTGACGGCGCGCTGCTGTTGGTAATGACTACTTTAGCGCCGCGCTTGCGCGCTGCCACCAAGCACTCCACCAGCCGCGTCTGATGCTCAAACGTAAAGGCGTTGCCGCTGTATGCGGTAAAGCCGCTTTCGTCCGGCATCGGCTCATAAGGCGGATCGCAGAAAACCACATCACCTTCGCCCGCATGGCCGATCACATCCTCAAACCCGGCGCAGACAAATGTCATTTCTTTCTGCAGGCCAGCGAAGTGCTGCAGTTCATCCAGCGGAAAGTAGTTTGCCCCTGCCTTTTTGTTCCAGCCCACGTTAAACAGGCCTTTCAGGTTATACCGGCACAGCCCGTTAAAGCAGGTGCGCATCAGCGCCAGCAACAGCGCTGCATGCCGCACCGCGTGCGCCTGGCGTCCGTTAAATTCATCGCGCATGGCCACATAGGCTTCGTTAGTGAGACAGCCCTTTTCCAGCTGGTGAGCCGTATCAATCACGGCGTCCGGGTTGCCCTGCAGCTGATTGAAAAGGTTAATCAAATCCGGGTTGATATCCCCCAGCAGGTTGCGCTTAAAGCCTGCGTTGATGAATACGGTACCACTGCCAACAAACGGCTCAATCAGGCGCTTTCCGGCTGGCATTACCGCCAGTATTTCATCAAGCACGGAGTGTTTGCCGCCAGCCCATTTCAGGAACGAACGCGGGTATTTATCCTCTGCAACCTTTCGCGCCGGCGCACGCTTTTTCTTTGCCGCCGGCAGAGCAGGGAGGTCCGCAGGCCGGGTCTCTGCTACGCTGGCCACCAGCATGATCTGATTAGCAATACGATCGCCAATCCAGCGCATAACCGGTACCGCCATAGAGTTACCAATCGCTTTATAACGCGGACCATCAGCCGCCAGGCGGTGCGCCTCTTCTTCAGGCATGTCAGGGTGCGTCAGGCGCAGGTAAGCCATTTCGTCAGCAGCAAGCGCGTTGCGTTTCTTCTCCGGTATCAGTGTCCAGCCATCCGGGAAGCCCTGCAGGCGCTCACATTCTTTGGGCGTCAGGCGCCGGACTTCGCAGCGGGTGACAACAGAAGGGTAGCCCTGTCCGGGCTTTCCGCCGCCGGCCGACAGTGCGCCCGTTATCTGTCCGTCGCCGTTGAACAGGCGGACTTCACCACGAGTGTTTTCAGCAAACGCTGCGTGCTCCTCACAGCGGGCAACACATGGCGCTGCATCACCTTTGCCCGTTTCGCCTGATTCAGCGTTAAGTGTGTGGCACAGTTCGCCCATGTCACCGCGTCCGTTGCGCGCTATGCGAGTCTGGAAGCCGTAGGCAACCGCTGGTGGTGCGCCGGCGTTAGCGTGGCTGGCAGCATGACTGCCAGCGCGAAGCGTCGGTGATAACCCTTCTGCCACGTCCTGCCCGTGGTCTTTAGAGGAAAAAGCCAGTATCGCGTTTTCCTGTCCCTGATTTCGTCCAATGGTATGCGCCAGATTATTCAACACATCCGGGTCTTGCGTGCCATGAACAACACTTACCGCAATGCTCTCATGGTCAGCCCCGGACTTAGCGCGCAGTGCTGATACACCTTCAGCAAAAGAGCCGTGTTCGTTTGAGGAGAAGGCGACAACGGGCGTGCCGCGCCCGGTGCCATCTTCTGAGGCATCATGTCCTTCAGCTGTCAGGGTGTGGCTCACTTCGCCCGTGGCGCTCTGTACTGCAAACGTCTCTACGTCAAAATCATTACGCTGCCCTTTAGCCGTCAGGCACGCTGCCACATCCAGCGCGCCGGAACAGTTGCCGCCACCAAATGCAACAGGAGGAGAATAGCTGCCGTCACAGTCTGCTGATTTGAGGCCGTTATCGCACTCAGAAACTAAATGACCGGCTGCGGCGTGTGCGAAGTCAGGGCCACCGATTCCAACGCCACTTGCAGTAAGGGCGGCAACTGCCTTCCCCGTTTTTCGGCACGGCGGAGAATCCCGGCGCATGCCGTCGAACTCAAGAAGTATTTCTGCGGGATCAACATCGTTTCGAGCACTTGCGACAACGAAGATACGACGGCGGCGTTGGGCCACTCCGAAGTATTGGGCATCAAGGAGTCGCCAGGCGAGTTTGCGCTGTCGCCCATAAACGCAACCAGACTTTGGCCACTTCGGAACATGCTTACGCTCGCTTTTGTTCCAGCGCCAGCCCGGTCCGCTTTTGCCGTGCTCAGGTCTTGGGCCTGGTTCAAATGCTTCATTTTCGCCAGCCATTCCGGCAAGGAAGAATCCAAAGGCGTTGTCAGGTGTGCTGAGACTTCCTGGCACGTTTTCCCACAGGTGGACGGCAGGCTGCTCGCCGTTTTCAATTCGTTTTTCATCAATGGCGTTCGCTAAATCTACATAAGAAAGGGTGAGCTGACCGCGCGGGTCGTCAAGGCTTTTACGGAGCCCGGCGATAGAAAACGCCTGGCAGGGGGTGCCGCCAACCATGACGGCCGGCGCCGGAATAGAACCGGCGCGAACGCCGGCCGCAATCTTTGTCATGTCGCCCAGGTTCGGCACGTCCGGGTAACGGTGAGACAGCACGGCTGCAGGAAACTTTTCTATCTCAGCAAACCATGCGGCTGTCCATCCCAGCCCGTCCCAGGCCACGCTTGCCGCTTCAATGCCGGAACAGACAGAGCCGTAAGTGATCATCGTTTTGCCTCACCGCCCAGCGCATCCACCAGCCCGGAGAAGAAAGCAGAAAACTCGGACGTGAACAGCATAAAATCAGCCAGCATGCGTGCGCGCTGATCCTCACGGTCAATATCATCGTTCTGCTCAGTGAGCATGTCGGCATACTTAATGCCCTTAATGCTCAAATCGTCCGCCACACGGCAGAAAATGCGTTCCTGCCAGTCAAGGCTCAGGTGCGTGACTACTTTCCCGGCCTCAATGTGCGCGCGCACTTCATCGCTGATTAGATCCTGCTTCTTACAGCGGATTTTGCCGCCTTCTTCCAGAATCGCCGCGAGTTCAGCCTCGTCGCCCAGCAAAAAGCCCGCCGGCAGGTCGCCGGAGCGCAGCCATTCAGTCAGCGTGAGTTCGACAGGCTCCTCAGCCATCAGCGGCACAACCGGCAGCGAGCCGATAGTTTTGCGCAGCATGGCGAGCATATCCTCTGCCGCTTTGGCGCTGGCTGCGTCAACGTAGATGCGGCTATTTACGCTGTCGATCCAGATAAAAGCCTGCGTGCGGCGGGTAAAGGCGCGCGGCAGCAGCGTGTGAAGGGCTTCATCCTTCAGGGAAACGCGTTCGCTGCGACGCACCTTGCGCGCTTCTTCCTGCTCAATTTTCGCAACGCGGTCAGCCACAAACTCGTTAAGCGTGGCGGCGGGCATGATTTTGCTTTCGGTCTGACAGCACAGCAGGTACTGGCCGTTTTCAGCCAGCAGCAATTCATCTGAGGTAATGTTGATCCAGCCGGATTTCGCCATGTCCTGCGCGGCACAGGGGGTAAACGCCATTGTCTGCAGTTGCTGCGCCAGTTCTTCCGCGTCTAACGGAATGTCCCGGTTCAGGCCATAGACCATGACATTTTTGAAGAAGGGAGATTTCATGCAGAAAAGCCTCAATGCGGATATTAACCACATTCTAAGGATTTTCTTAGATTACGCATAATAATTACTGACTGAACTCAAACTGAGGCGCTGTAGCGCTGTAGGTATCGCCTGAACTAAACACGGTTTTCCCGCCTGCTTTGACCGTCACATTGCCGCCCACGTCGATAACCAGATCACCCGGCCCCAGAATGTAAATCTGCCCGCTTTCATTCATGCCTATGCGTGAACCGCTGGCCGTGTTGGTAATTTCATACCCGCCACCAGCGGACCGGACCTCCAGCAGATTATTACGATGCGAGACAAAATCTTCCGTTGCGTTCAGGGCAGGGCGCGCCGGTGCGCCGTCAACGGCTGGTGGCTCGTAGGCGCTGCCCTGTCCGGAGGCTTCAGGTGCCACGCTCGGCACGCCGCCTGGCGCTGATTGTGCCGCACCGGTGATAAGCGGCCGGCGCGTGTCCGGGCGCCCGCGCGCGTCGGTGTACGGAAACTCTACCCACACTTCATCCCCCGTTTTGCAGGGAACAAACGCGTTGCCTATAGGCAGCTGGTATTCAGCCCAGGGCAGCGTCTCCGCTTCGACGTCCGCCCACTGCGGTGTAAGGCGGATCTGCGCGCGCATGTGTCCTGACGGGTCTTTGGTGGCCGTGATTACGGCGCGTTGCTTACTCACTGGTTGGGTACTCCTAAAATCATGCGCGTGGTGTAGCCGATGCGATCCTCATGGTGAATGGCTGCGGACACGATAAAGTTTTTCGGCAGCGTTTCATCCGTCTGGTTTTCCGGGTCATAGCGGTGGATCTGCACGCCTATCACCATGCCGGCGGTAATGTCCGCGTTGCCGCTGACCTCGATATCCAGCTTTGGAATAAGCACGCGCCCCATGTTGGTGAGCGTGGCCACGTCGGCATCAGAGATATATTTAACCGGCTTGGATTTATCGCCCACGGCAATGTAGCCGTCAGTCATGGAGTAACCCACAAACTGATAATCAGCGCTGCTTGTGGCGGCGGCGTCCTGGTTGATATGGCTCAGTTTGCTTATCGTGTATTCCGCTTTCGGGTTATTGGCTTCATAGACAACCGCCGGTTTCGTGCCAATGAGTTTGCCTATCTCCTTCATGCAGAACATGCCGCGGGCGCACCACACCAGCGCGCCATGATCTTCTGCCATCTGGCGCAGAACGCCGGACGGCTTCTCGCTCATATTCAGGTGATAGGTCATCGCTTTTTTGAATGCGTCAGCCTCGATCGTCAGTGTGCCGGCAAACTCTTTCATGACGTCGCCAGGCTGACGATCGGCGTACAGGCGCACGCGGGCTGAGGGCGTTTTCAGTCGCTTCAGGTCGGCTGACACGGCGATAATGCGCACCACGTCGCCGCTGGCCGGCGCGGACGTAACGAAAAACGTCTCACGGTACGCGCCGCGCTTCCCGGTCGGGTCGCCCAGCTCCGCCACCAGCGTTGCGCCGTAGCGGGCGCCCATTTCGTCCATCAGCTTGCCTTCGGGATCGTGTGCCTCCAGCACCAGCAGCGGGGCAGTGAGGGCGGTTTTCTCAATGTAGAGCGCCGACGTTATCCAGCTGCGCGGCAGTTCTTTGTCATTGATGATCACCGACTGCAGGAAGTACTGCATGGGCTTGTTCTTCTGCTCTGCTGCCATCCGTTATGCCCCTGCCGGCGCAAGCTGCGTGTCGTGGCGCACGCTGCGCGCCGTGACTTCGTATGCCGTCAGCACGTCCACCATGACGATCATCGACGTCTGGCAGGCGTAGATGCGCTCCTGAGAGAACGGCGGCGACATATCGCTGTACATGATGGATTTTGCGTCCTGAATGCTGCAGTTGAGCTCAACCGGCCAGCCAGCCAGCTTGTCATGCGCAATAAAGCGGGTGGAAAAGCGCGATCGGAAGTTAGCGGCCAGCGTATTGCACATCAGCGACAGCGTATCTTTGTCGCTGGCAATCAGCGTGATGGTGTAGTTCAGCGAGGCCTGCGCGGCTTCAATCTCCGCCAGCGGCTTATCATCCTGCTCAGACGCGACCACATCGGCGTAGTTGCGGCGGTCAATCTCATGATCGTTGTTGTCGTAGGTGATATCGAACCCGCGGGAAAGGTTGATAACCGGCAGCGCGTCGCGGTTGATGTTCGGCATATCTTCCTGCTTTACGCTGTGGCGTCCGGCGCCCGCCTGGCGGACGGCGCGCAGAAACTCCAGCACGTCATCAAACTTGCCGACGAATACCCGATCCTCCGGTTTGCGTGCCAGGAAGGCGGCGTAGCGCGCTTCATGCGGGCGCGGTGCGACAATGACAGCGCCGCGGAACACGTCATTCAACGCCTTTGCAATGGCGGCATCAGCAGCGGTAAAGCCCGTACTCTGCATCTGGCCGGTGCGCGTGGTTTCCCATTCGCGGGTGCGGGCGAGTAATTGTTTCATTCGATACGTCCGTTGCTGGTGGTGTCAAAGTTGCGGGCGGGAATGCAGTAGTAGAGCGATCCGACGTTCTGCGTGCCGAAGCCGTAAATGCGGTGGACGTACCACCAGCGGCGCGCCAGGGTGCCGCTGGCCATCTCTTCATTCCACTCAAGGATTGAGCCAACCGGCACGCCTTCTGCAGCAATGCGCAGGATCAGCACGTCGTCGGTTAAGCCGTCCTGCTCGTCGCCGGCATCGAGCACCTGGAAACTCTCGCGCTCGTCCGGGCAGTCCAGCACCGTGACAATGGCCGGATCGGCATCCTGATAGCTCAGCGTGCGCTGGTTATTGTTCAGTTCGGTAAACGCGGGTTGTTCAAAGCCGGTTTCGTCGTCCACCTCGCCCACATCGCGCATATCCGGCAGGTACAGCAGCGCCTGAAACGCGCTGTAGTCGCTCTCTATTGCCTTAACCCAGTCGCGGCGGACCATGTTGTTAAAGGGGGCGTGACCTTTAAAGCGGGGCTTAATCGCCGTGCTTTGCTCGCGTGCCGCCAGGGCATCCGGCAGCGGGGCGCTCAGCGGGTCATAATCCTCACTGCTGCTGCCGTCAGGATCATCAGCACCGCCAGTGGCAGCGCCATCGGGTGAGGCGGCGGCGGATTCGCCAGACGCTTCCAGATCGGTTGCAGCGCTGCTGCTGTCCGGCACATCTTCTGCAGGCGCTGCAGGCGTGGGCTGCTCTGTTTCACTGCGGGTTTCCTCGCTGGTGGAAGGGGGCGTGTCATTAAGAAATTCGTCGTAGCGTCCCATTACTGATTACCTGCTTTTGTCTGGTTCTTTGCGTAGTCGATAAACATTTTTTCCGCCTGCGCGCGCGGCGTGCCGCTCAGCACCAGGGCATCAATGAACGTCTGGCGCTGGATCTTCGCCTGGTCGGCCAGCTGCTGACGCAGCAGCGCGTTTTTTGCCTTTTCGTCCGCCAGCTGCGCCTGCTTTTTCGCCGCGCGGGCGCGCTCCGTGGCAGTAACCTTTTTGGCGCGGGTCAGCTGGCCGCGCAGCTTGTCGATCCGGCCATCGTCGTTGCTCAGCCGCTTCGCCAGCGCGCTCATGCGCTTCTGGTATTTCTCATGCTCGCGCTTTACGGCGGCGGCGTTGGTCTGCGAGTTGCGGTTGCGGTTGAACTTCGCCTTATCGGCGTCGGTGAAGTGCTCAGTGGTTTTACGCGGATCATCGCCGTAAGCGTTGTTGCCGGCGCTTTTGAGCATCGCCTGGCCGATCCGCACCTGCCATGAGGCGGACTGCAGGCGGGTAAAGGCGTGAATGACGTGCTTACAGGCCACGCCTTTCAGGTTCGGGTTTTTCTCTTTCGGGTAGGCGTACTCTTTTGGCGGGGCAAGGGCGAAATTCCCCGCCGTGGCAATGTAGCGGTACCAGTACTGGTGACGGCCACAATCGCAATCAAAAGAGACGCGGCCAGCGCAGAGTCGCTTGGCAATTTTGGCGCTGTCTTTGCCATCCGTGACCTCCTCGATCAGCTGATCCCACTCCTCAAAGCGGAACTTCACGCGGTGATGTTTATCAACCGATACGGCGGACGCCTCTACGCTTACCGTGAGCACGTTGTGTTTGAGCGTGGTGGGCGTGGCGCGCTTAATACCGGAACCGTCGTCCACGCGGTTATTGGCGCGCTTAATGTCGATCTGCTGACTGCCCGCCACCAGCTGCGCATACGTGATCCCCGCAACAGCCGCGTTGAACTGCTGGCGTGCGCCGGCGCGATTTTTCTCAAACCCTTTAAGATCCTCTCTGGTGTAGAAGGTGCCGGACTTCTTTTTGCCCAGGGCAATAATGTCGTCGAGCGCCTTGTTCTTCAGGGTGAGAGGGTTAAGCGTGCGATGCGCAATGCGGCGCGATCGCCGGCGGTCTTTGTCTATCTGGTCGAACACGCGGGAGAACTCTTTAGAGGAGAGCCCGGCGGTGTCGTAGCGCCCGGATTCGGTGCGGGCAAACGGAGTATCAGCCACTGATTAACTCCGGCTTGCCGCCCGCGTATTCGCGCATGCGATTACGCAGCCACGCCATATCCGGCAGGGAAAGCGTCTGGCCGGCGGGCAGCGGCTCCATTTCTGACTCAATCCCGCACAGCAGCCGGAAAATCCAGCGCAAATCCGCGTTGCCCTCATAGGCGCGGTATGCCGCCAGGTCAGCGCGGAATATCTCGTCGAGACGGATGGTGTAGTCCTGATTCTCTTCGTGAAAAGATGCGGAACGCTTTATAACTTCCTGGTGAAAGAGGCTGCGCAGCACTACATCCTCAATAGAGCGATCGTCGAGGCGGTTATAACTCACAGAATCCGCTCCTCGTCGCTGATGCGCATCCCGGCCAATGTCTCCGGCACGGCCTCAGCGGCTTTGATTTTCTCGTAGCCGATAAGGCGCTTAAACGCGTCCATGACGGACGGCTTTTCTTCAGCTGCAGCGGCGCTCATGGCGTTAACGTAGTCCGCTGACGCCACGTTGTTGTAGCCCACGGCAAAGCAGCACAGGATGGTGAGCACATGCTCCGGGCGTATATCACGCCAGTTGATGCGGTACACCTCCTCGCCGCTGGCGTTGTACTCCACCTCCACAATGGAATCGGGGATCTCGAATGCGCCTTTGTTTTCTTTCGGCAGCGCGAGATTTTCCTGCAGCATGAGCTCGTTGTAACGCTCAATACCGATCAGCACCGCCGCGCGGCCATCGCTGCCTTTTGCTTTGAGAGAAACATGATTGCCGCCCACTACGCCGGACACTTTGCCCGTGGCTTCATCCACCAGCACCTTAAAGCCCTGCGCGCGCAACGTCTCAATGTAAGGCGTGAGTTTGGCTACCTGTGCCCGCATGCCGTTTGGCAGCGGCTGCGGCTTTGACATAACCAGCGTGTGATCTTCGTAAATGGCGGTGATAGCCATTGGCTGACTGGTTGAGAGACTGATTACTGCGATTTTCTGTTTCACGTCTGTACCCCTGAAAAGGCGAAAGGCCGCATATAGCGGCCTCTCTGGCTTTTAACGTTCCCAACCGCGCGTTGCAGATTAGGTAAGTTGTCAAAAATTCCATCAGGGAACCGCTAACAGCTTGGGGCGACTTTAAGCGGTTTGTAATTTGCGGTGTTACAGGTCAAGCAGTTTTTTTAGAAAATAAAAAAGGCCGCTTAGTAGCGACCTTTTGATATTGGAGTGCGTTATCGAACAGATAAGGCTTTAATCACGTTAACCGGATCGTGTTCTATCGCTCGAAGCAGCGCCTGAGCAGGGCCGGTTGGTTTACGGCGTCCTTGTTCCCAGTTTTTTAACGTGTCCACGCTTACAGATATAAGTGTTGCAAAGCCGGACTGCGAAAGCCCGGTTTTGTCGCGTAGTTGTTTGATGCTTGACTGATTAACCTCAGTCACGCGGGAAGGCTCCGCAGAGCCTTCGATAATTTCGTTCATTTGCCCCATGCTGGCAGTAAGGCGACTAAACAGTTTCTGATCCATTACCAACTCTCATTCATTTTGCGGAGAATTTTCTTCTCGTCTGGCGTCAGGTCGTCTTTAATGCCTTTGGCATACATCAGAATCAGTCTGATCTGATCGGCAGCGGAGACGTGATAGTAAATCACTCTGACACCCCCTCGTTTACCTTTGCCTTTTGACGGAACAGCCCATCTTATTTTTCTTAACCCGCCTGATTGCTGAATCACATCACCTGACGTTGGATTATCAGCAAGGTGTTGCTGAAAGTCTTTGTATTCATCGTCAGTCAGTAACTCCTTAACATCTTCCGTAAAAATCGGAGTCTCAATAAATATCATAGCTGTACGCCACTGGCTTATCAATAAGGCTAGTTTACATGATTACAGCTATACGTCAATGGCGTATAGCTGCACGTACTTAATTGTCGTCTAAGCCCCGACAGTATTGGAGTTTAGAAGATGCCCGATGCTTGCCAGACTGTAAGCCTTTGCCATTAACTGCATTTCCGATCCGTTATGCCGGGTGAACTCTGCCTTGCCGCCTGTTATGCCGTCCGCGTGTACCGGCACCAGCCAGGGAAACTCTGCGCGGACGTTTTCAGGTGCGGCGTGCTGGTGGTGGTAAACGCAAAGGGGGATCTGCAGCAAGTGCGCGCCGGGTTTTGTGCGACCGTCAATGTGATGGAGGCTGATTCGCGGTGATTCCTTCCCGTGCTGTAGGCAGGCAATGCAGGGCAGCTTGCCTAATGCATCCATAACCACGCGCTCCGCTGCCGTAGGCGTTCGCCCTTTAAGTCCTTTTCCTGATGCGCTGGCGCGCGTTCGTGGCTTCGCTGTTATCCGTGCAGGCTTTTTCTCCTTTAGGCGCTCAGAGGCGCTTACAGCGCGTTTCAGCGCTTTCACTCTTTGCTCTGCTTTCCATTCCGGCGAATTACGCCGCTCAATCTGTCTGGCGATCATTCTGCTAGCGCTGGCCTGCTGCTTATCATACTGCTGCTGGCGGTACTCCGGATCGGCCTGCTTGGCTGCTTGTTTTTCGCGCTGGCGCTGCAACATTCTGGCCTGTTTTTCCCGTGCTGCCTGATACTGTGACGCTTCCATGTGTGACCTATTCTAAAATTTTCCTTAGATTTTTGATCAATTAAATGATGTTGTAAAGCGTCATGGAATTATCCAGTGGGAGATTTAAGATTTCTGCGAGCAGGCTACCAGTGTGCTTGTACGTCGCTTACAGCTGCGATCTACGGTTCATGTGTGCCACGGGGAATACGGTAAAGAAAGCGCTGCAGAATGCCGCTGAGGCGGTGATACACGCGATTAGCAGTGAGATGTGAGAGCGGCATATGGTGCTGGAGTGTGAATAACTGCTTAGCCTCATGAGTTATCCACTTATCCACTGAATAGATCCTAAAAATAGATCATTAGTAGATCAAAGATAGATCAAAGAAGATCACCGCAGCTATAAAACAATGATTTAAAAGATAAAAACAGTGTTTTGCGTTAGTCTATTCATGGTAAACGTTAGTCTATTCATGGTAAACGTTAGTCTATTCATGGCAAATGTTAGTCTATTCATGGTAGGTTGTTAGTCTATTCATGGTAGCGAACCAGATTACTCACATTCCACAGTGGCAGAATGATATCATGCAAAAAGATAATGAAATCATAACTATATCTGATGCTCTATGTGTTGAAGGTGGCGATAATGGGGAAAGTTATACTCTTACGCCAACTGATAACAAAACAGTTCAGCCTATTGCTCTCATGCGCTTAGGGATTTTCGTTCCTGGTTCCAAAAGGTTGCCTTCGCGTGGGTATGTATCTGTAGATGCTACTCAAGAATTGGGCACCTTAGAACTTGCCAAATCAGAGGGTTATACGGATATTTCTATTCGTGGAAGCCGTCTCGATATGAGCACGGATTTTAAAACATGGATCGGCGTTATTCGTGCGTTTTCAAAGCATGGCAAAAGTAGCAACCGAATTACCCTGCCTTTCACTGAATTTGCCAAGCTAACCGGCATAGCCGTTGACGATATAAATCAGCGTTCGAGAGACAGATTCTTTGATTCTCTGGTGCGCCTGTCCTCTTTAGTAGTCTCTTTCAAAAATAAAGACGGAAGCAAGGTTACGATCACGCACCTGCTTCAATACGCTACCTATGACATTAAGAGTGACACCATCAGTTTGGAAGGTGACTCACGCCTATGGGAGCTTTATAGCTACGATCACAAGGTTTTGCTGCAGCTTAAAGCTATTCAGGCATTACCACGAAAAGAGTCAGCACAAGCGTTATATGTCTACATCGAAAGCATGCCAAACAGTGCATTACAGCTGTCGTTACCGAGGCTACGTGAACGTCTCAATCTAAGATCTAGCCTTAGTGCGCAGAACCTTGCAGTACGAAACGCTATGAAAGAGCTGGAGAAGATTGGGTATTTGACATACAGCGAAGTGAAAAAAAACGGGACGGTATTTTTCCTGATTCACTCGCGCAAACCTGGCTTAAGACCTCAATTGAATTGAGCGTTAGTCTGTTCATGGCAACTGCGGTGTAGCTCACAGCAACGTTAGTCTATTCATGGTAATGAGTGTTATTTACTCACAATGTACAAATAACCGGCGGTTTAGACTAACGTCACCATGAATAGACTAATAGCTGGTTCAAAAATAGCCGCTTTACCATGCACAGACTAACAAATTCAACTCTTCCAAGCCGTGAGCCCTCCAGTGCTACCGGTAGTAATCACGAAAACGTTAGTCTATTCATGGTAAAAGCTGGCTAACACATACATATCGTTAGTCTATTCATGGATAAATCGGCATCAGTTCCTAAAATTGAGTGTTTTGTATACTGATTGTCTGGTTTGCCATGAACAGACTAACAGTTGCCATGAATAGACTAACTTCTACCATGAATAGACTAACGATGTTTGCAAGCATGGTAGCCACCAGCTATCTGACGGAAAATGTATATAAACATGCCGAGCGTGTTTGCAAACATGATGGACGCTGATCATGCACGGTACATCGCCCCGGTGTAGGTCGGCTGTCACTCACGCCAGCATGTTTATAAACACTTCTCAGCCTGGCACCCGATCCCATCATGTTTATAAACACTGTTCGTCTATTCATGGCAACGGCTGACGCCTGCCATGAAACCAGCAACACGGCAGCGATTGGCCGTTTAGGTGTGAGGGCAATTTCTACATTTTCCACAATCGGCCCTGCCGCTGGTGGCTGTCATGTTTGCAAACATCGTTAGTCTATTCATGGTGAATGTTGCTGGTTTCATGGTAGAGGGGCGCGCAGCCACCAAATATGTTCGCAATATGTACAGATTGAGCCTGTTTACCATGAATAGACGAACATTTGCCTGCTAACTGAGTGGGCTACCATGAATAGACTAACGCTGCCATGAAACCAGCAACTTGAGGGCAAATCTTACATAGATGGTGAGCGGATCGTCTTTTAAGCTTGCATTAGCTAGAAAATTGTTTGTGTTCCGGTTGATGGTTGAGCGACCTTGCGAAATAAACTGCACCAATGCGCGTATTTCACAAACAAAAAAGCCGCCTGAAGGCGGCTTACTATCACTTACTGTGGATCACTGTCACCGGAGCATTGATGGTGGTATTGATGTTCATACCCTCACCGCCGCTATAGGCGTTCAGTAATGCCATCAGCAGTGACACAACAAGTGCGTTGCGTCCCATGCATGGAGCCTTACGGTTTGACCAGTGGCGTTCGGCGCGCCGCGCAAGAGAGTGAAATCTTCTGCTTGTGCTTGGTCGGGTGAATAAAACATCAAGGTTCCGAAAGGGCTGAGAATCCCCCTTGATGCATCTCCTTACTGGAGAGCTTGCAGATTACTATGCTGTGTAATTATTTCTAGAGTTGATTTTTGGCAAAAAACCAGTCCTATAAGTGAGCAAAAACCATGATTCCGCAGCCCATAAGGTTTAGAGTTGCTGCCAACGCCTTCATACTTTTTTTTAAACTTGTACTGGCTTTTTCTAACCGTATACTGACTACTGAAATCTTCTGCTTGTGTTTGCTGTTTAAGCAAATCTGCAGTGGCGAAAATCGCCTGAGAACGGTGTTCGCCTTTCTGGTAAATTGCCTGAGAACAGTTTTCCGGATTCATCAAAACCGCCTACGGGCGGTTTTTTTGTAGCTGCTTTTAGACTGGAAAATAGCCTATTTGCCAGCGGAGCCATTTACTCCATTATGTCTTGTTGGCTCGCATTGATTCGGGACAATCCTATGAAAACTGTCGATAGCATTGCTGCGCGCGCAGCATGGGACGCTACGATTGATGCTGCGCTCAATGAGCCAATGAAGATAACCCGGGAAGGGGAAAGCGTTGTGATGGTGTCTGGGAGCCTATATGAAACGCTGCAGCAGTTGCTGCTGGAAAAGGATATGAAGTATTGCTGAAACGTCACGCAGGCACCTTTAAAGCGCTGGCTTACAGGTAAAGTAGGGGCATTTAGATCCGGCCACCACCATAAAAAAAGCCGCTATGTGCGGCCTTTTTTTTAGGTTCAGGAAATTGTTTTCAGAAGAGGGTAAAGCATTTCATTAGATTTTAGTTTGTTCCCTCTGTCGTCATATGACACCCACTGCTTTTTCTCAAATGCGATGTGATAATCACCGCGATCTATGCGTAATGGCTGCTCTTTCACGCGTGAATCACGGAACCCTTTTGCTCTCCAGTACCCGCGCCACTTATCAAGCTCAATCTTCTTTAAACCCAAATTCATTATGCGAAAATTCTTAAAGTTTTAGACTTTGATTAATTCTACCTGAAATCGCCCACTGGTCAATTCCGTGCGCGTAATCTTATACTGTATTTTTATACAGGCAAAAGGAGGTGGATATGATGCGATTAGAACTGATAGCCAAACCGGCACACACCGCGCCACGACAGGCGTATTTACAGTTTCTGGAGAAGGTGGCAGCAGGTTTTCCGTCGCCGGCAATAGGCTACGAAGATACACCGCTGGATCTTAATGAGTACTGCGTCCGGGCTAAAACGGCGACCTATTTTGTCCGCTGCCAGGGCGAGTCGATGATTGATGCCGGTATTTTTGACGGCGATTTGCTGGTGGTGGACAAGTCGCGCACGGCAGCAGACGGACAGATTGTGATTGCCTCAGTGGATGGGGAATTTACGGTAAAAAAGCTGCAGCTGAAGCCGGAGCCGATGTTGCTGGCGATGAACCCGCGCTATAAGCCGATCCCGATTGAGCCGGAGTCACTGGAAATATGGGGCGTGGTCACTTACGTGATCCACAGTACTGACAATGTTTCTTCACAGTGACGTTAACGCGTTCTACGTGTCCGCCGAGCTGGCATTCAGACCGGACCTGTACGGGCGACCGGTGGTTGTCGCGACGAACAATGACGGGTGCATAGCCGCACTGAACAAAGAGGCGAAAAACGCAGGGCTGAAGCGGGGCGATCCGCTGTTTAAAATCCGCGACACAATCCGGCGCTATGGCGTGGTGGTATTCAGCAGCAACTACACGCTGTACGACGCATTCAGTAAGCGCTTTCATTCCATTGTAGGTGAGCACGTTCCTAACTTGGAAGCATACTCAATTGACGAGGTATTTGGCTCTCTGGATGGCATGTCAAAGCTGGTGGACTATCAGGCGTTTGGAGAGGAGATCCGCCGAACCGTCATCCAGCACACCACGATGAAGTGTGGCGTGGGGATAGCGGAAACCAAGACGCTCTGTAAGGTTGCCACGCACGCAGCAAAGACCTGGCCGAAAACAGGCGGTGTGGTAGTGCTGACCGACCCGGCACGGCGTGACAAGCTGCTGTCGCTGTTGGACGTGTCCGAAACGTGGGGAGTAGGGAGCCGGATAGCCGCCAGGCTGCGCATGATGAACATCAAGACGATGCTCGACCTTGCCCGCGCTGACACAACCACGATCCGCAAAACGTTTAATGTGATGCTGGAGCGCACGGTAAGAGAGCTGCGCGGCGAACGCTGCTTTGAGCTTGAGGAGAACCCGCCCACGAAACAGCAAATCGTGGTGAGCCGGTCCTTTGGCAAGCGCCTCACCAGCCTGGACGAAGTGAGCAACGCTGTTTGTTTCTTTGCCACCAGCGCCGGCGAAAAGCTGCGGCGTGAAAAGCAGTACTGTCGGAATATCACGGTATTCATCCAGACAAGCAAACACGATCCGAACTACCCGTATTACTCGCGCGGCGCCAGCCACTCGTTTACCACGGCCACACAGGACACTCGCGATCTGATTGATGCCGCCGTTCGCGGCCTGCGGGCTATCTGGCGCGATGGCTACCAGTATGCAAAGGCAGGCGTGATGCTGGGGGAGTTCTGCGGCTCTGAGCAGCAGCTTAACCTGTTTGATGAAGCGCCGCCGCGCCCTGGCAGCGATAAGCTGATGGCCGTTATGGACAAACTGAACAGCTACCAGCGTGGCACGCTTTTTCTGGCAGGTCAGGGCGTGAATCCGGCCTACCAGATGAAGCGGGAAATGCTCTCACCACGCTATCTCACCCGATGGGAAGAGTTACCGGTAGTAAAAATAAAATAGGGTGCTTTAAACCCTGGAATTACAATAATTTAGGTTAAGTATAATCAGCCACTATGTTACCCCGTATTTATTCATTGCAGCAGCCGATCAAATGTTGATCACCTTTTAGAATGTGCATACAATCAGAAAAAACTGAAAGTGCATATTTTATTAGCGCACTCAATTAACAACTGGGATTTATAGGGATATGGCTGATATTTTATACATGGCAATGATGCTTTTCTTCGCTGTCTTTTCGCTTGTCGGTTTGTTTATTTCGCTCCGTTTGCCTGCAATGTTGCGTGCTTTTGATGCTGAAATGACAAAAATCAAGCTTTCTCACTGACTCCATCCTGCGAAACTCACCAGCCAGCCGCCATCATGCGGCGCTGGTGGGATTTGTGCAAAGTACCCCCTCGGTTAATGAAAAATTTAAACTTTCCTTAGAATATTATATAATTTAGTCCGAAATTAACCATTGGACTAAATGATATGACCAGTGCCACTAAACCCCCTGTTTTATCACAGCCGGCGCTTATCGGCGCGATACTGTCCGAAATTGGCAATCAGCAACCGGGTGCCACCATCAGCGCCGCACAGTTCAAAGCGATCACCAAAGCCGCTAACAAGGTTATCGATGCTTTCAGGCCCGAAGCCGCTGAACAGGCTGGTGGATGATGAATAGACGCTTTTACATGATCTGCACCAGGGAAACTGTTGGCAGTAACGCCTCTTTCTGGTGCCACAACGGCAACGGCTACAACTCCAGCATTGATAAAGCCCATGTTTACTCGCTGGAAGAAGCGCAAACTCGCTGGAACACAGGCCGGGACATAGACCAGCCCGTATGCGCTGACAGCGTTGATGCGCTGGCTATCGTTCACGTTGACCACCAGCACGTACCCTGCGAAACGATAATAGAGCCTGGCTGTAATCAGTATGTCGCATTTAAAAAGGGGCAGTGGGACGGAAACGATCTGTACTGGCTGCGCAACGGCGCTCTGCCATCCACTGATTTTATGCAGGCGGCGCTTTTCGATAAGCCCGGCGATCCGACCGAGCTGGTCTGGTTGCCTTTTCACGTCGCTGATGCGGCAAAGCGCCGCACATTTCCTATAGCCATGCTCGATCATCGCCGTATGGTGCAGGCCGCTGGCCTGCGCGTTCCGGCTCACATTCAGCGCGCGCGCAGACGTAAAGCCGGGACAGGTAAGGTGCGCTTCAACTGTACGGACTGTGGCCGCATTCACTGGCAGTTAAACCCCCATGAATTTGAAGGCTGCAACGATATCGGCTGCACCTCATGGATAAGATAAACAGTTATGCGTGAACGTCCGATTCTCCTAAATGCTGAAATGGTTCGCGCTGTACTGAACGGCAGTAAGACGCAGACGCGCCGCATAATGTCGCCACAGCCAGCAGACGATATCCGTCCTCACGTATTCCCTAATAAAGAGATTCAGGGATGGTTGTCATCATTGAAGCATGAGCACGGCCCTACGACCGCACATTCCTGCCCGTTCGGTCAGCCTGGCGATCGGTTATGGGTACGTGAGAAAACGCTCTGTTTAAGCACGAATAATGGCAAAGCGCACATACGCTATCTTGCGGACAACGCCCCCCGAACTGTTGATATTCCATCACGACTTAAACCTGTCACGCCGGGTAAATGCCTGTCGAACGGCTGCTACCGGGAGGCCTCCCGTATAACGCTGGAGATTACCGGTGTCCGGGTGGAGCGGTTGCAGGCTATCAGTGAGGCTGATGCAGCAGCAGAGGGTGTGCCACCAGCGCCTGAATTTACTGATACGTTTCTGACGCCCGAAGGGGATTACGCAACCGCAAAAGTCGCATTTCAGCGGCTATGGGAATCCATTTATAAACCGGCAAGCTGGCAGGCTAACCCGTGGTGCTGGGTTATCGAATTTAAGCGCGTGGAGGGTTCATAGATGCCGGTAAGCAGAGCGCAGTTATTTACTTTACGCAGGATGCGTAACGGAACCCGTTACATGATGCGAGGCGATAAGGGCTATGGCATTGAAGTTCGCTATGACGTTGCGACCAGGAACCGTGACGATGTTAATTGTCGCAGTCTCTCACCACTGATGCGCAGCGGGCTTATCCGCTTCAAGACTAAACCCATAGACATGACACGCTACTACGAAGTGGAGCTGACTCCACAAGGTGTTACAGAAGCGAAAGGGAATATTCAATGAGCCAGGCAGTAAAACATTACCCGATGCCGGTTGTGCCGGCGGAGCTGGTGGAGCCTTTGATCCGCTTTCTGTCCGACCGTGAGGAGCGTTTCGAGTTTCCCCCTCATATGTTTTCAATGCTGAAAGCTTTGGGGGAGGAGGTCGCGCTGGCCGCACTGACTGCAAAGCCTGCTGGCTACACGATTGTTACCGGAGCAGGTAACACATTATTCAGGAAGCACAGGCCGAGACTCCGTGTAACCAATGAAGCGCCCGTGCCGGTCTATACCGCTCCACCAGCGTTAGTGAGTAACGAGCAATGAACCTGCGTAAATTCTTTCGCCTGAAAGCGCCCTGCGCAAATTGCCCGTTTTTAAAAGTGGGTGGCATAGAGCTGAACACCGGACGGCTGGAGGGGATCAAAGCTAACCTTCTGCGCGATGACTTCAGTTCGTTCTACTGTCACAAAACCACGCATCTGACAGGCGAGGAAGAGGACCAGGACGGCGAACAGGGTTACACCGCGTCTGGCAGAGAGGCACACTGCGCCGGCGCTGCCGCCTTTCTGCTTTCCCGCGGCCGTCAGAACATCGCCATGCGCCTGGCATTTGCAGAAGGGACAATAAAGCCTGCTGATTTTGAACCGGCGATCGCCATAATCGCCACGCACGACTGAGGACACCACCATGATTACCGATCGCATCACCGACGACGAACTGAAGTTGTTCGCGGCAGAGCCTAAAAACAACCTGGCGCTGATGCCTAACCACGCAATGACGCAGAAAATGGCCGCAGAGCTGCTGGCGCTGCGCCATGCCGCCGCAGAGCTGGTGGAGGTATCACGGGCAGGGCTGGAATACATCGACGCGATTCCGGTTGATACAGCCAGCAGGTTTGAGACGATGCCGGGGTTTGGCCGGGATTGGGCGGAGGACACTATCAGCGAGGCCAGGCGGCTACTGCTGAATGGAAAGCCATAGTCAGTTGCGCCTTTAGGTTGCAATGAGCAACAAATTGTCGCATAATTAGTATGAATCGTGCTGTTAAGTATAGCCCCGAGAATTCAGAATTTATCTTACTGAATCAGTGCTTTACAGCATTTAGAGGAACTTCTCGAAAAGCCTATGCATGGATGATCATAAGGCCGGAGAGGATAAAGCAGAGGTAGTGGAATATGGCCACAAGCGTAAGATTAGATGATGATTTTGTTGAAGATGTGAAAACACATGCTGATGCTATGAGCCGTAGCGTTCCTAAGCAAATCGAACACTGGGCTAAAATTGGCCGTATAGCCGAAGATAACCCCGATTTGCCGTTTTCCTTCATCAACGAAATTTTATTGGCGAAATCAGAAGTTGATAATGGAAAAGTGACTAAATATGAGCGAAGAAAAAAACGAGCCGAACATTGATATTTATCAGACTTCTCGTTTTGAGAAGTCGCTGAACCGGCTAACACAGCAGGAGCAGGATAGTGTTGATGACGAGATTGATCGCATCATTGAAAATCCAGATCTAGGTGAAAGAAAGAAGGGCGATCTCAATTACTTGAGAGTGCACAAATTCTATCTCGGCAAACAGCAGTATTTGCTCGGCTACAGCTGGCAAAATCAAAAGCTGGAACTGTATTTACTTAGTCTGGGCACCCATGAAAATTATTACGATGAACACAAGCGCCATCGTAAGGGTGATTTAAAGTTAATCGGATGACTGCACGAAAAGAATTTATAACCCCGCCCTAAAAAATTGGGTCGGGGTTTTTTATTGCGAGCTTAAACCTACTATTCTTTACTATTTTAATTTGTTTTATTGCCTTAAGTACTCAATAGACGGTCTCACCATAGCTTTTAGCTGTGAACTCTTCAAACGACTCAATGCCATCAAGTGTAGTTAGCACGCTGTCAAAATCAAACATATTTTCAAAGGGGTAAAAAGCCTCTTTTTTGTCTTTTGGGGTTAATGCGGCAACATGCATAAACAGAGAATTAGCTTTTCTCTTGTCAATAGCACAAGGAAGGTATAAAAATAAAATATTAAGCTTTAATATTCTTCTTGATACAGCAACTAGGTGTTTTAAGTGATCCTCATCTGTGCTGCATATACCTTTCGATATGTTCATTAGTTGTCTTTTTAGATGGGTATATGATTCATTAAAATCTACTATTTCTTGTAAGTATCTGGGCCACAGTGCAATGCGCTCAATTTTCTCAATGCTTTTTTTGATTTCGTTTTTGATCGGTAATTTTATTGAATGGGATTTTTGATTTTCGTCTCTCCAGTAAGGCTTTTCAACATCCAGCACATCCCTGATGTAACGCTGAACCCAAACAAAATAAAACGGCTCTGATGCCTTTGTTACACCTACATTAAACAACAGAAAAGGCGTATGAAAGTTATCCATATAAACGAGCGCTTTTTTATCTAATTGAAATGATACAGTATCATCATTGTTTATCTTCAGCTGACTGTCTGTGCCTTTTACCTGAACGTTGATTACTCCGCCTGTTGCGATATAGGCTTCATTTCCTGCTTTGTCATTTCCTCCTTTTGCAAAAATTTCTATAACTAAATCAGTCCCATAATCACGTTCAGTTAACTCACGAACAACCCAGTGGTCAGGCATTGCATTCAATACCTTCTTGATTGCCTTTGTATCTATTATGTGCTGTCGAGTACGCATAAGTTCCTTTAAGCGAAGATAGTTCAGAGATTAAACAAAATTGTAATTTATTACATAGAATCAATCGACAGAAAATACAATGAATTTAAAATACTGATTTGTTTGTATTGACAAGCAAATACTATGTCTGTACATTACACCTCATGGCGCAATGTTGCGCCGTCGCCCTGGCGCACCAGGCATTTAAGGAATCTCTTCATGGCTCACGCCTCACTGACTTCTACCGCTGCTATCCAGCATATGTCCCACACTTTGACCGGCGCGATTGCTCAGAGCCACCAGCCTGGCTTTATCGCTGCTGAAGCGTATGCGGATATCAAAACCAATTACGAGCTGGTGGCCTCCAGCTGTACAGACCTGGCAACCGTCGTCTGGCTGCGTAACAACATCTGCTTTGGTTACATAGGCGATGACTGCACCTTTGAAGAGGTCAACCTCACATACCGCGATCACTATGACTTCATCCTAAAGTCCGGCTGGCGTCCGGGTACTGCACCTGCGAATAAGCTGGTACTCAGCAATATGTATGAACTGGACTGGTGGGAGCCACAGGATATCGTGGTAACAGGCCACACTGACACTGAAGTAAGCGGCACCGCCACCATGACAGACAGTGAGGGCGAGTATCAATTCGCGTTTGAGTGGACGATGATCATGGGCGAAGAGGCCGAGCAGTACGATATACCGTTTATGGTTAACATCACGGCAGCACGGTTTACCCTGCCGTATGAGTTTGCACTGTTTGAAGATGACGGACGCCCGCTTGATGCACTGACGGCCTTGCAGGAAATGGATTGCGCCCTGGGATTTTGTGTAGAGTTTTTCCCGGACGTTTACAAACAATACGCTCCGGCTGAAGGAGCCACAGATCGAGGTTAGACATGACCGATAAAGCACGCGACCCACGGGCTTTAAACTCAGTTAAGGGAGACGTCCCGGCGACGTCTCAGATTCAGATGCGCGTTACGCCTGATATTAAAGCCCGCTATGTCACTCAGGCGCGGCAGGAAGGTATGAAACTGTCAGAGTGGATTCAGCATCATCTTAATGCGGTATGCGAAAAAGCAGAAGTCGCTCACCAGCCTGAAGAGAATATCACCACGAAGAATAAATATTTTCGCATTTACCGAAAGCGGGATAACACCTGGAGAAAGCAACCACCGCGTACTGACAGGATAGGAGCGCTTTATCCTGATTATACGGAGAATGAATCAGAGGCGGGAATTTGGCTTGAAAGCGAAATTCACGCTGCAAAAAGCGATCCGCATGGACATATGCATCTTCAGGGGGATGAAGAACTTATTGAGTCCACGCCAACGAAACCTCAGCTTGAGTTACGTGCATGGTTAAGGGACTAACCCCCTAACAACTTCAAAAAAGAAATAGCAGGATTAGAACACCAGTGATTAAACAGGAAATCAGGGCGCTGTTTCTGGCGCACGGCTTTAAGATGGAGCCGCAACCTGACGGCAGTACCGATTTTGACCCGGCGTATTACAGCGTCGCTCAGGCGCTCGCAGAGCGTTTTAACGATATTTACGGGCAACCAGTAGGAAACGTGGAGATCGCCGCTGCTGGTGGCGCAGGGGCGCAGACAGTGCCGCTCTTTCACGATAAGGCAGCGAGCATTGAGTTTCCCGTGTATGTCATGCGTGAGCCGTCCCAAAAGCCCGCGCTGGCCACCAGCAACAATCCGGCGTTCGTGCGCTGATGGACGAACGACTAAGGCAGTACGGCTGGTGCTCGTTTGAGGGCTGGCCAGAAAATGAAGTGCGCGACTTTCTTATCACCAAATGCAACATCATCCACGCCCGCCAGCTACCCGACGGCAGCTGGTGCGGGCTGCTGCAGCTGTTGTATACGCTCAGCGTCTGCATGGGGATCACGCCCACTGACGCTTACGTGTACCGCTGGTGCTTTAAAGATCCGAAAGAAGCGGCACACTTTTATAAAACCGCCGTAGAGTATGACGAAATTCCGGTGCGCCGGGAGTCGCTGGTAGGGCATCGGCATACAACAGGCATGCCGCTGTACGTGGAGTTTGATCAGCTTGGCCTGCCTAAGTGGCGTTAACACCTTTTTACTGACTGACCACCAGCTATCCGGCTGGTGACAGTTTTTTCAACAACAGCAATACAGAACGGTACAAAATGGAAATCAGGATTAATTGCCCGAACTGCGGATCAGGGAGCGTCAAAAAAAGCAGGGCGGTTTTTGAGCAGGGAACTTCTAACACCCGAAGCGTTAGCCATACAGGATGGGTGTCGAGAGGCGGATCGGGTAGTAGTGGAAGCGTAGGACGATCAACGCGTCAGTCAGGCGCAGCAGCACGTAATGCACCAGTACGCAGCAAGAGAGAAGCCCAGGTATTTTGTCTGACTTATGCCGCAACCTTCCTGGCTTTTTTCAATGGCCTGGATGTTGAACTCATGCCGTCGGCGCTGATAGCTCTTTATTTCGGGTTCGTATCGTACTGGATAGCGCGATTCTTCAACCGGCATTACAGACGCAGGTTGAAAGAGGTTTACGAGAAGCAGTGGTACTGCAGTAAATGCGGCGACACATTTTTGCGTGATAACGTTGCCAGCGCATAACACATGGAAAAGGAGCAGGCGCCATGAGCAGTAAGGTCGAAGTAACCGCGCGGATCGATCCGCAGATTAAGGCTGAGGCAGAGGCCGTACTGGCACAAACAGGGCTGTCGATGGCCGCGTTCCTGCGTCTCTCTCTGGCGCAGCTGGTGGAGAAGCAGGCAATCCCGTTCACCACCGGGGCCACCAGCCCGCAGGAATAACAGATCCACTTAAAGCAGGCGCTCTCTACGCCTGCATGGCGGTTGCCCTCAGCCGCCACCATTCCTAAAATGCGCCCTTCTTTACGCTACACAGACGATTTTCTTACGAAATTATGACACAACAGCTCAAATCTATTCAGGCGCTGCGCGGGCTTGCCTGCCTTGCCGTCGTTACCTTTCATTTCCGCTACCAGATAAAGGCGCACTACCCGGCATTAACCAAACTGCTTTCAACCGGCGCTATTGGTGTGGATCTGTTTTTCATCCTCAGCGGCTTTGTTATCACGCTCTCTGTATCGCGCATGGGTACTGGCTTTGCTGCAGCGGGTGACTTCCTGAAGCGCCGCGCGCTGCGCCTGCTGCCCGCCTACTTCATTCTGCTGCTGATTAACTTCCTGTTAAGCGGGGCAATGGCGACGTTTCACTATGCTGATAAGACGCAGGCGCTGATTAGCGCGGCGACGCTCTCTGTCTACCTGCCGCAGCACGCGCCGTTTTACGTGGACGACAGCGGGTTTATGGGCGTGCGCTGGACGCTCAACTATGAGTTTCTGTTTTACCTGATGATGGCCGTATGCCTGCTGGTGCGCGCACGCTGGGTGGCGCTGGCCACAATGCTGGGCGCGGTGCTGGTGGCAGTACCTATGGCAGCAGGCCACCAGCCGACGCTGCTGGTGCGCGGATATGACATGGGTTACGCCTACCTTAACCTGATGACCAATCCGATTATCTGGCAGTTTGCCGCGGGCGTGCTGATTGGCCTGGTTTACCCGTACATGGCGCGTCTGCCGGTGGCAACCCGTGTGCCGTTCCTGCTGGCAGCGGTTGCCCTGTTTGTGCAGCACATTATCAGCCACCAGCATATCGGGCATGGTCTGATGGCGTCCGGTACCGTGCTGGCGCTGCTGCTGGCCGCTGTAGCATTCAACGACAGCTGGTTAGGCCGCATCACGCCGCGCTGGCTGGTGTTCCTGGGGGATATCTCTTTCTCCGTCTACCTGATCCACATTGTGACCAAAGACCGGTTATCGAAATCCTTTACGGATCAGGGTATGGCGTTCTTCGTGTGCAACGTCCTGCTGGCGCTGCTGCTCGGCTGGCTCAGCTACCGTTATATTGAGCCAATTGGACAGAAGATTGTGCGCCGGCGCAAAGAGAAAGCGCTCCGCACCGCAAGCGATGCCGCATAGCCCGTAACCCTTCTGCAGCAAGGCTTTGAGCCTGTCAGCTATACTTAGTGAACAGGCTCAACAAAGGAGTAAGCGATGAAATGTCCGACATGCGGTGCAGAGGCTTTTGTTTACGACACGCGCGACGTCCAGCTGAATACGGGCAACCCGGATGACATTGTAGAGGATGTAAAAGGGAGTCATTGCCTGGCCTGCGGAGAGGTGATCGTGGATATGTCAGAGGCCGATTCATTCATGAGGAAGGTCAGCGCACTGGAAGCTGCAGCGGCACACAATCATTGACACAACAGCCCGCATCAAGCGGGCTTTTTAATGCCTTGAGTTACTGAAATGCATAACTGGCAAGTAAACTTATCAAATTCTGCAAAGCTAGCTTTGCAAAAATCAATTAAATCATAAACATACATAGATTTTTGTGGTAAGTGGTGAGTGAGCCTTGTATGGTGACTACAAACACCACATACGATGAATCTGCCCATGACTGACCAGCCAAACCGCCGCGCCCGCCAGCTTGTAACTGACCTTGAACAAATCCAGCAAGACTTATCGCAAAAGGATTTTTGCTGGTTGAATGTTGTCGATCTTACTGATTACAAGGTGTTCCATATGGTCAATGAGACTGATGGCCGTGCAACCATTTCTGTTACATGCTCGCCTAATCTGGTTTCAGTGGCATTTTGGGACACACGCAACGGGTATATGTTCAAAACTAAAACCCGAAATCCGCTTACAGTCATGATTGCTGAAGAACCCATATGTCCGGAAGATTGGGAACAGAATCTGTTCTCACACTCTAATAACGGACCAGAGCAGGAAGGCTACTATTGGGACTGGACCGGTTACTCGATGGCGTTAACTGATCTAACAGAAGAGTGGAGCGAGGACAGAAAGCTGACGACTGATCGAATCACCAGGAATGCATTGCGATCTTCAATCCGGCAAGCTGATAAGATTATCGGTGTTGCTCCCTCTCTGGCTGATGTAGTAAGCCTGAATAATAGCTGGCAGGATAAGTGGCATCCCTTACCAGAACTAGTGCCTGTTGACGACTACCTGATATGGCACAGGCCATTTCTGCGCGCGCTGGCCGTCATTTATCAGCTGTCTACAAACCCACCAGCGTGATGTGTTTCTTCACCGTTAGCGCCTCATAAAGCGCTTTAGCCAGACTTGCAGGCTCCACTAAGCCAGCCCCTGACTGCGCCCCGTCTGGATCGGCCCGGAATGATTTAATGCGCAGCAGGGTGTTTATGCCGCTCACGCGCTCCAGTTCCAGCACCGCCAGCGTCCGGTAGCACGTCCCTCCTTCCGTCTGTATGGCGTCCATCTCAATGACAGCAGCACTGGGAGCCGTGCTGTTGTAGATGACGTGGCAACGCGCACCGTTCAGGATGAACGTGTCGATAATTTCATGTAACTGTTGTACAGATTCTGCACTGTAGGATGCGGGCATAATAAACATGGTCATTCCCTCTGACGTGGACTTATGAACAGCCAGCATAGGCGAAGCCGCAGAAAGGGAAAGTGATTGTTTTTCCAGCACAAATAGCGATGACAGCGGTGATAATGACTGGCGTGATGTTAATTCCAGATGTGGCTGGCGCTGGTGGAACGTGCCGGCGCGGATAATTACCTCGGGCGGACGCGGGCTGGCGTAAAAAAACTGCCCGCGCGGGGCGGGCCAGGCGAATCAAAAGGGGGAAATCTCGTAGCACGCCTGCAGGGCGTAACCTGCAAGCGCAACGGCATATTACACGGGAAAGGTTAGTCTTAAATTAAGAATATTCTCTGTACAAAACCGTAAATCGTTCAGCTGCAGCAGCGCTGCGCCAGCGCCCGCCGGCAGCAAAAAAATGACCCGCAGGAGCGGGCCAACAGAGTAGGACTTATCATTATTTTTAGAAGCTGATATTAAGAGTAGTTGAAGCGGCGGGCGCCAGCCAGCAGGCGTAAAAAAACCCGCCAGAGCGGGTTAAGTCATTCAAACGGAGGTTTTATCTCACTCGCGGCCACGATACGCGGTTGCGGTGAGAGAGAACAGAGTAAAGCCTTTCAATTCAGATAACTGCGATACCGCGCTCACGGTTTAAATTACAAACCGCTTAACCTGGCCTCTTATCCATCTTGAGGCCACCAGCATGAAAAACAATACCTTCACACCTGCTCCGATCGCCGCCGGCGAAATGCTCTGCGTCAGAGAGGGCATCGGCCTGTCTTATCCGCTTGCCCCGGTGCCACTGGTGATGACGTTAATCGGCAACGACGGCACGCGGGCGCAGCTTACAGTGAATAACGGAAAGGTGACGTTTGAGGGCGATCCTGACGCTGCAGCGGAGATGTTTATCGACGCGGTGACGCGCCGGCACGCGCAGCAGTGGACCGAACAGCAGCAGAAGCTGGATAAAGCGGAGGCGCAGCTGGCGGAGTATGCGCACCATAACGGCCTGATGATGCTCTCACAGCGGCTGGTGGACGCAGAGAAAGAGCGCGACACGCTATGGGCGGAAGTTCACCGCCTGCGGTCGGGCGGTAACGTTCACTGTAATCAGTGTATAAGCTGTAGTGAGTGAGTTACAGCCAATAAAAAAGCCCCTTAACGGGGCTTTTGAGTAAGAGCTAATGGCAACGGGTAAGAAATGTGCCTGGTTAAATTAGCAAACCCTTAGAATTTAGCAATACTTTTAAACCTGGCGCCACGCCGCCTGGCACATAGCCTGACAGGCGTTAATGGCGTTTATTCCGCTGCCGCCGGCGCAGCCTCTGACGCTGCGGCCACCAGCTCCGGCTCGGGCTGCAGGGCGTCAGTTTTCGCCTTTCCCAGTGCAATCGTGCGCAGCAGCTGCGCTTTTTCAACCGCTTCCTGCACCAGATCCTGATCCATACCTACTACAGCATATTTATCCAGGCCTTCCATGCGGTAACGGTCGAGCTCCGGCACGAACTGCAGCATGTTCTTTTCGTTATCCGGCGTCAGGTAAACCAGCTGCCCCTGCGCGTCTGCGCCGGCAGGGAACAGCACCCAGGCACGCTGGCCCACGCCCAGAACCTGCAGGAACAGCAGGGAAACCGCCAGCGGCAGGGACTGCGCCGCGCAGCTGACGTGCTGCTGCCTGTCTACCAGCAGGCCGTGGCTCTGCACATCATAGGGGTTAAAGCGGGAAACGGTCTCCGCGCGCCACTGGCCCGCCAGGGAACCCGACACAAACGCCTCGCCGGTTACGTTCATCGGCAGCTGGCTCATGAGGTGCTGCGCAAAGCTGTGATCCATTGACGGCATCAGCAGTCGGGCGCCCGTTTTCTCATTGATGGCTTTCACCGCTGCAGCGCGTTCTTCGTCGCCCGCCGGCAGCGACTGCTCATGCGCCAGCCAGAACGATTTATCATCATTCTCATGGCTCCAGACGGTTACGCCTTCAACGTTTTGCGGCGTAAAACCCATCGTGGCCAGCAGGGCGATTTCCAGATCGGCAGGGCTGATCTCGCCTTTCCCGTTAAGCTCAATGGACGTTTTGCTGCTGAGAATATATTTGGTCATGGTCTGGCCTTACTTGCTGGTGGTTTTCTTGGTGGTCGTGGTGGTCTTGGTCTCTTCAGCTGGCTCAGCATCCGACGACTCTGCAGGGGCATCCTGCGACGTTACAGGCACGTCGATTGGCGCTGGCTCCTGCGAAACTGCTGCGGTGCTGTCGTCGTCCGGCGTGCTGTCGGCAGCAGGCGTCGGATCGGTTTCCGCCGGGGTGGTGGAGCCAAAGCCGTTGTCGCCGCGGTCGGTTTCGGACAGTTCATCAACTTCTGTCCAGGTGACCGGCTCCACCTTCTCAATCACGGCCTGCGCAATGACCATGCCCGCCTTCGGCTCGATGGCCAGACCGCCTTCGTCGGCAATCATGCGCAGCTTGATCTCGCCGCGGTAGTCGCTGTCGATGATGGCCACGCAGTTAGACGGGCGCAGGAAGTTAGCGGTACCCAGCCCGGAACGCGCGTAAATCTTCATGCAGTAGCCCTCGGGGATCTCCACGGCCAGCCCGGTAGTGATCCACCACGCGCGCGGCTGACGGACGCCGCCCTGCGTCTGTACAACGTTGAGTTTTACGTCCAGCGCGGTGATATCCCACGCTGCAGCGCCTTTTGAGCCACGGAAAGGCAGGACGGCATCAGGGGTGAGGCGTTTAATCTTTACTTCAGGCATGACTTACTCCGGGTTTTTAAAGGTGTAGTGGCGACGGGTGCGGTGCGAGTTTTCCTCAACGGGAACGTCGCGGTATTCCACCAGCCCGCGCTCAATGAGTTTTCTGGCTGACTGCAGGAACAGGGGGTGACTGACGGCAAATTCTTTGCGCATATCGTTGGCGGTAATGAATTTACGATCGTTGAGCAGCATCAGAATGGCATGTTCGATCTTTCCCATTCTCATAGGCGTCAGGCTGACGACAAAAGAAGGGCGCATGGCCAGCGAGTATTCGCCGTCGATGGAGCGCTCAGCCAGGCCGACTTTACACAGGTCCAGCAGCGTACCCCGGATGACGTGCGTTTCGGTGCCGGGAAGGGCGCGCGTAAAGCGCCGGCGCGTCGCGGTGCGCTCCTCTTTCAGCAGCAGCAGCACGGCCTTTGCCGTCTCCGGATAGCGCGCACGAAAAATTTTAAGTTTCGGTAAAATATGCTTCAAAGTTCTGTTATCCTCGCCAGTGGTTTATTTCAGAAGTCCACGTCCAATGGTTATGAGTAAACCAAAGGAATAAGGGAGCCAGCGATGGCTCCCTTTTTCTTTAGTCCTGCGTCCACTTCTCGCCCGTATCAGCACACACCACGCCATGACACACGCGCCCCTGATCCAGACGGTAGGCCATGCCCCCCAGCTTTATGCGTTTGCGGCAGTGCTGCGCGCCTGACAGATAGGCATGCGGAACGGCGGAGTCAATCGCCCCTTCCTCGGTGCATAAGCCGTCCTCGGCGTCGCTGTACCCGCGGGCAAACTCGCTCAGCACTTCGCGCCGATCCTCAAAACGTATTGTCTCGCCCCGGTCCTGGCAGCGGGCGTACTCAATCGCGCCGTACTTCGCCAGTGTGGCAATGGTTTTGGGGTGCCTGAATATCTCCTCGCCCCAGTAATGCCCGGTGCAGGAGTCAACGTAGGAGCCGTTGGAATAGGTGCCGATAGGATTAGAGACGTCGTGTGCGGTCGCCACTGCGACAAAGAAGTTAACGACGTTGCCGGTAACAGACATTATTGCCCCGCAAAAAGCCGCTGGCGGCTGCTGAACGTGGGTTTACCCTGCTGGCTGAATGCGTCGTCCACCAGCCCGACAAATCCGGCAAATTCCTTTCTGTAATACTCCAGGAGTTTATTTGCGGCGCGGTCGGTGATGCTGGAAACGTAGTAGCAGGCGCTGTGTCGGTCGCGGTAGGTCTTATCGAGGGTCAGCAGCGGGGCTGCTTCTGACAGGGTGCTGACACCAAACTCCACCAGCGCAACTCCGCCGCGCATAATGGCGGTAAAGCTCAGCTGGTGGGCGTCTATGTCAAAGGTGCGGTGCAGCAATATCTGTTGTGTGGCCATCGTTAATCGCAGGTGCGTGACAGCCAGGATTGTGCGGCAAAAGCACTATGGTTACAAATTATATTTCTTTAGAATTTAATTAGCCTGAAAGATCACTCTCCGTCCAGTATTCCCGACATTTTCCCTTTCTGATTTTCAGATCGGCGCAGGTAGCGCATGACGGTTTTCGGGTCCTGCCAGGTGCCTTCCTGCATGATCTGCGTGATGGTCGCGTCGCGCTCCGCCATGTCCATTGCTGCGCCCACGCGCGCGCTGTGGCCGGACCATTTTGTGTAGCGCCCTTTATTGTCTTTTACCGGCTCTTTCCCCAGCAGATCCCAGGCGTCTTTGAAAATCTTCTCCGTGGCGGGGGCGCTCATGGGCTTTTCCGACACGCCGGCCGTGTTGTTGTGACGGACGGGACCGAATATCACGGCGTCGGGGCAGTTAATCAGCCCGGACACGTCCAGCCAGCGCAGCAGGTGGCCGGCGGCAGATTTGCTCAGGTGCTTTATCACGCCGGCAGCGGTCACCATCGTTTTTGTGTGGGTCAGGTTAACAATGACATGGCCACTTTCGTCGATATCCAGATCGCGCACCCGGATGCGGCTCAGTTCGGACATACGGCACAGGGTGTTATAGGCCAGATACAGGAACGCCAGATTGCGCATATCGGTGAGTTTGTCAGACCGGCTCATGAGGTGCGACAGCAGCTGCAGATCCGGTAGCCGGAACGGTATGGCCTGTCCGGTGCGCTCGCCGCCCACCACGGCCTCGCGCTTGATGCGCTTCATGGCGCGCTGCACGTCCACGTTCAGCAGCAGCTGCGGCAGGCCGCACTGCTTGCACAGCATGTTCATCATGGCGTAATGCTTTTCGATCGTGCTCGATGCAAGCCCGCTTTCCGCCATGGACAGAAAGTAAATGCGGGCCAGCTCCGGATCGATTGGCAGATACGTCAGGCCGCGCGCGCTGCACCACGTCGCCCAGCGGCGGATCACCGAAAGCAGGTCACGAAAGGTGTTCTCAGAATAAGCGCCTTTATCCGCAATAAAGCGGCGCAGATTATTAGCAACGTCCTGCGGCGTTAATGTGGTTAATTCCGCCGGAATCACGCTGCTTTTAATTTCCGCTAAATGTTTCATCTATATATTTCCCTCAAAAACAGCATGACGACGCTACGCAAAAGTTATCAAAACGTCAGGGGGGTTGTGCGCCAGATTTCACGTAGCGACGCCTGGCGATGGCGCGCTGCCGAAAAGCACATAATCTGTACAATCAGATAAGATTTGTACAATTAGATCATCTGATCATCGAACTACTGATCAAGCATACATGAAAGCTATCAAACTTTATATAATGTTTATTATTTAAAGTTTCATCTAACGGCCAAAATCGCGCAATGTCTGGTCTGAGGGTAAACTAAATCGAAAATTTTTAGAAAAGCATGCGTTTTCTTCGTGATCGGCTGCATCCCTTCATATATGATCATTTGGCATTCAATTTTGATTGCGGCTGGTAACTGTTATCATCTGAAACCTTTGGGCGTTACATCGCGGGCGATGTAGCAGTACCGGCACGAAACCCGAGCTTATTAAATGACGTGTACAGCAGATATATCTGACAGTTAAGGATTACGGACTATTCTTATTATTGCCATTCTAAGGATTTGCAATTTTACATGCCTTCCTTTTCTGTCTATATTCGCGCTCATTAAGTCCAGAGAGACTGTTGGCTCATTACATTTTTGGAATAACGATTATGCCTAACTTCAGCGACCTAGAATTTGAAAAGCGCTATAAACAATTTCTGCAGGTTCAACATGACTGGCTGACTCTCATTACGGACAATAAATTCTTTTCTGACACTAACGCGGTGGGTGAAGAGTGCCGTCCGGCTGGCCTTCTTACCGACTCATCACAGTATCAGCATGCTCAGCACCTGCTGGCTGAATGGCAGAGTTTTGCCGACCTGGCAGAAGAAAAGCGTAAAGAGCGCAGTATCGCCATTACCACAAACCTTTACCTGCCTGTTCCAGTACTGCTGATTAATCCTGCATACGTTCAGATTGACCGTTTTCGCGCTACAGCGACCGCTAATCATAAGCGTGAAGATATCCTGATGCGCTATGAAAAGCAGATCGGCAAGCTCAAAAAGATTACCCACGCTTTCGGTGCGATCATGACGCTGGAAGATGAACGTAAATACTTTGAGGCTGCACCGGTTGCTACCGTATTCCGCGCCCGTACCAGCACCTATACGGATATTCAGGTAAGCGTGCGTCATACGGCAGATCAGCAGGAAGTTGATAAGTTCCGCTACGGCGCGCACGGTATGCTTATCATCGGTGATGACCTCGCGCTGGGGCGTAATATCAAACTCAACGTGAGCGTATCAAACACCAAAAGCTCGCTGTACGACTTCATCCAGCCTATTCCGTGCTCCGTTCTGCCGTCCGCGCAGGTCTACACCCTTGAGGACGTGGAGCTGGGTAAAAAGATGGTTTCGCAGCGTGCATCGGTTGCCTATGCCGTTAAACAGCGTCGCTATCAGTTTGATAAGCGCGCGAAGGAAAAGATGGCGCGGGCAAAAGGTCCTGAAGAGGCGCGAGCTATCAGCCAGGAAATTGAAACCGGGCGCGAAGTGCTGGAACTGATGGACGCACACGATTTTGAACTGCTCGACCGGAAGCTGGCCGCAGGGGATGAATCGCAGCTTACCATGCTGCAGATCCGCGAACGTTACGGCAACGAATCCGACCGCACCGGGAAAAATATCCGCAACATGCCGGAGTTTCTCGCAAAACTGATTGCCAAAGAAGAGAAGAAGGGCAATTAATAAGCGGTAACGGGTAACAGAAAGGGCGCACAAGCGCCCTTTTTTATTGCCTGGCTGGTGGTCACGCCAGCAGTGCGTCCAGCTCCTCCAGCTCTTTGAGTTTGCTCTCCGCAAAATCTGCCATGCCTTCGTCAATCTCCGCCTCTGCCGGACGGTAGCCAATCAGGAAGATAAAGCAGTATGTGTCCCAGCGGTCAGGCGACTTGATGTTGAGTTTCTGGCGCATCTGAGGCTTCGGCACCATCATGATCCGCCCCATTTCATCCATGTAATACGGTATCTTCGATCCCTGCTCCGCCGTGTGCTGAGAGGCGTCTATGCGCATCCTGCCGGAGCGGACAGCATCAGCGGCCATGATATTCGCCCAGGCGCGCTGGTTCTTGAAGCGTTCGCGCACCTTCTTACTGAACGGCGGTTGCCCCCAGCGGATATTGACCGCATTCACGCCCCGGCGCTCCAGCTGCTTCAGCGTGGCAGAGCCCACGCCGTCACCATCGACGGCAATCGTGATCCCCGGATAGCGCTCCTGCGTACACTCGTTAGCGATGAAGTCACCGAAGGATATCGGGTCCATCGTGCCAGGCATTTCCACCAGCTTAAACGACACCACGCGCCGCGCGTCACCATGCCCGGAGACCCTGCAGATGTTGAGTATCGACTTATCGCGCCCGTTACCGACGTCAGCGGTAGCCACCCAGCCCCAGCCTTTCTCCAAATATACTTTGCGCCGCGCGGCACGATCGCACTCGTCACGCCCCAGCAGATAGCCGCTGATATTGCGCGGGAAGCGCCCCAGCACCTTCACCATGTACTCCAGAGAGTCGCGCCCGCCGTACTCCAGCAGCTTTTCCCTTATGAATTTCAGGGTAACGTGCGGCGCCTCTTCAGAATTAAGGACAATGGCATTCCAGATCCCGTCCGGGTTATCGGGGTTACGGGCTAACGAGTGGTGCGAGTCATAGAAATAGCCGCTTGGCCGCGTGGGCTGCGACATCATCAGCATGCGGTTGTCGGTCTCTGTCAGCGCACCACGCATGATAGCGATCGCTTTATCAGAGATACCTGACGCTTCATCGAGGATCAGCAGGATATGCGCGGCGTGCTCGCCAGCCAGCGCCTCTTCGTTACCCAGGCGGAAGCCCTTACAGAGCACTTCCCATATCCCCTTACGCGACTTCTCATAAAACATGGTGTCCGTCAGGGTGAAGTAGTTCTGCAGCCAGGGGTGACGTTTGGCGGCGTTAGCCCAGTAGGTTTTGACGTACTTGAATACGCCCGTTTTAACCTGCCCGATTTTGTTGGCCACGATGATTACGCGCGCATCCGGGAACATGATCATGTAAATCAGCAGCATCATAGCCGTCAGGGATGATTTGCCGGTACCGTGGCCGGACGTTACCGTAGTCTGGCTTCCGGTCTCCTGTACGGAGTTAAGTATCTCTTCCTGCTGCCAGGTGGGGATAAGGCCAAATAGCTCGACTACCGCCGTCGCCCAGTCATAGCGATAGCGGATCACCATGTCGCGCCAGCGCGGATCGGTGGTGACGCTCCTGATGCGTTTTTTGCCGCTCATTCTGCGCCATCCTTGTCTTTCATAACGGATAGCGTATCGGTCATAACGGATTCATCGTCGGACATAACGGATATCTCCGGCGGGATATCGTCGTCGTACAGGTCTGCAGTCGCCGCATAGTCAAAGTTGCCGCTCAGATTGCCCTCGCCTGCGGTTTCGCCGGCGCGCAGCTCTCCGTCTGCCTGGACGTCACCAAACCCGCCTTTGTCCACCAGCGCGGCAACTTCAGCGCGACGTGTCTCAACAAAGGCAGCGGACGCGGCCTGCTGCCGGCGATACTCCTGCGCCTCCTGTTCCAGCTCCGCCTCGCTGACCTGGCCGCTTTCATCTACCGGCGGTTCAGCGTTCTTGAGCTCGTTTTCGAGACGTCTGGACAGAGACTCAGGCAGTTTGATGCCGTGGCGCTCGATGTACTCTGCCGTCTGCAGCAGATCCCAGTCCTCCGCCTCTCGCAGCTGGTATGCGCGGCTGATAACCTCGCCGGCGTTATGCGTCAGCGCATGCTTCTCATTGTCGCGCCGGTTCTTATCGGTACTGCCGGCGATTGCCGCTACCCGTGAGGCGTGGTCATTAACCAGATAGCCGACTTCAATCATCAGCTTGGTCATTTTCAGGATAGGGTGTGGTCCGCCGCCGCCGTCATCCTCCTCCCCCTTCTTTTTGCCGCTGGCCATGTTGTCGGCTTCAAGCTCAAACAGCTCTACCGCACGCGCCGTGGTGCGTTTGAGCAGGTCCATATGCGCCAGCGAGTCAAACAGCGCCGTCATAGCGCTGGCTTCCAGCCCCTCACCCAGCACCTCTAACGCCGTTTCATAATCCTGCGGACGCGGGTATGCACGCCGGTTGGCGACCAGCTTGGTTTCATGGCCTTCTTCAAAGGGTTTACCCTCGCCGCGGGGCTTTGCGGTGTGCTTCGGGCGCCCGTCACTTTGATCACCCTCATTTATGATCTTTTTGGCATGTGAAGCATTGGGCTTTTTCTTCCCGCCAGGCTGCGTCGCTGCGTCAGCGCGTGGTTCCAGCACCCCCTCTAAAGCCGCGCTGTGCCTGAGTTTGCGCCCGTTCCGGCGTATGGTCAGGTCGTCTTTTCTGGTGTGATCATTTTGATGATCAGAAGCGTGATCACCCGAATGATCATGATTGTGATCACCACTTTGATCACCCATCGCGGCCAGCGCTTTACCGTTCAGCTCCCGGCGGGCCGTGTTGAATGGCAGGCCATAGTACTCGCAGTACTCTTTGACGGTTATCCCGCTCTCAGCCTTCTGCTCAATGAAAGCCCTTCTGTGTTCATCCCAGTTAACTTTGGACATGGTTTATCGTTCAAATGAGGCCAATAAACCAGGATGGTAAGGAGTCTGTAATTTGCAGTGATCACAATAATGATCACTTAGTCAGCAAACAGTTTTGGTTGTGCCTTTTTTCGAGCACAATCGAGCTTTTTTAAGTGTACAAGTGTGCTCTGTGTGATAAATTCAGTCCCGGACTTTCAATATGAAATTAACCATTGGACAAATAAATGACTAAGAACAAAGCAGTTTTAGTAGCAGTGGATGCAGGCTCCGGTAACATTGCTCTGTCGTTCCTTGACGAAGCAACCGGCAAGATTAAAACCTCTGTGACCCCGGCGCTTGTGCATGAAGGCCACCAGCAGACGCTCGCTACTGAGTCACAATCTTCATGGCATACAACAGATGCGCAGGGTAAAGAGCGCACGTACACCGTCATGAATGCAGGCTATGACCTGTATGACACCTGTGATCCTGATTACCAGGTTTCCGCTGCTCACCGCGTTCTGGTTAATGATGCGCTGGTTCGTGCTGGTCTTGGTGGCCGTGACATTATCCTCGGTGAAACGCTCCCGGTAAGTCAGTTCTACAGCGCTGCAGGCAACATCAATGAAGCGCGCATCAAACAGAAAGCTGACAGCCTGAAAACGCGTGTTGAGAACATTAATGACAGCATCAAAGCTGCAAACATCATTCACGTAGAAATCTATCCAGAGGCTGTCCCTGCCATTCTTACCGCGCAGGCTGATCTGCCAGAGCTGGCAGACGCAGAAAAGACGCTGGTAATTGATTTAGGCCGCTTCACCTGTGATATCGCCCTGGTTGACTCTGACCTGATGCCGATCCGCAGAAGTGGCTTTGAGCACGGCGTGCAGACGATGATTAAGCGTGTTCACACCCTGCTGATCGAGTTTGAAAAGACGCTGGATAAGTCGTTTAACGCCTCAGACCTGAGCCTGGACAGCGTTGATGCAATCATCCGTCAGGGCTATATCGGTTCCCGCCTGGAGAGAGCGAAAGATAAACGCATCAATGTTCTGCCGGTTATCGATCAGGCCGCAGCTGAACTCGCTGAAACCATCATGAAAGATGTTCGTGCGCTGCACCGTAATACCCACGACATTGACGTTGTGCTGGTTGTGGGCGGCGGTGCTAACTATATCGCCGGTAAACTGCCTGGCCTGACAGATCACACCGCTGACTGGCATGATGTGGTGGTTGTGCCTGATAACCCGGAAATGGCTATCGTGCGCGGCGTTCATATGGCGCTGACGGCTGCAGAAGAAGAAATCCGCGACGAAATCAGCGAAGCCGCCACCGTGAGTGATATTCGCAGCAGGACTGGCGATAAGGCGTAAATATGGGAAAAATACTGCGAATTGCGAGCCTGGAAGAAAGCGGCATTCTTAATAGCCACTTCCAGAAGGAATATGACAAGCTGCCGTCAAATGCTACCCGGCGCGCGTGTCTGCATTCGGTTGTGCGTTCAGGTCACGCTGCTGAATTGATGGGGCTTGCACCGATGATCGCCATGCTGGAGGCGAACTTAGGCCAGAAGTTCCTGAAAATGTCTAAACAGGAGCGTCTGCAGCGACTGCTGACGTTAATCAGCGCCGTTACGGGTGAAGATGTACCTGTTGTGGCTCCTGCCCCTGCCCCTGCGCCAGCAGCAACAGCAGAACTGGTAACGCCACCAGCTGAACCAGCCCCTGTGACGCGGGTTTCTTCTGTACAGGAAGCGCCACCAGCGGCTGAACAACCCGCTGAGCCTGTGCCAGAAGCCAGCGAACTCCCTGTTATTACACGGGACGAGGAAACGAACTCAACCGAAAGGCTGGATAATCCGCCTAAACAGGTTCCGTCGTCGTTAACCAAAGCCCGCAGGTTGCACCGCAGCGGCCAGAAGTAAGCAAATCAGACACCCCGTTCACATGAGCGGGGTGTTTTCCATTCTTCCCCGCATACATTTGTCCATCAGTTCCCTTGCCATAACGCATACAGAACGCTGCTCAATCTCTTTCGTCTGGCGGCGGTGTTTCGTGGCGCTGGCGACAATCAGCGAGTCGTAATCAATATCCGAACGTCCGCGTGCTTTGAAGATGTAGCCGTTTACCGCATCCAGCCTGTACTTACGCGGATAGGCTTCAGGATGTACCCGGCATTGTGCAAACGGAGAGCGGACAAAGGAGCGCAGGATATTAGAGACGATACCGGGGTTTACTGTTAAATGCGGGTACTCTGTTTCCACCAGCCTGGTTACTTCTGCAACCGTCATGTAGCAGCGACGACGAATTAACAGATCGGCTATCTCAATACTGCTTACCTTTTTGTCCATGTAGCGCTCCGGTTGAATTAAAACCACGCTATTCTAAGGTTTGTCTAATCCGCACAAGTCTTAACGTCGTCGATTTTGGATTTTTTGACAGGGCTGGCGTGTTTTCAGGAGCAATCTGACTCGGATTTACAGATGCCTTTACTGGCTGGTGGTGCAGCATTACAGAATGGCTTTGGCTCTGCATTCCCGTACAGCGGCATAATTACCGCCCGAATCAGAGCCATCATTTAATGCAGGTTTGGCGCTAATACACGCGATATCTGGAAGGGGTGTTTTAGAATTGCGAGTGTTTTCAGAGTATGTAGGATGCAGCAACAGGCGGGTAAGAAAGCGCCCCCATTAGGGGGCTTAACTTTCTACTTCTTCTTTGGAGCGGTTTTAGCATGCTTCTTTTGGAGATCTTCGTTTGCCTGACGGGCATCTTTCATGGCCGTCGGCGTCAGCGCACCCATAACAGGGTTTGTAGGCTGCGGGATTTTAGTCTTGGGTGCCGGAGCACGGGCAAACCATTCAGTGGTATAGGATAGTTTTACTGTGTTAGCCAAATCGAACTTAGTATCGAACTGCAGTCCGGTGATAGCAAAATCGGGATCGTTTACCGTGATGATAAACTCACCCGGAAAGCATTTATCCGTTCTGGTGGTTCCGTATGCAACAATGACAGCGTGATCTTCAGGGCTGTTTTTCAACACCAATGCTGGCCGGAGCTTGCCCGGAGCGTCTGGCGTATCATGGTTTGGGATCATAGACCATACGATCGAACCAGGCGTTGCCAGTGGGTGAAAAGGGTTACTGGTTAAACTTTGATTATTATTAGCTGCCATGTGATCTCCATTAGAACAGGCTATTTACAAATCTCTCCTCCGGTATATCGCTGGCCTTGCTGGCTTCACGGATAATCTGGATTTGAGCTGGTGTAAGCTGCTCATCGTCAGGCTGATAGGTTGGCAGAAAGTTATCCGCCAGCGTTCGCAGCGCGAGATGTGCAACTTCGGTTTGGCTCAGGCCTAACCCGTTCATCAGCAGATTCATTGTCTCTTCGCTGACGCCTGTGGGTGAGTCCTGGCGTTTTAATCTAAATAAAAAACTATGTGCTTGTTTTTCTGCGGTATGCATACGTGTCGTGGTGTTCTTGGTCATTTTGGTACTCCGATATCTTTTAGGTCGTTAAGCGGGCAGCTTGCTCAAGAGGGAAAAGAGATAAAACACTCCTGAGGCCGTTATCACGCTTAGACAGCCAGGCATTGCGCCAGACCTATTACTTATGGGAGAGCACCTACTGTCAGGTGCTGATCTGATTTCCTGCATCGACGTTTAGAGGTTTCATAGCTGTTTCCTATTGGGGTGTGGGATATAGTTTTAATGTGCAACTAAAAGATATCAAAAGTATATGCCCTAGTCAAATGGCAGATATACTTTTGATATAGATTTTAGCGGTAGCTTTTTAGCAGATGGCTGACAGTGTTCGACCAGTTGGTTACAGTGTCACGGGCTAAGCGGTGGATTACCTCACTGTAAAGGTTATCCGGTAACGGTTCCCCGGTTTCATCCTCAAACCGTAATCCTTCTGTCGTGCCTGACTTACTCATATTCACGCTGTAATCAAACTTGCCCGTTGCCTCGTACATGCCTATCTGCTGCTGAGCCTGCCAGGTAAAGCGCACGCCACAACCTTTCCTGATCTCAAACACTACGGTCCCTTCCACCAGCATCGCTGACTGCTTCTCACCTGTAGGCAGTGACTTATTGCGGCATGCCACCGATGTGACTTTGCAGTGATCCGCGCGCCATCCCAGCAGCTCCAGCCCTTTGAGTTTTACCGTCTCCATTAAATCAGTCTCCAGTCACTTGCCAGCAGATCGGCGGTTACGGGCGTCCAGTCAGCCGTTGTCAGCTGCTCGGTGTTGGTCAGAACGAACTGAGGCATGCGCGTTACTGACGCCTGCGGATCGTGGTCAAAGAATCGCGCCGGCACGCCGTACATATCGGTGCCGTTCAGCGGGTGCCGTGTGGTGCCTCTGTTAAGGCGCAGATGCGTTCCCTCTCCCCACGCTTTACGGGCCACTTTTGCGCCGTCAGAGAGCCACACATGCGCGACGGCCATAGGTGCGCCCTCTTCCCTGAATTTCAGCATGCCCTCGTCTATCAGCTGCTCACTGCGCAGGATCAAATCGTTAAGTTTCAGCATGGCCAGACAGGCAGCATGATTAAGCGATTCCCCGCGGGCGGTCATGGTCAGTGCGCCTTTGCTCACCGTGGCTGACCAGTCTGTTGCGGTCTGTGACTGGTGCGTTACCACAAAGCCCAGGTGCTCCAGAACGTTCAGCAGCGCCATATAGTCGCCGGTATAGTTGCCAGCAGCGCCGGCAATCATGCCAATCATTCCGTTTATTTGTTGATCGTTCATCGTTTAGTAACCCCGCTTGCTTTTGCGCTTGTGGGCGCTCTGTCTGCGCTTCTGCGCGGTCAGCCGTTCACGTTCGCGGTGCTGATGCGCTTCTTCCATGCTGGTGGCCAGCCGCTGTATTCCTTCCTCGGCGGTCAGCTGCGGGCGGTCCGGCAGCTGCAGCGACCTGACCTGCAGCACGGGAACGGTTGGCGGCCGGCGCGTCAGCCAAGTGAGACTTCCCATTAATGCGCCCATCAGTGCGATCTTTTTCATGCTCTCTCTCTGTCGTGCAGGCGTGAAGAATCCCCGGCGATTGCCGGTGATTAAAATTCACCTGATTAATTCCGGCGCCGGGTGCGCACGGGGATGTTCTGAGACCTGTCCCGGCGGCTGGCCGGGTGGCTATGTAGGCATTGTGCTGGCCGGATTTGAACCGGCGACCTTTCGCTTGTCCCTTTCACCGCCCTGCAGGCCGAATAAAAGAGCGAACGCTGCTGCCGCTGAGCTACAACACAACGATAAAAGCCCGTCTGCCGGCGCTTTTACCGTTGGCCTGTATCAGCTGGCCACCAGCTGCGCGATCAGCCATTTATGACCGGCAAACAGTCCGGCATTCAGCAGCAGATGAAACATGACAAACTGCATCGCTCTGACTGTTTTGGTGTACATGCTGGTGTCCATACTGCTTAAACCCTGATTAGCTGACTGAATTGCTCTAATCATGCCTGAATTTTCATGTCAGCGCTTATGCGTGCGTATCTGTTATGCGTTAGTGGTGGCCGGTGCCATACCCGGCAAGTAACCTCTCAAGCGACTGGTCAACTCGGTTACTGGCGGCTTAAACCCCTATGCGGTGCGATTGATGAAGCGGGGGCCAGTCTTGCGATCGCAGCAGCAACTGCGAATGCACCACAACGGAAAGAGCACTGAGCGGCTAATGCGCTTTCCTGTTGGGTTGTTGTGCTATTTGCGGCGCTTTTTCTTCGCGTCGCGGCGACAGGCTTTAATAACCGTTTCCAAGCCGTAGATGACCACCAGCGTGTAAATGATGGTGAGGACTGGATGCTCTGCAGTAAACGCTAAAAACGGCATATCGTGTCCTGTTTGTTAGGGATGCTGTCTCTTCCAGCTGTCAGAACTACTCGCCCCGGCGCTCAACCGGAAGATGACAGAAGTATGGCTGGATGACATTACGTGTTGACCGGATAACCTGTTAGCTTCAAAGGAATTAAAAGCCAGACTCCGCACTCACATATCCCAAGTGACCCACTTTCGACCACCAGCAGGGGGCGCTGGCTTTAATGCAACTGGTCTGTACTGAAACTGGCAGTGACGGCTGGATTTGAACCAGCGACCTTCCGTACTCCTGAGTTAAAGCCGGACGCTCATTCCCCTGAGCTACGTCACCATAAACGAGTTGCTGTGATCGGTTTCCGTTAGCGCGATTGTTCAATGAGGCGGGAGTGATACCCGCTTTGCCTTCGCAGCCCATCGCTGACTGCCGGCGTCGATTCGCCGGCAGGGCTTTCGCCCCGTGGATTAACTCCACAACTCCTACGGTGTGTTAAAGCAATCACCACAACGGTCGAGAGCACTGGCTAACCAGGCGCGTGGCGTCATCTGTCATTCACCACTCAATACTCTCGCCGTTGTGTGCTGGTCTTTCCCAGCTGCCACGAACTTTTTTTAGGTCTGCCGCTGACCTTGCCCTGCCACCAGCCAAATTAGCCGGTAAGCAGCGCGTCGCCTGGTGTTGACGTGTAGTGCATGGGGGCTGGTGCCTTCAGCTGTCCGATACGGAACCTACGGACGGGGATATTGACTGCGTACCAGAAGCTAATGCCTGAGTTCCGCCCCGCGTGCGCATAGCCGCATTCCCCCATTTGTGAGCGTGCTGCCAGAGGTAGTTACACCCGTCGCCAGGCAGCAAAAGGATGCCAGCACGCTCACAAATGGCGATCCCTTACGGGGATCAGGCGGGAACTTGTTTAAGCCTCACGGGGCGTTCTATGCGCGGGATAGTCCAAAACCGCGTTCACTGCCGTGACAGGAGGGGCTACATGCCGTTCACCCTACTCATAACACGCCCGGAAAATATGGAGACTACCGGGAGCGGCCCGTTACGAACTGGTGCAGGCTGGCGGAATTGAACCGCCGACAATGAAACACTCTACCGACTGAGCTAAGCCTGCTGAATTAGTGCCGGTGCATACCCGGCGCGGACACTTAGGCATCTGGTCAACCTGTCCGCTTGCGTAAACAACAGGGAAGGAACCACCCCTGCCAGATTTGCAATGCGTCTGCCTCGCTGCTGAATCCTCTCTCCGATTCAGCCGTGAGCACACGTCATGCACTCACGGTTAAACCTGAAAAAAAAGCCCGAAAACTATCGGGCATAAATATCTACTCACAGCGCAAAAACCACTCGGGAATGGGCTTTGCGCTGTAAAAATTGCGGACTCAACATAGGTTTAATGCTTAATCCGCCAAATACCAATTCAGATAACTATCAACGATTATGGGCGTTGCCAGCGGGTAGGAATGTACACAATGAGGAGATCTGAATCAATTAAAATCTAAGATATCTCTTAGATTTTCATATTTAATGAATGCTGGTAATTACGTCAGGTTAGCGACGTTTGAGGTTGTTATTTTTAATAGGCTCAATATCACCATTGGATTTTGACCAGGTGATGCACCAGCTGTTAACCGCAGCGCGGATCTCGTCTACCGTGGCCTCGCTCAGCCCTTTAACCTTCACCAGTTCCGGCGGCAACTCACCGCCCACCGCTGCCACCGTGTCATAACCGGCTTTTACCAGGGCGTTAAGCGCGCGCGCCGGGATAGCCAGCTCGGAGACCGGCGCGGCCTTACCGTCTATGATGCGCTGGTGGAGTCGCGGGAAGTCCAGCGCCAGGCGGGCCATGATGCGTACATGCAGTTCATCGTTGATGGCCGTGTCCCACATAGGGAGTAAATCAGGCAGAATGCGGAATACCGGATTACCCCATATACCCGGCACAACATCCATTGCCAGCATCATCGCCGTGCGGATCTGATAGTGGAAATTTGCCGTCTCAATGGACACGTCACGGATGCCGTGAAATACGCTGAGCCCGAAGTGGTAATTGTAGATATAGCAGCCCACGTCGCCGCTGCCGTCCGGCAGCTGCAGAAGGAATTGCGCCACATCTTCCTGCCCGTCGTGAAACTCCACGCGCTCTTTGAGATTGTTATGCAGAGCCGTCAGTTTAATCAGCTCATTGGCTGTTTCAGCCCGCATGCGGCGCTCTTTACCTACCTCTTTATCTGCAATGTTCAGTTTATGCTGCAGCTCCTGAACCAGCGCGCTCTGCTTTTTGCGGTCTGCGCGGTGCTGGGAAATGGTTTTGTCGCGCTCCTGCAGATCTGCCGCCAGGCGTTCAGGATTCTTGCGGCGGTAGTGTGCAAATTCCTGATTCAGAGTGGTCAGCGCCAGCTGCGCGGTAACCAGCGCATCTGAGTTGCGATCACGGGCGTTTTCAGCATTGATAGCGCGATTTTCGGCCTCACCTTCACGAATACGGGCTTCCTGAATGGCTTCATCAGCGGCGTTCTTCGCCTCAAGGCGAATCTGAGCTATCTCTGCGGCCAGCACGGAATGACTGTCCAGCTCCTGCTGTACGTGCTCCAGCGCCTCTGCCAGCACGTTGTAGGTATCAGCTTCGTGGTTAAGGCGCAGGTTGATATCAATCTGCACCTGTTCCAGCGCGGACAGGCAGTTATCCAGCAGGCGTTTTTCAAGATCGTCGAGTTTCAGGCGCTTGCGCATAGAACTCAGTTGGCCATAGGCCGTTACAAACGTCTGGTGAAGTACTTCATCGTCAACGGGGCATTCAGGGAGTTTCTGCAGCTGCTGGAGAACATTTTGAGAAGTCATGGTTGGTTTCAGTTCCGCTGTAAATTTGCGGCAGATGATAACCTGGAATTGACCACTCTCTAAGAATTTTCTTAGATTTTATTTATAAAAACAGAAGAGCTAAAGCGGTGGCAAAGCAGAACGCCCTGCCACCAGCAGGGATTACACCAGTTTAAGCGCCACCAGCACGCCTGCTACAGCAACGGCCATCAAAAGCATATGCAGCAGCGCGGACGGCGCTTTGATCGCTCCGCTTTCATACTCTGCCTGAGACATACGCCCCAGGTAACTGTGCGACACCAGAACGGCGTTTTCATCAAAGCCCAGCTGCAGGCGCACGTCCTGCAATGTCGGGCGCGTAACCTGACGCGAGACAAGCTGTACCACGCCGGAGCGCATCTTACCGTTATCACCCATATAGCAGATCGAATGGTAGTGAAGCTGTGTATTACGCCCGATCACTGAATGGCCACCCAGTCATGAACACGCATATCGTCCACGCTCAGGCAGTGAATTTCTTCACCGCCGTCAGGGCGAGTCAATCGCAGCACGTCGTCGCCTTCGTGCTCTTGCTCCAGTGACACGAAATACCCCGCTGGCCAAGCCTCGCGGCGCATCAGAAGTTCGGGATCTTCTTTCATCTGAAGTAAGGCCTGACTGTGACAGCACGCAATGGCACCGATACCAATTTTCCCCAAACCCTCGATCTGTGCCACCGTCATGCGTGCTCGTCCTTCTGTAAATGATTTTCGTAAGATATAGCCGATACCTTTAACGCCACCGTAGTAGTTCAGCTGGCGATTGTTCATGCCGCATCGCGCCATGAGTTCCTTTTTCGGTACCCCGAACATGCCTGTTTCCAGTGCCAGTTCGGCAAATACTGCGAGCCCCAGCCCTAAGTTGCTGCGCGTCTTAGCGCGTCGCGCATAGTGTTCAAACGTGGGGCATCCGGAAAAAAAGTCCGCGTCAAAAAGCACTTATTCGCTCCAGAATCCGTCGTTTTCGTGCGCGGGCATTACTCCGCCTGCTTCAAGTGCTGCGTACTGCTCTGTCACCCTGATCGTCTCTTCCGGTGAAAATGATAAAAGGACGTAAAAGCCCTGCGCTTTGAGGCGCTGCATCCACTCTATCTGCTTCTCAGAAGGCATGCGCTTACCGTGTTTTTGCTCTATGCGCATACCGTGATAGACACCAGATGGCATTTCCAGACACATATCAGGAACGCCACGCTTTGCCCCTTCTGCCTCAATCGCTGCAGCGGTTTTTTTTAGGCGGAATCCTCCGTTGGGTACGGCGTACAGGTGATCATAAATAACCCTGTTATTGCGGTGAAAATGGTCAAAAATACGAACCTGGTCGTAATGCTCTTTTTTGCCTGCCAGCAGGTCGGGGTTTTTAACGAGTGCGGCTAACGCTTTTGCGTGAACCGATACTTCTGTCAGTGCGGTTAACCAGGCGGACGCTTTGACGGATTTTACCGACGCGACACCCTCAGCTTTTTCTGCTGGTTTACTGCGTGTTTTAGGTTTTTTCTTGTAGGAGTGAAACCACTCTTCACTGAAGCGCATATCCGGAATTGTCAGCCGATGATTAAGTATTCTAAAAGATGGATTTGCGTCGGGGGGTATTTTTAACGCTGGGACGGGAAAAAACAAGCCTGTAATTGGCATCTTTCAAAGATAATGATTACAGGCCTTTATCACATTACTGGTGTGCCATCCACATCAGCATGAGGCAGCAGACGATGCCAATTGTGCTGAAACAAAGCGTGAGGAATTTGCCGATCGCATTAGCAATAGCGTCAGTGTTGACGTCATTTTCTTTGATTGAAGTGGTATTAACAAAGTCACGCTGTGCAAAATTTTTCATGCTATATTCTCTTCGTTATGTGCAGAGATGACGTCGCCAAACACAGTCTCTGCAGGTAAAAAAAAGCCCGGCCATCTGGTCGGGCTTTTTTCATGCTTACCGCCTGAGCGGATATGCAAAATCTAAGCTGTTTATAGTTTTCAGTCAACAAATATCAAAAGTTTTTGTCACTTTTCAGCTGTGGCGCGGCCTCAGCCTCTTCTTTAAGGCGTTTTAACGCATCGTCCAGGGCTATCAGCCAGCTGGCTTTATCCAGATGACGTATTCTTTCTATCCGGTATTTTGTATACGGATTAAGCACCCATACCCATCGCTTTTCATCCTGGCGATCGCGCAACGTAAATACCCCGCTCGGGTGATAAAATTGCAGGTCTGCACCGGCAGCACTGGCGTAGGCCTCTAATTCCTCCAGTTTTAAATATTTATTTTCTCGTGCCACGGTGTCTCCTAAAGTCTTCGTTTTTCTATGGACTCGTCATAGCTGACGTATAAATACGGCTCCGTATCGTCCGCTGATAACATAACGGGCAGCAGATGGTTTGCACTGTATACCGCGTCGTTCTCAGTGCGATCGTCAGCGTACAGGTGCGCTGCTACTACCGTCAGGGCTGGCCGGGAGAGCGAGTATATTTCGGCAACGTCACTTTCGACTACCTGCCCGAATTTAGTAATAGCACTTTCCAGTAAAAGTAGCTTGATTGCAGGCCACCACGGGCCAAACGCGCGGTACGCAAAGCGCGCGCTGCTGACGCGCTTCACAACGTTCTCCAGGTAGTATGCGACAAACGCCACTTCGGTACGCCCGTCCAGGGCAAGCGGCAGCAGGCTTTCTATGTAGGTCTCGGTTGGCTTAATGGTATCAATCAGTGTCGTCATGTGTGACGGCCCTTGCGGGCCGCTCCTGTGTTATGCGTTTTCGATATCCGCGCGCAGCGCATCGAGATCGTGTGAGGAAGGGATAAGCCATGCAGGCTGTGTAAACTCGTTCCCGGCTACCGGATCGGCTTCAAAGTTCCAGAATTTCGCGCCGTACTTCTCTTTCATCAGGTCGCGCACCGCTTTACGCTTGAGCACCGGCTTATCGCTGGTGTCCGTGAGCACGTAGGCGCCGCCGGCCGGGAAGTCGATTTTAAAGGTGCGGTTCATCCACTTGCGCGAGGCCACCAGCTCCTGCTCGTTTTTCAGCACCTGGAAACCGGATGCCTGTTTCTGCGCCTGCTCAGCCCGCACGGCGGTTGCCGCTGTGGTGGCCGCAAGGTTCGCTGACGCGCGGCGCTCTGCCAGTTCTTCAGGCGAGAGTTTGCCGGTCATCAGCGCCTTATAGTCCGTCCACGTCGGCGCGTGATCCCGATATCCGCCCTCCTCCATCTGCTCCAGGAAGGTATAAAGGCTGCCCACCAGCGCCTTAACCGTCCGGGAGGACAGGAAGGTTTCAGCCGTCACGTCTGATTCGCTCAGATCGCCCAGAGCCACGCTGGCGCGCAGGAACTGTGCCGCAGGCGACTCGGTAACGTTGGCCGCGTTATCAATATCGCCCATCGCTTCGTGGCGCGTTTTATCCAGCACCGTGGCAATGGTCGCCTGGATGCTTTCCGGGGTGTACTGGCGGAACTGCTGCAGCGCTGCAGCGGCGTACTGATCAGCCAGCGCCCTGACGGCTTTAACCTTGCTTTGCCCCATCCCGTCGCGCAGCTGGTTAAACATCGCCTCGTACTCGTTGCTGTTGGAAAAGCCCGACATGGCATTACGGAACTGACGGATGCTGATGCTGTTGCTCCAGAAATAACTGTCCTGGCTGGTGCCTAAGAAATAAGCCTTTGCCTCAGCGTCCGTTGCGCCGGTCACTTTGCGCCCCTGTGCGTCGCCTGCCTCAAATTCCGCTACCAGCTGGCTGAACACCTTAACGACGTCCTCCATGCCCGCCTGCTCGCCGTAGCCCTGCATTGCCGTGTTGTAGTTACCGCCAAATACAGCCTTAAATACGGCCTGCACTGAATACAGGTTTCTGGTCAGGCTGTACTGATACAGCTCGCGCTTCAGCTGCTCATCGCCGTGATCCGGATAGAGCCAGTCCTCCGCTTTAATGCTGTCCCGGACGGTAATGCCCGCGTGGATATATTCATGCTTCAGCTCGCCGGTTGCGTCGCGGTACATCCAGGCGTCCGCCTTCACGTTCATCACGCCAGCGCGAATGGCGGCGTAGAAGTCAGCGCGGCTCAGCGTGTCGGCCAGCGATACCGGATCGATACCTTTTGCCGCCTTCTGCAACGCTTTCGCCTGGTCAGTCGTGATTTCCACGCGATCGCCAACGAGATCCGACGGCATTTCCGCGAATCCGCCAATGTCCGGCCTGGTATAACAGCGAAGCGGCTTGTGGATCAGCTCAACCTCAACCGTGCCTTTTTCCGGGAAGAATTTGCGGATCTGGAAAACGCCCTTTTCCTGCTTATCTTCATCCATCCAGATTTCATAGCACGCCCCGATGCGTACCAGCTGCCCGCCGGCCAGCTTCATATACTGCTCTGGCGCACGCAGCACGTCCGGATCGACTTCCAGCGCGCCGGACAGAATGGCACGCTCAACCTCACCGCGTGAGCGCTTAATGGTGCTGGCGGCGCTTTTAGAGCGCGTCAGCGCCTTGCGTGCGCCGTTCAGCTCCTGCTCCAGCTTCTTCTGCTTCGCCAGGCCTTCTTTGAGCGCGGCACGCGCGTTACGGCGATCCTGCCCGCGCCAGTTGTCCGCAGACCGTTTGCCGTCTCTTTCGAGCTCAATGTTATAGGCCGTTTCGGCGTCTGTGACGTCTGCACGCAGCCCGTCAATGCTGCCGTTGATTTCATCAAAGGCGGCTGACAGGTCAGCGATATTCGCTTCCAGTACCTCTGTCGGCGTGGCGGCGGCAACGCTCGCTTTCAGGTAGATATCCAGCGCGGCGGCGGCTTCGCGCTCAGCCTGCTGGCGCTCCGCTTCGCGTTTAGCCTTCAGCTGTGCGTCCACGCGCGCGCGGCGTTCTTCCGGATTTGCGGCCAGCAGCAGGCTCTGCTCCTCTTTGGATTCCACATCGCCGTTTTTCATGCTGGACACGTCAGACTTCATGACGTCGTTGATCCAGTTTTTCTTACGCTGCAGCGTCTCAAGCCGGAACTCGTCAAACGAACCCTTACCGCAGTAGTAATGCACACGCATGCTGTCGCGCTCGGAGCCCACGCGGGCGCCGCGCCCGTTGCGCTGGTCAATACTGGCCGGCGTCCAGGGCAGCGTAAGATGGTGCGTGTCAGCGGTGCCTTTATGCAGGTTGATCCCCACCTCGGCCTTTTTGTTGCAGATGATGATCGGCGTTCGGCCTTCGTTGTAGTCGGCGGCGATCCCCTCCATCCCGGCAAGCGAGGCGTCATTCAGCGCGGCCTGATAGTCCTCATAGCGCGCCAGCTCCTGATAGTACTTATCCCACGCGCCCTCCTTAAAGCTGCCGTCCGCTTTTTCCACCGGCTCCACCGGCTTCTTCACGGGCTTCACCTTCACGCCGGATGCTTTCGCTACCGTTGTGGCGTTGATGATGCCTATCTGCTGCTCCTGCAGGCCCAGGGCGCTTGCGATGATGCGGCGCAGTTTATTGTGCTGCGTCTTTTCATCCATGAAGATGATCTGCTTACCGTCCGACAGGCCAGCTTTAAGGTTTTCTATCAGCGCGGCGTACTTCGGCGGGACCGGGTGCGAGACGTGCTGCATATCAATGCCGGCGGCAGCGATCGCGTCCAGCACCTGCTGCTCCAGCGTGTCGCTTACCACCAGCTCCACGACGCCCCCGCGGTTCTTCAGCGTGGTTTTGACAACCTTGCTGGTGCGCGTGTCGGTCAGGCCACTCTCTGCGTCCTCCGCCACTTCCTCCTCGTCGCCCGCCAGCAGCACGCCGCCCGCTTCGCCCGGGAGCGCGCGTGCAACCTGCTTCACCTTTTCAAGATCCTCTTCACGGAAGCGGAACGTGATAGCGGAGCGATACAGATCCGGGTCAATCACCACCTTATCCATGTCGCGGATCACGGAGAAAATGAAGTCATCATCGTTCTGCACGATGGACACGGTGCCGTCGCCGTTATCCTGCACGCTCTCTTTCTGCCCGATGCGGCTGGCGCGCACGCGCAGCTCCTCATAGAGCGCCTGCTGATCGCGCGTCATCGGCACGCCCACGGTTTTCTCGTCCAGACCGGGGATTTTCACGCTGTCTTTCACGTCAGCAGCAGATTTAAGCGTCGTCCAGCGGTGGAAGATGCCGCGCAGGCCATCAAGGTTTTTAAAGCCCACCAGCCCCTGCTTATCCTCGAGCTCGCCGGAAATTTTCTGCACGGTTACGGTGTCGGTTTCCCCGAACACCCGCACAAAGTCATCCGGCGTCAGAATCCCCATCGCCTTCCACTCTTCCAGCGACACAACGTGAGAGAGCATGTTGAATGCGTCGATCGGAGAGTTAACCAGCGGCGTTGCGGTCAGCATCACCACCCCGCGCCCGTTGTACTTTTTCATCATGTACTGGCTTTTCACGGCCATATCTCGGGCTGTTTTGGAGACGGACGGATTAGGCAGGTAAGCCAGCTGGCCAGCTTCACGGCCGGCGCTGTGCGAGTTGCGGTAGTTATGGCCTTCGTCTGCGATTACGCTGTCAAAGTGCATATCTTCAAAGTAGGGGATCTGGCTCTTTTTCTTCGTGCCGGTATCGGCGGCTTTATCACGGAGTTTGTTGCGGGACGTGGCGGCGCGGTGCGTGGACTTCATCAGATCCGTGCGGCCATTCTCAATCTGGTTAAAGACTGCCTGGTTGGAGTTTTCTTCAATCGTCTCCGGGCGCATCGGGATATCGCCAAACTGCTCTTTGGTCATCACCACGGCGCGGTAGTTGGAGACCGGGATCATGTTCATGCGCTCAAGCACGGTCGCGGCAGCGGACTCTTTTACCACGTTGCGCATGACCGGCTGGCCATCTTTGTCCAGCTTCGGCTCGTTGTTTTCGTCGCGCTCCGGCGCCTGCATGATCTGGCCATCATCGCCGCGCACTTCGTCCAGGCCAACAAACAGGATTTTCTCAAACGCCTCGGCGCTGTAGAAACCGTGGGCTTCGTGATACCAGTTCTGCAGCACGGCTTTAGGCACGACGTACACGGTACGCTTGCTGCGCCCCACCTCGTAGTTATAAGCCTCCAGCGCCAGCGCGGTTGTGGTTTTACCCAGCCCGGTACCGAATCCCATAATGCCCCGGCCATCTTCCGACAGGCGGCGCACTTCGGCGTTCTGGTAGCTCAGCGGAATGCGCTTGCCGCTGATCTGCTGCAGCTGCAGGGACGAGGACGAATGCTCAAACGGCACGTAGCCGTTAAACGCGTCGTTGTAGTCGCTGACAACCGATTCAACGTCCGGATGCGTGCGCAGCCAGTGGTTAAACTGCGCCTCCAGGCCGCTGATGCGCTTCAGATAGACGTTAGCGTTCACGCCGCGCGGCTTCACGCCGTTCAGGTAGTTTTCCAGCTGGTTATAGAAGCCGTCTTTGTAGCTGGCGCGCTTAAATTCAGTCACGCCGCCTTTGCCGGTGACGGAGCGCACCTGATAGCCGGAAAATACGCCGTCTTTCCCCGCGTAATTATCCTCCGCGGTCAGGTAGCCGTTTTCGTTTTCCAGATCCTGCGTGTACTTGAAGTCATCAAAGCCCTGGTCAATCAGGAACTCTTTGATAAGCCGGCGATCCAGCCAGCGTGCGTTAAGGTTGACCGTAATATCTTCAATCGGCGTGTGGTTGCGCTTCTCGTTGATCGTTTCCAGCTGGCGAACGTAGTTAGCCTTAACCGGCCCGTCCGGCGCGTCGTTAATCAGCGCCGCCAGGCGAGACACCTTGCCGCGCACGTTGCCGGTTGTGGCGCGCGCCAGTGGCATGATGTTGCCGTTACCGTCGAGCGCAATCTCCGGGAAGGTCGCCAGGTGCGCCAGTAGCGCCTCGTCATCTTCCGGCAGTTCGCCTTTAAACGCGGCGCGGAAAGCGGCCAGTGCCACCGGTACCAGATCCACATCGCTGAAAAGGTGCGATACCACCTGCTCCGGGCTGGCAAAGTCCACCGCCACCGCCTCGCTGCGGTCAATGGTTCCGTTCAGCAGCGCGGACAAATCCCCTTCGCGGCTGACGTTGGCCTGAAAACTCAGCCAGCCTTTGGCGCTCGCATCAGAGAGACCGGCCAGCTTCAGGCCCTTCGGCGTGCCGTACTGCCCGACTTCCTCACTTACCAGGCGCGCGGCGTCAGCAATAATGCCGCTGGCGTCGCCGCCCAGCATCTGAGTATCGAGCGCGTCGTTGATGCGCAGGCCGATAATGGATGCGCGCATAACACGCCAGCGATGCCCCGGCTTCTGCTGCATCGCAAAGCGAATGGCCGCGTGAATACGATCGTCAAACAGCTGCGGGTATTCCACGCTGGCTGCGTACAGGGCGCGGCTGTCCAGCGAAAGCATGCCGTTAATCGTGCGCGTTTTCGTCTGCAGGTCGCCAAACGTGGCGGCACCGAACCGCTTCGCGTCGATCCCGCTCGATGCTGTGGTGGAATCCTTAATAAACCGCGTGCCGTCGTAGGTGTGCCAGACGCCGGCCATCAGCCGCTTATCACCTTCTACCGGCGACTGCCACACGGCAGCAGGCGTACCCAGCCGATCCCAGTCAATACGGCTGTCAAAGCGGCGCGATAGCGCGGCTTTCATGGCCGCATTGGTCAGCTGGCCATCTTTTTTGACCACCAGGATGTTATTGAAGTCAGACCGCTCGGTTTCGCCGTGAACGAAGTGCCGCCCCTCGGTTTCAAACCACTTGCCCCGGATAAACGTTGGCCACAATACGCTTGCCGCCTCAAGTGACTGTTCATCGCTGTCATGCACCAGCTGCGTCAGCGCCTCGGTGTGCTTTCGCAGCACCCACACATCCACTACCGTTGCGGTACCGCTCTCGGCAAACGTGCCGGACGGCATGCGGTGTGCGCCCAGGAACTCCGCCACACGGGAGACGCGATCGCGCAGCTTTTTGTTGGCGCCGCCGCCATCGGTCATGCCGTTTGGCACCACCAGCACCACTAGCCCGCCGTATTTCACCTTGTCGATGGTGCGCATCACGAAGTAATGACCGACGTTGGTTTCATCCCGGTAGGCCGGATCGAGCTCGGCAAAGCCCGTGCGCGAGTCGCCAAATGGCACGTTGCCAACGGCGTGGTCATAGCTGTTGTCCGGTACCGACGCGGCCAGCTTCTCAAACGCGCCCATGCGCACGTCATCTTCCGGGTGCAGAAGCTGGTTAATGCGCCCTGACGTGTCGGAGATCTCTGCAGACGTCATCATTGCGCCGGCGGGCTTGGTTTCCTGAAAAACGCCCGTGCCGGCGGACGGCTCCAGCATGTGACCGCCGGTAATGCCGTAGTCCGCAAACAGATCCCATATTCCCTCCGCCATAAACGGCGGGGTGTAATATTCGTACTGACTGCCGCCGCCGCCCTCCAGACTGCCCTCACCGCTGTACCCGGCCAGAATCCGGCGCTGTTCATCGGTGAGTTTGTTTCCGTCAAAACCCGCCGGCAGCGAGTTAAGCAGGCTGACCGCATTATCATTAGCGGCGCGGCGTTCGCGCTGCAGGCTCACCCCTTCCCGTTTTGTCACGCCAAACGCTACAACCGTTCGCTGTTTGTGCAGGCGCATTACCAGGCGGATCAAGTCCTCAACGGACCCTGCTTCCTGGACCGCTCTGTTTTCTCTTTTTTCCACTGTGTGAATTTTCCCCGGATTGCATAAAGCGGTTATGGTTATATAAATTCTAAGGGTTTGTAAAAAGGACACTATACATTGGCTAAAAGAAACAAGGCGCTTTCTGTACTCGGCGCACTCAGGCAGGCATTCAGAGGCTCAACCGCCGACGTGCCTGATTCACTTGCGTGGACTAACGGACATAACGTTGTGGTGTCCCGATCCGGGCTGGCAGCACTGGCATATCAGGAAGGTAAGGCAGGTGAAATGACCACGGCCGGCGACAGCCTGTACCTCGGCGCAGAGCTGCCGCTGGACCGGCTGCAGCGCTACGCCATTCTTGAGGAAATGGCTAACAGTCCAACCTGCTCCGCCGCGCTAAATATCCACATTGGCCACGCGCTCGCGCCGGACAAAAAGACCGGGCTGGCGTTCTGCATTGCCCCGGTTGACCCGTCGGACAAAGAAGGCGCGGCGCGCGCAAAAGAGCTGCAGGATGATTTGGGGGCGATGATCAATAAACATTTGCCATCGCTGGCTATGACTATGGCGATTTTTGGCGTCTCCTACGTGCGTCCTTATGCCCGGACCGGCAGCGGGATCACCAGCCTGGAAAACAGCTATTACTCGCTGCCCTACTTTGTGCAGGAGTTTTATAAGGGCGATCAGCTGGTGGGCTTCGGAGGGGATTACGTGCTGTCACCCGATACGCATACGCGCACGCTTTCTTCGCCGTGGTCTCTGGTACCCATGAAAAACCCTTACTGGACACCCACACGCAACGTGCAGCCGGTCACATCCGGCAACCGGGGCTATTCTCTGCTGACTGAGGAGGAGGATAAGGAAATCGCGGAGACGCAGAACTACGGAACCAGCTTCCTCGCGCACGCCTACGAGCCGTTCCTCAATCTGACGGGCGCGCTGAATGCGCTGAAGGCCACGCGCTACAACGCCGCCAAAATTGACCGCCTGATTGCGCTCACCACCAACTCGCTCGATCCGGTTGTAGGCGCCAACTACACCCGCACCGTATCGCAGACGCTCAAACGCCACGGCGAGGCGCTGCAGAAAAAGGCGGTGAACGGGAACACCATGCCAACCGTGATGAACCATGTGATCCCGGTTATGGGGGATGGTAAAAACGGGATCACGATTGATACGCAGTCGATACCCGCGGACATTACCGGCATCGAGGACGTGATGTTTCACCTGCGCCAGCTGTGCGCCGCGCTCGGTATTGATTCAACGATGCTGGGCTGGGCGGATCAGATGGCAGGCGGGCTGGGGGAAGGTGGCTGGATTCAGACGGCCATTCAGGCGGCGCTGCGGGCGCAGTGGCTCCGCCAGGGCGCGCAGGAGATGATTTACCGGCTCATAGATATTCACCTGGCGTTCAAATACGGCAAGGTATACCCGGAGAATGACCGGCCCTACGTCGTGCAGTTTAACTCCATGAACACGGCAATTCAGGAAGAAGAAAGCCGTGAAATGGACGCGCGCGCCAACTTCATTACGCTCATGGTGCAGGTCATGGACGCGCTGCAGGCCAACAACAAGCTGGCGGAGAATGACACGTTCATGCGCTTCCTGTTCAGCGATCAGCTGAAGATGGACGGCGGTACGCTGGATAAAATGCTGGCGGAGTTCAGCAAAAGCCGCGACAAGGCCGACGCGCAGGAAGAAGAGAACGGCAGCATGATGAACGAGTCAGCGCCCGACGGCGACGATCCGGCCAGCTGGACGCATGAGGAGCTGGTGGCGTTTGCCCGGTATGTTGTCAGACCGGAAAGTTAGTTTCCGGAAAAACTAAAAAGGCCGCACACAAATTCACAGGGGAGTGTGCGGCTTGATGAATCCAGTCATCTAAAGCAGATATAAAAACTGAAGGAAAATATATCTGCGCTCCGGGATGATTAATTGCCCTGCCGTTATTTGTTATCCATATGTTTTACCGGTCTGAATACTTTTGGCTCGGCAGTTTTTTTAGGTTTCTTCGGGGTATTTAGGACCAGAATTTCTTCCTGCCCCTCTTTTTCGTCAGGCTTGATGATACAGAACGGACAAACCTTCACCCCTGAAAAATGCATGCCGGCTACGGTCAGCGCCTGATTCAGCGTATAGCAACTGCCGATAAAGGTGCGCTCCTCAATGGAAGGCAGTTGCGGGCAGTCTATGCGGTGCAGGAGCAACCCGGACGGGAAATGGTCGCTGACGTAAAACTTCATAGCCTTATACATGCTTCATCCTCTTGCTGTGTGCATAAAACTTCCATGTTGAATATGAAACTTTTCAGCGTAAATTTACGCGGGAAAGTTTCCGCAAAAGCTACGTGATATTTATTTAATTCCGTCAACACATTAACTTACTTGCGTTAACAGAAAATAACATCATTAATTAAATTTAAAGAAGCACTTTTTATCGCACTAAATTAATGCTCAGCCCTTAAACGGGGGGATTAAAATGTTTCTTTCAACAGTATACAATCAATAAGCTCATGATTTTTACTGCTTCGTTTATCAGTACTGCGCATAATAAATCGGAAGCATTAGGAAAACACCCGCTTAAAAAAACCACATCATCCTGAGTGAAATTTATTCATGTGACCTGAGATGCTAAATCACTCAATATTTCTGACATCAATACCAGTTTATGCTCAGAAAATTTGCATCTTTGCTCGTTTTTGACAAAGGTGATAATCCACTACAGCAACAATCTGTAAGCAAAACAGGTTTGTGGTCAGACCATCTGATTAGATAAATTTTTCACTTATGCAGTCAGTCTGAGAGCGCGATAACCTGCCAGTCAGCAGAAAGCATATCTTCAGGTGATGGACAGTAGAAATTCAGTGTCCCGACGTCATTCATGAAAACGTACTGAATCTGGTCGTCAGCATCAGGCAGTATGGATACGTGGTAAGCCGTATCGCCCCACTTTGCACGGCGGCAAATGGCGTCACTGTTCTGACTGATGGTTAACATGGCATAAGCGAAAGTGTGCGCTGCAGGGGATGTCGCGCGAGGGATATCAGGCATGGTGTGCTCCCTGTGCTTAAAGAAGCGTCACTACAGGAGGTTCCAATCTCCGGGTGGTGACGTTGACAGGGTTGGAACTACCGGCGCACAAGAAAACCGGCCTACCCGAAGGTAGCCCCACCAACGCCACCATAGATACGCCCGGAATAATCCGGACGTGGTAGCGCCGAAGGCACTATGTGCCAGCTCTCGTGCTTTTACAGGGTTCCAATCCCGACCGCTGTTTTGCAGCGGCGCGCACACTATATCCACCGCACTGATAAATACAATATGTCTAATGTGAAATTATCCACTGGTCATTAGATCCACGCATGGATCAAGAAAAGTTACCTACGCAAATTACAACCTTTCTACCATCAGTCCGCGCTGACAACCGCCAGCGCTGCCGCCGCTTTGCGGGGCATTCATTGGAGTTATGAGGACAATATGAAAGCACTCCGCACGGTAACGGATCGTTTTTCACTCATTGATAAAATTCGTCGTTTCACGCCGCAAAACGATCGCAATTACCTGCTGCGCTCGGTCCGGGAAACGTTCAGCAGCCCGGAAACGCAGGAACGTATTCAGCTGGGGGAAATGTTCGGCTACTACGGCCACGGGCGACGCGCCGCCTACTATGCGAAAACCGGACGGCTGAACCTGCCGGAATTTGCCGTTGTCATGGTGGATGGTAAGCCGGTGACGATCGAAAACGTGCCTTCTAACCGGACGCTTGAAGTGAGCCTGGACGATAACGGCGTAGTCACCCACGTTCAAGAGATTCTGGACACCGATCCGGGCAACATCGTTGACGGCATGAGCCGTTCCCGCGCCGGTGGCTGGTCATGGGCGACCGGCGGCGATGATAGCGCGGTCTCCAGAGTCAACAGCCTTCACGGCTTTGATTACGTGACTTTCCCTAACTACATCAGCTTGGATAACGCCTCAGCAATGCTGGAGTCCGCCAGCGATCGTGAAAGTATGATTTGCGCAGGGCTGGTGGAAAAAGGGTATTCGGAGAATCAGGCAGCGGACATTTTTCAGCACTTTGAAAGTATGCGCGGCCAGGCGGCAATGTTTGAGTCGGGAGACGCGTCACTGCTGGAATCGGCGCTACACATCGAGCACGGCAAGCGGCTGGAGTTGGAAGATCGGCTGCGCAGCGCCAACCTGATGATTGAGAGCGCCGGCAACGTGGCAAAGTCCCGTCGTAAAATTATGAAAGAGGCGCTGGCCAACATGCCGCTGTTTTTCAGTAAAGAGCAGACTGCTGCGCTGTGCCGGATGGACACGCCGGAAGATGCGATGATTGTTGCGTCCATGCTGGAATCTATCGGAGCAAAAGCAACTGCTTCACTGCCTATGGGCGCAGGAAAACAGCATGCTCTGCCGCAAAAAAAGAGTACGACTGCAGAAGAAGGACCGCTGTTCTGGATTACAACAGGGAAATAAATTAGGGAGGAGATACCGCGCCCGGTGAAGGGCGCGGTTATGGTTTCTCTAAAATTAAGAAAAACCTTAATCTTGATCCTTAAGCTGATCAAGTTTATTATCCGCGCTCTGACCAAGCCGGCAAGCCTGGTCAGAACAAAAAAAAATCGCCTGCTGGACACAGTCGATTTTTCTACAACTTTATGTGGTTAGCGCCACAACGGCATTGCGCCGTACTACACAAACAAGGTAAATACTTACAAGGAGTAAGTAGAGATTATGGTAGCTAAAAACAGCGATCACGGCAACTCTTTTCCCTTGCATCGCTCAGATAATAAGCAAAATCCTGTACGAATTACCGGGTATGATTTTACCCACGTTATTGAGCTTTCACCTCTTCCAAAATCCCTCACTCGCGTACTGAAATTCGCGTGTAATTTGGCGTGCTCTACGTCCAGATTTGAGATCATCAAATCCCTCAGCACCCTGGCAGAAGAAGCAGGCGTGAGCGTTTCTACCGTACAGCGCGCATATCGCCTGGCAGTGAAACTCGGCATCCTCACTCATGAGGAGCAGCGCTGCAAAAACAACCATAAATGGAGTAAGCCCAGCAAGTACACGTTCACCAGCAAAGCACTGGCTTTTGTAGAGGCAAGTCTGGCTGAACTTAAAGCGGCTAATCTTCAGCCTGCGGGGCGTCAGAGCCTCGTCCGGAGAATCGTTGCTGACACCTTCTCAAAATTAAATTTCACCCTCGCTACCCCTGGTCAGAATGAACAGGCTACCCCTGGTCAAAATGACCAACAAGAAGTAAGAGATCTCTCCAGAACAAGAGAAACACAATACAGTGAGTCAGCAATTTCGGAATCGAAAGAGATTGCGTCAGAGCCATCAGCGCCAGAGAAAAAATTCGGGATTTATCAGGAATCACTGCAAAGCTTGGCAGCAGGATCAGCAGCAGCAGACAAAGAGCGCCGCGCAGAGGCATACCAGCGCAACGGCCAGTTGATGCACAAGGTCTACGGCTATATTAAATCCACGTTTAAGCCCAAAGCAGCTGCAGGCCGGAAACCAGAAAGCCGCCGCCAGACGGGTGATTTCGCTGGCGACGGTCTGAAGCACGATAACTACGCGATCCCGGAAGGGTTCAGAGGCGCTTAATCGGTAACTGTGCCACCAGCATCACGATAGGCAGTCAGCAGCGTTTCGATAGCGTGCGTTTTCTGACCATATGGCGAGCCGGTGAGCGACGCCCAAATATCGTTGGTTTTGCCAATGGCCGTGCGGATTCGTCCGGCGTGGACGTCGGCATACGCGCCCTGCTCTTTCAGCAGCTGGTCAAGCAAGCGCTCCTGTGACGCGGGGCTGAAGTCGGGCAGTTTCAGCTGTTTTTTGTAGACCGGCCAGTAGCGGTAAAGCTGCTGATAGCGCCCTGCTGCAGTCGAGGCCAGACCATGCTTATTGAGTTTTTTCGGGCTGCGATTTGTGAACGGGTGATCGGTGAAGTCGGTGAAGATTTCGCCCAGCTTGTCGCCCAGCCCGGTCACGATAACGTCATAGCCACGCATGCGGGTTAACGGGTGAGTACTGGTGCCTTCTGAGAACGCCAGCATGTCGCCAAAGGCTTTACGGTTTGCGGATTGCTCCATTGTGATACCACTCTGTAATGATTGAGAGCGGGACTGTATGGAGTTTGTAATTTGCGGTGGGAAGAAAGGCCACATAGTGAGGCCGTTGTGTGTTAGCTCATAGCGGGCATTAAGCACTTATAGTCCGCTCTGTGCCACAAGCGGACATTAAATTTAGTAGTTACCGCGCTCTTGCTCATGGCCTAACGGAAGGGTAGACCTGACCAGGTAAAGTGCTGTTCCCAGGACCACTGCTAATGCGCCAAGCATAATGACTACCAGTGACAATTCTTTCAGGTAGAGATAGGAAATAACGGAAGTTGTCAGCCAGATGAAAATGCTGATAGCACTTAGAAAATAGCGGTGATTCTCCAGCATTATTACAATGGTAATAAGTGCTGTACCAATTACTGATAAATCAAAAAACAGTGCAATGTTTTCTGGAGTTATATATGTCATAACCTTTACCTGTTCAGAAATTCGCAGATTAACTACAGAGCTTTATTGTTTATCTGCAAGCCTTTTTCTCGCCATCAGCTGGATGATGTCTCCGGCAATAACACCCGCAGCAAGCGCTGTCACTTCACCACTGTCATATTGCGGCGAAACTTCAACAATATCTCCGCCAATCACGTTCAGGCCCTCCAGATGCCGCAGCACCTCGCGCACATAAGCCGTGCTGGGTCCTCCAGGTACAGGTGTACCGGTACCGGGTGTATAAGCAGGATCGATACCATCAACATCAAAGGTAATATAAACAGGTGCATTACCGGCATTCTGGCGGATTTTTTCTGCTACTTCTGAAGGCTGAAGATAAAAAGTATCTTTAGCATACAGTATGTTATAACCGTTTTCGTTTGGCATATCGGTGCGGATAAACACCTGCGTCGACCGAGACGCATCGACCGTACCTTCTGCGGCAAGATCATGAGAAAACGTGCCGTGGAATATTTCTTTTCCGTTTTCGCCGTCCAGTGAGTCCTGATGACTGTCAAAGTGGACCAGCGCAATTCTGCCATATTTTTCTTTTGCGGCACGCACCAGGCCATATGGAATAGTGTGATCGCCGCCGAGCGTAAACAGGAGCGCACCGCTGTTAAAAATTTTGCTGGCGTGATGGAAAGTATCTTCAATCATGTAAGACGTTGCATTCCCGCCTACGCTCATCCCGACATCGCCGTAATCAATAACCCTCAGCTTTTCGCGCACATCATAATCCCAGGGATGGCAGAAATTACCGGTATGAAGAGACATCTGACGTATAGCCTGCGCGCCAAAACGTGCGCCTGGACGATTGCTTACGCCACAGTCAAATGGCACCCCCATAACGACAATATCGGCACCACTCAGATCCCGGCTTTCTTCTGTGCGCCAGAACGTAGGAATACCTGAAAAAGCGAGATACTTACTGTTTTTGTCAGACATACTCTTTCCTCTCAGATTTACGGTTGAACCATCGTTAGTGCTTATTTGCTGCCCGTTGATTTTGTCCGGTACGTGCAGCCCTAAGCTGTCCAATAACCTCACGGGTATGCTGATTCAGGTTCATCCTGAATCTGAAACCAATGAAAAACATTGAAACCATAATGGCTATGCTGAAGGCTGAAATAATGACGAATATATTGATACCTTGTCCTGCTGCTAGACTGTACAGCACGCCAATCGCAAGAATGCAGGCCTGCTCGTTAAAATTCTGAACGGCAATCGATCGTCCTGCTCCCATAAGATGGTGGCCGCGATGCTGCAGTAATGCGTTCATCGGAACCAGCAGATAACCGCCAATGCCGCCAAGGGCGATCAGGATCGTTACCGCTTGCCACTTTTCGCTTACCAGCGTAAGGACCAGTAACAGAAACCCCATCAGTGCACCCAGTGGAATAAAGCGCGGAGCCTGGTCAAGCCTTGTGTTTACTGAGGCAGCAAGCGCACCTAAGGCCGTACCTACAGCGACTGCACCCATCAGAACGGATGCGCCGGTAACACTGTATCCCAGCGCGACAGCGGCCCATGTCAGAACGAGATAGCGAAGGTTGCCGCTTATGCCCCAGAAAAGCGTCGTAGTGGCAAGAGTCATCTGACCAAGCTTATCCCGCCACAATAACTTGTTACACGCTCTGAAATCGGAAAGCAGCACCCTGAAACTGCCCGGCAGTGGATGCATTAACGCACCGGTTCGTGGAATGTAAAGATTGGCCATCGCGGCACCGCTGTATACCAGCGCAACCAGCAGGCAAGATATCAGAGCGCTATCATGCTGCTCTGGAGCTGGCAGCAGTCCGATCGCGCTGTAGATATTCATAGTGGTACCTGATATCAGGAGTCCCCCACCCGTTACACCCGCAATAATAGAAATAATGGTCAGCCCCTCTATCCAGCCATTAGCTCTCACAAGCCCGGACGCGGGCAGCAGCTCGGTGATAATTCCGTATTTCGCCGGAGAATATAGCGCTGCCCCAAAACCGACGATGGCATAAGCCAGCAGAGGGTTAACACCGGCAAGCATCATCATGCAGCCGGCAATTTTGATGGCATTACTGGCGAACATGACGCGGCCCTTTGGCCAGGCGTCTGCCACCACACCTGAAACAGGTGCCAGCGCGACATAGAACAAGGCAAAAATGGGAACCAGTGCGGGACCCTGCCATTCAGATGCCCCGCGTGTACGAAGCAGTTCCACCGCAATGACGAAAAGTGCGTTGTCAGCCAGCGAAGATAAAAACTGCGCCGTCATAATGGTTTTAAAGCTACGCATCCGAGACCTGCAATCTGTTTCAGGAACACCGGGCCATCTGAACGACCCTGTTCACATATAAGTTATTTTTTAATCTGGGTAAGAAGGCGCTCTATAGCAGCTGCATTTTGTTCCCATTCGTCCGGACTGAATTCCATCAGCCTGAAATAGCGCAGAAAAAAGAGCCCTTCTGTTGCCAGAAACGCTATCCTTTGCATATCACCTGCTTTATCCTGCCCGGTAACAAATTCTGCCTGACGCGATGCATACCAGGTTTTTATCCATCCCAGATAATCAGGAGACTGCAGTAGCGCTGAGAGCAGAACGGCAGAGCGAGAGGAGCTGTTGTCTGTATCACTGATGGTTGTCTGCAAATGCGCTTTCAGCGCATCAAACGGGCTGTCTGATTTCCCCTTCAGCATTGCTACCTGTGCGTCGTAACGGTTTCCCCAGCGCATAAGCATTGCTTCAATCATTGACTCCTTGTTACCAAAGCAGGACTGAACGCCCCCCTTTGTTATGCCAGCTGCTTTCGCTACGGCGTCTATTGTCAGGCCCGCCGCACCGTGTTCAGAAACCACATCTTCAGCCGCATCTAACACTGCTTCTCTGTCAATAGTCTGCTTTCTTCCCATAATAAATCCTCTCTGTAGCTAGCCGTATCAGTGACCGGAAGTGAGCTTAAGCCCGGCTACTGACCCAACCAGCACCAGGATCAGCAGCAGCCTGATAAGCGTGGCTGGCTCGTGATACCAGATCATGCCGATAAGTACGGTGCCAAGTGCGCCGATACCGGTCCAGACGGCATACGCAGTACCTATAGGGATATTCCGTGTACCCATTTCAAGAAAGAACATGCTGCCAGCGATGCAAGCAAGGAAGGCCAGTGTCCAGGGAACGTTCCTAAAGCCGTCTGTGTAACGCATACAGGTTGTGAAGCCGATTTCAAGCAGGCCGCCAGTTAAGATATAGATCCAAGACATGAGGCAATCCTCAATCAATAAAAATACAATTGTATTCCAATTTCCAGTAATATCAATACGAATGTATTATAAAATTGAAATGGCAATGCAACGTCCGCTTGTCGCTCAAAGCAGACGGTTAGATTTAATGATGTGCAGCCAGTGAAAACCGTCAGCTCAAGTCTGAGCTGACATATTATGAGCCAGCTGAATTAGTTCGTTGCAGGCGTGCAGACAGACTCAAACATGGCAAAGTTTAACCCCTTACCTTCGCCAAATTCCTCCTCAATTTCTCCTGATACCGCCGTCAGCACGTCATTAAGCGTCAGCTCACCGCCGCCGAACATATCCCCCAGCGCCTGCTGCTGGTGTAACAGTTCGTCGTTGATCTTCTGCGCCATCTTTTTAAACGCTGTGCCGATCCGCTTCGCGCTGCGGTTGTTGGCCACGATAAACAGCGCCAGGGCTTCGGCCTCTTTACTGGCCTCCTCAAAGAGCCCCTGCTGCGCCAGCACTTCCTGTATCGCCTGACCGCTGTCCTTCTCCTGGCGCACCAGCTTAATCGCCTCCTGCAGCGCGGCTATCGCCTGCTGATCCAGCCCGTTCACCGATTGCACGCCGTCCACCAGCCCGGTAACCGCCTGGCGGTGAACGTCTCCGGAGAGCGTCTGCATCTGCGCAAACTCACTGGCCGCGGTATTAAGCGCCGTCAGGATGTTGCGCATATCCGGATCGGGTTCCTCAGATACCAGCTTTACCAGCCGTTCATCCTTATAGGCGCGGGCAAAGATCGCATTCTGAATGCGGTCAATCAGCTGCTTTGTCGGGCGCCCGTCGTCGGTCAGCAGGCCTGCTGTTGCCGTGTCGCCTATCTCTTTCATGAATGCCCGGATAAAGCCGTCATTTGAGCGCGCCAGCAGGTTGCCGTCATCGGACGGATTGAAGATGGCCATCAGGCGTTCGTCGAGCATTTCCGCATCCACAAACGCCTTTTCGCTCGCCGCCATTTCCTGCAGATCGGAGAGGTTGGAATCCTTCGCAAACTGCGCCCGGTCAACGTCCGTCAGGCGCTCGCGCACCAGCACGGGCATATCCATCTGCGCGATATCCGACGCCTTCAGGCCATAGTCTTTCGCGTGCTCAATCAGGTACTGGCGGTATTCATCGGCCTGCCCCTGCTCATAGGCGCGCGTGATCCCCATTGAGCGCCCGTTGCCTGACTCCACCACGTTATCCGCGCCCACGATTGGCGCGCCGTGGCTGCTCATGCCGGAATCGGTCAGCTTCGCCGGCCGCAGGTTGCCCGCAATTTTTGAAACCTGCACTTTACTGGTCAGGCGCGTGCGGTCGCGCGGCTGCAGCTCTGCCGGGAACGCCGGATTAATGGTACCGTCGAGGTTGTTTGAGATAATCAGGTCGCGGGCATCCACTACCTTAAACGCAGTTTTCACTTCCTGACCTTTGCCCGTCACGACGTAGGATGATCGCCCGGTTTGGGTCTCTGTTTTGCGCAGTGAACCCACGAGCCCAATCAGGGCAAATATGCTGCCGGCGTCGCCCAGCAGGCTCTTTAATTTCTCGTTAAGCATTGTGATCCCGGTAATAAAAAACCCCGCCGAAACGGGGTTGCTGATTAAGCTGCGAGGCCGCTGGCGGCTATCCAGCTGGCGGTTTGCTCTTTCGCGTCGTCCAGCGCCAGATAAACGCCGATGTAGTCACCGACTTTGCGCAGCGTCTCCACAAAATCCAGCTGTGCCTGATTCGTGAATTTCCCGGCCAGAAAGTCTTTAACCACTTCCGGGACAGGCTGATCTTCTTTAACAGGGTCCGGCTGTGGCTCCGGTTCCGGCGCCGGGGCGGGCGCTGGCTCCGGTACCGGATCGGGAGCGCTGGTGGCTGGTGCCGGCGCTGCGCCATAACCCAACTGCAGCATGATTGCTTCCATCTGGTCATTAAGATCCAGAAGGTCCAGCCCCTTTACCGTCGGGGCTTTGATAATCAGTTCGTCCAGCTGGTCGGCTAAATCCAGCTTTTCAAGGGCGGTTAACGTCATGCTGCTACCCCTTTACGCTGCACGGCCACCAGCAGATCGCTCAGGTGCTGCACCGCGCCGTTCACCAGCGCTTCGTTTTCATCAAACACGCCTGCAGCCGTCAGCGCGGCAATCGCCTCGCGCACCTGATTGCGGCCGGCGCGGATCACGTCCATGTCGTCGGTATCAAGTGAGGTCAGCCCCTGCAGGTAATCGATCGCCTTCTGCGCTTCAGAGTCTGCTTCCGGCACGGGCTCCGGTTCCGGCTGTGGGGCTGGCTCAGGCTCAGGATTTGGCTGTGGTTCTGGTTGTGGTGCCGGTACCGGGGTGTTCAGTTCCTCCACCAGCGGAATACGCTTGCCGGTGATCATCGCGGTTTGTGCTGCCTTCAGATATTCAGGACTCTGATTAGCTTCCACGTAGTCCGCCGCCTGCTTCAGCTGCTCACTGCCATAGCCCAGCGTCTCAGCCCAGGCGTTTACCAGGTCAGGCGCCCAGCCCACCAAGTCGCCCAGGCGTTTAGCAGCAATCCAGAACGGGTCTGTAGTTTCACGATCGTCAGTCACGTTGGTCTCTTCTCCTTCGCCTGCTGCCAGCTGCTGCAGCGCGGCTTTGATAGCGCCCGTGAAATAGGCCTCATCTTCCCCTTCCGGATATGCCACGCCGGTCAGCTGCTTACGGGCCACCATGCGCACCTGTTTGGCGTAGGTGTCCGGATCTTCTTCTGACATTTCCAGATACTGCGCGGCGTAGTCGCTCATTTTCTCCGCCACGGTTGCGGCCAGCGCATCGAGATCCGCATGCGTCGGGATCAGCTTCAGCTCAAAGTCAGCAATCTCTTTGTCAGTCAGCGGACGGTCATAGGAAATGATGCCGTTACGGGCAACGCCGCTGTACGGCTCGCCTGCTGCTGGCTGATCCGCCACGGCGGCAAAGTTCGGCGGTACCGCCCCAATACCTGCAGGACGGTTAACCAGCGCATAGCGCCAGACGGTTGCCGGCGTAACGGGTTCCGGCTGTGGCTCAGGGGCTGGTGCTGGCTCAGGTTCCGGCTGTGGCTCTGGTACTGGCTCTGGTTCCGGCTGTGGCGCGGGTTCCGGCGCCGGGGCTGGCTCAGCAGCAACGCGGTACTTTGCCGCCGCGCCGGTGCGGTATGCTTTCAGCATCTTTGTTGCCGTTTTACCCATCTCCGCACCCTGGCTGGATTTAGAAGGCATTTCATACGTGGTGCCGTCGGCTTCTGTGATGATCACTTTGCCTTCCAGTTCGCCGTTCTGGTCATCGACGTGATAACGAACCGTCGCGCCGTTGCTCAGCGTGGCCTGCCCGTCCATGTTCAGGCGCGCTTTAACCTGAATAGTGCGATCGCTGAAAGTGTCCGTGTTTTCCGGCTCGCTGGCTTTTGCCTGCTGCAGCGCGGCCAGCTGCCCGGTAAGGTCGGCATTCAGCTGTTTCTGGCTGGCGAGTTTGCCGCGCAGCGTCTGCTCATTGCCCTGCATCTGCTGCGCGCGTGCGGTCTGAGTGTCCACCTGCTCCAGCAGCGCTGACTGCTGCTCTGCCAGCTGATCGGTCTCAGCCTGCGTGGTTTCCACTTCCGCGCGCAGCTTCGCCTGTGCGTCCTTCTGCTTCGTAAATTTGCCGCTGTTCTTCTCGATCAGGTTGGAAAGCGCCTGCGTCACCTGCTGCAGCGACACGTCACGCCCGCCAATCGGCGCAACGATGTGCGTCACGTCGCGCTTGTTGATCAGGAACTGGAAGGCTACCAGCGTGTCCTGATTACGGATCTTGCCGTTGTCCGCGGTCGGTGAGTGGAACACCAGCGACACGGTTTGCCCGTCGGATAACGGGATAAGCGCGCTCAGAACCAGAATGCTGGCCACGCGGCGCACTTTGCCGATCACCGCGCCGCCCACGGTTTTCTGCCCGGTCGTGTCCGCGCCGGCGTCGTCGGTCCCGGCGGTAATGTCGGTGCCGTTCAGGCCACGGTTCAGCGCCTTCACAAATGCGCGCATGGTCTGCGCCAGGCGCATACGCTCCGTGCTGATCGCCTCAAACATCGCGCCCGGTAACACGCTTTCTTCACCCAGGTAGGCGTGATCGATATCGTCGATAGTGGCGCTTTCCAGCATCATGTCCGCGCTGCTGCCGGTCATCAGGCCGTCATACACCGCCTGCGCCAGCTCTGCGCCCTGCGTGCGGCGCTGGAAGTCCAGCACCATACGGTTTTTAAGGATCTCACTCATTACGCTGCCTCCTCCAGTTGGGCGATCTGCTCTTTAAGCTGCCGTGTCAGTGCCTGCTCCTGATTAAGCTCTGTCTGCAGGCTGTCCGCGCTTTTCTGCGCTTCATCCGCGCTGCGCGTCAGCTGCTCCACCTTCGCTTTGGTTTCCGCGATGCCTGACTTATAGGCGTCACGCTGCTGGCGCACTTCGGCCAGCAGCTGCACCGAGGATTTCACGCCGCGTTTGGGCTGCGCAGTGTCATCGCTGGTGGCAGCAACGCGCGCCATCTTGCGCGCCAGGGCTTTCTGAAAAGCCGTTGAGCCTTTGCTGAATAGCGTGGCCAGCTGGCGCCCGAGCTCAGGGATCGTGGTGACGTGGGTAAACGGCACGTTTTTGCCGTTCAGCTTCAGGCTGGAAATGTCGCCGCTGTCGTTGACCTGCACGGTCATAACCTGCTCGTCCATACCAGTGAGGCTGAAAGTTTTGGTCGGTACGCCGTCTTTCCTGCGCGCGGTGCCGGCGGCGGTGACTTTGGCAATCTCATAGCCGCCGGTGGCGATCGCCTTCTTCAGCTTCGCCAGGCCTTTATCGTTGAGTTCGTCAAAATTCAGCAGCACATAACCTTTAGGATTCGACACGGAATGCCCCCTGCTCTGACTTGCTCAGCTGGTACTTTCTGGAAATGGTGTCCTGCAGCGGGAAGATCCGGTAAAGCGGGTTCAGGCGGCTATTGCCGTGCGTCACGCGCACGGTAAGCAGCCATTCACCCGGTTCAAGGTAACGCGTGTCGATCAGCAGAAATTCCTCGCTCACACCTTTGGGCGAGAGGTCGAGCGTGCGCTGCTTGCCGGAAATAACCACCGTCGGATCGTTGCTGTCGCGCAGCCAGTACTCAATTTTTGCGCCCGCCAGTTTGCCGGCGCAGGCGATGTTAAGCCGGACCGGGAACGCCAGCGCGTTATCACGCACCACGGCGGTACCACACCCCAGCAATTCCACCTTTTTACGGGCAAATACGCAGCGATCCGCCACCATTGCTGCAGCCATCGCCGTAATAAACAGGTTCTGATAATCAATCATTGGCCGTGGCCTCCTTTTGACCCAAGCACGCCGTTTATTGCCGCAATGAGTCGTTCTTTGAATACAGTTGAAAGTTCACGCCAGTTGTTGCTCGCCACCAGCACGGCGAGGTAAATCACGATTTCGTCCAGTCCCTGCTGCCGCGCAAAAAAGTAGGCCGTGAGGCCGGTAATCAGCGCCAGCACCAGCTCAGTGACAAAGTTGAATACGTTCGGTTTGATCCGGTATTCGCGCACTCCCAGCAGGAAAACGCCAGTGCCACTCAGCAGGGACAGGAGAAGCGAAACCGCGAGCATTTTTTCTACATCGGTCACATACCCCCCTTTGGTACCTGGTTATCAGGTGGCGAGAGGGTAAGCAGTCTGTAATTTAGAGAGGTAAAGAAAAACAGCGCCCGCAGGCGCTGTTTTTTGAGGAGGTTAGCTGGTGGGCGGTACTTCTGGCCAGGCTGCGCTGTCAACCGGCCCCGGTTCCATGCCTTTAAGTGCCCGGATATAGCTCAGCCAGCGGACAAGCAGCGCCTTTTCATGATCAGGCAGGATATCCAGTGATAATTCCGCCTGCCATTCAGTAATTACTGCCCGCGCCTCTTTTAAAAGACGATCACGCTGTTTATCGAAGCGCTCCGTGATTTCTTCCTGAAGCAGTGCGCGTGGTGCGATAACGCCATTTTTATACGCCCACTCGCCGTTGGGCTGAATATCAGCAGGTACCAGGCTTTCATCCACCTCTGTAACGGAAAAACCGTCCGGCCAGAGTTTTGATGCGTCTTTATCCAGCGCCCAGATACGATCGTCAGCACATACCATGAGTTTTACGGTATGTTCCTTAAAATGTTTCTGCGCCTCATACCAGCAGACGTTATTGGCACAACGTGTAAAAGCAATATTGCGCTCAAGCAGAGAGCTCAGTAAGTGGGCTTCTTCTTTTTGCGCATCCGTTGATTCATCAGTAATAACCGCTGGTTCTGGTGTATAGGGTGTAAATTCAGAAAATTTCATTAGATATCTCATATAGACGAAGCGGTATACCAGCTGCCATTAACGCAATACTGAAGGGGGCGGGCATAAATGGAATCAATGTATTCATCTCTATTTCCGTTCGTGGCAGCGGTTAAAACATACCCACCAGTATCATTCCACGCGGCCCCCTTCCACGCCTGTGAGGAGCGTGCAGAACCGAGGCGGATAGCAGTCACCACTTTGGTAGAAAGCCAGCCGCCCCATGCCGTGCCATAAACATTGCCGTCAAGTGCCACGCGTGCAGAACCAACATACAATCCTCCGGAGCCACCAATAAAAACAGCACCATCATGTAGGGACACCGAGCTATTACCGATGTAATTGGTAAAGGCAATATTATCGGAGTTAGCTGAACCCTGACCTAAATACCAATGGTTTGAACCGTCGTATTTTTCACCTCTAATCCAGTACCCCTGATTAACCGTAGCCGGTCTCAGTACGACGCTTTCTCCATCCTTAACATGGCTCGTATGAGCGTTAATGACTACGTTGCCACGCATGGTGACCTGATGCCCGAATACGGCCTCGCCAGTGCGGGTATTAAAAGAAGCCGGTCTTAAAGCATTAAAGCTGCCTTTTTGATCATCTGGATCGGTAAAGAGCAGGTAGAAATAATCGCCGTCTATGCGGAAAAATGAACCAACATCACCATAAGTTATACGGTAGTTATCTTGTATATTGCTGGACAGTTGCAGGTTGAGCTCAGCACGCGGCACATCTGGACTGATAAAACTGATGTACTTTGAATTATTGAGATAAAGGTCAATCGTGCCTTCAGCAGAGCCAACGAATCCGCTGTCGGCATCACCAATGTTTATAGACGGCGCAGCATCAGCAAATACCCCTGCGGCAATCTTGCCAAGACTGATACTGTCGCTTTTCAGATTGCCCCGGACTTCCATCGCATAAGAACTGTCAGGCAGGCCATAGCTGATGCCACCAACAATCGTCTGTCCCATCAGAAGGTTTGGCGCAGTACCCTGCATGCAAAGGTTCCAGCGGGTTACGCCTTCGCGCGCATTCAGGCGCCCGTCAAATGCGACAGCCGAGAGGATATTTGCGCTGGTTTTATCGTATGCGCGGAACGACGAGAAATTGCTGATTTTCGTGGTGCTGTTGACGGTACCGGAGTTCGCCCAAAACTCCACCGCGTCATTCAGGGTATGCGCTGTTTTCCCATCGCCAAACGTTAACTCAGCGCCAAAGCCCAGCGCGCGCTCTGTCGCGTCTGCGCCAATATTCGCATACGCCATAGCCACCAGCTGCGTCGTGCCAGTCAGGTTGCCGTTGCCGGCGAGACCGTTACCCAGCGTCAGCAGCCGGGAAGCGGACGCGCCAGCCCCCAGGCCGACAGACAGCTGGCCTCTGGAACCAAAAGCAGCACAATACTTACTCCACGTTTTCCCGTTATCCCGGTTATCTGCTTCCAGCAGCAGGTTAGTGCCGTAGGTTCGCCAGCGATATGACGGGTTATTTGTAGTGCGATCAATGAGCGCCAGCGCAGGCGAAAAGCTGTTAACGGTGATGCCCTGGCTGCCGTCACCATTACTGCCGTTCACCACCATCGCCGCACCGGTAAGATCGCCAATGGCAGTTGAGCCTTTCGCCAGGACGGTCACCGGCCCGGTAAAGTCAGCGCCGGCCGCAACAGTCAGGCTACCGGCGACTGAAGCCCCGCCGCGAAACTTCATTGTCGAGACGTTGATATCGCCCGTGCCGTCGGCAGAGAGGCTGATCCATGTATTGGGTATCGAATTGCCCCAGGTCACGGTATCGGTGTTATCGACTGACTGGCCTAAATACCAGTGCAGCGTATTATCCTGCTTACGCCCGCGCAGGTAGTAAGCCTTGTCTCTGGTTGCAGGCTTCAGCTGCAGCGCGATTTCATCAGCCGTAAACAGGCCTGCGCCATCTGACCGGAGACCGCCGCCGCCAAGCACTGAAAGCCCGCCGGACCCCTGCAGCGTGGCGGTACCGTCGCCGCTGTTGAGAGCAAAGCGCGCCGTGGTCGCGCCGGAACGCGCGCGCGCATCGAGCGCAAGCTGTCCGCCGCCGTGCGTCATGTTCGTGATAGTGATACTGCCGAGCACCCTTCCGCCCCAGGTATCGGTCGTCGTGGACGCCAGACGCCCGAAGATGTTCATCACGTCGGTGTCATACGCCGTCGGCGTATCTTCAGGCTGATCGGTGCGCACAAACGTCATGACAGGCGTTGACGGCTCAGAGCGGATCACACCGATACGGAATCCGGCCTGAATCTGTGAATTAACCTCCAGATTCTTTGCCAGCCTTACCTTTGCCGTATTGATATCTGTCAGGCTGTTCAGGCTGGTAATGTCGTTGTTCCAGCCCGCCCTTGCGGCGCCCAGGTTCAGCAGATCGGTCAGCGTCATGCTGGCCGTGTCCATCTGTTTACGCCAGCCGTTTGCATCAGCACCGCTTGTCAGGCCATGCCACGCCCAGGAGCCGTTACCGCCGCCTGCGGTGCGGATATACACCGTGCCGTTCTGCGCGGCCAGCAGCTGCACCAGCGACGCGCCGGCATCATAGCTGCGGCGCATGTTAATCAGCTGCCCGCTCAGCGCCAGTGGCGCTTTACCAAGCTCAGCCGGACCGTCCGTAAAGCTGCCGCTCAGCGTCCAGAAGGCATTCAGGCGGGTGACGGCTATGTTAGACAGTGAAGTGATTTTGCTGTCCAGCACGGCAGACGCGGCGCCCAGGCCAAATGCCCCCACGGCCATCAGCGCGCCGGCCGTATTATCAGTCGCTGATTGCTGGACGTTCGCCAGCGCTGCGGTACCGAGCCCAAGATGTTTACGGGCTTCCGGAACGTCCGGCAGATCCCCCAGGTTTTGAGCGGCCTTCAGCTGCTTGTCATTGGTTACCTGGTCGAGTTCGATGTTCTGACGAAAAAGGGCTTTGTCCTCAATGTCCGAGCCGTTGTTGGCGCTGACCATGTTGTTATCGATCAAGGCCTTCAGGATTTTCAGCCCCTTCAGATTAGCGGCAATCAGTTCGTCGTCGCTGTCGTTCACCGAGTCGAGCGTGATACCTACCTGCCGGTTGATGCGGTAGTTCGTGACGATCATTGCCTGCGTCACCTGCGTGGTGCCGGTTGGCACAAGCACGCGGCAAAGCTCCAGCTGGTTCGGCGCCAGCGCAACCGACAGATCCTGCGCAAAGACGCGCGCGGCCTTAACGGCGGAATCGCGGTTAACCTGCTCTGTCACAGTACCGACTTTGTAGTTCGCCTCCAAGACAATGCGCGTGGTTTTGCCCGCCACTACCGGCAGCGTGAGATCCGCCAGATGCTGTACCGTGATCTGGTGCGCGTTCACGTCAATGGAGGCGGCGCCCTGCCCGTCCTCCGCCCCTTTTGAGGTGACGACAACATTCAGCCCGGTCCCGGCAACCGGCGAGAAGCCCAGGTAAAAGCCGGGGCGCACCACACCTTTTAACTTCCGGTTAAGCGCGGAACTGGTGTAGGTCTCCAGGTACTGCATATCCGCCGACAGCGGCGCGGAGCCATACGCATAGCCTGACATAACGCCTACGTCGGTAATTTCGTTATCAGTCATGTGCGTTACGCCGTTTTCTGTTCAATGGTAACCAGCAGGTTATAGGCCTTGCCGCGAAATACCGTGTCCTGCTGCAGACAAAGCACGGCAAAGGCGTTGCCGTCGCCATCCACCAGCGTCAGTGTATTAAGGTCATAGGCCTTGTCAGCGGCAAGCTCTGACTCGTTAAGCTGGATAGAGACAGAGATTTCCGCGCCGGAGCTGGTGAGGATCAGCGGCGTCTCAGTAAACTTGCCGGACAGGTTGGCATTGCTGAAGGTGGAAGGAATATCCGCAATGTTCCAGCCGCCGGCAGCATTACTGGTGACCAGCGCAGACTTGCCCCAGTAGGCTTTGACCATCTGGAAGCGGTTTCCCTTGCCGATGGATGATTCAGCGCGACGGATGTAGTAGTAGTCCAGCAGCTTCGCCTTAAACAGCTTGCTGCTGACGGAGATGGTATCAGCCATAAAAAAGCCTCTCAGAGTTAAGAGGCCAGAGGGTAAGGAGTTTGTAAAATCCGCAGGTCAACTATGAGACAAATTGCTCGTAAAAAAGCATTGTAACCGTGCTGGTGTCGCTGCCATCCGCGGGCAGCGCCAGAATAAACTCCGGCGTCCCATCGAAGGGAAACGCCACTGTTTCACTGCTGCCGTCGTCACGGGTGACCGTAACGCCCTGATAGTCACCCTTCAGGATAGCGATGTACTCCACGCCTTCCTCCGTAAATAACCGGGCGCGGCTGTCACCGCCGGCGCTGGTAATAACAACCGGCGCCGGAGCGGCGTCCGGTTTGTTCTGGTAGTCATTCCACCAGGCATCAGCAGGTAGCGCGTCATAGCGCTTAACGTAGCGCGCTTCTCTGACGGGCTCAGGAGACATGACATGCAGCTGTTGTGACGTCATGTGCAGCGTCTTTATTTCCGATTGCAGATCGGCGTAGGACATTTTGGCCCGGTAGTCGATACCGGCACTAATCAGCCGCACGCGCTCTGAATCAGCGGTAAGTTCAAACGAGATAAACAGTGCCACGCCGTCAAACACAATATGCAGCGGCAGCAGCGGCTCAATGATCTGGTCAAACTGGCTCAGCAGTTTGTTAACCGCCTCCGTCTGCTCCACGTAGCCATAGCGCTCGTACAATTCGTTAAGCGCCACCGAAATTTGGGCGCGAGACGTCAGAAAGAACTCGCCATACTGCTCCTGCGCAACCTCCACGCCCTCTTTTGTGGTGAAAAATGAGCCGTAAGGTGCTTTCTCCTGGTCCACCGGTGCATAAAGCGGTTGCCAGGTCACGGGCAGGTTATCGAACTCGCGCCAGAACGTTGATGTGATCGGCTTATCGGTACCCTTAAAATGCACTTCGTCCAGGCGCTGCGCCAGCAAAACCGGCCTGCTGGTGTCCGTGGTTTCCGCCACGACAAAAAAGCGGCCATACTCGCTCATGCGCAGCGTCAGATCGTCTTTGTCCATCGTGAAATAGCTTTTGCGGTTGGTAATGCGTTCAAGCGTTGGCTCTACCGCCTGCTCAAATACTGACTGCAGGATATTTGCAAAGCCCGACCACAGCTCTGACGTGCTTTTCTCTTTAGTGAGCCGGTCTTTTACCCAGTTTCTGATCATGGCTCAGCCTCAGAGATAGTTAATTTCGATGCTGGAGTTAGCAACGTCGAGATAGATAAAGTCATTCAGCTGCACGGCAGTTTTCAGATTGTTTGTCTGCACGTCATAGGAGATAAACAGATCAAGCTCCTCAATGACGCGCCACAGGTCTTTTACCTGCACCTGCGCAAACTGTTTGCCGGCGGCGACATCACTCTGATAGCTGTCGCCAAACGTAGTCGCGTCGCGCCCGAATTGCGCTTCTAGCAGCTTCTGCACCTCGTCTTTCGCATCAGAAATAATGACGTTCTTCTTCGCCACGGCGTTAATGCTTACCGTGAAAGGCTCCTCCTGCGTGCGCACGTAGCGGAAGGTTTTATTCAGCTCGTTGGGTACCGACAGGACGGCGGTCATGATCAGTTCTTCGAGCTCTGCCTGTGTATACCCCGGCTTATGGCCACAAAAGAAAATCGTGTTGATGTTGGAGAGCGATTTAACGCCGGTTGACTGCTCCTGCTCCTTTTCGCCCCAGGCGCTGATCCACGACATACCCGGCACTTTGCGATTCAGGAAGTATTTGTAATCACCGCCCCATACAACCTGCTCATCATAGGTAACGTAGTACTGCGCCCGGTTGCGGGTCTCCTCGGTTGATTCAAAACCGCTGCCACCGGTGATCGGCGTCATAGTCACCACCTCAATTTTGCTGCTCATATCGGCAATGTTGCCCGCCGGCGTCAGCTTCTGGCCCTGCGTCAGCGTGGTGTCACCCCGGCTGCACCACACGTCCAGATCGACCTTGCTGCCCGTCTCCGGCATTTTACCAATTGCGCCATCGCCAAAGCGCACGCCCAGCTGCTCGGACGGCTTATAGACCATCACGTAATGCTTACTGGTGCCGCGCGACAGGCGAAACAGCGGGTTATTTTCCCACAGGGTTTTGTTCTCGTTTTCCGTTACAAAAACGTCGAGTGAAACGGCCTCCTCGGTAATGTCACGCGGCAGCATAACCGTGTAAAACGCCGATTCAGCCTCAATGGTGGTGGACACGTTGACGTACTCCATCTGGCGCACGTCGTTCACCGTCACGCTTTTGCCTGCCGGGATATAAATCACGTCGGTTGTGACGTAGGGCAGCTGCGCCAGCGACAGAAACTCTGCGTAAATCGGCAGCTGAATGTCCTGATCCGTTTTATTGGTGATCTTCACGCTGCCCCATGACGGCGTGATTAAGTGGCCAATGTAGTTACGATCTTCGGCTGCGGCGAGAATGCTCGATCGCTTCGTTGCCGTGGAGATAAAGCCCTCAGTCAGCCCGCGTTCGGCGGTGCTCTGCGCGGCGTAAATGATTTGCGCGCCAAACACGGCCATCATCTGAATGAACTGGCTATTGGTAAACTTTCTCCACCAGCTGTTGCTCTGCAGCAGCCCGTTAAATTTGTCCTGTAATGCCTGAATGTTCACGATATTCCCCGGTTAACTTTTGTTCATGGACACGGCCAGCGTGCCGTTTGATGTGACGAATGTGATTTGCCAGGTATCAACGTTCTCCGGGGCGCAGCGGATAGCGCGTAACCCCAGCCCCGGCAGATCGATACGCAGCTTGCGCAGCAGCGCCGCTTCTATGGCGACTTCGGTTAAATGGCCGGTCTCCGATCCGACTGGCTCATGTTTGTAGTCCTGCATGGTGTTCCCCCAGCCAGGCAGGCCATAGACGCTGCCCTGCGGGGTTCTCAGCCACTCTTCAAGGCGGGCAAGCCACGCCTGAGAATCGCCCTCTTTCAGCACGACGCCGCCCTGATCCACGCGCATCAGGCAGTCAATTTCGTTTTGCATGCGTTAGTCCCTCAGTAATTCGTTGAGCGCCGGATCGCTGATGCTCAGCGACGACGACTGGCGCGGCGCCGGCTGCGCGGTATTGACCACTTTGTCCGGTGCTTCTTCGCCTTTTTTCTTGGTGACGCCCAGCAGCGCCTCCAGCTGCGTGCGCATGGCTTTCAGCTCTTTGAGCATGTCCGAATCCTGACCGGCGCTGTCGCCCTTCATCATCGGACGCATGCCGCTGGCGCCTAAATCAGTGACGTTCGGGATTTGTGCCGGGTGACTCAGCAGCGGCTGCTGCGGTGCGGAACGTGCCGGGGATGCGCTGCCGCCTGCAAAAAATGACTGGCCGGCGCTGGCCAGCGACTCAATGCCGCTGTCCAGAAAACCGCCCGCTTTGCTGGTGAGCGGTGACACGGCCCTGAGAATCCCCGGATCGGTTATGCCCGCCTGACCCAGCACGCCGCTTATCATGTCGTTACCGCTGAAGCCTCCCAGCGTCTGGCTGAAGGTGTCGCCCAGGGCAGGCATGACGGCAGAGCCAACGGCTTTCACGCCGTCCATCGCGCCACCCATCATGCGATCAAAAAATCCGGCTTCTGCTGCAGGCTGCGCTGGCGCGCTGTCAGCCGCCATAGCCCTGTTGATGACCTGCTCTTTTGCCGCATTAACAACGCTGCCGGACGTGGCAGAGTTCGGACGGACGCGGGCGCGGCCAAACGATGCGCCTGACGTAGCAACGGGACGTGAGCGCGTGGCAATCTGGCCCGGTGAAAGCGCCGCCAGCTGCAGCCCAGCCGGGAGCGAATCGCCGGCAGGCAGCGAAAGGCCGCTGGTTGGACGGTTGCGGGCCAGACCTTCCACGCCCAGTGATTCAGCTGCGCCCTGTAACTTGCCGTCAGCCCACTGGTTGAGGCCTTTCACGCTGCCCCAGGCGGACGACGCGTCCTGTTTGATTTTGTCGGTTAAGCCCGTGGCAGGTTTATCTTTGTCAGATTTCGCGGCGGCGGCGGCAACCTGTGAGCCGGTTGGCGCAGCGGGCGCATTTACCACGACGGCAGGTGCTGCAGCAGGTGTCGCTGGCATGGCAGGTGCGGCAGCGGGTGCCGCTGCACCAGGCGTTACTTTTACCTTGTCGCCGGCCGAATAAAGCGAATCGGCGGCAACGGGTGCCAGCCCCTGCTTTGTCCGCGCTTCGTTTACCGACTTCAGTGATTCATCACTGAATTTGCCCCCTACCCACTTGCCGTTTTCATTGTGGCCAATGGCATTCATCATGAAGTCATTCGTCACCTGCGGGTTGCCGCCCTCGATGGTGGCGATACCCCGCATCATCTGCGTCATGACTTTGGGATCTTTGAGGTCAAGCTGCTGATTGCTTTTCACACCCAGCTTTTTAGAGAGTGAATCGACGTAATTCGACGTGTCATTTTCACTCTGCGGGGCATACAGCTTGATAATGTCCTCAACGGTATTGAGCTTCTTGTAACCGGCAGCTTTAGAGGTGCCTTCGGAATAGCTGGTAAGCTGGTTGGCCAGCGCCCTGAAACCTTCCTCCGGCGTGTTGAATTTCGCAAAGCGCGCCTCGCCTTTGGCGTTCTTCGCCTCCAGACTTGCGCCCTCCTGCCCGACAAAATTCAGGTTGCCGAAATTGTTATTGCGGAAGGATCGGGTTTTCGCATTCGCACCGCCGATGTTGAGATCCGCGCCGATGCTGTTTTTCGCCACGTCGGCATAGTCAGCTGTGCTTTTACCCTGTGCACCTACGCCATCCTCGCCCCATGTTCCACCCTGCAGCTGTGAGCCCAGCCGGTTGATCGCCGTAACGGTTTTCTCGGTCCCGTCCGTGATCGCCTTCGTCTGCTCAGCGCTGGTGCCGGTGAGCTTGTCATAGGCGCTGACAGCGCTGGTGGAAAACGAGGTGAACACGTCGCCTACCTTGCTCAGCCCCGAATCCAGCCCCTTAGCGATATCCCCGGTGTCAAACGTCAGCGCCTTAGCCGCACCATCCATACCCAGCGCGCTCGCGCCCTTCGCCAGCAACCCGGTACCGCCCGACAGCAGCCCGCCCATGTTCAGCACGTTAGCAGCGGTGTATTCGCCTTTCTGTCTGCCGCTGACAGCCTGATTCTCTTTCAGGCCGAACGCCTTTTTCTGGCCGTCGGTATCGTGAAAGCCTTCATAGGCGTCCATTCCCGCACCTATTGCGGTACCCACCAGCGGGATCGCTTTCAGCGCGGTTTTTCCGGCGACCTTCCCGGCCACTTTGAGGCCACCTTTCTCAGCGGTTTGCTCAGCGGCGGCGGCAGCGGCTTTCTCAGATACAGCAATGCCCTCTTTAGCTGCTACCTTGCCTGCGGTATCTGTAGCGGCTTTAGCTCCTTCCTTTGCGGCGGTTTCGCCTGCTGCTTTCGTACTGGCAAGCACGGTTGCGCCGGTGGCCGCTGTTGCAGCTGCAGCGCCAGCGCCGGCAACGGTTGCCGCTTTTTTGCCGCCTTTCAGGGCTTCCATTGCCTTTGTCAGCAGGCTTTTCTTTTTCGGCTCAGGCCGGGTTTTTTCCCCATGAGGTTTTTTCTTGCCGTCCGGCAGCAGATCGCCTGCGGTATCAAGCGCCCCTGCAGCGGCAGTAAGCGCACCACGCTTTCGTCCGCGGGAGCGTCGTTTACGCCTGCCGGGTATGAGCGAGTCCAGCAGCCCGCCGTCTTTCCCACCCGACGCATGCGCGAGCTTTTTGATTTCGTCGCGCACGTCGTCCAGGCCGCTGATGATGCGATCGTCATTGGCGGCGAGTATTTTGGTCTGCTCCTGCGTGACCTGTACGGCCTTTGCCTGCTGCGCGCTCTTATAGCCATCAGCTGATTTTGGCTTGCCGACGGCCGGCGGCTGCTTCGCTGCTGCGGTAACTGGCGGGTGCGTCACCGGCGGTTCAATTTTCAGCGCGGCGTTGCCTTCGGTTTTTCCCTGCATGAAGTTTTTCAGCGAGACGACGTTTTTACCGACTTCGGCGGAAATGTCGTACATGCCTTTACCCATCATCCAGAGCGGCCCCCCTGCGGCGGTACCGGCAATGTCTGTCCCTGATGACATGGCATCGCTGTTTGTTTCAGTAGCAGATTTCATCATGCTGGTAAGTGAGCGATAGAAGCCCTGCTGCTGCTGCTGTTCGGCGCGACGGGCATTTTTCTCCTGCTGCGCAGCCGATGCATCGCCTGATTCAGTACGCGATTTGAAGCGCCCGCTTGCGTCCCTGCGCGGGTTTTCTGTTGTGATTCTTTCCTGATTTATTTGTGGTCCATTTTGGTTTCTTTCATGCTTTTTTTGAGGTTCTTGTGTGCTTTTTTTTGACCTTTCTGTGACTTTTATCTGTTTCTTTTGCGCCTGTGGTTTTTTATCGCTTCTGTTGTGCTCTTTTTCAATCACATCAGTGTCGTTTTTAGAGCGCTTATCCGCACTTTCTGAAGCGCGATTGCGCCCGGTAACAGAGCGTCTGATTGTGAGGCCTGAATCCTTGCTGTTGCTGGCTTTATCCGGTTTTAAATCGCCAGTAAGCGCTTTCCGGATAAGTGTCAGTTGCTTTAATTCAGCTTCGCTGGCGTCCTGAATGGCGTCTATTATCCGGGCCTGACTTTCAAGATTCATAGTTCGGCCCTGTATTGTGTTCTTTTCAGTTGCTCAATTAGCGTGTTGTTCATCTGGATAGCTCGCCACAATGGTAAATTGTCCACATCTCCGACAGGCTGGCGCGCAACCAGCGTCAGGTTGTCAATGATGGTTAGCCATCCACTGAGTTGAAAATTTCGGAATAAATAATCCAGAGCGAAAGGGGATAAACAGTTGAGTGGTGTTCATCTGCATGCCCTCCTTTTCGCATGGTGTTGGCGGAAGCAGCAGGCGCACCTGACCCTGTGTGATCTGCATGCGCAGACCGTGACGCAGGTTTCTCTGCATCAGCTGGATATGCGCCACCAGTGGTGCAAACTCCAGATCCGGAACCATGTTTTCCATAATGTCGAAGCGACGGTTTGCGGCAGCTTCAAAATCCTCCGGATCGTCATCCAGCGCGGTGCAAAGCGCGAACTCAGCAATGCGCATGCGTACAAGCGCTGCCTCATACTCCGGCGCGTCTGCATCCGGCAGGCTCACGCGCAGGCGCTCCAGCATCTCCTGACCGCGCCCGGTAAGCGGCTTTAGCGTCCAGTTGGTTGCCACGCCGTTGACCGGCACGCTCACGCGCTCGTATGGCTCAATGGTCAGCAGCTCGACGGTTTCCGCCAGGTCTGACAGGTCAAAGTCGTAGGTATGCACTTCTTTGCAGTGTTCGCAGGTGTAGTGAAACGCCTCAAGGTTATCTGCGCGGCTGTTAATCATGATCCACCAGAGCGCGGTGCGCCGCTCCTGCGCAGTCCAGTCGCGGCTGTCGCTCAGCGGGCCTTCCTGCAGGTGATTGAGGTATTCAGTCACGCGGCGTTCGTCACTGATCTCATCCTGCGTGCTGTATCTGAGCGCGTCTTTCATGACCGGCTGACGAAACTGGATTTCGGTACCGGGACGCGAGGCCAGGGGAAGCGGGGGAATATTCACGGGAGTGTCCTTCAGAATTTAATGAGGTTTGATACGGATGATTGAACCTGGTTTGTAATTCCTCCGGTTAATCCTTTTGCCAGTCCGTTCAGCGCGCCGCCGGCGCTGGTGTACTTCACAAAGGTCACAGGGAAGGTGGCAAACTCGCCCACGGCATCGCGCGCGCGGGAGATCTCGCCAATCGTGGTAATGAAACCCTTCATTTCTTCTTCCTGTGAGGCCTGACCATCCTGCGTCACCCGGTAAATCCGGATGTTTAACAGGTAGGCAGGAGGGAGGTTAAAGGTGCCGTCGCCGTTGGATATGCGCGCCCGCTTCTCCTTGAATTTCTGCAGCAGTTCGCCGCTTTCGTTGTCGCGGAGCGTCATGGTGACAGAGCCCGCCGTAACGTGGGTTGGCTTCACGAACTCCACGCCGCCAATCAGCTTGCTCTCGGTCTCCACGTTGTTAGCGCTGTAGGTGATATCTTTCACGTACATATCCACGCGCGAGAAGCCGTCTATTTCGATGTTCCATTGCCAGCCCTGCGCGTAGCGAATGCGCATCGCCATTTCCAGAATGGCTTTAGCACTGGAGAGCTCAGGCGGCAGGCCTGCATAAGACGCGCCACCGCCGCCGCTCATGTTTGAGGAGGCACGCGCCAGAATGTTGGATATCAGGCTGCTGCCAGCCTGTCTGGCCGTACTTGAGGCCAGGCCTTTGATGTTCCCGGCCAGCCCGTCAAAAAAGCTCATGCAGTCTCCTTACCAGGAACTCATTGCGGGGATAATTGCCCGGTTAGCGGAGATCTGCGCTTCCAGATCGGTTTTGCGCTGGTGCAGCGTGGCTTCATCCGGCAGAAACGTTGCATCAAACTTTCCGGCGATGTGCAGCCGGCGCAGGCGCTCCACGTTAGGAATCGCTATCAGCGCTTCAAGGTAATCTTCAATCAGCCCGGTAATGTCCGGCGGCAGCGTCGCCACGTCATAATCGCAGTCGCGGATATTGCGAAAGTAGAGCAGGGTGAGCGGCCATTTTTCGCGGCCAGTCAGCTCAAGCTCTATGGTGGATTCCCAGGGATCGGCGTACACCAGCGCGCCATTGAAGTCGTTCACGTTTACCAGCGAGAGGTAATCAGACGGAAACGGGAGGCTTGCGCCCCCCGTTTTTTCAATGCGTGTGCGACCGGTTACGCCGGCCCGATCCTGATAGACGCCCAGCGCCTGGCGGAGAAGGCTTTGCAGCAGCGGTGCCTCGTCCACCAGCAGCGTCGTGAAGCGCGTTTTTACGGCTTCAAGCAGTTCGGCCGGCGTCATGATTATTCAGCCCAGTTATACACTACGCGCAGCGGCAGCTTGACGGCTGCAGTCGTGTCCTCAGAGCCAAAATCCACGGCGTCTGAGTAGATTTTGCAGTGCAGGTAGTTGCGCGTCAGGCCAGCGTCAGCGCCGCTGTTTGACTCGGCGGCGGCGGCAAAGGTGAGATCCAGATACTCTTTGTTGAGCACCATTTTGCGGACGGCTGCAAAGACGTCGCCCTTAATGGTTTCAACGCAGGTCATCTGGAACTCGCCGGAGTTTTTCAGTACGCCGTGCTGGTTAAACTTCATGCCGCCTGGCGCAACGTCCTCAACGTCCTCACGCGCCATTTCAGGCAGCTGAGTTGTGCGGACCAGAATGGACAGATTCGGGTAACCCTTAACGGTCATCCAGTATTCGGAGCCGATAAGTTTTTCACCGGCGGCAAGGTTCTGGTTAAAGCGTTTTTTCAGAAATGCCACGTCGGGTTTTGTGTTGGAAAAGCCGGACATAAATTGTTCCTCAGATAAACATAAATGGAATATCAGACTGGTTCTGGACGCTCTGGCCGGAGCACTGCAGCGTGACGGTGTTGTGCGTGTAATACCCCTCAGCGGTACGGGGCGCGTCCAGCTGGTAGCTGACGCTTTTGATCACAACGTCCATGATCTTCAGGCGGCGCCCGATATCCAGAATGACGGGGAGAGGACGGCGACCGCCGGGGAGGGCGGCATTCAGTTCAGGCGAAGCCATTTGCTGCAGCGCCATGATTGCGTCCATTACTTCGATCTTCGCGTTCACGGTGGCCATCAGGTCTACCACGATGCTGAACTCTGGCGGCTGCTGGCCTTCCCAGATAAGCAGGGAGTTAAATTCAGACTTTGAGGTATTCCCGGTTGCCGCCTGCGTGCCGCTCGCCAGCTTGCCCGCTGCCGTGCTGACCGCACCGGCCACGCCGCCAAGCGAGTCATTGGCAAAAGGGGATTCCCACATGGATTCGAGACTGGCGCTCGACCCTTCCCCGATATAGCCCACGACCATCGCCGTCTGAGACGTGATGTAGAGCTTCAGGAATGGGCTTACCCCGTCCGGCATGATTGCACCGCAGATCATCGCGCTATCCTCATTGCCGCCGGCGTTAACCGGCGGCTATCCCTTACAGACCGCGCTTTTTGCGCAGCTTCATCGACTTCTTACGGTGCGCGTTCGCCATTGAGCTGTGCGCCTTCATGCGGGCTTTTTTGAGCGCCTGCTTCTGCAGAGACGTCATGCGGCGCTTCTTCGGACGCTTGCGGATAAGCGTTACCACGCCATCGCGCACGGCTTTGAACGTGGCTGACTCAAGCATGGCTTCGCCACCTTTGCCGCCAGCAACGGTGTAATCAGCAATGGCTTCGTCGTCGTCGCTCAGGCCGGAAAGCGCCTCGAATACGTTCTCAGCGGCGCTGTCGTCGTCGTCGTCGATCATGCTGGTGACGTCATCCTGATCCGCACCCAGTGCAACGGCAGCGTTAGCCAGCTGGCCCAGCGCGTCGTTAAACTGATCTACCTGGTCATCAGTCAGATCGTCGTCCTCTCCAATGCCATCCAGACCGGCCAGCACCAGCGCCAGCGCTTCAAAGCTGTCAGCGTCGGCTTCGCCGTCGGCAATCCAGCCCGCCAGCAGGGACGCGGCAACAGAGCGGGCATCCTCACCGGCGCGACGCTCCACGGCTTCAAACATCGCCATGACGCGCGACTCTGCCGCTTCGCCGTCATTGACGCCTTCCGCCATAAAGTCCTGTTTAGCGGGCTCTGCTTCCGGCGCGGCAAACGCCGCGCCCAGGAGGCCATGAGACTTGTGGTTAAAAATGTTGTTCATAATTTCCTCTGTTAGCGAAGCAGGGTTGGCTTACCGACGATGCGGCGTGAAGTGCCGGTAGGGCAGACAGACCAGGTGACTTCCCACAGGTCGATATCTTTCTGCACAACGGCGATGACAAACGGCTCGGTACCCTGCGTGGCGTCACGCGGCTTAACCAGCGCCTCAGCGGCAACGAAGCGCTCCAGAACGTCTTTCAGGCCATCCGTGAGGCCTTTAAAGGTGATACCGTCCGGCTCATGCTTGAGCGCTTCCGCCACGTCGTAAAAACTGCGTGCAATCGCGTTCATCAGCGAACTGATGTGCTGCAGGCGCAGGTAGTTGTTTTTGGCGAAGGTGGTCAGGGAATCGTCAATGTACATATTCCCGTTCTTATCCAGGCTCACCGGGTTAATGCGCGCATTCACAAAGGCTTCGCGGTCGATTTCATCCAGGCTCGGGATCGGCTTGATGTTCTGGCGCCCGATAATGCCGCGCGACACGCCTGCCGGCGCGTAGTGCCAGCCACCGACGTCGGAGACCAGCGCAACGCCTTTCGCTTTCGCCACAAACGCATCGCAGGAGATCCCCCAGCTGACGTTGGTACCGGTAAACGCATCGCGTGCGGTGTACGGCCAGTAGTAACGCGCCGCCTGATGCGAACCGCCGAAACTATGGCTCTGCGCTTCGGCAATAGCGGCGGCTGACAGCTGCGCCCCGTGAATGTCATAAAACATATCGGTACGGGTATCTTCAGCCAGCTTCACCAGCGCGGCGAGGATGGTCGGGTCATAGCAGCCCAGCGACAGCACGGCGGTCCAGGTGAACATGGACTTGCGCAGCACGGTCAGCGCTTTGGAGTAATCCGCCGTTTCAATCGCAGACAGATCGCCGTCGGTACCGCCGCTGAACTGCATATCCTCGAAGCCTTCGGTGATCTGCAGCATCTGCGTTTCAACGTCATCAGCTACCACGGCGCGCAGGCGGGTAGAGCCGTTTTCCAGCGCGGTCGGCAGGAACGCCGGAGATCCCATATCGCTGGTGGCGTCGGGATTAAAAGAGATCTGGTGTGACTCCAGCTCCGTTTCACCGCCGGCCGCGTCAACCTGCTTCAGCGTCAGGATGTAGAAGCCCGGAGCGGTTTTATCCGCCTCCATGCTCAGCGTGCGGTCTGCAGAGGCGTCGCCGTCCTCGATGTAAATCATGGCCGCAGCGCCAGCCGCCAGAACCGGATCGGTTCCCGGCGCGAAGTTGGTGGCAACCACGCTCAGCTCCTGCATGGTGGTATCAGCAGTCAGTGACAGGGCGGGGATCTTCATTCCCGGCGCCGGCACGCGTACCACATAACCGTCGCCGCCGTTTACCGCCGTTGCAACGTGGCGCAGAGGTTCAAAGGCCGCGCCGCTGCGCGGGTGAATAGGCGCGCCCAGCACCGCCTGAAAGTTGTCAGCCGTAACGCGCAGTACGGAGCCGATTTTACCGCGGCGGGAAATGACCAGGCCTGCAAAGACGGACGCGCCGCCGGATGTGACCGACGTCGTTGCGTCAGCATTGACTTCGCTTATGCCGACGCCAGCCGCCTGGCCTACTGCAAAAGGGATCTTATTCATGTGATATTTCCATGAAATGCCCCCTTAACGGGGGCGTTAAAGGGGATTAGCTGGCAGTACCGGTGGTGACAGCTTCAGGTGCGGTTTCGCCCTGAATTTTCTTGCCGGTCAGCATGTCGTAAGCGCCTTCTTTCGCATTGGTCAGCGTCAGCTTGGCGAAGTAATTCTCACCATTGCGCGGGTGCAGCTCGTTGAGGGAAGAACCCCAAAGCGTGGTGCGGTTGACCAGAGACGGGTTGGTTTCGTGGACATACGGGATTGCCGGAACGGCGTCACCGGCGATCAGGCCAGCATCACCGATGGAATCACCACGGCCATAAAACAGAATGTCCTCTTTGCTCAGTGCCACGCCGTTGGCCACGAACTGATCGCAGATAGCGGTCGGTACTTCGTAGATCGGATAGATGCCAAACAGGGTGCCGATGCGCTGAATGTATGGCGACTGGACGAAGTTCGGATCGGCCTGGAACACGTTAGCCGGAAGGCTTTTCAGGAAGTTTGCCGCCTCGCCACCTGCAAAACCGCCACGGATGCCCGCCTTACGGGTACGGTTCACCATGTCAGTGCTCAGCTGCGTAACAGCGTGCTTCAGCAGCGTTACCCACGATTCGTAGGTCTGGCCTTCCGGCAGCGCCACGTCAAACTCACGACCGTATACGGTGTGGAATGCCATAGTGCGCAGACGCATCATGTCCTGCTCATGGCTCAGCCAGTTACGCATTGCAGTAAACTGCGTGGACGACAGGTTGATGCCAAATTCACGGCTCAGATCGGACGCAGACATCACGGTATGCTCAGACGCAATAACGAACTGCGACGGCTTGATGGTGAACTCACGCATTGACTGGTTGATAACCGGGATCAGGCCTGGCGCTTTTTCAACGTTGATCTCGACCTGTGCGGCCAGCTCAGTACCTTTAGCCGGCGCATCAGTAAAGGTTACAGCAATGGTGCCTTTGTCGTAATCGACTTTACAGGTAGCCTGGAACTGGTTGCCTTTGACGTCTTTGTCGGAGAAAAACAGGTTGCCGTCAGTATCATCGACTTTACTCGGACGACGGTTGATCAGCAGCTTGGTGCGGCCAGCACGGATCGGCATATCCGCATTCTCAATCGCCTTAATGCTGAAGGTGAAGGTTTTCTTGGTGCCGTCCGGCTGCGCTGCAGCAGGGAACAGGTACAGGCGTTTCATCTGCGAGTAAACCGCCGCAGACTGCATGTGCATTTCATCGCCCTTCTGGAAGGTGCCAAAGCTGGTACCGGCCACGTTCATCAGCTCATAAATCTTCGCTTCGTCGCGCTCGCACGGAACAAAGGTACATGCGTCGCTGGTGGCAGCGCCCAGCACCGCAGGCAGGATCAGCGCGGCAAACTGCGCCTGACGCATTACGCCGTCAGAGGTGCACATATCAGCAGCCACGGACTCAAACATCGCTTTGCCGTTGCCTTCATGCTTTTCAGCCGCTGATTCGATCATCAGGTTTTCAAGCGCGCGGCTGGCGTTCGCCAGCTGATCAGCTGGTGGATAGGTGCCATTACGCTCTTTGTACTCGATCATGCTCGACGCCCACGCGGTGCCTACCAGACGGCAAAACTCCGGGTTAACGCCTTCAAACATCGGATCACGGCCAGCCGCCGCGCCAATACTGACGGACATAGACTGGCGGTCAGAAATCATTGAGCCATCTGCGTTGCGCTGTGCGTCAACGGTGAAAGCCATAACGCGCGATGCACGCTGCATAACGTCCTGCTCGCGCTGGCGAGCCGGGGCAATATCTTTACTCACAAGTAGACCCTTTTTTCAGGGCGCGGCTGCGAGGGAACTTTTGACGAGGGTGAATTTAAGCGGTTTGTAATTTGCGTAGATCGGGATGCAAGAGAATTATTTAAATTCTAAGGAAAATTTTAGACAAATAGTGTAAATTGCGCGAATGAATTTGACCACTGGTAAACCTCATGGCTTATAAGCTCTACTTTCAATACGCAAACGGCTCCCGCTCACACATGCTTTCGACCGGCAGCCGGCGCGACGCTCAGCAGCACCTTGATTACCTTCTGAGTGAGGCCGAACCCCGCTCACTGGCGCAGCAGATCATCATCATGTACGGCTCAGAAATCATTATGGAAGTCAGCCCGACATTAGGAGATGACGAGATCCGCGCGCTGCCTCGCTGGCGCAAAGCCGGTAACACGCAGCAGATGCATAACCCGGTTACGGCGTCTATTTACATGCCGAGTGCGGCGCGTGATTTTCTGCTGCTGGCGGGTGAGGGCAATCTGGCGGCAGGAATGCGTAAAATCATGCTGGAAACAGGCAGGCCGGAAATCGCAGCAGCGTATATGGCAGACACAGCGGGTAATTCTGAAACTACCGCGCAGCCAGTGAATTGAAAGTCTGAATAAAATAAAATAGCCACACACTAATAAATCATAAGCCGCTATGTCAGCGGCTTTTTTTGTGCGCGTTTTGCGCCTTGCAAGGAACACACATGGCTATTATTTCCACTCAAAAGAAAAATAAATACCAACGCAATTATTGCAGTCGTCTTTTACTCATCGCGTCATTCGTGACTACTTTTACAGGCACCCCTGCTATATCAATAGCTGCGCAGAGCGAACATAAATTTCCAAGTGCTGGCCGTGTTGCCGACAGTCCTATGGTCTGGAGTAATCCAGTTACGCACAACACTTTCGTGGTCGATCCAGTTTGGATACTAACAACTAAAGTTGACCTCGATCGCGTCACTACAACGTTTGAAAACAAAGCAACCAAAGAGGCAATTGGCTTTTCAACAGACTACTTACCGGTAAATCTCGAAACATACATTGAAGACATAAAAAAAACTGACGCTTTTTCTGATATACAAACGTCCGGCTATGAGGATTTAAGGGGCATTAAGACGTGGCGGGCATTTGGTACAGTTAGTACAAATCCTAGATATAAATATGTTGTCAGCCTTCATAAAGCAGGAGATACGATGTTTAAAGTTATCGGCTCTTTTGATGGGGCTGCTGGTTCGTCAAATGCTTTTTTTGAACTTTATGCATCCATTCTTTTATCCTCAATAGAATAAAAACAGCCCCGAAGGGCTGCTTTCAGCGACTGGCGTTATAGTCTGATATCAGACCGTTTCGCCTGTTGCATTCATCGACTGAGGCCAGTATTCCCGCCACGTAAGCGGGTAGCCTGTCGGTGAAGCCGGGGATGTTTTCATCCACCTGGCACGGCTGATAGGCCAGCGCCTTTTGAGGCGGCAGCTCCACCAGCTTTGTGACCGTCACGACTTCGGGAATTAACGGCGCGGGCTTTGTCCCGGAGCATGCGAATAACGCTGGCAGGCAAAGCAGTATGATTAACACCGGCAAGCAGTATCGCCCGGTTAATTTCATCAATTTCATTCTGACTATCCTCTTTAAGTTTCTGCAGATCCTGCTCAAGCTGCGCCTGCTTCTGCGCATAGTCCTGGCGTTCTTTTTCCCGTTTCTCCAGCGCCTGCTGCAGCGTCTGCAACTGCGCCTGCTGCTCAGAGAGCGAGGTTTTAAGCGTGCTGTTATTGCCGGTCAGCGTTTTGTTGTTCGCAGTAAGCGTGCTGTTTGCCGCCTCCAGCTGCGCAACATGCGCAAAGTGATCCGTGACAATCACATATCCCTTATGGCCTGCGGTCAGCAGCACGACGCAGAGCGCCACGGCTACCGCACGCTTGAGCCAGCCGGTCAGGGTGATTTGACTGAACATAGTTACTCCTCGTTGAGCGCAGCCAGAACGGCCGCGGGCATAATGGCGCTGACGGCCTGACCCATAACCGGATCGCCGCTCAGGCCGGACGTAAGCGCGATGGCCACCGCATCCGACATGGCTTTTTTTGCCGTGCTGGTGGACGCGCTGACCTGATCCGCCAGGCGGGAAAGTGCAGACGTACTGGCGGGAAGGGGCAACAGCAGCACATCGAGCGCGCTGGTAGCCTCGCTCAGCGCGGCTGTTTCCTCTTCGGTAAACGCCAACGCGGTTGCGGCACTTCCCGTTGCGCCCGGTGCTGCAGCAGCACCTGCTTTTGCGTTAATTGCCCCCATTGCTCCGGAGAGCGCGGATAGCGATACGGCCTGCAGCAGATCGCCCACTGCGCCTGTAACGGCTTCATCCCCCATTGCGGCCACCAGCGCGAACGCCGGGGCTGGAGAGAGGCGATTCCCCTTTACGTGACACTCCCATCCGGTTTTCAGCTGCAGCAGCTCAGAAGGGCTGCTGAAGGGTTTAACCGCTGCCACGAATCCGGCAGCAGCGCCTGCTGCAGCGTCCAGGCTCGCCGCATAGCCTGACAGCTTCTCGGTATAGCCGGAGACCTCCGCCGGATAGGTGACGTTCGGCAGCAGCAGCGCCCTGACGGATGCGGCCAGCTGCTCAGTGTGCGCCTGCGCCCCCTCGCACACCAAAACCGGCGCTGGCGTAACCATGCCGGAAGCGGAGAGGGCAGCAAACGCGTTGATCTGTTTGTCGTTGTCGAGCATTACTTAACCTCAAACCCTGCTTCGCCCGTGGCGACCACCGATCCGCACGAAACCGGATCGTTGACGCACACAATGCCTTTGCCGTTGATGGTGAACCACGGACGGCCCGTAACAGCCGTGCCGTTGTGAGTACTGCTGCCGTCGGTGTGATCCGGAAACAGCTTGCCGTCCACCAGCACGGGCTTGCCGTTGATAGTGAGCCCCGCGTCAGCCTCAGCGGTCTGACGCGAGGGGAAGCCATCGTGTCCGGAACAAACCGAGTCCAGAGTGCCGGCGGCAGGCATCAGCCCGCCCCGGCGCCGGAGCGCGTTTTATTCGTCATCAGGTATCAGCTCCAGATCCCCGCGGGTGTAGTTAAGCGGGCAGGTGTAGTACGGGTGTTTCAGCACGTAGCGCTGCCCGTTCTCCAGCCAGTCCACCCGGTCAACTACGCACACTTCACCGTTAAACAGGTTGCCGCGTATGCGCACGCGGGAACCCTTGCGGATCGGCTTCTCAGCTATGGCCATCAGGATTCCAGCAGCTCGTAGAAGTCATCAGGGATATCGCTGAACGACATGAACATACCCAGCCAGACGGCGCGGCTTGCGTCGGTGATATAGCGCGACATTTTGACGGTAGACAGCACGTTACTGACCCATTTGGTCTGAGTACGCTGGTCAATCGGTGACATTTCATCCCACTTATCCGTAGCCATTTCGCGTGCCAGGTTAAGGGCGTACATGGTGGCCCACATTACCGGCATCAGATCGACGGTTTCCGGCTCGTCCGGCAGCTCTGCCTGCGCTTCCAGATAGAACTCATACGCGACCTGGCGGACGTAGGTTGGCGTCAGCATGTAGCGCGATTCCGGGCGCATGGCCATCAGGCGCACACGGGTATCTTCTGCCGTGGCGTTTGCCATGATCTGCTCAATCATGATGTTGCGCGTGGCGCGCTGCGACGGGGTAAAGCGCCAGTAAGGCGTTTCCAGCAGCACGCGGGTTTCAGGGGAATAGTTATATTCGTACTGGAACTGCGGATCTTCGCGCAGCGCCATGCTCAGGTTGTGGAAAAGCTCAAATGCGGTGGGCTTACGGTTACTCATAATTCACTCAATGGTGTTAAAGGAAGCGGCACCTTAACCAGTTTGTAATTTGTTGAGAGCACCCGGCGCTGATACTTTGGGTTACTTAATATCTAAATTTTTAAAAAATAATTATAGAAGTTTTTGACACTTTTCCCGTATAGTCTGGCCTGCGGGTAGGTAGTGCCTGCGCATAAGAAAAATAAGGATCATCAGATGAAAACCATTTTTGGAAACGTTGTCCCGGCAAATGGGTTGCCTATCGACAAAACCGTGCTGGCGTCGTCCGGCAAATCCGGCGTGCAGCTGCTGGACTGCGGCGAAGAGTTTCAGGGGCGTTATGAGGTAGTTTCTCAGGGCGTGCTGGTTGCCTGCACCGACAATTATGCGAAAGCGAGTGATTACTACTTTAAAGAGAGCGCACGCATCAGGGCTGAAAGCCAGGCCAGCTATAACGCTAAGATCAGAGAGGCGGAGTCAGCAGGGCTGAACGGATATCGCGTGCAGGACTATGCCAATGACCGTATAAGCCTGAATGACGCGCTGGCGCAGCAGAACACACCTATTGAAATCCCGGTAGAGTATCTGCCCGCTTGAACAAAAAATTTTTGATTGCCAGTGCCATACTTAGTACTATAGTTATAAGTATACGGGAGCTACCTATGAATATAAGCAATCAGCGTGAATCGCTTAAAGATTTCCGCTCCAGAATGAGCGCAGTAAACCACATGAGCGGCAAACAGATTAAGGAACTTCGTGAACGCTTTGAACTAAGCCAGGCAATGCTTGCAGAGTTTATGAACCTTTCGGTTGTAACGATTTCAAAGTGGGAAAGAAATGAAAAAAGCCCAAATGGCGCAGCTTTAGTTTTACTCAATGCTTTGGATATAGATGGTGTACGAGCCTTTTCGTGGCGTGAAAGGAAAGGGGGTAGCTATGGTTAAAAAAGAGTTAGAATCACATGAATCATATATTAAAGCTGAAGAAGAAATTCTTGATGAGGCTGCTGCTAGTGTAGCTGCTAACAAATTGGTTACAGGTTCACTTTCGTTCAAAGCTTTAGAGGAAATTAATTGGCAGCTGGAACAACAACAGCTACAGCAGTTAAATCAACTACGTCAATTGGAATCCGAAATTAATCTAAAAATTGAAATGGCAGTAAAGCAGCATCAAGATACTATTGATGCATACGAAGATAATTACGAAAATTATATAGCCAGCCACAATAAGGCGATATACGAATATAGTAAAAATTCAGCATCATTTGAAACGCAGGAGAAATTAAAAAGCAGGGCGGAAGCTATCCACAAAGATAGCTTGGAATCTTATGCGCATTACAAAAAAATCCAAGAAAATGCGTTAAAAACCCATGAAGCCCAGATGGAGAAT
>NZ_VWXE01000010.1:0-112379 GCF_011752675.1 Pantoea sp. Acro-807 | reverse complement strand
CGGCGGTCCCACCTGACCCCATGCCGAACTCAGAAGTGAAACGCCGTAGCGCCGATGGTAGTGTGGGGCCTCCCCATGCGAGAGTAGGGAACTGCCAGGCATCCATCAAGTAAAAGAGCCCTGAACACGCGTTCAGGGCTTTTTTACGTCCGCAGAAAGCTCAGAAATGCGTAAAAGTTAACCTTTTTTCAGCCAGCTGACGATAAAGTCTGCGACGTGATCAGGCTGATTGATATCCAGCAGCGGCAGATCCAGCGCCAGTGCTTCATCGCTGGCTACGGCAATAACATATTCATCCAGCAACTCTTCTGCCTCACCTTTTACACCACGCCGCCACAGTGCAATTTTTGTCACTTTCTCATCCCTGAATCCTTCAACCAGTATCAGATCCAGCGCTGCGCTGTTCATCTGTGCTGCCAGATGTTGCAGAGAGGCGGGTTCATCAGGCGTTTCACACATCAGCGCCCAGCGCCGCTCGCTGGCAACCATCACCTGATCGGCGCCCGCTTTACGTAAAACGTAGCTGTCCTTGCCTGGCGTATCGATCTCCAGCTGATGATGAGAATGTTTGATCAAACCGGTCCGCACACCGCGCTGTTTTAACAGCGGTATCAGTGATTTAAGCAGTGTGGTCTTGCCGGTACCGCTCCACGCGGCAATGGCGAGTAAAGGTACGTCCATTATTCTCCCTGCTCCTGTGCCAGATCGTCTGCGGTATTAATATTGCGAAATACCCTCTCATCCTCCTCAAACAGCACTGCGTGACCGCCGCTGGCGCGCAAAAACTGCATCAGACGCCGTTCGCCGCGTGCGAGATACACGGCGAGTTCATCAGCCAGCGCCCGGTTAAGCAGAGCCAGCACCGGATGATCGCGCATGGCTGACCTGACCCAGACCGCCGGCGCTTCTGCGCGCTGTTGCCACAGCCGCAGAACGAAATCCTGAGGTATATAGGGTGTATCACAGGCGCAGAAAACGACCCACTCACTCTGGCTATGGCGTAACCCGCTCAGCATACCTGCCAGCGGTCCGGGCCAGTCAGGTAATGTGTCGGTTATCACCTTACAGCCGCTTAACTGATATTGATCAAGGTGCCGGTTAGCGCTGATCAGCACACTATCTACCTGTGGCTGCAGTCGCTGCAGAACATGCTGATAAAGAGGCTGATTGTGCAGCTGCACCAGCCCCTTATCACGGCCTCCCATACGACTACCCTGGCCGCCTGCCAGAATAACGCCGGTAAATACGGGCATGGTTGTCTCCTTTAATGAACCCGTGCAGTGTAAAGCAGTGTGATGAGGGATCCGCTATGAAAAACCATCGTCTTAACGAACTGATTGCGCTTCTGCAGCCTGCCTGGCAGCAGGAGCCAGAATGTCACCTACTGGCCTTTTTACACAAGCTGGCGCAGGAGGCGGGCTTTCATGGCCCGTTAAGTGAATTACGCGACGACATATTGATTTACCATCTCAAAATGCGTGATGCCGACAGCACGACAGAAATACCCGGTATCAGAAAAGATTACGAAGCAGACTTTAAAACGGCACTGTTACGCGCACGCGGTGTGATCAAGGCTGACGAGTAGTGCTATCCTTGCGCATCTACTGCAAAGGTAACATACAGGGCCGAAAATGAACGACGCTGCCTTTAATTTTCATACGCTGGATCCGGATGCCATCCTCGATGCTTTATGGGATACCGGGCTGCGGGTGGAGTCAGGCTTAACGGCACTGAACAGCTACGAAAACCGCGTTTACCAGTTCAGCGATGATGAAAACCGGCGCTACGTCGCTAAGTTCTATCGTCCGCAGCGCTGGAGCCGGGAACAGATCCTTGAAGAGCATGCGCTGTCGCTGGATCTGCTGAATGACGACGTGCCGGTAGCGGCACCGCTTACGCTACAGGGCAGCACGCTTAACCAGCATGCCGGATTTATGTTTGCCGTGTTTCCCAGCGTTGGCGGTCGTCAGTATGAAACGGATAACGAAGAACAGATGGAGTGGACAGGACGTTTCCTCGGCCGCATGCATCAGACCGGCTGCCGTAAACCTTTTGTCCGGCGTCCGACGCTGGGTCTTGAGGAGTATATCCTGCAGCCACAGCAGACGCTGGCGCACAGCGAGCTGGTGCCAGCAAGGCTTAAAGAGAGCTTACTGAAGGCGCTGGATAGCCTTTTTATCACGCTGCAGCAGAGCTGGCATACAAAGTGGCAGCCGCTGCGCCTGCACGGTGACTGTCATCCGGGCAATATTTTGTGGCGCGACGGCCCGATGTTTGTTGATCTGGATGACGCGCGCACCGGTCCGGCCGTGCAGGATCTCTGGATGCTGATAAACGGCGACCGGCAGGAGCAGCGCATTCAGTGGGATATCCTGATAGAGGCGTATAACGAGTTCGGTGATTTCGATTTACATGAATTGACACTGATTGAGTCTTTACGCGCCATGCGCATGGTTTATTATCTGGCCTGGGTCGTACGCCGCTGGCAGGATCCCGCTTTTCCGCGTGCGTTTCCCTGGATGACTGACGAGGATTTCTGGCGCCGGCAGATTGCCCTCCTGATTGAGCAGGAGCGACTGTTGCACGAACCCCCATTACGGCTTGGTCCGCAATTTTAATAACGTACTCAGGAGATAGGTTAACAATGAAAAAAATCTGGCTTGCGCTGGCGGGAATGCTGCTGGCATTTAGCGTATCAGCGGCGCAGTTCACCGACGGTAAACAGTATGTCACGCTGCAGAAACCGGTGGCAGGTGAACCGCAGGTCATGGAGTTCTTCTCCTTTTTCTGCCCGCACTGCTATCAGTTTGAACGTGTTTATCACGTCAGCGACGCGGTGAAGAAGAACCTGCCGGCTGAGACCAAAGTGACAAAATATCACGTCGATTTTCTCGGCGGCGATTTAGGCCCGGTGGTCACGCATGCCTGGGCAGTGGCCATGGCGCTGGGCGTGGAAAGCAAAGTTACCGCACCGATTTTTGATGGCATTCAGAAAACGCAAACCATCACCGATCCGGCCAGCCTGAAAGAAACCTTTATTAAAGCAGCAGGGATCTCAGCTGGCGATTATGACGCTGCCTGGAACAGCTTTGCGGTGAAAGCGCTGGTTGCGCAGCAGCAGAAAGCGGCTTCTGATGTCAATCTGCAGGGCGTTCCGGCTATTTTCGTCAACGGCAAATATATGGTCAATAACGGCGGTCTCGACACCAGCTCTATGGAGAATTTTGTCGCCGATTATGCCAACGTGGTTAAGTTCCTGGCTGAAAAGCAGTAACGCGCCACCCTTAAACGCTGGCAACGCCAGCGTTTTTTATTTCTTTACCCTCATTTATTCTTTTTCCTGCCTGCGCTCCGTAGCGATATCCACATGGACGATTGCGTTTTCAAAACCGCGTTCTGCGTCACGGCAACTTATTAACCTGTTGTAAATAAATAGTTATTATCTGCTTATTATTTTTCTCATGCTAAAAAAATAGCGCCTTATGAAATTTGCGCACAAAGTTATCCACAGAAAGATCGTTGCGATCCGCGTTTGATAACCGTGAAAAAAAGCCCCTCTCTCCCGTGTTCATTCAACATTTTTCTCAGGTTGTGGCATCCTTATAAGCCTGAATCTCGCAACGAAGAAACCTTAACACTATGGCGAAAATCGCAGAAAATCCCCTGATTCTGGTAGACGGATCCTCTTATCTCTACCGTGCATATCATGCCTTTCCGCCACTGACCAACAGCGCGGGCGAACCTACCGGCGCGATGTATGGTGTGCTCAACATGCTGAAAAGTCTGTTGATGCAGTATCAGCCCAGCCATGTGGCTGTGGTCTTCGATGCGAAAGGAAAAACCTTCCGCGACGAACTGTTTGAACACTACAAATCTCATCGTCCGCCGATGCCTGACGATCTGCGTGCGCAGATAGCACCGCTGCATGAGATGGTAAAAGCGATGGGGCTGCCGCTGCTGGCTGTATCGGGCGTGGAGGCAGACGATGTTATCGGTACGCTGGCACTGGAAGCGGGCAAACAGGGGCGCAGCGTACTGATCAGTACCGGTGATAAAGATATGGCGCAGCTGGTCACGCCAGAGATCACACTGATCAATACCATGAGCAATACCGTACTGGGACCGGAAGAGGTTGAAGAGAAATATGGTGTGCCGCCGGCACTGATCATCGATTTTCTGGCGATGATGGGCGACAGCTCCGATAACATTCCCGGCGTACCCGGCGTGGGAGAGAAGACCGCACAGGCGCTGCTGCAGGGGCTGGGTGGTATGCACGCCATTTATGACAATCTCGATAAAGTGTCCGGTCTGTCATTCCGCGGCGCGAAAACCATGGCGGCTAAACTCGAACAGAACCGCGATGTGGCCTTTCTCTCTTACCAGCTGGCGACCATTAAAACCGATGTGCCACTGGAGGTCAGTTACGATCAACTGACGGTAAACCAGCCTGACGTTGAGACGCTGCAGACGCTGTTTGCCCGCTTTGAATTCCGGCGCTGGCAGGCCGATCTGCAGGAAGGTAAGTGGCTGCAGGGTAAAAAGAGTAATGTGCAGGCGCAGAGCGCTCTGGCTGATGAGCCTGAGGCTGCGGAAGCTACCAGCGTGCTCTCCGCGGACGGGTATGTCACTATCCTTGATGAGGCAACCTTTAGCACCTGGCTCGATAAGCTGAAGCAGGCTGAGGTGTTTGCATTCGATCTCGAAACGGATTCACTCGATACGCTTAGCGCCACCATTGTCGGTATCGCGTTTGCTGTCGCCCCAGGGGAGGCTGCCTACCTGCCGGTTGCGCATGACTATCTGGACGCACCCGATCAGCTCGATCGCACTGACGTGCTGACGAAATTAAAGCCGTTGCTGGAGGATGAACGCGCGGCGAAAGTGGGGCAGAACCTGAAATACGATCGCGGCGTGCTGAAAAATTACGGTATTGAGCTGCGCGGCATCCGGTTTGACACCATGCTGGAGTCCTACTGCCTGAACAGCGTTGGCGGCAAGCATGATATGGATAGCCTCTCTGCGCGCTGGCTGAATCACAAGACGGTCACATTCACAGAGATCGCCGGCAAAGGTAAAAATCAGCTCACGTTTAACCAAATCGCGCTGGAACAGGCGGCACACTATGCGGCAGAAGATGCCGATGTGACGCTGCAGCTGCATCAGCAGATGTGGCCAAAACTGGAGCAGGAAGCGGGCCCGAAACAGGTCTTTACCGATATCGAAATGCCTCTGGTTACGGTGATTTCGCGCATTGAGCGTAACGGCGTGCTTATCGATCAGAACATCCTCGCCAGACATTCGCAGGAGCTGACAACCCGCCTCTCTGAGCTGGAACTGAAGGCGCATGAACTGGCGGGAGAGCCGTTTAATCTCTCCTCCACCAAACAGCTGCAAACCATCCTGTTTGAAAAGCAGGGCATTAAGCCTACGAAAAAGACACCGGGCGGCGCGCCGTCAACCAGTGAAGAAGTACTGGCCGAGCTGGCGCTTGATTATCCGCTGCCAAAAGTCATCCTGGAACATCGCGGGCTGTCGAAGCTGAAATCTACTTACACTGATAAACTGCCGCAGATGATTAATCCGGTCTCAGGACGCGTTCACACCTCTTATCATCAGGCGGTCACGGCGACCGGCCGGCTCTCCTCGACCGATCCGAACCTGCAGAACATTCCGGTTCGCAACGAAGAAGGGCGCCGGATCCGTCAGGCCTTTATCGCCGGTGCAGATAAACGCATTGTTGCTGCGGACTATTCTCAGATTGAGCTGCGCATTATGGCGCATCTGTCGCAGGATAAAGGTCTGCTGGAGGCCTTTGCGCAGGGAGAAGATATTCACCGCGCCACGGCAGCGGAAGTGTTTGGTTCCCCGCTGGAAAAGGTCTCAGCTGAGCAGCGCCGCAGCGCCAAAGCGATTAACTTCGGCCTGATTTACGGCATGAGTGCGTTTGGCCTCTCGCGTCAGCTGAACATCGGTGCCGGTGAAGCGAAGAAATATATGGATCTCTACTTCGAACGCTATCCGGGCGTACTGCGCTATATGGAAAAGACCCGCGATCAGGCGGCGTCTAAAGGTTACGTAGAGACGCTGGACGGGCGTCGTCTGTGGCTGCCGGATATCAAATCCAGCAACGCTATCCGCCGCAAAGCCGCTGAGCGGGCGGCCATTAATGCGCCGATGCAGGGCACTGCAGCGGATATCATCAAGCGGGCGATGATTGCCGTGGATGGCTGGCTGCAGCAGCAGAACAGTGATGATGTGAAGATGATCATGCAGGTACACGATGAACTGGTATTTGAGATCCACAAAGACGCGGTAGAGAGCGCCAGCGAGAAAATCCGTCAGCTGATGGAGAGCAGTATGTCGCTGGATGTACCGTTGCTGGTGGAAGTGGGTGTCGGTGATAACTGGGATCAGGCGCACTGATCTAACTCGCTGCCTGTTAAACATTTTTTTGGAAATTAAACTACAGCCGCTGTGCGAAAGTGTGACGGAGCTGGTAAAAATTATGTCAAAAGCTGAAATTGGATCACAAAAAATCCTTTGTCGGTCAGAAAAAATCAGGTAAAGTTCGTCGCGTAGGGTACAGAGGTAAGATGTTCTATCTTTCAGACCTTTTACTTCACGTAATCGGATTTGGCTGAATATTTAGCCGCCCCAGTCAGTTATGACTGGGGCGTTTTTTATTGGGCTTTTTTCACCCGGCAACGCTGCCGTTACTCAGCCGGCTGGTTATCTGCGTCACCTTCACGGGCCGGCTCAAGTTCGCTGAACCAGGTATCCAGTTTCTGACGCACCTTGTCCACGCCCAGCTTTTTCAGCGAAGAGAACATCTCAACCTGCACGTCGCCCATAAAGCCCAGCGCGGCTTCGCGCACCATGTTGAGCTGCGCTTTACGTGCGCCAGAGGCGAGCTTGTCCGCTTTGGTCAGCAGCACCAGTACCGGAATATTGCTGCTTACGGCCCACTCAATCATCTGCTGATCGAGATCTTTAAGCGGATGGCGAATATCCATCAGCACCACCAGCCCTTTCAGCGCCTGCCGCTTCTGCAGATACTCTGCCAGCGCACGCTGCCATTTACGTTTCATCTCCTCAGGCACTTCGGCATAGCCGTAGCCGGGCAGATCCACCAGACGTTTGCCTTCAACCACTTCAAACAGGTTGATAAGCTGAGTGCGCCCCGGCGTTTTACTGGTGCGCGCCAGACTTTTCTGGTTGGTCAGGGTATTAAGCGCACTGGATTTGCCTGCATTTGAGCGCCCGGCAAAGGCTACTTCAATACCCGTGTCGGCCGGCAGATGACGGATATCTGGCGCACTGAGCATGAAGTGAGTGATGTGATAATTCAAAGCAGACAAAATAGACTCCAGCTGATAGATACGGACTAATGGCGCTGATTATACCTGTTATGGCGCAAAAGTACCCGACAGCCGTAGCCCTGACAAATCGTGTAAGAGATCGCCGATTTTTGCTGCCAGTTTTAGCTTAAAAATAAAAAGTTCAATATTTTTTTATTATTATAATACAATGAATTGCGCATTATTTTGCTCTTTTCCCTTTAAAAAAGAGCGAGATCTTACTTGTTGATTTGGCACTTTCGTCTACATTTGGTGTCAGTGCAAGGCAGCACCCATCAGGATGATGCGCTCAGGAGTGTCCGGAAGACCAGGAGCATGGCAGGAGTACGATTCAGGCAGGAATCGGGAATGGACAGGGATTACTCGCAGGAGCGATAAGGCGACGGAGCGACCGGGACGTTGAGAGCCGTAAAGGATTTATTCAGAGTTTCCTTCGTACGAAGGTGCGAAATAAGGCGATAGCAAAAGCTATCGCCTTTTTTCTTTGTCTGCTTTCTGCTAGATTTCGCCGCAATTCTATACTGAACTCACCAGGCATCACTGAGACCGGACATCATGAAGCAACCTGCACCCGCCCAGCGTGGCAAACCCGCTGCTAAAGCCAAACGTAAATCGCGTGAAGAACTGAATCAGGAAGCGCGCGATCGTAAACGCGATAAAAAGCACAGCGGCCATAAATCGGGCAGCCGCACCAGCCTGACGGCGCAGAGCAGCGGCAGCGCACAGACTAAAAAAAGCAGCGATGCCCGCATTGGCAGCAAAAAACCGGTGGCGCTGGTGGCTGACGGCAAAACGCAGCCCGTGACAAAAGCGGCACCTCAGCCCAAAGCGAAAGCGCAGAAAGTACGCCTGACGCCTGAAGAGGAGCTGGCGAAGCTGGAGAACGATGAACGTCTCGACACGCTGCTCGATCGCCTGGAAAAAGGCGAGACGCTGAGCGGTGAAGACCAGGCGTGGCTGGATGAGACGCTGGACCGCATCGATGAGCTGATGGAAACGCTGGGGATCGCGCTGGATGATGACGCCGAAGATGAACAGGCTGAAGAAGATATGATGCGCCTGCTGAAAGGGCAGTAATCCCGTTACCGGACGGCATGCGCCGTATCGCATGCCGCGCTGAACAGGTATTCGACAATGTTTTGGCCTGGATCAATTTTAGCGCTGCTGCTCACATGTTATATCCTCTGGTTATTGTTTAAACTACGCCGCCTGTCGCGCCTGAAGTCGCGTTTACGGCGGCGTTCTCTTCACCGCTTCACTGACCCTTCTGCGCGACCTTTCCGGACCACACGCCACCGAAAGAGGTAAGCATGACCGCGCAGCAGATAGAATGGGATCAGCAGCTGGTGGAGAAATACAGCGGCTCAGGCCCGCGTTATACCTCCTATCCTACCGCGCCGGAATTCAGCGAAACTTTTCGCGCCGCAGATTTTGAGCAGGCTGCTACCCGTTATCCTCACCGGCCGCTCTCTCTTTACGTGCATATCCCGTTCTGCCACAAACTGTGTTACTTCTGCGGCTGCAATAAAATAGTGACGCGCCAGCGGCAAAAAGCTGATCGCTATCTGAATGCGCTGGCGCAGGAGATTGCCTGTCGTGCTCCGCTGTTTGCCGGTCGCCGGGTGACACAGCTGCACTGGGGCGGTGGCACGCCGACCTTTCTTGACGGAGCGCAGATAAGCCGGCTGATGGCGCTGCTGCGGCATCACTTCGCGATAACGGATGATGCTGAAATGTCGATCGAAATCGATCCGCGTGAGATCGCGCCGACCACGATCGATCATCTGCGGACGGAAGGATTCAACCGTCTGAGCATCGGGATCCAGGATTTTGATCGGGCGGTGCAGGCGCGCATTAACCGGATACAGGATGAAGCGGCCATTGGTGCGCTGGTAAAGCGCGCGCGCGAACAGGGTTTTCGTTCGGTCAGTTTCGATCTCATCTACGGTCTGCCGCTGCAGAGTGCGGAACGGTTTGCGCTGACGCTGCAGCGGGTGATCGCGCTCGCTCCCGACCGTCTGAGCCTGTTCAGCTATGCGCATATGCCGGCGCTGTTTGCGGCACAGCGCAAAATCAAAGCAGCAGACCTGCCCGACGGCGCGCAAAAGCTGCTGATCCTGCAGCAGAGCATTGCCACACTGACCGCCGCAGGTTACCGGTTTATCGGGATGGACCACTTCGCCCGGCCGGATGATGACCTGGCGATCGCACAGCGCAGCGGTCTGCTGCACCGCAATTTTCAGGGCTACACCACGCACGGTGAGAGCGATCTGCTGGGGCTGGGCGTATCTGCCATCAGCATGCTGGGCGACAGCTATGCGCAGAACCGGAAAGCGCTGAATGAGTGGTATGCAGGGGTGGAACAGCAGGGTAGCGCGCTGTGGCGCGGATTAACGCTGACGGAGGACGATCGTCTGCGGCGTGAGGTGATTAAACAGCTTATCTGCAACTTCACGCTCGATTTTGCCGCCGTGGAGGCGCAGTGGCCGATCGTGTTTGAGGACTATTTTGCCGACGATCTGGCACAGCTGGCTCCGCTGGTGGCGGAGGGGCTGGTTTGCTATGAGAGGCGGCGTATAACGGCGACCGGTCGCGGTCGTCTGCTGATCCGCTCTGTCTGCATGTGTTTCGATCGCTACCTGCGGCAGAAAAGCCGCCAGCAGCACTATTCCCGGATCATCTGAATAACAAAGGGAGCATACGCTCCCTTGCTATTAACTGAACAGGCTCGCCGTAATGGCGCATACCACAGCAGCCAGCGCAGTCTGCGGCGAATGGGCCACCGCGCTGCCAATGGCTGCCAGATTATGCGCTATTGTCAGCATGACAGATTGCAGCATGATACTTCTCTCCCGATTACCGCGAATATCATACTCACCGGTAACGGTCTGTACAGCCTGTGCGTGCAAAAAATCAGCAGAAGCGCCGCTGATGTCGCAGCGTTACTCCATGCCCAGCTCTTTAAGTTTGCGCGTCAGCGTATTGCGCCCCCAGCCAAGCAGGCGTGCCGCTTCCTGTTTATGCCCCTGGGTGTGACGCAGCGCCGTGGTCAGCAGCGTACGCTCCATCTCCGGCTGCGCTTCAGATAACAGGTTCTGATGACCGGAACGCAGCGCGCGATCGGCCCACTGCGCCAGCAGCGTGGCCCAGCTGTCCGGCAGCGACTGCACCGGACTGTCAGGCGTGGCGGATTCAAACAGCTCCGGCGGCAGATCCTGAATCAGCACTTCCTGACCGGCGGCCATGACCGTCAGCCAGCGGCAGGTGTTCTCCAGCTGGCGCACGTTGCCCGACCAGTGCAGGCGGGTCAGCGCCGTTTCCGTTTCCGGATGCAGGATTTTAGCCTCAACGCCCAGCTCGCGTGCGGCAACCTGCAGGAAGTAGCGTGCCAGACGCGGAATATCTTCGCGGCGCTCACGCAGCGGCGGAAGATGTACCCGAATGACATTGAGGCGGTGGAACAGATCCTCACGGAATTTGCCTTCCTGCACGCGCAGCTCAAGGTTCTGATGCGTGGCGGCAATAATGCGCACGTCCACTTTTACCGGCGCGTAGCCGCCCACGCGATAGAACTGACCGTCTGCCAGCACGCGCAGCAGACGCGTCTGCACATCCAGCGGCATATCGCCAATCTCATCAAGAAACAGTGTGCCGCCATCAGCCTGTTCAAAGCGCCCCTGACGGATCTGATTGGCGCCGGTAAACGCGCCTTTTTCATGCCCGAACAGTTCAGATTCAATCAGGTCTTTCGGGATCGCCGCCATATTCAGCGCGATAAAAGGCGCCTTGGCGCGCGGGCTGTGGCGGTGCAGCGCATGCGCGACCAGCTCTTTACCGGTTCCCGACTCACCGTTAATCAGCACGCTGATGGAGGAGCGTGACAGACGGCCAATAATACGGAACACATCCTGCATCGCCGGCGCTTCGCCGATGATGTCGGTTGTCGGGCCGCTGACGGGCTGATTGCGCGGCTGCTGCTGCTCCTGATAGTGGCTGATGGCGCGCTCGACCAGCGCTACCGCCTCATCGATATCAAACGGCTTGGGCAGATAATCAAATGCGCCCTGCTGATAGGCACTGACGGCGGCATCAAGATCGGAGTGCGCCGTCATAATGATGACCGGCAGCATCGGATGACGCTGCTTGATCTGCTTCAGTAGCGCCAGGCCATCCATGCCCGGCATGCGAATATCTGACAATAGTACGTCCGGGGTTTTGCTGGCGAGTGCATCCAGCACCTCACTGGCGCTGTCAAACGTCGCGCAGCTTAAACCGGCTCCAGTGAGCGCGCGTTCAAGCACCCAGCGGATGGAGCTATCGTCATCGACGATCCAGACTATCCCTCGTTGCATAGAAACCTCACTGGCGAATGGGCAGGTAGACCGAAAACTCGGTGTGACCTGGCCAACTGTTAAATTCAATTTTTCCGGAGTGCTGATCGATCAGGCTGCGGGCGATAGAGAGTCCGAGACCGGTACCCCCTTCGCGTCCGCTGACCATGGGATAGAACAGCGTATCCTGCAGCTGTGCCGGTATGCCCGGCCCGTTATCTTCCACATCAATACGTGCCACCAGCCGGTAGCGCGTGCCGTGCAGCGTCAGCTGAAAAGCGGTACGCGTACGCAGCACGATGGTACCGCCCTCTGCGCCGAGCGCCTGCAGCGCATTGCGTACGACGTTAAGCAGCACCTGTTCAATCTGGTCAGGATCGTGCGGCAGCTCCGGCAGGCTGGGATCGTAGTCGCGTACCAGCGTTATGTTGTCCGGCAGCTCCATCGAGACCAGCTTGACCACGCGCTCCGCCACCTGATGAATGCTCTGCGTAACGTGCAGCCCCGGCTGCTGCGGGCCCAGCAGACGATCGACCAGGTTGCGCAGCCGGTCTGCCTGCTCGATGATAACGTTGGTGTATTCGTTCAGCGACGGGTCAGGTAGCGCGCGCGACAGCAGCTGTGCCGCGCCGCGCAGGCCGCCAAGCGGGTTTTTAATCTCATGCGCCAGGCCGCGCACTAAATCGCGTGCGGCAACCTGCTGAGCATGCTGGATCTGCTCCTGGCTGAGCCGGCGCTGATTGTCCATCGGCGCCATCTCCAGCAGGATCAGGCCGTCCGGCAGACGCTGCGCGGTCAGCGACATGATGTGCGCGCGTCCATCGACCACCAGCGTGACTTCGCTGTCGGTAAAGCCCTGGCCTGCGGCCAGGCTCTCGCGCATCACGTCAATATTGAGCGAAAAGTAGCCGGTCAGCTCCGGCAGCGGCGTACCGAACAGCTTACGCGAACTCTGCGCCAGCAGCTGCTGCGCAGCCGGATTGGCATAGTGGATCACCAGCCCGTCATCGACCAGCAGAATACTGTTTATCAGGGAGTTGAGAATTTGCCCTGCGTCGGGCAGTGAGCCAGCAACCATACCACGATCCTCTGCACCAAATGGGTGCACTATAGCGTTTTGGGATGGAAAACTCCCCGATAACGGCAATTTTGCGGTGAAAAAAACCCATCCGGAGATGGGCTAAAGTTTCCACGGCAACAAAAAAACGTTGTCCTCTTTTGCCCGGCCTGGCGGACAAAAGAGGTGAATGGCCATTTAAACGCTGTAGTAGAGTTCAAATTCAACCGGGTGTGGCGTCATGCGAACGCGATCAACATCTGGCTTGCGCAGTTCGATATAAGCATCGATAGCGTCATCAGTGAATACGCCGCCGCGGGTCAGGAACTCGCGATCTTCATTCAGCGCGTTCAGTGCTTCTTCCAGAGAACCGGCTACTTTCGGGATCTCCGCTTCTTCTTCCGGCGGCAGATCGTAGAGGTTTTTGTCCATCGCATCGCCAGGATGGATTTTATTGATGATACCGTCGAGGCCAGCCATCAGCAGCGCAGTAAACGCCAGGTATGGGTTAGCCGCTGGATCCGGGAAGCGCGCTTCAATACGGCGGGCTTTCGGGCTGGCAACCACCGGAATACGGATGGAGGCTGAGCGGTTACGCGCGGAGTAAGCGAGCATAACCGGCGCTTCATAACCCGGCACCAGACGCTTGTAGGAGTTGGTGGTTGGGTTAGCCAGGGCGTTAATCGCTTTAGCGTGCTTGATCACACCGCCGATGTAGAACAGCGCGGTTTCAGAGAGGCCGCCGTACTTATCGCCAGAGAACAGGTTTACGCCACCTTTAGAGAGTGACATATGGCAGTGCATACCGGATCCGTTGTCACCAAACATCGGTTTTGGCATAAAGGTTGCGGTCTTGCCGTAGGCGTGCGCAACGTTGTGCACGACATACTTATAAATCTGAATTTCATCCGCTTTTTTGGTCATGGTGTTGAAGCGGGTTGCCACTTCGTTCTGACCAGCGGTTGCCACTTCGTGGTGATGTGCTTCTACAACCAGACCCATCTGCTCCATGGTCAGACACATGGCAGAACGGATATCCTGAGAGGAGTCAACCGGTGGTACCGGGAAGTAGCCGCCTTTCAGACCCGGACGGTGGCCTTTGTTGCCGCCTTCGTACGCTTTGCCAGTGTTCCAGCACGCTTCAATATCATCGATAGCGACGTGTGAACCTGAAGTCGATGAACCGAAACGGATATCGTCAAACAGGAAAAACTCTGGCTCAGGTCCGAACAGCACGGTGTCAGCAATACCGGAAGCGCGCAGGTACTCTTCAGCGCGCTTGGCGATGGAGCGCGGATCGCGATCGTAACCCTGCAGCGTGCCTGGCTCGAGGATGTCACACCGGATGATGAGGGTCGGGTCTTCGAAGAACGGGTCCATCACCGCAGTGGTGGCATCCGGCATCAGCACCATGTCTGATTCGTTAATGCCTTTCCAGCCACCGATGGATGAACCATCGAACATTTTGCCTTCTTCAAAGAAGTCTGCGTTAACCTGATGAGCAGGAATGGTGACGTGCTGTTCTTTACCTTTGGTATCGGTAAAACGCAGATCGACGAACTTAACTTCATGCTCGTTCATCATCGAGAGAACGTGTTCAGCGGACATACTCAACTCTCCTGGAAATGGTCATCTGTTGTCGTGGTGAGAGAACTCAAAATGCCTGGAATGTGTCACGACTACTGACCACCCCTGACTAAGATCCCGGCAAGCTATTCAGCCATCAGGCCACTGTCGTTTGCACTTAAAAAAGATAAAGCGAATTCTGTGCCAACTTTTTTTAAGTGCAATAAATAGCGCTGTGCGGCGCGCTGCGGTGCATCAGCAGCTGCACCAGAACAGACGCATTGCTTTATTATGGTGCAAAAAGATGCGCTGATGGCACTAAAATGGTGCATAAAGCCAGCAGAGTGCAGATATTTGCACCGCTAATGGTGCTAAAAACCAGCAGCGTGAGAATATTGTCGGGAAAACTGTGATCATGTTCAGTATTCCGCTTAATCCGTGTACAATACCGCGTTATTTCTATAATGCCTGAGGCAAAGCTGTGATCGAAAATTTGCGTAACATCGCCATCATCGCGCACGTTGACCATGGAAAAACCACCCTGGTCGACAAACTGCTGCAACAGTCTGGTACTTTTGACGCTCGTACCGAAGCGACTGAACGTGTGATGGATTCCAATGATTTGGAAAAAGAGCGTGGAATTACCATCCTCGCAAAAAACACCGCCATCAAATGGAACGACTACCGTATCAACATCGTTGATACCCCGGGACACGCCGACTTCGGTGGTGAAGTAGAGCGCGTCATGTCCATGGTGGATTCGGTGCTGCTGGTTGTTGATGCGATGGATGGCCCTATGCCGCAAACCCGCTTCGTAACCAAGAAAGCCTTTGCTCACGGTCTGAAACCTATTGTTGTTATCAACAAAATTGACCGTCCAGGCGCGCGTCCTGACTGGGTTGTAGACCAGGTATTCGACCTGTTCGTTAACCTCGACGCGACTGACGAGCAGCTGGACTTCCCTATCATTTATGCGTCAGCGCTGAATGGTATTGCAGGTCTGGAACACACTGATATGGCTGAGGACATGACTCCGCTGTATCAGGCAATCGTCGATCACGTTTCTCCGCCGCAGGTTGAAGCTGATGCGCCGCTGCAGATGCAGATCTCTCAGCTGGACTACAACAACTACCTGGGCGTTATCGGTATTGGCCGCATCAAGCGCGGTAAAATCAAGCCGAACCAGCAGGTTACTGTGATTGATAGCGAAGGCAAAACCCGCAACGCGAAAGTGGGTAAAGTGCTGACGCATCTGGGTCTGGAGCGTATTGACAGCGATCTGGCAGAAGCGGGCGACATCATTGCCGTTACCGGTCTGGGTGAACTGAACATCTCCGATACCATCTGCGACACGCAGAATGTAGAGGCGCTGCCGGCGCTGAGCGTAGATGAGCCTACCGTAACCATGTTCTTTAACGTCAATACCTCACCGTTCTGCGGTAAAGAAGGTAAATACGTTACTTCACGTCAGATCCTGGATCGCCTGAACAAAGAGCTGGTACACAACGTTGCACTGCGCGTTGAAGAGACCGAAGATGCTGATGCATTCCGCGTATCAGGTCGTGGTGAGCTGCACCTTTCCGTTCTGATCGAAAACATGCGTCGTGAAGGCTTTGAGCTGGCGGTATCCCGTCCGAAAGTTATCTTCCGTGAGCATGAAGGCCGCAAGCAGGAGCCGTTTGAGAACGTTACCCTCGATATCGAAGAGACCCACCAGGGCTCAGTGATGCAGGCGATGGGTGAGCGTAAAGGCGACATGAAAAACATGGATCCGGATGGCAAAGGCCGCGTACGTCTCGACTACGTGATCCCAAGCCGTGGTCTGATCGGCTTCCGTAACGAATTCATGACCATGACCTCCGGTACCGGTCTGCTCTACTCGACTTTCAGCCACTACGACGACGTGCGTCCGGGCGAAGTTGGTCAGCGTCAGAACGGCGTTCTGATCTCTAACGGTCAGGGTAAAGCCGTTGCGTTTGCTCTGTTTGGTCTGCAGGATCGCGGTAAGCTGTTCCTGGGTCACGGTGCAGAGGTTTATGAAGGCCAGATCATCGGTATTCACAGCCGCTCTAACGACCTGACGGTAAACTGTCTCACCGGTAAGAAACTGACCAACATGCGTGCGTCAGGTACCGATGAGGCGACGACGCTGGTTCCGCCACAGAAAATGACGCTGGAGCAGGCGATCGAGTTCATCGATGATGACGAACTGGTTGAAGTTACGCCACAGTCAGTCCGTATCCGTAAACGTCACCTGACCGAGAACGATCGCAAACGCGCGTCTCGCGGCGGTAAAGAGTAAACGATACGTTCTGTTATCAGGCCCCGCACTGCGGGGCTTTTTTGTTTCTGTTGCCCGCCTTTTTCCCCGAATGCTCCCTGTTCAGCTACGCTTTTTGCCGCTAGAGTGAATGATCCCGGAAGCACAGAGGAGAGGCGTCATGCTGTACATCTTTGATTTGGGTAACGTGATTGTTGATATCGACTTCAATCGCGTACTGGGCGTCTGGAGTGATTTAGGCCGTGTGCCGCTGGCCACGCTGCAGAGTCGCTTCAGCATGGATGAAGCGTTTGAACAACATGAACGGGGCGAGATCAGCGACCCGGAATTTGCCGAGCGCCTTTGCGAGCAGCTCGATATTGCCCTGAGCTATGAGCAGTTTACCGCCGGCTGGCAGGCCGTGTTTGTCGGCGTTCGCCCGGAGACGCTGGCGATCATGAACCAGCTTCGCGTCCGCGGCGAACGCGTGGTGATCCTTTCCAACACCAACCAGCTGCATTTTGAATTCTGGCCGACGCACTATCCGGAAGTTCAGCAGGCTGCCGATCGCGTCTATATGTCGCAGGAGCTCGGCATGCGTAAACCGGAAGCGCGGATTTTCAGCCATGTGCTGGCGCAGGAGGGTTACACGGCGGACCAGGCCATCTTCTTTGATGACAATCAGGCGAATATCGATGCGGCGCGCGCGCTGGGAATCGAAAGCGTGCTGGTGGAAGATCACAAAACCCTGCCCGCCTGGTTCGCAGCGCGTGGGTAAATGTGATGGCTAACACTCTGCGCCACCGGGCGCATGCGTTCTTTTTGTGGCTGAAACTGCTGTGGCGGCGCATCGACGAAGATAACATGACCACGCAGGCGGGGAATCTTGCCTACGTCTCCCTGCTGGCGCTGGTGCCGCTGGTGGCGGTGATCTTCGCGCTGTTCGCCGCGTTCCCGGTTTTTTCCGACATCAGCGTACAGCTCAAGAATTTTATCTTTACCAACTTTATGCCGGCAGCTGGCGACGTGATCCAGCGCTACCTTGACCAGTTTGTCGCTAACGTAAATAAAATGACGGCGGTAGGCGCGGTAGGGCTGATTGTCACGGCGCTGCTGCTGATGCACTCCGTTGACAGCGCGCTGAACGCCATCTGGCGCAGCAATTCGCCGCGTCCGATGATCTATTCGTTTGCCGTTTACTGGATGATCCTGACGCTCGGCCCGCTGCTGGCTGGCGCCAGCCTGGCGATTAGCTCCTATCTGCTGTCGCTGCGCTGGGTCAATGTCACCGGCGTTACCAGCCTGATCGACCAGGCGCTGCGTATCTTCCCGCTGGTGCTCTCCATTCTGGCGTTCTGGCTGCTTTACAGCGTGGTGCCAACGCGGCGCGTGCCGGGGCGCGATGCGCTCACCGGGGCGGTGGTGGCAGGCCTGCTGTTTGAGCTGGGTAAAAAAGGCTTTGCGCTCTATGTTACGATGTTTCCCTCGTATCAGTTAATTTATGGCGTACTGGCCGTTATCCCGATTCTGTTTCTGTGGGTCTACTGGACGTGGTGTATTGTTTTGCTGGGAGCGGAAGTCACCGTCACCCTGAATGACTATCGCCAGCTAAAGCTGCAGGAACATGAACCATCCCGTGAGGAAACATGATTGCATTAATTCAGCGCGTCAGTGCCGCCAGCGTGGCGGTCGACAACCAGATCATTGGTGAGATTGGCGCCGGACTGCTGGTGCTGCTGGGCGTGGAAAAAGAGGATGATGATCAAAAAGCCCGGCGGCTCTGCGATAAAGTGCTCGGCTACCGTGTTTTCGGTGACGAGAATGACAAAATGAATCTGAATGTGCACCAGGCTGGCGGCAGCGTGCTGGTGGTTTCGCAGTTTACGCTGGCGGCAGATACCCGTAAGGGCATGCGTCCCTCCTTTTCCGGCGGTGCCGTACCGGCAGAAGCGGAGCGGCTCTATAACGTCTTCAGCGACTGCTGCCGGGCCAGCGGTATCACAACCGCCAGCGGTCGCTTTGCGGCCAATATGCAGGTTTCACTGGTTAACGACGGTCCGGTCACTTTCTGGTTGCAGGTGTGAGATCGGCAGCCTGGCGGCAGGCAATCGGCCACGCTGGCTCCGAACGGGAGAATCATTTTATGTATCATCTTCGAGTGCCTCAGACGGCCGAAGAGCTGGACATGTATTACCAGTTCCGCTGGGAAATGCTGCGCAAGCCGCTGCGCCAGCCGCAGGGCTCAGAGCGGGATGCCTGGGACGCGCTGGCGCACCATCAGATGGTGGTGGATGAGCAGGGCAAGCCGGTTGCCGCAGGCCGCCTCTATATCAACGCAGAGAATGAAGCAGCTATTCGCTTTCTGGCCGTGCACCCGTCGGTACAGGGCAAGGGGCTCGGGACGCTGGTGGCGATGACGCTGGAATCCGTGGCGCGACAGGAAGGCGCCAAGCGCGTAACCTGCAGCGCGCGCGAAGACGCCGTGGAGTTTTTTGCCAAGCTGGGTTTTATCAATCAGGGTGAAATCACCGCACCGCAGACCACGCCGGTGCGCCATTTTCTGATGATCAAACCGGTGGTGACGCTGGATGATATTCTGCATCGCGCCGACTGGTGCGGCCAGCTCCAGCAGGCGTGGTATGAGCATATTCCCCTGAGTGAGAAGATGGGCGTGCGCATCCTGCAATATACCGGGCAGAAATTTGTCACCACCATGCCGGAGACCGGCAATCAGAATCCGCACCATACGCTGTTTGCCGGCAGTCTTTTCTCGCTGGCCACGCTGACCGGCTGGGGGCTGATCTGGCTGCTGCTGCGCGAACGTCATCTGGGCGGAACCATCATTCTGGCGGATGCGCATATCCGCTACAGCAAACCGATCAGCGGACGGCCCGGCGCCACTGCCGATCTCGGCTCGCTGAGCGGCGATCTCGACCGCCTCGCGCGCGGGCGCAAGGCGCGCGTGCAGCTGGAGGTTGAGCTGTACGGAAATGAAGAGCCGGGCGCAGTATTTGAGGGCGTCTATATTGTGCTGCCTGCGGACCAGCATGGTCCACTCGAAGCGGGTGGCTCCGGCGCGCTGATAAACTGAGGATGGTGCAGCCGATCGCGCGGCAACAACGCGATCGGCCTGCCGTTCTTAATCTGTCTGCCCGTTACGCATGCTCTGCTGCAGCGAGCCGGCGTCGGTGGTAACGGAAAGGTCTGCCGAAATGCCCGGACGCAGCGGCGTACCGGCGCGCAGTGACCCCTTAAGCTGCAGCTGCAGATTACTGTCACCGCTCTGCGTCAGCGCTGGCCAGCCCCAGTTTTCCAGTACGTTGACCGGCACCGCCTGGCCCTTCAGGCTCAGCGTCAGCGGACGTTCGGCGCTCTGGCCTACCGTTGCCGTCGCCTCCAGCAGTCCATTGCCGTTAAAAGCGCTCATTTCTGTTATCTGGATTTGCTGCTCATCTGCCGTCAGCGCTATTGAGGGATGACGCAGATCGGTACGGTTAAAGGTCGCTTCTGCCGCGTTAAGACTCGCTTTGCCCGACCAGATCCCCCACTGATGCGCGCGCGCCAGCAGCAGATTATCCGCAGAGCCGTCCAGCGCCGTCATCTGGAAAGGAAACGCCGGGTTGATATCGATGATCAGGTTACGATTGGCGGTGGCGTGCTTCACCAGCACGCTGTCAAGCCAGGCGGGCAGGGCGGCCTGCCAGCGCTCGCGCCAGTTCTGCGGCAGCGTATACTCCAGTCCGGCCACGGCCAGATCGTCCAGCGTCAGTTGCCGGTTGCTGCGCGTCCAGCTGCCGCTGGCGCGCAGAATACCGTTAACCCAGCGGGAGCTGAACTGCGTAAGTCTGACGCCTTCAGGCGAGAACTCTGCATTAACGATAGGATCATCCAGCGCCAGGCTGCCATTGATAAAGTTGCCGGCATTCATCGCCAGATAGCCTTCGTTACTCTGCCAGTCGCCGTTACGCAGGGTAATGTCCCGCAGCGTAAGATCGAGGTCGGTGACCGCCCAGTCCGGTCCCTGCAGCCGGGCGTCGGTGACATCCAGACGGTTAATTGTGACCGCAGGGGCCGTCAGCAGCGGGCGCAGGAAATCATTCAGCGATTGGCTGGTCTGCAGACGGATATCATTCAGGCGCAGCTGATCAATGCTCCAGTTACCCTGGTCGTCACGCTCTGCCCGACCGGTCACCGATCCCCGGGCGATATCCGCACCTATCGTGGTGAGCTGCAGGCGGCGCTGCGCCACGTTGCCCTGTAGCAGCACGTTATCACCGGCCAGCCCGTTCAGCGTCAGCTGCGCGGCGCTTATCTGAAACTGTGCGTCACTGCCCAGCATATCGGCGGATACAGGTTTCCATGGAACAATACCGCCATTGACGCCGCGGGCAGAGAGCGGCAGCGCCGTGCGCGGGCTTTCCAGGCGCACATTGCGTAGCTGCAGGCGGTTGGCCTGAACGGGCAGCGTGGTGGATGGCGTCTGATTAGCGAGATTGATCTCCCCTTCATGAATTTCAATGCTGTCAAAATGAAGCCAGTCGCTGAACTGCACCATCGCCAGGCCCAGATCGATGCGTTTAGCCACGACAACCGCAGGCTGGCCATCGTGACCAAAACTGAAATTATCCAGCACGATATGCGAAGGGGAAGAGAAGTTGTGCTCAATTTTACTGACGGAGAGATGCCACGCAGTTTTATCACTTACCCAGCGGCTAAACCAGCCGGCGCCCCACTGTGTCTGCACCAGTACATAACCGATCACCAGCAGCAGCAGAATCAGCAGTAATAGAGTAAGGAAAAACTTGCCCAGGAATTTCATTGCATTCATCCATCGCGATCGTTGTCCGGTCAGTGGTTGTTATGCCTGAATTACCGTTACAGCTCAACCGTCTGGCGAAAAATGCGGATAAATAGCAGGCAGGCGGGCGCCTGCCTGCTGCGCTATTTTTCCTGCGGGAAAATAAGATTAAGCACGATCGCCGTAATACCGCCGGCAGCAATACCGGAAGAGAGCAGCGTTTTCAGCCACTCTGGCGCAAACTGCAGGATCAGCGGCTGCTGAGAGACACCGAGTCCGACCGCCAGCGATAGTGCAATAATCATGATAGCGCGGCGGTTAAGCGGCTCGCGGGATACAATGCGCACGCCGGAAGCGGCAATGGTGCCGAACATCACGATAGTGGCCCCGCCCAGCACCGGTTCCGGAATATGCTGAACAAAGCCGCTGACCGCCGGAAACAGCCCGAGAACCACCAGCATCAGCGCCACCACAAAGCCTACATAGCGGCTGGCCACGCCGGTCAGCTGGATCACGCCGTTGTTCTGACCAAAACAGGAGTTGGGGAAGGTGTTAAACAGGGCAGAGACGCAGGAGTTCAGGCCGTTTGCCAGTACGCCCCCTTTCAGGCGCTTCATATAGAGCGGGCCGCTGACCGGCTGTTCTGAAACGTCAGAGGTGGCGGTGATATCACCGATGGTTTCCAGCGAAGTAACCATAAAGACCAGCATCAGCGGGATCAGCAGATTCCAGTCAAAACCCAGCCCGTAATAGAGCGGTGAAGGCACAGCCAGCAGCGGCTGCTCTACCGGTGCCGCGCTCTCCGGCAGCATATCCAGTCCCCACGCCAGTGCATAACCCACCGCCATCGCGATCACCAGCGATGCCACACGCAGATAGGGGTTGCGCTGACGGTTAAGCAGAATAATCACCAGCAGCACGGCACCTGCCAGCAGCAGATTTCCAGGCGCGCCAAAGCTGTGATCGTTCATAGCAGCAAAGCCGCCGCCAATTGAGGTCAGCCCGACCTGAATCAGTGAGAGACCGATAATCATCACTACGATGCCCGACACCAGCGGCGTAATAATCCGGCGTGCAAGATGCAGCACGCGCGACAGCAGCATTTCGGTACAGGAGGCGACCATCAGCGTGCCAAACAGCGCTGCCATCATGGCGGGCACATCCGCGCCACCATTCTTCAGCGCCATACCGCCCATAATCAGCGGCGTAACAAAGTTAAAGCTGGTGCCCTGAATCGACAGCAGCCCGGAGCCCACCGGTCCCCAGGTTTTGATCTGCAGCAGCGATGCTACGCCGGAGGCAAACAGCGACATACTGATGATGTGCTGCGTATCCTGTGCCGGCAGCCCCAGCGCCTGGCAGATCAGCAGTGCCGGGGTGATCACGGCGACAAACATCGCCAGCAGGTGCTGACAGGCGGCAAACAGCGTCTGCGGCAGCGGCGGGCGATCCTCAAGACGATAAATCAGTTCGCTTTTTGTCGTGGCAGACGCACTGGCGGGCGAAAGGGGTTCGGCACGATTAACAGACATGACAGGCTCTCAGTAACAGCAAAGTGGCGATTTTAAACGGTTGCCCGCTGAAAGCAATCGTTTGCATCGCTGCGGTTGATTACCGGCTGGACAATTTTTCAGCGGGCGCGCAGGGCGCGCCTGAAACCGGCCTCTATGCGTGGCTGTAGCGTTCAGTTTCCGGCAGCCAGCGCTCAATCAGCGCCTGTGCCTGTTCGGGGTAATATTGATGGATATGGCGCGCCACGCGCTGCACTTCGGGGATCATGGCCTGATCGCGCAGCAGGTCAGCGACCCTGAATTCAGCGTTGCCGGTCTGCCGCGTGCCCAGCAGCTCGCCGGGGCCGCGAATTTCAAGATCGTGCTGCGCAATCACAAAGCCGTCGTTGCTGTCGCGCAGTACCTGCAGGCGACGCTGAGCGGTTTTGCTCAGCGGGGCTTTATAAAGCAGCACGCAGTGTGAGGCGACAGCGCCGCGTCCGACGCGTCCACGCAGCTGATGCAGCTGTGCCAGACCGAGCCGCTCCGGGTTTTCGATGATCATCAGGCTGGCGTTAGGGACATCCACGCCAACCTCAATAACGGTAGTGGCGATAAGCAGCTGGATCTCGTTCGCTTTGAACGCGGCCATTACCGCCTGCTTCTCTGCGGGCTTCATCCGACCGTGCACCAGGCCGGTGCGCAGATCGGGTAATGCCACGCTCAGCTCCTGCCAGGTCGCTTCAGCGGCCTGCGCTTCCAGCACGTCCGATTCATCAATCAGGGTGCAGACCCAGTAGGCCTGACGTCCCTCCAGGCAGGCGCTTTTTACGCGTTCAATAATCTCGCTGCGGCGCGTGTCCGGAATGGCAACCGTTGTGACCGGCGTGCGGCCCGGCGGCAGCTCATCGATTGTCGAGGTGTCGAGATCGGCGTAGGCGGTCATCGCCAGCGTGCGCGGAATGGGTGTCGCGGTCATAATGAGCTGATGCGGATGAAAACCCTGCTCTTCACCTTTTTCCCACAGCGCCAGCCGCTGATGCACACCAAAGCGGTGCTGCTCATCAATAATCACCAGCGCCATGCCGCTGAACTTCACCTGCTCCTGAAACAGCGCGTGCGTGCCCACCACCATCGCCACCTGACCACTGGCGATCGCCGCCTGCTGCGCTTCGCGCGCTTTGCCTTTCTGCTTGCCGGCGAGCCAGCCAACCTCGATGCCGAGCGGCGCAAACCACTGACGGAAATTTGCAGCGTGCTGCTCGGCCAGCAGTTCAGTCGGCGCCATCAGCGCCACCTGTTTGCCGTGGGCAATGACGTTCAGCGCTGCCAGAGCCGCCACCAGCGTTTTACCGGAGCCGACATCGCCCTGTACCAGGCGCAGCATCGGATAGTCATTAGCCAGATCGCGCTCAATCTCTTTTACCACGCGCTGCTGCGCGCCGGTCGGAGAGAAAGGCAGCGCGGCCAGCAGCCTGTCCACCAGCGTATGGCAGGGGGTCAGCGGCAGCGCATGATGACGCTGTGCGCCCGCGCGCACGGCCAGCATGCTGAGATTATGCGCCAGCAGCTCTTCAAGAATTAATCGCTTCTGTGCCGGATGGCGGCCGGTTTCCAGTTCGCTGAGCCGGAGATCGGGCGGCGGCCGGTGCAGCGTGCGCAGCGCATCAGGCAAGCTGATCAGCCCGCCGCTCAGCTCTGACGGCAGCAGCTCAGCGATCGCACAGCTCTCCAGGAGAGTCAGCGCCTGGTCGGTAAGATTGCGCAGCGTGGCCTGACGTATCCCCTCCGTGGTGGGATAGACCGGCGTCAGGGTTTCCTGCAGCTCAACGCCGCCCTGCTCACCCTGAACGCGGTATTCAGGATGGATAATTTCGGCGCCGCGCTGTCCGCGCTTGATCTCACCATAAGCGGTGACGCGGCGACCCGGCGCCAGGCTGTTTTTCATGCCGGCGGTGAAGTTAAAAAAGCGCAGAGTGGCAATCCCGCTGCCGTCACCAATCTGGCATACCAGCATGCGGCGGCGACCAAAGGTGACTTCGCTGTTCAGCACTTCGCCTTCGATGGTGGCCCAGATACCAGGCAGCAGATCGTTAATTTTGTAGAGCTGGGTGCGATCTTCATAGCGCAGGGGCAGGTGCAGCAGCAGATCCTGGATAGTAAACAGGCCGAGTCTGGCCAGCTTAGCGGCCTGGCTGGCGCCGACGCCGGTCAGGGTACTGAGCGGTATGGCATCCAGCAGCCGGCCTTTCATTTCCGACCCGTGGCTTGCATGGCGGACCACCAGCTGGCATCAGCATCGATGCCACCCTGCATGTTGATCTGCGGATAGGGCAGGCCTTTCTGCTTCGCCACGCGGGCGAGAACCGGATAGCCGCCTTCAAACAGCAGACGCTGCTGCTCTTCTTCATCCAGCAGGCTGTGCTTACGCTGATACATGCCGGCATTCTGTCGCTGGCGCTGTGCTTCATACAGAATCAGCGCCGAGGCCACAGAGACATTCAGCGACTGCACCATACCCACCATCGGAATAATAATATCCTGGTCAGCCAGCGCCAGCGCGTCGGCGGTGATGCCGGTTTTTTCCTGACCCATCAGAATGCAGGTCGGGCGGGTGTAATCGATAGCGCGAAAGTCGACCGCCTTGTCTGAAAGATGGGTGGCGAGCACCTGCATGCCGCGATCTTTCAGATGGCGTACCGCTTCCGTAATGTGCGTATGGGTTTTAACTTTTACCCAGCTGTTGCTGCCTGCGGAGGCCGAAACCATCGTGCGCATCCGCACGCTGGGCCAGACGGCGTGAACCTCATGAATGCCCACTGCGTCTGCCGTGCGGATCACCGCAGAGACATTGTGCGGCTTGTGCACCTGCTCCATGCAGACGGTGAGATCGTGCTGACGCAGCGCCAGCATTTCCTGAATTCGGGCAAAACGTTGAGCATTCATGCATTAATTACGGTTACGGTGGACTTTAATCACATCCGGCATCACGCGAATTTTGCGCATGATGTTTGCCAGATGGACGCGGTCGTTAGCAGTCAGACGGATAAAGGCGCTGTAGACGCGGCCATCGCGCTCTTCGGTATTCAGGCTCTGAATATTCGATCCCGCCGTGTTAATGGCGGCGGTCAGGTTCGCCAGCGCACCCTGGTGGTTAAACATATCCACCTTAATCTCCGCCACGAATTCCTGATCGGTTACCTTATCCCACTCTACAGCCATAAACTTCTCGGGCTCTTTCTGGTAGCCACGGATATTACGGCACGATTCATGGTGTACGACCAGACCCTTGCCAGGGCTGACGTGTGCGACAATCGGGTCGCCGGGAATAGGACGGCAGCACTTGGCGAAAGTGATCAGTACGCCATCCGCGCCTTTAATCGGCAGTTTTTTGCTGCGCTTGCTGCTCTGCGCCGCATCCGCAGCGGACTGCAGCAGGTTTTTCGCTACGACCACGCTCATGGCGTTGCCCAGACCAATTTCAGCCAGCAGATCGTCCATGCTGGCGAGCTTCATACGCTCCAGCTCCAGCTGCACGTTTTCTGCCGGTATCTCAGCCAGCTTTTTACTGCCGCCCAGCGCATGGCTCAGCAGACGACGCCCGAGGTTAACGGAATCTTCACGCTTGAGGTTTTTCAGCAGCTGACGGATCTTGGCGCGCGCTTTTGAGCTGACCACAAAGTTGAGCCAGGCAGCGTTCGGGCGTGCGCCAGGCGCGGTGATAATCTCGATTGTCTGTCCGCTGGTCAGCGGCTGTGACAGCGGATAGGGCTGGCGATCGACGCGCGCGCCGACACAGGCGTGGCCAATGTCGGTATGTACCGCGTAGGCGAAATCGACCGGCGTCGCACCAGCAGGCAGCTCAACGATGCGGCCTTCCGGCGTAAATACGTAGATCTCATCCGGAAACAGATCGGATTTAACACTTTCGATAAATTCAAACGAGCTGCCGGCGCTTTGCTGCAGCTCCAGCAGGCTCTGCAGCCATCGCTGAGCGCGGATCTGTGCGGTCGTGCCGCTTTCGCCCGCTTCTTTATAGGCCCAGTGGGCTGCCACCCCCATCTCTGCCATTTGATCCATATCTTCGGTACGGATCTGCACTTCAACCGGCACGCCGTGCGGGCCAATCATGGAAGTGTGCAGGGATTGATAGCCGTTAGCTTTGGGAATAGCGATATAATCTTTGACGCGGCCGGGACGCGGCTTATACAGGCTGTGCATCTGACCCAGCACGCGATAGCAGGTGTCGAGATCTTTCACCACCACGCGGAATGCGTAGATATCCATGATCGAGTGAAAACGCTGCTCTTTGAGGTGCATTTTGCGGTAGATCGAGTAAAGATGCTTTTCGCGTCCGCTGACGCGGCAGGGAATGCCCGCCTCCAGCAGACGCCCGTCAATTTCTGACAGGATCTTCTGAATCATCTCTTTACGATTACCGCGCGCCGCTTTGACCACCTCTTTGATCACCCGAAAACGATTAGGGTAGAGCGCTTCAAATCCCAGCTCTTCCAGCTCTGTTTTCAGATGATGAATACCAAGACGGTGCGCCAGCGGGCTGTAAATCTCCAGCGTCTCCAGCGCAATGCGGCGTTTTTTATCCGGACGCAGGGCGCCCAGCGTGCGCATATTGTGCGTGCGGTCAGCCAGCTTGATCAGAATGACGCGGATATCCTGCACCATCGCCATGATCATTTTGCGGAAGTTTTCAGCCTGCGCTTCTTTCTTGTCGCGGAACTTCAGCTTGTCGAGCTTGGATACGCCTTCCACCAGTTCAGCCACGCTCTTGCCAAACAGCTGTTCCATGTCCTGATAGGTGGCAGGTGTATCTTCGATCACATCATGAAGCAGCGCGGCCATCAGCGTTTCATGGTCGAGTTTCATCTCGGCCAGAATGCAGGCCACGGCAACAGGATGGGTGATGTAGGGCTCACCGCTGGAGCGAGTCTGTCCCTCGTGAGCATCACGTGCGACAAGGTAGGCTTGCTTGAGGCGCTTGATTTGCTCCTCAGGCAAGTATTTTTCAATCAGCTGATTGAGGCTTTCAAACAGATACAAGGTTGACCTGCAGAGTGCGGTTAACGACGACCTTCAGCGATAGCGGTAACGGCTTGCAACTCAGCGGCTTCCTGCTCTTGCTGTTCCTGACGATCACGCACATCCAGAATCTGGTTGGTGATCAGGCCTTCTTCGATTTCGCGCAGGGCGATAACGGTGGCTTTATCGTTCTCTTCCGGAACCAGCGGGTCTTTGCCGCCTACCTGCATCTGACGTGCACGACGTGCAGCGACCAACACCAGGTCAAAACGGTTACCAATTTTCTCTACTGCGTCCTGAACGGTTACGCGTGCCATAGGTGTGCTACTCCACAGATGATGAAGAAATGACTGGGCATAATACTGAAACTGAATTCAGACTGCCAATAGTTTGCTGATTAAAGCATCATGACGCGCTTTCTGGCGTCCCATACGCAGACGTTCTGCGCGAATAATGGTTTTCAGATCGGACAGCGCCAGATCGAAATCATCATTAACAATCAGGTAATCGTATTCAGCATAGTGGCTCATTTCCGCCACGGCCTGCGCCATGCGGCGGGCGATAACCTCTTCGCTATCCTGACCACGGCCGCGCAGACGGCGATCCAGCTCTTCGGTTGACGGCGGCAGGACAAAAATACTACGTGCTGCAGGCATTCTGCTGCGGATCTGCTGCGCGCCCTGCCAGTCGATATCCAGAAAGACATCCACGCCGGTGGCCAGAACCTGCTCAATCGCGGCACGGGATGTACCGTAATAGTTGCCAAACACTTCGGCATGCTCGAGGAACGCATCCTCAGCAATCATGCTTTTGAATTCAGCTTTGGAAACAAAAAAGTAGTGCTCACCATGCGCTTCGCCAGGCCGCATGTCGCGGGTGGTATGCGATACCGACACCTGCGTGTCGTAGAGCGGTTGTGTCTTTAACAGCGCCTGAATCAGGCTGGATTTACCCGCGCCGCTGGGGGCGGAAACAATATAAAGCGTGCCTTGAGCCATGGTTATCTTGAATTGAGTAAAGAGCGGAGTCGATTTCCTGCACAGTATACACGGGTTAGGGCCGCCACGCAGCGTTTGCCGCGCAGGTAAGGCAATTCTTTTCTGCGAACAGGCGCAAACCACGCGGTAACAGAGAGTAAAACGTCAGATTTGTGCGCGAGCGCGATTCCATACTCTGCGCAGGCTACTGGCTATGACCACCGCCGCACGCTTCAATCAGCAAAAAGGAGAGCGGCAATGAAACGATGGCTGTGGTTAGGTCTCTGCCTGCTGAATGCAGAAAGTCGGGGAAAAGCGCTGTGCCCCGTCTGGTCGCCGGTGCGGGCGCAGCAGGAGATAACGCGCCTGCAGGAGCAGCTGCGTCACTGGGACAACGTTTACTACCAGCAGGGGGCGTCGCCGGTCAGCGATGATGACTATGACAGTCTGCTTTCCCGGCTGCAGCAGTGGCAGCGCTGCTTTGTACCCGGCGAACCGGTACATGAAACCGCGCTGCCAGCCAGCCGTGGCGCGCCACATCCGGTTGCGCATACCGGGGTGCGCAAGCTGCGCGACAGGCTGGCGGTTGCTTACTGGATGCAGCATAAATCCGCGCTCTGGGTTCAGCCTAAAGTCGATGGCGTGGCCGTCACGCTGCTCTATCGTCACGGCAGGCTGACGTCGCTTATCAGCCGTGGCGATGGCGTGCGCGGTGAGGAGTGGCGCGACAAAGCGGCGCATATTCCGGCTATTCCGCAGCGGATTGAGACCTCGCTGGCGGAGGTCGTCCTGCAGGGAGAGCTGTTTCTGCAGATGACCGATCATCAGCAGGCGCGCGATGGCGGAGCCAATGCGCGGGCGCAGGTGGCCGGCGCGATGATGCGGCGCGAGATCGGTCCGCTGCTGAAACGCACCGGGCTGTTTATCTGGGCGTGGCCGGACGGCCCACCGGAGATGACGGAAAAACTTACGCAGCTGTCGCGCTGGGGCTTTGATCTTGCCCGGCAGTGGAGCCAGCCGGTCAGCGATGAAGAACAGGTTGCCGCGTGGCGCGAGCGCTGGTTTCGCGCCGCGCTGCCGTTTGCCACCGATGGCGTGGTGATCCACGCTGCGCCTTCTGCTGCCGGGCGGGACTGGCAGCCAGGGCAGGGAAGCTGGTCCGCCGCATGGAAATATCAGCCTGCCGAAGTCAGCAGCGAAGTGCGTGCCGTTACGTTTTCCATTGGCCGCACCGGGAAAGTTGCGGTGGTGCTGAACCTGCAGCCGGTGCAGGCAGAGGATAAAACCATCCGGCGTATCAGTATCGGCTCTGTTGCACGCTGGCGCGCGCTGGATGTGATAGCCGGCGATCAGGTCACGCTGACGCTGGCCGGGCTGGGGATCCCGCGTCTGGAGCGGGTGATCTGGCGGGTGGCGGAACGCCACTATCCGGAACCGCCCGCCAGTGATGATTTTCACGCTACCAGCTGTCTGCATATTACGCCTGCCTGTCGTGCGCAATTTCTTTCCCGCCTGAGCGGGCTGAGCCAGAAAACAGTACTCGATATTGCCGGTATGCAGCGCAGCAGCTGGCAGCGCCTGGTGCAGCACGGTGCGCTGACGCACCTGTTTTCATGGCTGACGCTGACGCCAGAGCAGATTGCCGCAGTGGAAGGCATATCGCCGGCGCGGGCGCAGCGTATCTGGCTCAGTTTCAGGCTTACGCGTCAGCAGCCGCTGCGGCGCTGGATCGCGGCGCTGGGTCTGCCGCTGCCGCGTCAGGCGCTTGCGTCCCTGCCGGATACGCAGTGGGAAGCGCTGCTGGCACGCACCGGAGCGGACTGGCAGCAGCTGCCGGGGGTTGGCGACGTGCTGGCGCAGCGGCTGGTCACCATGCTGCAGACGCCTCAGCTGCGTGAGCTAATCGCGTTTCTGCAGCAGCAGGGCATTCCGGCCGCTCCCTCAGTGTTCAGGATGGGGATAGTTGAAGACCGGCAGGCCGAGACGGAAACGCAGGGCGAGCAGGCGGGCAGCAAAACCGAACAGCAGGGTGATAATGACCACCGCTTCATGCGCCAGCGAGGTTTTCAGCAGCAGGATATAGATCCAGCCAGATGCGAAGGCGATACCGGCATACAGCTCTTTCTGGAACACCAGCGGAATGCGGTTGCAGAACATATCGCGCAGCACGCCGCCAAATACGCCGGTGATGACCGCAGCAATTGCGGCGATGATCGCTGCGTGGCCGGAATCCAGCGCGACCTGCGCACCAATAATCGAGAACACCACCAGGCCCAGCGCATCAAGTACCAGAAACACTTTGCGCAGGTGATTCATCAGCGGTGCAACAAAAGTGGTGACCACCGCTGCCGCCGCAACAATCATGATGTACTCCGGATGCTTTACCCAGCCGAGCGGGTAGTGACCCAGCAGAATATCGCGCACCGAGCCGCCTCCGATTGCGGTGACAGAAGCGATGATAATAACGCCAAACAGATCCATTTTGCGCCGGCCTGCAGCCAGCGCGCCGGTCATCGCTTCAGCGGTAATGCCGATAAGGTAGAGAACAGTTAATAGCATGGGGGGCTCCAGCAGTCTGGCCGGCAAGGCTAAAGCCTCCGCGGCGCAGAGACTATTGAGATTTTTTCAACTGAACGGTGTCAGATTAGAATAGATAATGTGATGATTAAGAAAAGGCAGGCAGGGAAGGGGGTAAACAAAATGCGTCAATATTTGTGATAAAAAAATATGATGCGGGGAAGCCTGTTTTCAGACGAGGATCGATTAAATCGCCTGCAGCGCAGAAAAGAAAAAAGCGTGCTGTTAACCAGCACGCGAACGCATCGGACAGATGCCCAGAGCCCACCATACAGACTTGTTGTTATTATCCGTTTCTTGCTCGCACGCTGGCGAATTCTTTGAGGCTAAAACGGTACGCAGGCTGGAACCAGGCGCGACCGTAGTAGCAACAGAGCAGCATTCTGACGGAGACCAGCGCAAGGTATCCCCAGACCGCGCATAGCGCCGACGGCATCAGCCACACCGTAAAGAGTGTTGCCGCCAGGCCCGCTGCTACCGAGGTGATCTCGATAAAAGCGATACGCGTAAACTGCTTTTCCCGCTGCAGGATAGCCCGGTAGTGCTGCCCCTGCGGGATAATAATAAATATTACCGACATCATCTCCAGCATAACCGCAAGATGCGGCTGCTGCGCTATAGCGCTATAAATGTCACTGCCAATAAACAATGCTGCAAAAATAAATAAGCCGGTAAAAATACTTCCCCAGTAAAGAACGGACATTTCGCTATTATTAAAGCTTATTTTGCGAATTATTTTATTATTAAAGCCGCGATCGGCAAGTGTATCGATAACCAGCAGAGCCAGTATGGCGATAACCAGCAGGTTTAATTCATTCGCCTGCAAAGTCTGCGCCAGCAGCGTCAATTGTAAAACGCCAATGCCAATAATTTTTGCTGAAGAGAGAAGCGACCATTTGGCGCTGGACAGCTCTCTTTCACGTATCGCCACAGTATGCTCATTATGGTACATGTACCATCACAGTTAAGGAGTTGTACAGAGCAGAAGCGGCACGCCCTGCACCTTAGTGCAGCACATCCTGACGCAATCCTGAGATACCTTTCAGGTTTTGCCATTTATAAATACACTGCAGCAAATGGTGTTCTGAAAATAGCGCAATACCGCAGGCGTTTATTATTTCTTTTGTCTGCACGGTATCTCCTCCGGTACGGAGGAAATCCGTGAGATCGTTATAAAATCCTTTTGTATTATTATAATCCCCGGCCAGCATCCGTCTGGCAATCTCAACGAATTCTTTTTCTGACAACAAAGGATAAGTTGAGCGATCCATGTTTTTCCCTGTTTTTATTATTAAGTCTTGCTGTGTGTGAATACGTTATACAGTTTTTTATTTAATTTAACACCATGAGAAAATTCCTATAAACAAACTTTAGAAATTAATGGTTTCAGACTATGCATTAAAATAGTTAAGCAGCGATGTTTCTGACTAATTAATATTTTCAGGAAACTGTCTTATTTCTCTCAGCGCCTGACCTCCAAATGATATGAATATCTTTTTATATCAATACCTTTACAGGATTACGTCATGCGGTCAGCCAGGAATTTTCCTGTTAACAACGCTTTAGCCTGGCTGGGGATACGGTGCTGAAATCGGAGAAAAAACCACGAAACAGTTAAGGAGTACTGCGCAAAAAAAATGCAGTTTTTTTTGTAATTGCGCCCAGCAATGGCTGGGAAATCAGGATTTATGTAAGCGTTTGATTCTAGTGAGTTAAAAGATAAAGTAATCTTTCCATGTCGGCGCGCAGGGCCGCCACTTCCTGCACGAAGTGCGCATCGGAAGTAAAAGGCTGACAGTAGAGCACGGCCACAAGTTCAGCTCCCTGGCCATTAGCAATCACGCGCATCGGCATGTAGCGCTCTTTACCGCTGCCGTTATCTGTCCAGTAGTCCATAACGCCAAACGGATTATGCGGGGTAAAACGCAGTTTCAGCGAATTCTCTCCGCGCTTTGCCCGCCAGTATTGTCCCTCCTGCACCAGCGTTGCGCCGTTCAGGTCGCTTACCCATTTTGCAAAACAGGTGGGTTGCCAGATGGTTTCATACAGATCCAGCCAGTTACGCGGCACGGTAAGCGTGAGAGTCTGTGAGGGCAGCATAATGCCTCCTGAGGCAGTGTCATTCATAATGAACTCACCCTATCGGAAGCTGACCGGGCTGCCTATGACGCAACAGAAAAAGTGTGGTGCAGCAGAGGTTTTTTGCGCTATGGCCGGTGAAGCCGCGCCGCCGGCAGGAGGATGGCTGTTACGTGAGGGGGCAGGGCAGCCGGCAGCGGATGCTGCCAGCGGGTGGATCCTGATTACCGGAGCGGCAGTCCGCACGAAAGAGGAAATGCATGCGGACCGTTATTGCGCAGATCAGACGTAAAGAGAGGCTTCACCTGGCGGACGCGTTTTGAAACGACGATGCAGCCACAGGTACTGCTCCGGCGCGCGCAGGATCTCTTTTTCAATCACTCTGTTCATATAGGCAGCGGCAGCGGCTTCATCTTCATGCGGATAGCCTTCCAGTTCCGGCTGAATGATGAGCTGGTATCCGGTTTTATCCGGATTGCGGATCAGGACAATCGTCAGCATTGCGGGCCGCGCAAGACGCGACAGAACAAAAGTACCGTTCGTGGTAGCGGCTTTCTCTACTGCAAACAGCGGTGCAAATACGCTGCCTTTCGGACCGTAATCCTGATCGGGGGCAAACCAGACGGCTTCGCCCTGCTTCAGCGCCTGCACCATGCCGCGTAGATCGCGACGGTCAATCATCGCTTTATTGGAACGCATACGGCCTCTGGTCTGCGCCCACTCCATCGCCTGATTGTTATGCGGACGATACATGGCCATCATTGGCTGACAGAGACCGGTAATGCGGCCGCCCAGCTCCAGCGACATAAAGTGCACGCCGATAACCATCACGCCGCGCTGCTGATTCTGCGCATTCTGCAGGTTAGCAATGCCGCTGACGTCAAACAGACGACGAACCCGCGCATCTGACCAGAACCATGCGATACCGGTTTCCGCCAGCGCCATGCCGAGCGACTCAAAGTTGCCGGCAATCATGACCTCTTTCTCTTCTTCATTAATATGCGGGAAGCAGAGTTCAATATTGCGACGGGTGATGCGTTCGCGCCGCTTGAGGAAATGGCGCGAGAGTTTACCCGCCGTTGCCCCGAGACGGATCAGAACGGGATAGGGAAGCTGCACCAGCAGCCAGAGCACGGCCAGACCGAACCAGGTAAACCAGTAACGGGGATGCAGCAGTGTGGAGCGAAACTGTCCGGTTTTCTTCATAGCACCTTCATAGGTAGAGTAAATGTAACGCGCTAAGAAGTCGGTCCATGGTTCCTGGTGCGGTACAACTGTAGTAATTACGACCGGCACTTTAGCAAATAGTGCCTTAGGAATTCTGCTAACTTTAGTATCTTTAGGATTGATGGAATTTATGGAACCTGGGACATTACCGGCTGCAGGAAGGATGAGTTTTCTATTAATTAAGTAAAATCAATCAGATAAAATAGCAGTATTAATGCTGAAGATACCGCAGATATGTCAGGACAGGTCAGCAGCAGACACAGCTGTACATCATTGCACGCACAATGCTTACATTGCAAAAGATAAAAAATAGTCTAGCGAAAGGGTTGCTGCCTGAACCTGCTGCTGCGGGCTCAGGCAGAGATGCTGCTGAGGCTGGCAGATGAAACGTTATTCGATGTTCTGAATCTGCTCGCGCATCTGCTCAATCAGCACCTTCAGCTCAATGGCTGAAGCGGTGATATCTGCATTGATCGATTTAGAGGCTAAGGTGTTCGACTCGCGGTTAAACTCCTGCATCATAAAGTCGAGGCGACGGCCGACCGCTTCCTTCTTCTTCAGGATGTTGTAGGTCTCTTTAACATGCGCGTCGAGGCGATCCAGCTCCTCCGCTACGTCAACGCGCTGGGCCATCATGACCAGTTCCTGCTCCAGACGATTATTCTCCAGCTGAACTTCTGCCTCTTCCAGCCGGGTCACCAGGCGTTCGCGCTGCCATTTCAGCACGTCCGGCATCTGCGCACGTACTTTGCTGACTTCCTGCGATACGCCCGCAAGACGCTGCTCAATCAGACTCTTCAGCGCGTTACCTTCACTTTCACGCGCTTCGATAAAGTCATCCAGCGCGCCATCCAGCGCCGTCAGCAACTCAGCATTAATGGCGTCCAGATCCTGCTCCGGTGCTGACATTACACCCGGCCAGCGCAGAATATCCAGCGGATTAATGGCACCCTCATCGCTCTGCATTTTTACCCAGTTGGCAGCCTGCACCAGCTGTTTTGCCAGCGCTTCGTTCAGTTGCAGCTCGCCCTGTGCGCCCGGATCGGCATCAAAACGCAGATGGCACTCAATTTTGCCGCGCGTCAGGCGGGTGCGGATGCGCTCGCGGATCACCGGCTCCAGGCCGCGGAACTGTTCCGGCAGGCGAATATAGGTTTCCAGATAGCGCTGGTTCACCGAGCGCAGTTCCCAGGTCGCGCTGCCCCAGCTGCCTTTGGCTTCGCGACGGGCGTAAGCGGTCATACTGCGGATCATAAGCTTGTACTCTTTCAGGGAATGTTCTGCGCATTATAGCGGCGTGCGGTGCGGCGGGATAGGGATAGCAAAACGCTGCTATGTTTAGAGCAGGCCTACTGATCCTGAGCGAGCATATTACCCGGCGATGATGATGTCCGATCTGTTTCGTACTCCGTATAAGTCTTTTTGCAGCCTGGTGGCACTGCTGCTGCTGGCCGGATGTCAGACTGCACCCGCGCGCCTGCAGCCGATCCCGCAGCACAACGCACCGGTGGCGCTGTGTGGTGCCGGAGAGATGATGATGCAGACCACGCTGTGGCTGAGTGCAGTGCCGGAGCGGGAATGGCAGCCGTTTCTGCGTGAGGAGCTGATGCCGCACTTTGGCGATACGCTGACAAGCTATGACGCCGCAGGAAAGGGAGAAGCGCGCCGGGTTGTAGTGCTGCTCTATCCGCCGGATGTCGCCTTTTCTGCCGTGATTGAGCGCGCGCGCGACCGGTATCGTACGCGCTTTAACGCCAAAACCACTACCCGCATCGATACGCTGGTCTGCGCCGCTGTCCGCTGAGCAGAAAGAGAATCGTCGATCTGCTCCACGCGCGCGGGACAGCTGCGGCTGAAGTCCGTATAATGCGCAGCCAAACTCAAGCAAGCCGGAGAGAACCTATGCGTCCTGCAGGCCGTAGCACTTCTGAAGTGCGTCCCGTTACCCTTACCCGTCACTACACCAGACACGCCGAAGGCTCGGTTCTGGTTGAATTTGGTGAAACCAAAGTGCTCTGCACCGCGACCGTCGAGGAAGGCGTGCCGCGTTTTCTTAAGGGTAAAGGTCAGGGCTGGGTAACCGCAGAATATGGCATGCTGCCGCGTTCAACCCACAGCCGCATGGCGCGCGAAGCGGCCAAAGGCAAGCAGGGTGGCCGTACGCTGGAGATCCAGCGTCTGATTGCCCGCTCGCTGCGTGCTGCGGTTGACCTCGCCGCGCTGGGTGAATACACCATCACGCTGGATTGCGATGTAATTCAGGCGGACGGCGGCACGCGTACCGCGTCAATTACCGGCGCCTGCGTGGCGCTGGCGGATGCGCTGAATGCGCTGGTTGCCGCAGGTAAACTGAAGAGCAGCCCGCTGAAAGGCATGGTAGCCGCTATCTCCGTCGGTATCGTTGGCAGCGAGGCGCTGTGCGATCTGGAGTATGTTGAAGATTCCGCAGCGGAAACGGATATGAACGTGGTGATGATGGAAGATGGCCGCATGATTGAGGTGCAGGGCACCGCAGAAGGCGAGCCGTTCAGCCACGAGGAGCTATTAACACTGCTGGCGCTGGCGCGAGGCGGGATTGAACAGTTGATTCAGGCGCAGAAGGCTGCGCTATCCAGTTGATGTACTAAGGCGACCCCCGGGTCGCCTTTTCTTTATTTGAGGAGTGAGAGATGAAAGCCTGGCAGCGTCAGTTTATTGAATTTGCCCTGAATAAAGGGGTGCTGAAATTTGGTGAGTTTACCCTGAAGTCGGGGCGAAAAAGCCCCTACTTTTTTAATGCCGGCCTGTTTAACAGCGGACGCGATCTGGCCCTGCTGGGGCGTTTCTATGCGCAGGCGCTGGTTGACGGCGGTGTCAGTTTCGACCTGCTGTTTGGCCCGGCGTATAAAGGTATTCCCATCGCCACGACCACCGCCGTGGCGCTGGCCGACCATCACGATCGCGACGTGCCCTACTGCTTTAACCGTAAAGAAGCAAAAGATCACGGTGAAGGCGGTTTGCTGGTGGGCAGCCCGCTGGAAGGCAAAGTGATGCTGGTTGATGATGTGATCACCGCCGGTACGGCGATTCGCGAATCGATGGACATTATCAGCGCGCATCATGCCACGCTGGCTGGCGTCCTGATTTCACTCGATCGCCAGGAGCGCGGGCGCGGGGAGATATCAGCGATTCAGGAAGTCGAGCGCGACTATCACTGTACGGTTACCGCCATTATTACCCTGAGCGATCTGATTGATTATCTGGCTGAGAAGCCGGAGATGGCAGACCATCTGGCGAAGGTACGCGCTTACCGTAACGAATACGGTATCTGAAACCGCGCTGCGGCCGCCATCAGTGACGGCCGCAGCATGCGCGCTGATGCACGCCTGGCCCGGCAGGCAAGAGGTTAAATCAGCTGCGCGGCTATCAGCGGCCAGCGGCTGTCAAACTCCGCGGTCGGACTGTAGCGAAACTCAGAACGGACAAAGCGCGACAGCAGGCCTTCACAAAACGCCAGCAGCTGGCTGGCCAGCAGGGCCTCATCTGTCCGGAACCCCTCTCCGTCGCGGATTTTCTTTTCGCGCATCACCTGACGCATCTGCGTTTCAATGCGCTCAAACAGCTGGTTGATACGTCCCTGCAGGCGATCCTGTTCAAACATCAGCGCGTGGCCGGTCAGAATACGCGTCAGCCCCGGATTACGCTCACCAAATCCCAGGATCAGCTGCACAATCAGACGCAATCGTGTCGTGGTCTCTTTTTCGTCATTCAGGATCAGATTGATGCGGGTAATCAGACTCTCTTCGATAAACTCAATCAGACTGTCAAACATCCGTGTTTTACTGGGGAAGTGGCGGTAGAGGGCCGCCTCGGAAACGCCTACGTTAGCGGCCAGCCGGGCGGTGGTAATTCGCTGGGTGCCATCCCCTGACTCCAGCATCTGCGCCAGCGTCTGCAAAATCTCTTCGCGACGATTCCTTTTCGCGACTTTTTTCTCTGCCATGACCTTCAACACCCCTGAAATTCATTAAATACAGGCAATACCTGCCTGTCTGCCACAGGTAATTACCTGCAGCGACATGCGTTAACAAGATGGCTAAATGAAGAGTGGTAACTTACTGACGGCCAGAGTGGCCAAACCCGCCTGCACCGCGATCGCTGGTGTCAAAATCTTCGACCAGGTTAAATTCCGCCTGTACTACCGGCACAAACACCAGTTGCGCCAGACGATCGCCCGGCTGCAGGGTAAAGTGCTCCTGACCGCGGTTCCAGACTGAAACCATAAGCTGTCCCTGGTAGTCAGAATCGATCAGGCCGACCAGATTACCAAGCACGATACCGTGCTTGTGGCCCAGGCCGGAGCGCGGCAGGATCACCGCGGCCAGCGTCGGGTCAGCGATGTGGATGGCGAGGCCGGTTGGTACCAGGGTAGTCATACCTGGCGCGATCTCCAGTGCCTCATCAAGGCAGGCGCGTAAGTCGAGACCTGCAGAACCAGAGGTGGCGTAAGCGGGCAGCGGAAAGTCGCTGCCAACGCGCGCATCAAGAATTTTAACGTCTATTTTTTTCATCATAACGGCTGACTATCTCGTCTATTAACTGTTGGCCAAGGAGCGACTTATCGCTGAGCGGTAAGCGTTTTTCTCCCTCCTGCCAGAAAAGGTGAAGCGCATTGGTGTCGCTGTTAAAACCCTGACCCGCCTGCGCGACATCGTTAGCGCAAATCAGATCCAGATTTTTCCGTACGCGTTTTTGCCGCGCGTATTCTTCCACATTCCGGGTTTCGGCGGCAAATCCCACCACGTAGGGACGATTCTCCTGCAGTGCCGCCACGCCGGCGACAATGTCCGGATTCTTCACCAGCTGCAGCGTGACGTTATCGTCGTCACCCTGTTTTTTCATTTTTTCAGCTGCAACGGTTGCCGCGCGATAGTCCGCCACGGCGGCACTGGCAATAAAGATATGCTGCTGGCCGATTTGCGTCATGACCGCCGCCTGCATCTCCAGCGCGGTCGTCACGTCGATACGCTGCACGCCGGCGGGGGCGGCCAGCGTGACCGGACCGGAGACCAGCGTGACGCGCGCACCGCGCCGGGCCGCGGCGGCGGCTATCGCGTAGCCCATTTTACCTGAGCTGTGGTTGCTGATATAGCGCACCGGATCCAGCGCTTCGCGGGTCGGACCCGCGGTAATCATGATACTGAGATGCTGCAGATCGCGGACTGGCTCGGCCCACTCAAGCGCATGCGCCACAATCGCCAGCGGATCGAGCATACGGCCTGGTCCTGTGTCACCGCACGCCTGGCTGCCGCTATCCGGTCCCCAGATCATGACGCCGCGCTGCTGCAGGCGCTGCAGGTTCTCCTGCGTAATGGCGGCACGGTACATCTGCTGATTCATCGCCGGTACCAGCGCCAGCGGCGCGTCGCTGGCGAGACAGGCGGTAGTCACCAGATCGTTAGCCATCCCGGCAGTTATGCGGGCGATTAAATCAGCCGAGGCGGGAGCCAGTACAATCAGGTCAGCCCATTTCGCCAGCTCAATATGGCCCATCGCGGCTTCGGCAGCGGGATCGAGCAGGTCATCAAACACCGGGTAGCCGGAGACCGCCTGCAGACTGAGCGGGGTAATAAAGGCGCGGGCTGCGGAGGTCATCATTACGCGCACCTCGGCGCCGCGATCGCGCAGACGTCGCACCAGCTCCGGCGCTTTGTATGCAGCGATACCGCCGCTGACGCCCAGCAGAATTTTTTTCCCGGCTAATCCAGTCATGTTGTTTGCCTCAACTTAACGCATGATGCCGCGCCCGGCGCAGCAGACAGGCCAACTTTATCATAAAACCGCCCGGCCGCCTGTTCACCGACCGTGCCCTTTGCGAGGCATCTCTGAAAAGAGAAATGCAGCACTGGCATCGCTGACCGCCAGCGCGCATCCTGACGCTCCGCCACAGGGAGTAGCGCAATGAAGAAACTGGCACCACGGGAAAAACTGATACAGGCGGGCGCAGAGTCGCTGGATGATGCCGAGCTGCTGGCGATTTTTCTGCGCACCGGTACGCGCGGCATCAGCGTTATGACGCTGGCGCGGCAGATGCTCAATGAGTTTGGCTCACTGTATCGCATCATGACCGCCAGCGAGCGAGAACTGAGCCTGATTAAAGGCGTTGGCCGGGCAAAGCTGACCCAGCTGCACGCGATAGCCGAGCTGGGACGGCGTTTTTTTGCCAGCCAGCTGGCGCGTGAAAATGTGATGGAGAATCCGCAGGTCACACGTCACTATCTGCAAAGCGTACTGGCCCATGAGAAGCGGGAGATTTTCATGGTGCTGTTTCTTGATAACCAGCATCGCGTATTGCAGGCGCAGAAGATGTTTTCCGGCTCAATCAGCAGCGTGGAGGTTCATCCGCGCGAAATTGTGCGGGAAGCGCTGAAAATTAACGCTGCAGCGGTGATTCTGGCGCACAATCACCCTTCGGGACACGCCGATCCGAGCCGTGCCGATCGGGAAATTACCACCAAAATTGCCCAGGCCTGCGCGCTGCTGAGTATTCGCCTGCTGGACCATCTGGTGATCGGTCACGGCGAGTTTACCTCATTCGCTGAGCGCGGCTGGCTATAGTTTTACGCCTCAATCGGGCAGAAATGCGGCGTTTTTGCGCGATCCGGAGGGATCTTTATCTGTTCGGGACTTGAGCACTTGAGCTGAGCGGCGTATACTACGCCACCTTTGAGAATCTCGGGTTTGGCGTTTGGGCCAGCTTAGCGGGTTCACATGGAACTCGCCTGGCGGGCTAAGGCCTGACGAGGCGGCCAAAACCTATGTTTTTAAAGCTCGAGCTGATTTGATTTTTGGAGAATAGAAATGTCACGAGTCTGCCAGGTAACTGGAAAGCGTCCGGTGACCGGTAACAACCGTTCCCACGCAATGAACGCGACGAAACGCCGTTTCCTGCCGAACCTGCACTCTCACCGTTTCTGGGTTGAGAGCGAGAAGCGCTTCGTTACTCTGCGTGTATCTGCTAAAGGTATGCGTGTTATTGATAAAAAGGGCATCGATACGGTTCTGGCCGAAATCCGCGCCCGTGGTGAGAAGTACTAAGGAACTGAATCATGGCTAAAGGTATTCGTGAGAAGATCAAGCTGGTTTCCTCTGCTGGTACAGGTCACTTCTATACCACCACGAAGAACAAGCGTACTAAACCTGAGAAACTGGAACTGAAAAAGTTCGATCCGGTTGTACGTCAGCACGTGATCTACAAAGAAGCCAAAATTAAGTAATTTTGGTGTTCTTGCGAAAAACCCGGCTCCGGCCGGGTTTTTTGTTTGTGCGCTATGTCAACACGTTGAGGAGATGCGATGCCTGAATTACCTGAGGTAGAAACCAGCCGACGCGGTATTGAGCCACACCTGGTGGGGGAAACCATTCTGCACGCTATTGTGCGCAATGGGCGCCTGCGCTGGCCGGTTTCCAGTGAAATACACGCGCTGAGCGATCAGCCGGTACTGAGCGTGCAGCGGCGGGCAAAGTATCTGCTGCTGGAGCTGCCCCATGGCTGGATCATCATTCATCTCGGCATGTCCGGCAGCCTGCGCATTCTGCCCGGTGAACAGCCGGCAGAAAAGCATGACCATGTCGATCTGGTCATGAGTAACGGCAAAGTGCTGCGCTATACCGATCCGCGACGTTTTGGCGCGTGGCTCTGGAGCGCCGATCCGGCGGGCAGCAGCGTGCTGGCCCATCTTGGACCGGAGCCGCTGAGCGACGCCTTCAGCAGTGACTATCTGTTTACCCGCTCGCGCGGCAAGCGTACCGCCATCAAGCAGTGGCTGATGGACAATAAAATTGTGGTCGGGGTGGGCAATATTTACGCCAGTGAGTCGCTGTTCACCGCCGGTATACTGCCGGATCGGGCGGCGGGAAGCCTGAGCGAGGCGGAAGCGACGCTGCTGGTGGACACGATAAAAGCGGTGCTGCTGCGCTCCATTGAGCAGGGAGGCACCACGCTGCGCGATTTTTTACAGACCGACGGAAAGCCTGGCTATTTTGCTCAGCAGCTGCAGGTTTACGGCCGCGCTGGCGAACCCTGCCGCGCCTGCGGCACGCCGATCCTCAGCGGCCGGCATGGACAGCGCAGCACCTTCTGGTGTCCGCACTGCCAGCACTGATCACGGCTGCTGCAGTCTGGCCAGCAGCGCCTGATGAATGACGGCAGGCAGGAATGCCTGTACGTCACCGCCGTGACGCGCCACCTCTTTAACCAGCGATGACGACACAAATGAGAAGCCCTGCGACGGCAGCAGAAACACCGTTTCCAGCGCGGGCAGCAGATGGCGGTTCATCTGTGCCAGCTGTGATTCGTATTCAAAATCAGCCACCGCCCGCACGCCGCGGACCAGTACGTTCGCCTGCTGCGTCCGGGCAAAATCAGCCATCAGCTCATTAAAGCCCACGACCTCAACGTTAGTCAGGTGCGCTGTGGCCTGACGCGCTAAATCGACGCGTTCGTCCAGCGTAAACAGCGGTTTCTTACCGGGGCTGGCAGCAATCGCCACGACCAGGCGATCAAACATCCGGGCCGCGCGCGTGACAATATCAAGGTGTCCGAGCGTCATCGGGTCAAACGTGCCGGGATATATCGCTTTCGTACTCATACGCGGCCTTGTGCAGAAGTATGGTGCAGCGCCCAGAGCGCGGCATATTTATTGAACGTGTACTGTGCGTTAACCACTGCCAGGATCCAGCCCTGCTTCCCGTCAAGAAAGCCGGCGCGCAGCAGCAGCGTTTTAGCAAACGCCCCCAGCGTATGGGAGAAAATGGCGAACAGGCCGCAGCGCTTGCCGCGCTGAAAGCGCTCCTGCGCCCAGGCTTCGGCATAGTTCATCTGCTTACGCTGAAACGTTATCAGATCGCGGCAGGTGAGGTGCGCCAGATCGCCAGGCAGCGCCACCACGGGCGCGCCCTGCGTCTCCAGCGACTCATGCACCAGATTGTCGTTATAGCTGAGATGGCGCGGATAGAGACGCATCACGCGATCCGGATACCAGCCGCTGTGACGCATAAAACGGCCGAGGAAAAAATTGCTGCGGCTAAGGCTATAAACCGTGGCAGAAGGCGGCTGGCACAGCACCTGCTCAATTGAGCGGCGCAGCGCCGGAGTCACGCGCTCGTCAGCATCCAGCATCAGGATCATCTCTCCGGTAGCGAATGCCTGCGCGCGCTGGCGCTGCTTGCCATAGCCTGCCCACGGCAGCGCTTCATACACCTGCGCGCCCTGCGCCCGGGCAATCTCTGCAGTGGCGTCACTGCTGCCCGAATCGAGCAGGATAATTTCATCGGCCCAGGCAACAGATGCCAGCGCGTCAGGCAGAAGTTCAGCTTCATTCCGGGCGATCATCACGACCGAAAGACGTTGGCGTTGTGACATAAATTAGTGTGCTCGCGGTGGCAGATGAGGCTCCAGCAGCTGCAGCAGGCGCTGCAGTGCACCCTGATTCTGATGCAAAACCTCAACGGCGTGACGGCCATAATAGCGACGATAGTCATCATCCTGCAGCAGATTGGCGACCTCTTTCTCCAGCGCAGCGGCGTCGCTGACCGTGATCAGCCCCTCTGCCTGCTGCAATTTGGCGCAGATATCTTTGAAGTTCCAGGTGTGCGGCCCCATCAACACCGGGATGGCATGAGCAGCAGGTTCGAGCGGGTTATGACCGCCGCGTTCAACCAGACTGCCGCCGACAAAAGCGAGGTCGGCAATGCCATACAGCAGCATCAGCTCGCCCATGGTGTCGCCAATCACGACCTGTGTGGCGGCGGAAGGAACCGCACCGCTGCTGCGCAGCATAAACGTAAAGCCGCGCTTTTGCGTCAGATGGCACGCATCCTTAAAGCGTTCCGGATGACGCGGCACCAGGATCAGCAGCAGATCGGGAAACTGCTGCAGCAGCTGGCGGTGGGCATCCAGCACGATGGCCTCTTCACCTTCGTGAGTGCTGGTGGCAATCCACACCGGACGGCGCGATGCCCACTGACGCCGCAGCGTAACGGCTCTGGCCGCCAGCTCTGGCGTAACGGAGATATCAAATTTCAGGCTGCCGGTGACCGCCAGGTGCGACCGTTTCAGGCCCAGGCTGAGAAAGCGGTCGCCATCTTCGCTGTTCTGCGCCGCGATAAGCGTGATGCTCTGCAGCAGATCGCGCATAAAGCCACCCAGCTTTTTATAGCCGCGGGCGGAACGCTCAGAGAGACGGGCGTTGGCGATGACCAGCGGAATCTCGCGCTGGTGCAGGATGCGAATGATATTTGGCCACAGCTCGGTTTCCATGATGATCACCAGACGCGGATCAACCGTATCCAGAAACCGGTTAATGGCACCGGGCAGATCGTACGGCAGGTAAACATGGTGCACATCTTTACCAAATGCCGACTGCGCGCGCTCTGAGCCGGTGGGCGTCATGGTGGTCACGGTGATGGGCAGTGACGGATAGCGATGGCGCAGCGCCCGCACCAGCGGTACTGCAGCCAGCGTTTCACCTACCGATACTGAATGCAGCACGATACCGTGCGGCTCAACCTTGCCGGTGCAGTAGCCATATCGCTCAGCCCAGCGTTTACGGTAGGCCGGCGCTTTGCGACCGCGCAGCCACAGGCGCAGCCAGATAAATGGCTGAATCAGATAGAGCAGGGCGGTATACAGGGTCGTCATAGTTATCGTTACGACATATTCGCGTCAAAAAACCGGAGAAAGGCGGCATACTATCAGAAATTCACCGCCTGCTCACATCACTTCGTCAGCGCTGGCTCAGCACGCGCTGGTAGAGCGAGGTCAGCGCATCTGCCAGCCGCTCAGGCCCGTAAGGTTCCACCCGGCGGCGGGCGGCGGCGCCCATACGGTTGTCATCTGACAGGGCAGGCACCGCCAGCACGGCCTCTTTTAACGCGCGAATATCCAGCGCGTCGCAGACAAAGCCCTCTTCACCATGGCGGATAAACTCGGCTCCGCCGCAGCCAGTGCTGGTGATCACCGCCAGTCCGCAGGCCATGGCTTCCAGAACCACATTCGGAAACGGATCGTACAGCGTTGGCAGCAGCAGCGCATCGGCGGCGTGATAGAACGGCTGCACATCCTGCTGAACGCCGGCAAAGCGCAGGCGGTCAAGACAGTTAAGCTGGTTTGCCAGCTGCTGATAGCGCGACAGCTGTTTATCCTGACCGACCACAATCAGATAGCGATCGGTTTGCGCCACCGCTTCAATTGCTGCTTTCAGCCCCTTGCGCTCAAACCCGGAGCCGACGTAGATCATCACGTGCGCGTCCTGCGGCAGCCGCAGCTGATGGCGCGCCGCATGGCGCAGGCTGGATGTCGCGGGCTGAAAGCGTTTGCTGTCAATGGCATTGTGGATCACGTGAATATTGCCGGCATCCAGCGTGAAATGGCGCAGGATATCCCGCTTCACCATCTCAGAGTTGCAGATCACCGCTTTGAGTGACGGGTCGTTAAACATCTCCGCTTCAGCCTGCAGCACATAGCGATGGTACGGGCTGAGCGCTGCGCTCAGACGCTGCCACGGGGAAACAATGCGCGCCCGCTGCTCTAACCAGACCCGATGCACGCCGTCGCCGGCACGAAAAATATCGCACCCGGCGATGCGCTCGTGACTCTGAACAAGGTCAAACTGCTCCCGCTCCCAGCAGGCGCGCGCTGCACGTGCAAAACCGCGTTCGCGGGAGATACGGCCAAACTTTGCCGGGTTGCAGATATGCAGATGCCAGGCGGGATTGGGCGCGCCCTGCCAGCTGCGGGTAATGATATTGAGATCCAGCTGCTCGCTATCCAGCGCTTCCAGCGCGCGTGAAATAAAGCGTTCGGCCCCGCCGTCCGGGCGATATTTCTGCCGGACGATAGCCAGACGTATTTTATTCATGCAAATAGCTCCTTGCGGCGGTCAGCACATCGGCGACCGGAATCGCGGAAAGATAGCGCTGCTCCGTGCGGGTGTCGATCGAGTCGGGCGACGGCAGCGGTGCATAATCACCTGCCCAGATCACCCGGTTATTATTGCCCCACGGGCGCCAGTGCTGCAGCTTTGTCGGTCCGAACAGCGCCAGGCAGGGCGTATCCAGCGCCGCGGCCATATGCATCGGCGCAGAGTCGACACCAATAAAGAGCTGCGCCGCGTCGATTAGCGCGGCCAGCTGCGGCAGCGACAGCTGGCCGGCAAGGGATACCACGCGTGAGGCGGAGCAGAGCGACTGAATATGCGCTATCATCGCCAGCTCTTTTTTATCCGGCGCTGCCGTCAGCACCAGGGTATGCCCTTCATCAGAGAGCGCCGTGATCAGCTGCGCCATCTTTTCATCGTCCCAGCATTTAAATACCCAGCGCGACGTAGGCTGCAGCACAATAAACGGCCCGGCGATCTGCTGCTGCGCCAGCAAAACATCTACTTTCTGCCGATCGGCTTCGCTGAAATGCATCGACGCGACTGCATTTGTTACGTCGATTCCGAGCGGAGCCAGCGCGCTCATATTCTGTTCAACCGTATGCAGCTGATGATGCCGGGTGGTAGGGACGCGCTGATTGTGGCACCAGCGCCAGAGGGCGTTGTCGCGTTTGCGATAGGCAAAGCCGATGCGCACCGCAGCACCTGACAGGCCGGTAATAATGGCGCTGCGCCACTGGTCGGCGAGGTTGATCACCAGATCGTAGCGGCAGGCGCGAACGGCGGAGAGCAGCGCCAGTTCATGGCGCAGTTTCTGCAGGCTGCCCTCTTTTTTCCAGCTGCGATCGATAATATGCAGCTGGCGAATTGCCGGATGCGCTTCCAGCATCGGCCGGGTTTCTTTATAGAGCAGCACATCGATATGTGCATCAGGATAACGCGCGCGCAGCGCATTGATGACAGGCGTTGTCAGCAGCATGTCACCATGATGGCGCAGTTTGATCACTAAAATAGATTGTGGTGTGAACCGGGCTGGAATCGGGCTTGCCATACTTATTGATCTCAGGATTCAGTGAGCCGATTGTAGGGCAAACCCGAAAGGGGTTAAAGCGAGCAGTGGTGCTTATTTCTGGCGCCAGCGATAAATGCGGCTCAGCCACAGCAGCAGCTGATACCACTGTTTCAGGCCGCGCGCATTGCGCAGCATACGTTTATGCGTCCCTGTACTGAACAGATCCGCCAGCATCGCCTGCCGTGCTTCCGCTTCAGGCTCGCGCCGGATAGCGTGACAGACGCTGAGCGCTTCATGCGTGATCTGGTAGTGAAATGCCGGATAAATGCGGATATGACGGCGATAACGCTGGTTCAGCTCTTCCAGCATCCGGGCAATTTTCAGATAGTGACGCTGATACTCTACGTTGCGCTGGCCGGTGCGTTTACGGTTGCTGATGGAAGCATCATGCATGTAGTAGCGATAGAGCACGCGATCGGTATAGCGTACGCGCGTGGCGTTAAACATAAATTCCGTGGTCCAGGGAATATCCTGATGATGCAGCCCCGGCTCAAACAGCAGATTGCAGCGCGTAATCAGCTCGCGGCGATAAATGCCCAGCCAGACTACATGCATGTAACGCCGCGTTCTGAGCGCGGTGTTCAGCCACTCAGGTCCGCTCAGCACAGCGGTGCTGGTGAGACGATCGTGAGGAATAAGCGGTCTGGTACGCTGGCTCGCTTTGAAATACCACTCGGCGTTGCACTGTGCTGCGTCAAGTCCATCACGCTCTGCCATCTCCGTCAGCGTCTGATACATCGCCGCATCCATGGTGTCATCGGCGTCGGGAAAGCTGACGTACTTACCGCGCGCGATCGCCAGGCCGGCATTTCGCGCCCGTGACACGCCGCCGTTGGCCTGATGGATCACACGGATATGCGGATAGCGTGCAGCGTAAGCGTCTGCCTGCTCGCCGGAGCCGTCAGTTGAGCCATCATCGACGATGATGATCTCAAGGTCGGTCAGCGTCTGCGCTAACAGCGCCTGGAGGCAGGCAGCAAACTCAGTGCCGGCATTAAACATCGGGATGATAAGGCTGAGTAATGGTGTGGAATGTTCTGGCTGGGCTGTCATGAGGTCATTTCATTGTTTCGGCGCGCCAGACGCTGCTGCTCTCGGGTGCGAATAAAATCGTGGATATCACTCAGCTTACGCTGATCTAGGTTGAAAAGCTGTTCAACCGGATGCGCGAATTTATATTGCGCATCAAATACAAAAGAAGAGGGCGCGATATGGTCAGGACCAATCAGCAGTACATCGCCCAGCGGCCTCTGCTCTTCTACGCAGCAGGGACCATAAATCAGAATCACCGGTACCTGCTGTGCATCAGCGATGTACACATTGCCGGAATCGGAGGCGATATAAAAATCCATTTCGCCGATAACGGCCGGCAGCGCTTCCAGCGACACTTTCCCCACCAGACTGATCAGGTTGTCGCGATGCCCGGCTGTTTTGAATAGCTCCTGAACGCGCGATTGTTCATTTGGCGCACCAAAAGCAAAAAAGGTGCAGTGAAGATCGCTCAGGTGGTCAAACAAACGCTGCCAGATAGCTGGCGGAATGGTTTTGGCCTGATTACCGGCGGTCACACTGATACCGATACGCGTTCCCGCGCACGCTGTGATCTCTGCGGGCAGGGAAGCAGGCTGCCATAGCGGCAGCGTCGCGTGTTTGGGGTAGCTCTCTTTGGTGAAAGAGCGATCGGCCAGCTTCAGATAGTTTTCCAGCGTCAGCGTATTTTTTTCATGCTGCACTTCGCCGCTTGCGGTGTAATAGAAGAGGTTCTGATATCCCTTGCGGCGATAGCTGGACAGAAACTGCTTATTATCCGCATTGCAGCAGGCGGCAATAAACAGATTCAGGTTGGTCGGGTGCAGCAGATAAACGTTGTCGTAGCGATTGAGCAGATGCCAGACTAACCTGAGCTTTTTCAGCAGGCCAGAACGATACTCTTCGATATACCAGATGTGTTCAAGGGTAGCGTCATTGCTGGCGAGCGGCGCAACGCTTCTGCTCAGCAGCGCATCGCTTTTCCCGAGGTGCGTGAGCAGCGGAGTGATATTAATAAAATCGCCAATTTTGGCGGTCTGAATGACCAGGTTTTTTCCGCTACGCGTCCGGAACAGCTTCATTACCCATTTAATCGGGCAAAAAATGATAAATATAATAATGTAGGTCAAGCAATTATCCCCATATTCTGGCCGCATCCCATCGGGGATTTCTTAATTCGAAACATGGCGTGCCATTGAAAATGATGTTTCTGTTACAGGATCCAGCTGCAGATATTGCTGACAAATAGTAGCCAGACTATAAATGCTCAAATCGAGGTGCTGCAAATCGGGGGGGCTGGCATACACATCGCGCATTTTTTCTGCCAGCGACGCGGCGTTCAGATCGGCCAGACAGCGGGAGAGCGGGCCGGTCAGGATCTCAGCCGGGCCACCGGGGCAGCGTGTACTGACCACCGCCGTGCCGCAGTGTAAAGCCTCAACCAGCACATTGCCAAACCCTTCGCTATCTGAACTCATAACCAGCATCTGAGCATGGCGGATCCACGGATAGGGGTTTTGCTGAAAGCCTTCGAAGCAGACGCGCTCTGAAATTCCCAGGTCCCGTGCCTGCTGGCGTAACGCCTCCAGGAGTTTCGCGCTGCCCTGACCCAGCAACACCAGGGGAGCCATTATGCCGCTGCGTGCATAGGCCTCAAGCAAGCGGTCCTGACGTTTCGCCTCATGAATGCGTCCTACGTGGACAAGGTAATTCTGGCCGGCCAGCGGGCAGGGCCCGGCCGCCAGCTCGTCGAGCCGATCGAAGTCGAAAGGATTGAAAATAACGCGGGTCAGGCGTGGCCTGACGCCGACATTCTTTATCAGATCATCGATAACATATTGCGACACGCCGACCAGCTGACGCCCCTGATAGACATAACGTATTTTTAGCTGCTTTAACCAGCGGGAAAAACCTGTTTTACGTCCCAGATAGGAGGCAGAAAAGACGCCGTGCAGACAGTACCAGGTTTTAGCTGAATCAAGCGATCGGGCTCGCCTGACAATGCGATCGGTTTTGTGTAAGTGGGAAAAGATTAAACTGAACTTGCCGTTCAGCGCTTCACTCTGGCGTACCGCCTCATCCAGCAAGCGCGCACGGCGTACGGTTTCTGTCATTTTTCGCCACGGGCGGACGCTGTGATCGCACACCACCTGATAATCCACGCCTGCAGGGATAGGGTAATCGCATATTTTTCGCAGAGAGAAAATCGAGACACGATGTCCCAGGGAAATAAAACCCTCAGCCAGCGTTAAGACGACTTTTTCGGCGCCGCCGCCGGGCAAACCATCGATCACCATTAAAATGCGTTTCGACAAATTATCTACCTCTGCCTGCCTGTCAGCCTGGTGGTGAAACTGATCTATTATCTTTCCGATATGAGTACGTTTATCGGCAAATGAACGAATGCTGTAAAAAGTCTGCCATAACTGCGCGCGGTAAGCAGCTAAAGATAAATCCGCCCTGCTTTTTATTCACGCTATTCTGGTTTAATCAGAGCGCTGCTCCCTGACCCGGCCAGCGGCGCTGGAAAAGTTTGCGCCTGCCACAGGCGGTGCGTACCATAGTGATGATAACAGTGAAATATACCGGACAAGTTATGGAAAAGCCTGCCTTTTTGATTACCCTGGATACGGAAGGCGATAACCTGTGGCGCAACCGCAGCGGAAAGGTGACAACGCATAATGTCAGCTTCCTGCCCCGCTTTCAGAGGCTGTGCGAAAAGTATGGCTTCAAACCCACCTGGCTGACGAATTACGAGATGGCGAGCGATCCTGCCTATGTAGAGTTCGGACAGGATCTACTGGCCCGCGGACAGGGGGAGATCGGTATGCATCTTCACGCCTGGTATAGCCCGCCGGAATATGAACTGACGCAGGATGACTGGCGTTATCAACCCTATCTGATTGAATATCCTGAGTCCGTTTTACGCGATAAGGTCGCCTTTATGACGGCGTTGCTGGAGGATGCATTTCAGCAAAAAATGACCAGTCATCGCGCCGGTCGCTGGGCCTTTAACGAAGTTTATGCGCAGGCTTTAATCGATAACGGTTATCTGGTTGACTGCTCCGTGACGCCCCGGGTCAGCTGGCGTAATTCATCCGGCGCCCCGCAGGGGAGCGGAGGAACCGACTATAGTCATTTCCCCGATCGCGCTTACTATATAGACACCAGCGATATCTCAAAGCCGGGTAACAGTTCGCTGCTGGAGTTGCCCATGAGCATTCAGTATCGCTATGGCGCGATGACCAACCAGTTTAAAAAGGCGTGGAATCAGCTGCGTGGCAAGCCGCGTGGTCCCTCAGTTAACTGGCTGCGCCCGACCGGCGGCAACCTGAATGAAATGAAAAAGGTTGCTGCGCAGACGCTCGATCAGGGCAGTGATTACATCGAGTTTATGCTGCACTCCTCTGAATTCATGCCAGACGGCAGCCCCACGTTTAAAACGGAGGCGGACATCGACAGGCTGTACGACGATCTGGAGCAGCTGTTTATCTGGCTTCAGCCGCGTGTACAGGGAATGACGCTGACAGAGTATGCCTTGCATAAAAAAGCTCATGCACGCTGATGCGTTTCAGATTTGCGCTTTCTGAACCGGCTCTTCAGGTATAGATTACTAATGCTATTGAGAAGGTATGGCTGGCAGAAATAGCTTTCTGCCAGCCATATTTTATTTTTCTTGCTTAGGAAGCACTACTGCTAGCGGTATCCAGAAAAGAATCCACATTTCTGCTGGTCCGCTGATAACAAACATTCCCTGAGTCGAGATAAACACCAGTGAAAATATATAGAGTGCAGCCTCAAGCTCTTTGCCATGACGAAACTTCTTATATGCCTGCAATAGAGCGCTGGCAATAACGACAAACAGGAGCGCTAATCCTGCTAAACCGCCCTTAAGAAAAGCCGCAACATAAACACTATGTGTAGTAGCTATATGCTGTCCAACACTATTTACGAAGCGCAATTCTTTATCAAACCCCCACCCAAAAAATGGATGAATCATAGACTCTTTAATACCATGCTCCCAAATGCCGAAACGAATAAAGCTTTGTTTGTAAGATGCAATTATTCTTAGCCAAAACTGATGGCCATAATCAGTGATAAAAAAGAATATGCAAATTGAAATTAAAATAAAAGTGATATATATAACGTTTTTTATACGGTACTTTCTATAATTAGCCAGCGTGACAGCAAGAGCTATCAGTAATGAAAAAAACGGTCCTCGACTTTGTGTTAAAATCAGACCAATAAAAAGGAGTGCACACAGGAAGTAAATCCATTGCTTACCTGATTCACGAGCCACAATAAGGCCGCTCAAAATTCCTATAGCAAAATATCCCCCTAAATCGATAACGTTAGAAGGGGCTGCAAAAAAAGCATGTTCAAGCCGATTGGATAGTAAAGTACTTTTGTTAACCATAAACAAGATTAACACCAAAAGAATAAGGCTTGCGGAAAAAATTATTGAAAAAAACGTCACTGCTCCATGTTTTTTTATTATATGGTTGCAGATGTACAGAACAAAAAGCAGATAGAAAGAATGTTTTAATGTAGAGAAAAAGTTTGAAGGATTACCTGACCAAAAATTGGACAGGCTGTAATAAAACAGGAAAATTCCCACGAAAATATAGGGTCGCCAGTTGATTTTCTCCAGCGCCGTGTTTTTCCTTTTTAAGGAAAATATATATAAAGCCATTGAGATGAAAGATATATAAAATAAATTGTTTATTTTTCCGATGTCAGTAAAAATGACAAGCAAGAAAATAAAAGACATAAAAGAGAAAGAAGCGATTCTCTCCAGTAAGTTATTTTTTTGTGAAAAGTTCATTTAGTCTTGCCTTTTTAAAAATAGAGTCGCTCAATCCGCTTTTCATTGATAGGTTATATACTGTTATGCCCTTTTTCTGCAGACCCTGGCTGGCCTTACAAAAAGCAGGTTTTATTAATTTTTCAAAGTTCAGCTGCAGGGAACTTGGCTGCTTATCATTTTCGTTTTCATAGAATCTGGGCAGGGAAAAATTATTCATATCTACACCCGCTAAAAATATCCTTGTAGCTCCCAACCACACCGCTACCTGCAATGCCCAATAGGCTACTGTCCCGGCATCGAATATTCCTTTTCTGATATCCCATGAAAAACCAGTTTGCGGGCTTGCAGGATAGATATCGAACTCTGGATATTTTCCATAAACGGTAGTGTAATCTTCTGGGTTAACCTTTTCCTGATAAATTTTATAGCTAACATCTTCAATGATCGTTAAACTGCAGCGTATATCTCCACTGCTTTTTTTGAGGAGTAAATCATTCAGGCAGTGCAGTGTTATTAACAATGTTAACTGAGTGTCGTTAATTATCTTCTCGATAATATCGAACCTGTTCTTCATGAAATCCCTGTCCACAATAATATAAAAACTAAAGCTTATCGCTTTTCGCAATTCATAAGCCCCATTTACCCCAATAAACGTTGTGTTGCTTAATAATGTAAAATCTGTATCTCTGACCGATGGACCTGTGGCAACGATTGTTACATCCGTTGTTGCAGCTTTTAGTGCAGAGTCCAGTGGTTTTATATTAATTTCTCTTTTTTTCCAAAAGAGCTGACTAATGTGCCCTTCCGGAGCACGTTTGATGGAGAAATGTGGCCACAAATTTTCGTTATGCCTTAGGCCTCTGCTGTGCGTATAGCGATATAATTGTTTAAAAAAAGATCGCATCTACAAAATTTCCTTCAGCTTATCAATAACCTGACTTGCTGCGATATCCTGCATAGAACCATTCTTACCGATCAGCGCATGCTGGTTTCTGCCGTAACCGCCAATCAGACCCGGATCGGTGGGACCGAACAGCGTAATATTGGGTCTGTCCAGCGCGGCGGTCAGATGGCTGAGCCCGGTATCGACGGAGACCACTGCGCGCGCGCCTGCCAGCTGCTGCGCCACCTGCTCCAGCGTCAGTTTTGGCAGGACTTCTACATGGGAAAAGCCCTCTGCCAGCCGCTGTGCACGCTGCTGTTCATGTATTGCACCCCACGGCAGCCTGATTTGCAGGCCGGTGGGCTGCAGCAGCCTGATCAGCTCACGCCAGTGCGCTTCCGGCCAGTGTTTATTGTCGCGGGTTGTGGCGTGCAGAAACACCAGCCAGGAGGGGGCTGCTTCGATCCGGGGAGTCAGAAAATGTGCCGCGATGGCGTAATCGCCCTGGGTGGCAGGCTTTTCATAGCCCAGACTTTTCGCAAACAGCTCACGCGTGCGCTCAACGGCGTGCTGCTGCTTGCTGACCTCATGGCGCCTGTCGTACCACCAGCTCGCAAAAGGCTCACGCGCGCTGCGGCTGTCCAGACCATGCTTCGTGCCGGTTGCCAGACGCGTCACCAGGGCTGCGCTTTTAATCAGGCCCTGTGCGTCAATAACCACATCATACTGGCGCGACTGCAAATTGCGCTTAAACGCGACGCGCTCTTCGCGCTGCTGACTGCCAAACCAGTGTTTGCGCCAGCGACGGATTGCAACCGGCAGGACTTTATCTACGGCAGGATGCCAGCCGGGGATCTGAGCAAAATTCTCTTCTACTACCCAGTCAAAGCGGATACCTGGCAGCGCCTGCATGGCGTCAGTAAGCGCGGGTAGCGTATGGAGAACATCTCCCATCGAAGAGGTTTTAACGATTAAAACGTGCATGTCTGCTCCTGCGCCGGCTGTAGCAGCGCGCTCAGGGTCTGATGCACGCGCGCAGGGGTAATGTCGATCAGGCTCTGATGATAACCCTCAGCGGCATCGCCTTTACGCACTTTGTGATAGCCGCTGATTAGCCGGATAACGCGGGCCTGACGGGAAAGCGGCGGCGTGAAATCCGGGCTGCTCGGGCCATACAGCGCGACCAGCGGCCGGTTGAGCGCTGCCGCAATGTGCATCAGACCGGAATCGTTGCTGACCACGGCGCGACAGTGGGCGAGCAGGATCACGGCCTGCTCCAGCTGCGTCTCACCCGCCAGATTTTTGCCGTGCGCACGCAACGGCTCAGGCAGCGCCTGCAGAATCGACTCGCCGGTGTCGCGATCTTTGGCTGAGCCAAACAGCACGACCTGGTAGCCTTCTGCGATCAGCTGTTCCGCCAGGGCAGCATAGTGATAATGCGGCCAGCGTTTCGCCGGTCCAAACTCTGCTCCCGGACAAAAGCCGATAACCGGACGATCGGTGGAGAGGCCAAACTGCGCAGCCGTCATGCGCTTTTCGTCGTCCTCTACGCGCAGCTGCGGCCATAGCAGCGGCTGTGGCAGCTGCTGAGCGGAGGTTACCGGCGTGTCATACGCCAGGGCAACATAGCGCTCTACCATTAGCGGAAACGCCGCTTTGTCCAGTACCCGCACATCATTGAGCACGCCGTAACGCATTTCACCGCGCCAGCCGGTGCGGCGCGGTATGCCGGCGAAAAAGGGGACCAGCGCCGATTTAAACGAGTTCGGCAATACGTAAGCGCGATCGTAACCGCTGGCCTGCAGGGTTTTGCCGAGACGACGGCGTTCGCCCAACGCCAGCGCGCCGTGCCCCAGCGGCATCGCCAGCGCCTGATTCACTTCCGGCATGCGTGACAGCAGCGGGCGGCACCACGCGGGTGCCATCACATCAATGACCGCATCAGGATGCGCCACCTTGAGAGTGCGATAGAGACTTTGCGACATCATCATATCGCCGACCCAGGAAGGGCCAATAACCAGAATTTTCATCGCTGATGCGGGTGTCCTTAAACGTTGCGATTCAGCCAGGCCATGTACTCGCCCACGCCCTGTGCGACAGTTTTAAATGGCTTGTCATAGCCCGCTTCACGCAGTTTTGTCAGATCGGCCTGGGTAAATGCCTGATAGCGTCCTTTGAGTTTATCCGGGAAAGGAATGTACTCAATCTGGCCCTGCTGATGGAATTTAAGCACGGCATCAGCCACTTCCTGGAACGATTCCGCGCGTCCGGTGCCGCAGTTATAGATACCGGATACGCCATTCTCCCAGCACCACAGGTTTACAGCCACAACATCATCTACATGGATAAAATCGCGGCGGAAGCTGTCGCTGCCTTCAAACAGCTTAGGGTTCTCGCCGTTGCTGATTTGCGTATTCAGATGAAACGCCACGCTGGCCATACTGCCTTTGTGCCCTTCGCGCGGACCATACACATTGAAATAGCGGAAACCGCACACCGGCGAATCCGCTTCAGGCAGAATCTGACGCACGTAATGATCGAACAGCATTTTTGAATAGCCGTAGACGTTCAGCGGCTCTTCATACTGACGTTCTTCGATAAAGTTCTCATTGCGGCCACCATAGGTCGCGGCAGAGGAGGCGTAGAGAAACGGGATCTCGCGCTCAAGGCAGAAATGCAGCAGATCTTTAGAGTACTGATAGTTGTTATCCATCATGTACTTGCCATCCCACTCGGTGGTGGCGGAACAGGCACCTTGATGGAATACCGCTTCAATCGGCCCCAGATCTTCGCCTGACATGATGTAAGAGAGAAACTCCTCTTTATCCATATAATCAGCGATATCCAGATCCGCCAGATTGACGAATTTGGTGCCATCTTTCAGGTTATCCACGACCAGAATGTCGCTATGACCGCGATCGTTAAGCGCTTTAACGATGTTGCTGCCAATCATGCCAGCGCCGCCGGTAACGATAATCATATGCTTAGCCTTTAATCAGTTAGGGTGAAACAGAAGGTTTCACGCACGAATACTCATCATCATAACATTTCAGCCCTGTCCGGACAGCCAGATGCGTGAGGCGTATCGCACAAACGCTGACTACGGCGTGAACTATGCTGCAAAACGAACATTTAACTGGCTGAAATATCGTCTGCCTGCTATTTGCTCAGTAAGATGCTCCGGTAATTTGCGATCTAAGGAGCAGAATCATGTCCAATCAGTTTTATTCGCAAATCCGTCAGCAGCTTGAGACAACGCGTCAGGACGGATTGTTCAAACAGGAACGTCGCATTACGTCAGCCCAGCAGGCGGAGATCAGCGTTGATCACGGCACGCCGGTCATTAACTTTTGTGCCAATAACTATCTCGGTCTGGCAAATCATCCGGCGCTGATTCAGGCAGCGAAAGAGGGTATGGATTCCCACGGCTTTGGTATGGCGTCGGTGCGCTTTATCTGCGGTACGCAGGATACGCATCAGCAGCTGGAGCGTAAGCTGGCTGACTTTCTTGGTATGGAAGCGTCTATTCTTTTCTCCTCCTGTTTTGACGCTAACGGCGGCCTGTTTGAGGCGCTGCTGGGTCTGGAGGATGCCATTATTTCCGATGCGCTGAATCACGCCTCCATCATTGATGGCATACGCCTGTGTAAGGCGCAGCGCTATCGCTACGCCAATAACGATATGCAGGCGCTACGTACCTGTCTGCAGGAGGCGCGTGATAAAGGTGCCCGGCATATCGCGATCGCTACCGATGGCGTGTTCTCTATGGATGGCGTGATTGCCAATCTGCAGGGGATTTGCGACCTGGCGGAGGAGTTTGATGCGCTGGTCATCGTCGATGACTCTCATGCGGTGGGCGTTATCGGCGCAGCAGGGCGCGGCACGCATGAATACTGCGACGTGATGGATCGCGTTGATATCCTCACGGGAACGTTAGGTAAAGCGCTGGGCGGTGCCTCCGGCGGCTATGTAGCCGCGAAAAAAGAGGTCGTGGAGTGGCTGCGTCAGCGTGCTCGTCCCTATCTGTTTTCTAACTCGCTGGCTCCGGCAATTGTCGCGGCCTCGCTGCGGGTGCTGGATCTGCTGAGTGAGGGTGACGGTCTGCGCCAGCGGCTATGGGATAACGCGCGCTTCTTCCGGGAGAAGATGACCGCGGCAGGCTTCACGCTGGCCGGCGCCGATCACGCCATTATTCCGGTGATGCTGGGTGAGGCTAACGTGGCGCAGCAATTTGCCACGCTGCTGCAGCAGGAAGGCATTTACGTCACCGGCTTTTTCTATCCGGTGGTGCCGCAGGGTCAGGCGCGCATCCGCACGCAGATGTCTGCCGCTCACACGCAGGCGCAGCTGGAACAGGCTATCGCCGCTTTTATCCGCGTCGGCCAGCGGCTGGGCGTGATTGCTGCAGGAGCAGAAAAATGAAAGCACTTGCCAAACTGAAAGCTGAAGAGGGGATCTGGATGGTGCAGGATGCACCGGTGCCGGAACCGGGTCATAACGATCTGCTGATTAAGATCCGTAAAACCGCTATTTGCGGTACGGATATCCACATCTACAACTGGGATGAGTGGTCGCGTAAAACCATTCCGGTCCCGATGATCACCGGACATGAGTATGTCGGTGAAGTGGTTAGCATGGGACAGGAGGTGAAAGGCTTCGCCATTGGCGATCGCGTTTCCGGAGAGGGGCATATTACCTGCGGCCACTGCCGTAACTGCCGGGCAGGGCGAACGCACCTGTGCCGCAATACGGTGGGCGTGGGGGTCAATCGCCAGGGCTGCTTCGCGGAGTATCTGGTTATCCCGGCATACAACGCGTTTAAAATTCCCGATAACATTTCTGACGAACTGGCAGCCATCTTCGATCCGTTTGGCAACGCCGTACATACCGCGCTGTCATTTGATCTGCCCGGTGAAGATGTCCTGATCTGCGGCGCCGGGCCAATTGGTATTATGGCTGCCGCCGTCTGCAGGCACGTAGGTGCCCGTCACGTTGTGATCACTGACGTGAATGAATACCGTCTGAGTCTGGCTCGCGAGATGGGCGTGACCCGTGCGGTTAACGTGGCGCAGGAAAATCTGCGCGACGTGATGCAGGATCTCGGTATGACCGAAGGATTTGATGTCGGACTGGAGATGTCAGGCGCACCGGCAGCTTTCCGCACGATGCTGGAAACCATGAACCACGGCGGACGCATTGCGCTGCTGGGCATTCCACCCGGCGATATGTCGATCGACTGGAATCTGGTCATCTTCAAAGGCCTGTTTATCAAAGGTATCTATGGCCGTGAGATGTTTGAAACCTGGTACAAGATGGCGGCGTTAATCCAGTCCGGACTGGATCTTACGCCGGTGATCACCCACCGCTATGACATCGACGCGTTTCAGCAGGGGTTCGATGACATGCGCTCCGGGCGGTCAGGGAAAGTGGTGCTGAGCTGGGATTAAACGGACTCCGGCCCGCAGGCCGGAGTAGTATCAGCCGCGTTTTTTCTCTTCATCCGTCAGGTAGCGTACTTTGCGCGTATAGTCCTGACCTTTAAACTGCAGCGGCTGCGCCGGGTCCTGCAGATACTTCTGCCATTCGCTTAACGGAAAACCGCCGTGTGCGCCAATGACCTCAGGCGGAATGACCGCTGCCGTTCCGCCGATGCGCTTGGAGACCGGCCAGTTTGCCCACTCGCCCAGGTTAACCGTAACCAGATCGAGCATATCCAGCAGCGCAGAGAGCGGCAGCTGATCGGTGGGGGGCTGATTATCATTCATCAGCTCCCAGGTATCCTGAAACAGCGTCAGCCACAGCGGGCAGATACGCTTCCAGGTCTGACGCGTGGCGGCCAGATAAGCGCCGTTGACATGGTCAACCAGATAGGGCCGGATGGCGGGTTTATAGTAAGCCGGGATCTGCTCCTCAGCCGCGTTTTCAAGTTTGGCAATCATTCTGCCTTCTCTGAAGCTGGAGTAAAGATGGCCTTCACGCAGGCTGAGGGCTGGATCTTTAAGCAGGTTGAGGTCAGAGTCGATCATCAGAACCGCGTCACCGCTGGCCTGCAAAGGCGCCTGCAGTTTGATCAGCCGGCTGCGGTAAATCTGTTTATAACGGTAGCTCTCTTCACGGTGCGGAATGGTCAGCGTGGCAACGCGGGTCTTTGCCGGCAGCTCACCAAATTGTGTCGCGGGCTGGTCGCTGACGATAACAATCTCCGTGACGCTGGTGGCAAAACGGCTGGCAAAGCAGGCGCTGAGCAGCGCTTCTTCAATATAGTCCTCACCCGCACACGGGATCACCACGGAGGTGACAGGAGTCTTGCCCTGCACGCGACTCTGGCTGTAGGGAATATTATGCCGCGCGCGAATATGGCGGAAACGTTTATTAAAAAAATTAAGCATGACTCTTTTCCTGAATAACATTAGCCAGAACCGTTTCTACGCCCTGAATATAGTTTTCAATAGCGTAATGTTCGCGTACCTTTCCGGCAGCCGTGTCGGTTAATTTCTGACGTAATTCTCTGTTCTCCCACAGAGCGATCAGCTGCTGTGTCAGCTCTGCAATATCACCATATTCAAACAGCAGACCGGTCTGGTTGTGTTCAATCAGCTCAGCTGTCCCGGTTACCCGCGATCCGATAACGGCAGTATTGACCAGCATCGCTTCAAGCACCACGCGGGGTAAGCCTTCACTTTGCGAGGCCAGTATGAACGTGTCGAACGCGGCCAGAAAATCCAGCGCATTATTTTTAAAACCGGTGAAAACGATGCGGTCAGCAATCTGCTCTTTTTCTGCCAGCTGTGCAAGGTTAGCCTGTTCCGGACCGGTACCGACAATCAGCATTTTCCAGTCAGCGTGAGGGTAAAGGCGGTGAAACCGGCCCAGTGCGCTCAGCGTATGGTGATTGGCTTTACGCGCTATCAGTGACCCAATAGAGCCAAACACAAAGGTTTCCGGGGCAATCTGCAGCGCCTGACGAACCGCGGTACGATCGGGTAACGGCTGGTGGATATCGATGGCATTGCTGACGGTATGACAGAGATGCTGATGGACACCATGACGCTGCAGCGTATGACTGACACCGTGCGAAACGCAGATAATCGCCTCACAGTCCCGGTTCAGCATCGCGACCAGCTGGCGATTCAGTACCGGGTCAATACGGCAGTGCTGAACCACCGGAATATTAAGCGGGCGGGCTGCCAGATAGCCTTCAGTGTTGGTACTGGGCTGATTATTCATATAAAGCAGGTCAAACTGCCCGGCTTGCAGAAGCGCGCCAATCTTGTGCGCGTTCGGGATAATACGCCATCGGCGATCCACAAAATGAATCGCTTTTTTTCTGCTCTCTTTGCTGAAAAAAAGCAGCGTGCGGACTATTTCTTTGCTGATTTTTGCCCAGAGAGGTTGTCTGCGCTGCGGAATAAACGTCACCGGAATCGTTAACGATCCAAGAATTTGCTCAATGGTTTCGTTATTGCCGCGCGAATAATTATGATAAAAGCAGCAGGTAATATCGAACTGGTTACGATCGATCCGCTTCAGTAATTCCAGCATGCTATTCGTGCCGCCGCCCCACTCGCGACCATTATCAAGCAGTAGAATTTTTCGTTTATGCGGCGTCATTCCTGCTGATGTCCTTGTTCTGTGCCGTGAGTTTTCCGGCAAGAGTATAAACTTTCTGGCTGCAATGTGAATGTCAGCGGTGCGGTGGCCCACACCGCTGCTTTAAAACAGCGCTTTCAGTTTGAGCATGAAAGGGTTCTGCATCAGGCCTTCGCCGATAATTTCCACTGCCCGCTGCTGCGGCACTGGCGCGGCACTGACTTTACAGATGGCAGGCGCGCGGAAGCGCACGCTGGCGGGTTTAGCCGGAGAGGCTGCAGCAGGTTTTGCGCTGTGACGCAGCGGCTCATTCAGCAGCTGTCCTGGCGTAACCAACGTAATATCAGCCGGAAGGGAAGGCAGCATCTGCTGCAGCACGCGCACTGTTGTCGGGTGCGGATGGCCGATAGCGATAGCAAACCCGTCCCGCTGTGCCAGCTTAACCGCCCGGGTAAACTGCTGTCGTACCATCGCTTCATTTTGATTATCATCAAGAAACACGCGGCGTTTCACGACTTTGACCTGCGTGCCCTGCGCCGCTGCAACGGCCTGACTATTGCCGATGGTCATGCTGTCGAGAAAATAGTAGTTGTAGTGATTCAGCACCTGCATCACTTTCTGCATGCCGGGCAGGCTGGAGGTCATTTTACTGCCCATATGATTGTTCAGGCCAACCGCGTAGGGAACTTTACCGCTGGCTTCACGGATAATGCGGGCGATTTCGTCGCTGCTCATCTCCGGCGTCAGGGTATCTTTTTCCAGCGGCTGTTTGCTGAGCGGCGCCATCGGCAGGTGAATCAATACTTCATGACCGCGCTGATGGGCTTTGGTTGCCATCTCACGCGCATGCGGGGCGTTGGGCAGTACGGCAACAGAGATGGCTGCCGGCATCGCCAGCACTTTGTTCTCTTCGGTGGGACGGTAGCCAAAATCATCAATGACAATCGCTAATTTTGCCGCCTGCACGCTGAAACTCAGAAGCGAGCCGCATAGCAGAGCGGGTAACGTTCGGGATAAAAACAGCACTTATCTTCCTAACCACGGTAGTGGGTTAACAGCTTTGCCCTGACGGCGGATCTCAAAATAGAGCGACGGCGTACCGCGGCCGCCACTGGTGCCTACCAGCGCCACCGGCTGACCAGCTTTGACCTGTGCACCGACGCTTACCAGTGCGCTCTGGTTATAGCCGTACAGGCTCATATCGCCTTTACCGTGCTCCAGTACCACAACCAGCCCGTAGCCCTGCAGCCAGTCGGCCATCAGTACCCGTCCATCCGCAATCGCTTTCACTTCGGTACCTTCCGGTGCGTCGATTACCAGTCCTTTCCAGCGTAGCTCACCCTGCATCGCCTCACCGAAGCGGTGTTCAATTCTGCCGCGTACCGGCCAGAAAGCCTGGCCGCCTGCGCGCCCCAGTCCGCCGGTACGCGCCATCAGCTCACGCTCGCTCTGCGTGGGGGCATAGCTGGAGCCTTTCGCTTTGGCCTGCGCCTGACGCTGGCGCACCTTCTCGGCTTCACGCGCCTCGCGCTCGGCCCGCTGACGCGCTTCGCGCTCTGCTTTGGCAATTTTATCCTGCAGACGGCTTTCGTTCTGACGCATTTCAACCAGGTCTGCCTGATCTTTTTCCAGCGCGTTCTCCAGCGCGGAGAGGGTCTTTTTGCGGGCGGCGCTGGCGTTTTCCAGTTTGCTTTGCTGCGCCTGCTGCTGAACGAGCAGATTTTTTTGCTGCTGCTGTTTGCTCTGCATGGTCAGACGCTGCTCAGCCAGCTGCTGCCGGGTCTGCCGCAGCTCATCGATATTTTTTTGCCGCGCGGCGTTGAGGTAACCAAAATAGGCCAGGATGCGTTCACTGCGCTGCGCTTCTGCGCCGCCCAGCAGCAGCTGTACACCATTATGCTGCCCCTGGCGAAAAGCGGCGTCGAGCTGCTGCGCCAGCAGGCTTTCCTGCTGCGTCTGCTGCTTTTCAAGGCGAGAGATAGAGGCGGTAAGCTGAGCAACCTCTTTGTCGAGCGTGCTTAAGCTATTGCGCGTTTCGCGTAGCTGACGGCTCGCCTGGGCAATAATCTTCTCCTGACTCCGGAGCTGATCGAGCAGTTTACTGCGCTCAACTTTCTGAGCTTTAACGCTCTTCTCTTTTTCCGCGATACTTTGCTGAATGGTTTTTAGCTGCGCTTTATTGTCGTCAGCGCTGTAACCCGTAACAGGCAGCAAAAAAATACCCGCACACAGCAGGCTGAGGGAGAGGGGGGACCAGCGGAATACCAGCTGAGAAGCCGGGCCGTTGTAATGAGTCCTTGTAGGTGTAATGCGCGCTTTTCCCTTCATAGTTGATAATTATTCCACGATGAACAGCCGCTTACCAGTTATCCCGGCCAGCTTTTAGATTACGAAACGTGTCGCTTTAAAGCTTAGCGCGATAAACATTGTCTGAATTTTGCGATTAAAACATTTTTTTTGGAAAATGACGCACAAATCGTATCTCTGCCCGCATCGCGACTGTACATGCGAAGTGGCGCAGGTATACTCAGAACCCTTGTTTTAGCTTATAAGCCCGGTCTGGAGTCGTTACCTCTCATGCAAGAAATCATGCAGTTTGCAAGCAATCACCCCATCCTTAGTCTGGCATGGGTCGTTTTACTTATTCTGGTGATTGTGACCACCGTTAAAGGGATGTTCTCTAAGGTAAAAACCATCAGCCGTGGCGAAGCGACCCATCTGATTAATAAAGAGAACGCGGTGGTAGTAGACGTGCGTTCACGCGACGATTATCGCAAGGGACATATTTCCGGCGCGGTTAACGTAGCAGCAGCAGATATTAAAAAAGGCAGCTTCGGCGAGCTGGAAAAGCACAAGTCGCAGCCCATAATTGTGGTATGTGCCACCGGTCAGAGCGCGGGCGATTCAGCAGCAACGCTGAGCGCAGCAGGCTTTGAACATGTCGCTGTCCTGAAAGATGGCGTCAGCGGCTGGAGTGGCGAAAACCTGCCGCTGGTTCGCGGTAAATAATCATCTGAGGTATTCCGCATGGCTAATGTTGAGATTTACACCAAAGTAACCTGCCCATACTGCCATCGTGCAAAGGCGTTACTGGATCAGAAAGGCGTTTCTTATCAGGAGATCCCTATCGATGGGGACGCAATGAAACGTGAAGAGATGATCCGGCGCAGTGGCCGCACCACGGTGCCGCAGGTTTTTATCGACGCTCAGCACATCGGTGGTTGTGACGATCTCTACGCGCTGGACGGGCGTCAGGGACTCGATCCTCTGCTTCAGGCTTAACTCTTCTGCACTGATAATTATCACTTAAGGACTTAGTAACATGTCAGAACAAAGCACCAACGAAATGCAGTTCCAGATCCAGCGCGTTTATACCAAAGATGTCTCTTTTGAAGCGCCAAACGCACCGCAGGTTTTTCAGAAAGAGTGGGAGCCGGAAGTCAAACTGGATCTGGATACCGCCTCTTCTCAGCTGGCTGATGAAGTGTATGAAGTGGTGCTGCGCGTGACGGTAACCGCAACCGTAGGCGAAGAGACCGCATTCCTGTGCGAAGTACAGCAGGCGGGTATCTTTACCATCAGCGGTATTGATGGCACGCAGATGGCGCACTGCCTTGGCGCATACTGCCCGAACATTCTGTTCCCTTACGCACGTGAGTGCGTGACCAGCCTGGTTTCACGCGGTACGTTCCCGCAGCTCAATCTGGCTCCGGTTAACTTCGATGCGCTGTTCATGAACTACCTGCAGCAGCAAGGTGAAGGCGAAGCGCCACGTCAGGATGCCTGATGACAACAGATAACGCGTCTATCAGCGTACTCGGTGCCGGCTCGTACGGCACCGCTCTCGCTATCACGCTGGCTCGCAACGGGCATCCGGTTCTGCTCTGGGGCCACAATCCGCAAAGCGTCGCCCGCCTGCAGGCTGACCGCTGTAACACCGCTTTCCTGCCCGATGTTCCTTTTCCCGATAATCTGATCCCTGAAGCCGATCTCGCCCAGGTGGTTCGCGCGAGCCGCGATCTGCTGGTAGTAGTACCGAGCCATGTTTTTGGCGACGTGCTGCAGCAGATTAAACCTTACCTGCGTATCGATTCCCGTGTTGTCTGGGCTACCAAAGGCCTGGAAAAAGAGACCGGCCGTTTGCTGCAGGACGTTGCGCGGGAGATCCTGGGCGACGCTATTCCGCTGGCGGTAATTTCCGGGCCTACTTTTGCCAAAGAGCTGGCCGCCGGTTTACCTACCGCTATCGCACTTGCGGCGACCGATGCGGAGTTTGCTGACGATCTGCAGCAGAAGCTGCACTGCGGCAAAAGCTTCCGCGTTTATAACAACGCCGATTTTACCGGTGTTCAGCTGGGCGGGGCCGTTAAAAACGTTATTGCTATCGGTGCCGGCATCTCAGACGGTATAGGCTTCGGCGCTAACGCACGTACCGCACTGATCACCCGTGGCCTGGCAGAGATGAGCCGTCTGGGCGCGGCGCTGGGTGCCGATCCGGTAACGTTTATGGGCATGGCAGGACTGGGCGATCTGGTGCTGACCTGCACCGATAACCAGTCACGCAATCGCCGTTTTGGCATGATGCTGGGTCAGGGCGAGAGCGTTGAAGAGGCGCAACGCATTATCGGACAAGTTGTAGAAGGCTACAGAAATACCAAAGAAGTCAAAGCCCTGGCAGCGAGAATGGGCGTTGAAATGCCGATAACCGAGCAGATTTATCAGGTACTGTATTGCGAAAAAACGGCGCGAGAGGCAGCATTAAGCTTACTGGGTCGTGCAAGGAAGGACGAAAACAGCCCGGGCTAGAGCAGGATGCTCAGCACACCAACCTGTAGCGCCTCTGCGGCGCTTTTTTATGGGAGTAAACAGCAATGTCGTCTGAAGAGTTAGAACTGGTCTGGAACCATATCAAAGCAGAAGCCAGAGCGCTGGCAGATTGCGAACCGATGCTGGCCAGCTTTTATCACGCGACTTTGCTGAAACATGAAAATCTCGGCAGCGCGCTCAGCTACATGCTGGCGAACAAGCTGGCGAATCCGATTATGCCTGCTATCGCTGTGCGTGAAATTGTTGAAGAAGCGTATCGTCAGGATCCGGAGATGATTGTCTCAGCGGCCTATGATATTCAGGCCGTACGCCAGCGCGATCCGGCAGTAGACAAATACTCTACGCCGCTGCTCTACCTGAAAGGCTTCCATGCGCTGCAGGCCTATCGTATTGGCCACTGGCTGTGGAAAGAGGGTCGCCGCGCGCTGGCTGTCTATCTGCAAAATGAGATCTCCGTTTCCTTCGCCGTTGATATTCACCCGGCGGCCCGTATCGGGCGCGGGATCATGCTGGATCACGCTACGGGTATTGTGATCGGCGAAACGGCCGTAGTAGAAAATGATGTCTCTATCCTGCAATCCGTTACGCTGGGCGGGACCGGCAAAACCAGCGGCGATCGCCATCCTAAAATTCGCGAAGGCGTTATGATTGGTGCCGGCGCTAAAATCCTCGGCAACATAGACGTAGGTCGCGGAGCAAAAATCGGTGCCGGCTCGGTGGTACTGCAGCCTGTTCCCCCGCATACCACCGCCGCTGGCGTTCCGGCGCGCATTGTGGGCAAACCCGCCAGCGATAAACCCTCAATGGATATGGATCAGCATTTTACCGGCGCCGGTTTTGAATATGGTGACGGGATTTAATCTCTGATCAGCGCGCCGGCGAAATCGAGCTGGCGCCACGCTTCATACACCACCACTGATACGGCATTGGAGAGATTCATGCTGCGGCTTTCGGCGCGCATCGGGATGCGTATCTTCTGTCCGGCAGGCAGGGCGTCAAGGATTTCCGCGGGCAGGCCCCGGCTTTCCGGGCCAAACAGCAGGTAGTCCCCGGCCTGATAGCTGACGGCGCTGTGTGCTGGCGTACCTTTCGTGGTCAGGGCAAACAGACGCTGCGGCGCCTCAGACGCGAGGAAAGCGCTGTAGCTGGCGTGTTTTTTCAGCGCGGTATATTCATGATAATCAAGTCCGGCGCGGCGCAGCCGTTTGTCATCCCACGCAAAGCCAAGCGGCTCAATCAGATGCAGCTGAAAGCCGGTGTTAGCGCACAGGCGGATGATATTACCGGTGTTGGGTGGTATTTCAGGTTCGAATAAAACAATGTTCAGCATAAGGCCCCCGCAATCAGGGGCCGAAGCATAACAAATTACTGGCGGGCAGAGTATAGCGGGAGCCAGAGCGTCAGGCGCAGCCCGCCCAGCGGGCTGTTATCTGCTTTGACCCAGCCGCGGTGCTGCTGTACGGCCGTCTCCACAATTGCCAGCCCAAGCCCGGTGCCGCCAGACTCGCGATCGCGCGCTTCATCAGTGCGATAAAACGGGCGGAAAATCTGCTCGCGATCTTCTTCGCTTACGCCCGGACCGTCATCATCCACGTGAACGGTAATGCCCTGAATATCCACCGAGAAGCTCACGCTGATGTGTGAATCAGAATAGCGCAGCGCATTGCGCACGATGTTCTCCAGAGCGCTCTCCAGCGCATGCGGGTTGCCATACAGCGGCCACGGGCCAGGCGGATAGGGCACTTCCATGGTTTTACCCATCTGTTCCGCTTCAAAGCGCGCATCCTCCAGCACGCCGTTCCATAGCTGGTTTGCTTTCATCGCCTCGCTGACCAGGGCGTTTTTATGCTGGGTACGTGACAGCACCAGCAGATCGTTGATCATGCCATCCAGCCGCTGCGCTTCGGTTTCAATGCGCTGCAGCTCTTTCCCTTCGCCATGACGACGACGCAGCAGAGCCGTAGCCAGCTGGAGGCGCGTCAGCGGAGTGCGCAGCTCATGGCTGATGTCGGACAACAGGCGCTGCTGGGCAGTCATCATGCGCTCAAGCGCGCTGACCATCTGATTAAAACTGGATCCGGCCGCCAGAAACTCCTGCGGACCTGACTCCAGTTCAGGATGCTGACGCAGATTGCCGCTGGCCACTTCATCCGCCGCGTATTTCAGCTTGCGCGCCGGTCGAGCCAGGCTCCATGCCAGCCAGAGCAGCAGCGGAGAGCTAATCAGCATCGTGACAATCAGCAGCAGCAGCGGCCGGTCGAATAACAGGTTGATAAAATCGAGCTGAGAACTGGTGGCTGGCCGGATCAGATAGAGTTGATAGTTATCTTCGCCGTCGCGTACGGCAAAGGGACCAACCATCTCAACGCGGCCATATTTTTTCTTCTGCGGGTGATCGGCGTTGTCTGACTGACCGATAAAGTTGCGGATCACCTGCATTTCATTGTGCTGTGCGCCGATGACCCGGCCTTCACTGGTGACCAGCAGCAGGCGCTGACCCGGCGGCGCCCATTTGTCGATAGCGCGAAACAGCCGGCGCCACCACATCAGGTCATTAGGCGGATCCTGAGAGAGTTCCGCTTCCACATGCTGTTCAATCATGGTGCCCTGCCGCTGTTCGCTTTCCATCAGAGCGGTCATCTGACGCGAATCGAGCTTGGGCACCATCAGGACCAGCATCAACACCAGCGCCAGCGTAAGCCAGAAGATGGCGAAGATGCGGGTCGTCAGACTGCCTATCATGATGCAGAAACCATCAGATAGCCGCGTCCGCGCAGCGTTTTGAACCATGGATGGCCATCACGACGCTCAGGGAGTTTGCGGCGCAGGTTGGAGATATGCATATCGATGGCACGGTCAAAGGGCGTCAGGCGTTTGCCAAGCACTTCCTGACTGAGATGCTCGCGCGATACCACCTGGCCAAGATGCTGCGCCAGCAGGTAAAGCAGCGTGAACTCGGTGCCGGTGAGATCGAGCGTTTCGTTATCGAAGCTCGCCTCCTGGCGCCCCGGATTCAGACGCAGGCAGTCGACTTCAAGCGTCGGCGAACTGGTATCGTGCTGCTGTTGCTGCTGCTCGCTCCAGTTTGAACGACGCAGGATCGCACGAATACGCGCCACCAGTTCACGGTCGTTGAACGGTTTAGGCAGGTAGTCATCCGCCCCCAGCTCCAGCCCCAGAACGCGATCCAGTTCGCTGCCGCGCGCGGTCAGCATAATGACCGGCGTCTGATGCTGCTGACGCAGCTCTTTCAACGTATCGATACCGTTTTTCTTCGGCATCATGACATCCAGCAGCAGCAGGTCAACAGAGCTGTCCAGCAGAGTAAGTGCTTGCTCTCCATCGCTGGCTACAATGACTTCAAACCCTTCCATTTCGAGTAATTCTTTAAGCAGCGAAGTTAATTCGCGGTCGTCATCTACCAACAGGATTTTATTCATTTTTTATTGCCCTCCGCAGGCAAAATACCGTGTTCCCACACTGGCAATCCAACGCTTTACGTAGTTTTACACCCCCTGACGGTTGTTTGCAGCTGCCGCCGTAAACTGGGTCTCGTTGAATCGCAAAACAGAGCAAACCGGGAGTAAACGATGCGCAACTTAACCGTCATCGTCATTGCTTCAGCGATGGTTCTTAGTCACGCCAGCGCAGTTGCAGCAGAGACGACAGCGATTGAAGAGATGCATCAAAACGGCGGCTTGACGACAGGCAGTATGACGCAAAATCCGCAAAGTCACATGTTCGATGGTATTGAGCTTACCGAACAGCAGCGGCAGCAAATGCGGGATCTGATGCAGCAAGCACGTCATGAGCGCCCGGTGTTAAGCGTTCAGGATATTGAAACTATGCATGACCTTGTCACTGCAGACAAATTTAATGAATCGGCGATCCGCCAGCTGGCTGAAAAACAGGCCCGCGCGCAGGTTGACCTGCAGGTTGAGATGGCCCGGGTTCGTAATCAGATGTATCACCTGCTGACGCCTGTGCAGCAGGCAGCGTTAAAAAAGAATCATGAACGCCGGCTGAATGATGTTCGTCGGTTCTCAGGATTGCAGTCGTCGTCATCGCTGCAAGCAGTGAGTAGCACCAGTAGTAACCAGTAACATAGTATCCCTGTTTTTCCTTGCCATAGACACCATCCCTGTCTTCCCCCGCCATGATGGCGGGGTTTTTTTTGCCCGCCGTATGCCGTTGCCGGTGAATAGCGCATCGCAGACACAGCTCTGCCGGACTGATGATAAACTTGTTTTCAGTTAAGGCGGGCACGCGCATCTGTTTAATAGGGCGAAACATGGATTCTGAGTACGCAACACTGGTCCGGCGCGCTGCGCTGGCCGCTACCTCACTGGCGCTGGCGCTGCTGCTGGTCAAGATTTTTGCCTGGTGGTACACCGGATCGGTCAGCGTGCTGGCGGCACTGGTGGATTCGCTGGTCGACATCGCCGCCTCGCTGACCAATCTGCTGGTGGTGCGTTATGCGCTGCAGCCCGCCGACGATGATCACACTTTCGGCCATGGCAAAGCAGAATCGCTGGCGGCGCTGGCGCAGAGCATGTTTATCTCCGGCTCCGCGCTCTTTCTGTTTCTGACCGGCATTCAGCACCTGGCAAAACCGGAAACGCTGCGCGCGCCGCTGGTTGGCGTTGTCGTAACCATTGTTGCCCTCTTTTCCACGCTGGCGCTGGTGGCTTTCCAGCGCTGGGTTGTACGGCGCACCCGCAGTCAGGCGATTCGCGCCGATATGCTGCACTATCAGTCAGATATCGTTATGAATGGCGCGATTCTGGTGGCGCTGGGTCTGAGCAGCTACGGTTTTGCGCGTGCTGATGCGCTGTTTGCGCTGGGGATCGGCGTCTATATCCTCTATAACGCGCTGCGTATGGGATATGAAGCCGTGCAGGCGCTGCTGGATCGCGCGCTGCCGGAGCAGGAGAAGCAGCAGATTATTGCACTGGTGACACAGTGGCCTGGCGTATGCGGCGCGCATGCATTGCGTACCAGGCAGTCAGGGCCGACGCGGTTTATTCAGCTGCATCTGGAAATGGAAGATGCGCTGCCGCTGGTTCAGGCGCATCACGTTGCTGATGAGATTGAACAGGCGCTGCGCCGGAAATTTCCAGGTTCTGACATCATTATTCACCAGGATCCCTGCTCGGTCGTACCGGAACATCAGCAGGGCTTTTTCCGCTTTTAGCTTTTCTAATTCAGGCGCTTATATGTTAAAAATGACAAAACGCTAACAACTCTTTAAAAAATTAGCGAAAACTTGTCTGACCTGAATCAATTCAGCATTGAGCCTTTGATATACTATCTGCAACTATTAAGCCCCACGTTCGGGAGCAGGCATGACCCGGTCGATCGGCGGGAATAATCCTTAGTTTTGAACAATCCAGAGGTTGTCATGATCAAAAAAATCGGAGTACTGACCAGTGGCGGCGACGCCCCGGGCATGAACGCAGCCATTCGCGGAGTTGTCCGTTCCGCCCTGAGTGAAGGCCTGGAAGTTTTTGGTATCTATGACGGCTATCTGGGTCTGTATGAAGATCGCATGATCAATCTCGACCGCTACAGCGTTTCTGACATGATTAACCGCGGCGGCACTTTTCTTGGCTCGGCGCGCTTTCCTGAGTTCCGTAATGAAGAGGTACGCCAGGCAGCGATCGAAAACATGAAGAAGCGGGGTATCGACGCGCTGGTGGTGATTGGTGGTGACGGCTCCTACATGGGCGCCAAACGGCTGACTGAGATGGGGTTCCCCTGCATCGGTCTGCCAGGCACCATCGATAACGATGTAGCCGGGACTGACTACACCATCGGTTATTTCACCGCGCTGGAAACGGTGGTGGAAGCGATTGACCGCCTGCGCGATACCTCCTCATCGCATCAGCGTATCTCAATTGTGGAAGTGATGGGCCGCTACTGTGGCGATCTGACGCTGGCCGCGGCGATTGCCGGCGGCTGCGAATTTATTGTGCTGCCGGAAATCCCGTATACCCGTGAAGAGCTGGTTGAAGAGATTAAGGCGGGCATTGCAAAAGGGAAAAAGCACGCCATCGTGGCGATTACCGAGCACATCTGCGATATCGACGATCTGGCGCGCTTCATCGAAGAAGAGACAAAGCGTGAAACCCGCGCCACCGTGCTCGGACATATCCAGCGCGGCGGCGCGCCCTGTGCTTACGACCGCATTCTGGCGTCGCGTATGGGCGCTTACTCGATTGAGCTGCTGCTGCAGGGCTATGGCGGCCGCTGTGTCGGGATCCAGAATGAGAAGATGGTGCACCACGATATCATCGACGCGATTGAGAACATGAAGCGTCCGTTCAAGCGCGACTGGCTCGATACGGCGAAAAAGCTCTACTGATCTGCATGCAGGCGCGATCCCGTTCGCGCCTTTTCCTCTTTTTTATATTCCTGCAAGTTATAACTGCTTATTTTTAATTCTTTAATCCACTGTTCGCTTTGTGTCACTCTTGCGGCATAACCTACGCGGGAGAGCAGGAAATGAATAAGTGGAGTATCGGCATCACCTTGTTACTGGCATCGTCTGGTGCGCTGGCAAAGGATTATCAGCTGTTAAACGTCTCATACGATCCGACCCGCGAACTGTACGAACAATATAACAAGGCCTTCAGCGCCCATTACAAGCAGGAAACCGGTGATAACGTGGTGATCCGTCAGTCGCACGGCGGTTCCGGCAAGCAGGCGACCTCCGTCATCAACGGTATTCGTGCCGATGTGGTTACGCTGGCGCTGCAGTCCGATGTGGATGCGATTGCTGAGCGCGGCCGTATCGACAAAAACTGGATCAAACGCCTGCCGGATAACTCTGCGCCCTATACCTCCACCATTGTGTTTCTGGTACGCAAAGGCAATCCCAAAAATATTCATGACTGGTCAGATCTGACTAAGCCTGGCGTATCCGTGATCACGCCAAATCCGAAAACTTCCGGCGGTGCCCGCTGGAACTATCTGGCGGCATGGGGCTGGGCGCTTGATCAGAATCAGGGCGACCAGGCTAAAGCGCTCGCTTATGTGAAAGCGCTGTTTAAAAATGTTGAGGTGCAGGATTCCGGTGCGCGCGGCGCAACCAATACGTTTGTAGAGCGCGGAATAGGCGACGTACTGATCGCCTGGGAAAACGAAGCGTATCTGGCGGTAGAAAAACTGGGTAAAGATAAGTTTGAAATCGTGACGCCAGGCGAGTCTATTCTTGCAGAGCCAACGGTTTCTGTAGTGGATAAAGTGGTCGACGCGCAGGGTACACGCAGCGTGGCGGAAGCTTACCTGAAATATCTCTACTCGCCGGAAGGCCAGACTATCGCGGCGCAGAACTTCTATCGTCCGCGTGATGCAGAGGTCGCGAAGAAGTTCGCCAGTACCTTTGCACCAGTAAAACTCTTCACCGTAGATGAGAAGTTTGGCGGCTGGAGTAAAGCGCAGAAAGATCACTTCGCCGACGGTGGCAGCTACGATCACGTTATGAAGCCCTGATTACCCACTATGAGCGATAAAAAAGGTCAGCTTTTAGCTGACCTTTTTTTGTATAAAAATCGATATATGATAGTCATCACGCTGTGTAACTGATTAAAATAAGACCATTTCATCAGTAGCTAAGGGATTGATTATGAAAGAAAGGAATCGGTTTTTATCAGGCCTGGTGTGGGGTCTGGTTATCATTATTGTCATGCTGAGCATAGCCATTTTTTATTACTACCGGAATGGCGAGGCGCTGTGGCGGATTGTAAGCGAACAGTGTGTGCCCGCTATGGCGCAACACAGCAAACCAGCCCCTTGCAAAGAAGTTAATCTCCGGCAGGGTCATGTTATCTACAAAGATATTAAAGGCCCGCATCATTATCTGTTGATGCCCATCGAAAAAATATCTGGTATGGAAAGTCCGGTGTTGCTGGACCCGGACACGCCCAACTTTTTCGCGGCTGCCTGGCAGCATCGCGATCTGCTGGTTCAGGGCAGTCAGCCAGTCAGCGATAGCGCATTTTCTCTGGCGATCAATGCGCAGTATGGACGCTCTCAAAATCAGCTGCATATCCATCTCTCCTGTCTGCGTCCGGAGGTGCGTCAGCTGCTCGATAGTCAGGCATCTCACCTGCATGACGCGTGGCAGCCTGTGACAATAAACCGGCATCGCTATCTGGTTCGCGCAATCTCTGAAGCACACTTGTTCAATCAAAGTGCGTTTATCCGTCTGGCGAAAGAAGTGGCAGGGGCGCGCGAAAAAATGGGGCACTATGGGATGGCATTGACAGCATTACCGGATGGCCGATTAGCGTTGCTGGCGCTGGAGCGTAACTGGCTGATGCTGAATGGTGGATCGGCAGGCGAACTCCAGGATTATCAGTGTCAGCTGCTCAATAAGTAAATGTACAAAAAAGGCGGCCGTAAGGCCGCCCTGAAACAGGTTATAAAAAAGCTTATGCTTTTTTCGCTGCTGCCGCCGCTTTTACGATTACGGCAAAGGCGTCTGCTTTCAGCGATGCGCCGCCTACCAGCGCCCCGTCGATATCGGGCTGGGTAAAGAGTTCAGCCGCATTTTTATCGTTTACTGAGCCGCCATACTGAATAATGACCTGCTGTGCGACAGCGGCATCTTTCTTCGCAATATGATCGCGAATAAATTTGTGCACCGCCTGCGCCTGCGCTGGCGTGGCCGACTTGCCGGTGCCGATAGCCCAGACGGGTTCATAGGCGATGACTGCACCTTCAAACGCTGCTGCGCCCTGAGTTTCCAGCACGGCATCCAGCTGACGCGCGCACACTTCTTCGGTTTTGCCTGCTTCATTTTCCGCTTCGGTTTCGCCGATGCAGAGTACCGGCACCAGACCTGCCTCTTTCAGCACCGCAAACTTCTTCGCGATAAATTCGTCGCTCTCTTTGTGATAAGTGCGACGCTCAGAGTGACCGATGATGATGTACTTTGCGCCGATATCTTTCAGCATCTCTGCGGAGGTTTCACCGGTGAATGCACCTGAAAGGTTAACATCGACATTCTGCGCGCCCAGCGCAATGTGGCTACCGGAAATCGCATGTTTTGCCTGATCCAGATAAATTGCCGGTGGAGCAATCGCTACACCACAGCCGTCCACGCCTGACAGCGCGGTACGCAGACCTTCAATCAGCTCGCCGGTCATCTGCTTGCTGCCATTCAGTTTCCAGTTACCCATAACCAGTGGATGTCGCATTCGTTCCTCCGCATTACGCGATTCATGAAATAGCGCTGCCGTCATGGCAGCGATGTCTGCCAGACAGTATAGAGATCAAAAGGGGCGCTGGCTTTGCTTTTCGTCACTTCTGCCTGCGATATCAGGGAGTAGCCAGCGTGAGCTTAATCGGCTCTACGGCAAACGTCAGGCCCTTGTCGCCATTGTCAGCCACCACAAAGCGCAGTGCGCCCTCCGTGCGGCTGAAATAGCGAACGCCTTTGCCGGCGCTCAGTAACGCGTCCAGCTTCTGGCGTCCCTCTTCGGGCGAGAGTCCCGGCACGAAATAGCGCAGCAGAGCGCTCATATAATTCATCGCCTGCAGCTGAGCCTGCTTCATCTCCGGACCCGGCACCGGCAGCCAGGTGATCTGCAGCGTTTTAATCTTTCCGGTGCCCTGTTCCAGCGCGGTGGAAGAGTAAAGCGTTTCGCTGATTTTGCTGGCTGCGCGCGTCAGATGGCTCTTGTCATCACGATTGTCTATTGCACGATATTCCAGCAGCGGCAGTGCAGGATTAGCCGCGTTATAGCTTTCACGAAACTGCGCGATCGTCATATCAAACGCAGGCGCGCCCGTCAGCAGATAAGGCGCCACCGGCAGATGCGCACTGCGATCGGGTGGCGGCTCGTCTGCCCGGGCGGGAGATGACAGCGCGCAGCTAAGCAGCAGCGCGGCTGACAGTTTCTTCATTGCATCGGCCCTGAATCATTCACTTATGGCAGATTAAAACGGGTTTTACCGCCGAAAGTCAAAATCCGCGCGGTGAAAAGCGTGGCGGGATGTTACGGCATCCTTACCAGTAGTGTTCGCTGGTCATGTGGCCCGGCTTGCGTTTGAAATGTTTGCGCATATCGCGGCTCTCTTTCAGCAGCTGCTGGGTATCGCGCACCATCTGTGGATTACCACACAGCATAACGTGGCTGCTCTCTGCGTCGAGCGACAGACCCACGGCACGCTCCAGCTCACCGCTCTCAATCAGCTGCGGTACCCGGCCCTGCAGCGAACCCGGGCTGTTTTCACGGCTGACCACGGTCTGAATCTGCAGCTTGCCCGCATACCGCTGCTGCAGCGTCTGCATCAGCGGCAGAAAGCTAAGGTCGCTGGCATAGCGCGCAGCGTGAATCAGGACAATATGGTCAAAGCGATCCAGACCTTCGCCCTGCTGTAAAATTGACAGGTAGGGGCCGATGGCGGTGCCAGTCGCCAGCATCCACAGGGTGCGGCAGTCAGGGATTTCATCCAGGGTGAAAAAGCCGGCTGCCTCTTTGGTCAGCATGACGTGATCACCCGGCTGCAGCGCCTGCAGGCGCGGACTGAGTTTACCCTCCGGTACGGTGACCAGATAAAACTCCAGCAGCGGATCGTCGGGGGCGTTAACGTAGGAGTAAGCGCGCTGCACGCGCTCACCCTCTATTTCCAGCGCCAGTTTGGCAAACTGCCCGGCGATAAACCGATCGATAGGGGCAGTAACGCGCAGGCTGAACAGCGCGTCGGTCCAGTTTTTCACCTCTTTAACTTCTGCATTAATCCACTCGGCCATAGGTGCTCCTGTTGAATTCTCCCGGTTATCGCTATCTTTACCAGCCCGCTCTGCGCTTGTCAGCCCGGCGGCGGCGAAAGCGCTCTTTGCGACAAATCCGCCGCACAGATCACTACCTGTAGCAACCTGTTTACAGTCTGGTACAGGAGGTTGACGGCTGGCAACCTGGCTTCCTGCAGCTCAGCTCTCGATTTGCCACGTAATCCTGATATTTTTGCCGCCATTACTGCCAGCGAACCCTGAGTGCTGCCGGCGCGTTCTTTTTTCAGGCTGATATTTTGTTCCATGCAGATCGATAAAACTCAAAACCGTTTTCTGTTATTCATGCTGATTGTGCTGGTGGCCGTGGGTCAGATGGCACAAACCATTTATGTGCCCGCTATGGCAGTGATGGCAGAAGCGCTCAACGTGCGCAGCGGCGCAATGCAGCAGGTCATGGCGGCCTATCTGATCACCTATGGCGGATCGCAGCTGATCTACGGCCCGCTCTCGGACAGCGTCGGACGTCGCCCGGTGATCCTTACCGGCATGACGATCTTTGCCTGTGGTGCGCTGATCGCGCTGTTCGCCTCATCGCTGCAGATGCTGGTGCTGGGCAGCGCTATCCAGGGGCTCGGCACCGGCGTTGCCGGCGTTATGGCGCGCACGATGCCGCGCGATCTGTATGCCGGAACCGCGCTGCGGCGGGCCAACAGCCTGCTGAATATGGGCATTCTGGTGAGTCCGCTGCTGGCACCGGTAATAGGTGCGCTGCTGACCCGGCTGATTGGCTGGCACGCCTGCTTCGCCTTTCTGCTGCTGCTGTGCCTGGGCGTTACGGCATCTATGGCGCGCTGGCTGCCGGAAACCCGGCCGGGCGATGCACCGGCTACGCCTTTTCTGCGCCGCTACGCCACGCTGCTGAGCGACGGCAATTTTATCCGTTATCTGCTGCTGCTGGTGGGCGCGCTGGCGGGCATCGCCGTCTTTGAAGCGAGCTGCGGTGTGCTGATGGGCGGCGTACTGGGACTGGATGGCCTGACCGTCAGCATTCTGTTTATTCTGCCTATTCCGGCCGCCTTTTTTGGTGCCTGGTTTGCCGGCCGGGAAGAGACCTCCTGGCATACGCTGATGTGGTATGGGGTAAACAGCTGCCTGCTGGCTGGCCTGCTGATGTGGATCCCGTCATGGTTTGGCGTAATGAATATCTGGACGCTGCTGGTGCCGGCGGCGCTGTTTTTCTTCGGTGCCGGCATGCTGTTCCCGCTGGCAACATCGGGTGCCATGGAGCCTTACGCCTGGCTGGCGGGCAGCGCCGGAGCGCTGATTGGCGGCCTGCAGAACCTGGGCTCAGGAGTAGTCGCGTGGCTCTCTGCCCTGCTACCGCAGCACGATCAGTCCAGCCTTGGCCTGCTGATGTTTGTCACGTCGCTGGTGATGCTGCTGTGCTGGTGGCCGCTCTCACGTCATCCCGAGAGCGGCAAGCAGACGGTTACAGGATAAACGGGTGCAGCGCCGTATCCTTGCGATCCAGATAGTGGATCGACTGGATGCGGCGAATGGTACGCGACTTGCCGCGTACCAGCAGCGTCTCGCTGGTGGCGATATTGCCGTTACAGGTAATGCCCTTCAGCAGATCGCCGCTGGTGATGCCGGTGGCCGCAAAAATCACGTTGTCGTTGCGCGCCATCTCATTCAGCGTTAACACGCTGCCCACCGCAATCCCCATTTCCGCGCAGCGCAGCAGCTCCTGTTCGCCCAGCCGGCGATTCTCTTCGCTCTCTCCTTTAACCTGATGCCGCGCCAGCAGGCGTGCCTGCATGTCACCATCCATGGCGCGGATCACGGCTGCCGAGACGACACCTTCAGGCGCGCCGCCGATGCCATACAGCACATCGACTTCACTGTCAGGCATACAGGTGAGGATCGACGCGGCCACATCGCCATCGGGAAAAGCAAACACGCGCACGCCGAGCGCCTGCAGCTGGGCAATAACTGCGTCATGGCGTGGCTTCGCCAGAATGGATACCGTCAGCTGCGCGAGCGGCTTACCGAGCGCAATGGCGATATTTTTAAGATTGGTTTCCAGCGGCAGACTGAGGTCGATAGCGCCGCGCGCTCCCGGTCCGACGATCAGCTTCTCCATGTACATATCTGGTGCGTGCAGAAAGCTGCCTTTATCGCCGACTGCCAGCACCGCCAGCGCGTTAGCCTGGCCCAGAGCGGTCATGCGCGTGCCTTCAATCGGATCGACCGCAATGTCCACGGCATCACCCTGACCGGTGCCGACCTGCTCGCCGATATAGAGCATCGGCGCCTCATCAATTTCGCCTTCACCGATAACGATGCGGCCATCAATGTTGATGGTGTTGAGCATAATGCGCATGGCGTTAACGGCGGCGCCGTCGGCCGCATTTTTATCGCCACGTCCTAACCAGCGATAGCCAGCCAGCGCTGCCGCTTCAGTGACACGGGAAAATTCAATTGCGAGTTCGCGTTTCATGGTTTGCACCTGACAGAAAAACAGGCGGGCAGTGTAGCACAGCGGTAAAAGCGGGAGAGGGGGAAACCCGCGGCACGGACCGCGGGCAGGGGGTTACTTACGCTTCATCTTCCCAGGCTTTGGCACGGGCAACCGCTTTCTGCCAGCCCGCGTAGCGCAGGTTGCGTTCAGTGGTTTCGATGCCAGGGCGGAATTCGCGCTCCACGACGGCTTTAGCACGCACCTCGTCCAGATCGTTCCAGAAGCCGACGGCCAGGCCTGCCAGATAGGCTGCGCCCAGCGCCGTGACCTCACGCACTTCCGGACGTTCAACGCGGGTGCCGAGAATGTCAGACTGGAACTGCATCAGGAAGTTGTTCGCGACAGCGCCGCCGTCAACGCGCAGCGACTGCAGGCGGGTGCCGGCGTCGTTCTGCATCGCTTCCAGTACATCGCGCGTCTGATAGGCGATCGACTCCAGCGTCGCGCGGATAATGTGGTTGGCATTGGCACCGCGCGTCAGGCCGAAGATAGCACCACGGGCATAGGGGTCCCAGTAAGGCGCGCCCAGGCCGGTAAATGCCGGCACCATATAGACGCCGTTCGTATCTTTAACTTTCAGCGCAAAATATTCTGAATCGGTGGAGTCGTTGATCAGCTTCATTTCGTCGCGCAGCCACTGAATCGAGGCGCCGCCGATAAATACGGCACCTTCCAGCGCATAGTTCACTTCGCCACGCGGGCCGCAGGCGATAGTGGTCAGCAGGCCGTGGGTAGAGGTTACAGCTTCAGTACCGGTATTCATCAGCATAAAGCAGCCGGTACCGTAGGTATTTTTCGCCATGCCAGGCTGTACGCAGAGCTGGCCATACAGGGCCGCCTGCTGATCACCCGCAATCCCGGCGATCGGAATACGCGTGCCGCCTTTACCGCCAATGTTGGTCTGACCATAAATTTCAGAAGAGCCTTTAACTTCCGGCAGCATTTCGCGCGGAATGTCGAGGATCTCCAGCATGCGTGCATCCCACTCCAGCTTGTGGATGTTATACATCATGGTACGCGAGGCGTTGGTATGGTCAGTGATATGCACACGGCCCTGCGTCATCTTCCAGACCAGCCAGGTATCCACGGTACCAAACAGCAGCTCGCCGCGTTTCGCACGCTCGCGTGCGCCTTCGACGTGATCGAGGATCCATTTCACTTTGGTGCCGGAAAAGTAAGGGTTAATCACCAGACCTGTGGTGTGCTGGATATACTCTTCCAGTCCCTCTTTCTTCAGCTTATTACAGTAGTCAGCGGTGCGCGGATCCTGCCAGACAATGGCATTGTAGATAGGTTTGCCGGTCTCTTTATCCCAGACGATGGCGGTTTCACGCTGGTTAGTGATACCGATAGCGGCGATCTGATCGGAGTTAATGTCAGCGTGTGCCAGCACTTCCACCAGCGTTGAGCTCTGTGAAGCCCAGATATCCATCGGGTCATGCTCAACCCAGCCCGCTTTCGGGTAGATCTGCGTAAACTCACGCTGTGAAACAGCAACGATGTTGGCGTCATGGTCGAGTACGACGGCACGGGAGCTGGTAGTACCCTGATCGAGCGCGACGATATATTTTTTATCTGGCGTAGTCATAATAATGTCCTGATGATTAAGAGTGAAACTTACGCTTTACGCTGTTCAGCGCGCGCTACAGGTTTTTCTGTTTTGCTGGTTTCTGCGATGTTTACCGGCAGGTGGCGACCAATCAGCGCACGATAGCTAAAGGCACCCAGACATGCACCCACCAGCGGACCAAACACAGGCACCAGGAAGTAAGGAATATCTTTGCCGCCGGTGAAGGCTACGTCACCCCAGCCAGCGATAAAGGCAAACAGTTTCGGTCCAAAGTCACGTGCCGGGTTGAGCGCAAAGCCGGTCAGGGGACCCATTGAACCACCGATAATAGCAACCAGCAGACCAATCAGCAGCGGCGCCAGCGGGCCGCGAGGTACGCCGTTGCCATCGTCAGTCAGCGCCATGATAACCGCCATCAGTACGGCTGTGATCACCATCTCTACCAGAAACGCCTGACCGACCGTGATGTGCGGATTAGGATAAGTAGAGAAGATACCCGCCAGGTCGAGGCTCTGCACGCTGCCACGCACCATTTGATGGCTCGCTTCATAATCGAAAAACAGATTGTAATAAAGGCCGTATACCAGTGCAGCGGCACAGAAGGCGCCGGCAACCTGCGCCAGAATGTAAGGTAAAACTTTACGCCCTTCAAAATTAGCAAACAGGCAGAGCGCCACGGTGACCGCCGGATTGAGATGCGCGCCGGAGACGCCCGCACTCAGATAGACAGCCATCGAAACAGCCAGACCCCAGATGATGCAGATTTCCCACTGACCGAATGCCGCACCGGCCAGCTTCAGCGCAGCCACACAGCCCGCGCCAAAAAAGATAATCAAACCGGTGCCGAGAAACTCGGCGATACATTGACCTTTGAGTGTGTTCGTTGTCTGACTCATAATGGAATTCCTGAAGCGAGGTTAAATGTTATCAGTTTTTGTTCTCAATCCCTGAGTCGCCCAGCGCTAATGTAGGGTTGATGTGAATTTATCGTTAACGAACATAAACGAGAAATAGCGAAATTGAATTCTGTGTACTGCGTCATAAAAATGCGCGTTTTCGCGTCTTTTACCTTTCTTTAAGGCCAATTAATCTGTCTCTTAACGCACTTAGCGCATCATGACTGGCAACGGGTTTATTTTTTAAGCATTAGCTGAAAAGTGTTACAGACTGGCCGCCAATGCCCCGTGCCGCTGGACTTGCCGGGTTTGGCTACATACAATCGGGACAACATGGCTGTATGCGTCTTTATTGAGGCAGCTACAGCTTCATCAACGCCTTGCGAGTTTTAGGAGAGGTCAGAACGATGTCATTTGAAGTATTTGAGAAACTGGAAGCGAAAGTACAGCAGGCGATTGATACCATCACGCTGCTGCAAATGGAAATTGAAGAGCTGAAAGAGCAGAACAATACGCTGAAAAACGAAGTGAGCCAGGCTTCCGGCAATCAGGACGCGCTGGCGCGTGAAAATCAGCATCTGAAGGAAGAGCAGCATGTCTGGCAGGAACGTCTGCGGGCACTGCTGGGAAAAATGGAAGAGGTTTAAGCACCTGCGCTTAAACCTGCGGGTGCTCAGGCACCCGTTTTTGTTTGCGGTTTACTCAATATCAAGCGCATCTTCTGATAGAATGATGCCCGTGTTATCCGCATAGAGATGATCGCCGGAGAAAAAGGTTACGCCGCCAAAGTTTACGCGTACGTCGCTCTCACCAATGCCTTCACCGGCCGCCCCAGCGGGGATAGCGGCAATCGCCTGGATGCCAATTTCCAGCTCTTCCAGTTCATCAACCTGCCGCACCGAGCCGTAAACGACCAGACCTTCCCACTCATTTTGCGCCGCAAGCCGCGCCAGCTGGGCATCCACCAGCGCACGACGTACCGAGCCACCGCCATCTACCAGCAGCACTCGTCCACGCCCGTTCTCTTCCAGCAGGTCGTAAAGCAGGCCGTTGTCTTCAAAACATTTGACTGTGGTAATCTGCCCACCGAATGAGGTGCGTCCACCGAAGTTGGAAAAAAGTGGTTCAACCACATTCACTTCTTCATGGTAGATGTCACAGAGTTCAGATGTATCGTATTTCATAAGGATGCCGTCTGTTTGCCACAGGAAAGATAAGTATATCGCTATCTGAAGAGTGTTGGCAAAATCATCACCGGCAAAAAGCAGCGCCGCATCAATATGCTGCGCAAAAAAATGCCCGGCGCAGTGGCCGGGCAGCAGAAACGATCAGAAGGGTGTTACAGGATGAAGCGGCTGAGATCTTCGTCTGCGACCAGTACATCCAGATGCTTGCCGACATACTCAGCGTCGATGGTAATGGACTCACCATGGCGATCGCTGGCGTCATAGGAGATATCTTCCATCAGACGCTCCAGTACAGTATGCAGGCGGCGTGCACCGATATTTTCAGTGGTCTCATTAACCTGCCAGGCTGCTTCAGCAATCCTGCGGATACCATCCTCGGTGAAGTCCACATTAACGCCTTCCGTACCCATCAGCGCTTTGTACTGCACGGTGACGGAAGCGTTAGGCTCAGTAAGGATGCGCTCGAAGTCGTTCACGGTCAGCGCCTGCAGCTCAACGCGAATCGGCAGACGACCCTGCAGTTCCGGGATCAGATCGGACGGGCTGGCTACCTGGAATGCGCCGGAGGCGATAAACAGGATATGGTCGGTTTTAACCATGCCGTGCTTGGTCGAAACGGTACAGCCCTCAACCAGCGGCAGCAGATCGCGCTGCACGCCTTCGCGTGAAACGTCCGGACCAGAAGACTGGCCGCCGCGCTTACAGATTTTGTCGATCTCATCGATAAACACGATACCGTGCTGCTCTACCGCGTCGATAGCGTCCTGCTTCAGCTCTTCCGGGTTAACCAGTTTTGCCGCTTCTTCTTCAATCAGCAGCTTCATGGCATCTTTGATCTTGAGCTTGCGCGGCTTCTGTTTCTGACCGCCCAGGTTCTGAAACATGGACTGCAGCTGGCTGGTCATCTCTTCCATGCCCGGAGGCGCCATGATCTCTACGCCAGCCGGCGCGGCGGCAAGGTCGATCTCAATCTCTTTGTCATCCAGCTGGCCTTCGCGCAGTTTTTTGCGGAAAGACTGACGCGCAGCTGATGGCTCGGCGTTCTGCTCTGGCTGGCCCCAGTTGTTTTTAGCCGGTGGGATCAGCACGTCGAGAATGCGCTCCTCGGCCATCTCTTCAGCACGATATTTATTCTTTTCAATCGCCTGGCTGCGCACCATTTTGATGGCGGAGTCGGTCAGATCGCGGATAATCGAATCGACCTCTTTACCGACATAGCCAACTTCGGTGAATTTTGTCGCTTCAACTTTAATGAACGGGGCGTTGGCCAGCTTCGCCAGACGACGGGCAATTTCGGTTTTACCGACGCCGGTCGGGCCAATCATCAGGATATTTTTCGGGGTCACTTCGTGACGCAGCTCTTCGTCAAGCTGCATGCGGCGCCAGCGGTTACGCAGCGCAATGGCAACCGCTTTTTTAGCGCCGTCCTGGCCGATGATAAAGCGATTAAGCTCGCTGACAATCTCGCGTGGAGTCATCTCAGACATGATTCAGGTCCTTACGCCTTAGACGGTAATTCTTCGTAGTTAATATTATGGTTGGTGTAGATACAGATATCGCCGGCGATGTTCAGCGCTTTCTCAACAATATCGTGTGCACCAATGTCGGTATTTTCCAGCAGCGCGCGTGCCGCTGCCTGGGCGTAGGGGCCGCCGGAGCCGATCGCTATCAGGTCGTTTTCCGGCTGAATAACATCGCCGTTACCGCTGATGATCAGCGAAGAGTTCTCATCCGCTACCGCCAGCAGCGCTTCAAGACGGCGCAGCATGCGATCGGTCCGCCAGTCTTTTGCCAGCTCAACCGCGGCTTTAACCAGATGACCCTGATGCATTTCCAGCTTACGCTCAAACAGTTCAAACAGGGTAAAGGCGTCGGCAGTGCCGCCCGCAAAGCCCGCAATCACTTTATCGTTGTAAAGACGACGCACTTTTTTGACGTTGCCTTTCATTACGGTGTTGCCAAGCGTTGCCTGGCCATCACCACCAATAACGACCCGGCCGTTGCGTCGTACACTTACTATTGTTGTCACGGGCAGACCCCTTGTTGCAGTTGAAAAAAGACACCGCGCACCCGGCGCGGCGTATCATGCAAACAGATATGGGGTGGGTTAAGAAGGTTTCAACCCCTCAGGGCGATGGGGTTTGTCTTAATTCGGCTACGCCTGCTCCCGGCGGTAGAGTGAGGCCGGGAGCAGGGCTCAGGCTATCAGGGCAGGGCGAGCGGAATACAGCTGCCGTGACCGGAACTGTGCAGCCGCTTCACGGTACTGTCAGCTTTACTCCGATCTTTAAACGGACCAATCACCACGCGATTCCAGCCGCCGCCGGTCGTGATACGGCTTTCAAAACCTTCAAAAGCGAGACCGGCGCGCACAGATTCCGCCTGATCGCTGCCTTTAAAGGAGCCACACTGCACCATCCAGCGCTGTGTGGAGGCTTTCTCTTCCGGCTTCACTTTGGTGGTTTCTGGCTTTGCCTGCTGTACCGGTGCCGGTCGTTCAGCCTGCTGCTGCTGCTGGCGCTGCTGAGCCTGCAACTGCTGCTGACGCTGCTGCTGTGCCTGTATCTGCTGCTGACGTTGCTGTTGCTGCTGTTGTCGTTGCTGAGTCTGCTGCTGCAGCAACTGCTGCTGCTGTGCCTGTATCTGCTGCTGACGTTGCTGCTGCTGTACCTGCTGACGCTGTAATGTCTGCTGACGCTGAGCCGGCGTCTGCTCGTTCCACGGCACTTCGTTCAGCTGCGTAGGCTGCTGGCGCATATCCGCCTGCATCTGCTCCAGCAGCTGGCGCTGTTCATCGGTCAGCTGCGTCTGCGACTGCACTTCGCCGCCGGCTGAAGGCTCAGTCGGTGAGGGAACCGTAATTTGCCGGTTTTCCAGCTCTTTGATGTATTTCCAGCGCTCTTCCGGCTTGGGCGGCAGGCCATTACCACTAACTTTATGATTCGGGATAACCGGCGTCTCTTCTTTTTTATGGTGCGCGATGAACCATAAACCACCGGCAAAAGTGACCAGTACTGCGGCAGCGAGCACTACCATCAGTTTCGATATACCCGATCCGCCTTTGCTTTTTTTGCTGCTGCTGCGACCGGCGGGTTTTTTGCGACGCGTCCCTGTTGAACGCCCGCGGCCTACATAATCTCTCTGTGCCACTTTCGTCCTGATACCTTCAAAATGCCTGCGGGCGTAGACCCTGAACAGTGTGAGTTGCAGCCAGCCTGGCTACAGCTTGAAAAATGACGGGTATAAATGAGGTGTAAACCGCCCGGCAATGAATGCGCCATGTTACTCAAGGGTGCGAACTTTGACCAGCAGAGTCTGCCTTCAGAATCTGCTGAAAATGTGCAGTGCGGCACGTGTGACCTAACGCTTTTTAGCCGGTGCTGTACTGCCGCGCACGCGCAGTTCTGCATCCAGCAGGCGCGAACCATTATTTACCCGCTTGCCCTGCAGCTCATCCAGCAGCAGCAGCATCGCTTCGCGGCCAATATCAAAGCGCGGCTGCGCCACGGTAGTCAGGGGCGGTTCGTAATAGCGCGCCAGCTCAATATCATCAAAGCCAACGATGGAGAGATCCTGCGGAATGCGCATCCCCAGTTTGCGCGCCTGATTCATGGCGCCCAGCGCCATCAGATCGCTGTGACAGAATAGCGCTTCCGGGGGCTGCGGCAGACTCATCAGCTGTTTCAGGGCGCGGGCACCGGCTTCAAACGAGAAATCACCGCGTACGATAAACATCGGTTCAACGGGGATGCTGCTGCGGCGCAGCGCCTGAATATAACCCTGCAGCCGATACTGGCTGAGCGGAACCGCTTCAGGCCCGGTAATACAGGCGATACGACGATGCCCGAGCTGCAGCAAATGGTTAACGGCTTCAAACGCCGCGGTCAGGTTGTCAATGTGCACGGTGGGCAGCGCCATCTCCGGCGCGAATTCATTTCCCATAACCATGGGCGGCAGGCTGCGCAGCGCTTCAGGATCGGCGTCAAACGGCAGCTGTGAACCCAGCAGCACCATGCCGTCAATCTGTCGCGTCAGCATCAGATCAAGAAAGGTTTTTTCCTGATGATCCTGATGCGCGCAGTCGCCAATCAGCACCAGGTACCCCTGCTGCGCGGCGGTGACCTCAATGCCGCGGATAATTTCGCTAAAAAAGGGATCGCAGATATCGGGCACAATCACCAGGATAGTCCGGGTTTCATTGCGTCTGGCATTGCGCGACAGGCCATGCGATGCATAGCCTGTCGCAATGACCGCCTGCTCGACTTTTTGCCGGGTTGCGGCTGACACTTTCTCCGGATTCATCAGCGCCCGGGAAACGGTCGCCGTAGAGACGCCTGCGTGCTCAGCCACATCTTTCATCGTGGCAGCAGATGAAGTTTGCTTCGGGTCCAACGTGTTACTCCTGGCGTGATACAGCGTACAGTTTGTCTGCAAGGGCCGGTCCTGGCCGGGTGATCCTATTGATAACGCATTGGCGGGCAGGGCTGTTACTTAATTTGCATAAAAACTGTGACTTGTTCGACTTTTTTCGATCTGGCTCGCAGATGCGGATGCCATCAGCTCTCGCCGGGATCGATATCCAGCGTCCATTTTACTTTGCGTGCAGCGGGCAATGTGCTCAGCAGCGGCAGCGAACTGCTTAATAACTGCTGCAGGCGTTTGCGTGACGGATGCTGCAGCAGCAGCTGCCAGCGCCACCGACCGCTGCGTTTTGGCGCCAGCGCCGGCACCGGGCCCATCAGCCAGGTGGCTTCATCTTTCAGCGGGCTCGCCTCCAGCAGATTACGCAGCTGGACGAGAAAAGCGGCAGCCTGCTGATTATCCATATCTTCGGCACGAAATAGCGCGTGGCTGGTCCAGGGCGGCAGCTGCACCGACTGGCGTTCAAGCAGCGCCTGGTCAGCAAAGGCGAAGTAGCCGCGATGCAGCAGCGTCTGCAGCAACGGATGCTCCGGATGGTGCGTCTGCAGCAGTACTTCACCTTGTTTGCCGGCGCGTCCGGCGCGACCTGCAACCTGGGTATAGAGCTGCGCGAAACGTTCTGCGGCACGAAAATCAGCCGAGAAGAGCGCGCCGTCAACGTCCAGCAGCGACACCAGCGTAACATCAGGAAAATGATGGCCTTTTGCCAGCATCTGCGTGCCCACCAGAATACGCGCGCCGCCGCGATGCACATCCGCCAGATGCTGCTCCAGCGCACCTTTACGGCTGGTAGTATCACGATCGATGCGCGAAACCGGCACGTCCGGAAACAGCGTGCCCAGCTGCTGCTCCAGCTGTTCTGTGCCTACGCCAACCGGTATCAGATGGGTTGAACCGCAGCCGGGACACTGCAGCGGCAGCGGACGCTGGCTGTCGCAATGGTGGCAGCGCAGCTGGCGGTGATGCTGGTGCAGCGTGTAGTAGCTGTCGCAGCGCTGGCATTCCGCCAGCCAGCCGCAGTCGTGGCACATCAGCGCCGGTGAAAAGCCGCGTCGGTTCAGAAACAGCAGCACCTGATTATCCGCCTGCAGGTGCTGGCGCATTTTACTGAGCAGCGCCGGCGCCAGACCACCCTTAAGCGGCTGTCCTTTCAGATCGATCAGCTGCTGCAAAGCGGGCTTTGCATTACCGGCGCGCTGGGTGAGATTAAGCTGCCGGTATTTGCCGACGCGCACGTTATGCAGCGTCTCCAGCGCGGGCGTGGCCGAACCCATGACAATCGGGATGTTCTCTTCATGTGCACGAAACACCGCCAGATCGCGGGCCTGATAACGCCAGCCCTCCTGCTGTTTATAGGAGCTGTCATGCTCTTCATCGATAATGATTACGCCAGGCCGCGCCAGCGGGGTGAACAGCGCAGAGCGCGTACCAATAATAATCGCGCTTTCGCCGCGCCGGGCGCGCAGCCAGACCGCCAGCCTTTCGCTGTCATTCAGCGCAGAGTGCAGCACATCAATCGGGGCATCAAAACGTTCCCGGAAGCGCGCAATGGTCTGCGGCGTGAGGCCAATCTCCGGCACCAGCACCAGTGCCTGCATGCCGCGTGACAGAATGTTTTCCAGGATAGTGAGATAGACCTCAGTTTTACCGGAGCCGGTGATCCCGGCCAGCAGCCACGGAACGTAGCGATCGTCTTCCGCCCGGATAGCCCCGACGGCCATGGCCTGATCGGTATTGAGCCGCAGACGCTCGCCTTTAATGGCAAAATGCGTCCGCCAGTCCGCGGCAGATGGCGCATGCTCGCGCAGCTCGCACAGCCCTTTGGCTCTGAGCGCCTGCAGAGCGGCGTCGTTAAAGCTCTGTTCGTTTACCTGATGACGATAGAGCGGTTGCTGACGCAGCGCGGCCAGCGCCTGCTGCTGCTTTGGTGCACGCTTCAGACTTTCCGGCGCCACTTCCCGTCCGGCCTCCGTGATCGCCCACTGCCACAGCGGCGCTTCCTGTGCCGGTTTCCCCTGGCGGAGCAGAACCGGTAACGCATGACTCAGCACTTCCCCGACGGGTGAATGATAGTAACCGGCCGCCCAGTTGAGGATGCGCCACAGCGCGGGCGAAAACAGACTGCTGTCATCCAGCACGGCTTCTATCGGTTTCAGCTGCTTCAGCGGCAGATCGCTGCTTTCGGTCACGCCGGTCACAATGCCAGTCAGCTTACGGTTGCCAAAAGGCACGCTGACGCGACTGCCGGTTGCCGGCTGCGCAGCGTCAGCAGGGAGCAGATAATCAAACAGGCGCGGTAGCGGGACGGGCAGGGCAACCTTTACGACGGACATTGCGATCTCTATCCAGTTCTGTAATCAGGGACGGTAGTGTACACGCTGGGGCCGCAAGCGTGTATGGCTGAGCAATGTTTGCCTCGGGCGGTTAAATTCTGTATACTATGCCGCCTCTGGTGAGATAGCTCGTCAGAGATACATATAATGTTCAACCGCGTGTGGTGCTGTGCAGGTTCGCCTGGCATGGAGAGCGACACGGCCTTTTATGAGGTTTTCCCATGAAACAAGGTATTCACCCGAAGTACGAAGCAGTGACCATCACTTGCTCTTGCGGTAACGTGATCAACACCCGTTCTACCATGAACCACGACCTGAACCTGGACGTGTGCGGCAAATGCCACCCGTTCTACACTGGTAAGCAGCGTGTTGTTGACACCGGCGGCCGCGTTGATCGCTTCAACAAGCGTTTCAGCATTCCGGGCAGCAAAAAATAAGATTTGTTTGCCGCCGGGTTATCCCGGATGCAAAAGAAAACCCAGCCTCGGCTGGGTTTTTTTATACCAGAATTTAATATTCCCAGCTATCCGGGTCGATGCCCATCTCGCGCATAATCTGCTTCGCTTCTTCCGGGATCTCATCGCTGCGCTCTTTGCGCAGGTCAACGTCGTCGGGCAGAGGCTGACCGGTAAACGCGTGCAAAAAAGCTTCACACAGCAGCTCACTGTTCGTGGCGTGACGCAGATTGTTCACCTGACGACGTGTACGCTCATCGGTTAAAATTTTAAGCACTTTCAGCGGGATAGAAACCGTTATTTTTTTAACCTGCTCGCTTTTTTTACCGTGCTCAGCGTACGGGCTGATATATTCGCCGTTCCATTCAGCCATGAGTTACCTTAATTAATAAAAGTGTTATAGGGGATGATCCGTGGATTATGCCCGATTTTTGCGTGCCTGACCGCCTGCGCCGTGGATTTTGTGCTTCAGCGCCGCGTTAATGAAGCGCATGCGCTGCTCAGCAGGCAATAACCTATAATTTTAGCGGTTATTCGCTCTGCGCTCAATCTATACGCAAAGACATTTAGATGTCCAGATGTATTGACGTCTGTTAGCGGAATGTTATCCTGTGGGCACTTTACCCCTCTTCAGGAACAGCAGAGCCCATGACGCGCAAACAGGCAACCATCGCAGTACGCAGCGGTTTGAATGATGACGAGCAGTATGGCTGCGTAGTCCCGCCGATCCATCTCTCCAGCACCTATAATTTTCTCGACTTTAATGAGCCGCGCGCCCACGACTATTCGCGCCGTGGCAATCCGACGCGCGATGTGGTGCAGCGCGCGCTGGCCGAGCTGGAGGGCGGGGCGGGTGCCGTACTGACAAATACCGGCATGTCTGCGATTCACCTGGTGACCACTGTATTCCTGAAGCCCGGCGATCTGCTGATCGCACCCCACGACTGCTATGGCGGCAGCTACCGCCTGTTTGACAGCCTCAGCAAGCGCGGTGCTTACCGTGTGAAGTTTGTCGACCAGGGTGACAGCGCAGCGCTGGCCGCAGCGCTGGCCGAAAAGCCAAAACTGGTGCTGGTGGAAAGCCCGAGCAATCCTCTGCTGCGCGTAGTGGATATTGCGGCAATCTGTCAGGCGGCGCGCGCGGCGGGTGCCGTCAGCGTGGTGGATAACACCTTCCTGAGCCCGGCGCTGCAAAATCCGCTCGCCCTCGGGGCCGACCTGGTGATCCACTCCTGTACAAAATATCTCAACGGCCACTCTGACGTGGTGGCCGGGACGGTGATTGCAAAAGATCCGGCCGTTGCCACCGAGCTTGCCTGGTGGGCCAATAACATCGGCGTGACCGGCGCGGCGTTTGACAGCTATCTGCTGCTGCGCGGTCTGCGGACGCTGGCACCCCGCATGGCAGCGGCCCAGCGCAACGCGCTGGCGATAGTGGACTATCTGAAGCAGCAGCCGCTGGTGAAGAAGCTGTATCATCCTTCTCTGCCGGAAAATGCCGGTCATGAATATGCGCGACGTCAGCAACGCGGCTTTGGCGCCATGTTAAGCTTTGAGCTGGATGCAGATGAAGCGCGGCTGCGTCGTTTTCTGAAAGCGCTGCAGCTGTTTACGCTGGCGGAGTCGCTGGGCGGAGTAGAAAGCCTGATTTCACATACGGCCACCATGACACATGCCGGCATGTCTGCGGAAGCACGCGCAGCCGCCGGCATCTCTGAAACACTGCTGCGGGTCTCCGTCGGCATTGAAGATCACGAAGATTTAATTGCCGATTTGGATAACGCCTTCCGAATCGCAGCCGGGGAGTAATCATGACCAGTACAGCAGGCGCGGGAACGCCGACGAAGCAGCTGCATAAATTTGGTGGCAGCAGCCTGGCGGATGCCAGCTGCTACCAGCGCGTAGCGGCCATTATGGCTGATTACAGTCAGCCAGGCGATCTCATGGTGGTCTCTGCCGCAGGCAGCACCACGAATCAGCTGATCGGCTGGCTGAAGCTGAGCCAGAGCGATCGCCTCTCGGCGCACCAGGTGCAGCAGACGCTTCGCCGCTACCACAGCGAGCTGATTGCTGCGCTGCTGCCAGCGGAGGCGGCCGACCGGCTGACTACCCTTTTTATCCGCGATCTGGAGCGCCTGGCGGCGCTACTGGATGGCGCGATAACTGAAGCGGTATATGCAGAAGTGGTCGGGCATGGCGAAATCTGGTCGGCGCGGCTGATGGCTGCGGTACTGAGTCAGCGCGATGTTGACGCCGCCTGGCTGGACGCACGTGATTTTCTGCGGGCGGAGCGCGCGGCTCAGCCGCAGGTGGATGAGGGAAAATCCTGGCCGCTGCTGCAGGCGCTGCTGGCGCAGCATCCGCATAAGCGTCTGGTCGTCACCGGTTTTATCAGTCGTAATGAGGCAGGTGAAACCGTGCTGCTGGGGCGCAACGGTTCTGACTATTCCGCTACCCAGATCGGGGCGCTCGCGGGTGCGGGGCGCGTGACCATCTGGAGCGATGTGGCTGGCGTCTATAGCGCCGATCCACGCAAAGTTTCCGATGCCTGCCTGCTGCCGCTGCTGCGGCTGGATGAAGCCAGCGAGCTGGCGCGACTGGCGGCGCCGGTACTCCATACCCGTACGCTGCAGCCGGTCTCCAGCAGCGATATCGATTTACAGCTGCGCTGCAGCTATCAGCCTGAGCAGGGTTCAACCCGTATTGAGCGCGTGCTGGCCTCCGGCACCGGCGCGCGTATTGTCACCAGTCACGACGATGTCTGTCTGGTGGAGATCCAGCTTGCTGAAGGTCACGATTTTGCTACGCAGCAAAAAGAGATCGATCAGCTGCTGAAGCGCGCCCAGCTGCGTCCGCTGGCAAGCGGCCTGCATCCCGATCGTCGCCTGCTGCAGCTCTGCTATACCGCAGAAGTGGTTAACAGTGCCTTTACGCTGCTGCAGGATGCGGCGCTGCCGGGCCATCTGCAGCTGCGCGATGGCATGGCGCTGGTGGCGCTGGTGGGAGCTGGCGTAACGCGCAATCCGCTGCACAGCCACCGTTTCTGGCAGCAGATTAAAGATCAGCCGGTTGAGTTTGTCTGGCAGTCAGAAGAGCATATCAGCCTGGTCGCGGTGCTGCGCACAGGACCGACCCGCCATCTGATTCAGGGACTGCATCAGTCGCTGTTTCGCGCAGAAAAACGTATCGGCCTGATGCTGTTCGGAAAGGGCAATATCGGCGCGCGCTGGCTGGAGCTGTTCGCTCGCGAGCAGGAAACGCTCTCCGCCCGTACCGGCTTTGAGTTTGTGCTGGCTGGCGTGGCTGACAGTCGTCGCAGCCTGCTGAGTTACGAAGGGCTGGATGCCAGCCGCACGCTGGCTTTTTTCGACGATGAAGCGCAGGCGCTGGATGAGGAGTCGCTGTTTCTGTGGATGCGCGCGCATCCGTTTGATGACCTGGTGGTGCTTGACGTAACCGCCAGCGCGCCGCTGGCGCAGCAGTATCTCGATTTTGCCAGTCACGGTTTTCACGTGATCAGCGCAAATAAAGTGGCTGGCGCATCAGACAGCCAGAGCTGGCGTCAGATCCGCGATGCCTTCGCCAAAACCGGGCGCCACTGGCTTTATAACGCGACGGTCGGTGCCGGTTTGCCGGTTAACCACACGGTACGCGACCTGCGCGAAAGTGGCGACTCAATACTCTCCATCAGCGGAATTTTCTCCGGCACGCTGTCGTGGCTGTTTTTGCAGTTTGACGGCAGCGTTCCCTTCAGCGAGCTGGTGGATCAGGCGTGGCAGCAGGGGCTGACTGAACCCGATCCGCGCGTCGATCTCTCCGGGCAGGATGTGAAGCGCAAGCTGGTGATCCTGGCGCGTGAGGCGGGCTACGATATCGAGCCGGATCAGGTGCGGGTAGAGTCGCTGGTACCAGTCGACTGTGAGGCGGAATCGGTTGATCACTTTTTTGAAAACGCAGACGAGCTGAATAACCAGATGCTGCAGCGCTACGAAGCGGCGCAGGAGCTGGGCCTGGTGCTGCGTTATGTGGCGCGCTTTGATGCCAGCGGTAAAGCCCGCGTCGGCGTGGAAGCGGTGCGGCCTGAACATCCGCTGGCAGCGCTGCTGCCGTGCGATAACGTCTTTGCCATTGAGAGCCGCTGGTACCGCGATAATCCGCTGGTGATCCGCGGACCCGGTGCCGGACGTGATGTTACCGCGGGTGCGCTGCAGTCGGATCTGAACCGTCTCGCCCAGCTGCTTTAATCCGGACTGCTGCAGAGAGAATAAAAAAGGAGCCTGAGGCTCCTTTTTTGTATCGGCTAACCGGTGTTGCGCATGCCGGCGGCCACGCCGGCGATGGTTACCATCAGCGCCTGCTCAACCCGCGCGTCCGGTTCGTCACCGCGTACTTCCTGCGCACGGGCGCGCAGCAGCAGCTCTGCCTGCAGCACGTTCAGGGGATCGGTATACACGTTGCGCAGCGCAATGGATTCGGCAATCCACGGCTGATCCGCCATCAGATGCGCATCATTTGCAATGGTCAGCACCGCTTTAATATCCGCTTCCAGCTGGTCGCGCAGCTGTTTACCCAGCGGCCAGAGCGCTTTATCAACCAGGCGCTGATCGTAATACTCTGCCAGCCACAGGTCAGCTTTGGAGAAGACCATCTCCAGCATCCCGAGGCGGGTTGAGAAGAACGGCCAGTCGCGGCACATCGTTTCCAGCTGATCCTGATGACCTTCATCCATCGCTTTCTGCAGCGCCGCACCGGCGCCGAGCCAGGCTGGCAGCATCAGACGGTTTTGCGTCCAGGCAAAAATCCACGGAATGGCGCGCAGGGATTCAACGCCACCGGTCGGACGACGTTTAGCCGGACGTGAGCCCAGCGGCAGTTTGCCCAGCTCCTGCTCCGGTGTGGCAGAGCGGAAGTAGGGAACAAAGTCAGCATTTTCACGGACATAGCCGCGATACATGGCGCAGGAGTGCGCAGAAAGGCCGTTCATGATCTCCCGCCACTCCTGTTCAGGCTCCGGCGGCGGCATCAGGTTCGCTTCCAGAATGGCCCCGGTATAGAGCGAGAGGCTGGCGATGGTGACTTCCGGCAAGCCATATTTAAAGCGGATCATTTCGCCCTGTTCTGTCACGCGCAGGCCACCTTTAAGACTGCCCGGCGGCTGAGAGAGCAGTGCGGCGTGCGCAGGTGCGCCGCCACGGCCAATGGAGCCGCCGCGACCGTGGAACAGCGTCAGGGTAATGCCCGCTTTTTCACAGGTTTTAATCAGCGCGTCCTGCGCCTGATACTGTGCCCAGCTGGCCGCCATCACGCCGGCATCTTTTGCCGAGTCGGAATAGCCAATCATTACCATCTGTTTGCCGTTGATAAAGCCGCGATACCAGTCGATATTCAGCAGCTGCGTCATAACATCATTGGCGTTGTTCAGGTCATCCAGCGTTTCAAACAGTGGCGCGACTGGCATAGCGTACGGAATGCCCGCCTCTTTCAGCAGCAGATGAACCGCCAGCACGTCAGAAGGCGTTTTCGCCATAGAGATCACGTAGGCCGCGATGGAACCCTGCGGCGCTTCGGCGGCGACTTTACAGGTTTCCAGCACTTCGCGCGTGTTGTCGCCCGGCTCCCACTGACGCGGCAGCAGCGGACGTTTTGAATTGAGTTCGCGGATCAGAAACGCCTGTTTGTCCGCTTCTGACCAGCTTTCGTAGTCGCCGAGGCCGAGATAGCGCGTAACTTCCGCAATCGCTTCGGTATGACGGGTGCTCTCCTGGCGGATGTCGATGCGCACCAGCGGAACGCCAAAGCATTTTACCCGGCGCAGCGTGTCCAGCAGCTGGCCATTAGCGATAATGCTCATACCACACTGCTGCAGCGACTGATAAATAGCAAACAGCGGCTGCCAGAGCTGCTCATTGGAGACCAGCAGATCGGTCGGGCGCGGCAGGCGTTCGCCTTTCAGGCGCTGCTCCAGATATGCCTGCGTGTTCATCAGCTGGCTGCGCATGCGTTTCAGGATCATGCGGTAAGGTTCAATTGCGTCCGGATCGCCGCACATTACGCGCACTTCGTCGCTGCACTCCGACATCGACAGCTCAGAGATCAGCACCCCTACATCGCGCAGGAAGAGGTCGGCTGCTTTCCAGCGGCTCAGCTGCATGACGTGGCGGGTAATAGGTGCGGTCACGTTCGGGTTGCCGTCACGATCGCCGCCCATCCACGACGTGAATTTAATCGGCACAAAATCCACCGGCAGCTGAATGCCAAACGTCTCTTCAACCTGCTCATTCAGTTCACGCAGAAACGCGGGAACGCCCTCCCACAGGCTATTTTCCACGACAGCGAAGCCCCATTTCGCTTCATCGACCGGGGTAGGGCGATATTTACGGATCTCATCCGTATGCCACGCCTGCGCTACCAGCTGGCGCAGACGGCGCATCACCTGATTGCGCTCATAATCGGTGATATCAGCGTGATCGAGCTGCTCCAGGCAGCTGTTCACTTCGCCGAGCTTGTGGATCAGGGTGCGGCGGGTAATTTCAGTCGGGTGTGCGGTCAGGACCAGCTCCAGCGACAGCTCTTCAATCGCCTGACGGATAGCCATTTCGCTGAGATCGTTATGCTGCTTCAGGCGCTCAAACGTCTTTTTCAGCAGCTCCGGATGGTTAGCGCCATCGCCGCTGCGTGAAATGGTCTGATACTGTTCAGCCACGTTAGTAAGGTTAAGAAACTGACTAAAGGCGCGGGCCACCGGCAGCAGCTCATCGTTTGACAGGTTCTGCAGCGTTGACAGCAGCTCCCGACGATGAGAGTCATTGCCTGCACGGGATGACTTAGAGAGTTTGCGGATGGTTTCCACCCGATCGAGAATGTTCTCTCCCAGTGCATCCTTTATCGTATCCCCGAGCAGTTTGCCGAGCATACTGACATTACTTCGCATTGCGGAATATTGTTCGTTCATTTGACCCTGACACCCTTATCGTCTTTTAACCCCTCTGGACCCAACCAGCGGGTATAACATCATCTTTTATCTAGCCACGATTTGTGAACTCCGTCAATTAGCCTGAACTGACGAAAACAGGCAGCTAACGTGCGAAAAGTGATAAGTTTTATTGGGGATAGAGAGAGATAAGTTATTCTTATCAGCAAACACCGGATAATGACGGGGCATTTTGCTGATTAAACAGTGAAATGCCCCGCAGATTATCTATCAGTGACAAAAATGCTGCACAACCTGCGTGATCAGGGCGTGAGTTGGCTTAATAAATGCGGTATCGATAAATTCATCCGGCTGATGCGCCTGCTCGATTGAACCTGGTCCCAGCACCAGCGTCGGGCAGATCTGCTGAATAAAAGGCGCTTCGGTACAGTAGTTGACCACTTCCGTCGGCACGCCCAGCAGCTTCTCCACCACCGTAACCAGTTCATGATCGGCCGGACACTCATAACCCGGAATAGGCGGATGCAGTTCGCCTACGGTCAGGCGGCCAGGCCAGCGGGCGCTCACCGGTGCCAGCGCTTCATTCAGCAAGCCATCCAGATCGTTCAGGCTCAGGCCCGGCAGCGGCCGGATATCCATATGCAGTTCGCAACAGGCGCAGATGCGGTTAGCCGCGTCACCACCATGAATATGACCAAAGTTCATAGTCGGATAAGGAATGGCAAAGCCATCATGGTGATAGCGCTCTTTCAGGGTATGGCGCAGCTTCATCAGTTCTGTAATAGAGGCGTGCATCAGCTCAATCGCATTCACGCCGCGCGCCGGATCGCTGGAGTGGCCTGACTGGCCCTCAATGCGGATAGCGTGTGAAAGGTGGCCTTTGTGGGCGCGCACCGGTTTGAGCGAGGTAGGCTCACCGATAATGGCGCAGTCGGGGCGCAGCCGGGCTGACTCAGAGAAATATTTGGCACCTGCCATCGTGGTCTCTTCGTCAGCGGTCGCCAGCACATAGAGCGGTTTTTTAAGCTTAGTGACGTCAACATCGCGCAGCGCATCGAGAATAAAGGCGAAGAAGCCTTTCATATCTGCCGTGCCCAGCCCGTAAAGTTTATTGTCATGTTCAGTCAGGACAAACGGATCGCGTGTCCAGCGTCCGTCATCAAAGGGTACGGTGTCAGTATGACCCGCCAGCAGCAGTCCGCCTGCGCCTTCACCGCTGCGCGCCAGCAGGTTGAACTTATGTCGCGTGCCCGGCACCGGCTGAACTTCAACGCTGAAGCCCAGATCGCGGAACCAGCCCGCCAGCAAATTGATTAAACTTTCGTTGCTCTGGTCAAGCGCGCTGTCGGTTGCGCTGATTGACGGTGAGGCGATCAACTGGCGGTAGAGTTCGATAAAAGGTGGAATTTTTGACTTCACTGTTGACGGTCCTTAGGTTAGGATGTATCAATATTCATGCACTAATAGTGAATAAAAATACATTAACGTCGTCTGCATGTGAACTGAAAAAGTGCAAACGGCATCGTGGGCAACGGGGCACGGCCGCGACCCGATACGTTGACTGTAAAAAGGTATACAGCCTGATGTTGAATACGCTGATCGTTGGTGCCAGTGGTTATGCTGGCGTAGAGCTTGCCACTTACCTGAATCGCCATCCGCATATGAACATAACCGCTTTAGCGGTTTCAGCGCAAAGCCCGGATGCCGGAAAATTGCTCTCCGATCTCCATCCGCAGCTGAAAGGTATCGTGGATCTGCCGCTGCAGCCGCTGAGCGATCCGGCGGCGTGGGCAGAGAAAGTCGATGTGGTGTTCCTCGCGACGGCACATGAAGTCAGCCACGATCTGGCACCTGAATTTCTGAAAGCAGGCTGCGTGGTCTTCGATCTCTCAGGCGCCTTCCGGGTCAACGATGAGGCGTTCTACACCCGCTATTATGGCTTCAGTCATCAGCATCAGGCGTGGCTGGATAACGCGGTATATGGTCTGGCCGAATGGAATCACGAACGTATTAAAGAGGCCCAGCTGGTGGCCGTGCCTGGGTGCTATCCCACCGCAGCGCAGCTGGCGCTGAAGCCGCTGCTCAAAGCGGATCTGCTGAATGACGCGCAGTGGCCGGTAATCAATGCCACCAGCGGCGTCAGCGGAGCCGGGCGTAAAGCCAGCGTCGCGACCAGCTTTTGCGAAGTGAGCCTGCAGCCCTACGGCCTGTTTAACCACCGTCATCATCCGGAAATAGTTGCCCATCTTGGCGCGCCGGTTATTTTTACCCCGCATCTGGGTAATTTTCCCCGCGGTATTCTCGCAACCATCACCTGCCGTCTGAAAGCGGGCATTACGCAGCAGGATGTGACCGATGCGTTTTATGCGGCCTATCACGACAAGCCGCTGGTGCGCCTCTATGACAACGGCGTACCGGCGCTGAAAGCGGTAGTGGGCCTGCCGTTCTGCGATATCGGTTTTGCCGTACAGGATGAGCATCTGATTGTAGTCGCGGCAGAAGATAACCTGCTGAAAGGCGCGTCATCACAGGCGATTCAGTGTCTGAATATTCGTTTCGGTTTCCCTGAAACGCTCTCTCTGATTTAACGGACGGATAACGTAACCATGAGCAATCCACTGATCATTAAACTGGGCGGCGTACTGCTGGATAGCGAAGAAGCACTGGCCCGGCTGTTTGATGCGCTGCTGGCGTACCGCAATGAACATCAGCGTCCGCTGGTGATTGTGCACGGCGGCGGCTGTCTGGTCGACGAACTGATGAAAAAGCTCGCGCTGCCGGTGAAAAAGAAAGATGGCCTGCGCGTTACACCCGCCGATCAAATCGACATTATTACCGGCGCGCTGGCGGGCACTGCGAATAAAACGCTGCTGGCGTGGGCAACCCGTTACGGCATTAATGCTGTCGGGCTGTGTCTGGGCGATGCCGGACTGGTCAGCGTCGCGCAGTTTGATGAAGAGCTGGGGCATGTCGGGCAGGCCACGCCGGGCAACCCTGCGCTGCTGAATACGCTGCTGAATGCAGGCTATATGCCGGTTATCAGCTCAATTGGCATCACTGCCGGCGGAGCGCTGATGAATGTGAATGCCGATCAGGCAGCGACGGCGCTGGCAGCCACTATCGGAGCCGATCTGGTGCTGCTCTCTGACGTCAGCGGCATTCTCGACGGCAAAGGCCAGCGCATCGCTGAAATGACCGCAGCGAAAGCGGAACAGCTGATTGCGCAGGGCATTATTACCGACGGTATGATTGTTAAAGTCAATGCTGCGCTGGATGCGGCACGCACGCTGGGCCGTCCGGTCGATATCGCCAGCTGGCGCCATGCTGAGCAGCTGCCCGACCTTTTCAACGGCGTGTCGATTGGCACCCGGATTCTCGCATAATCAAGGATTAAGACATGAGCACGCAAAACATTAAAAAAATCGTTCTGGCCTACTCAGGCGGCCTCGATACCTCAGCCATCATTCCATGGCTGAAAGAGAACTACGGCGGCTGCGAAGTTGTGGCGTTTGTCGCCAATATTGGTCAGGACCCGGCCGACCTGGAAGGCGTTGAGAAAAAAGCGCTGCAGTCGGGCGCATCTGAATGTCACGTAGTAGATCTGCGTGAAGAGTTCATCAGCGATTACGTCTATCCGGTGCTGCAGACCGGTGCCCTGTATGAAGGCACCTATCTGCTGGGCACGTCAATGGCGCGTCCTATCATTGCTAAAGCGCAGGTTGAACTGGCGCTGAAAGTGGGTGCTGACGCGCTGTGCCACGGCGCAACCGGTAAAGGCAACGACCAGGTGCGTTTCGAAACCACCTATACCGCGCTGGCACCACAGCTTAAAGTTGTTGCGCCATGGCGTGAGTGGGATCTGCGTTCGCGTGAGGCGCTGCTCGACTATCTGAAAGAGCGCAATATCCCGACGACCGCGTCGCTGGAGAAGATCTACAGCCGCGATGAGAACGCGTGGCATATCTCCACCGAAGGTGGCGTGCTGGAAAGTCCGTGGAATGCACCGAATAAAGATTGCTGGGTATGGACCGTGGATCCGCTTGAAGCGCCGGACCAGCCGGAAAATGTCACCGTGACCGTTGAAAAAGGCTGCGTGGTTGCCGTAAACGGCGAGCAGCTGAGCCCGTTCCAGTGCCTGGAAAAACTGAACGTACTGGGTGCTAAACATGGCGTTGGCCGGATCGATATCGTGGAAAACCGTCTGGTTGGCATCAAATCACGCGGCTGCTATGAAACCCCTGGCGGTACCATCATGGTAAATGCGCTGCGTGCGGTTGAGCAGCTGGTTCTGGATCGCGACAGCTTCAAATGGCGTGAGCAGCTGGGCCAGGAGATGTCTTACGTGGTTTACGATGGTCGCTGGTTCGCGCCGCTGCGCCAGTCTATTCAGGCGGCGGCGGCATCGCTGGCTGAAGAGGTCAACGGCGAAGTGGTTCTGCAGCTTTACAAAGGTCAGGCTACGGCGATTCAGAAGAAATCGGCTAACAGCCTCTACTCAGAAGAGTTCGCCACCTTTGGTGAAGATGAGGTGTATGACCATCGTCACGCGGGCGGCTTTATTCGCCTGTTCTCCCTCTCTTCGCGCATTCGTGCGCTGAACGAGCAGAAGAAGTAAGCACGCGGCAGCAGTTATATAAGGGCGGCTCAGGCCGCCTTTTTCAACACGATTTCAGGAGCAAGCAGATGGCACTTTGGGGCGGACGGTTCTCGCAGGCAGCAGACCAGCGGTTTAAACAGTTTAATGATTCACTGCGTTTTGATTACCGCCTGGCGGAGCAGGACATTACCGGCTCTGTGGCGTGGTCAAAAGCGCTGGTAACCGTGAACGTTTTAACCTCAACGGAACAGCAGCAGCTTGAAGCGGCGCTGAACGAGCTGCTGGCGGACGTACGCGCGAATCCGTCACAGATCCTGGAAAGCGATGCAGAAGATATTCACAGTTGGGTCGAGGGCAAGCTGATCGATAAGGTCGGGGCGCTGGGTAAAAAGCTGCATACCGGACGCAGCCGTAACGATCAGGTTGCCACCGATCTGAAGCTCTGGTGCAAAGAGCAGGTTGCCCTGCTGCTGGACGCGACGCGTCAGCTGCAGAGCGCGCTGGTGGCGACGGCAGAAGCGAATCAGGATGCCGTCATGCCGGGCTATACGCATCTGCAGCGCGCGCAGCCGGTTACATTCGCCCACTGGTGTCTGGCGTATACCGAAATGCTGGCGCGCGATGAGAGCCGTCTGCAGGATACGCTGAAGCGGCTGGATGTCAGCCCGCTGGGCTGTGGTGCGCTGGCCGGTACCGCTTATGAGATTGACCGCGAGCAGCTGGCAGGCTGGCTCGGTTTTGCTTCGGCAACGCGTAACAGCCTGGATACCGTATCCGATCGCGATCACGTGCTGGAGCTGCTCTCCGACGCGTCAATTGGCATGGTGCATCTGTCGCGCTTTGCAGAAGACCTGATTTTCTTTAACACGGGCGAGGCGGGCTTCGTCGAGCTGTCTGATAAAGTCACCTCAGGTTCATCGCTGATGCCGCAGAAGAAAAATCCGGATGCGCTGGAGCTGATTCGCGGTAAATGCGGCCGTGTCCAGGGCGCACTGACCGGCATGATGATGACGCTGAAAGGCCTGCCGCTGGCCTACAACAAAGATATGCAGGAAGATAAAGAAGGGCTGTTTGACGCGCTGGATACCTGGCTCGACTGTCTGCATATGTCAGTGCTGGTTCTGGATGGTATTCAGGTTAAACGTCCGCGTTGTCAGGAAGCGGCTGAACAGGGCTACGCCAATGCCACTGAGCTGGCAGACTATCTGGTCGCGAAAGGCGTGCCGTTCCGCGAGGCGCATCATATTGTGGGAGAAGCGGTCGTCGCGGCTATCCAGCAGGGTGTGGCGCTGGAAGCGCTGAGTCTGGCTCAGCTGAAGCAGTTCAGTGACGTCATCGAAGAGGATGTCTATCCGGTGCTTTCGCTGCAGTCCTGCCTCGACAAGCGTAACGCGCGCGGTGGTGTTGCGCCGCAGCAGGTAGCCCAGGCGATTCGCGAAGCACAGGCGCGTCTGCAATAGCCGCTCCCGGACGCTGGCCGGTTTGATACGCCATAAAAAAAGCGGGCTTTATAAAAAGCCCGCCAACCTCTGGCTTCGGAATTGCATATTTTTATAGGCACATCATCAGCGTACCGGCACTCCCCGCCAGCACAGTGATTGGGTTCAGCAAAACAGATTTGCTGCGTAAAAAGCGTTTTTTGTAAAAGCGTTCAGCCCCGGCACATGTTCAGCAAATAAATAAATTTCTCTACAAATGCATGGGCTTAAATCAGTGAGCGCTATTATTCCCGTGCACAGCTTGATAGGGCCAATCGTTCGTTGCTATTCTATCTATCGCCACGGGCTATCGTGGTTTGGAGGATATTAATGAACATTCGCGATCTCGAGTATCTGGTTTCACTTGCGGAACACCGCCATTTCCGTCGCGCTGCTGATGCCTGTCATGTCAGTCAGCCGACTCTGAGCGGACAGATCCGCAAGCTGGAAGATGAACTGGGCGTCATGCTGCTGGAACGTACCAGCCGTAAAGTGCTGTTCACCCAGGCAGGATTACTGCTGGTTGATCAGGCGCGAACCGTACTGCGTGAGGTTAAGGTGCTGAAAGAGATGGCCAGCCAGCAGGGTGAAGCGATGTCCGGACCGCTGCATATCGGACTGATCCCCACGACCGGCCCCTATCTGCTGCCCAATATTATTCCTATGCTGCATCAGACTTTCCCGAAGCTGGAGATGTATCTGCATGAAGCACAGACTCAGCAGCTGCTGGCACAGCTCGACAGCGGGAAACTTGACTGCGCTATTCTGGCGCTGGTTAAAGAGAGTGAAGCCTTTATTGAAGTGCCGCTGTTTGATGAGCCCATGAAGCTGGCGATCTACAAAGATCACCCGTGGCACGATCGCGATCGCGTGCCGATGTCCGATCTGGCGGGTGAAAAACTGCTGATGCTGGAAGATGGTCACTGCCTGCGCGACCAGGCGATGGGCTTCTGCTTTGAGGCGGGTGCGGACGAAGATACCCATTTTCGCGCCACCAGCCTGGAAACGCTGCGTAATATGGTGGCGGCCGGCAGCGGCATTACGCTACTGCCTTCACTGGCGGTGCCTAAAGAGCGCGTGCGCGATGGTGTCTGCTATCTGCCCTGTTATAAACCGGTACCGCAGCGCACTATCGCGCTGGTTTACCGGCCAGGTTCGCCTCTGCGCAGCCGCTATGAGCAGCTGGCAGAAGCAATCAAAACCCATATGCAGGGCCATTTTGACGCCGCGTTAAAACAGGCGGTTTAATCCGTTCAGCGCGGCTACACGATAGGCTTCAGCCATGGTGGGGTAGTTAAAGGTGGTATTCACGAAGTACTCAATCGTGTTACCGCCGTTTTTCTGCTCCATAATGGCCTGCCCGATGTGAATAATCTCCGCCGCGCGCTCACCAAAGCAGTGGATCCCCAGAATCTCTTTTGTCTCGCGGTGAAACAGAATTTTCAGGCTGCCGACGTGCATGCCAACAATCTGCGCGCGTGCCAGATGCTTAAACTGCGCACGGCCTACTTCATAAGGCACTTTCATCGCGGTCAGCTGCTGCTCTGTTTTTCCTACCGAGCTGATTTCAGGAATGGTGTAGATACCGGTCGGAATATCTTCGATCAGATGCGCACTCGCTTCACCTTTGATGATCGCCTGAGCAGCAATACGCCCCTGATCGTAGGCGGCGGAAGCCAGGCTTGGATAGCCAATCACATCACCCACGGCATAAATATGTGGCTGCGCGGTCTGATACATACTGTTGACTTTGAGCAGGCCGCGTCCATCCGCTTCCAGACCCACGTTCTCCAGCGAAAGCGAGTCGGTATTCCCGGTGCGGCCGTTCGCATACAGCAGACAATCCGCTTTGACTTTTTTGCCGGACTTCAGGTGCATGATCACGCCATCGCTGACGCCTTCAATCTTCTCAAACTCTTCGTTATGACGGATCACTACGCCGCTGTTCCAGAAGTGGTAAGAGAGAGAATCGGACATCTCTTGATCGAGAAACGCCAGCAGACGATCGCGGGTGTTGATGAGATCGACCTTGACGTTGAGGCCGCGGAAGATAGAGGCGTATTCGCAGCCAATCACGCCGGCACCATAGATGATCACATGACCCGGTTCATGATGCAGGTTCAGAATAGAGTCGGAATCGTAGATGCGCGGGTGTGTAAAGTCGACGTCAGCCGGGTGATAGGGACGTGAGCCGCAGGCAATGACAAATTTTTCTGCTGTCAGCTGCTCGCGGGTGCCATCAGGCTGCTCCACCTCTATCGTGTTGGCATCAACAAAATGCGCGTCGCCCTGATAGAGTTCACAGCGGTTACGCTCATAAAAGCCCTGGCGCATGGCAGTCTGCTGACTGATAACATTTTCGGTGTGGTTAAGGATGTCAGCGAACGAGGAGCGGAGAAGACGGGTATGATCGCTGTAGAGCGGGTTCTGATTGAATTCAATGATGCGGCTGACGGCATGACGCAGCGCTTTGGAAGGGATGGTTCCCCAGTGTGTACAACCGCCGCCAATGTTGTGGTAGCGTTCGATCACTGCGATGCGCGCTCCCTGCTTGACCAGCCCCATCGCCGCACCTTCGCCGCCCGGACCGGAGCCAATTACAATGGCATCGTAATCGTAAGACTTTTGCATACCAGTACGTCCTATTCTTCTATACATTTTTACAACGAGATTCTAACATCTCGCCGCGCACATCTGAATTCTAACAGTGAAAAATGCAGAAGTTTGACATTCAGTGAGGTTAACAGGCGGTGACAAAGTTTGCCCGGCTGTACGCTGAAAAGTTTGTTATAGTGAGCGCCTGATTACTCACAAGGCCGCAAAAATGGGCGTTCGGGCGCAACAAAAAGAACGTACAAGACGTTCGCTGATTGAAGCTGCATTCAGTCAGCTTAGTGCAGAAAGGAGTTTTGCCAGCCTGAGTTTACGCGAAGTGGCACGTGAAGCCGGCATTGCCCCAACCTCATTTTATCGTCACTTTCGCGATGTGGATGAGCTTGGACTGACCATGGTTGATGAGAGCGGGCTGATGCTGCGCCAGCTGATGCGCCAGGCGCGCCAGCGTATCGCGAAAGGCGGCAGCATCATTAAAACGTCGGTGGCAACCTTTATGGAGTTCATCGGCAACAACCCGAATGCGTTTCGGCTTCTGCTGCGCGAACGTTCCGGCACGTCAGCCGCCTTCCGCGCTGCTGTTGCACGTGAGATCCAGCATTTTATCGCCGAACTGGCTGACTACCTTGAGCTGGAAAGCCGTATGCCGCGCAGCTTTACCGAAGCGCAGGCTGAGGCGATGGTGACCATTGTTTTTAGCGCCGGCGCTGAAGCGCTGGATGTCGACTCTGACCAGCGGCGTAAGCTGGAAGAGCGGCTGGTACTGCAGCTGCGTATGATCGCCAAAGGCGCCTACTACTGGTATCGCCGGGAACAAGAGCGGCTGGCCGTGACCCTGGAAATCCCTGAAAAATAACGTGATAAGGATAATGAAATGATTGAGCAGCATCCTCGTGATAAAGGAACGTTATTACTCTCTTTTATCACTGGTTTAGCAATCAACGGCTCCTTTTCGGCGCTGTTCAGTAGCTTTGTGCCGTTTTCCATTTTTCCGCTGATAGCGCTTGGGCTGTCAGCATGGTGCCTGCACCAGCGTTATCTCAATCGCAATATGCCGGACGGCATGCCGTCACTGGCCGCGGCATTTTTTCTGCTGGGCATTCTGGTTTATAGCGCCATGGTGCGCGCAGAATATCCGGATATTGGCTCGAACTTCATTCCTGTCATTCTGATGACGGGACTGGTGTTCTGGATTGGCACGCGCTTCCGCCGCGCCAGAAGCCGGCAGTAAAAAAAACGGGAACCTGCGGGTTCCCGTTTTTTTATGCTTTGCGCGTCAGCAATACGCCGCATTCCATATGGTGGGTGTACGGGAACTGATCGAACAGCGCCAGTCGCTCAATCTGATGCGTGCCTGACAGCGCGGCCAGATTGTCGCACAGAGTCTGCGGGTTACAGGAGATATACAGAATACGCGGATACGCCTGCACCATTTTTACCGTTTCATCATCCAGCCCGCTGCGTGGCGGATCGACAAAAATGGTCTCGCACTGATAGCTGCTGAGATCGATGCCTTCCAGCCGGTTAAAGCTGCGCACGCCGTTCATGGCCTGGGTAAACTCTTCCGCTGCCATACGAATAATCTGTACGTTATCGATCTGATTCACAGCGATATTGTACTGAGCCGACGCCACCGAGGGCTTGGCTATCTCTGTGGCCAGTACGCGGCGGAAATTGCGCGCCAGCGCCAGCGAAAAGTTACCGTTACCGCAGTAAAGCTCCAGCAGGTCGCCACGCGACTGCTGCGTAACATCCAGCGCCCACTCCAGCATCTGAATGTTCATGGCGGCATTAGGCTGGGTAAAGCTGTTTTCCACCTGGCGGTAAATCAGCTCTTTGCCCGCCACCGGCAGACGCTCATCCACGTAGTCGCGATCCAGACAGATTTTGGTTTTGGTCGCGCGTCCAATCAGCTGCACATCAAATCCTTCAGCGCGCAGCTGGTCACGCAGCGTGCTGGCGGCGGCATGCCACTCTTCTTCCAGTTTGCGATGATAAAGCAGGGAGATCACAATCTGGTTGCTCAGCGTGGAGAGATAATCGATCTGGAACAGCTTAAAGCGCAGCACCTGATTATCACGTATCGCTGCCATCAGCCTGGGCATCATCTGATTAATCAGCTCGCTGGCGGCCGGAAAGCTGTCCACGCGAATGCGCTGTTTGGTCGTCTGGTCGAAGATGATGTGATAGAGGTCGTCACCGTCGTGCCAGATGCGAAACTCTGCGCGCATACGGTAGTGACTGACCGGCGATCGGAACACCTCCACGTCAGGCGCGGTGAAAGGGGTCATCATCGTCTGTAAACGGCTGACTTTTTCAGCGAGTTGCGCGTCATACTGGTCAATCGGAAGCTGTTCGGGTGTCATCTTCAATCCTGGTAATAAGCCTGCTTGCCGGGCGATTGTAGGCATTCAACTGCTGATGTCCAGCCCAACCGAACGTCAGAAAGCGGGAGGGGTGGATCGGCGGCGGGCTTAACCGTAGACTGCGGCCGCCGGCCTCATTGAGTTAAAAGGGAATCCAGTGCAAATCTGGAGCTGACGCGCAGCGGTAAAAGAATGTCGTGGTGATCGCCCAGGCAGACACTGTCCTGACGGATGGGAAGTCTTCACCATTTATGGTTCTCAGCCCGAAGACCTGCCGGTGTATCGTCGCAAACGCTGAGATCATCGCGTGCTATCGATCTCAGGCCTGCGGCATCCGGCTCGATCCTTTGGATGCTATAACAATGAAAATAACCTCTGCTTCGCTGTTCGCCCTGAGTGCAACAGCGCTGTCGCTCTGGGCGCCCTCTGGCTATGCCCGGAAAAATGATAATACGCAACTTGTCACCGCTAACCGCTTTCAGCAGCCGGTCAGCAGCGTGCTGGCACCGGGTGAGGTGATCACGCGGGAAGATATCGATCGCTGGCAGGCAAAATCGCTGACTGATGTCATGCGGCGCCTGCCGGGCGTGGATATTGCGCAAAACGGTGGTCCGGGCCAGACCAGTTACATCTATATTCGCGGTGCGGAAGCGCGTCATACGCTGGTGCTGATTGATGGGATCCCGCTGGCGAAGTCGGGGATCACCGGCATCGCTGACTTTAGCCAGATTCCGCTGGCGTTGATTCAGCGTATTGAGCTGATCCGCGGACCACGCTCCGCCGTTTACGGCGCCGATGCCATTGGCGGCGTGGTGAACATCATTACTGAGAACAGCGAGCCAGGCGGGCAGATAACGGCGGGCCTCGGGTCGAATCGCTATCAGGAGTATGATGCGGCGCTGCGACACAAGGTGGGCGAGGATACGCTGGTAACCGTAGCGGGGGCCTTTCAGTCGACGCGCGGCTATAACATCCAGCCGCAGTCGGCGTACGCAGTGGATGGCGATCGGGACGGCTTTCGCAGTAAAACATTCTGGGCCGGTGTGAATCACCGTTTCAGCGACAGTTTATCCGCCTTCTTTCGCGGCTACGGCTACGGCAATAATAGTGCGTATGATGCAGGCTATCAGGACGGCAGTGATAAACGGCAGATCTATAATCATACCTATGAAGGCGGTATGAAGTTCAGTGAAGAGCGCTACTCTTCGGAACTGAGCTACAGCTACCAGCGCTATAAAGATTACAACTATGCCAGTACGCTCGGCCTCTATCGTCCGGGCATGTCGCTGGATGATATGAGCCAGCGCAATCTGCAGTGGGGTAACAGTGTTGCCATGGCGCATGGCACACTCAGCGCCGGCATCGACTGGCAGCAGCAGAAACTGGCGTCCAGCGATCGGTTCAGCGCTGACAACTACACGCGTAACAGCACCGGTTACTATCTGACTACGCAGCAGCAGTTCAATACGCTTACGCTGGAAGGTGCGCTGCGCGGTGACGATAACAACCAGTTTGGCTGGAACGGCACGTGGCAGGCAGCGGCGGGATGGGCGTTTATGCCCGATTATCGCCTCATCTTTTCGTATGGCACCGCTTTCCAGGCACCTACACTGGGGCAGATGTATGGGCAGAGCCGTCTGTTTATTGCATCCAATCCCGATCTCCGGGCTGAGAGGTCACATCAGATTGAAACCGGTCTCGAAGGACTCAGCGGTCCGGTCGAATGGCACCTCTACCTTTACCAGAATAAAATCAATAACCTGATCGACTACAGAGCTGACGAAAACTTTACTGGCACCTACTACAACGTACAGTCAGCGACGATTAAAGGCGTGGAGTGGAGCGGCAGTGCAGATACCGGTATTTTTACCCACCGTATCACGCTGCAATATATCGATCCGCGCCGCGATGACGATAATGAGGTGCTGGCACACCGTTCCCGCCAGCAATATAAGTATCAGCTGGACTGGACCGCACTGGATATCGACTTTGATCTCGCCTGGCAATATTTTGGTAAAAGCTACAACAACAATACCAACCAGTACGCAGCAACACAGCGTCGCATGCCGGGTTATAGCCTGGTTGATTTCTCAGCTGCGTATCCGGTCACGTCTCATCTGACAGTTCGTGGTAAAATTGCCAATCTGTTGGATAAGGATTATGAGACGGTTTATGGCTATCGCACCCCTGGACGAGAATACTACCTTAGCGCCAGCTACAGCTTCTGATCTCCGTCCCACCGTGCTGGTGTTTGATTCCGGCGTAGGTGGGCTTTCCGTCTATGATGAAGTCCGGCAGCTGCTGCCGGACCTGCACTATCTCTACGCTTTCGATAATGAAGGGTTTCCCTATGGCGAGAAAACGGAAACGTACATTGTTGAACGCGTAGTGGCAGTGGTTACGGCCATTACGCAGCGTTTTCCGCTCGCATTAGTCATCATTGCCTGTAACTCGGCCAGTACCGTCTCTTTACCTGCACTGCGCGAACGCTTTGCGTTTCCGGTCGTCGGCGTGGTGCCGGCAATTAAACCGGCGGCTCGCCTGACACGTAACGGAGTCGTCGGGCTGCTGGCAACGCGGGGAACGGTAAAGCGTCCTTATACCCATGAACTGGTGAAACAGTTTGCCCGGGAGTGCACCATTGAGATGCTGGGGTCTGCTGAGCTGGTGGAACTGGCAGAGGCGAAGCTGCATGGTGAACCGGTATCACTGAATGATGTTCGCCGGGCAGTGCAACCCTGGTTACGTATGAAAGAGCCGCCGGATACGGTCGTGCTGGGCTGCACGCACTTTCCACTGCTGCGCGATGAACTGCAGCAGGTTCTGCCGGATGGAACCCGGCTGGTTGATTCCGGTGCTGCTATAGCCAGGCGTACCGTCTGGCTGCTTGAGCACGAGGCGCCTGATGCGGCTTCTGCTGACAGCAACATCGCGTTTTGCACATCTATGGATGAAGAAGCGGTACAGTTATCCGGCGTTTTACAGCGTTATGGCTTTCCGCTGCTCGAAAAACTGGCAGTTTGAGGCGGTTTCGCTGAAAAAAACAACACTCAGAAAATAATTCAAAATTAGCACTTGTCAGCCCGGAAGAACTCCCTATAATGCGCCTCCACTGACACGGCACAACGGCTTACGAAGCGTCGCGTTAAGCAGGTGGCTTTTACAGCAACCTTCAGAAAAGCAAAAATAAATGCTTGACTGAAAATGCGGAAAGCGTAATATACGCATCCCGCGCCGCTTGAGAAATCGCGGCACTGCTCTTTAACAATTTATCAGACAATCTGTGTGGGCACTCGCAGGATTGATATCACAAGCCTACGGGCTTTAAAAAATATCAAGTCTTTGCTGAGTGAACACGTAATTCATTACGAAGTTTAATTCAC